>CAMYLJ010000013.1 GCA_947259215.1 uncultured delta proteobacterium
GAGCACGACCCGGCTCTGCACGAAGGCGGTGTAGCCCCGCCCGACGATGCTGGTGAGCAGCCACGCGAGGGCGAAGAGCGCCACCCCGATGGCGAGGAGGCCGTAGGCGCGGAAGCGGCGCTCGGCGGCGTAGCGCCTGCGCAGGCGGCGCAGCGCGTCCTCGCTCGTGTGCACGCCCGTGTCGCGCGGCGCGGACAGGGTGGCCTCAGTCATACTGCTCCCGATACCGGCGCACGACCCGCAAGGCGACGACGTTCAGCATCAAGGTGACGAAGAAGAGCACCAGGCCCAGGGCGAAGGCCGCCAGGGTCTTGGCGCTGTCGAACTCCTGATCGCCCACCAGCAGGGTCACGATCTGCACGGTGACCGTGGTGACGGCCTCCAACGGGTTGCCGGTGAGGTTGGCCGCCAGCCCGGCGGCCATCACGACGATCATGGTCTCGCCGATGGCGCGCGACACGGCGAGCAGCACGGCGCCCACGATCCCGTGCAGGGCGGCCGGCAGCACGACCCGCTTGATCATCTCGGAGCGGGTGCTCCCCAGCCCAAGCGCGCCGTCGCGCAGCGACTGGGGCACGGCGCTGATCACGTCGTCGGAGAGCGACGAGACGAAGGGGATGATCATGATCCCCATCACGAGCCCCGCGCCGAGGGCGCTCTCGGAGGCTACGTCCAGTCCGAGGGACTCACCGATCCGGCGGATGACGGGTCCGACCGTCAAGGCGGCGAAGAACCCGTAGACCACGGTCGGAATGCCCGCGAGGATCTCGAGGATGGGCTTCAGCGCGGCGCGCGCCGCCGGCCGGGCGTACTCCGACAGGTAGATGGCGGCCAACAGGCCCACCGGGACCGCCACGCCCATGGCGATGACGGTGATCAGCAGCGTGCCGGCGAAGATCGGAATCGCCCCGAAGGCACCCGAGGAACCCACCTGGTCGGCCCGCAGCGCCGTCTGGGGACTCCACTTCGTGCCGAACAGGAACTCGCCCGGCGACACCAGGGCGAAGAAGCGCAGCGCCTCGAAGATCAGCGACAGCACGATGCCGACGGTCGTGAGGATCGCGACCGTCGAGCAGATCACCAGGGACGCGTTCAGGCTGCGTTCGACGGCGTTTCGCGCCCGGAAACCCGGCGAGACCCGGCGGCGCGCCCAGCTGAGCCCCCCGACGGCAAGCGCCAGCGCACACGCCGCCAGGCCGGTGCGTCCCAGCAGGCGCAGGCTCGCGTAGCGCGCTGCGGCGGCCTCGAGCTCCGGGCTCGCTGCCTGGCTGGTCACGCCGCCCGACGCTAGGCTGCGAGCGTCGCGCAGGAAGAGATCCACGCGCTCCGGCGGAAGCGCGTGCACGCTCGCCGGAGCGTCGGCGAGCACCATCGAATCCACGATCCTCGGCTGCGCGACGACCCAGACGAGCACCAGCGCCAGCGCGGGCAGGCCGCACCACAGCGCCACGTAGTATCCGTGGTAGATCGGACGCGAGTGAAGGCCCCGAGGATCTCCGGCCGACGCCCGCAGCGCCGCGCGTCGTCCCACGACGTACGCCAGCACCATCAACCCCAGGAGGACGCTGGTGAGGAGCAGGCTCATGCGCGGCGTCGTTCTCCGGAACGCGCTGGCGACCGCACCGCGAGTGCGCGGCCGCCGGCGGCGTTCAGCAGGGAATCACTTGCCGGGGCCGGTGGCCACGGCCGACTCCGAGAGCGTGGTCATGTTCTTCCCGATCTGCCGGACCTTCTTCAGCTCGGCTTCGGGCATCGGGATGAGCCCCTTGTCCGTCAGGTAGCCCTCCTGGCCCGCCGCCTTGTCGCTGGTGAACTCGGCCACGTACTCGCCGATCCCGGGCACGACGCCCACGTGCGCCTTCTTCACGTAGAAGTAGAGCGACCGCGACACGCCGTACTGGCCGTCGGCGATGTTCTCGAACGTCGGCTCGACGCCGTCCACCAGGCTGCCCTGGATCTTGTCGGCGTTCTGGTCGAGGAAGGAGAAGCCGAAGATCCCGAGCGCCTTCGGGTTGGCCTCGAGCTTCTGGACGATCAGGTTGTCGTTCTCGCCGGCCTCGACGTAGTGACCGTCCTCGCGGATCGAATGGGCCACGACCTGGAACGCCTTCTTGTCCTTGCCGCGCATGTCCGCCAGCATCGGAATCTCCTTGGCGCCGCCCTCCATGGCCAGCTCCACGAAGGCGTCCCGGGTGCCCGAGGTGGGCGGCGGGCCGAGCACCTCGATCTTGGCGTCGGGCAGCGAGGCGTCGATGTCCTTCCAGGTCTGGTAGGGGTTCGCCACCAGCTTCCCGTTGACCGGAACCTGCTTGCCGAGCGCCCGGAAGACCTGCTCCTTCGTGAGCGAGAGGCGACCGGACTTCTTGGAGTTGGCGATCACGATCCCGTCGTAGCCGACCTTGATCTCCACCACGTCGGTCACGCCGTTCGTGGCGCAGCGGTCGATCTCCGACTGCTTGATCCTGCGCGACGAGTTGGTGACGTCCGGATGCTCGAGGCCCACGCCGGAGCAGAAGAGCTTGAGCCCGCCCCCGGAGCCGGTGCTCTCGATCACCGGGGTCTTGAAGGACGTGGTCTTGCCGAACTGCTCGGCCACGGCCGTGGAGAAGGGAAACACCGTCGAAGAGCCCACGACGCGGATCTGGTCGCGGGCCTCGGCCGGGCCGGCGAAGGCGAGCGCGAGCCCGGCTGCAACGCTGGCGATCATCCTGGACTTCACGTGCAGATCTCCTTTGAGAGCCCGCGCCCGCCCGTGTGCGGCACCACCGCGTGGGCAGCGCGCGGCGTCCGGCCCCGTCCGGCCGGACCTTCGGGGTGAAGGGTAGGGGCGGGGCTCGGGGCAGGCGGGGAGGCCGGGCGACGCTTCGGTTACGATTCGGTGACGCCCCGCTCGGGCGCGTCCTCCGCCCTCGCCGCTCCGATCTCGTCGAGCTGGCGCTGGAGCTTCACGCGATCCAGCGAGTCGATGGGCAGGCTCGCGAAGATGCGGATGCGGTGCTCGAGCTCGTGGAACGCCCGGCGGAAGGCCAGGGAGCTCTCCGCGGCGTCGCCCCTCACCGCAGCGGGATCCGCGACGCCCCAGTGGGCCGACAGCGGCTGTCCGGGCCAGACGGGACAGGCCTCCGCGGCCGCGCTGTCGCAGACGGTGAAGACGAAGTCGAGCTGCGGAGCCACTGCGCCCGCGAACTCCTGCCAGCTCTTGCTGTGGGGCTCGCCGGCCGGAATCCGCATCTGCGCCAGGATCCGGAGAGCGCCGGGATTCACCTTCCCGGTGGGCTGACTGCCCGCGCTGTGGGCGCGAAAGCGCCCGCGGCCCCAGTGGTTCAGCAGCGCCTCCGCCAGGATGCTGCGCGCCGAGTTGCCGGTGCACAGGAAGAGCACCTCGTAGCGTCGATCGGCCATGGCCCGCCTCCCTTGGAACAGCATGCGACAACCGGTCGCCGTCGCGATGACGCCGCTGTGACGGGTGCGCGACGTTCCGGATGCTCGCCGATGACGTCTCCCTTGGGGGAAGCTCGCGCCGGCGCGGATCCGTCACGGAAGCGTCGTCATCCATTCGATGCCGCTTCGTCGCGCCTTCGTCAAACAGGATCTCGCGGGTCGGTGTACCCTCGGGGCTCGCTCCGAGGAGTTGCCATTGAAGCGGACCCTGGACCCGGTCCTGGAAGACCTGCGCGAGCGGGCGCTGCGCATGGGGAGCCTGGCCGAGGCGATCCTGGCCAAGGCCCTGCGGGCCGTCTGGGAGCGCGACCCCAAGCTGGCCGAGCAGGTGCGCGAGGACGACCTGGCCATCGACCGCCTCGACGTGGAGATCGACGAGGAGGTGATCGAGGCGCTGGCCCTGCACCAGCCCGTGGCCGACGACCTGCGCCGGATCCTGGCGGTGCGCACCATGTCGGGCGACCTGGAGCGGGTCGGCGATCTCGCACGCAACATCGCCAAGAGCGCCGAGCGCCTGGCCTCGCGCCCCGAGATCCCCCTGCCGCCGCGGCTCCAGGAGCTCGCGGATCAGACCAGCCGCGCCCTGGGCGCGGCGCTCGACAGCTTCTCCCACCAGGACGCCGTCCGCGCCCAGGCCGTGATCGACGCCGACGACGCGATCGACGAGGCCGAGGACCAGCTGATCCGGGAACTGATCACGGAGACCGGGATCCATCCCGAGTGGGTCGCCCAGGAGGTGGACCTGGTGCTGATCGCCAAGAACCTGGAGCGGGTGGGAGACCACGCCACCAACCTGGCCGAAGAGGTGATCTTCCTGGCCGAGGCGCGCATCGTGCGCCACGCGGCCAAGCTCGGCGGAACGGCCAGCGGCGGCTAGCGGACGGAGCCCGAAGGGCTCCGTTTGCGGCGCAAACCGATCGAAGACTCCGTCTTGGGTCGGCTTGCTAGGCTTCCGCGATGGGTTCCGGCGTCTGTTACGGCGACGGCGTCTACCGCCGACGCATCCGCCTCGTCGCCCGTGATGACCGCGTGCGCGGCGACCTGGAGGACGACTTCCACCGCTTCGGCGTCGAGATCCGCCACGACGGCCACCGCATTCTCGAAGCCCGCGGCGACGCCCGCCGCTTTCCGTGGGAGACCTGCGCCGGTGCCACGGCGCAGATCGAGGCGCTGGAAGGCACGCCCCTGGTGGAGCGCGCCGCCGACCTGGCCGCGCACAGCGATCCCCGCCTGCACTGCACCCACCTCTACGACGTGGCCGCCCTGGTCGTGGCGCACGCAGCTGCCGGCCGGGCGCAGCGCCAGTATGACGTGGCCGTTCCGGACCGCGTCGACTGGCGAACCGAGCCCAGCCTGGAACGCGACGGCGCGCCGCTGCTGCACTGGAAGCTCGAGCGACACAGCCTCACCGGCCCGGCTCCCTTCGCCGGCGTGAGTCTCCGCGGGCGCGCCTTCCTCGACTGGATCCACGACCGGCTGGAGCCGGATCTGGCCGAAGCGGCGCTGGTGCTGCGGCGCGCCTGCTACATCGCCATGGGCCGGGCGACGGACCTGGACACGATCCCGAGTGCGGACCGCGTCACACCCATCGCGGGCGCCACCTGCCACAGCATGCAGCCGGCGATCGCGCCCCGGGCCCTGCGCGTGCACGGCTCGACCCGTCAGTTCAGCGACGGACCGGAGCGCCTGCTCGCAGACGCGACCTGAGCGGGCCTACGGGCGCAGGATCACCTTGCACTGGGTGGTGGGCTGCTTCAGGGCCTGGAAGGCCTCCGGGAAGCGCTCCAGGTCGACCACGTCGGTGATCATCGGCTGCGAGGCGACGCGCTCCGAGCCGAGCATGTCCAGGATGAACTCGAAGTCCTGGCGCCGGTAGGCCACCACGAACTGCAGCGACAGCTCTTTCAGGATGGCCAGCGCCGGGAAGATCGTGTCCGGCTGCATGCACACGCCCACCACCACGATGCGCGCCCGGGCCGGCGCCAGCATCAGGCATTCCTGGAGCATTCCCGGCACGCCGACGCACTCGAAGATCACGTCGGGGGTGGCGCCCGTCTGCTTGTGGAAGGAGCCCGCCACGTTCTCCTTCGAGGCGTCGACGCCGTGGGTGGCGCCGAAGCGCGCCGCCAGCTCGAGCCGACCCGCAGCCTTCTCGCTCACCACCACGCTTCGCGCCCCGAAGAACCGGGCCCAGAGCGCCGTGGCCAGGCCGATCGGACCGGCGCCGACCACCAGCACGTTCTCCCCCGGCACGAGCTGCGACTGCCGCACCGCGTGCAGGCCGACGGCCAGCGGCTCGACGGTGGCGCCCGCATCGAAGTCCACGGACTCGGGCAGGCGCAGGCTCTCGTGACTGCCGACGCGCACGTACTCGGCGTAGGCGCCGGGGATGGCTCCGAGACCGGTGGCCTGCATTCCGACGCAGCGGGTGCCGTCGCCCGAGAGGCAGGCGACGCAGCGGCCGCAGCCGATGTAGGGCAGCGCGCAGACGCGCTCGCCCTTCCGCCAGCGGTCGCCCACCTCGGAGCCCACCGCCACCACCTCGCCGGCGAACTCGTGGCCCATGACCGTGCCCGGGGGCAGTCCCGGCGGCAGGTCCGACGCGTGCAGATCGGAGCCGCAGATCCCGCAGCTCTTCACCCGCAGCACCAGGTCCGTCGGCCCGGGCTCGGGGTCCGGCATCTCCTCCAGCTCCAGGGGCTTTCCGAGGCCGCGAAGGACCGCCGCGCGCATGATCCGCACCTCCGACGCCAGTTTGACAGACTCGAGAGGCAGTCACTAGACTGAGGTCCACTTATGGATCGTAGTGCAAAACGGAACGCGGGCGATGCCGGAGTCCACGGCGGCTCGCGGCGCGCCCGCAAGAAGGAGCGCACCCGGCGCGAGATCTTCGACGCCGCCATGGCGCTGTTCGGCGAGCGGGGCTTCGGCGCGGTCACGATCGAGGAGATCTGCGCCCGCGCCGACGTGGCGCGCGCCACCTTCTTCCTGCACTACCCGACCAAGGCCGCCCTGCTCTTCGAGTACGCCCGCGCGCTCGCCGGCGAGCTGGAGAGCGAGCTGGGAGACGAGGACGAGACCGCCGCCGAGCAGTTCGGACATCTGGCTCGGGGGCTGGTGCGCAGCTGGAGCGAGCGCGAGGCCGTGATGCGCGAGATGCTGCGCGAGCTGTTCGCGGACCCCGACGTGCTGCGCAGCGCGCGGACCCGCGCCCACGAGCTGCCCGCGCTGGTCGCCGGCGTCGTGAAGCGCGGCCAGGAGCGCGGAGAGTTCCGCCCCGACGTGGCGCCTCACGTGGCCGCGGCCGCCTTCCTCTCGAGCTCCCTGGCGCTGCTCGCCGCCAGCCGGCGGCCGGCGCGCTTGCGCGACGAGCTGGTGGACCTGACCCTGTACGGCCTCGTGGCCGGCGCGGGACCGGAGGCGACCCGATGAGCGGCCCGCGATCCCTCCGCTTCGAAGGCCGCGACGGCATCGTGCTCGCCGCCGACGCCTGGGGCGACCCCGCGGCGCCGCCGGTGGTGCTGCTGCACGGCGGCGGCCAGACCCGTCACGCCTGGGGCGGCACGGCCATCGCCCTGGCCGGCGCCGGCTGGCACGCCGTCGCGGTGGATCAACGCGGCCACGGCGACAGCAGCTGGTGTCCCGACGGCGACTACAGCTTCCGCGCCTTCGCGGCCGACGCCGCGGCCGTCGCGGCGAGCCTCGGGCGAGCTCCGGTGTTCGTGGGCGCGTCCCTCGGCGGCATCGCTTCGATGGTGGCGATCGCCGAGCACGGGACGCCCGCCCGGGCGCTGGTCCTCGTGGACGTCGGCCCACGCATCGAGCGAGACGGCGTGCGGCGAATCGTGGACTTCATGAACGCCCGCCCCGAAGGCTTCGCGAGCCTCGAGGAGGCCGCGGACGCGGTCGCCGCCTACCAGCCGCACCGCAAGCGCACGCGAAACCTGGCCGGCCTCGAGAAGAACCTGCGCCGCGGCGACGACGGCCGCTGGCGCTGGCACTGGGACCCGCGCTTCCTGAACGGCCGCCTGCCCGCGGGCGACACCTCCATGCCGGCCCAGCTCGACGCCCTCGCCCGCCGACTGAGCCTGCCCACCCTGATGGTGCGCGGGCAGCTCTCCGACCTGCTGTCCGAGGAGGGCGCGCGCCACTTCCTCGAGCTCGTGCCCCACGCCCGCTACACCGACGTCTCCGACGCCGGGCACATGGTGGCCGGCGACCGCAACGACCGCTTCACCCGCGCGGTGCTCGACTTCCTCGCCGACGAGATCCGCGACTCCGACGCGGCCTGATGGCCCCGCGCCGCCACATCCTGGTGGTGGGCGCCTCCCTGGCCGGCCTGCGCGGCTGCGAGGCGCTGCGCCGCGAAGGCTACGACGGGCGGCTCACCCTGCTGGGCGCCGAGTCCCACGAGCCCTACGACCGCCCGCCCCTCTCCAAGCAGCTGCTGGCGGGCAGCATGCAGCCGGCCGACGTGGCGCTGCGTCGCGATCCCTGGGACGACCTCGCCCTCGAGCTGCGACTCGGGGTGCGCGCCGAGCGCCTGGACCCGAACGCCCGCGAGGTGACCCTGGCCGGCGGCGAGCGCGTGGCCTACGACGGCCTGCTCATCGCCACCGGGGCCACACCGCGGAAGCTTCGCGGCGTCGCTCCGCTCGAGGGATTGCACGTGCTGCGCAGCCTCGACGACGCCCTGGCGATCCGCCGCGCTCTCGAGAAGGGCCCGCGGGTGGTGATCGTGGGAGGCGGCTTCATCGGCGCCGAGGTGGCGGCCACCTGCCGCTCCCTCGACCTCGAGGTGACCCTGGTCGAGGCCCTGGCCCAACCCTGCGTGCGCGGGCTGGGCGAGACCCTGGGCGCCGTCGTGGCGGACCTGCACCGGGACCACGGCGTCGACGTACGCCTGGGCGTCGGCGTGCAGGCGATCGAGGGAGCGGGACGTGTCGAGCGCGTGCGCCTGGACGACGGCAGCGCCCTCGCGGCGGACCTGGTGGTGGTGGGCATCGGCGTGGTGCCGGAAGTAGGCTGGCTCGAAGGATCCGGCCTCAGGCTCCGCGACGGCGTGGTCTGCGACGCCAGCTGCGCCGCCGGGCCGCCGGAGGTGGTGGCCGCCGGCGACGTGGCGCGCTGGCACAACCCGCGCTTCGGCGAGGAGATGCGCGTCGAGCACTGGACCCACGCGGTCGAGCAGGCGGAGGCCTGCGCGCGACAGCTCCTCGGCGCCGGCGAGCCGTTCGCGCCCGTGCCCTACGTCTGGAGCGACCAGTACGACCGCAAGCTCCAGATCGCCGGGCGCGTCGGCGACGGGGACGACCTGCGCGTGGTGCAGGGGAGCTTCGAGGAACGGCGCTTCGTGGTGATCGCGGGGCGTGGCGGGCGCCTCTCCGGCGTGGTCGGCATGAACCGGCCCGCGCCCGTCATGCGCTGGAAGCGCCGCATCGCCGACGGCATCTCCTGGGAAGAGGCGTTGGCGGCGGCAGAAGCCTAGGGCGCCAGGACCCGCGCCACCTCGTCGCGCTCGAAGCGCGCGAGCGGGGACCCGTCCTCGGTCCGAACGCCGCGGCCCGCCACGGCGCGACCGATCACGCGGGCGGTGAAGCCCGCCCCGGCCAGGCCGCGGCAGGCGGGCTCGGCCGCGTCCGCGGCGAAGCCCGCCAGCAGCGACCCGGACGCCAGCGCGCCCCACGGATCGGCGCCGGCCGCGCGGCAGAGGGCGCGGCCCGGCTCGAACCAGTCGACGGCCGCGGGATCCACGACCAGCGCCAGACCCGACGCTCCGGCCAGCTCCTCCAGCCCGGTGGCGAGGCCCCCCTCGGTCGGGTCGTGCAGCGCGCAGGCGCCGAGGCGCGCGGCCGCCAGCGCGGGGTCGACCACGGAGACGCCGGGATCGTCGAGGGCGGCTCTCGCGCGTTCGCGCAGGCGCGGCTCCACGGCCGCGGCCGCCGGCGACTCGGCCTCCAGCACCGCGGCGGCCTCGATCGGCACCGGACCCACCTGCACCACGGCATCCCCGGGCCGCAGTCCGCCCGTGGGCACGAAGTGGCCGTCGGGCGCAAAGCCCAGCATCTGGCCCACCACCACGGGTTGGCGCACCGCCACCGTCACCTCGCTGTGTCCCCCCACGAGCACCGCTCCCACGGCGTCGAGCGCCCGGCGGATCCCGGCCAGCAACGCGCGCACATCGTCGGCGACGGTGCCTTCGGGCAGCAGCACGCTGGCGAGGAACCAGCGGGGCCGCACGCCCATCACCGCCACATCGTTGGCGTTGATCCAGACCGCGTGGGCGCCGACCTCGCTGCCGGTCAGGGTGATCGGGTCGGTGGCCGCCACCAGCACGCCGCCCCCGAGCGCGATCGCGCAGGCGTCCTCGCCGATCGCGGGACCCAGGAGGACCTCGGGCGCCTCCCTGGCGGCCTCAGCCAGGAGCTCGCGCAGGAGCGGCGCGGGGAGCTTGCCGGCGAACAGGCGCATGCGCGACGTGTAGCCCAGGCGTCGGCGCGCGGGCAGTCGCGGCGCCCTCGGCTGCGACGCTGCGGGCTGGCGGAGCTAGCGGCGCCAGCTTCCGGCGAGGATCAGGCCCGCGATGCCGCCGCCGAGCAGCAGCCAGGTTCCCGGCTCCGGGACCATGAAGGCCGGCAGGCCGAGCCCGTCCGTGAAGCGGATCGTGAACGAGGTGAAGACCGGCAGCAGGTTGTTGAGCGCCGACACGAACGTGGGCGTCACCAGGGTGAGCTGGCTGGCCGCCGAGCTCGTCGTGCCCGAGATCACCACGGTCGACGTCCCGCCTCCCGTCGTGGGCACGGCCACCATGGCGACCGAGGTGGTCCAGGGCGCTGCGTCGAAGGTGAAGGGCGTCGTCGTCGAGCCGCCCCGGCCGATCAGGGCCGCGTTCAGGTTTACCGGGATCACCACGACGCCCGGGATGATGGACACGTTGATGGTGCCGGTCAGGCCCATGAGGCCGCCGACTCCGGTCCCGTTCACGCAGGCCTGGTTCGTACCCGGCGGGCAGACCTCGCCCGGGATGTTGCCGCCCATCGGGGAGAAGGTGCCCGCCTGGTTCGCGATGCCCGTGGCGGCTCGGAGCTGCGCGATCGCCGTGGTGGTCGTCACCGGGATCACGATCGACGTCGCCAAGCTGATCGCGCCCGGCGCCAGCGAGATCGTCCCCAGGGCGTCATCGACGGTGACGTTGCCGGCGGTGGCGAACCCGATGCTCGGGAGCCCTGCCAGGCTGATGTTCATGCTGAGGATGGCGGGCCGGACCACCGGCGCCGCGTGGGCGGCGCTCCCGATCCCCGCGAAGGCCGCCAGGGCCAGGGCTGCGAGCAGCTTGCGCATCGAGTGGGCACTCCGCCTGCGCCGCGTCCTGACCTCCGGCCGCGGCAACCAGGAGCCGTATCGGCCGATTTCCCGAGCCGCTAAAGCCCCCCAGCGGCAGCTCGCGTACAGCTCCACCTCTCCCGCGTGCAGCCGGAGCCGCAAGCGCCCGCTGCGTTGGGGGGTTTCGCGCTCCGCGCAGGCGGGATGCCCGCCGGCTGCCGGCCGCGCGCCGCACGTCCGCCGATCCGCTTGCGCGCCCGGACGCGATCCCGTTTCCTTCGCCCGTGTCCGAGCTGCTCTGGCAGCCCTCTGCGGAGCGCAGCGAGCGCGCCCGCCTCACCGCCTTTCGACGGCGGGTCGAGGAGCGGCACGGCGTGTCCCTGCCCGACACCGCGGCGCTGCACCGCTGGTCGCTGGAGGCGCTGCCGGCCTTCTGGGCGGAGATCTGGGAGGCCGCCGACGCCGTTCGGCACGCCGATCCCGAGCGGGTGGTCGACGACCCCACTCGCCTGCCGGGTGCGCGCTGGTTCGAGGGGGCCCGCCTGAACTATGCCGAGAACCTGCTGCGACACCGGGGCGAGACGCCCGCCGTCGTCTTCGTGGGCGAGGCCGGCGAGCGCCGCTGCCTCTCGCGCGACGCCCTGCGCCAGCAGGTGGCCCGGGCCGCGGCCGCCCTGCGCGACGCGGGGGTCGTCCCGGGAGATCGCGTGGCGGGATTCCTGCCGTGCCTGCCCGAGGCCGTCGTGGCCTTTCTCGCCACGGCGAGTCTCGGCGCGATCTGGTCCTCCTGCTCCCCGGACTTCGGCAGCGACGGCGTGCTGGATCGCTTCGGGCAGATCGAGCCGCGCATCCTCGTGGCCGCCGACGGCTACCGCTACAACGGACGCGCCTTCGACTCGCGCCCGGTCGTGGCGGAGATGACGCGACGCATGCCCTCGTTGGAGCAGGTGGTGGTGGTGCCCTGCCTGGAAGACACGCCGGACCTGGCGGGCGTGCCCCGGGCCGTGGCCTGGCCCGACTGGCTCGGCGACGGCCCGGCCCCCGAACCGGACTTCACGCCCCTGCCCTTCGACCACCCCCTGTACATCCTCTACTCGTCGGGCACCACCGGCGCGCCCAAGTGCATCGTGCACGGCGCCGGAGGCATCCTGCTCCAGCACTGGAAGGAGCACGCGCTCCACACCGATCTCGGCGAGGACGATCGGCTCTTCTACTTCACCACCTGCGGCTGGATGATGTGGAACTGGCTGGTCGGCGCGCTCTTCACCGGCGCCGGGATCGTCTGCTACGACGGCTCGCCCTTCCATCCGGACGGCGCCCGGCTGTTCGAGCTGGCCGACCGCGAGGACGTGACGGTCTTCGGCACGAGCGCGCGCTTCCTGGCCGCTGCCGAGAAGGCCGACGTGCGCCCGCGGGAGACCCTCGCCCTCGAGCGCCTGCGCGCGATCCTCTCCACCGGCTCGCCGCTCCCGCCCGAGGGATTCCGCTACGTCTACCGTGAGGTCAAGTCGGACCTCTGCCTCTCCTCCATCTCCGGCGGAACCGACATCTGCTCCTGCTTCTTCGCGGGCGATCCCACGGGACCCGTGTACGCAGGAGAGCTCCAGTGCCCGGGACTGGGCATGGCGGTCGAGGCCTGGAGCCCCGACGGCCGGCCGCTCCAGGGCGAGAAGGGCGAGCTCGTGTGCACCCGAGCCTGCCCCTCCATGCCCGTGGGATTCTGGAACGACCCCGGCGGCGCGCGCTACCGGGCGGCCTACTTCGAGCGCTTTCCAGGCGTCTGGCACCACGGCGACTACGTGGAGCTCACTCCCCGCGGCGGCGCCATCGTGTACGGGCGCTCGGACACCACCCTGAACCCAGCCGGGGTGCGCATCGGCACCGCGGAGATCTACCGACCCGTGGAGACCCTCGAAACGGTGGAGGACTCTCTCGTCGTGGGCCAGGAGTGGGACGGGGACGTGCGCGTGGTGCTCTTCGTGAAGCTGCGGGCCGGCGAGACGCTGGACGAGGAGCTGGCCGGACGCATCCGCGCACTGATCCGCGAGCGCGCCACGCCCCGGCACGTACCTGCGCGGATCCTGGCGGTGGACGACATCCCGTACACCCGGAGCGGCAAGAAGGTGGAGCTCGCCGTGCGCGACGTCGTGCACGGGCGCCCGGTGACGAACCGCGAGGCCATCGCCAACCCCGAATCCCTCGAGTGCTTCCGCGAGCGGCCGGAGCTGTCCCGCTAGCTGGCGCGCGCGGGGCGGGGGCTTTGCGGAAGGCTCTCAACCCTCCCAGTAGCGGCGCAGCGCCACGGCGTCGTCGAGCAACGCTGCGACGTCGACCGTCTCATGCCAGTCTCCGCCGCGCAGCTCGCGGAAGGCTCGGGCCACGTTCAGTACGAGACGCTCGGGCTGGGTCCAGCGGGCGTAGGGTCCCGGGTCGATTTGCTTGGCGGCCTCCAGCGGCGACAGCTCGCGCACCGCCAGGCGCGCGCACTCGTCGTAGACGAAGCGCAGGTAGTCCCGCATCTCGAGGGCGCCCTCGGGCCCGCAAGGCTCGCCGTGCCCGGGCACGATCCACTCGGGCTCGAGCGCGGCGATCCGCTCCAACGCCTGGCACCAGCGCTCCGTCGTCCCCTCCCAGCCGATGGGCGTGCAGTGGTGGAAGAGGATGTCTCCCGCGAACACCACGCCGTCTTCGGGCAGATGGACCACCAGATCGCCTCCGGTGTGGGCCGGGCCGACGTAGAGCAGGTGCGCCGGGCGTCCGGCCAGGTCGAGCTCGAGGCCGGCGTCGTCCACGAGCCGGTTGGGCGGCGTCACCTCGACCTCCGAGAAGTCGAAGTCCCGCACGTCCTCGGCGAACCAGCGCATGCCGGGCGGCAGGTCGTCCCGGCCCGCCAGGGCCGCCAGCATTCCCGGCTGGAGATCGCGCTGCATGGCCTCCGCGCAGAAGCGGTGACCCAGGATCTCCGCGTCGCGCAGAAGCTGGTTGCCCCAGCAGTGGTCCGAGTTGTGGTGCGTGTTCACCAGCCGGCGCGGCGGCTCGGGGTGCACGCCCGCAAAGCCTGCGAGCATGCGCCGCGTGTGGGCCACGTCCATGAGCGTGTCCACCACGAGTCCGCCACCGCGGGCCACGAATCCCGCGTTGCTCCAGCCCCAGCCCCGGTCGGGCTGAAGCCAGGCGTAGATGTCGGCGGCGATCCGTCGCAGCTCCACGCCGTTTCCTCCTGGTCCGGCAGCATACCCCCTGAACCCGTCGACCGGGGCCCTCTTCCCGCGCCCCGCGTCCAGGAGGCCCCCCGTGATCCGACTCCACACCGCCGGTACGCCCAACGGCCGCAAGGCCTCGATCGCCCTGGAAGAGCTCGGCCTCGACTACGAGGTGCGGCGCGTCGACCTGGAGGCCGAGGAGCAGCGCGCGGAGGCCTTCCTGCGCCTCAATCCCAACAACAAGATCCCGGTCCTCGAGGACGACGAGCGGGTCGTCTGGGAGTCGGGCGCGATCCTGCTGTACCTGAGCGAGCGCTACGGCGAGGGCGTGATCCTGCCCAAGGATCCGGCGCGCCGGATCGAAGCGATCCAGTACGCCTTCTTCCAGGCCGGCGGGATCGGCCCGAACCTGGGCCGGCTGGGCCAGGCGTTGCGGGCGCCCGAATCGGCGCGCAGCCCGCACTGGATCGAGGTCTTCCGCAAGGAGACCGAACGGCGGGTAGGCGTGCTGGAGCGCTTCCTGTCGGACAGCCGGGAGTACCTGGCGGGCGAGTACTCGATCGGCGACATCATGCACTACCCGTGGCTGCGGGTCCCGCTCGACCTGAAGGCCCCCGAGCTCACGCGCCGGCCTCGCGTGGTGGCCTGGATGGAGCGGATCGCCGCCCGTCCGGCGGTCGCACGCGGCATGCAGCTACCCGGCTGATCGGCGGCAGCGAGGCCTGGGGCGGATCTCAACCCGCCCGGCGGGAACGCCGAAAAGACGCCCATGGCACGTCTCGCCGCCGCCCTGCTGGCCGCCTGCCTGGCCTCCGGCTGCTTCGTCGTCGAAGAGATCGACAAGGGCCAGAAGTACATGGATCAACACGCCGACGTGGACAAGCGCAAGGCGGTCGAGGAAGAGAAGGCGGCGGCGGAGCAGGCCAAGAAGAGCGACCAGGGCCCCGGCGTCACGGATCGGATGCGCGGCTGGTGGGACGAGCGCCAGGACGATCAGGCGCGGGCGGCCGACAGTGGCCCTGGCGCGCACCCCGACGACAAGCCCGGACGCTGCGAGCTGAACGGCAGCACCCAGTTCATGCGCAAGTTCGACTGCCAGCTCCGCGGCGGAACCTACACGCCCCTGTCCTAGACGCGCCGGGCGCGACGGGCCAGCCCCACGAGCGCCGCGCACACGAGCCAGGCGGCCGCCGGCTCCGGAACGACCCCCCGCGTGCTGCCGAAGGCGTGCTGCACCAGGCCGGCGGTGTGCATGGCGCCCCGCTTCTGGCCGAGCTTGATCTGCTCCACGATGGTGAGCACGGTCTGCTCGTCGAAGGTCGAGCCGTCGGATTCGCCCAGGCCCGCCTTCAGGATGCCCAGCTTCCGGCGCCCCGCCTTGAGCTTCTGCTTGAGCTTGCCGGCACCGAGGAAGGGATCCTGCGCGCGCAGGGCCACGCTCGCACCGGTCAGGCCTCCGATCACGCTCGCTCCGCCCAGGCTGCTGACCGCGCCGCCCTGCACGGGTCCAGCGACGGAGGCCGTGTACGAGAGCTTCAGCTTGGCGAGGCCTGCGCCCGAGACGTCGACGTCGAAGCCGGTTCGGGTGCCGGTCACGAGGTAGCTCGAAAGGTCCTTGTTGGCCTTCTTCCCACCCCTGATCTTGATCGCGAAGTCACCGAGGACGATTCCGCTGCCGGTGGTGATGGAGCCCCCGTCCGCCAGATCCTGGAGGCTCAAGGCGGACGCCCCGGGCCCCGCGAGAGCCAGCGCCAACCCCACTCCAACCGCTGCCCCGAACCACCGCTTCGAGCACCGCATCGCAGCCGTCCTCCTCTGCCCTCCGGGCATCCTGAGTCCTCGAGCCACGAGATGAAGTCGTGGCTTCTGAGCATGAGTGGTGCGGGGACACGAGAAGTCGCAACCGGAGCGGGGTACTGGAGCAAGACGGGCCCGGAGCAGGCTCGCTGCTGGCAGCCGGGCACCCGGGCGCTATCCACCGGCCCCATGGATTCCGGGACTTCCGCGCGCGCGCCGGAGCTGGCGGGCTTCCAGCGGCGCCACCTGCGCGCCCTGGCCCACCCCCTGCGTCCGCTGGTGCAGGTGGGAGCCGGGGGAGCCAGCGCGTCGGTGCTGGCGGCGGTGAACGCCGCCCTCGGCGACCACGAGCTCGTGAAGGTCCGGCTGCGGGAGCCCGCAGACAAGCGGACTCTCGCGCGAGCCCTGGCCGAAGGCAGCGGCTCCGCCCTGTGCGGCGTCGTCGGCCACACCGTGATCCTCTACCGCCCCCATCCCGAGCGGCCGCGGATCGAGCTGCCGACCCGCCCCCGGAGCTCCGGCGGCGGCTAGGGCTGGCAGCCGAGGGTCGAGACGAACCCCGTCGCGGGCGCGCCGGCGGCGATCCACTCCTCGATCAGGCGGATCTGGGAGCCCTTCAGGCGCTTCAGTCCCAGGGGCATGCGCGACCCTTCGTTGGAACCGAGCTTGCCGCGCAGCTTGTCGATCAGGAAGCTGTTGCCCGGGTTCCCCGGGTCGACCCGGAGCTTGCCGGCCGCGGCCGCGGCCGCGTTGTTGGGCGCGACGCCGACGAGGAAGCTCAGGGTCTCGCCGGGCGCGAACGACAGGTCGTGCAGGGGACCCACCGTGCTGTGGCAGGTGTCGCGCCCGCAGCCCGGGGTCAGGATGTGGCGCTGGATCTGGTCGAACGTGGAGGTGACCGTGTCGCACGGGCTCGTGGCGGTGTCCGGCAGGCACTGCATGCCGAGCTTGTCGCTGTCGTCCACGCGGCCCCGGGCGTGGGTCCGCAGGTTCTTCTTCATCTTCTGATACTTCGCCTTGCGCTTCGCAACCCGGACCGGAAGCACGAGCTCGATGCCGACCGTACCGCTGCAGACATCGGTCTGGTTCGCCGTCACCGGCAGCGCGAAGGCGTTGACCGCGTCCTCGAGGGCCTGGAAGTCGAAGTCGTGCCGGGCGTCGGTGTCGGGCTGCACGTTCTCCACGCTGAAGCGATCGATGCGATCGGGCCCGCACTTGGGCAGGGCCGGGTCGCTGACGTTCACACATACTTCGACCTGGAACTGACACACGCCGGTCGTCGGGTCGGAGTCGCAGGTCGGGTCGTTGTCGACGCAGCGGACCTTCTTGGGCTTCTTGGCAGGAAGGTTGGCGGGCGCATTGAACTCGGCGAGGCAGTCGGTCGACTTCGAGCCGCCTCCGGCGACCTGGGCGGCGGCCGGCTGCGCAACGAGCAACAGGACGGAAAACGCGGCGAGCAGAAGACAACGCATCCCTGAAGGATTCGGCCAGGCGCCGCACGCCCGCCGTGAGCGGCGTCACCGAATCCATGCTCGCTGCGAGCGGACTGCCCGCTGCGTGCATGCGGACTGCGCGCGCCCTGCCGGCACGTCGCCGCCGGGCCCTGGTAGGGTACGCTGGGGCGTGATGCCCGACGCATGCGCCCACTGGACGCTGCCGCGGATCGTCGGGTTCGAACGCGCCGCGTGGCTGCTGCTCACGGGCACCCGCGTCCGCGGGCGCGAGGCGGTGGAGCTCGGGCTCGCCCTGCGCGCCCTCCCCGCCGCCGCCGTCCTGCCCGCCGCCCTCGAGATCGCCCGGGACGTGGCGGACCACACCGCGCCCCTGTCGGTGGCGGTGACGAAACGCCTGCTCTGGCAGAGCCCGAGCCTGGACCGCCAGGAGGTAGAGCGCTTCGAGATCGAGCTGCACCACCACCTGCTGGGAAGCCCGGACGCCAGCGAGGGCGCCGCGGCCTGGCTGGAGCGGCGCCTGCCGCGCTGGACACGCTCTCTCGCGCGCGACTGGCCTGCGTGGCCCGCACGCACGCGAGACCCGTGAGGCCCCGGACTGGCCGCCCGGGGGGGCAGTGGTAGTCTCCGGCGATGCGAAGCCGGCCCTGGCTCGTCCTCGGTCTCGCGGCGGCAGTCGGGGCGACGGCTGCGCGAGCCGCTTCGTGGCCGCGTCCCGAGACGCTCTCGCCGCCGCCCGCCGTGGCTCCGGCGAGCCTGCGCCTCGCGGTCGAGCACCCGGCGGCCGGTGCCCGCGTCTCCGGCGAGCGCCCGGTGCTCGTCTCGGGCTGGGCCCTGCCTCCGGGGAGCGATCGCCCGCGACGCGACGTGGTCCTGGTGATCGACGTCTCCGACTCGACCAGCAAGCACTTTCGCGACGTCGGCGTGCCCGCGGCAGCCGACGACCGCGACGCACCCGACGCACTCGACGTCGCGCCCGTCGCGGCGACGAGCGACCTGCCCGTGGCCAGCGTGCTGGAGGCCGAGCTGGCCGCGGCGCGCCGGCTGCTGGCCTCCCTCGACCCGCGCTTCTCGAGGGTGGCGGTGATCAGCTTCTCGGGAGAGCCCCTCGACGAGCGCACGATCCCCGAGCGCTGGCGCCAGCTCCACCCGGCCGCCGACACCTGGACGGGACTGACCCACGACTGGGCCGCCGTCGAGCAGGCCCTGGAGGGGGTCGAAGCAGCCGGCTCCCACGGCCTGACCCACATGGCCGCGGGCCTCGAGCGCGCGGTCGCGGAGCTCGTGGGTGGACCGGGCGCGTCGGCCGAGCCCGACCCTCGCGCGGAGCGGTCCATTCTCTTCATGACCGACGGCGTGCCCACCCTTCCGGTACCCGGCGACCGCTGGCGCAACCAGGCCGAGCTGCTGAAGCAGGTGACCCGAGCCCGCGACTACGGGATCCGGATCCACAGCTTCGCCGTGGGAGGCGAGGCGCTGACGGGACCCTTCACCGTGGAGACCATGGCCGACCAGACTGGCGGGACCTTCACGCCGGTTCGCGACCCCGCGACCCTGCCGGACAAGCTCCCGGTGGTACCGCTCTCGGGGCTGGAGGAGGTGCGGGTCGAGAACCTGACCAGCGGCGGTCCCGCCCTGGCCACCAACCTGCGCCCCGACGGCACCTTCGACGCCCTGGTCCGGCTCGCCCCCGGCGACAACCGGATCCGGGTCGAGGCCCGCGCCAGCGACGGCAGCCGGGCCCGGCACGAGTTCAGCATGCAGCGCACGAACGGCGGGAACGACGCCGAGGAAGCCTTGCCGGAGCACCTGCTGAAGCGACGCGCGGAGCTGCTGGCCAAGGCGGTCGAGGACATCCGCGAGTCCCTGGTCCGCCGCATGGAGCACGAGCGCGCGAAAGGCGACGGGGACGCCGCGCGCCAGCGGCGCCAGCTGGAGCTCGAGCTGGAGAGAGCGCGCGCCTTCGGGACGCCCCCGCCGGCGGACGACTAGCTGACGGAGCCCGAAGGGCTCCGTTTGCGGCGCAAGCCGGCCCAAGACTTCGTCTCGGGTCGGCCTGCTAGCCGCGGGAGGTCGCGCTGCTTGCCAGGCTGCGGCTGCGGGGCTAGGAACCCCGAACCATGAACGCGCGCACCTCCGCCACATCCCGAAGCCTCCGCCGGGCTGCAACCGGCGCCGTCTGCGTCGCCCTGCTGATGTCGGGCTGCGCACGCCCGGCGCCGCAGTCCCAGACACGCGCCATCACCCGCATCGTCGACGCGGGGACCCTGCGCGTCGGGATCTCCGGAGAACAGCCCCCGCTCAACATGCGCGCCCGCAGCGGCGAGCCCATCGGCCTGGACGTCGCGATCGCGCGCGTGCTGGCGCGCTCGATGCAGGTGCAGGCGCAGTTCGTCGTGCTGCCCTTCGGCGAGCTGCTGGATGCGCTCGGCGACGGCCGGGTGGACCTGGTGATCTCGGGCATGACGATCACGCCGGAGCGGAGCCGGCGGGCGGTCTTCATCGGGCCCTACTTCGTCTCCGGCAAGATGCTCCTCACCCGCTCGCCCGAGTTCGCCGCGGTCGAAACGGCCGAGCAGCTGGACGATCCAGCCCGCCGGATCACGGCGCTGCGCGGCTCCACCAGCGAGGCGTTCGCCCGCGCCTCACTGCCGAAGTCCCGGCTGGTGCTGGTGGATCACCTGGCGGAGGGCGTGCAGGCGGTGCGCGACGGGGACGTGGACGTGCTGGTGGCGGACCGCGAGACCTGTTCGTTCGCGGTGCTGCGCTACCCCGACGCGGGCCTGCTGGCGTCCGACCGCAGCTTCACCGTGGAGCCGCTGGGGATCGCCGTCCCCCACGGCGAACCCAATCTGGTGAACCTGCTGGAGACCTACCTGGCCGCCCTGCGCGAGAGCGGCGGGCTGCAGAAGGCGCAGGACTACTGGTTTCGCGATCCCTCCTGGATCGAACGCCTGCCCTGACCGGATCCGGCAAGAGTCCGAAAAGTCCCTCCAAGCCGAGATCTTGGTGCACCCGAGCGCACGCTCATGAGAGCACCGGGGGGCTGCACTCCCGGCGGGGGGTGACCGCTGTCGCTCAGGGCGGGGGCTGTTTCGTCGAAGGTACAGGGAGCCCGAAGGAGGCCCTCGTGCGCCATCGCATCACCAGCCTGCTCCTGGTCGCCGCCGCCTGCGCCGCCGCGCCGGCGAACGCGCAGTTCACCGCCCAGCGCATCGCCTCGGGCCTGAACCAGCCGATCTACCTGACCTCGACGGGGGACGACGACCGCCTCTTCATCGTGGAGCAGGACGGGCGCATCCTGATCCACGACGGCGCCGCGATCCTCACCACGCCCTTCCTGGACATCGGCGGGCTGGTGGACTTCGAGGGGGAGCGCGGCCTGCTCGGCCTGGCCTTCCCGCCCGACTACGTCGCGAGCGGCTTCTTCTACGTGCACTACTCGAATCTGGCCGGCGACAGCGTGCTCGCCCGCTACACGGTCAGCATCGATCCCAACGTGGCCGACGCAGGCAGTGCCGAAATCCTGCTCACCGTCGCGCAGCCCTTCGGGAACCACAACGGCGGCCACATCGCCTTCTCGCCGATCGACGGCTTCCTCTACATGGCGCTCGGCGACGGGGGCTCCGGCGGCGATCCGGGCAATCGCGCCCAGAGTACGAGCACCCTGCTCGGCAAGCTGCTGCGGATCGACGTGTCGAGCGCGCCCGGCTACACGGTGCCTCCCGGCAATCCCGGCTTCGCCGCGCCGGAGATCTGGGCCTACGGACTCCGCAATCCCTACCGCTTCAGCTTCGACCGCACGAACGGCGACCTCTGGATCGGCGACGTGGGTCAGGACGCCGTCGAGGAAGTGAACTTCCAGCCCGCGCTGAGCCCCGGCGGCGAGAACTACGGCTGGCGCTGCTACGAGGGATCGCGCCGCTTCAAGGCCAAGGGCTGCCCGCCCTCGAGTCAGCTGACCCATCCCGTGATCGAGTACCGTCACAAGAGCTTCAACCAGCCCTTCCACTCGGTCACCGGCGGCTATCGCTACCGCGGCCCGGTCAGCGCCCTTGCAGGCCTGTACTTCTTCGCCGACGTCGGCGGCGCCTTCTTCGTGGCGGACGAGGTGGCGCCCGGAGTCTTCTCTTTCGGCACCGCGGTCGTGACCCCCGACGCCGGCTCGATCGACCTCGTCGGCGGCTTCGGCGAGGACCGCGACGGCGATCTCTACATCGTGGACCTCGACGGCGAGATCTTCCGGCTGGGCCGGGTGGCGCCGCCGCTGCAATGTCCGGCGACCCCGCTGATGGGATGCGACGGCATGGGCAAGGCGCAGCTCGTGCTGCGCGACGCCAAGTCCGACGGGCCCGGCCCCGGCGACGAGCTGCGCTGGAAGGGCAAGCAGGGACCGATCGCCGCGGTCGCCGACTTCGGCGACCCTTCGCGCCACACGGCCACGGCACTCTGTCTCTACAGCGGAAACCCGAGCGCGCTCACGACCGAGGTGCTGCTTCCCTCGGCGCGGTTCTGCCGCGGCAAGCCGTGCTGGAAGGCCAGCAGTCGGGGCTATCGCTACACGGATCGTGACCAGCTGCGCGCGGGCCTGCGCAAGCTCAAGCTGCAAACCGCAGCGTCGGGCAGCGCTTCGCTGCTGGTGCTGGCCCGCAACGGCAACGTCCCCCTGCCCTCGCTTCCGCTGGACACCTCCGGCGACGTGATTGCCCAGATCTCGAACGACGCCGGGGGACGCTGCTGGGAGTCCCGCTTCCCGGCCGCCAGCGTGCGCAGGAACGACGCCGGCCTCTTCAACGCCCGCGCGCCCTAGGGCCCGGCCTCCGGAAAACGGTCTGCCGCACCCGAGGCAGCGCTGGGAAGCGCGGGCCCGATGGCGCAGCATGGGGTCCGTGACCCCGTCGGACCCCGAACCCAGCCCCTCCGCACGCCTCCCCCGCAACGTGTGGGTGGCGAGCGCGACGAGCTTCCTGACCGACGTCTCCAGCGAGATGGTGGTGAACGTCCTGCCTCTCTTCCTGGCCAACGTGCTGGGCGCCCGCACGGCCGTGATCGGCCTGATCGAAGGCGTGGCCGCCTCGACGGCGAGCCTGATCCAGTTCGGATCCGGCGCGGTTTCGGACCGGATCCGCCGCCGCAAGGGTCTGGCGGTGCTGGGCTATGCCATCTCGGCCCTCTCCAAGCCCGGCTTCGCCCTGGCCTCCAGCTGGGGCGGAATTGCGGCGGCACGCTGGGCCGAGCGCCTGGGCAAGGGCGTGCGCACCGCGCCGCGCGACGCCCTGGTGGCCGACGCCGTGGGGTCCCGTGATCGGGGCCTCGCCTTTGGCCTGCACCGCGCCGCCGACACGGCCGGCGCGGTCGTCGGGCTGCTGGTCGCCATCGGCGTGCTGGCGTGGGTCCAGCAGGGCAGCGCAACCCTGGACGCCGGCGCCTTCCGCACCCTGGTGTGGGCAAGCCTCGTTCCCGCCCTGGCGGCCGTCGCGGTCCTCGCCCTCGGGGCCCGGGAGGTGCGCCGGACGCCGGACGCCGCGATGCGGCGTCCGCGTCTGCGCGAGCTCGGCCGCCCATTCTTCGGCTTCCTGGCCGTGTCCGCCCTCTTCGACCTCGGCAACTTCTCCGACGCCTTCCTGGTACTGCGCGCGCAGGAGCGCGGACTCGGGGTGACCGACATCCTGTGGGTGCTGGTCGGCTTCAACGCGGTCTACGCGCTGCTCGCCACGCCCGGCGGCCGCCTGTCCGACACCCTCGGCCGCCGCGGCGTGCTCGCCGTCGGCTGGACCTGGTACGGCGCGGTGCGGCTGGGCTTCGCAGGCGCCCGGGACGGCGGCGACATCACCCTGCTGTTCCTGCTCTACGGCGCCTACTACGGCCTCACGATCGGAACCGCCAAGGCCCTGATCGCGGACCTGGTGCCGGAGCGGCTGCGCGCCACGGCCTACGGCAGCTACCACGCGACGCTCGGGGCGATCGACCTGCCCGCCTCGCTGCTGGCAGGGGTGCTCTGGCAGGGTGTCGGCAGCTGGTCCGGCTTCGGGCCCCAGGCGCCCTTTCTGTTCGCGGCTGCGACGGCGCTGGCCGCCGCGCTGCTCCTGCTGAAGGTCGTTCCGGCGCAGGGCGGCGGGCGGGCGTGAGGTCCGCGCTTCGGGTCAGGGCAGGCCGCGCAGCTCGGCGAGCGCCACCTCGCGTCCGTCGGCGGCGGAGCGCGCCGCGGCCAGGGCGAAGACCAGGGTTTCGCGCGCGGCCGCGAGGTCCTGGGCCGGCGCGCGCCCCTCGAGCAGGGCGTCCACGAAGTCGCGGCCACCCAGGCGGAAGGACTCGGCCCAGTCCGTCGCGAGATCGTGGAAGGCACGGGTCTCGCCGTCGCGGTAGAGGACCAGCGACGGCTCGTCCAGGAGCTTCCCGGTGCAGCGGTTCACCCAGACGATGCCCTCGCTGCCGTGGATCTCGAGCCGGTCGTCGCTCACGTAGTAGTCCGAGCGCACGCGCATCCCGAGCGAGGCGATCACCTCCCAGGAGCCGTAGCGCGGCGGGTCGCCCTCGTAGCGCCAGGAGACGAGGGCCGGCCCGTCGTAGGCGGCGTTCTCGCCCAGGCGGGTCCAGTGAATGAACGCGTGCACCCGCTCCACCCGCGCCGGCACGAAGAGCTGACCCATGTGGAAGCAGTGGTAGCCGTGGTCGAAGGTGGTGGGACCGCCGCCGCAGGTCTCGGGGTCCATGCGCCAGGCCTGGGTCTCCGGCGTGACCTGCCAGCCGTCCTGGAAGCGTCCGGCGGCCGTCTTCACCCGCACCGAGAGCGGGACGCCGACAGCGCCCGCCTCCACCAGCTCGAGCGCCTTCCGGTGCGGCGGGTAGTGCATGAAGTTCTCGAAGACCCGCAGGGTCCGGCCGCTGGCGCGCGCCGCCTCGGCCAGCCGGTCGAACTCCTCGAGCGTGCGCGTCGGGGGCTTCTGGAGCGAGACGTGCTTGCCCGCCTCGAGGGCGGCACGCGCCTGGCTCTCGTGGAGCTGGTGGGGGGTGAGGATCTCGACCGCGTCGATCTCCGGGTCGGCCAGCAGCGCCTCCAGCTCCGTGTACGCGCGCGCGGCGCCCCAGGCCTCGGCGCGCGCGCGGGCGCGATCCGCGTCCAGATCGCAGACCGCGGCGATCTCGGCCCGGGGATGCTCCAGGTAGCCCAGGCACTGGAGGTCGGCGATGCGGCCGCAGCCGACGAAGCCCAACCGGATGGTCCGATCGGCAGGTTCGCTCACGCAGGGAGCCTATCGCGGGCACCGGTCGACGGCTGGCTGATGGATCCCTATCCCCGCGGGGCCTTCTAGCCTATGTAGCGCTCAAGCCCCACATCCGTTGGGGCGAAAAGCCTCCATATGGATCGGTGCATGCCCACTCGACGCTCGGCCCCGGTGGCCGGGGTCCTCGCGGCCCTGTGGCTGTGGGCGGCGCCGGGTACGGCCCTGCCGCTCACGGTCCCGCCCGTGGACCACAGCGGCGAGGACCACGCGGGCGAGAACCACCAGGACTCGAACATCCCGGGCATCGTGCTCGACGGCGCCGACCTGACGGGCACCAACCTGAAACGCTCCGTCGCCGCGAGCTCGAGCCTGGTGGCGGCAGTCCTGGTCAACGCGAACCTGCGCGAGACCGACTTCCGCTTCTCCGACTTCACCGGCGCCGACCTCAGCGGTGCGGACCTGTGGAGCGGCGACTTCAGCGGGGCCGATTTCAGCGACGCCACCATGACCGGTGCGAACCTGCGCGTCGGGACCTTCGACGACGCAGTCTTCGGCGGCGCCGACCTCACGGACGCCGACCTGCGCGATGCCGGCTTCATCGACGCCAACTTCGCGGGCGCGACCCTCGACGGCGCCGACATGCGCACGGCCGACCTCACCGGCGCCGACTTCACCGGCGCCAGCCTGATCGACGTCGATCTGCGCGACAGCCTGGCCCTCGACGCCCTCTTCGACGGGGCGGATCTCTCCGGTGCCGACCTGCGCAAGGCGGACTTCGCGGGCGCGTCTCTGCTGGGCGCCGATCTCTCGGGTGCGGTCACCGACAAAAAGTCGAACTTCGGGGGCGCCTTCTTCAACGTGCTCACGATCCTCGATCCCGGCTTCGACACCACGGGAATGATCTACGTGCCCGAGCCCAGCGCCTCCGCGCTCCTCCTGCTCGCTGCGGTCTGGCTCGCGGTCGTCCGCCGACCCTCCAGGGCCTGATCCGGACGGCCTCGGCTACACTCCGAGAGGATCATGTTCGAAGCCGTCGAAGTCGGTCGCCGGGTCCGGAAGCAGGACTTCCGCCGGCTCGAGCCGGAGCTGAGCACCCGGCTGCTTGCGGCCCAGCGCGAGGTCCAGGCGGCGCGGATTCCGGTGATCGTGATCGTCTCCGGGGTGGAGGGCGCCGGCAAGGGCGAGGTGGTCAACCGCCTCAACCAGTGGCTCGACAGCCGCGGAATGCGCAGCGTCGCCTTCTGGGACGAGAGCGACGAGGAGCGGGAACGCCCGCGCTACTGGCGCTTCGCGCGCCAGCTGCCCGAGCGCGGCGAGATCGGGGTCCTGTTCGGCTCCTGGTACACCCGCCCGATCATCGATCGCGCCTACGGGGAGTTCGGCAAGGGCGAGTTCGACCGCCAGCTGGATCGCATCGCGCGCTTCGAGCGCACGCTGGTGGACGACGGCGCCCTGATCGTGAAGCTCTGGTTCCATCTGTCGAAGAAGACCCAGCGCCGACGACTGCGCAAGGACGTCCGGGACGGGCGCCGGGACGTTTCGCCCCTGACGCGCCAGTACTCGAAGCGCTACGACGCATTTGCCGCAGCCTCCGAGCAGGCGATCCGGCGCACGGACCACGGGGACGCGGCGTGGCACGTGATCGAGGCGGAGGACCGGCGCTACCGCGACCTGGCCACCGGCTTCATCCTGCTCGACGCCATGCAGCGGGCGCTGGAGGAGCGCACCCGGACGCCGCAGACCGTCGAGACCCGCGACGTGCCCCTGCCGAGCCTGGAGGGAGCGGCGACCACGATCCTGGATCACGTGGATCTCTCGGCGCGCCTCGAGGTCGAGGACTACGAGCGCGAGCTCGACGCCCTGCAGCAGCGTCTGCGTGGACTCGCCTGGGACACCTGGAAGCACAAGGGCAACGTGGTGGCCGTCTTCGAGGGCTGGGACGCTGCGGGCAAGGGCGGCGCCATCCGGCGCGTGACCCGGGCCGTCGACGCGCGACTCTACCGGGTGATCCAGATCGCCGCGCCCAGCGACGAGGAGCTGGCCCATCACTACCTCTGGCGCTTCTGGCGCCACCTGCCGCGGGCTGGCCAGCTGACCGTCTACGACCGCTCGTGGTACGGGCGCGTGCTCGTCGAGCGCGTCGAGGGCCTCGCGCGACCCGACGAGTGGATGCGGGCCTACGGCGAGATCAACGACTTCGAGGAGCAGCTCTGCGACCACGGTATCGCGCTGCTCAAGTTCTGGCTCCACGTCGACGCCGACGAGCAGCTGCGCCGCTTCCGGGAGCGCGAACAGACCCCGCACAAGGCCTGGAAGATCACGGAAGAGGACTGGCGCAACCGGGAGAAGCGCGGCGAGTACGAGGCGGCAGTCAACGAGATGGTGGCGCGCACCAGCACCGCGTACGCTCCCTGGGAGATCGTGCCCGGCAACGACAAGCGCCACGGGCGCATCCAGGTGCTGGAGCGGGTCTGCCGCGCGTACGAGGCGCTGCTGAAGTAGACCGCCGCCCCTCCCCGCAGCGCCCTAGGAGTCGTCCGAGCCCGCGCCGCTGCGGCGCTCCTCGAGCTGGCGCCGCACGTCGGCGTAGGCCTCCCGCGTCAGGGGATAACGGGTGAAGACGAGAGCGCCCAGCAGGCCGACGCCCAGTGGAAACCCCCCGTAGAGCAGACGCAGACCCAGCCGCGTGCCCTCCGACTGCTCCACGTTGGGAACGAAGCCGATGGCTTCCAGGGCGAAGCCCATGGAGAAGAGCGCGATACCCCCGCCGGTCTTCTGGACGAACATCCAGATGCCGTAGAACCCGCCCTCGTGTCGCTGCCCGTGGTTCAGCTCCTCCCACTCCAGGCAATCGGGGCCCAGGGCGCCCGGCAGCATCCAGAGCCCCAGGGCGCCTGCACCCACCAGCAGGTTGAGCAGCGGGAAGAGAAAGCCGAGGTCGCTCGGAATCAGGAACAGGCCGCAGACCGTCACGCCGAGATACAGGAAGGCGAAGATGTAGCCGTGCTTCTTGTCCCGGGTTCGGAGCGCGCGCGACCAGATCGGCGCCGACAGGAAGACGCCGACGAAGTAACCGAGGATCACGGCGATGTCGAGAAACGCGGGGGCGCCGATCCGCTCGATGGTCGGTCCCAGGGCCGTCGCCTCGAGCCCCGTGGCGGTGAAGACGTAGCGGTTCACGAAGCGGAAGACCGCCACCGGAATGGTGGTGGCGAAGACGGCGCATGCGTATGCGATGATCAGCAGCCGCGCAGGCCGGTTGCGCCTCGGCAGAGCCACGATGCGCGACAGGTTCTCGGCCAGTGGCCGCTTGGGCAGCCCGGAGGCGTCGAAGCGCTCGCGCACGCCGGCAAAGGCCACCACGGCGCCGACCAGGATGACGGCGCCGATGGCGAGGCCGCTCAGGGCGAAGGTCATACGGGGCGCCAGGAAGGCCAGCATCAGCATGGGAACGATCGCGCCAGTGAAGTCGCCCAGGTTGCCGATCGTGACCCGGTAGGCGGCGACCCGCGTGCGCTCGTCGTAGTCCGGCGTGAGATCCGGCGCCATGGCCTGGTAGGGGGTCTCGAAGATCGTGCGCGCCGTGAAGGCGGCCAGGAAGCAGACCAGGAACCAGCCGAAGAGCGCCTCCCCCTCCCGGTCCGGCGGCCGGAACAAGAGGATGGTGAAGAGCGCCAGCAGGGGCGCCCCGATCAGGAAGAAGGGCCGCCGCCGGCCCATGCGCAGGCGGGTGTTGTCGGTCAAGTGGCCCATCAGCGGATCCGTGACCGCGTCCCAGAGCTTCCCGATCAGCATGGCCAGCCCGAAGAGAGTGGCGGGCAGGCGCAGGGTGTCGACGTAGAAGAAGGGGATTTGGGTGTTGACCAGGGTGTTCATGGCCGATAGGCCGAACTGCGCCGCCGAGTAGCTCAGCAGGACCGAGAGACCGAGGCGATCCTGGAGCCGCGGTAGGGCGGTGGCCGACACCCTCGCAGGGTGCCTGTTTCGGCGCGGAAGGTCCACGCGAAGCAGGACACGCAGGGTAGAATGGAGTCGGGAGATGGACCGTGGCCTACAGCCACTACCAGCGCCTCACCGCGCTGGACGAGAGCTTCCTGCGCTTCGAGGAACAGGATCCGGCCATCCACATGCACGTGGGTGCGGTCGCGCTGTTCGATCCCGGCCCCCTCGCGACGGACGACGGCGGCATCGACATCGACCACCTGCGCCGCGGCGTGGAGGCCAGCCTCGGCGAGAGCCCGCGCTTCCGGCAGAAGCTGGCGCGGGTGCCCGTGGCGGAGTCGCCGGTCTGGGTCGACGACGAGCGCTTCAACCTCCACTACCACGTCCGCCACACGTCGTTGCCGCGGCCCGGCTCGCTGCGCCAGCTGAAGCGGCTCGCGGGCCGCATCCTCTCCCAGCGCCTCGACCGCTCGAAGGCGCTGTGGGAGTTCTGGTTCGTCGAGGGCCTCGCAGACGGCCGCTTCGCGCTGATCGCGAAGGCGCACCACTGCCTGGTGGACGGCATCTCCGGCTTCGACCTGCTGGCTCGCATGATGCGGCCGGATCCGGACCCGACGATCGAGCCCCCGCCGCGCTGGTTTCCGCGCCCGGTACCGCCGGGAACGCGGCTCCTGGTGGACGAGGTGACCCGTCGCGTCGGGTTGCCCCTGGACGTGGCGGGGGCGGGCCTGCGCGCCTTGACCGCACCCCGGGAGTCCCTGGGCCGGCTGTGGGACGCCTCCGGAGCGCTCGGGGAGGCGCTCACCGCCAACGCGAGCCCCGTGTCGCGGACGCCGCTGAACGCCGAGATCGGCCCGTACCGCCGCTTCGACTGGACGCGCTTCGAGCTCGACGCCGTGAAGGAGGTGAAGCGGCGTCTCGGGGGCACCGTGAACGACGTGGTGCTCGCCTGCGTGACGGGCGCCGTGGGACGCTTTCTCAGCCGGCGCGGAGAGCGACTCGCCGAGCTCACGATCCGGGCCATGGTGCCGGTGAGCGTGCGCCGCTCGGACGAACGCAGCAGCGAGGGCAACCGGGTCGTGAGCCTGGTCGCGCCGCTTCCCGTCGCAGAGCCGAACCCCATTCAGCGCCTGGAGCAGATCGTCCAGACCACGGCGCGCCTGAAGGGCTCGCGCCAGGCCCGCGGCGTGGAGATCTTCGAGGAGATCACCGACCGCATCCACCCGGCGATCTTCACCGCCGTCGCGAGCCGTGCGGCCCGACAGGCCTACAACCTCGTCGTCACCAACGTCCCCGGCCCCCAGACCCCGTGGTGGCTGCTGGGAGCGAAGATGCTGGAGATCTACCCGATGGTCCCGCTGTTCGAGTGCCAGGGGCTCGGGACCGCCCTCTTCAGCTACGACGGCAGCCTGTGCTGGGGCTTCAGCGCCGACTGGGACGCCCTGCCGGATCTCCACGACTTCGCCGGCTTCGCGGACGAGGAGTTCGAGGCGCTGCGCAAGGCGGCACGAGCCGACGCCCCGGCGGGCTAGGAGGGCGACTCCAGAGTCGCCCGACGCCCAGCAAGCCGCAGGCGAGCGAAGATCAGCGGCTAGGGAAAGATCCCGGCTTCCGCGTAGGCCTCCGCCACGCGCTCGATGGCCAGCACGTAGGCGGCCGTGCGCAGGTCGGGCAGCGCGCGCGCGAGCCGGGCCTCGCGGATCTGCTCGTAGGCGATGGCCAGGGTGTTCTCGAGAGCGGTCCGCACGAAGTCGATCTCGTCCGGCGGGCGCGTGAGCCGCGCGAGCGCCTCCGCGGGTCCGGACTCGCCGGACAGACGCTCGAGGATCCCCACCAGCGACTGGTTCGAGAGCTGCTGGTAGCGCCGGGTCATGCGCTCGAAGCTGATGTGCGAGAGGTTCTTCACCCACTCGAAGTAGGAGACGATCACCCCACCCGCGTTCGCGTAGATGTCGGGAACCACGAGCTTGCCGGCGTCGCGCAGGATGGCGTCCGCCTTGGCATCGATGGGTCCATTGGCGCCCTCGGCGATTACCGGGGCGCGGATGCGCCCCACGTTCTCCTCGCTGATCTCGTGCTCGAGGGCTGCCGGAACCAGGATGTCGCAGTCCTGCTCGAGGGCCGCCGCCGGCGACGGCAGGTCGTGAGCACCCGCCAGGCCCAGGATCGATCCGGACTCGCGCCGGTGGGCCAGCGCCGCGTCGACGTCGAGGCCGTCCGGCGCGTAGAGTCCACCGTCGCTGACCGACACACCCACGATCACGGCCCCTCGCTCCGCCAGGGCGCGCGCGGCGTTCGCCCCCACCTTGCCGAGCCCGTGCACCACCACGCGCTTGCCGGCGACGCCCGGCGTCAAGCCGACCGCCGCCGCGTCCTCCGCCGCGCCGAGGCACTGCTCCAGCGCCATCGCGACGCCCTGACCCGTGGCCTCGGTGCGGCCGGGGATGCCGTGCATGGACACGGGCTTTCCGGTGACGCAGGCCAGACCGTTCAGGGAATCGCCGTCGAGGTTCCTAAACGTGTCCGCGATCCAGCCCATCTCCCGCTCGCCGGTCCCCACGTCGGGCGCGGGGACGTCCACGTCGGGCCCGATGAAGCGCTTGCGCAAGAGCTCGTGGGTGTAGCGGCGGGTCACGCGCTCGAGGAAGCCCGGCGAGGCGCTGCGCGGATCCACCCGCACGCCGCCCTTGGCGCCGCCGAACGGCACGTCGACGAGCGCGCACTTGTAGGTCATGAGCGCCGCCAGGGCCATCACCTCGTCCTGGGTCACGTTGGCGTCGTAGCGGATGCCGCCCTTCGTGGGCAGACGGTGGTGACTGTGCTCGGCGCGGTAGGCCTCCACCACCTGGATGCGGCCGTCGTCCTGACGCACCGGGAAGCGCATCCGGTAGACCGCGTTGCAGGCGCGGACCTGATTCAGCACGTCGTCATCGACCGTGGAGTGCCGTGCCGCCTGCACGAAGTGCCGGTTTACGTCGCGGAAGAAGCCGTCTCGCGGCGGTCGAGTGCTCATCGTCCTCCTTCTCGTCCGGTCAGGCCGGTGCCGGGACGAGACCCTCGCCCGCGAGCTCGACGTGGAGTCGCTCCAGCCCGCGCCCGAAGCGGCGCAGCGCCTCGGCGAGCTCGTCCTCGCCGATCACCAACGGTGGCGAGAAGGCCAGGGAGTCGCCCAGGGCACGAACGACGAGCCCCTCTTCGAGACACAGCTCGTGGAGTCGCAGGCCCACCTTGCGCTCCGCGGGGAAGCGGCGGCGCTGGCCGCGGTCCGCCACCAGCTCGACGGCGGCGATCAGCGCCTCGCCCCGGATCTCTCCCACCAGGGGGTGGCCCCCGAAGGCCGCGCGCAGCTGCGCCTGGAAGCCGTGCCCCAGCTCGGCCGCGCGCGCGACGAGGCCTTCGCGCTCCAGGATGTCGAGGTTCGCCAGCGCGGCGGCGGCGCCCACCGGGTGCAGGCTGGTGGTGTGGCCGTGGGCCACGGGTCCGTGCTCCGACGAGCCGGCGGCGAGCGTGTCCCAGACCCGGTCGGACACGACCGCCGCCGACACCGGGAAGTAGGCGCTGGTGATGCCCTTCGCGACGGTCATGAAGTCCGGCCGCAGGTCGAAGCGCTGGGAGCCGAAGGGCGTGCCGAGCCGCCCGAAGCCGCACACCACCTCGTCGGCGACGAGCAGCACGTCGTGGCGCGCCAGCACCTGCTGGACCGCCTCCCAGTAGCCCTGGGGCGGCGGGATCACGCCGCCCGCCGCCATCAGCGGCTCGCCGATGAAGGCGCCCACCGTCTCCGGGCCCTCCGCGACGATCAACGCCTCGAGCTCCGCCGCCAGACGCGCGGCGAACGCGGGCTCGTCCTCGTCCGGCCGCGCCTCGCGGTAGAAGTGCGGCTTGCGTGCGTGCAGGAACCCCGGCAGCGGCGCGTCGAAGAGCGCATGCATGTAGGGCAGGCCCGACAGGCTCGTCGCGCCCAGGGTCACGCCGTGGTAGGCGCCGTGGCGCGCGATGATCTTCTTCTTCTTCGGGCGTCCGCGCAGGTTCCAGTGGTACCAGACCAGCTTGACGATCGTGTCGTTGGCCTCGGAGCCCGAGTTGCAGAAGAACGCGTGATCCAACCCATCCGGAGTCAGGTCGGCCAGCCGGGCGGCCAGGCGGATCGCGGGCTCGTTGGCCTGGGCCAGGAAGCCGTGGGCGTAGGCCAGGCGCCGCGCCTGCTGCGCCATCGCCTCCGCGATCTCCTCGCGGCCGTAGCCGGCGGCGACGCACCAGAGCCCCGCCATCGCGTCCAGCAGCTCGCGCCCCTCCGCATCCCGGATCCACACACCCTTGCCCTCCGCCAGCACCCGGGGACCGCGCTCCTGCTGGAGGGCGATGGAGGTGTAGGGGTGGAAGACGTGGGAGCGGTCGAGGTCGGGCAGCCCCGATCCTCCCGGTCGCGGCATCAGGCGGTCTCCGGCTGCCGGAAGAGCTGGTTCAGGTATTCGACCAGCAGGCGCTCGCGCAAGGGGACGGGCAGCGCGTTCAGCACCTCGTTGATCTCCGCCATCCGCCCCGGGAGCCCCGTGCCCTGGATGCCCGCCATGGCGAGCAGGCCCTGGAAGACGTCGTCGGTCAGCTCCGCGGGCTTCAGGTGACCGAAGGCCTCCCGGATCTTTGGCGCCAGCTGTCCCGACGGGAGCAGCCGCGCCTTCTCCGTGCACTCGTGGAGGTCCGCCAGCATGCCGTCCACCCAGCGCACGCTCTCCGGATTGATCGACAGGTGGATGTTCTCCGGCGAGCTGCCGTAGGCCAGCTGGGGCTGGACGTACCAGTCGCGCTCCTTCATCTCGTCGGCGATGTGGAAGACGCTGACCGTGTCCGACGCGAACGACAGCAGGTTCATGTCGGGCCGGCCGAGCAGACGCAGATCGGGCGCCGCGTCCACGGCCGCGACGATCTCGTCGGTGGCCTCCTTCACGGCCCGCGTGATCTCCAGGTAGCCGTCGTCGCCGATGAAGTGCAGGGCGGCCCAGGCGGCGGCGATCGGCCCGGCGGACTTGGTGCTCTGCACCGTGGGATTGATGACCGTGTAGCCCGTCCAGTTGGAGCAGGCGTACATCCCGTACTTCCGGAGCTGCTTGTCGCCGTAGAGGATCGTGGAGGCGCCCTTGGCTGCGAACGCGTACTTGTGCAGATCCATGGAGATCGACGTGACGCCGGGGACCCGGAAGTCGTATTCGGGCAGCGGCGCGCCCAGGCGCGCGAAGTACTGGAGCAGGAAGCCGCCCATGCAGCCGTCCACGTGCAGCAGCAGATCCCGCTCCAGCGCTAGCTGACCGAGCTCCCGGATCGGATCGACGACCCCGTGCGCGTAGGAGATGGCCGAGCCCACCAGCAGCACGGTGTTCGGCGTGATCGCGTCGCGCACGGCACCCACGTCCGCCCGGAAGCTCTCCGGATCCACCGGGACGATCACGGGTCGCAGGCCCAGGTAGTAGGCCGCCTTCTGGAAGGCCGCGTGGGCCGTTTCCGGAAGCACGATCTCGGGCTCGCGGATGGCCGGACGCTGCTCGCGCGCCTGGTCGCGCGCCGCCTTGACGGCCAGCATGATGCTCTCGGTCCCGCCGCTCGTGAAGTTGCCCACCACGTCCGCGTCGCCGTTCAGGTGGCGCGCCGCCATGGCGACGACCTCGTTCTCCATCTGGAGGGCGCTGGGAAAGGCCGTGGGATCCAGGCCGTTCTCGGACAGGTAGCTGGAGAAGGCGTCCTTGATGACCCCCTCCGCCTCGCGCCCCGGGTCGTAGACGTAGGCCCAGGTGCGCCCTTCGCGCCACGGGGTGTCGTGCTCGCGGAAGCGCTCCAGCTGCTCGAAGACCTGCTCCCGGCTCCAGCCCCGCTTGGGGATCTCCACTCCGCGGCCCTCCTTCGGGTTTCATCTTACCCGAAGATCTCCGCGATCCAGGCGGGAGCGGTCTGGGCCCGTCAGAGCTTGCTGAGCGCGTCGTACGTGGAGGCGTCCACTTCGAGGTGCGTGAAGATCTCGGTCTCCGACAGATCCTCCTTGCCCTCCTTGTCGTACGAGCGCTCCACATTGTGGAGCGACACGAGCCGGAAGCGCTGGCAGCCGGAGCAGGACTTGAGCGTGAGCTTGGCGAACTGGGCGCGCGCCAGGTCCACCCGCTCGAATCCGAGCAGCGCCGCTAGGTCGCCGCGCGCGAGCCGGTTCTTCAGGACCTGCTCGTCGCGAACCGGATCGAAGGGCGCCATCTCCATCTTGTCCGTGAGCCAGCCGTCGCAGTTCTCGCAGAAGGCCCAGTCGAGCAGCATTCCCGCCGGCACGCCGGCCGAGAGGGCGACGATCACGAGGCCCTCGAGCCCCCAGATCGCGTAGAGCGAGCCACCCGTGGGCTCCCAGCCGAAGACGCTCCAGGCGCCCTCGGCGGCGACGGCGCCGATGGCGGCGCGCACCAGGCCGACGTCTGCCAGGCCCAGCTCGGCCCCGGCACCGGTGAGCCAGGCGACCCACTGCACGTAGGTGGCGGCGACTCCCAGGGCCGCTCCGGAGACCGCGACCAGTCCCACGCTGCGGATCTTGCCCAGGCGCGCGGACCCGGCCACGACGGCCCCGACGCCGGCGCCCAGCAGGAGGGGGAGCACGGCGGCCAGGTAGACCCACGGAATCCACAGGATCGCGTAGCCGTAGATCCAGCCCAGGACCAGGGCGGCGGCCGGGCCGGCAACGCCGAGGCACAGCAGGCCCGCGATCGGCGCCTTGCCCGAGTGGCGGTAGAAGAGATCGTGGTGCATGACGTTCTCCTAGAGTTCGTCCTCGGCCAGGACGATCAGACAATCGTCCTGGGTCAGCGAGAAACGGGTGTTCTTTTCCGGGATCAGTCGGACCCCGCAGTTCTGGCCGCTGTCCGCTTCCAGCGCGCGGATCTTCACCCCGATGCAGACCTCGTCCCGCTGGCGCGCCACGCCCATCAGGTCGGCGAAGCTCACGTCGGCGGGGAAGCGCTCCAGGTAGAGCGCGGCCGGCTTCAGGTAGATCTCGGAGCCGTCTTCCTGGAAGATGTCGTCGTACACCTTCTTGATGTGACGGCTCTCGGAGACCTGGGCCATGATCATGCTGACCAGGCGGTTCGAGATGATGATGTCCTTGACCCCCGCACGCGCCACCAGCGAGTGGTTCTGGGAATCCAGGACCTCGGTGATCAGCTTGGTCTCCCGGCTCTCGTCCGGGTGCTGGGCAAAGATGCTGCGCAGCAGCAGCAACGTGACGATGTTCTCCGAGTCGATCTGGTTGGCGTCGCGCACGCCCTCGCCGCCGCCGGCCAGGATGATGATGTTGTCGTACTCGAACGGCCTCAGCTCCAGCAGGGCTTCGCGGCTCAGGCGATCCCGCTCGAAGAGACGGACCTCCACCGTCTCGAGCTCGGCGTCCACGGTCTCGATCTCCTGGCGCTCGGCGTCGGACGCAGCGCCCAGCAGGACGTGCACCTGGCTCCCCGGGCTCACGTAGTCGGCGAACTCCCGCAGGATGATCGGAGCCTTGTGGTTCCAGCCCAGGATGAGCTCGCGCTCGATCTCCTGGCTGAGACGCTCGCCGGCCAGGGACAGGTCGCCGGGCCGGGCCACGGGCTCCGGGAGATACTCGATGGTGGAGTCGTCTTCGGCGACGATCAGGATCTCGTCCCGCCCCTCCATGCGGTAGTCGCCAGGGGGATTCAGCAGGATGGCCCCGTCGGGCTGACGCACTCCCATGGGCACACCGTCGGGGAAGTGGTACGCGATCTGCGCGAAGTCCACGTCTCCCCAGTCGGCGCCGTAGAAGTACATCTCGCAGCCGTCGAAGGAGAGGATCTCGTTGTAGACCACCGAGAGGCCCACCGAGCGTGACGTCTGCACCAGCAGCTTGGCCAGGATGTCGCTGGTGTCGATGGTCACGACGTCCTCGCCGAAGGTGGTCTCGACGATCTCGCGGTGGGTGGGATTGTAGATCTCCGCCACCACGCAGAAGTCCTCGTGCCGGGACGCCTTGCCCGTGCTGGCCAGGATCGTCTGGATCACCATCGCGTCGCTGGCGGCCTTGCCGGCGGCGCCGTCGGTGTCCTCGCACTGGGCCAGGATGATCGCGGACTTGCACGTCTCGATGGACACCATGTCCAGGTTGGCGATCGTCGACACCGATCCGCTGCGGGTGACGAGGCGCGTGGTCTGCGTATCGGGCAGGCGCAGGCGGAGGATGTCGTCCATCTCCTCCTTGTCCTTGTCCGCCAGGACCACGACGCAGGCGTCGTCCTCGCTCTCGTTGGCGATGACGAGCTCGCGAATGATCTCGACGATGCGCTGCTCGTTCCAGCCCAGGATGAGCGTGTGGCCCTCCTCGATGACCTTGGAGCGGCCCCGCTTCAGCTCGCTGAGCTTCTGGTCCAGGCTGGTGGTGATGAAGGCGATCAGCGCCGAGAGCATGATCACACCGGACAGCCCGGCGAGGACCGAGAAGACCTTGTAGGAGGGGGCCGACCGGATGTCCTGGGCCATGTTGCCCGGGTCGGTGAGCTGCAGGAAGGTGATGTAGAGGTTGCCCCAGAAGTCGAGCTCCGCGTGCTGGAGCGCGGTCTCGGGCACGAGCCACTGGAGCAGGCCGCGGGTCGCCCCGATCGCGACGAAGATGCCCACGAAGACCAGGACCAGGACCTTGAAGATCGAGGTGCCGCCGCGGGCCATGAAGGTGTCGAAGCGGTAGCGGAACAGGCCCGCGCGGCCTGTGTCCTCCGCCGGCGCGTCGGACGCGATTTCGGGCGCCTCCAGCAGCGGCGCTGCCGCCCGCAGCGTCCGCCGCGACGACCCGGGGGCGCTCGCCTCCGCGCCCTCCTGGGCCTCAGCCACTTCGCGGACTTCCGCCGGCTGTCCGGGCGCTCCGACCTCCTCGATGTAGACGACCGCGCCCAGCTCTTCGAAGAGACGCAGGACCCGCTCCGCGTCCTTCCACTCGAGCTGGCGCGCGAGGACGTAGGGCTCTCCCGTGAACAGCACGTCGAACGCCGACTCCGAGCGCCGATAGCGCTGCGCGAGACTCTTCTTCACCTGTTCGGGGGTGAAGTAGTCGAGCACTTCACCCCGGAATACGACGTTGTACCGACCGTCCGCCACGACGAGGGGCGTATCGGTGCGCCGAATGAATGGGCTTAGACGCGCGACGAACGCCCATGCGCAGCCCGTGAGCAAGTTGCACGCGTGTGTGTATGGCGCGTGCAGCAGTTGCACGCGTGTGCGCACTACGGGCGCAAACGCGGGCGGTCGATGAGCAGGACGGGAGGAAGGTCCGACCATGCTTGCGAACCGCCGCTCACGTGCCACGCCGACGAACGCGCCGCGTCCCGGTCCGGGAGCCGCCTCCCAGCGCCCGGCGTCGGGCGTCTCCCGAGGCGCCGGAATCCCGACAGGGAGCGTCGGGAATCCCGAGACGCGGAGACCGGCCGCTGCCGCCCGAAGCGGCCGCAATCGGGCCCTTTCCCACCCGCACGAGCCGATCGGAACCGCTGTCGAGGCTGATGGGGCCCTCACGCAGAAAGCCTTGCTGGTTCGCGGGCTTCGGCACACCCGTTGCACAGGTGTGAAGAAGCTCGTCATGGAGACGACTCGGAGGTGACCATGCGCAAGCCCATCACGTTCCTGATCGCGATTTCCCTGGCGGGGACCCTCTCGGCGGCAGACGCCGAGGCCGGCTCCTGCGGCAGCAACTTCCTGGCCACCCTGATCGCCTGCCCGCTCTGCGGCGAGGCCGCGGCATCGGCCACGAAGCAGTGCTTCGAAGACCAGGCGGCGCGTCGCCGCGAGGCCCGCTGCGCCGAGATGAGCAGCTGGTCGCCGGAGTACCACGACCTGCGCGTCGCCAAGGTGCGTTACGAGCTGAACCACGGTCGCGGTCAGCGCTCGGATCTCTGGCGCAACAAGTACACCGAGTACATCGAGCTGGCCGAGCGCTGCCAACCGACGCAGACCGCGCGCGTGGAGAACTGACGGCTGCGGCAGCCCGGACCGCATCCGGGCTGGCCGCCGGCGTCCAGGGCAAGCGCCTGGAGACGCCCGATCGCGAGCGACGCCAGGCCGGATCCCGCCCGTCCCGCTGGAGAGCCGGGAAGAGGTCGCTCCGAGCCGTAGGACTCCCGCCATGCCGGGGGGCAATTCCCGGTTGTACTCCGCCGATGCCTGCTCCAGAATGCGCGCTGGGCATCCGCCCTGGGGAGGAAGGTTTCGATGGACTCCGCCAGTCACCACACACGGCGCTGCGTCGCCGGCCTCGCGCTTCTCGTGTCCCTGCTGGTGGCCGCGCCGGCGCTGGCCCAGGTCGACTACCTCAAGAACTCGGGGAACCGCTTGGGTGTCGGCCTGAACGGCATCGTCACCGGCGTAGCCGACCCGTTCGCCTCCAGCGTCCAGCCCCCGGAGGGGTTCAGCGACCTCCCGGGCGGCGTGGTGATCCAGTACCCCCTCGGCCTGCTCCAGGGGACGATGCTCGGCGTCTGGCGGATCATCGGGGGTGGCTTCGATCTCGCCACCTTCTGGGCTCCGTTCTCGCTGTCGAGCCCGGAGCCCCGCTTCATGCTCATCCCCGGTGTGGAGCACGACGGCTTCTGACCTCCCGGCAGCTGCGGGTCCTACCCGGGGCTGGATGCGGCGGAGCTCTCGTTGCGCAGGCCCAGGCTCCGCACCAGGGCGAAGACCACCGGAATCACCACCAGGGTGAGGAGGGTTGCGGAGACCAGGCCGCCGACCATGGGCGCGGCGATCCGCCGCATCGTCTCCGAACCCGTCCCCGAGCCCCACATGATGGGCATGAGACCCGCGATGGTCGACGTCACCGTCATCATGATCGGCCGGACGCGCAGGCCCGCACCTTCGCGCACCGCAGCCAGCAGGTCCCCACGCGTCCGTAACCTCCCCTCGCGCTCGAAGCGGGACACCGCCTCTTCCAGGAAGACCAGCAGGATCACACCCAGCTCGGCGGAAACGCCGGCCAGCGCGATGAAGCCCACTCCCACGGCGACGCTCAGGTCGTAGTCGAGGAGCCACAACAGCCATACCCCGCCCACCAGTCCGAACGGAAGCGTCAGCATCACGATCAGCACGTCCGAGAGCCTGCGGAAGTTCAGGTAGAGCAGGAGGAAGATGATCCCGACGGTGACGGGGACGACGACGCGCAGGCGGTCGGCGGCCCGCTCCATGTACTCGTACTGCCCGCTCCAGGCGATGCTGTAGCCCGCCGGAAGCTCGAGGCGGTCGGCCAGCGTCTTCCGCGCCCGCCCCACCCAGGTCCCCACGTCCACGCCGTCCAGGTCCACGTAGATCCAGGCGTTGAGACGGGCGTTCTCGCTCTTGATCGACGGCGGGCCCTTGCGGATCTCGAGCTTCGCGAGCTGGGAGAGCGGAACCTGGGCGCCCACCGGTGTGGAGACCAGGACGCGGCGCAGCATCGGCAGGTTGTCGCGCAGCTCGCGCGAGTAGCGCAGATTGACCGGATAGCGCTCGAGCCCCTCGACGGTCCAGGTGACGTTCATCCCGCCGATCGCGGACTGGATCACGTCCTGGACGTCAGCGACCGTCAGGCCGTAACGGGCGATCTCGCGCCGGTCGATCTCGAAATCCAGGTAGTTGCCTCCGACGACCCGCTCCGCGTACACGCTGAGCGTGCCGGGCTCGTTTCGCAGGATCGCCTCGATCTCCTCGCCCAGCTCCTGCAGCACGGCCAGGTCCGGACCGGCGATCTTGATGCCCACGGGCGTCTTGATGCCCGTGGAGAGCATGTCGATCCGGGTCTTGATCGGCATGGTCCACGCGTTGGTGACACCGGGCACCTTCACGGCCGCGTCCATCTCGGCGATCAGCTTCCGGATGGTCATCCCGGGCCGCCACTGGTCGCGGGGCTTCAGGGTGATGGTGGTCTCGATCATCGAAAGGGGCGCCGGGTCCGTCGCGGTCTCGGCGCGCCCGATCTTTCCGAAGACGCGGTGCACCTCGGGGAACTGGCCGATCATGCGATCGGTCTGCTGCAGGATCTCCCGCGCCTTGGTGACCGAGATGCCCGGCAAGGTGGTCGGCATGTAGAGGAGGTCGCCCTCGTCCAGGGGCGGCATGAACTCGGAGCCGAGCTGTCGCAGCGGCACGATCGTCGCCACGAGGACGAGGCCCGCCCCGACGAGGACCCAGGCCCTGCGACGCAGGGCGAAACGGATCACCGGCGCGTAGGCCCGCAGCAGCCAGCGATTGAGGGGATTCTTCTCCTCCGGAACGATCCGCCCCCGGATGAACCACATCATCAACATCGGCACCGCCGTGATCGCCAGGACGGCGGCCCCGGCCATGGCGTAGGTCTTGGTGTACGCCAGCGGCCGGAAGAGCCGTCCCTCCTGGGCCTGCAGGCTGAAGACTGGCAGGAACGAAACGGTGATGATCAGCAGCGAGAAGAAGAGCGCCGGACCCACCTCGGTCGCGGCGTCGATCAGGATGCGCTCCCGGGGCTTCCTGCCCTCGTCCCGCTCGAGATGCTTGTGGGCGTTCTCGATCATCACCACCGCCGCGTCCACCATGGCGCCGATCGCGATGGCGATCCCTCCCAGCGACATGATGTTGGCGTTGATGCCCTGCTGGTACATGATGACGAAGGAGATCAGCACGCCGAGCGGTAGCGTCAGCACGGCGACGAAGGCGCTTCGCAGGTGGAAGAGGAAGACGACGCAGACGAGCGCGACGATCAGGATCTCCTCCACCAGCTTCACGCGCAGGTTGTCCACGGCGCGCTCGATCAGGCCGGAGCGGTCGTAGACCTCCACCAGCTCCACGCCCTCGGGAAGGCCGGCCTCGAGGGTGCGGAGCTTCGCCTTGACGTTGCGGATGACCTCGAGGGCGTTCTCGCCGAAGCGCATCACGACCACACCGGCGGCGACCTCGCCCTGTCCGTCCAGGTCCGTGAGGCCCCGGCGGAGCTCCGGCCCCAGGTGGACGGAGGCCACGTCGCGGATCAGGACGGGGGTGCCGCGGCCGTCGGTCCCGATGGCGATGCTCTTCAGGTCCTCCAGGGACTTGAGGTACCCGAGCCCCCGGACCATGAACTCGCTCTCGGCCATCTCCACCAGCCGGCCGCCCACGTCGTTGTTGCTGCGTTGAATCGCCTTCCGGACCTGGGCCAGCGGAATCCCGTAGGCGGCGAGGGCGTTGGGATCGACCTCCACCTGGTACTGGCGCACGAACCCGCCGATGCTCGCCACCTCCGACACGCCGGGCACCGTCTGGAGCTCGTAGCGCAGGTACCAGTCCTGGATGGAGCGCAGCTCGGACAGGTCGTGCCGTCCCGTGCGATCCACGAGCGCGTACTCGTAGACCCAGCCCACACCCGTGGCATCCGGACCCAGGGTGGGTGTCACGCCGGCCGGCAGCCGACCCGAGACGAAGTTCAGGTATTCGAGGACCCGGCTGCGCGCCCAGTAGAGGTCCGTTCCGTCCTCGAAGATCACGTAGACGAAGGAGAAGCCGAAGAACGAGTAGCCGCGGACGACCTTGGCGTACGGAACCGCCAGCATCGACGTCGTCAGTGGGTAGGTGACCTGGTCTTCGACCACCTGGGGGGCCTGGCCGGGGAACTCGCTGAACACGATCACCTGGACGTCGGAGAGGTCCGGGATCGCGTCGAGCGGCATCCGGTAGACCGCGTAGCCGCCCCACACCAGTAGGGCGACGATGCCCAGCCCCACCAGGAAGGGGTTGGTGGCAGAGCCCTCGATGATGCGCCGGAGCACCGCCTAGTCCCCGGTGTGCGGGTCGGGCATCACGTGCCCCTCGTGTCCGCCCGCCGGCGGCATCGCGTGCCCCGCGTGCGGGTCCTCCGGCTCCGGCATCACCGCGTCGGGCATCGCGTGACCCGCGTGCGGGTCCTCCGCTTCCGGCATCGTCGCGTCGGGCATCGCGTGCCCCGCGTGCGGGTCCTCCGCTTCCGGCATCGCCGCGTCGGGCATCGCGTGCCCCGCGTGCGGGTCGGGGCTTTCGTCCCCGGCCTCGCTCTCCCCGAGCAGCTTCTGCACCGCCTCCCGCAGCCTGCTCTCGCTGTCGATCAGGAACTGGCCCGAGGTCACGACCTCCTCTCCGTCGGCGAGCCCGCTCCTGGCCTCCAGCCAGCCGTCTCCGGAGTCGATCCCGATCTCCATCTCACGCGGCTCGAAACGTCCCTCCCCCAGCGCGACGATGACGAGGTTGCGCTGGCCCGAGCGGATCACCGCCTCCTCGGGGACCGCGAGCACCCCGCGATGGATCTCGGTCTCGATCGTCACATTGGCGAACATGTCCGGCTTGAACGTGAGGTCATCGTTGGCGAGCTCGAGGCGCACCCGGGCGGTTCGCGTCTTCGGATCCAGGAATGGATAGACGTAGGTCACCTCCCCCTCGAACGTCCGACCCGGCAGGTAGCTGAGCTCGACGCTGCCCTTCTGCCCGACCTCGATCCAGGGCAGCTCGTACTCGTAGACGTCGGCGTAGAGCCAGACCCGCGACAGGTCGGCGATCGTGTAGAGGTTGTCGTTCGAGCTGACCTCCATTCCCTTGCGCACCATCAGGTGGGTCACGACCCCACCCGAGGGCGCGTACAGGGTCAGGCTCTTGCGAACCTCCCCGGTCTCCAGCAGGCGATTCACGTCTCGTTCCGGGATGTCCCACAGCTCGAGCCGTCGACGGGTGGCATCGAAGAGGGCCTGCCCTCCGCCCGAGACGTCGGGGAAGGGGCTCTCCGAGGTCGTATCCCGGTAGCGGGCTGCGAGCAGCAGCTCCTCCTGGGTCGAGACCAGCTCCGGCGAGTAGATCTCGAGCAACGGCTGGCCGGGCTTCACCATCTCGCCCTCGTACTCCACGTAGAGGCGCTCCACCCAGCCCTGGATCTTGGTGTGGACGTGGTCGACCAGCCGCTCGTCGTAGTCCACGCGTCCGACCGCACGAACCCTGCGCGCGAGGTCGCGGCGTTCCACTCGGCCGGTACGCACGCCGATGCTCTGGATCACGTGGGGACTGATGCGGACCGCCCCGGCGTCGCCCGTGTCTGCCGCGTCGCCGCAGACCGGTACCAGGTCCATGCCCATGGGCGACTTCCCCGGCTCATCCCGCACGTAGGTGGGGTCCATCGGGGCCTTCCAGTATCGGGGCCGGGATCCGTCGGGACAGGCACCGTCTGCGGCCCGTGTGGCGCCGCCCTGCTGGGGAGCGCCGGAGGGCGCCAGCCAGCCGCGCCCGAACCACCCGAGCGCAACCGCCAGCACCGCAACCGCTGCCGCGGGAATCCAACCGCGCCGGCTCATCGCAAGCTCTCCCCCAAGGCCGCCTCCAGGCCCGCGAAGGCCCCGCGCCGGTCTGCGCGCGCCCGCACCAGCCGCAGCTCCGCCTCCAGCAGACTCACCTGGCTGTCGATCAGGCTCAGGAAGTCCACCTTGTCCACCTCGTAGCCGGCCCGGCTCGCCTCGAGCGACTGGCGGGTCTGGGGTACGAGTCCTGTCTCCAGCAGCGTCGCCTCCGCGTCGGCGCGTCGCAGCTCGGCGAACAGCGCCGTCACCGCATCCCCCAGGCGTGCCCGCGCCGAGCGATACCGGGCCTTGGCCCGCCGGTGGAGGGCGTCCCGCTCCGCGACGCGGGCGCGCCACTTGGAGCGGTTCACGGGCAGCCGGATGGTCAGACCGGCCGTCACGAAGTCGTCCCCGTCGACGGGATCGCTCACGACGCGCTGCCGGATCCGATAGCCGAACCCGAGATCCACGTCGGGATACCCCTCGAGCTCGGCCACGCGACGGAGCCGCTCGGCCTCCTCCACGCGGGCGCCGAGCGAGCGCAGGAGCGGATTGACGTCCTCCAACCGGGCGAGCAGCTCCTCCAAGCGGGGTATGGCCTCGGTCCCAGCCAGCTCCGTCGTCCGGCCCAGACGTGCGCCGGGTGCCAGGTCGAGCACTCCAGTCATCGCGGCCTCGCTCGTCACGATGGCGGCTTCCCGCTCGAGCCGCTCGTTCAAGAGCTGCGTGAGTCCCACCTGGGCCCGCAGCACGTCCTGCTGGAGACCGGTACCCACGCGGTACTTCGCCTCCGCGATGCGAGTCAGCTGGCGCAGGAGCTCGATGTTCCGGTCGGTGATGTCCAGGGCGCGCTGGGAGAAGCCGAGCTCCGCCCAGGCCCGCTCCACCTCCGCTGCGATCCGGTGACGCCGATCCTCGAGTGTAGCGAGGGCAGCTTTCTCGCCCGCCTCCGCCGCGTGCTTGCGATTGCCGAGCAGCCCCGGGAAGGGGAGCTTCTGCGCCAGGGTGAGCTGCTGGCCGGACAGCGGAGTGGAATTGAAGTCGAACGAGCCGATGGGGAGGTTGCTGGCCTGATAGGCGAACCGGGGATCGTCCAGGGCGCCCGCGGGTACGATCCGCTCCCGGGCCGCGTCGGCGGCCGCCGCCTCGGCGGCGATGTCGGGATTCGCTGCAGCGGCCCGCTCCAGGCACCAGTCGAGTGACAGCGGCGTGGGCGGCAGCGCGTCCTGCGCCGCCACCGGGGCCACTCCGGCGGTCGCCAGGATCGCGCCCAGCGAGAGCGACGAAGCCCATCGGCCAGCCAACTTGCCCATGCGCCCTTCCCCCTCCAGGCCGTAAGGGACCGTGATCCCCTTACGTGGGGAGCCTGCGGAAAGTGACTGCGAAAGAACGTCACTCGACGTGCGGTGGCGGCGTACTCCGGGTGGTGAACAGCACGAAGGCCGAGGAAGGCGTGGCTTCCCCGAGGGAGGTCCGGGAGAGCGTGCGACAGGGTATCCGGGACGCCCTGGGGGCCGAGCTCGAGCGGACGAGTTCGTCCACCGCCCGGCGCCTCGCCCTCGCGGCCGTGCTGGGGCTGGCCGGGGCGATCGGCGCCGTGGTCCTCTTCTCCGTCGGCTCCCTTCACGGCGCGCACGGCTGGCACCTGGCCGTCTGCGCTTCAGCCTGGGCCGGACTCCTGGTACACCTCTTCTCCGTGGTGCTGCTGCGGATCCGCGCAGGCCCGGTCCACGTGGCGCAGGCGGCCGCCCTGGCCCTGGTGGGCTTCGCACTGGCCGCGGTTCTCGGACTCGTGTGCCCGGATCCCCACTACCTGGACTGGTGGGGCTCGACGTCGCTCGGCCGCCTCAGCCACGGCCTGCTCGGCAGCGCGGGCAGCGCACTCTGCCTGGGCCTCTGCTCCACCCTGCTGATCGGAGGGGTCGCGTCGGCGACCCTCACCCTGCGCGGGGTGAGGTTTCGCAGCATCCACTTGCCCGCAGCCCTGCTGTTCCTCCTGCTCTGGCCCGCAGTCGTTCTGCAGTCCGTGGAGACGCCGATCGCGGTCGCCGCGCTGTGGTCCGTCGGCCTGATGGCGGGCTCGCTCGTCGGCGTACGGCTGGGATTCCGGCCGGTTCGCGGCTGGCTCGAGCGCACGCTGTAGATTCCGGCGGCGGCGCAGGCGATGCGCGCCGACCCGCACGGCTCATGGGTCGCCTCCCCGGTGCCCGGGTCAGAGGCGCGCCCGCCGCAGGCGCAGGGCGTTTCCGATCACCGACACCGAACTCAGACTCATGGCGGCGGCCGCCAGCATGGGGCTCAGCAGGACGCCGAAGAACGGGTACAGCACACCCGCGGCCACCGGGACGCCCAGGCTGTTGTAGACGAAGGCGAAGAAGAGATTCTGGCGGATGTTGCGCATGGTGGCGCGACTCAAGCGTCTCGCGCGCACGATCCCGCGCAGGTCGCCCTTGACGAGGGTCACCCCGGCACTCTCCATCGCCACGTCGGCGCCCGTTCCCATGGCGATGCCCACATGGGCGCGGGCCAGGGCCGGGGCGTCGTTCACGCCGTCCCCGGCCATCGCCACGATCCGTCCCTGCTCCTGCAGGCCGCGCACCATCGCGGCCTTCTGGTCGGGCAGCACGTCGGCGATCACCTCGTCCAGTCCGAGCTGCGCCGCGACCGCCTGGGCGGTGGTCCGGCTGTCGCCGGTGAGGACCACGATGCGCATTCCCTCGGCGTGAAGGAGGCGAATCGCCTCGGGCGTCGTCGCCTTGATCGGGTCGGCGACGGCCAGCAGGCCGGCCGCCCGGCCGTCAACGGCCACGAACATGGCGGTCTGGCCCCCTCGTCGCAGCTCCTCGGCGCGCGCCCCGAGCAGCTCCGGCTGGATCCCGAGCTCCTCGAGCAGGCGGCGGTTCCCGAGCGCCACGGCGTGGCCCTCCACCCGGCCCGAGACGCCCCGGCCCGGGTGCGAGTCGAAGTCGCTTGCGGTGCTCAGCGTAACGCCGCGCTCCTCGGCGCCGGCGACGATGGCTTCGGCCAGCGGGTGCTCGCTTCCCCGCTCGAGGCTCGCCGCCAGACCGAGCAGCCGGGTATCGTCCAGTCCCTCCCCGGGAATCACGTCGACCAGGCGAGGCCTGCCCTCGGTGAGCGTCCCCGTCTTGTCCACGACGAGGGTGTCCACCTTGCGCAACACCTCGATCGCTTCGGCGTTCTTGAAGAGCACACCCGCCGTGGCGCCCCGTCCGGTCGCCACCATGATCGACATGGGCGTCGCCAGACCGAGCGCGCAGGGGCAGGCGATGATCAGGACCGCCACCGCTGCGAGGAGCGCGTGGGCCATGCGCGGCTCCGGACCCACCGCCGCCCAGATGGCGAACGCCACCACCGCGGCCACCAGGACCGCCGGCACGAAGTAGCTGGCGACGACGTCGGCCAGGCGCTGGATGGGAGCCCGGCTGCGCTGGGCCTCGGCCACCATCTGCACGATCTGGGCGAGCAGGGTCTCGCCGCCGACGCGCTCGGCCCGGATCACGAGGCTTCCGGTGCCGTTGACCGTGGCGCCGATCACGGCCTCGTCGGGACCCTTCTCCACCGGGATGGGCTCCCCGGTAACGAGCGACTCGTCGACCGCGCTGCGACCTTCGAGCACCACGCCGTCCACGGGGACCTTCTCGCCAGGCCGGACGCGAAGGCGGTCCCCGGCCTGCACCTCGTCCAGGGGAACGTCCTCCTCGCTCCCGTCGTCGAGCAGGCGGCGGGCGGTCTTGGGCGCGAGGCCCAGCAGGGCCCGGATCGCCGCTCCCGTCCGGCTGCGGGCACGCAGCTCCAGCACCTGGCCGAGCAGCACGAGCGTCACGATCACCGCCGCCGCCTCGAAGTAGACCGCCACCTCCCCTTCGGGTCCGCGAAAGGACGCGGGGAAGATCTCCGGCGCCAGCGCGGCGATCACGCTGTACGTCCAGGCGGCGCCGGTGCCGATGGCGATCAACGTGAACATGTTGAACGCACGGCTCCGAATGGACGCCCAGCCCCGAACGAAGAAAGGCCGCCCGCCCCACAACACCACGGGTGTCGCCAGGACCAGCTGCAGCCAGACCCACGCCTTCGCCGGGGCCGCGCCCTGCAGCGGCCGGCCGGGCAGCATCTCCGACATGGCGACCCCGAAGACCGGCAGCGTGAGGGCCAGGCTCAGCCAGAACCGCCGGGACATGTCCCGCAGCTCGGGGCTCGCCTCCTCCTCCGCCTCGAAGCCGACCGGCTCGAGGGCCATCCCGCAGAGCGGACAGGTCCCGGGCCCGATCTGGCGCACCTCCGGGTGCATCGGGCAGGTGTACTCCCGGGTGTCCGGCTGGCCCCCGCTTCCGGGGCGATCGGGTCCGGGCTCGAGGTAGCGACGGGGATCGCGGCGGAACCGGGCCCGGCAGCGGTCGCTGCAGAAGCCGTAGTGGACCCCGTCGAGCTCGAGCCGGTGCGGGCCGTCCGGATCCACGTGCATTCCGCAGACCGGATCGCGCAGCGCGTGCGATCTGTCAGGCCCGGCCATGGCTCGCCACCCGTGCCCTCAGCGGGCGTTCACGTACCCGAAGCGGGAGAACACCTCCAGGAGCTCCGCCATCTTCTTGTCGCGATCGCGACGCCGGCCGCTGGCGAACGCGTCGGCCACACAGGTCTCCACGTGGGACGCGAGGATCAGCTTGCCCACCCGGTCCAGGGCCGCTCGGGCGGCCGCGACCTGGAGCAGGACGTCCACGCAGTAGCGGTCGTCGTCCAGCATCCGCTGGATGCCCTCCACCTGCCCCCCGATGCGCCGGAGCCGTGCCTGGGCCTTCTGCTTCGTGTCCGTCTTCATGGCGCCTCCCTGGATCCGTCGGGTCTTGCGGAATATACCCTAAGGGGGTATGTGTACCAACCCAGGTGCCCGGAGGGACGCCCGCGGGTTCGCCCTCGCCTCTCAAGCCGCCAGGAGGTAGGGTCGATGCGCGGATCGGGAGTCGCCATGCGGACTCGAAATCGCACGAGGTCGCCGGAGTGAGGAGAAGCCTGGCCGCCAGCGCTGCCGCATTCATCTGGCTGCAGGCCTCCCTGTGCGCGCTCGCGGGACTGGGCGTCTCCGTGACGGAGGGCTCCGGGCATCTCGCGGGGCCGGCGGTTGCGACGGCTTCGCAACCGGCCGGTTGCCATGACCGCCCCGCCACAGACGGAGGCCACCAGGCCGCGCTGCCCCTGCGCAGCGGGTCCTCCGCACCCGAGAACGATGCGGACCAATGCTGCCGGGAACACTGCGATCTGTTCGTGGAGACCCTGCTGGCCGCGCCGCCGGTCCTGTCCGCTCCCACCACCCCTCCCCTTCGCCTGGACGCCGCGCTCTTCGACCTCGCGGCGCCGGCGCGCGCCGTCCGCGAGGCGGGAGCCTGGCGCCGGCCACCAGCTCCGGCCGACATCCTGCTCGAGCTGTCGATCCTCCTGATCTGATCCCACATCGCCTGTCCGCAATCCGATCGGGACGGGACCCGCCCGCGTGGGCGACCCGACCCGATCCGACGGCCGAGCCCTGCACGGCGCCCGGCCGAGGAGGGAACAGGGATGAGGGAGACCCCCGACTCGCGATTGATGGAGGACTACGCCGCGGGCAGTGCGGCTGCCTTCGACGAGCTCTTCCGGCGCTACGAGCGCAAGGCCTACGCCTACTTCCTGCGCCGCGCTCGCGCGCCGCAGCGCGCTGGCGACCTGTATCAGGAGCTCTTCCTGCGGCTGCACCGCTTCCGCAGCCGGTACGATCCCGAGAGACCGTTCGCGCCGTGGTTCTTCCGGATCGCGAACCGCGTCTGGCTGGACGAGCTTCGGCGAACATACCGGGAGGCCGGAGTCACGCTCGGTCTCGACGACACGGCCAGCGATGAGCCCAGCTCCGAGCGGCTGGCTGCAGCGCGTGAGGAAGCCGGGCAGCTCCTCGGCGAGCTCTCAGGAGAGCAGGCGCGTGTGCTCCTGCTCGCGAAGGTAGTCGGCTCGGAGTACGGCGAGATCGCCGCCGAGCTGGGAAAGTCCGTGGATGCGACCAGGCAGATCGGCTCGCGGGCGCTCCGGAAGCTGCGACGGTTCTCCGTGGGCGAAGCCGCGGGTCTCACGCTGGCGCCCGAGGATGGCTAGTGCGCGTGGCACTCGGCGGTCCGCAGGGGGGCGCGGCGGATCCGCGCCTAGGCCCTCCGGGAGGCCTCTCGCAGCGCGATCTTCGTCTCGGGGGAGACGGGCGCCTGGAGGACGGCGAGGACGCAATCCACCAGCTGACCCACGGTGAGCTGCCACGCGGCGGCGCCGCCGCGGCGGCGCGCCAGCCGGGCGTTGTCGGCGATGCCGTGGAAGACGAGCCCCGTCACCAGCAGCATGCGGGGCTCGCGGAGCGGCTCGGGAAGCGCGGGCGTCGCGCGCACCACCAGCTGGAGGAGCCGAGCGGCCGTCCGGTTCTCGCGGGTCGACCGGCGCGAGAGCAGCGGGAAGCGAGGATGACCGATCAGCGCGGCGTTGATGCGAACGTAGGCCTCGCCCCCGTCGGGATCCCGGACCTTCTCGGCGACCGGAATCACCAGGGCCTCGACCAGGCTGCGCAGCGGCGGCCGGCGCGCACTCCCGAGCGCATCGAGCATGGCCGCGCGTCGCAGCTCGATTCCCGGTGCGTGCTTCTGGCGGATCGCCTCGAGCAGCGCCGCCTTGTCGCCGAAGTGGTACTGGACCGCCGAGCGGTTGCGCTGCCCCGCGGCCTTTCCGATCTCGACCAGCGAGACCCGGTCGATCCCCCGCTCCGCGAACAGCGTCTCGGCGGCGGCCACGATGCGGGCACGGGTCGTGGCGGAATCGGCCCGCTCGGCCCTCGCCCTTCCCTTCCCGACCCGACGCTTTTCGATCCGGTTGGCCATTGACGAATTAATACTACCGTATTATATTGCGCCGGCCACCGCGAAGGAACCGCCATGCGCGCCCCCGCCTCCCCCCTGCTCCCGCTCGCCGCCCTGCTGCTGGGCAGCCTGCTCGCCGCGCCGGCCGCGGCCGCCTTCGGACGACCCAACGTGGTGATCTTGCTGGCCGACGACTTGGGCTGGTCCGACGTGGGCTTCCGTGGCGGGCCGATCGACACGCCGTCCCTCGACCGGCTGGCGCGAGAGGGCGTCAACCTCCACCGCTTCTACACCACGCCGATCTGCTCGCCCACGCGGGCGGCGCTCATGACCGGGCGCGATCCGATGCGCCTCGGCGTGGCCTACGCGGTCATCCTGCCCTGGAGCAACAACGGCATCCATCCCGACGAGCACTTCATGCCCCAGAGCTTCCAGGCCGCGGGCTACCAGACGGCCATCGTCGGAAAGTGGCACCTGGGCCACGCCCAGGAGACCTACCATCCAAACCGGCGCGGCTTCGACCACTTCTACGGCCATCTCCACACAGAGGTCGGCTACTTCCCGCCCTTCTCGAACCAGGGAGGCCGGGACTTCCAGCGCAACGGCGAGTCCATCGACGATCGCGGCTACGAGACCTTCCTGCTCGCCGACGAGGCCTCGCGCTGGATCCGCGAGCGTGACCCCGAACGCCCGTTCTTCCTCTACATGCCGTTCATCGCGCCCCACACCCCGCTCGACGCGCCCGAGAATCTGAAGCAGAAGTACGCCGACCTGGACGACGACCGCGAGCCCGCGCGCAGCAACAACAGCGACCGCACCCGCAAGATCGCCAGGCTCCTGCGCCGTCCCAGCGCGCGACCGGTCTACGCCGCCGTGGTGGAAGGAATGGACCAGGCGATCGGGCGCGTCCTCCAGACCCTGGACGACGAGGGGCTGGCCGAGAACACCATCGTGCTCTTCTTCAGCGACAACGGGGGTGCGGCCTACGCGCTCGGCGGAGCGGACAACGTGCCGCTGCGGGGCGGCAAAGGCGAGACCTTCGAGGGCGGAATCCGCGTCGTCTCCCTGCTGCGCTGGCCGGCGCAGCTCGAGGGCGGGACGCGAATGGACCAGATCATGTCGGTCATGGACGTCTTCCCTACCCTGGCGGCCGCCGCCGGGGTCGAGCCCCGCAACGAGCGCACGCTCGGCGGACGCGACATGTGGCCGGCGATCCGGCGCGGGGAGGAGGTCCACCTGGACGGGCACCTGTTCTTCGCGTCCGAGACCCCGATCCGCGGCTCCTTCGCGCTGACGGCCTTCGACGACGAGTGGAAGCTGGTGCAGGAGGTGCGTCAGACGCTGCTCTCGGCCGAAGTCTCCAACCATCTCTTCCGCATCCGTGACGATCCCTACGAGCGCAACGACCTCGCCGCCGCGCATCCCGAGGTGGTGGCCGACCTGTCCGAGGCCATCCATCGCTGGCGGCTGCTCTACCCCGTGTCCGGCACGCGCTCGGAGCTGATCGCGCCGCCGGGCTGGCGCGCGCCGCGCGACTGGGCCGACTACCCGATCCCGCTGGAGAAGCTCCACGACGAGGCGGCCCCCGGGATGGCTCCTGCCTACGCGCGCCGCGCCCTGGACTGGATGCACGGCGAGGGCGGCCGGCTGCTCTACGACTGCGAGCCGTGGCCGTTCCTCAATGGAGGGCTGTGTCGATGAGGGCCCGCTGCGTGACGAGCCTGCTGCTGACCGAGTGCCGAGCCACATCGAGCCGATCCGCGGCCGAGAGACGATCCGCGCCGGCGTCCGCCGCACCCGCGACGCCGTCGCCTACGTGGAGCAGGCCGTGATCGACGGCATCAACGACGGCAAGGACGCGCACACCCTGATGCGCGAGATCGCGCTGCCGCCCGAGCTGGCGCTGCCCGAGGTCCACGGCAAGGTCTCCTGGGGCGTGCGCAGCATCTTCGAGGACTACACCGGATGGTTCCAGCTGCGCTCCAGCACGGAGCTCTACGCCGTGCCGCGGCGCGCGATCGACCCGGAGATCGTCGAGATGGCCGGCGGCACGAACGCCGTGGCGGCACGCGGCGCGGCGCGCCTGGAGCGGAGCGAGCCCGTCGAGGCGCTGCACCTGGCCGACATGGCGCTCGAGGCCGAGCCCGAAAATGCCGCAGCTCTGCGGGTCCGGCTGGACGCGCTGGGCGACCTGCTCGAGGCGAGCAGCGACGTGAAACACGACGAGGTCTACTGGCTCCGCCACCGCATCGACGAGACGCTGGCCGAGTTCGGCGAGCGCCCCGCCGCCGACCGTCAGCCCGCGACCCGCTCGAAGGCGTCGCGCACGTCCAGGGGCCCGCGATCCTCGAGCCCGTCGTAGAGGCAGGCGAGGTAGAGACCCAGCGCCAGGAAGTTGCGGTGCAGGGTCACGCCCTCGTCCCGGCAGCGCACGAAGACCTCGTGGAAGCTCGAGTGGAACACCCGGGTCTCGAAGCGGACCTCGCGCTGGTCGCCTTCGCCGAAGTGGGCCCGGAGCACGTCGGCAGCCGGCTCCAGCCGCAGCGCCTGGATGCCACGATCGAAGAGCGCGTCGTCGTCGCAGTAGAAACCGCGGTACATGTCCCGCACCGCGGCCAGGAACTCCGGCTGCCAGCGGATCCAGAGCGCGCGTGGGAACCAGGACGGAGCGTCTGCGTCCGCGGACGAGGCCCAGCGTGCGCCGCGCAGGTCGAGGATGGTGGCGTCGCTCGCGAAGAGCTGCCCGAAGTAGACCTCGAGGATGCGCTGGCCGAGGGCGCGCTCATCGCCCGGCTCCTGCGCCCCGTCGTGCGACGGAACCAGCTGCACCGCGACGCCCCGCTCGCCGAGCGCGCGGGCCTGCCTGGCGCGGAGCACATCGAAGCCGCGCCCGTCGGCCAGGTTGCCCGCCATTTCCCGCCCCTGGGAAAGCAGGTCGCGCACGCCCACCACGTCGAAGAAGGACGGCGTCACGTAATCGAGAAACTGGCTCCACTCGGTGCCACGCACCGCCTTGAGCAGCATTCCCCGGTTTCCCTGCAGCAGCTTACCCAACACGTCTAGCCCGCCTCGCGCGCTGGACCCTGGCAACCCGGGCACGCGTACAGGCGCCGCCCGCCGGCCTCGAGCCTGCGCACACACTCGCCACAGATGTAGCACGGCTGGCCCGCCCGGCCGAAGACATGGTGGCGGTAGCGGCGGCGCGGAACGCCTCGCGCACGCAGCGCCCGCACCCGCTCGGGGTCGTTGGTGACGCCGCCGGTCCGATAGGCGCGCCGCGACAGGATAAGGACGGCCTCGGCCAGCTGTCGGCGCCGCGCGCCGTCGAGGTCCACGGGACGCGTCTCCGCGGGAAGCCCCGCCTCGAACAGGATCTCGGAGCGCAGGTAGTTGCCCAGACCGGCCAGGAACGTCTGGTCGAGGAGCAGGCTGCCCAGCCGGCGTCCCCGGAACGACGCGCTCGCCAGACGCTCTTCGACGACGCCCGGATCGGTGTCCGCAGCCAGCACGTCGGGCCCGATCCGGCCGAGGTACGGGTGGCTCTCGATGGCGGCATCGTCCAGCACGTCGATCTCCGAGGCGCTGTAGAGCAGCGCCGACGACTCCGGCGTGTGAAGCGCGAAGCGCAGGCTCCGGCGCGTGGCCGGGAGCTCACCGGCGGGCCGCACGAACCAGCGTCCATAGAGCTGGCTGTGGGTGTAGACCGAGAGGCCGTTCGCGAAGCGCACGAGGAGCGCCTTGCCCCGCGGCTCGACCGCGGCAACCTCCTCGCCCGCCAGCACCGACTCGAACGGCCGGAGCGGCTCCCGGGCGAACTGGACCGAGCCGGCTACGCATCCCTCCACCGCCTTCGCGATGCGGTCCGCCGCGCGCCGGATCTCCGGTCCCTCGGGCATCGCCCTAGCCGATGACCCGCGCGCCCAGCGAGCGGGCCATCCAGCGGGGGAAGCGCCGCCAGAAGACCCGTTGCGCGACCGTCCAGGTTCCGGCGAGCCAGCCGCGCACGAGGCTCGTCACGCGCAGACGCACGCGGGTCTCGCCCTCGCCGGCATCCTCCAGCCAGAACTCCAGACGGGTCGGCCGGATCAGACGCAGGCTCAGGGCGTAGCTGCCGTAGAAATAGCGGAGATCGCGGTAGGCCCCTTCGCGGATCTCGGTCAGGATCCCCGCGAAGCACAGGAGCGGCCCGTGGTGGACGTTCAGGCCACCCACGTGGAAGCCCGGCGGCACCCCGGGGTCGGCCGACACGAACTCGACGCGGAAGGGCCAGATCTGGTTGTCGACGAAGGTGGCGGGATCCTCGAGCCAGGCCCACGCCGCCTGCCGCGGAGCCGACACCACGAAGCTTCGCTCGTAGACGTGCTCCGCGAAGCCCGGCGGTGCCACGTGGGGCGGGGCCTCGAGGAGGCGTCCGTCGGCGTACGAGATGGAGCCGACCGCGCTGCCGAGTTGCTGGTGCATTGTTGACGAGGCTAACTCCTGCCAAGCTCCTGTCTAATGGGAACGACACGCATCGCGGTCGTCGGCGCCGGCATCGCCGGTCTGTCTTGCGCGCGCGTGCTGGCGGACGCGGGCTTCGACGTCCGCGTGTTCGACAAGGGTCGCGGTCCGGGAGGACGCTGCGCGACGCGGCGCGCGGAGAGCCTGCGCTTCGACCACGGCGCCCAATACTTCACGGCGCGCGATCCGGCGTTTCGCGAGGTCGTCGCCTCGTGGCAGCGCGCTGGCGCGGTGGAGCGCTGGACGGGCCGTCTGCTCGCCCAGGGCGTCGATGGAAGGCGCGAGCCCCTTCCGCCGGAGGATCGCTTCGTCGGAGCCCCGACCATGGGTGCGCTGGGCCGGCACCTGGCGCGCGACCTCGCCGTCGGGGCGGGGCTCCGCGTGTCCCGTCTCGAGGCGGACGCCGGCTGGCAGCCGTCGGCGGAGGACGGCTCCGCGCTCGGCCGCTTCGACGCCACGGTGCTCGCGGTGCCGGCGCCGCAGGCCCCTCCCCTGCTCACCGCCCATCCCGACTTCGCCGCGCGGATCGGGGCGGTCTCGCTCGCCCCGTGCTGGGCGACCTTGCTGGGCTTTCCGGAGTCACCCGACGCCGACTTCGACGCGCTCGCCCTCCAGAGCGACGACCTCCTGGCGTGGCTGGCGCGGAACGAGACGAAGCCCGGGCGTGAGCCGGCCGCGTGTTGGACGCTGCACGCCCGGGGCGACTGGAGCCGAGCCCACCTCGAACTGGAGCCCGACGACGCCGGTCGCCGGATGCGCGCGGCGCTCGAGGTGCTGCTCGAGGGCGGCCTCCCCGAGCCGTCGTTCCAGACCACGCACCGTTGGCGCTACGCGCTGGTGGAGAAGCCGCTCGGCGAACCGTTCCTGTGGGACGAGCACGCGCGTCTCGGCGTCTGCGGGGACTGGTGCATCGCGCCTCGGATCGAGGCGGCGTGGCAGAGTGGCGTCGCACTCGCGCGAAGGATGGCGGAAGCATTCACCGCCTGACCGCCGATCCGCCGGGCGACGCGCCGATCGGGCGCCGCCCGGTCAGACGACTCAGAGGGTCGGCATCATCACGCGGTCGATCACGTGGATCACGCCATTGCTGGCCATCACGTCGGCGTTCACCACCTTGGCGCCGTCGACCCTCACGACCGGCCTGCGCCAGGGGCGACGAGACGAGGGCCAGGGCAAGCACCAGGCCGACGCTCGCGAGGGGGTCGATCCGCATGTTCCTCTCCTTGGGTTCTTGGCCCCGGAGCGACCGAACCGACGGCCGGCCCTCGTGCCCCACGGGACTCAGTTCCGGGCGAGCGCCGTTTCGAGCCCGCCGAGGGCCCGCCGTCCGACAATCTGGAAGGCGACGTGGAGCGCCAGGTCGGCCAGGTAGCGAAGGCCCTTCAGGGTCAGGTTGGCCTCGTAGACGAGGCGGGTGCCCGACGGCGTCTTCTCGAACGTGACCGTATCGACCGAGCGCAGGGTCTCGTTCTCCGCCTCCAGCATGAGCCGGGTCGGCGCCTCGTACTGGACGATCCGGTAGGTGAGCGGCACCTCACGCCCCAGGAAGTCGCTCACGACCTCGAACGCGGTGCCGGTTCCGATCGGGCCCGGCGTGAGCCGGTCTGCCCGGACGACGCCCGGATCCCACTGCTCGGTGTTCGCGAAGTCCGCCAGGTAGGCAAAGGCCTCGTCGATCGGACGCGCCACCTCCAGCTCGGCTCTGTAGTTCGCCATCGTTCGTCCTCCTCTCGGCGGCCTAGACGGGCCGCGTTTCCATCGGTACGGCCGGGGGCAGCCGGCGCGGCAGGCGCGCCAGCTCCCGGCACGGGATCTCGAGCGCGTAGAACTCGTGGTCCGAGGCGTTGCGACGCAGGAGCGCCACCGACCGCCGCCGTGAGCTGATCCTCGGGCACGAAGATCCAGCGCCGTCCTTCGGGATCAAGCGAGGCGTCGCGCAGCCGGCATTCGAAGCTCGCCACGAGATCAGCCACCCATCGCCGCGGCGAGCATGGCCAGGACCAGCAGGGAGCGCGCGGTCCAGGCCGCCGTGCGGATCCAATTGGTCCGGACGAGCTGGCGGTGCGCATCCGCATGGAAGCCGCGTCGCAGCCGCGTGTGTCGCGGCACCTGCAGCCCCAGGGTCGAGGCCCAGATCACCCCGAGCAGCCCGAGGCCGGCGACGAGCGCGACCCCCGGCACGCCGGCGGGGCGCAGCCATAGCAGCAGCACGGCGCAGCCGAGCTCGGCCAGCATCGGCGGGCCCACGACCCAGCCGGTGCGCCGGACGTGGGCGTCGGCGTACGTGCGAAAGCCGGCCGGCCCCACGGCTCCGAACAAGGGGTAGTGGACCACTTGCACGAACCAGACGATCCCGGTCAGGTAGAGCGTGGTCGCCAGCTGGGCGAGCAGCACGACGAGGCCCAACGACGGCGCAGGAAATCCCCCCGGGGAATCGATCCATTCCATGAACAAGATCCTACTTGATGTCTAAATTATGTCTACATATTTTTAAAATAATTATAGACAGACATCGCGATCTAGCTAGAATCGATTCCGAAACGCGCGGTCGCCCTGGCCGCCTGCCGGTGGAGGATCCCAGCATGGCTCACCCCGAATCCCATCCCGGAGGAGCACGCGTGGATGCACGCACCGGCTCCCTGGCCAAGGCCCGTCAGGCGAAGGCGCTGTTCTTCGCCGCCGCGGGTCTCTCGTTCCTGGCCTCGATCTCCCTCTTCTTCACCGGTGACACGGAGCGCGGCATCTACGTCGGGCTCTGGGTCCCGTCCATCTGCGCGGCGGGGGCGCTGCTGCTGGCAGGAGAGCGTCATGACTGATCTCGACCTTCTGATCTTCGGGTGCGTCGTGAGCTTCATCGCCTGGGCCGGCATGTACATCTACGTGCGGGAGATCTTCACCCGCGGCGAGACGAAGGAGGACCGCGAGGTCCCCGTCCACATCGAACCCGGCGACGCCGCGATTCCCGCGCGCGCTCGCGTGGCGTCGCGTAGGCGATGACGTCACTTCGGGCCTCGCGAAACGTTCTCGTGCAGGGTTCGAGCCGGGGCCTGGGCCTCGCGCTCGCGCAAGCCCTGGTCGCGAGGCCCGACGTCGGACTCGTCTTCGCAACCTGCCGGGATCCGGGCCGCAGTCCGGGGCTCGAGGCCCTCCGGCGGGAACACCCGGATCGAGTCCTCGTTCGGCCGCTCGACGTGCGCTGCGAGAAGAGCATCGGGGCGGCCGCCGAAGGGCTCGGCGAGGATTGCGATCGCCTGCACCTGCTGCTGAACTGCTCCGGCATCCTGCACGACGACTCGGGACTCCATCCCGAGAAGAAGCTGGAGCAGGTACAGCCGGAGAACCTCGTCCGGGCCTTCGAAGTGAATGCCTTCGGGCCGCTGCTGGTGGCAAAGCACTTCCTGCGCTTCCTGCGACACGACGAGCCGGCCGTCCTGGCCAACGTATCGGCCCGCGTGGGGAGCATCGGCGACAACCGGTCCGGAGGCTGGTACGGGTACCGTGCCTCCAAGGCCGCGCAGAACATGTTCACCCGCACCCTGGCCGTCGAGCTGCGGCGCCGCGCCCCGAACGTGGCCTGCGTGGCGCTCCATCCGGGAACGGTGGATACGGATCTCTCGCGGCCCTTCCAGCGCAGCGTGCCGAAAGGAAAGCTATTCTCCCCCGAGCAGGCCGCCCGACAGCTCCTGGCCGTGATCGATGCCGTGAGGCCCGAGCAGACCGGCAGCTTCCTGGCCTTCGACGGCTCGCGGATCCCGTGGTGACGCGGAGAAAGGAATTTCCGACATGCGTGTAGCCACCCGCCTCGCGGGCATCGAGCTCGACGACTGGCGCGGCCGGCCGCTGCGTCTCGGGACGCTCTGGCAGGAGCAGCCCGTCGTCCTGGTCTTCATCCGCCACTTCGGCTGACTCTTCTGCCGGGAGCAAGTCGCGCAGTTGCGCGACCGGGTGGACGAGATCCGCAAGCAGGGCGCGGAGCTGGTCATCGTCGGCAACGGGGCGGCGCAGTTCGCCGAAGCCTTTCGCGAGGATCTCGGCATCGACGGCCCGCTGCTCGTCGACCCGGAGCTGCGCGCATACCGCGCGGCCGGGCTGCGGCGCGGCCGGGTGGAGGTGCTCTCGCCGCGCCTCGCCGGCAACGCGTTGCGCGCCCTGCGCGCCGGATTTCGGCAAGAGGGGGTGCAGGGCGACCCGTGGCAGCTGGGCGGCGTCTTCGTGATCCGGCCCGGCGGCGAGCTGGCATTCCGTCATACGAGCCGCGAGGCGGGCGACCACCCGAACCTGGACGATGTGCTCGCCGCGCTGGCGCCGTCGGCTCCGGCCGTCGAAGAAGAGCCGCCCGCCAACCCGGCGGTTCGCTGGATCGGCCGCGGCCTGGCGCGCATCGTCGATCCGGCCATCCCCGTCTCCTTCGCCCGCCCGGGGCTCCAGCTGCGCTCGCTCGCGTTCGACCCGAGCGACCTCGACGTCGACCTGTCCGGCCGGCGCTGCGTGGTCACCGGAGCCAACTCCGGCCTCGGCTACGAAGCCGCGCTGGCGCTGGCGGACCTGGGAGCGGAGGTCGTGCTGGCGTGCCGCAGCCTCGCGCGGGGAGAGGAGGCGGCGGAGCGAATCCGCGAACAGACCGGGAGCTCCCGCGTCTCGGTGGAGACGATCGACCTGTCGGACCTCGCGTCGGTGCGCGAGGCCGCCGCCCGCCTGGTGGTGCAGCCCCTGGACGTCCTGATCCACAACGCCGGCCTGCTGCCGGAAGAACGCATCGAGACGCGCGACGGCCTCGAGCTCACGTGGGCCACCCACGTGATCGGTCCCCACCTGCTGACGCGGCTGCTGCTGCCCGCACTGGAGAAGTCGCCCGAAGCCCGGGTGGTCTGGGTCTCTTCGGGCGGCATGTACACGCGCCGGCTGAACCTCGACGATCCGAACTGGCAGGCCCGGGAGTACGACGGCGTCCTGGCGTACGCCGAGACCAAGCGCGCGCAGGTGGTGCTGGCGGAGCTCTGGGCGGAAAAGCTCGCCGAGAGCGGGATCCGGGTGAACGCGATGCACCCGGGCTGGGCGGACACGCCCGGGGTGCGCAGCTCGCTCCCGGGATTCTTCCGTCTCACCCAGGCCATCCTGCGCAGCCCGGCGGAAGGCGCCGATACCGTGGTCTGGCTCGCGGCCAGTCCGCGCGCCGCAGACGTCTCCGGACGCTTCTTCTTCGACCGTGAGCCGCGCCAGACCCACTATCTGCCCTGGACGCGGGAGTCCGAAGAGGACCGGCGCCAGCTCTGGCAGCGCTGCGAAGCCGCCTGCAGCGACGCCACATGAGCACGCCCCTTCCGCGCGTGGCCGTGGCCGGCGCCTCGGGCTTCGTCGGGAGCGCCCTAGTGGGCGTGCTGGCCCAGCGCGCGGAGGTGATCGCGCTCGGCAGGCGCGTCTCCGAGGGGCGAGGCGCCGACGGCTCGGCCGTTCACGGCCGCCGCTGCGATCTCTTCTCCCTCCGCGAGACCGAGGCCGCACTCAAGGGTGCCGAGGTGGCGTACTACCTGGTGCACTCGATGCTGCCCTCCACGCGACTGACCCAGGCGCGCTTCGAGGACCTGGACCTCCTGCTGGCGGACAACTTCGGCCGGGCCGCGGCACAGGCGGGCGTGAAGCGCATCATCTACCTGGGTGGCCTGGTACCGACCGAAGCCGAGTCGGGGGGCCACCTCTCCGCGCACCTGCGAAGCCGGCTCGAAGCCGAGCAGGCCCTGGCAGCGCACGGCGTTCCGGTGACCGCGGTTCGGGCAGGCCTCGTCGTCGGTGCCGGAGGCTCGTCGCTCCAGATCCTGGTGCGTCTCGTCCGACGGCTGCCCGTCATGCTGTGTCCGCGCTGGACGCGCTCGCTCTCGCAGCCCATCGCGCTGGAGGACGTCGTCTCCGTCCTGGTGCACTGCCTGGAAGACGCCGAGACCACGGGACGCATCTGCGAGGTGGGCGGGCCGGACGTCCTGAGCTACCGGGACATGATGCGGGAGACCGCGCGCGTGCTGGGTCGCCGGAGACTCTTTCTGCCGGTTCCGCTCTTCAGCCCGGGTTTGTCGCGCCTGTGGGTCTCGCTGATCACGCGCTCGCCGCGGTCGTTGGTGGCACCCCTGATCCAGAGCCTGCGCCATCCCATGGTGGCGCAGGACCGTTGGCTGCAAGAGCGCATGCATCTCCCGGGACGGCCGTTCGCCGAGTCCCTGAGCGAGGCGGTGCGCGCCGAGGGCCTGCGGCGCGAGCCGACGGTGCGCTCGGTCCAGCGGCTGCCCCAGCCAGCCGGGCGTGACGCCCGCTGGGTCGCCGAGGAGTACATCCGCTGGCTGCCGCGTTTCCTGAATCCCCTGCTACGGGTCGAGCGGGACGGAGCGACCAGTCGCATCTTCGCGCGCGGCTGGCGTCGCCCGCTGCTGGAGCTCACGTATCGCACCCCGGGCAGCGAGGCCGATCGTGCCGTGCTCGACGTCACCGGGGGGCAGCTGGCCGGTCCCCGCCTGGGCTCGCCGAGGCTGGAGTTCCGGGTGACTCCCGACGCCCGCCAGCTCCTCGCCGCGCTCCAGGACTTCCGACCGGGACTCCCCTGGTGGATCTACGCGGTCACCCAGGCCCCCCTGCACCGTCTCGTGATGCACCGCTTCGGCCGGCATCTCGCCCGCAGCGTCTGAAGGGCCCGTCCTGGGCGGGTCCGCGTTCCGCCTGCAGCGCTAGCTCCGAGCGGGAAGATCCCCGCGGGACTTCGAGCCGAGGCAAGCGATGGTGGATCGCCACATCCGCGCACGGATTGGGTCGTACTCGGCGGCCCGGAGCGCGCGCGAGGCGGCGGGGCTAGCCCTCCGCCTCGGGGCGGCAGGCGGGCGCGGGCTCCGCGCTCTCCGGCAGGTTCGGGACCGGCGCCACCAGGTCCTGGAGGTAGACCTCCAGGTTCGTGTAGGGCTCGGCGAACTCGCGGCCGTTGCGGTCCTCGGGGTCGGCGGGGTCGAGGCCCCGCCGGCACTCCCAGCGGTCGTCCATGCCGTCGCGGTCGACGTCGGGCACCGACGAGCGACGCGGCGGGTCCTCCGGCCAGCCCCCCACCTGCTCCTGGGAGTCGACGATGCCACCCCCGCGGCCCCGGACCTGGCGCACCACCCGCTGATCCACCGCGTCCCGTGCCAGGGAGGCGCCCGCCGTGTCCAGGACCTGCTCGTAGGCCTGGAGGGCGGGACGCAGCTCCGGCGGCGTGCGCGGGAAGGCGAAGGGCTGCGACGCCCGCTCCGGCTTGCCGGTGAAGCGCACCGGCGTCACCCGCTGCGGCGCGATCTCGCCTTCCGTCCGGGGGTCGTGCCAGTTGTCGTCCTGGTAGAGGAAGAGGCGATCGCCCTGGCTGCGGCCCATGAACGCGAAGACGCAGGTGGGACACGTGGTGCTCGGGCCCGCGACCAGGACGTTTCCGCGGTAGTTGAGGCGCACGTTCACGATGCCGGCGGACGCGTAGCCCGCCCGATCGCCCCAGTCGTAGACGACGTTGTTCACGAAGTCCACGTCGAGGCCGTCGATGCTGCCACCCTTGGGGTTGGTGTTGCCACCGATGGTCGGATTGCGGGCGGCGTGGTGAGCGTAGAGGTTGCCGTAGTAGGTCACCCCGCCCTTGCCGTAGCCTCGTATCAGGGATCCGAAGGCGTGGGAGCCGCGGGGATGGAACGAGCGGTTCAGGCTCTCCGACAGGATCGAGTGCTGGAGTGTGACCTCGCCGGACTTGATGATCGAGAGCGCTTCGTCCAGCGACCAGGAGACCGACACGTGGTCCAGCAGCACGCGTCGGCTGACGCCGATCCCGATCCCATCCCCGGATTCGCCGCGCAGGTCCTCCTGCCCGCGGCCCTCCTTGCCCCGGACGCCGCGGGCATTCACGTCTCCAGGACGCACCCGCAGGTAGCGGATCACCACGTCCCGGGAACGCGCGATGCCGAACGGATAGCCGCGCAGCGTGATGCCGCCCGGCGCGGTCTGTCCCGCCACGGTGAGCCCCTCGACCTTGTCGATGCCGAGCGGCTCGTACAGGTCGATGGTGCCGCCCACCTCGAACACCACCGTGCGATGCTTCGTCTTCGGACGCAGTCCCCGGCGCAGGCTCCCGGGTCCGCCGTCGTCGAGGGTGGTGACGTGGTAGACGTCGCCTCCCCGGCCTCCGCTGGCACCGGCGCCGAAGCCGACGGCTCCCGGGAAGGCGGGAGGCTCGGCGGCGGCGGCGCCCCCGAGGAGGAGAAGGAGCGCCGTCAGCAGCGGGAGCGCCTTGCGCACGGCCGCGAGGCTGCACCAACGCGGAACCGGGGGCAAGCACGCGCGCTTCCCGAGCACGCTCACTCGACGTAGCCGAGCGCCCGAAGCTGCTCGCGGGATTCCGGGTCCAGCCGGACGTCCGCCGGGGCGCCCCGGACGAGCGCACGCCAGAGCGCGAGGTTGGCTCGCTTCTGCTCCCGCAACAGGCGCAGGATGCGGCGCTCGTAGAGCGCATGCCCCGGGATGGCGAGCGGCTGCTCCTCGCCGGGATCCGACCGGTAGTCGAACAGCCAGACCGACCTCTCGTCCGCGTGCCGCGAGCGGAGCACGTGCTGGTTGCCGAGCCAGAGCGAGCCCCGCACGCGATGGGCGCGATGCCGCTTGTAAGAGCTCACCTCCTCGGACACCGCCAGCCGCTCCCAGGGAGCGTCCGGATCCCGGACCAGCGGCAGCAGCGAGTCTCCCTGCAGGAGCAGCGGCTCCAGGGGAACGCCCGCCAGCTCGAGGATCGTCGGTGCGACGTCCACGAGCCCCACCGGCTCGTGCACCCGGCGACCGGCGGGCAGCTCCCCGGGATGCGCCATCAGCAGCGGCACGCGCAGCACCGTATTGAACCCCGGCGGATGGTGCTCCCAGAGCCCGCGCTCGCCCAGATGCTCCCCGTGATCCGAATGCATCACGAGCAGCGTGTGGTCGAGCACGCCGAGCTCGTCCAGGGAGCGGAGGAAGGCTTCGAAGCGGGCGTCGTTGTTTCGGATCTCGCCCGCGTAGCGCAGGCGGCGGCCCTCCTGCGTCGGCGCTTCGACCCAACCGGGATCCAGCAGGTCGTCCTTCTCGAGCGCCGCAGCATCCGCTTCGTGGCCCCGGTACCAGGCGTCGTAGGGCTCGGGAGGATCGTAGGCGCCGTGGGGATCCAGCACGTGGAGGTAGACGAACCAGTTGCGCTGGCGATTCGATTCGATCCAGCGCAGGACCCGATCCCCGTAGATCTCCTCGGGCCGCGTTCCCATGACGCGCTGGCCCGACACGGACCCGAAGCCCTGGTGGAGCCCGGCTGCGGGACCCGCGTTGGTGTTCTGGAGGAAGGAGGCGGTGACGAAGCCCTGGCTGCGCAGGACCTCGGCCAGGGTCAGGAAGCGCTCGTCCAGGTGATCGGGATGCTGCCAGACGCCCGTCGTGGTGGGGTAGAGCCCGGTCAGATAGCTCGGCACCGAGGGCCGCGTCTTGGTGGCCTGGGAGAAGGCGTACTCGAACAGCACGCCGCGCTCCGCCAGCCGGGCCTTGGCGGGAGCCGTGTCGAGGGGATGTCCGTAGGCGGACAGGTAATCCGCACGCAGCGTATCCTCCACCACGAACAGCACGTGGAAGGGCTCGTCCGGCGCACCCGACAGCCGCGGGGCGCTCCAGAAGGCGACGTTCCCGGCGAGGCTCTCGGCGCCCAGAACGATCGACACCGGTTGGCCCGCCCACGCCGTCAGGTCGAGTGTGACGTCGTGCCAGCGATCGGCGAGGTCGACCTCGTACGAGAGCACGCGGGTGCGCGCCTCGGCGTCCTCGACCGTGACGTGGAAGCGCACGGGATCGGCGTCGGCGAGGACGGCCAGCCCCAGATCGAGGCGCGGGTCGAGCCGGGGCACCCGCACCTCCCACGTCAGCTCGCGCGGCGTGCCCGCGTACACGACCGGGCGCAACTCGCGCGCCCGGGTCTCGTAGGCCCGTCCGATCGGAGGCGACGCGTAGCGGTCGCGCTTGCGCACGAAGCGCACGTAGTCGATCTCGACGCGGTCTCCTTCCACGTCCGACGGGATCAGGAAGACCGTCCGCAGCTTGCGTCCCTGCGGAAGCCGCAGGCTGTGCTCCGCGTTCACGCGATAGACCTGGAACGCGTCGCCGGGCTCCACGTCGAGCACGATCTGGTCCATCCGACTCTCGTCTTCGGGCCAGGCCTCGAATCGCCGCCGGGACCAGGCGAGCGTGACGCGCCGTCCCTCCCGCAGCCGCATCCGGACCTCGATCTCGGCGATCACGTCCTTGCCGGCCGCGAGCTCCAGGGCCCCGATCAGGTAGCCGCCGCGCCGATGCTCGAGCTGGAGGACGCCGTCGGCGACCTGCCACTCCCCCTCGACGGGCACGAGCCCCGCCGACGCGGCCGCGTCGAACTCGAAGCCCGGGGGGGCGGGGGCGGACTCCGGGGCAGCCGCAGGGGGCGAGATCCGAGCGTCTGCCAGGTGCTCGTCCAGGAGCAGGTACTCGCCGTTGCGGGGATTGGCCGGAAGCGCGGCCAGGGCAGCGTCCGCATCGAAGGCGGCGGCCCGCGCCACCAGGTCTTGCGTGCGGGCGCGCAGCCGCTCCGCGGCGTCTTCCAGCTCCGCCAGCGCCAGCCGACGGTCGTGGTGAAGCTGGATCGCGAGCACGGCCGCGACGGCGAGGACGCCGGCGGCCGCAGCCGCGCCCAGCAAGAGACGTCCCGGCCTGCTCATGGCGCGGGGAACATACCGGCAGCGCGGCCGGCTTCAACGGCGTGGCCGGGACGGAACTGCTGCTGTGGTTCAGCGAGATTCAGGGGCCTTGAGGCCGAGGATCTCCCGCAGCCGCAGGACGAGCTCCTGCCGGTCCACGGGCTTGGCCACGAACTCCCTGGCGCCGAGACTCAGCGCCTCGCGCCGCGCATCGAAATCGCCGGATGAGAGGATGACGACCGGAATCTCCGCGAGGGCGGCATCCGCCCGCATCGCGCTCAGGATCTCGAAGCCCCCCACGTAGGGCATCATCCGGTCCATCAGCAGCACGTCCGGACGGACCTCGGCCACGAGATCCAACACGCGGCGCGAATCGTCGACCAGGACCAGGTTCTCGTAGCCCTCGGCCCGCAGGAAGCTCTCGACCACGAGCAGCGTGGTGGGCTCGTCATCCACCAGCATGACGGTCGCCGTCTCCGGCGTGAGGGAAGAGCGATCGGCGCGCTCCACGTTCGGCATCGCTGCGGACTCCCATGGGCCCCGGCACCTCGAGGACACCAGGGCGCTGCCAGTGCTCCCTCACGCCTTGTCGGCCAGCGCGGCGGCTACTTGAGGCTCTGGCGGGGCGCCGCGTCTTCCCCCGACTCGCCGCGCTCGAGCAGGCGAATGCGCTCGTCGGTGTTGGGGTGGGTCGAGAAGAACGAGGCGAAGCCCTCGTCCGGGTCCTCGTCCATGCGCCGCAGGATCCGAGCGAAGTGGGCCTCGTCGATCCCGGCGCGATCCAGGGTGCGGACCGCGTAGGCGTCGGCCTCGCGCTCGAACTCCTGGGAAAAGCGGGCCTCGGCCAGGAGCGTGGGCAGCAGGGCCACGCTGCCGGAGGTGGCCGACAGATCGCCCGTCACCAGCACGATGGCGATCACCAGGGTCGAGCTCTGGATCGCCTGGCGCAGGGCGTGGCGGTGGACCACGTGGCCCACCTCGTGGGCCAGGACCGCAATCAGCTCCTCGTCCGCGTCGGCGAGCGCCACCAGCTCGTCCGTCAGGACGATCTGACCCGACGGAAGCGCCAGCGCGTTGGCTCCGAAGTCTCCACCGCCGCGGAAGACCAGCCGGAAGGCGTAGTCGCCGGCGTCGGGCGCGGCGGCAGTCACCTCGTCGAGCCGCGCGCGCAGCGCCTCCCGGCGGGCGTCCGAAAGCGCGCTTGGCTCGAGCGTGCGGTCCAGCACCTCGAGCGCCCCCTCGCCGAGCCAGGCGCTCGTCTCGGCGGGAACCGCGAAGGCCGCCACCCGCGCCAGCGCCGGGACACCCCAGACGACGAACGCCGCGCCGAATCCCAACACGAAGACGGCGGACGCGAGCACCAGGTCCCAGCGGCTCTCGAGCCGGTGCAGCCAGTGCCGTCGGGTGCGCCCCTGGGCAGCGAGCAGCGCGTCCGCGCCGTCGTTGTCCGGGGTCTCGAAGATCGCGCCGTCCGGGAGCCGGATGCGCCGCGGCGTATTCGCCAACCGCGCGGGGATCTCGAGATCCGGGAGCTGCAGCGTCTGCTCGCTGCCCGCAACGGCGATGCGGACCGTCTCGTCCGTCCAGACGCGAAGGCTGGCGGCCCGGCTCCGCGTGGTCTGCCCGTCGAAGAGCTGCCCGTCGAGCTCGATCACAGCCCGATATCGAGATCCATCATCTCGCCGAACGCGTCGCCCAGGCTGCTCACGTCGTCGCCCTGGGCGGCCGCGAACTCATCCAGGCTGCCGGCTGCCACGATGCCCATCCGCGACAGGCGATAGCGCGCCGACCGGATGTGGGCCCAGGGAATCAGCAGACCCAGGCTCAGCAGGATGGCCAACGCGTTGCTGGCGTAGAGGAGCGCGAGGGGCCCCGGCTCCAGCCGGCAGCGGAGCCGGTGCGGACCGAGGGTCGCGCCGTGGTAGGTGTGATTGGAGATCTGGCTTGCCGCATAGCCGAATAGGTAGAAGCCCATGGGCACCGACGCCACGGCGGCGGCCCAGAAACGACCGCTGATGCTCCAGACGACGCCGGCCGTCGCCGCCAGGACGAGCGCCAGCATCACGATCATGCCGAAGGCCCGGTAGAAGTCCCGGTTCGAGCTGCCGATCTGGAAGCGGGTCGTGCCGAAGGCGGAGTTGTCGACCAGGAAGCGACGCTGGCGGAAGACGGCGTTCGGGTAGAGGACACCGAGCGTGAGCGCGCCGAGCAGCGGGTAGCCGATGTAGGCGCCGAAGGCGGCGCCGTACGGCGCACCGAACGCAAAGCGCACGTTTCGCCACGCCGTGTTGTGCGCGCGGAACGCCATGGACCGGATCACCGCCCACGGAATCGCCAGGAAGATCGCCGGACCGAAGACGGCGTCCGCCAGCGGCGAGACCCCCTGCGCCATGCTGTAGACCAGGAAGAACCCCACCACCAGCGCGCGACCCTTCAGGATGGCCATGGGCTCGGCCAGGTAGGCGAAGGACGCGCCGCCGACGCGGGTGCTCGCCGCCAGGTAGCGGTTGCGCCGCACCTTGGCCCAGGCCGAGTAGATGCCCAGGGTGAGGATCGTGAGCGACAGGTTCACGATCCAGATCCGGAAGTACTCGCTCGCCGTGCCCCGGAACTCGAACGCGACCCGCTCCGACGGCTGGCTGGCCACGGACTCCAGAGCCGGCTCTGCCATGGCCCCCTCCCCCGCTCGCCGCTTCGGCAGCCCCCGGATGGCCCTGTAGGATACGCTCGCTCGGCGCGCGGGCAGCCAACGAAAACGTCACCGGCGCAACCCGCCGAGGGCGCTCGGCAATCCCGGAGCCCGGGAGCGGACTCGAGCCGGCGCCCCCCAGGTTGGCAAGGCGCCGAAAACCCTAAAAGGAACAGCCAGTTGTACCCGCGGTCCTGCCAGCAGCCGGGCTGGCTGGGATATGGCGGCGCCTCGGGCGCCCCGTCGCTCGGGGGGCAGGTGGGACCCCGAGCTTCCCTCCGACAAGACCGGCAGGTCGACGGGGCGCGCGCGGTGGGATGGATGGGGTCCAGCACGAGCCGGACGGCGGACATGGGAGGGCGCAGTGCCGTGCGAACCGGGTCACCTCTAGCGATGGCGGGAGCACTCCTGCTGAGCGGATGCTCGTTCTTCGGGCCGCGCATGCAGACGGTCTCCGTGACCTCCGATCCAATCGGCGCCAACGTTGCGATCAACGGGGTGAAGGTGGGCCAGACGCCCGTTCAGCATCAGGTCCACCGGGGCAAGGATCTGCTCATCGAGGTCCGCAAGCCGGGATACGAGACGCAGTACCGCAACCCGTCGCGCGGCCTGAGTGGCGTCGGCATGGCCGACGCGCTCGTCGGCGCAGTCCTCCTGCTGCCGCTGCTTGGCCTCATCTCGCCGGCGGCGTGGGAACACGACCCGGCGAACTTCGGCATCATCATGAATCCCGCGGACCCTCGGTCCCAGCCGTAGAGCCAGGGCGCGATCCTGGATCGCCGGACCTGGACATTTCCACTCGATGCCTGCCCCTGTTTTCCCGTAGACTGGTCGTGCCGAGGCTCCGCGGGGGGGCCGAGCGGCATGCATCAGGAGGGATACGTGAAGACGATACGGACGATCGGGGTTGTTCTGGGGGTGTTTGCGATAACGGGCCTCTCGAGTGGCTGTCTGGCGGTGGCGACGCCCGCGATGGGCGTGATCTTCGCCGATGTGAAGTGGGACGGCGACGCAGAGGGTTCCCTCGGGTCCAAGGAAGGCACGGCCTGCGCCAGGTCCTTCATGGGTCTCGTCAGCAGCGGGGACGCCAGCATCAAGGCGGCGGCCCAGGCCGGGGGGATCAACAACGTGACCCGCGTGGACCACCACACGAAGTGGACGATCATCCTCGGCGAGTACTGCACCACCGTCGGAGGCAACTGAAGCGAGGCGATGGTCGGCGGCCCGCACGATCCGGGTCGCCGACCGTCGCCTGCGGTCCGTCAAGCCGGCTTGCGGACCAACCGTCGCTCTTCTGCGTCAGCGTTCGCTGGACCCGGTGTCCCACGCCGCCCGTCCCTGGAAGTCAACTGGTTCCCACACAGATCTGCCGCCAGCGTATTCTGCGGGTTCCGCCGTGGGCACCGACGTCGGGGCCCGCGGCGACGAACGGAGGCGGAAGATGACGCGCAGTCGCAAGCAGACACGGGCGCTACCGCTGTGGGCGGGGCTCGCCCTGCTCGCCACGGCGTGCGCGGATCTCTCGGGGATCCAGCGCTTCGCGGCCACCTCGGCGCGCTCCGCCGAGTACACACGGCTGATCGACGCCTACGTCACGAGCCCCGGCCACGTGGCCCGCTACGCGGCGGAGGATCGGCGGGCCGTGCTCGAAGAGCAGACGAAGCGCCGTGAAGCCCAGCGCGGGGACCTGCTGGCCCTCCACCTGGCCGTCGAGGAGTACATGCGCGCGCTGGCGCGCCTGGCCTCCGACGAGGTGGTGGACTACGACGCCCAGTACGACGCCCTCGGCAAGGCCGCCCAGGGAGCGAACTTCGCCGACGACGCCCAGGCCGAAGCCATGAAGAAGGTGGGCGGAGTCCTCACACGAGCCGTGGCCGATGGATACCGGCAAAAGAAGCTGCGCGAGGTCATCGAGGAGGCCAACGAGCCCCTCCAGGTCATCCTGGGCCGGCTTCGGGCCATCGCCGCGTCCATCGCCGACGAAACCCAGAACCTGGAGCGGAAGGCGCACCACTACTACCAGACCGCCATGCGCGAGAGCGGCGAGGCCGGTACGGAGGCGCTGCTGGCGGGCTGGCAGTATCGGGACGAGCAGGAGATCGCCGGCTTGCGCCGCAGCGCCGAGATCTACGGCGACGCGCTACGAGCCATCAGCGAGGGTCACCAGGCCCTCTACGACAACCGCGACGAGCTCGACACCGCTGAGATCCGCCGCCAGCTGACCCGCCACGCCCGGGACATGCGCAGCGCCATCGACGCGCTTCGCGACGTCTAGGCAGGAGAGGACATGGCCATCAGCTCCGACCAGGCTTTCGATCTGGCCCGGCGGCTCCGCAGCGCGTCCGTGGCGCTCGGGGACTACCGCTTCGAGCAATGGGAGGACCTCACCAAGAAACGGCGCGAGAGGATCGAGGGGCTGGAGTGGGACCTCATGCTGGAGGCCATGAAGGTCACCACGGCCGCGGTCGGCCTGGCCCTGGATGAGGCCGACACGAGTCTCACCCAGGTGCGCGAAGCCACGGCCAAGGCCAAGGCTGCCATCAAGACCCTCGACGACGTGCGCAAGGTGGTCGCGGTGGCCACCGCTCTCGTAGGGCTGGCGGCCGCCGTCGCCGCCAAGGATCCGGGCGCCGTGGCCAAGAACGTCAAGAAGGTGTTCGACGTGGCGACGGAGGAGAGCTGAAGGCCTGGCGTCGCGCGGCGGGTTCGCCGTCAGCCGCTCACGAAGCGCTCGACCCCGCTGACGCCATCCGAGCTGCGGTCGTCGGAGTAGCGGTACTCGGGGTCGACGAGCTCGTTGATGTGGTTCATGACCACGTCCGTCATCGCCTGGAAGGCCTCGCGGTGGGCGCCGGCTTCGAGCGTGAACGGGCGGAAGGGCTCGCTGACGCGGTGGGCGCGAAGCTCCGGTCCGTCCAGCGCCAGCGGCTCCCCGATCCGGTAGACGATGCGACCTCCCTTGGCAAAGGGGCTGTTGCCGGGATACACGCGGTCGGAGCCGCTGCAGCCCACCGGCACCACGTCCACGCCGAGGTGCTGGGCAACCTGCGCCACACCGATGTGGCCGCGAGACAGCCGGATGGAGCGGGTGCCCTGGGGAAACACGAGCAGGTGCTGCCCCAGCTCCAGGGCGCGGCGGTTGAGTCGCATCACTTGGTCGATCATGCGGTCGAAGACGTCGGCGAAGCCGCGCAGGAAGCCCTTCAGGTCCGCGATGCTCTCCGCGAGCTCCGGCGAGGCCTCTGCCACCAGGCCGTCCGCCAGGTCGCGGAGCGCCCGGTACTCGTCCGCGGTAGGCGTGCGGCCGACGAGCTTCCGGAACTGGGTGGTGATGACGTACCCGCGCGAGGGCAGCGGGATGTTGTTCATCGAGTCCATGAAGGCGCCGACGAAGGGGTTCTCGTAGTACTTGCCCTTGACCCAGGTTGCCGTGTACCCCAGGCCCCGGCGGTACAGCCCGTACTGGAACGGCCAGTAGTTGTACCGGTCCGTGTGATTCATCGCGAGGATGTAGCTGCGGCCTGGCTCCAGGTTACCGGTCCCCTCCAGCACGATCCGGGTGCGTCTCGGAAAGGCGTAGTCGAGCCGCAGGATCTGGGCCACGAAGACCTGGCCCCAGGGTGTGCGGTGCAAGTCGAGGCGTTCGAGGCGGGCGAGATCGAGCATGCGGGCGGAGGGTGCAGAGCATCGTGAGCATCGTCAAGCACAGCTGTGCGGTCACAATGCCGTCGTCCAGCCCGAGACGATCGTGCGCTGGCACCGGAAGGGCTTTCGCTTCGAAGTCAGCCCTGCGACCGTCTCGCGTTACCTCCCGACGCGGCCACCGGATCCGGTGCGGAGACAGGACTGGCTGACGTGCTTGCGACCCTCTCGCTGACGCCCCGGGGGAGGGATGGCAGGGCAGCAGCGAGAGAGGCCCCCACGCGTGACCGAAGCTCGAGGAGATGGCGAGATGAGGCCCCGGGAGCGCCGGCCCCGCGGGCGGGCGGCGGCCTTGCGGTCGGGCGCCACGGGTCCCACGCTCCCACCGGTGCCCGCGAGCCACGGCAAGAACCCCGAGGGCCGGCCCGGACCGAGCGCTGGGCGGAACCTCAGCCCGCGTCCCGCGCCCGCCGGCTCCCGGGGCCGAGATGCAGGAGCGTCCGGCCCCCCGGACTGGGAGCTCGTCGAACGCCCGAGTCTGCCTCAGCGCTACCGCCGGATCGAGGACGAGGACGGCACGCATCTCACCTGCGACGAGGCGCCCCGCATCAAGGTGCGCGTGCAGCGCGACTTCGCCTTCTCGAAGGCGCAGGCCCGGGAGCTCGGCGGGCGCGTGATCCTCCTGGACGGGGTCGGAAGCTTCGGGCCCCTGATCGACAACAAAGCGAGGCTCTACAACCTCGATCACCACGAGGGCTGCGAGCGCACGTTCACGCTCGCCACCTGCGAGCAAGCGCTGCTGCTGGTCCAGAGCGGCCTCCGGCTCTCCGAGGGCGACTGGTCGGTCTACGCGAACGAGCCGGATCTCGACACCGTCCTCGCGATCTGGTGTCTCCTCAACTACGCCCGGCTTCGGGAGCTGCGAGACGAGTCGCGCGACGTCCTGTTTCCGATGCTGCGGCTCGAGGGCGCCATCGATGCGAACGGCCGGGAGCTTGCCGAGTTCTGCGGGCTGCCGCGGCGCGTCCTCGCGCGGACGCAGGAGCGCGTCGACGGACTCATGGCGCTCGAGCGCGACGTCAAGAAGACGGGCGAATGGCAGAAGGTCGACCTCGAGCGGTACACGCTCCGGGCGCTCACGGAGATCGACCGGCTCGTCTACTCGATCGAAGACTTCCGCGAGTACGCGAGCATCGAGGAGGTGTACGGGCACACCGAGATCGGCACTCGTCGCGTCGCCGTGGCGTGTCGCGACGCGGCAGGAATCTACGAGGTCGAGCGGCTGCTGAAGGCGCGTTGGGGCGATCAGCTGGCCGTGATCGTCCTCGAGAACGAACCCGGGCGCTACACGCTGCGCCGCACCGCGACGCTCTCGAAGATCGACCTGCAGCCCGCCTACCGGATGCTGAACCTGCTCGACCCGGCCGTGGACGGGCGTCCGCCCGGGAAGCGCTGGGGGGGCTCCGAGGCGATCGGCGGCTCCCCCCGTCCGACCGGGAGCGCGCTCGGCCCGCGAGAGCTGCTGCGGACGCTCGCGACCGCCTATCGGCCGGCGGCGCGGCGGCGCGGCGTCGCGAATGCGGCACGCGCCGTCGCGTGGAGCCTGTTCGTCGGAATCGTCGTCCTCGGCGCCGGGCTCGCGTGGTGGCTCGTGCCCGGTCTCGTGGATCCGGCGCGTCAGGAGGTGACGCGCGTGGCGACGTCGGCCGGGGTCGCGCTGATGGCGGCGCTCGTCCTGACGAGGCGTTTCTCCGAGCGCCGGAGCTGGCTCTTCGGATTCCGACGGCCCGCGGGCGTCGACTGGCTGCCGCTCGCCTTCGTGGCGGCGCTCGCGGCCCTGCCCGCCCGGGCCTGGTTCCCCCAGGACATCACGCCCGCCCTCGTTCCGTTCTCGTTGGGAGTCGCTGCCGTCGCCCTGGCCGCGCTCGCGCTCGAGTGCTGGTTCCGGGGCGTCGTCCAGGGCCTGCTTCTCTTCGATGGAACCGTGCAGACACCCGGCGGTCCGTGGCTGCTCTCGGCCGCCACGTGGGTCTCCGCGCTCGTGTACGCGTCGTTCACGCTGGCGCTCTCGCTGCCCCGCATCGTGCTCGGGCCCACGCGCCTGCTCGAGCCATCGCTCGAGACGTTGCTGGTGGCGGCCTCGGCCCTCGTCGGCGGCCTTGCGCTGGGCGCGATGCGGGAGCGCTCGCTCTCGCTCTGGCCAGGCGTCCTCGCGCAGTTCGCGGGCGGCGTGGGCAGCCTGGTGTTCTGGCTGTGGCTCGCGGGCTGACGCGACGCGCGGGAACGCGCCCCGCCGCTGCCGGCGCAACGCGCTGGGCGAGACCCCCGCCCAGCGCTGGAAGGCACGCGTGAAGTTGCCCTGGTTCGTGCAGCCCAGTTGACGGGCGATCTCTCGCAGGCTAGTCCGGCGACTCGACCAGGGCTGGCGCGGTTCCGGGTAGCAGACCGCGGTTGCGGCCCAGGCGCACGGGGACGTCGAAGTTGTGGGGGTCGAAGAGGAGGAAGTCCTCGAGGCCGTCACCGCTCCAGTCCGCGAAGTGGATCACGCCGGCCGTGCTCATCTTCTGCTTCGCCGGACGCTCCGCGAAGGGGCCCTCCGGCCCGCCGGGGAAGAACTCGAACTTGTCGCCGCCCCCCGAGGAGACGAAGTCCCGGTAGCCGTCGCCGTTCAGGTCGGCGTAGCCCGACGGCAAGAAGCCGTTCGGGCGGAACGTCTCGAAGCTGAACGGCAGCTCGATCTTCTTCTTCGCCCAGGGCTTCTCCTCGAAGCCCCCCTCCGCCGAGTAGCGATGCAACGACACGTCGAGGTCGATCTCGCGGCTCACCAGGATCTCGACCACCTCGAGCAGGCTGAAGCTGAACTCGATCCGGACGAGCTCCATGCGGCCGTCGGCATCGAAGTCGGCGAGGGCGTTGGAGGAGAGGCTCGCCTTCGAGACCAGGGTCTGATCGGGCTGCCCGAGCCGCCAGCCGCCATCCCGGTTCATGTAGACGGAGATCGTCGTCGCGGCGTCCCGGAAGCCGCCCTGGACGTGGGAGATCAGCAGGTCGAGCCGCCCGTCCCCGTCGATGTCCCGGGCCTCGCTCGTCACGCCCCCCGAGCCACGGATGTGATCGCGCGGCGTCACGAGCCCGAGCGCCAGGCTGCGGTCGGCCTCGAAGGGAAAGCTCCCGTCTTCGCGACGCAGGAAGACCTGGATCTCGTGCCGGGTGGCCGACGCGATGTCCGTGCGTCCGTCGCCGTTCACGTCCCCGAGCAGGAGCTTCGGGACGTCGAGGAAGATCTGGAAGTCGCTCTCGAGGGACACCAGCCCGGTTTCCGGGATGATGAGGTAGTTGGCCCGCCGGGGAAGCGCGAGGCGGGCCCGGAGCTCGCCCAGGAGAGAGACGGCGGTGAGCTGTCCGATCTGCGGCACCAGGAGCCAAGGCTCCTCGCCGAGCTCGGGATAGACCATCCGAAACGGCTCCAGGCCACGCTCGTCGGTAGCGAGGCCCACCGTGGTGGGCCCGGGCACCCCGATGTCCCAGCGCGGCGCGGAGCCCGTCGCCAGGGAGAGGATCGTCAGCCCTTCGGGCCGGAGCAGGATCAGCTCGGCGCCGGGGCTCTCGGGCCGCACGTCCGCCACGTCGTAGACGGCGCTCCAGCGCGGAACGGCGCGGACGTGGTCGGGCTCGGCGGAGAATCCGCCGCCCGGCCTCTGGAGGTGGACGCGGACGGTGCGCTTCTCCTCCGGCGGGATCCCCAGGAGCGCCACGACGAAGAGGTCCAGGCGCCCGTCCCCGTCGACGTCCGCGAGCTCGGCCGCCACGCTGCGCCCGCTCGTCGGCAGCGTGATCAGATCGAAGAAGTCCTCGGCCCCGGACGCCGAGGCAGCGGCCAAGGCCGGGCCGACAGCGAGCAGCAGCGACAGCATCCGGGGAACGTGCACGGGAATATCCTACCAGGGTCGAGCGACCGCGCCCCTGATCAGGTCCTGAGAACGGACAGCTGGCGTCTCACTCGTAGTGCTTGAGGTCGGGCCAGAACTCTGCGAGCGGGCGATGGGGATCGCGGGCGACGAAGACGCGCAGGCGATCGACATACGGCAGACACCAGGTGCAATCGATATCCGCGGCGGCTCAGCGGCGTTGCTCGGTCAGGATCAGACCGACGCCCAGACCGAGCCCGAACCACGACATACTGATCTTGTTGAGCAGTCCGAGGCCGAGGATGATGCGGAGAGCGACCCAGAGCCCGGCTCGCCCGCGTTCACGATCCGCGCGACGCAGAGCGACGCGGTCCCCCACAGGAAGAGCTCGATCGCGTTCATGGAGTAGAAGCAGAGCCGGCAGGCCGTCACCGAACAGGGCGCGCACCCCCTTCAGCAGCGCTAGCGAGAGGCGGAGCTCGCGCCCTCTCGGGTACGCTGGTGGCTCTCGAGGATCCGGTAGCATATCTCGCGAAGAGGCAGAGAAACTCGCCATGCTGACGCTCTACCAGTTCGCGATCTCCCACTACTGCGAGAAGGCGCGCTGGGCGCTCGCCCACAAGCGCCTCGAGCACGAGCTCAGGAACCTGCTGCCGGGCCCACACGTCGCGCAGCTGAAGAAGCTCGCGCCGAAGTCGTCGACGCCCCTGCTCGTGCACGACGAGACCACCGTGCAGGGCTCCGGCGAGATCATCAGCTATCTCGACCGGACCTTCCCCGAGCGCCCGCTCACCCCCGCGGACGAGGCGGAGGCCCGCGAGGCACTCGAGTGGGAGCGCTACCTCGACGAGGAGATCGGCGTGCACGTGCGCCGATGCGCCTATCACACGCTGCTCGAGCATCCCTCGATCGTCGTCCCGTTCTTCACGAAGGACGGTCCCTGGTACGGACCGCTGCTGTACAAGCTCATCTTCCCGACCGTCCGCGAACGCATGCGTGGGTTCATGGACATCAACGCCGAGACGTCCGCCGAGTCGCGCCGTCATCTCGAAGCCGCGACAGACCGGCTCTTCACCCACCTGGAAGGGCGCAGCTTCATCGTGGGGGACCGCTTCACGCGCGCGGACCTGACGGCGGCCGCACTCCTCGCCCCCGTCTACCGGCCGGCGAAGTACGGGCTCGAGTGGCCGGCGGAGATGCCCCCCGAGATCGAGGAGCTGGTCAGCACGCTCGATCGCGGCGCTGCGTGGGTATCGCGAACGTACGCGGAACACCGCTGACGACGGAGCGCCATCCGCAAGGCGCCCCCGGACGTCTCCATGCGTCGCCGGCAACCGGGCGCGACGCCGACCACGAAAACGAACTGCAGGCCCGGTACGCGCTTGACGATCTCGCTGTGATGCTGGCGGGCTCTCATCGACGTGTCAGAAGCGTAGCTTCGATTCTCGCGACCGGCGCCATTTTCCGGACAGTCGCGCCAGGTGGCGTTGTGACAGAAAGACAGCGACCCCGAGCACAGCGGAGATTCCCACCTTCCACAGCACCGCCACGGGTTCGGGCGGC
>CAMYLJ010000014.1 GCA_947259215.1 uncultured delta proteobacterium
CCTCTTCTCTTGCGCCTTCAACCACCCGGTGGTTCTTCCCGGCAACAGAGAGCACATGGTGTTTGTGGAAAGCCACATGGAACAGATCGGAGTGCGCTGCCTCAATTGGGACGGCCTGGAGAACCGCTGCCCGCTCATGGATCGGGATGGACATCCCATCCGAGAGTATTTCGATGCCGACAACCCGATTCACATCAGTGAAACTGGCACGCGCCTGCTCTATACCCATTTGTGTCGAGCCCTTCCGAAGCTCCGCTTCGTTGGAATTAGTGTTGGGGAGAGGAAAACGGTGTTGAAAGCGGAGTTTGCGGCTTACGCTGTCAACCACCCGGAGACAGCACCTCTCGACCGAGATCGATCGCCACTTTTCGACCCGCGCGCCCAACCGGGCTATGGACAGTCTTCGAACGACCGTCACGGACGGAACAATGAAGTTGACCGTCGACAGCAGCCAGGGACAAGTCACGACAATTGGGGTCTATCCGACCACCGTCGTGTTCTGCGTGGTCCCAGTCCTCAGGAGGTCCGTCGACACGAGTCTCGCGACTCCCGTCACCGACGGTCACGTTCGCGACACGTCGACGACCGGCGACGCCGGTCTCGCAGCCCTGAAAGACGCCCCCGATCCGGCCACCGCGACTACGAGCGTCGTCGCTCTCCACGGTCGGTTGGTGGGTCTAGTCTCCGTTCAGTGGTCAGCATTGGAAAGTCCAGTCGGAGCGTCCGCTCGCCGATATGGTGAGCTTCGTGGTCGGCGAGGACGAGGCGGGCCAGCGCCTCGACCTCGCGCTGGCCACGGCGGCGGACCGGCCCCGCTCCCAGGTCCGCCGCTGGATCGACGCCGGGCGCGTGCGCCTGAACGACGCGCCGGCCCGCGCCGCCCAGAAGGTGCACGAGGGAGACGTGCTGCGCGCCGAGCCGCCCGAGCCGGTGCAGAGTCCTCTCGTGCCCCAGGATCTGCCCCTGTCCATCCTCTATGAGGACGCGGACGTGGTGGTGGTGGACAAGCCCGCCGGCATGGTGGTGCATCCTGCGCCGGGCCATCCGGACGGCACCCTGGTGAACGCCCTGTTGCACCACTGCGGCGACCTGGCCGGGGTGGGCGGCGTGCTGCGGCCCGGCATCGTGCATCGCCTGGATCGCGGCACGAGCGGCGTCATGCTGGCGGCCAAGCACGACGCGGCGCACCGGGCGCTCGCGGAGCAGTTCCGGGACCACTCGATCGAACGCGTCTACCGGGCGCTGGTGCGCGGGACGCCGGCCGCAGACACGGGCGTCGTGGATCGGCCCATCGGCCGCCACCGCCGCGACCGCAAGCGCATGAGCGTCGCCAGCGCGAGCGGTCGCGAGGCGCGCACGGCCTGGCGCGTGCTGCGGCGCTTCCCGGCCAGCGGGATCAGCTGGCTCGAGATCCGGCCCGAGACCGGCCGCACCCACCAGATCCGCGTGCACCTGGCCTCGGCCGGGCTGCCGCTGGTGGGCGATCCGGTCTACGGGCGTCACCACCGCAGCCCCTTGCTGGAGCGTCCCGGGCTGCACGCCGCCGTGCTCGGCTTCCAGCACCCGACGAGCGGAGAGCCGATGCGTTTCGAGGCCAGTCTGCCCCCGGACCTGACGGCGGCGCTCGACGCGCTCGCGCGCCGCGAGCCGGGCGCGTGAGCGACGACTTCCTCACGGATCCGGCGCTGGTCGCCTGCGGGGTGGCCCACGGCTTCGGCGTTCGAGGCGCCGAAGCGCCCGCCGGGAGCGTGCGGCCCCGCCAGCTGCACGGCCGCGTCGTGGCGCGCGTGGGGGACGGGGGCCGGGCCGAGCCGCCGGAGGCGGACGCCATCGTGTCGCTCGCGAACGCGGTGGCGGTGGTGACGGCGGACTGCGTGCCCGTCCTGCTGGCCGTGCACTCGGGCGCAGGGGTGGCAGCGGTGCACGCGGGCTGGCGCGGTCTCGCGTCGGGCGTCGTGGCCGCGGGCGCCCGCGCCCTGCGCGAGGCTGCGGCGGGGGAGCTGGTGGCGGCGCTCGGGCCCCACATCGGCGTCTGCTGCTACGAGGTGGACGCGCCGGTCCTGGACGCGCTGCGGCCGCGCTTCGCGGAGCAGCTGGATGCAGCCCGGGTCCCGACGCGCCCGGGACACCAGCGGCTGGACCTGGGCCGGCTGGCCCGGTCGGAGCTGGAGCGCGCCGGTGTCGCGGCGCGCCAGATCGGCACGGCGCAGGCTGCGTGCACGTACTGCGATCCGCGGCGCTTCCACTCCTACCGGCGGGACGGTCCTGCATCCGGACGCCTGGTGCACTGGATCCGGGCCCGTACGGGGGGGACGGAGCCCCACCTTGACACCTGCGGAACGCCGACATAACGTTCGCCCCGTCAGGCGTCCGCTCCACCTGCGGAACAGATTTCCTTCAACTTCCGGGGCCGACCTTCCGAACGAGGGACCAGAGCCGGATCCATCCACTTCATCCCCCCCGCCCGCTTCCGCGGGCGATGGCCGCCGGACGCTGGCGCCGGGCCCCGATCTCGCGTCATCCGACAGCGTCATTCGAACCACGCAGAGCCCGAGAACCCAAACCGATCCCCCAGACCGAAAGGCAGGAAAACCGTGGCGCAAGGCAACAGAGGCTCCCGACGTTCTGGAGGCAAGGGGCGCCGACCCCGCGGCGGCGGGGACGGCTCTCGGGGAAACCGCGCGGTGCGGATGGATCACGACTTCTCGCCGCTGGACGAAGACTACGACAACAGCGACATGATCTTCACGGAGGAAGATGACGACGGCTCCGAGCGCATGTACGTCACCGAGCTCAAGGGCAAGCCCATGGAGGAGCTGACGGAGCTCGCCGAGGAGCTGGCCGTGGAGAACGCGGCGGGCATGCGCAAGCAGGACCTGCTCTTCTCGATCCTGAAGGCCACCACCGAGAAGGAGGGCAAGGTCTTCGCCGAGGGCGTGCTCGAGACCCTGCCCGACGGCTTCGGCTTCCTGCGGGCGCCGGACCAGAACTACCTGCCGGGCCCGGACGACATCTACGTTTCGCCGTCGCAGATCCGGCGCTTCGGGCTGCGCACTGGCGACACCATCAAGGGCCAGATCCGGCCGCCCAAGGAGACCGAGCGCTACTTCGCGCTGCTGAAGGTCGAGAGCATCAACTTCGAGAAGCCGGAGGCGGCCCGGCACAAGATCCTGTTCGACAACCTGACGCCGCTCTACCCGCTGGAGAAGTTCAACCTGGAGGCGCCGTCGGGGGGGCTCACCACGCGCATCATCGACCTGATCGCCCCGATCGGGAAGGGCCAGCGCGCGCTGATCACCTCGCCGCCCAAGGCCGGCAAGACGATGATCCTGAAGGACATCGCCAACGCGATCGCCGAGAACCACCCGGAGTCGTACCTCATCGTGCTGCTGATCGACGAGCGGCCCGAGGAGGTGACCGACATGCAGCGCAACGTGAAGGCGGAGGTGATCTCCTCCACCTTCGACGAGCCCGCCACGCGCCACGTGCAGGTGGCGGACATGGTGATCGAGAAGGCCAAGCGTCTGACCGAGCACAAGCGCGACGTGGTGATCCTGCTCGACTCGATCACGCGCCTGGCGCGGGCCCACAACACCGTGGTGCCGCACTCGGGCAAGATCCTGTCGGGTGGTGTCGACTCGAACGCCTTGCACAAGCCGAAGCGCTTCTTCGGCGCCGCGCGCAACGTGGAGGAGGGCGGGAGCCTCACGATCGTGGGCACCGCGCTGATCGACACCGGCTCGCGCATGGACGAGGTGATCTTCGAGGAGTTCAAGGGCACGGGCAACAGCGAGCTGGTCCTGGACCGCAAGCTGGCCGACCGGCGCACCTACCCCGCCATCGACATCAACCGCTCCGCCACCCGCCGCGAGGAGCTGCTGATGTCCGACGAGACCCTGAACCGGATGTACATCCTGCGCAAGGTGCTGTCGCCGCTCTCGCCGGTGGACTCCATGGAGTTCCTGCTCGAGAAGGTCAAGGCGACGGACTCGAACAGCGAGTTCCTGGACTCGATGAACTCGTAGACCAGGCTCGCGCGGGGTTCGGCGCCGGGTGGGGACGCCCTGCGGCGATGTCCTCGCGCGCGGCGGAGTCCGCGGGGTACGCACGGTCCGTCAGCGCGCTGCGGATTACGCCTCCGGGCGTCCCCACCCGGCGCCTCTACCCGGTGCGGGCATGGGTGGGGTTCAGCGAGCTCAGATCCTCGGCCTGTTCTTTGGACTTGTGGAAGACTGCGAGGAGCTTCTTGCCGCCGAGGAGCATGCGGAGGCTCTGGGCGTCGTCGGCGAAGAGGCCGTGTCGGCGCTTCGCCGACGAAAGCCGGGCCAGCCCGGCGACGAGCCACGCCAGCGGGGCGAGCCAGCGTTGGCGGGGCTTCGGCAGCAGCGTGCGCCATTCTACCAGCTCGAGACCGGCGTTCTCGGCCATGTAGGCCAGGCGGGTCAGGGTGAGCGGGTTGATGTGGCCGCGGTCGTGGCGCTCGCCGGCGTAGTAGCGGGGAGCGCGCTGCGGGGGCTTGGCCAGGGAGCCGGACAGCAGAAAGCCGAGCCGGCGCTCGACGTTCAGGTAGTTCGGGGTCGCCACCACCAGGCTGCCGTCCGGCGCCAGCAGGCGGGCCAGCTCGCGCAGCAGGGCGAACGGGTTCTCCAGGTGCTCGATGCCGTCGCCACAGTGGACCAGGTCGAAGCTGCCGTCGGCGAACGGGAGCCGGGCCTCCAGGTCGAGGGTGCAGAAGGGCACCTGCTCGGCGCGGAAGCCCGGGGCGTCCAGATCGCCGGCGACCACGCTCCAGCCCAGCTGACGCAGGGCCTCGGCCAGGCGCCCGGGCCCCGACGGCGCGTCGAGCGCCCGGCCCCGGGGCCTCGCAACGGCAAGCTCCAGCACGGCCTCGAACGAGCCCCCGCGGCTCCGCTGGGGGATGTCGATCGAGGCCAGGAGCTCGCGGGCGCGGGACGGGTCCACGGCCCGCGAGCCTAGCGAAGCCGGGGGGTTGCGGGTTTGCGCCCATCCGGGAGACGGGCTACCCACGTGAACGTGACGCGGTTGCAGCACACGACGCGAGGTCATCGCTAGGGGCCCTGCCCCCTGGCGAACCATCTCCCGTCCGTCCGCGGAACAAACGCCCCCCGGAACCCCTCGCGAGCCCCGATCCGAGAGCGTCCCCCCGCGGCACGGGTGGAGCGAGGCACCACCATGGCCGACCTGATCGACCGGATCGACGAAGCCGAAACGCGCGGGCGCGAGCTCGAGGAGCGGCTCTCCACCCTCCCGGGCGGGGATGCGGCGGCGTACGCCCGGCTGGCCAAGGAGCTCGGTGGCCTGCGTCCCCTGCGCGAGGCCGGCGCGCGCTACCGCGAGGCCCTGCGCCAGCTCGAGGACGCCCGTGGCATGCTCGAGGACGCCGACCCCGAGGTGCGCGAGCTGGCGCGGGCGGAGCAGCGCGAGCTCGAGACCGGGCTGCCCGAGCTCGAGTCCGAGCTGAAGCAGCTGCTGGTTCCCAAGGACCCGAACGACGACAAGAACGTGATCCTCGAGATCCGCGGCGGCACCGGCGGCGACGAGGCCGCGCTCTTCGCCGGCGATCTCTTCCGGATGTACTCGCGCTACGCCGAGGGCCAGGGCTGGAAGGTCGAGCCCCTCGCCCTGTCGGAGACCGACGGCGGCGGCCTGAAGGAGGCCATCGCCTCCATCAGCGGCGATCGGGTCTACAGCCGCCTCAAGTGGGAGAGCGGCGTCCACCGGGTGCAGCGCGTGCCCGCGACCGAGTCCCAGGGCCGCATCCACACCTCGACCGCCACCGTGGCGGTGCTGCCCGAGGCCGACGAGGTGGACCTCGCGATCGAGGCCAAGGACCTGCGCATCGACGTCTTCCGCTCCTCGGGCCCGGGCGGGCAGAGCGTCAACACGACGGACTCGGCCGTGCGCATCACCCACGTGCCGAGCGGCGTGGTGGTGACCTGCCAGGACGAGAAGTCGCAGCACAAGAACAAGGCCCGGGCCATGAAGATCCTGCGCTCGCGCCTGCTGGAGGCCGAGCAGGAGCGCGCCGCCGCCGAGCGGGCGAGCGAACGCCGCGCGCAGGTGGGCTCCGGCGACCGCAGCGAGCGGATCCGCACCTACAACTTTCCCCAGTCGCGGGTCACCGACCATCGCGCGGGTCTCACCCTGCACAAGCTCGAGGCCGTGATGGAGGGCGAGCTCGACGAGCTCTTCGACGGCGTGGCCGGCGCCATGAGCGCGCGCCAGGAGGCGGAGGCCATGGAGACGGGCACGTGAGCGCGGGCGAGCGCGAGCGCGACCGGATCTGGACCGTGCTGCAGCTCCTGCGCTGGACCACCGATCACTTCGCGGAGCGGGGCATCGAGAGCCCGCGCCTGGACGCTGAGTGCCTGCTGGCCCACGCGCTCGGCGGCGACCGGCTGCGCCTGTACCTGGACTACGAGAAGCCGGTGGAGGCCGACGAGCGCGCCGCCTTCCGTGCGCTGGTGCGCCGGCGCGCCGGCGAGCGGATCCCCGTGGCCCAGCTGCTGGGTCAGAAGGAGTTCTGGTCCCTGCGCCTGCAGGTGACGCCGGACGTGCTGGTGCCCCGGCCCGAGACCGAGACCCTGGTGGCCGCCGCGCTGGAAGCCTTCCCCGACGCGGACGCCGAGCTGACGATCCTGGACGTCGGCACGGGCTCGGGCGCCGTGGCCCTGGCCCTGGCGAGCGAGCGGCCCAAGGCCCGGGTCACCGCAAGCGATCTTTCCGATGCCGCGCTGGCGGTGGCGGGCCACAATGCCGAGCAGCTCGGACTCGCCGAGCGGGTGCGCTTCGTCGCGGGCGACGTCTACGCGCCGGTGGCGGGCGAGCGCTTCGATCTCGTGGTCTCGAACCCGCCGTATCTGGCAGAATCGGAGGCGCCGGGTCTGGCGCCCGAGCTGGAGCACGAGCCGGCCGGGGCGCTCTTCGCGGACGAGGATGGTCTCGACGTGCTGCTGAAGCTGGTCGCGGGCGCGGCCGAACACCTGAACCCGGGAGGGTTGCTGGCCCTGGAGATCGCACCCGGGCAGACGCAGAGGCTGCGGGAGGCGTGCGGCGGCGCGGGTCTCCGGGAGATCGCGGTGCGGCGCGACCTCGCGGGTCGCGAGCGGGTCGTGTCGGCGCGCGCCAGGGGGGAGGACTGATGGATCGCTTCTTGGTGCGGGGCGGAATGCCGCTCTGCGGGGAGGTGGCGGCGTCCGGCTCCAAGAACTCGGCGCTGGCGCTGATGGCGGCCGCGCTGCTGGTGCAGGGCACCACGCGCCTGCGCAACCTGCCCCGGGTGCGGGACCTGGACGCCATGCTCGAGCTGCTGCGCGCGCTCGGCGCCGAGGCGGACTGGGATCCCGCGGACGAGCACGCCGCGGTGATCGACGCCTCGCGTCTCACGCGTCCCGAGGCGCCGTACGACGTGGTGCGCAAGATGCGCGCGTCCTTCATGGTGCTCGGGCCGCTCGTCGCGCGCTGCGGCGTGGCGCGCGTGTCGGAGCCCGGAGGCTGCGCGATCGGCGTGCGCCCGGTGGACCAGCACCTGAAGGGGCTCGAGGCGATGGGCGCCAAGGTCAGCCTGGACCACGGCGTGGTGGAGGCCTCCGCGCCGCGACTGCGCGGGGGGCGGGTGGCCTTCGACATGGCCACGGTGAACGGGACCCAGAACGTGATGATGGCCGCTTCCCTGGCCGACGGCGAGACGGTGATCGAGAACGCCGCGCGCGAGCCGGAGGTGGTGGAGCTGGCGAATGCGCTCTGCCGCATGGGGGCGGACGTCCGCGGCGCCGGCAGCGACCGGGTGGTGGTGCGCGGCGGCGGCAGCCTGCGCGGGGTCGAGCACCGCGTGAGCGGCGACCGGATCGAGACGGGCACGCTGCTGATCGCGGGTGTCGTCACGGGTGGAGACGTCACCGTGACCGGCGTCGATCCGTCGCACCTCGAGGCGGTGCTGGACAAGCTGCGCGAGACCGGCGCGGATCTGGAGACGCGGCCCGACGCGGTCCGGGCACGCGCCGCCGAGCGCCTGGCCGGTGTGAACGTGGTCACCGCGCCCTGGCCGGGCTTCCCCACGGACATGCAGGCCCAGTTGATGGCCGCGCTCTGCACCGCGTCGAGCTCCAGCGTCATCAGCGAGACCGTCTTCGAGAACCGTTTCATGCACGTGCCAGAGCTGCAGCGGATGGGGGCGGACATCTCCGTCGAGGGGCGCGCGGCCCACGTCCGCGGCGTCGAGCGCCTGGCTGGCGCGCCGGTGATGGCGACGGACCTGCGGGCCTCGGCCGGCCTGGTGCTGGCCGGCCTGGCGGCCGAGGGGGAGACGACGGTGAACCGCGTCTACCACATCGACCGGGGCTACGAACGCATCGAGGAGAAGCTCCGCAGCCTGGGCGCGGACATCCGAAGGGAGCGTTGACATGGCCAGTCGATCCACGAAGGCGATCGTGCCGGTCCACAAGTCCGGCGACTCCGGTTTCCGCACGGCATTCCGCAAGCTGGTGCGGCGCCGCGAGGCGGTAGACGCCAACGTCGAGAAGACCGTGCGCCGGATCCTCGAACAGGTGCGGGAGGGCGGTGACGACGCGCTGCTCTCTCTCGTGCGCAAGCACGACGGTGCCAAGGTCGAGGAGCTCGAGGTGGGCAAGGACGAGTGGGATGCCGCCGTCGAGGAGGTGGATCCCGTCGACCGCGCCGCCCTGGGCAAGGCGGCGATGCGCGTGCGGGAGTTCCACCGCAAGCGCATTGCCTCGAGCTGGGAGGTGCGCGAGGAGGGCGGCGCCTTCATGGGGCACAAGGTGCGGGCGCTCGAGCGCGTCGGCCTCTACGTGCCCGGCGGCAAGGCGGCCTACCCCTCCAGCGTGATCATGAACGCGGTGCCCGCCTCGGTGGTGGAGGTGCCGGAGATCGTGATGGCGACGCCGCCCCAGCCCGATGGCAGCATCCTGCCGGAGGTGCTGATGGCGGCCCGCGTGGCGGGCGTGCATCGGGTCTTCCGCATGGGCGGCGCCCAGGCGGTGGCCGCCATGGCCTACGGGACCGAGAGCGTGCCCCGGGTGGACAAGATCGTCGGGCCGGGAAACGACTACGTGGCCCTGGCCAAGCGGTTCGTGTTCGGCGAGGTGGACATCGACGGTGAGGCCGGGCCCACCGAGGTGCTGGTGGTGGCCGACAAGAGCGCGGTGCCGGCCTGGGTGGCGGCGGACCTGCTCTCCCAGGCGGAGCACGAGGAACGCGCCTGCGCGGTGCTGGTGACGACCTCCCGCGGTCTGGCCACGCGGGTGCAGGAGCAGCTGGTACGTCAGCTGAAGGCCCTGGACCGCCACCGGATCGCCAGGAAGGCGCTCTCCCAGGGCGGGGCGATCTTCGTGACGAAGAACCTGGACGAGGCGATGGAGCTGGCCAACGAATACGCCGCCGAGCACCTGGTGCTGGCGCTCTCGGATCCGGACGCAGGCCTGCGCCTGGTGCAGAACGCGGGCACGGTCTTCCTGGGCCACTACACGCCGGTGGCGGTGGGCGACTACCTGGCGGGTCCGAACCACGTGCTGCCCACCGGCGGCACGGCGCGCTTCTTCTCGCCGCTCGGTGTGGACGACTTCCTGAAGCGGACGGCCTTCGTGCGCTTCGAGCCCCCCAAGCTGCGCGAGCTCGGGATGGACGTGATCCGGCTGGCGGAGCTCGAGGGCCTGACGGGGCACGGCAAGTCCGTAGAGCTTCGCTTGCAGAAGATCCGACGGGCGCGGCGCGAGCGTGAAGCGGCGCGAAGCACGGAGGTGGAGCTATGAGCGAGGAGCGACGCAAGGCCGTCGTCGAGCGCAAGACGCGCGAGACGGAGATCCGGCTGGCGCTCGACCTGGACGGCAGCGGGCAGTACCAGGTGGAGACGGGCATCCCCTTCTTCGACCACATGCTCGAGTCCTTCACCAAGCACGCCCTCTTCGACCTGGACCTGCGGGCGCGCGGCGACGTGGACGTGGACCTGCACCACACCGTGGAGGACGTGGGCATCGTGCTCGGCCAGGCGCTGCGCCAGGCCCTGGGCACGGCGGAGGGCATCCGCCGCTACGGCTTCTTCGTGCTGCCCATGGCCGAGGCCAAGGTCGAGGTGGCGCTCGACCTCTCGAATCGGGCCTACCTGGTATACGGGGTCGATCTGGTGAACGACCGCGTGGGCGACTTCGACATCTCCCTGGTGGAGGACTTCCTCTACGCCTTCGCGCAGAACGCCGGCGTCGACCTGCACGTGGAGCGCCGCTACGGCAAGAGCCCGCACCACGTGGTGGAGGCGGTCTTCAAGGGCCTGGCCCGCGCGCTGCGGGTGGCGGTGGAGCGCGATCCGCGCGTCGAGGGGGTGCCCTCGGTGAAGGGCGCCCTCTAGCCCCCCCCGATGCCGACCGCCCCCCCGGTCATCGCCGTCGTCGACTACGGCTTCGGCAACGTGCGCAGCGTGGCCAAGGCCCTGGCGCGTTCGGGGCTGGCGCCCGAGGTCGTCGGCGATCCGGCGGCGGTGCGCCGCGCCGACGGCGTGGTGCTGCCGGGCGTGGGCAACTTCGCCGATGCCGCCGCCAGCCTGCGCGAAAAGGGCCTGGACGACGCCGTGCGCGAGGCCCTGAGCGCCGGCCGCCCCTACCTGGGCCTCTGCCTCGGGCTCCAGCTGCTGTTCGAGGACAGCGATGAGCACGGCCAGACCCCGGGCTGGGGGATCCTGCCCGGCGTGGTGCGCCGCTTCCCCGCCCGGGATGCCGCCGGCGCACCGCTGCGCGTTCCCCACATCGGCTGGAACCAGGTGCGCTTCCGGGGCGACCACCCCATGCTCTCGGGCCTGCCGGAGGAGGACTGCTACTACTTCGTGCACGCCTATCGTGCGGTGCCGGCCCGGGACGATCTCGTGGTCGGCGTCGCGGACTACGGGGGGGAGCTGGCCGCGGCCGTGGCGCGCGAGCGCGTCTTCGCGGTGCAGTTCCACCCGGAGAAGAGCCAGATGTCCGGAAAGCGCCTGCTGGACGCGTACGCCGGCTGGGTGGAGCAATGCCGATGACGCGCTCCTCCTTCAGCGCGGCGTTGGCCTTCTCCCTCATCGTTGCGGTCGGCGTGGCCTGCGCCCAGCGCGAGGTCGTGCGCACCCAGACCTACGCCAGCTCGAAGACCAAGGATCTGGACGTGCGCAAGGTGGCGATCGCCCCCTTTCGGACCTCCCAGAGCTTCAAGCCCACCGGCGAGCGCGATCCCGACGCGCGCACCGCCACGGCGCTGGTGGAGCGCTTCGTCGCCGAGGCGCTCGTCGTCCGCGGGATCGAGGTGATCCCGGCCGGCGACATGCGCACGGTCCTGAAGCTGGAGGAGGGAATGGCCCCTCCCCCGCTGCGGATCGTGGCCCAGGTGGCGAACCAGGAGTTCGGCGTGCCCGCCCTGGTGACCGGCACCGTCTATCGCATCCGCGAGCGCACGGGCGACATCATGGCGTCGTCGCGCCCCGCGAGCGTCTACTTCGACGTGCTGCTGGTGAGCGCGCCGGGCGGCGCGCGCATGTGGAGCGCCACCTTCAACGAGACCCAGCAGCCGCTCAACGAGAACGTGCTGCGCGCGGCCCGCTACCCGGGCGGCGGCACGCGCTGGCTGCGCGCCGAGGAGCTGGCCCGCTGGGGCGCCCAGCAGCTGGCCCTGGCTTTCCCGACGGGGGCCGGCGCCCCCCGCTACTGAGTCCCATGCCCCCCTTCGAGCTGATCCCCGCCATCGACCTGCTGGAGGGGCAGTGCGTGCGTCTGGCCCGCGGTGACTACGACGCGGTCACCGTCTACGAACGCGACCCCGAGGCGGTGGCGCGCCGCTTCGCGGAGCACGGCGTCCCGCGCATCCACGTGGTCGATCTGGACGCCGCCAAGAGCGGACGCCGTGCCAACGCGGACGCGGTGCGTGCCATCGTGCGCGGCGCCGGCGCGCTGCCCGTGCAGCTCGGCGGCGGCATCCGCAGCCTGGCGGACGCCGAAGAGGCGCTCGGGCTCGGCGTCGAGCGCATCGTGATCGGCACCGCCGCGCTGCGCGATCCCGCACTGGTGCGCGAGGCGGCGGCGAACCATCCGGGACGTGTCGTGGTCGGGATCGACGCCCGCGACGGCCGGGTGGCGGTCGAGGGCTGGCTCGAGACCAGCGACGCCCTGGTCCGCGACGTGGCGCGCCGCTTCGAGGACGCGGGCGTGGCGGCGCTGGTGCACACGGACATCGCGCGCGACGGCATGCTGACCGGTCCCAACCTCGACGCCACGGCGGAGCTCGCCGGGGCCGTCACGATTCCCGTGATCGTGTCGGGGGGCGTCGGCTCCCTCGACGACTTGCGCCGCGCCGCGGCCCTGGCGGGCCGGGGCGTGGCTGGCGCCATCGTGGGACGCGCGCTCTACTCCGGAGCGTTCGAGCTGGGCGCGGCCCTGGAGGCGGTGGCGTGCTCCTGAAGCGGATCATCCCCTGCCTCGACGTGAACGAGGGCCGCGTGGTGAAGGGCGTGCAGTACGTGGACCACGTGGACGCCGGCGACCCGGTGGAGGTGGCGCGCCTCTACGACGCGCAGGAGGCGGACGAGATCACCTTCCTCGACATCACCGCCAGCCACGAGGGACGCCGCATCCTGTTGGACGTGGTGGCGCGGACGGCGGAGAGCGTCTTCATGCCGCTCACGGTGGGTGGCGGCGTGCGCTCCCTGGAGGACGTCCGCAACCTGCTGAACGCCGGCGCGGACAAGGTGTCGGTGATGACGGCGGCCGTGACCGACCCGGACCTGGTGGCGGACGCCACGGCGCGGATCGGCAGCGCAAACCTGGTGCTGGCGATCGACGCCCGCGCCGTGTCCGACGACGGCGGGGTGCTGGTGCCGAGCGAGCGCGGCGCTGCCGCCGAGCCGCCGGCCGGCGCGGCCCTGGCGCCGCTCGTTCCGGGCGAGAGCCGCTGGGAGGTCTGCACCCACGGCGGTCGCCAGCCGACCGGAATCGACGCCGTGGCCTGGGCGGTCGCGATGGCCGAGGCGGGCGCCGGTGAGATCCTGCTGACCAGCATGGACCGCGACGGCACGCGCGTCGGGTACGACCTCCCCATGCTGCGCGCCGTCTGCGACGCCGTCCCCATCCCGGTGATCGCGTCCGGCGGCGGCGGCAGCGCCGAGGACATGGCCGCCGCGCTCGACGACGGCGCCGAGGGCGGTCACGCCCAGGCGGCCCTCGCCGCCTCGATCTTCCACTTCAAGCAGACGACCGTGGGCGAGGTGAAGCGGCGGCTCCTCGAGCTGGGAATTCCGGTGCGTCCGCCGTCGGACGCAGCGGCCTAGCTGGCGGCCAGGCGAGCCAGCGCCGCCTCGGGATCGGCGGGCGCCACCTCGGCGCAGTCGGCCTCGCGCACGGCGTGCCACCAGGGCGGGCGTTCGGCGTCGTCCTCCGCCAGCAGCAGCAGCCGGGCCGAGTCGGCGTGGGCGCGGGCGTAGTCCGGCGGACGGATGTCCCGGTCGCAGTTCTCGAGCATCGGATCCGGATCCGCGTCGGCGGTGATCCCCTGGAGGAGCACGTCGAAGCGGGCGTGGGACATGCCCTCGGGCTCGGCGCGTTTCGGCTCGGCCCCGCCGCCTGCGAGCCCGCGCCCCGGCAGGAGCAGCGCGCCGCCGATCCGGTCCGGGCGCGCGCCGGCCAGCAGCAGCGCCACGTAGGCGCCGAGACCCGCGCCCACCAGCTGCGCTTCGCTCGCGTGCGCCAGCGCGACGTCGGCGTTCGCCACCAGGTTTTCGGGCGTGTAGCTTCCACCGAAGCTGCGCGGCGAGTGGCCGTGTCCCGGGAAGTCGAGCGCCAGCACGCGTCCCGGCCAGGCCGCGGCCAGGTCGCGGAAGTCGCTCCCCGCGCCGTACAGGGCGTGCAGGCACAGGAGCGTCGGTCCTGCGCCCGATCCGAGCTCGTGGAGCGCCAGCTCCGCGCGTCCGTCGCGCAACCGCGTCATCCTGCCTCCAGCCAGTCGAGCACGATCCGCGCCACGGCCTCCGGCTGCTCGATGTGCATGAAGTGCCCAGCGCCGGGAATGACGCCGCGCTCGACCTTGGGGACGTGGGAGAGGCGGCGCGCCAGCATCGGCTCCGGCAGCGGACCCCAGGTGTCCGGCTCGCTCCCGACGAGCGCCAGCATCGGCGCGCGAAGCCGCGCCCAGCCGGGCGCGATCCACTCGGGCCGGAAGGGCCCGATGTTCCGCGCCGCCATGGGGTCCACCTTCCAGACCCAGCCCTCGGGCGTGTGGTACGACCCGTGCGCCGCGAAGTAGCGCAGCCACTCCGACGACAGGCGCGGGTTCTGCTGCCGCCGGCGCTCCGCCAGCTCCTCGAGGGTCGCGCAGGGGCGGAACGTCTCGCGGGAGTGGTTGGCCACACGCCAGTCGAGCCACCCCGCCAGCTGCCCGGGCGCGGGCCGCTCGTCGCGATCACGACCGGGAACATGGAAGCCCTCCTCCGGCGGACCGAAGCCATCCATGTTGACGAGCTTGCGCACGCTCCCGGGATGCAGGGTGGCGGCGTCCGTCGCCTGCCCACCGCCCCAGCTGTGCCCCACTACGTGCGCCGGTCGTCCCAGGTCGCGCAGCATGTTCACCACGTCGATCAGCCCCGGGAACCAGGCGTAGGCGTCGGGGCGGTCCGAGTCGCCATGGCCGCGGGCGTCCATCGCCACCACCCGGTAGCGCTCGGCCAGGAGTGGGGCGAGGAGGTCGAAGCTCCGCGCGTGGTCGTAGAAGCCATGGGTGAGCAGGACCGGCTCCCCGTCCGGGTCGCCCCACTCGCAGACGTGGAGGCGCAGCCCGAGGGATCGCACGAAGCGGGTCCGCGCGGGCGGGACGGCGCCGGGGTAGTGGACCTCGTCGGGGGACATGGGCGGACCAGGATAGCGAGCCCCGGCGGCTAGCGGCGGAGCTTCGGAACGGGGCGGCTAGCGGCGGGACTTCGGGGTGTGACGCCGGAGGAGGTCGCCGAGCAGCGCGAACTCCTCGGCGCGCGCCGACGTGCGCCGCCAGGCGAGGCCGATCTCGCGGCTCGGGGCGGGGGCGCGGAAGGGGCGCACGGTCACCTCGCGGCCGCGGATCTCCGCAGCCACCGCCGACGCGGGCAGGAGCGTCACGCCGAGGCCACCCGCCACCATCTGCACCAGGGTGGTCAGGCTGGTCGCGCGTACCTGCTCGGACTCGCGCGCGCCGGCACGGCGGCAGACGTCGAGCGCCTGGTCGCGCAGGCAGTGGCCGTCTTCCAGCAGCAGCACGGGCTCCCCGTCCAGCTCCTGCTGGCGCACGCCGCCGCGGCCCCGGGCCAGGCGGTGATCCCGGGGCGCGGCCAGCAGGAAGGGCTCGCGAAAGATCGGGCGCGTCTCCACGTCCCGGCGCGCGATCGGAAGCGCCAGCAGCAGCACGTCCAGACGGCCCTCCGCCAGCGCCGCCACCAGCTTCGCGGTCTGGTCCTCGTGCAGGTAGAGCACCAGCTCGGGATGCGCCCGGCGCACGAGCGGCAGCCAACGCGGCAGCAGGTAGGGCGCCACGGTGGGGATCACGCCCAGGTGGAGCGGGCCCGAGAGCGGCTCGCGGCTCCCGCCCGCCACCTCCACCAGCTCGTCCACGCCGGCGAGCACGGCCCGGGCGCGCGCCACCACCCAGCGCCCCACGGGGGTCAGGGTCGTCCCGCGGCGTGAGCGCTCGAACAGGCGTACGCCGAGGTCTTCTTCCAGGGCCCCGATCTGGCTGGAGAGGGCGGGCTGGGTGACGTGGCAGGCCCGGGCCGCGCGGCCGAAGTGCCCGGCGTCGGCCACCGACACCGCGTACTCGAGCTGGCGCAGCGACGGTCTCATAAGTAGATCTTATCGATCAATTTATTTATTTCAATTGGACTGATGGCTGCCCGAGTCCGATCCTCCCCAGCAAGGAGGCACGAGCATGCTGACCGTCGGAGACCGTTTTCCCGAGTACGCCCTGAAGGCCGTGGTGGCCGACCGGCCGGACCAGGCCTTCGCCGACGTGCGCCACGACAGCCACCCCGGCAAGTGGCAGGTGGTGTTCTTCTGGCCCAAGGACTTCACCTTCGTCTTCCCCACCGAGATCGCCGCCTTCGGCGCCCTCGACGCGCAGTTCGCCGAGCGGGACGCCCAGCTGCTCGGTGTCAGCACCGACAGCGAGTACGTGCACCTGGCCTGGCGTCAGAGCCACCCGTCCCTGAAGGATCTCCCCTTCCCGATGGTCGCAGACATCAAGCGCGAGCTGTCCCAGGCCCTGGGGATCCTGGATGCGGGCGAGGGCGTCTGCCTGCGCGCCACGTTCATCGTCGACCCGGAGGGCGTGATCCGCTTCGCGTCCTGCAACGACCTCTCGACGGGGCGCAGCCCCGAGGAGGTGCTGCGGGTGCTCGACGCGCTCCAGAGCGGCGGACTCTGCCCCGTCAACTGGAAGCGCGGCGACGCGACCCTGGACGCCGCCTAGGAACGCGCCACCCTGTAGAGCAACGAGGGAGGGATACGACATGACCAAGAAGCGAGACGACACGGTCGAGGCGCTCTCACGGCTCCTGGCCGCGAGCTACACGCTCTATTTGAAGACTCACAACTTCCACTGGAACGTGACGGGTCCGATGTTCAGCACCCTGCACACGCTCTTCGAGACCGAGTACACGGAGCTGGCGCTGGCGGTGGACGAGATCGCGGAGCGCATCCGCGCTCTGGGCGCGCCGGCCCCGGGCAGCTACACGGAGTTCTCTCGGCTGTCGCCCGTCAAGGAGGCCCAGGGCACGCCCAAGGCCCTCGCGATGGTGGAGGAGCTCGCCGGCGACCAGGACACGGTGGCGGATGCCGCTCGCCAGGTGGTGGAGGCAGCCGAGTCGGCGGGCGACCAGGCCTCGGGCGACCTGGGCGTGCGCCGGATCGACGTGCACGAGAAGAACGCCTGGATGCTCCGGAGCCACCTGGAGTAGCCGCCCACCCGCCGCTTCGGCGGCAATGCGCGCGCCCGGATGCGCGGGAAGCTCCCGCAAGCTCCTGGAAACGCTTGGTTGATCGACCCCGGGGGCTGCGCTAGCTTCGAAGGCCCTTTCGGAAGGCTGTAACTCGCTGAAGTAGCGAGGGTTTTGCGGGATCGGCCGCTGCTCATCCAAGGATGGGCGCCGGGGGTGGGTCCGGGGCGACACATGGGGTCGCTGGGCACCACTCACCGGTGGCGAGGCGGTTTCGCGACCGCGGTCCGGCCGGAGGGGCGGGGTCACGGCGCCTGCGCGAGCGGGCGTCCAACACGGGGAAGGCGCGCGCATGCCCTTGGTCAAGTTGAAGGACAACGAGTCCTTCGAGCAGGCGATGAGGCGCTTCAAGAAGCAGTGCGAGAAGGCGGGGATCCTCTCGGAGCTGCGGCGTCGCGAATACTACGACAAGCCCAGCATCCGCAAGAAGAAGAAGGCCGCAGCCGCCCGCAAACGCGCGCTCAAGAAGCTGCGAAGGATGGCCCGGTAGCGAGCGGTCGAGAGCGGGAGCGCGCGAATGGGCCGGATTCCCGACGAGACCATCCAAGCGATCCGTGATCGCATCGATCTCGTCGAGCTCGTCGGGCGCTACGTCTCCCTCAAGCAGTCCGGCCGCAACCACAAGGGCCTCTGCCCCTTCCACGAAGAGAAGACTCCCTCCTTCAACGTCAACGCCGACCGGCAGATCTACCACTGCTTCGGCTGCGGCGAGGGCGGCAACGCCTTCGGCTTCCTGATGCAGAAGGAGAACCTCACCTTCCCGGAGGCGGCGCGCGAGCTGGCTCGGGAGGCGGGGATCGAGATCCGTGACGCGGATCCGGCGCTGACCAGCCAGGCCGAGCGCCTGCGCGCCGCCAACGAGATCGCCCAGGCGTTCTACCGCGCCCAGCTGGCGTCGCCCGCTGGCGCGGGGGCGCGTCGCTACCTGGAAGGACGCGGCCTCGACGCCGCAATTATCGAGGACTTCGGCGTCGGCTTTGCGCCGGACCGCTGGGACGGGCTGGCGGACGAGCTGCGCCGGCGCGAGATCCCCGGACAGATCGGCGCCCAGGCCGGGCTGCTGGCCGAGCGCCGCCAGGGTCCCGGGCACTACGATCGCTTGCGCGGCCGCGTGGTATTCCCGATCCGCGACGCGCGCGGGCGCATCCTCGGCTTCGGCGGCCGCGCGCTCGGCGCCGACCAGGAGCCGAAGTACCTGAACGGCCCCGAGACGCCCATCTATCACAAGCGCGAGGTGCTGTTCGGCTTCCCGGGCGCCCTCGAGCCGATGCGCAAGCACGGGCGCGCGGTGGTGGTGGAGGGCTACTTCGACGTGGTGGCGCTGTACCGGGCCGGCGTGCCCGAGGCCATCGCCACCTGCGGCACGGCCCTCACCGAGGAGCACGCCCGCGAGCTCGTGCGGCGCACGCGCGAGGTGGTGCTGCTCTTCGACGCCGACGCGGCCGGCGAGCGCGCCATGCGGAGCGCGCTCGAGGTGCTGCTCCCGGCCGGCTTGCGGGTGCGCGCTGCGGTGCTCCCGGGCGGCGACGACCCCGACACCTACCTGGAGCGCGAGGGCGCGGACGCCTTGCGCGCGCGGGTGGACGAGGCGGCCCCGGCGCTGGAGGAGGTGGTCCGCGCCGCCTGCGCCGGGGGACTGGCCACGCCGTGGGAGCGCGCCGACGCGGTCCACGCCGTGGCGCCGCTGCTGGCGAAGGTGGTGGATCCGATCGAGCGCGGCGAGTTCATGCGGCTGTTGGCCATGCGCACCGGCGTTCGCCAGGAAGACGTGGAGAGCGTCGTGGTGGGCGAGCGCGGCGGGGCGCGCGAGGAGCCGGCCGACCTGGTGGCGCCGCGCCGCCGCGGACCCGAGGATCGCTGGCTGCGCAACCTGGCCCTCGCCGTGCTGGACCATCCCCAGCTCGCGGCGCGCATTCCCCTGGACGAGCTGGCGCTGCTGTATCCCGACGCGCCCGCCCAGCGCTTCGTGGTGGAGCTGGTGATGGCGCTCTCCGAGGGCGCCGATCCGGCGGCGAGCCTGGCCGGCGACGCCCACGGTGAGTACACCGAGCTGGCGGCCGCCGAACGCGAACCGATGGACGAGGACGGCGCCCGCCGGGCCATCGACCAGACCATGGTGACCCTGCGCCGCCGCGCCCATCGGCGCGACCGCACGGCCTCCACGCGCCGCTTCGAAGGGGAGGGAAGCGCCGACGAGCGGTCCCTCCTGGAGCTGAAGGACGAGCAGATCCGTCGTCGCCGCGAGCTGTACCGGGCCCCACCGGACAGCACGCGCCACTGAAGGAGTCCCCCCCATGGCCTCGAACGCGCCCCGACCCCCGCAGCGCAACACCTCCAAGCGCAGCCCGCGCAAGCAGGGCAACGGCAAGGCTGCCGCCCGCCCGGCCCCGGCCGCGAGCGACGCCGACCTGTTGCGGTTGCCGGGCGTGAAGCCCCTGGTGACCCGGGCGCGGCGTCAGAACTACATCGCCCGGGACGACGTGGAGCGGGCGCTCGTCGGAGTCGTGGGCGGTGAGGAGCGGGTCGACGAGCTGCTGGCCTGGTTCGCGTCCGAGGGCGTCCCCGTGGTCAGCACCCGGCGTCCGGCGGCCCGGCGCGAGCGCGCCCGCAGCGCCGACGACGCGGGGCATACCAACGACCCGGTTCGGGTCTACCTGCGCGAGATGGGTCAGGTGTCGCTCCTCGACCGCCAGGGCGAGGTGTCGATCGCCCAGCGCATCGAGGCCGGCGAGGACGACCAGGCCATCTCCGTGCTCGGCACGCCGTTCGGCGCCCACCACCTGCTGGAGCTGGGGGATCGCCTGCGGCGCAAGCAGATCGAGCTCTCGGAGCTGGTCGTGGGACTCGACGACGAGGGTGGTCCGCCGCCGGAGGAGCGCCGGAAGCAGCTGCTCGAAGCGTTCCGGCGCATCCGTAGCGTGTCGGACGAGGTGGCGCGCAAGCAGAGCGCGATCGCCAACTCGCGCACCGGTGACGACACCCGCGCGCGGCTGCGCAGCGAAGTCGACGCGCGCTACCGCGAGATGTGGGAGGCCTTGAAGGAGTGCCGCTTCTCTCCGGGCCCCGTGGCCGAGGTGACGGCGGCCATCGAGGACGCCGGCAAGCAGCTCGGCGCGCTGGAGCGCGAGGCGGCGCGCGCGGTGCGGCCCCTGGGCGTGCGCCTGGCGGAGTTCCGCGAGCTGTCGGAGCTGTCCGAACGCCGCAGCCGCAAGGGCAAGGAGGCCCTGGCCGCGCTGGGCGGTGACGCCGAGCGCGCGGCCGAGGTGGCGGGCCGCGTGGCGGACGTGGACCGGCGCCGCCGCAAGCGGGAAGGCGAGATCGGCATGAAGCGCGAGGACGTGGTGCTGGCGCTGAAGCGCCTGGACCAGGCCGACGTGCGCACCCGCGAGGCCAAGTGCGAGCTGGTCGAGGCCAATCTCCGGCTCGTGGTCTCCATCGCCAAGAAGTACACGAACCGCGGCCTGCAGTTCCTGGACCTGATCCAGGAGGGCAACATCGGCCTGATGAAGGCGGTGGACAAGTTCGAGTGGCGGCGGGGCTACAAGTTCTCCACCTACGCCACCTGGTGGATCCGCCAGGCCATCACCCGCGCCATCGCCGACCAGGCGCGCACGATCCGCATCCCCGTGCACATGATCGAGACCATCAACAAGCTGGTGCGCACGACGCGCCTGCTGGTCCAGATGCTCGGACGCGAGCCGACGCCCGAGGAGCTCTCGGAGCGGATGGAGATGCCGGTCGACAAGGTGCGCATGGTGCTCAAGATTGCGCGCGAGCCCATCAGCCTGGAGACTCCGGTGGGCGAGGAGGATGACAGCGCCCTCGGCGACTTCATCGAGGACAAGAACGCCGAGAATCCCCAGGACTCGGTCATCAGCCAGAACCTGGCCGACCAGACCCGCAAGGTGCTGGCCACCCTGGCGCCGCGCGAGGAGCGCGTGCTGAAGATGCGCTTCGGGATCGGCGAGCGGGCCAACCACACCCTGGAAGAAGTGGGCCACGACTTCGAGGTGACGCGCGAGCGCATCCGCCAGATCGAGGCCAAGGCCCTGCGCAAGCTCCGGCACCCGAGCCGCAGCCGGCACCTGAAGAGCTTCGTGGACAACTAGCGCGCGACGGGCGCGCGCCCACGGACAGCCCGATAGCGACGTCGCGTGGCGGATCGACTTGGGCCGGGCTGCGAGACCCGAGCCTGCGGGTCATCCACACCGGCGACGTCATCACCGCGCGCACCCTGGACGACCGGGCTCTGCACTGCCCTCAGGAGAGCCAGCGGCCGAGGCGCGTGCCCCAGAGCAGGCGGATGAACTTCTGCATGCCGGCGGTGCCCTTGGCGCTGTAGGGGTAGCCGCCCTGGATGGCGCCGCGGCCGCGCCGGTCCGCCGTGATGGGCTTGGCGTGGCACCAGGCGCGCAGGCCCTCGGGCCCATTCACCTGCCCCACGCCGCTGGCCTTGCGGCCGCCGAAGGGCGCCTCGGTCACGCCGTAGGTGATGGTCATCTCGTTCACGCAGACGCCGCCGGTCTCGAGCCGCTCCGCGAGCCGGAAGCCCCTGTCCCGGTCCCGGGTCCAGATGGTTCCGTTGAGGCCGTACTCGGAGTCGTTACGCGGGTGGGCCGCCCTGCACTTCGACGCCCGCGCCGCCTTCCTGCAGCGGCTGCTGGAGCAGTTCGTGACGCGCCAGGAAGAGGTGGTGATGCGCATGGTGCGGTCGCGGTAGCGCGCCTCGATGTGGCGCGAGTAGCAGTCGTCGGGCTCGTAGTAGTGGTTGTCCGCGTCGTAGATCGCGTAGCCGAGATCGGGCACGGGGGGTCTCCGTTCAGCGAGCGGCTCCGGCGGGGCGCGCATACGGTACAGCATTCGCTGGCGCGGCCGCGTCCGTGCTACACCTCCTCGATGGGGCGTCTCCGTGTCCCAGACCCCGCTCGTCCTCGGGCTCGTGCTGCTGGCCGCCCTGCTGCACGCGGTCTGGAATGCGCTGATCAAGTCGAGCGAGGACTCGTGGCTCACCACGGTGATGGTGTTCGCGGCGGGCTCCTTCGCCTGCGCGTTGTTGCTGCCCTTCGTGCCGGTGCCGGCGCGCGAGAGCTGGTCCTACCTGGCCCTGGGCGCCCTCCTCCACAACGTCTACGTCACCTTCCTGGTCCTCTGCTACCGCTTCGGGGATCTCTCGCACGTGTATCCGCTGGCGCGCGGCTCGGGCCCGCTGCTCGTGGCGCTGCTCTCGGGACGCGTGGTGGGCGAGACGCTCGCCGCGGGCGAGTTCGGGGGCGTGGCGCTCATCAGCATCGGGATCCTGTCGCTCGCCCTCGACCGCAGCGTGGCGACGCCCGAGGGCCGGCGCGCGGCGGCGCTGGCGCTGGGGACGGGCGTCTGGATCGCGGGCTACACGCTCGTGGACGCCATGGGGGTCCGTCGCTCGGGCACGACCCTGGGCTACATCGTGTGGCTCCAGGCCGTGGAGGCCGTGCCCTTCCTCGGCGTGTCCCTGGCCCTGCGCGGCCGGGCGGTGTTCGCGTTCGCCCGCAGCGCCGCCGGGGGCCGGGGCGCCCTCGGCGGCCTGATGGCGACCTTCGGCTACTCGCTCGTCCTCTGGGCCTACAGCCTCGGCGCCATCGCGCCCATCGCGGCGCTGCGCGAGACGAGCACGATCCTCGCCGCGGTGATCGGCACGCTGCTGCTGGGCGAGCCCTTCGGGCGCCGGCGCATCCTGGCGGCGGCGCTGGTCGCCGCGGGCGTGGTGCTGATCAACGCCTGAGCCCGGCGCGCGGGGCCCGGTATCCTGCGCGCATGCACGCGATCGACCGGCTCGTCGAGATCATGGCCCGCCTGCGCAGCCCCGACGGGGGCTGCCCCTGGGACCTGGAGCAGGACTTCCGCTCCATCGCCCCGCACACCATCGAGGAAGCCTACGAGGTGGCCGACGCCATCGAGCGCGACGACTTCGACGGGCTGCGCGAGGAGCTGGGCGACCTGCTGCTCCAGGTGGTGTTCCACGCCCAGATGGCGCGGGAGGAGGGGCGCTTCGGCCTGGAGGACGTGGCCGGGTCCATCACCGGGAAGCTGGTGAGCCGGCACCCCCACGTGTTCGGCGACGCGGAGGTCGCGACGGCGGCCGACCAGAGCCGCGCGTGGGATGAGCACAAGGCCGCCGAGCGTGCGGCCCACGCCGCGGCGCGCGGCGAGCCGGCGGCGGCGAGCGCCCTGGACGGCGTGACCCGGGGCCTGCCCGCCCTGCTGCGCGCGGCCAAGCTCCAGCGGCGTGCGGCTCGCGCCGGCTTCGACTGGCGCGGGGCCGACGAGATCCTGGCCAAGCTGCGCGAGGAGGTGGACGAGGTGGCGGCCGAGCTCGCCACCGGGCGCGCGGAGCGGCTGGGCGAGGAGATCGGGGACGTGCTCTTCGTGGCCGCCAACCTGGCCCGCGAGGCGGGCGGCGATCCCGAGGAGCTCCTGCGGCGCGCCAACGACCGCTTCGGGCGCCGCTTCCGGGCCATGGAGGCGGAGCTGACCGCCCGGCAGCAGGGCTTCGGGGACTGCTCGCCGGAGGAGCAGCTCGACCTGTGGCGGCAGGCCAAGCGCACCACCGGCACATAAGGTTTTGTAATTGTTGCTTTTTTCAGGCTGGGGCCGTCCGGGAGCGGTTCTAATTGATATTGATTTTCATTTTCACGGCCCTACCCTCTGCCCCTGATGCTCGTCTGCCACTGCCAGGGCGTGAACGACCGCGCGATCCGCTCCGCGGTGCGCGAGGGCGCGGCCACCTGCGCCGACGTCGCCCGCCACTGCCGTGCCGGCAACCGCTGCGGTGGCTGCCGCCCGGCGGTCCAGGGCATCATCGACTCCGAGCTCGTGCAGAGCCCGCTGGCCGCGCACAGCTCCGCCGAGTCGCTCTCCGAGCGGCCCTGAATCCGACATTCGATTTCGTTTGCCTTGCTGCGGGTCGGAGCGGGGGATAGGGTCGCCGAGGCCTCGGCGAACGACACATTCTAGTGTCCAAGGAGCGGAGATGCAAGGCGACCCCCAGATCATCGAGGCCTTGAACGAGGTCCTCACCGCCGAGCTGACGGCGATCAACCAGTACTTCATCCACGCCAAGATGTGCGAGAACTGGGGCTACCAGCGCCTCTACAAGAAGAAGCGCGAGGAGTCGATCGGGGAGATGCGCGACGCCGACGCGGTGATCGAGCGCATCCTCTACCTGGACGGCACGCCCAACATGCAGCGCCTGTTCCCGGTGGGCGTGGGTGAGGACCCGGTCGAGCAGCACAGGCTCGACCTGGCGGTGGAGGTGGCGGCCATCGAGCGGCTCAACAATGCCATCGCGCTCTGCCGCGAGAAGGCGGACAACGGGACGCGCGAGATGCTCGAGGAGATCCTGAAGGGCGAGGAGGAGGGTGCGGACTGGCTCGAGGCTCAGCTGCACCTGGTCGGGGAGGTCGGGAAGGAGGCCTACCTGGCCGAGATGATCAACGAGTAGGCGTCCATCTCCTGCGCGCGCCGGGGGTCGGGGGCTCCCTCCGGCGAGTCCTCGCGCGCAGCCGAGTCCCTGCCCAGACGCCGAGTCCGTCAGCGCGCTGCGGGATTACGCCTGCGGGAGCCTCCGACCCCCGGCGCGGCGTTGACGTGGATCGGCCGTCGCCGATCATGCTCGAGGACGAACCGGACGTACAAGAGCTGGAAGCCAACGCTGGGAGCGGCGAAGACGACAGGGTGTAAGCCCCCGCCCACGATCTCAGGGCAAGCCGGCTCGGTCAGGCTCCGATTCTCCGCGCCGAGAGTGCCGCTCGAGATTCAGGCGCGGCGGCGCATGCCGGCCAGCATGACCAGAGCCATGCCGACCAGCAGACCCGTCGTCGGCTCCGGCAGCACGAAGGAGGAGTTCAACGTGTAGTCCACCTCGATCGTCTGATTCGGAGCGGCCGGATTGGAGAAGCTCAGCCGGATCTGCTTGTCCGTTCGGACGTTCCAGCCGGCCAGATTGTTGATCAGAACGTTCGCGGCGTCGTCGACGAACTGGCCGGAGAGCACGTCCTGATTCGACTGCACCTCGAGGAATGCGCCCACCAGCGTCGCGCTGCCACTCGTGAGCGGCACGTTCGGCCCCGTCACGGTCCCGCCGAACTCGTCGAACGGAGCCGGGACCGTGCCGCCGGCGGCAATGCGGAACGTCTCGGTTCCGCTGGCGCTGAACGGGTTGAAGGCGAAGACCTGCCCCCCGGTGCCCGTCACGGTGCCGTAGCCTGGGATGAGGATCGAGAAGCTCGCGATGCCTCGGAAGAGGGCCTGATTCGAGCCGGCGAGCTCATCCTGGCCCACAACAGCACCTACGCCGACATCGTAGGGCGGAGCCGTCTGGGCCGGATCGGCGAAGGTGAACGACCCCGAGATCGTCTGCCCGGCAGGGAAGACCGTCGGGAAAGTGGCCTGGGAGGGCGCGTCGTTCAGCGTCGCCGTGAAGCCGATGCTGGTCGCGGCGGCAGGCAACCCCAGGAACAAGACACACAAGACGACGAAAGCGCGCAGCACAACCATCAGTTCCCCTTCCACTCGGGACGCGCGGGAGCCATTGAGGGCTAGAATCCGCGCACTAACCTTCCCTGTGTATTTGGTAAGCAAGCACATGCCACTTCCGGACTTCGCCGCGACATTTCGCGAACTAAAAAACTCAATGATTGCAAATAGTTAGATTGGAGTTTTGCTGCGTAGTGTGGTACTCCCAGGCCGCAAGGACACCCGAAGGAAATCCGTTTCCTCCCTGGAGGAAGATGCTTTCCACTCCCCGAAGGGACCCCTGCTCCGCCACTTCGCGAGCCCCTTGCGACTCACCAATCGGAGCGGACGCCTTGAGTTGCCCCGCGGGGATGAAGGGTGGGGGGCGGTTGCGACGGGGGGCGGGGCGGGATACTGTGCGGCGCCCATGGCCAAGAAGTCCCAGGTGAATCGCGACCGGCGGCGGGCCGTACTCGTGGCCCGGCATGCCGAGAAGCGCGCCGCGCTGCGGAAGCGGCTGAACGATCCCGAGGTCTCCATGGACGAGAAGCTCGAGATCCAGGCGAAGTTCGCGAAGCTGCCGCGCAACTCCTGCCCCACCCGAATCACGCGCCGCTGCGAGCTCACCGGACGGGCCCGCGGCTACCACCGCAAGTTCGGAGTCTCGCGCATCATGCTGCGCGAGCTGGCGCTGCGCGGGCAGCTCCCGGGCGTGCGCAAGTCCAGCTGGTAGGAGACGGCCGTGAAGGACGGCATCCACCCCGACTACCACAAGGTGCTCTTCATCGACTCCGCCACCGGCGAGGAGTGGGTGACCCGCTCCACCATGACGTCCCGGGAGAAGCGCGAAGTGGACGGCGAGGAGATGCCCGTGGTGAAGCTCGAGATCTCGAGCTTGAGCCATCCCTTCTGGACGGGCACGGCCCGTGAGCTCGACTCCGACGGCAAGATCGACCGCTTCCGGCGCCGCTACGGCGGAGGCAAGAAGTAGCCATGCCCCGCGCCTGCGCGCTCACCGGAACCCACGTCCGCTACGGACGCAACGTCTCGCACTCCAATCGCAAGACGTCGCGCACCTTCGAGCCGAACCTCCAGCGGGTGACGCTCACCAGCGAGGCGCTCGGTCGCGGCGTCAGCCTGCGCATCACCACCCGCGCGCTGCGCACCGTGCAGCGCAAGGGCGGCATCGACGCCTACCTGCTCTCCACGCCGGACGAGAAGCTGGCGGAGGAGGGCCTGCGCCTGAAGCGCCGCGTGCGCAAGGCCGCCTCCAGCGCGTCGAAGAAGCCCGCCGCCAGCTCCTGATGGCCTTCTCCGGCCGGGTCGCCCTGGTGACCGGCGCCGCCAGCGGCATGGGCCGCCTCGCCTGCCGCCGGCTCACGGATGCGGGGGCGCGCGTGGCCGCCGTGGACGTCAACCAGGAAGGGCTGCTGGAGACGGCCTCCGGCTCGGACGCGATTCGCGCCTACCCGCAGGACGTGACCGATTCCCGGGCCGTTGCCGAGCTGGTGGCGCAGGTCGAGAGCGAGCTCGGCCCGCTGGACCGCGTGGTCAACGCAGCGGCGATCATGCCGACGGGCTTCCTGCTCGACCAGGACGTGCACCTGGTCTCGCGCATCATGGACATCAACTACGGCGGTACGGTCAACCTCACCCTGGCCGCCCTGCCCGGCATGCTCGAGCGCGGCCGCGGCGACCTGGTGAACTTCGCGTCCATCGCCGGCTGGTCGCCGTCCCTGCACTTCGGCGCCTACAACGCCTCGAAGTTCGCGGTGGTGGCGTTCAGCGAGGTGCTCTTCCACGAGAACCAGAACCGGGGCGTGCGGATCGTGTGCGTCTGCCCGCCGCCGGTGAACACGCCGCTTCTCGACCAGGCCAAGTCCAAGCCCAAGATGCTGGAGCAGATGGGCAAGCCCATCGATCCCGACGTCGTGCTCGACGCCGTCGAGGACGGACTCGAGGCGGGCCGCCTGTTCGTCTTCCCCGGCCGTGGTACGGCGTTCGGCGTGCTCATGCGCCGCTGGTTCCCCGGCCTCGTGTGGCGCATGGTGCACCGCACCGAGGGTCGCTAGCGGTCCTTCCCACTCAGAAGTAGTCCGGCTCGTTCCCGGGCTTCCACTTGATGTTGCAGCCGATGCTGGCGGTCTGCGCGGCGGCCGGTGCCTCGCCCGCCAGCACCGCATCAACGGCGGCGCGCAGGTCGGCGCCCGTCACCGGCAGGTCGTTGCCCGGACGGCTGGCGTCGAACTGGCCCCGGTACGCCAGCCGGCCGTCGGCGTCGTAGAGGAAGAAGTCCGGGGTGCAGGCGGCGCGGTAGGCTTTCGTCACCTCCTGGGTCGCATCGTAGAGATAGGGGAAGCGGTAGCCGGCGGCCTTCGCCTCCTCGGCCATCTTCTCCGGGCCGTCGGCGGGATAGGCCTCCACGTCGTTGGCGCTGATGGCCGCGATCCCGAGCGGGCGGTCGGCGTAGTCGCGCCCGAAGGCCGCGATCCCGTCGCGCAGGTGCTTCACGAAGGGGCAGTGGTTGCAGAGAAACATCACCAGCAGCGCCCGGCCGCCGGCCACGTCGTCGCGCCGGACGGTCCGGCCGTCCACGTTGGGTAGCGCGAAATCCGGGGCCGGCGATCCGAGAGGAGCCATCGTCGAGGGGGTTTCTGCCATGGGGCCCTCCGCTCGCGCCGGAAGCGGCGCGGCCGTACGATACCGAAATGTCCTGGCAGTCCGAGGCCGACGAGATCGCGCGCCGCCGCGCGCTGGCCGGCGAGCACGGCGGCGCCGAGGCGGTGGCGCGCCAGCGCGAGCGGGGTCGCCTGCCCGTGCGCGAGCGGATCGAGGCCTTCGGCGACGCCGGAAGCTTTCGCGAGCAGGGCGGCCTGGCGGGCCACGCGGAGACGGATGCCGAGGGGCGCGCCGTCTCCTTCACGCCCGCCAACTACGTGCTCGGGAGCGTGCGTGTCGATGGGCGCCCCGTGGTGGTGGGCGGCGAGGACTTCACCCAGCGCGGCGGCTCCCCGTCGCCGGCGGGGCTGCGCAAGAGCGTCTTCGCCGAGGACCTGGCGTGCCGGCTGCGCGTGCCCCTGGTGCGCTTCCTCGAGGGCGCCGGTGGAAGCGTGGCCGGCTCCGCAGGCCGAGCCGCGCGCCCCGCCCCGGAGCCGCCGCCCGCCGCGCCCTTCGCGAGCCACCGCTTCCGCTCCATCGCCGCCGCCATGGCCCAGGCACCGGTCGCCTCGGCGGCGCTCGGCGCCGTGGCCGGCCTGCCCGCGGCCCGGCTGGTGGCGTCGCACTTCTCGGTGATGACCCGCGACACGGCCCAGGTGCTGGTGGGCGGGCCCGCGCTGGTGGAGCGCGCGCTCGGCGAGCAGGCCAGCAAGGACGAGCTCGGCGGCGCCGCGGTGCACGGCCGGAGCGGCGTGGTGGACAACGTGGCGGCCGACGAGCACGATGCCCTGGCGCAGATCCGGCGCTTCCTCTCCTACCTGCCGACCAACGTCTGGGAGCCGGCGCCTGCGATTCCGTGCGAGGACGATCCGGAGCGCTGCGACGACGCGCTCGCGGCGATCGTGCCGCGCGATCGCCGCAAGGTCTACGATGCCCGGCGCCTGGTCGCCGTCGTGCTCGACCGGGGGAGCGTCTTCGAGCTGATGTCCGGATTCGGACGCGGGCAGGTGACGGCGCTGGCGCGCCTGGCCGGTCAGCCGGTCGGCGTGTGGGCCAACGATCCCCGCTTCTACGCCGGCAGCATGACGGCGGACGGCGCCCAGAAGGTGCGGCGCTTCGTCGACCTGTGCGACCAGTTCGGCCTTCCCGTGGTCTGCTTCATCGACGAGCCCGGCTTCATGATCGGATCGCGCGCCGAGCGCGAGGCCACCATCCGCCACGGCACGGCGGCGGCCTTCGCGGTGGTGCAGTCGCGCGTGCCGTGGGCCAGCGTGATGGTGCGCAAGTGCTACGGCGTCGCCGGCGCGGTCCACTTCGCGCCGGGCGCCTTCGTGCTGGCGTGGCCTTCCGCGGAGCAAGGCGCCTTACCCGTCGAGGGCGGGGTCGCCGTCGCCTTCCGCCGCGAGATCGCGGCCGCCCCGGACCCGGAGGCCCGCCGTCGGGAGCTGGAGGAGCAGCTGGCCGCCCGTAGAAACCCGTACGCGGCCGCGCAGCTCTTCGGCGTGCACGACCTCGTGGACCCGCGGCGCACCCGGCCCGAGCTGTGTGGGTGGCTGGAGTCCGTGCGTCCGCTGCTGGCGACGGAGCGCGGGCCCCGCAGCTGGCCGATCCGGCCCTAGGCGCCCGCGCCTCAACGCGCCTCCCGGTTCGACCGATGAGACCGCCGTGAGGTGGAGCGTTCTCGTCGGTCCGGCCCTCTTCGTGCTGACGTGCCTGGTGGCGGGGGTGCGGGTGCTGGCCCTGGGCCTGGGCACCGGGGGAATCCCCGAGCGGGCCATCGCGGTGGCGCTGCTCTCGGCCGGCGTCTGCGGCTACGCGCTGATCGGCGGTGTCCCCATGCTGCCCGGGCTCTCGCCGGCGAATCTCCACCTGGCCTCGGCCCTGGGCGACCTGGCGATCTCGGTCGGATGCGTGGCGTGTTGCCTGTTCACCTGGCGCACCTTCCGTCCGGACCAGACCTGGGCGGCGGGCGTCTTCACGGGATGCACGGCCGTACTCGCGATCGGCGCCGTCCTCGGCCTGGCGCGCGGCAGCTTCGCGCTGCCCTACGGCGACCGCCCACTCTCGTTCCGCGCCGGGCTCTTCGTGCAGTGGTTCGCGTTCGCCTGGACCAGCTGGGAGTCGCTGCGCTACCAGGCCTTGCTCCGGAGGCGCGTTCGCCTGGGTCTCTCGGATCCCGAGGTGGTGGCGCGCATCCTGATGTGGGGCGTTGCGTCCGGCTGCGCGGCGTTGCTGCTGGCCATGTACGCCGGGCTGTGGCTGCGGCGACCGGGCCTGGTGCCGAGCTTCGAGGAGGTCGCGTTGATCGCGGTGCCGGGGATCGGGGCCGCCGTCAGCGTCTGGCTCGCCTTCTTTCCGCCCGCCGGGTGGCGTCGCCGCTTCGCGGAGCGCGCGGTTACTCCAGGTCCGGAGGCGTGACGGCGGCAATCCACGTGTCGTAGTCCCCGCCGTATCCCACCGCTTCCTGCCGCTCTCGCACCCGCGTCAGCACGCCCTCGAGCGTGGCTGCGTCGAGGGGCTCCGCCGCCTGGAGGTGCTCGGACACCGCATCGGCCAGCGCCCGGGCCTGCGCCAGCGCCGCGTCGACGATCTCCTCCTCGCCCTCGTGCCCGCCGGACAGGCCCAGGAACCGCTCCGCCAGCAACTCCGACACCATGGCGGCGTGCTTTCGCGACGCCACGATGTTGCCCTTGCCGGTGATGACGTTTCCCGCGGCGAAGGCGGTGGGAAAGCCGTCGAGCCGCCCGATGTCCCAGTCCTGGAAGGCGTAGAGCTCGCCCTGCATCGGGATGCCCTCGAGCGGGGCGGGGATGCTGCCGATCGAGCTGATCACGTAGGCGCCGCGTCGCTCGAAGGTCTCGTCGGTCTTGATGACGCGTCCGTCCTCGATGCGGGTGCGCCGGAAGCGCAGCCCCACGAGCCGGTCGTCCTCGACCACGAGGCCGTCGGGCGCCGAGAGCGGCTCGAAGCGGAAGCGGTACTTGTCCATGGCCTTGTCGAGGAGCTTCCGGCGCGCGTTCGCCATCTTGGCGCGCCGCTCCTCGCTGGCGCCTTCCGGAATCTCCACCACGGGCATGTCCACGGCGCGGCGCCGGTAGTAGAGCGTGCAGCCCGCGAGCCCGAGGTCTTCCCAGGCGAGGTCGTGCTTCGCCAGGGTGCGCGGGATGCCCTTCACCTCGAGCTCCAGCATGGGCACCTCGATGCCGCGCTCGGCGAGCTTCGCCCGCGCGGTCTCGAGCATCAGCACCTTCACGACGTCGATCGAGGCGAGCCCGCCGCCCAGCACCATGACGTCGTCGGCGAGCTCGAAGGTCGGGCCGGCGTAGTCCTTCTCCTGGCTGTGGTTGAACCAGATGATGAAGGGGTTCTGGTACACGAGCCCGCGGTCCAGGAAATCGTCGGCGCCCTCGACCGGGACCGGCCGGTCGCGCCAGGCGCCGTTGGCGAGGACCACGGCGTTGAAGCCCCAGTCCCGGGCGAGCTCGGCGAAGCCGACGTCTCGCCCCACCGTCGTGTTGGGGACGAAGGCGACGTTCGGCTGCGTGAGCTTGCCGCCGATGGTCTCGTACTCCTTGCGCCGCAGGTCCACGTGCCAGCGGGGCAGCCCGTCTTCGATCTTTCCGTAGGGGCGCGGGTTCTGCTCGAAGACCGTCACCTGCACGCCCCGGGCGGCGAGGCGCCCCGCCACCTCCGCCCCGGCGGTGGCGCCGCCGATCACGGCCACCGCGTAGCTGCCCCCCGAGTCGCTCTGTGCTCCCATGGCGGGCGATTGTACCTCGATCGCGCCGGCCTCAGGGCCGCGCGTCGGGATCCAGGTAGCCGAGGGCCTCGAGCCGGCGGCGCGTGTCGTCGGAGAGCGGCCGGCTGGTGTCGCGAGGCCTGTCGCCCTCCAGCGCCCGGCCCTCGTGCCGTTCCAGGAGCGCCCGCAGCGCGGCCGCCGCGTCGGGCTGCTCGCCGCCGAGGTCGCGGCGCTCCGCCGGGTCGCTCTCGGCGTCGAAGAGGAGCTCGGCGTCCTCCTCCCGGATCAGCGTGTAGCGCGGCCCCGTGATTCGGCTGCGCGCTCCGAATTCGCTCACCACGGGCGCGCGCGCCGGCCGGGCGTCCGTCCCGCGCGCGAGCAGGCTCCGGCCCTCGGCGCCCGGCAGCGGGGGCAGGCCGGCGGCGTCGAGCAGGGTCGGCACCGCGTCGAGGAGCGGCGTCGGACCCGGGACGCGCTCGGCCGGAAAGGGCGGCCCCGTGAACCAGAGCGGCACGTGCAGGTTCTCGATCCAGAGGTCGCCGTGCTCGAAGCCGCCGTGCTCGAAGAACTGCTCGCCGTGGTCGGCGGTGAAGAGCACCAGCGTCTCGTCACTCCAGAGGCCGAGCGCCGCCAGGCTCTCGTGCAGACGCGCCACCTGATCGTCCAGGTAGGCGACCTCGCCCCGGTAGAGGCGCCGCAGCTGCGCCACGTCGTTGCGGGACGGACGCTCTTCGTGGCGGGCCAGATCGGCCAGGCGGGTCGCCGAGCCGTCCATGGGACCGCGGTAGGCGCGCGCCTCGTCGGACCAGTAGACGGCCGGCGGCTGGTAGTTCGTGTGCGGGTCCATGAAGTGCACGTACAGCAGGAAGGGCGTCTCCGGGTTCTGCGCGCGCCACTCGGCGAAGACCCCGGCCCAGCGCAGGGCGGCGTTCACGGACTGCGTGGCGGCGCGCTTCTCCGAGGGGTTGCCGCCCACCATCTCGTACACGTCGAACCCCAGCTCGTGACCGGAGCCGGCCTCGAGGAAGCCGTTCTTCTGGAAGCCGGCGGTGTGGTAGCCGGCGCGCTCCAGGTGGCGCGCCAGCCGCGGCGCCGCGTCGTCGATGCGCGGGAGCGTGCCCTCGCGCTTGCGGCTGAATCCGACGCCGTCCGGGTCGAGGCTGGTCGGGTAGCGGGAGGTGAAGAGGCTCGCCATGGAGGCGAAGGTCCAGGGCGCCTGGGCCAGGGCGCGCTCGGCCACCAGCGAGCGCGCTGCGAGCCCATCCAGGAAGGGGCTCGGCGAAGGCTGCGCGCCGTAGGCGCCGAGGGCGTCGGCGCGCAACGTGTCCACCACCAGCACGATCAGGTCCGGGCGCGCAGGGCCCGCCGCCGGGGTCATGTGCGCGCGCAGGTCGGCCCGATCAGCGGCGGAGAGCAGGAGGGTGAGGGCGGCGCCGGCGCCCGTGGCGCCGATCACCCAGCCCGCGCCGGCGGCCGTGCGCGGAAGGCCCGCGCGGGCTGGGATGCAGGCCAGCAGGCAGAGCGCGGCGCCGAGCCCCGCCGGCCGCAGGGGATTGTCCAGTTCGACGGCCTCGCCTCGCCAGCCGCCGGTCCAGAGGATGACGCTCGCGCCGAGCAGGCACAGGCCGCCCGCGGCGAAGAGCGCGCGCCGCCAGGAGCGCCCCGGAGGGCCGGCCGCCAGCGCCAGCAGGGCGGCGGCCAGCGGCACGGCGGCCGGCAGGACCTGGTACCACGAGACCCGCAGCCCGCCGGGAAGGTCGAGGTCGGCGCCGCCCCCCGCGCTCAGCCAGAGCGGCGGGACCAGGGAAGCGGCGGCCAGCGCCAGGAGGGCCCGGATCGGCATCGCCGGCGGAACCCTAGCAGGGCCGGCAAGCGGCTCCAGCGGGTAACCTGGATCGCCGCCTGGGGTGTCCAACTGCGAGGACGGCAGGAGCACGTGCGATGGTGGCCGGGGTGTCCGGCAGCGAGGCCCAGGCAGGGGTGGCGGATCGGGAGGAGCGCTTCGCGGCCTTCGTGGCGACCCACCGCGAGCGGGCCGTGCGCCTGGCGTGGCGGCTCGTCGGCGGCGATGCCGCGGCGGCGGAGGACGTGGCGCAGGACGCCTTCGTCCGCGCCTGGCGCGCGCTCGACCGCTTCCGCGAGGAGGCCCGACTCGAGACCTGGTTCTATCGGATCCTCCTGCGGCAGGCCGCGAACCACCGCCGTTGGCGAGGCGTGCGCGAGCGCTGGGCCGCCGTCGCCGGTGCCGCGCCGCCTGCGACCGCGGTGCCCGAAGAAGCGGACCCTGCCTTGCGCCGCCGGATCGCCGCGGCCCTGGACGGGCTCTCGCCCCGCCAGCGCGAGGTCTTCGTGCTGGTTCACCTGGAGGGGCTCAGCGTGCGCGAGTGCGCCGCGCTGGTTGGGCGCCGCGAGGGCACCGTGAAGAGCCACCTGCACCGCGCGCTCGAGGGCCTGCGCTCTCAGCTCGCGGACCTCGGAGTAGCCGACGGAGGAAACGACGCATGAGTCGAGATCGCGACGACACGCTCCGCGAGCGTTTGCGCTCCGAATACGCACCGGAGCCGCTCTCGCCTGCGCGTGCGGCGGCATTCGACCGGCGCCTGCGCGAGCGCGTGGAGCGGGCGGGGCGCCGCTCCGCATGGCGCCCGGCCGTTCCGTTGATCCTGGCCGCGAGCGCGGCGGCCGTGCTGCTGGCCGTGTGGCTGCGCCCGGCACCCGAACGCGCCGCGGAGATGGCGGGCGCCTGGGAGCTGGAGCTGCTCTTCGCGAGCGACGTGGATCCGCGCGCAGACCGGGCGGAGGCCAACGCCCTGCCCGACGACTACCGGGCCATCGCGAGCCTCTGGCTCGACGAGTAACCCGGTCCGCGGCTCCGGGTGTCCAACGAACGGACACGGATCGATGGAAACGATCGAAAGGATGGACGCATGATCCGATCGAAGCCCGCTCTGATGCTCGCCCTCCTGGCGTTTCTGATCGCCGGGGCGGCGTGGGCCCGACCGCCCCACGGCCCCGGCGGTCGCCACGGCCCGCCCGCCCGCATGATCGAGGAGCACGCGGAGGAGCTCGGTCTCGACCAGGAGACCCGCGAGGCCATCCGCGAGCTCGTGGACGAGTCGCGCGACCAGGCCGAGGCGCTCCACGCCGAGCTGCACGAGCTGCGGCGCGGGATGCACGGCCTGCTCTCCGAGGACGAGCCCGACCCCGAGGCCGTGATGGCCCAGATCGACGCCATGGGCGCGGTCGAGACGCAGCTCCACAAGCACCGCGTCGGAACCATGCTGGCGATCCGCGCCAGGCTCTCTCCCGAGCAGCGCCAGGCGCTGACGCAGCTGCGTCACGAGGGTCGCGAGCGCTGGCTGGCGCCCCTGGACGAGGCCTGCGCCGAGGACGCCGAGCGCCTGTGCGACGGAGCCGAGGGCCCGTTCGAACGGATGCACTGCCTGCGGCAGCAGCAGGACGCGCTCTCCGAGGGCTGTTCCGAAGCCTTCCTCCAGCGGCGTCGCGAGAAGGGCCGCGGTGACTGGGGCGGTCGGCCGGCCGGGCCGCCGTTCGGATCGGAGCCGGAGCCCGGGCAGTGAGCGCGGCGCTGCTGGTCGTCGTCGCACTGGTGGCGCTCTGGCTGGTGAATCTCCCCAAGGAGACCCAGCGCTGACCCGCCTCCCTCCGCGCGGCTTAGAGCGCCAGCTCGAGGATGGCGCGCTTGTCGTAGCGCCCCGTGAGGCGCGAGAGCGCGTCGGCGAGCCACATCTGCCAGCCGTACTTCGCGCGCAGCGCCGCGTAGGCGGTCGCGACCGTGGCGGCTTCGTCGACGATGCGCCCGCTTCCCTCCACCCACTCGCCGGTCACCCGCCCGAGTGCGGTACAGGGCGCCACGCGGATGCGCGAGCCATTGCGGAGCCGCTTCACCTTGCCGGCGTCGCCCTCGGTGAAGACGTAGAAGTGCTCGCCGGCCCGCGCGCACCAGACCGGCGTCTCCACGGCCTTGCCGCTCTTGCGGAAGGTGGCGAGGCTGACGTAGCTCTCGCGGTCCAGCGCGCGGCGCCCGGCGTCGTCCATCCCTAGGCCTCCGCGTCCGGCCGCGTGTACCACCACGCCCACACGATGAAGAGCGCCTGGAAGGGCAGGCGGATCCAGCCGGCCGCCCCCACGCCCGAGCCGGGCCCGTCCGGGCCCACGTTCTCCAGCGCCATGTAGACGTTGGCGGGGAAGACGGCGATGAGCAGCGCGATGATCCCCCAGGCCGCCAGCACGCGAACGCGCGGCTCCAGCACGTAGACGCCGAGCACGATCTCCGCCAGTCCCGAGATCAAGTTCAGCCACTCCGGGTTCGGTAGCCCGGGGGGGATGATGGGCAGGTAGAACTCGGGGTTGAGCAGGTGGTTGAAGCCGGCGAGCACGTAGGCGGCCGCCATCAACCAGAGCAGGATCGTCTTGGCGCGGCTCATGCGCTCCTCCCGAGCTGGAACGCATTGTACGCCGCCGCGCAGGCGAGTGGCAGAGGATTCGTGGCCGAAGCTCAGCCCACCCGCGCGAGACGTCCGAGCACGCGCTCGACGTGCGGGCGGTGGAGGTGGCCGAGGAGCGGTACCAGCGGGGTGGCCAGGCAGGCCGCCAGGAAGGTCGCCGCAACCAGTTCGAGCGGCACCTGGAAGATCTGGGACAGGACGTCGAAGTCCATCCAGTGGCCGCCGCCCTTGGCGCCGCCGTACTCCGCGCGCGCCACGGCGCTGGTCGTGAGCCGCCACGCGAAGCGCACGTCGTGGAGCACGATGTGAAGCCCGATCCAGGCGTAGAGGGGCCGCTCCGCCTGAAGCTTGCAGCCGCGCCCCGAGAGCGCCCGGTGCAGGAAGAAGGCGGCCAGGAAGAGCTCGCCCCCGTGGCCCAACGCCGTGATCGCGACGTGATCTCCCCCGCTGGCGACGAGCAGCGCGTGGGCGACCGCGATCGCGAGCACCAGGCGCAGGCTCGTCCGGTTGTGGCGAAAGACCCAGGCGGCGCCGGCGAAGAGCGCGTAGATGCCGAAGAGGAGCGCCTTCGACGGATCGAGCGACAGCGTCACGCCGCCGCCGTACACGAAGTCGAAGGCCGGGACCGAGGGTCGTCCGAAGATCCAGCCCGCGGCGGCGTGCCCCAGCTCATGGGTCAGGACCACGAACATCCCCACCAGCACCCCGAGCAGCGGCACCACCTGGCTCGCCACGGCCAGCGCGCCCCCGATCCCGAGTGCGCGCCAGCCAGCGGCGTCGATGGGTGTGCGCTCCGGCCCGGTCGCCTCCAACTCCGGCTCGGGCTCTGCCTGCGGCGGCTCGCGTCGTGCGGGGTGCAGCCGGGCGAAGATCACGCCGCAGCGCCCGCACTCGACGGCGTCGGGCCGGACCTGGCTGTGGCCGCAGCGGGGACACTCCACGCAGGGCCTTTCGGCGGGGCGGAAGGCCCGGTTGAGGCGGCGGGCACCTGCCTGGCAGCTAGCCTCCTTCCGGATGCGGCGGAACGGGCTCTCGATGCGGTTGCTGCTGCTGGCGGCGGCGGCGTGCGCGCTTCCGCTGGGCGCCGTCGCCTGGGGCGTGAGCGACCGCCTGGAGCAGCGCAACGACTTCTGCAACGACTGCCATCTGCCGGGCGGCACGCCGCTCCACCTCGAGGTGCGCGAGGACTTCGACCGCGTGATCCCCGTGAGCCTGGCCGGCGTGCATGGTCGCGGCTGGGTGGAGGAGCGCGAGGACTCCGCCTTCCGCTGCATCGACTGCCACGCGGGCTCGGGCGCGCTGGAGCGCACCCGGGTGAAGCTCCTCGCGGCCCGCGACGGCGTGCGTTACCTGGTCGGCTCGTTCGAGGAGCCGCACGGCATGCCCTTCGAGCTCTCCCCGCCCACCTGCCTGGGCTGCCACCCGAGCTTCCGTCACTCCGCGGCGCCGGGCTGGACCGTAGAGGCCTACCACGGTCGCGGTGCCCACGACGACGCGCCCGACGCCCCCCGCTGCGTCGCCTGCCACGCCGTGCACGAGACCGACGGCGACGCCTTCGCGTACTTCATGGCCCGGGAGCGCGTGGACGCCCAGTGCCGCACGTGCCACGTGCAGGGCGGGGAGATGGAGGTGCCGTCGCTTTTGCAGGGTGCCGAGGCCGACCCGAAGCCGGTATTCTCGGGATCCCATGTCCGATTCCATTGAACCGCGACGCGTCGATCCCTGGCGCTTCGCTGGCGGCTTCCTCGAGAAGGTGCTCTCCGCCGCCATCCCGGCGCAGCCCGCCTGGAGCGAGATCCCCTGGACACCGGTGACGAAGCCACTGGCCGAGAGCCGGGTGGCGCTTCTCTCCACGGCGGGGATCTCCATGCGCGGCGACGCTCCCTTCGACATGGAGCTGGAGCGCCGGCGCCCAACCCGGGGCGACCCGAGCTGGCGGCGCCTGCGGGCGGACGCCAGCGCGGCCGACGTGGAGGTGAACCACCTCCACATCGACACGGGCTACATCGAGCGCGACTTGAACGTGGCCCTGCCCGTGGACCGCCTCCGGGAGTTCGCGGCGGCCGGCGGGGTGGGCTCGCTCGCGCCCAGCCACTACTCGATCATGGGCTACCAGGGGAGCGACCCGTCCAGCCTGGTGGAGGAGAGCGCGCCGGCCATCGCCGAAGCGATGCGGAGCGAGGAGGTCGACCTGGCGCTCCTCGCCCCCGTCTGACCCGACTGCTGCCGGTCCGTGGGACTGGTCGCGCGCGTGATCGAGGCCGTGGGGATCCCGACGGTCACGCTGAACATGATCTGGGTCTACCAGAACCTGGTGGGGATGCCGCGCGTCGCGGCCATCGAGCACCCCTTCGGGCGTCCCTTCGGTGACGTGGGGGACGCGCACACCCAGACCGCCGTGCTGCGGGCGGCCCTGGGCGTGTTCAGCACCGCCCGCGAGCCGGGCCACGTGGAGCACCTTCCCTTCGTCTGGCACGAGGAGCCCGCCGAGACGAAATGGCACCCCGCCGAGCCCAGCCCGATCATCGCCATGATCAAGCAGCGGCGCAGGGAATCCTAGCCGGGCAGCCGGCCCACTCGATCAGGGCGGCTTGCCGACGGGCAGCAGGGCGAGCGGCTCGGTGCGCTCCGGGAGCCCGAGCACACGTGCGAGCTCCTCGTCGCGAAAGGCACCGACGATGGTGGTCCCGAGCCCGAGCGCCACGGCCTGCAGGTAGACGTTCTGCGCCGCGTGTCCCGCCTCCATGTGCACGTAGCGCGGCGCGCGTCTCCGGTACTTGCGCGCGGTTCGCTGGTAGACGCCCGCGAGCACAACGACGGCGGGCGCCTCGCCGACCCAGTCCTGATCGAGGGCGGCCCGGGCCACGCCCGTTCTCGCGTCACCCTCCTTCGTGAGCAGAAGGCGGTGCCGCCGCGGATCGTAGTGGTACACGCCCGGCCGGATTCCCGAGACGGCTCCGGCGACGAGGTAGACCTCGAGCGGGTACAACGCTCCGGCCGACGGGGCCGTCCGGTGGCCCTCCCGATCCGTGATGCCCTGGGCCGCCCACAGGAGCTGGGATGTGGCCGCGAGCGGTAGCGGCTCGCGCGCGAACTCGCGCAGCGAGCGCCGCGCGGCGAGCGCGCGTTCGACCGCTACCTCGCCGTCGCGGCTGGGAGCGGGAAGCGCGACCTCGCCGTCCTCGCTGGCCATCGCGACTCCTCCCCGACACAGCGCCACGGCGAGGAAGAGCGCCGCCGCGCGGCCACACCTCAGGCGCGTGTGTCGAAGCGCCATAGCCCCGCCTCACGAGCCGCCGCGTAGGCGTCCTCCAGCTCGCGCCGGGTGGGCTTCCGGTCGATCCCGGCGTACTTCGGGCGCCCGTCTCGCGCGATCTGCCCGACCTCGTAGTCGGGGCGGTACTGACCCATGATGTTCAGAAACGTGTCCGGCGAGAGATCCTCCGCCAGCCAGCGGAAGATGGCCGCAGCCTCTTCGGTCTGGCCCGGCATCACCAGGTGCCGCACCAGGAGTCCCCGGCGGGCGAGACCGTCAACGTCGAAGCGCAGGTCGCCCACCTGGCGGTGCATCTCGCGGATCGCGGCCCGCGCTACCTCGGGATAGTTCTTGGCCTTGCACAGCCTGCGGGCGGTGTCGCGCTTCCAGAACTTGAAGTCGGGCATGTAGATGTCGACGAGGCCATCCAGCAGCCGCAGGGAGGACAGCGCGTCGAAGGCGCTGGTGTTGTACACGATCGGCACGCGCAGCCCGCGCGGGATCGCCACGGCGAGCGCCTCCACCACCTGGGGAACGACGTGCTCCGGCGTCACGAAGTTCAGGTTGTGGCAGCCCCGGGCCTGGAGCTCGAGGGCGATCTCCGCGATCGCTTCGGCGGACAGCTCCCGCCCGCGTTCGCGCTGGCTGATGTCCCAGTTCTGGCAGAACACGCAGCGCAGGTTGCACATCCCGAAGAAGATCGTCCCGCTGCCGTTCCGGCCGCGCAGGCAGTCTTCCTCCCCGAAGTGCGGGAAGGCCGAGCTGACGATCGCATGCCGCCCCGTGTGGCAGACCCGCCGCTGGTCGGCCAGGCGGTCGATGCGGCAGTCGCGGGGGCACGCCTCGCAGCGCGCGAGCTCGGCGAGCCCGGCGCGGGCCCGGCCGGGAAGCTCGCCGCGCCGCCACGCCTCCAGGTACATGGGCTCGGATTCCCCGAGCAGGAAACGAGGGTCCGGCGGCGGTGCGCTTCGTGCGAGCGGCGTCATCCGGCTCATGGATCCGGCCTAGCGACGATCTGCGCAGCGCACGGCCGCCCCGCCGAGGCGGGCGATCCGGGTGTCGCCGAAGGGCGTTCCGACGCCGCTGTTCACGGTGAGGGCCACGGCCAGCTGGCGCTGCGGGTCGGCCCAGGCCCCGGAGCCGCCGAAGCCGGAGTGGCCGAAGCCGCCGGGAACGCGGGCGCGCACGGCGAAGACGCGGTGGTAGCCGAGCCGCCAGCGCATCGAGATGGGGATGACGCGGCCCGCGCCGCGGTTCTGCTGCTCGGTGGCGCGGCGCAGGGTGTCGTAGGAGAGGAGCCGCACGCCGTCGAGCTCGCCTCCCTGGGCCAGGCAGGCGTAGAGCCGGGCGAGGGAGCGAGCCGTGAACATCCCGTTGGCGGCGGGGATCGACGCGGCCCGGAACTCCTCGGAGTTGAAGTCGAGATCTTCCATTCCCGGCGCCATCAGCGCGGCGATGCTCTCGCTCGGATCGTAGTGGAAGCCGAGCCGCGACAGCCGCGCGCGCCAGCGCTCCGCCCGCTCGAGGATGCGCTGCGTGTTGCGGCGGCGCCGCTCGATGGGGCCGTTCATCCCGCGCGCCATGAGCGTCGCGCAGCGATGCTGCTGGTCCGCCGGAACGCCGCAGTAGAGGCCCTCGAGCCCGAGGGGCCGGGCCAGCTCGCTCTCGAGCAGCTCCGGGAAGGGCTTGTTGTCCGCCACGCGCCGCACGATCTCGCCCACGAGCCAGCCATACGTGAGGGCGTGGTACCCGTGTGCCGTCCCGGGTGCGTGGCGCGGCTCGGCCGCCGCGATCCGCGACGTCACGTGGTCCCAGTCGAGCATCTCCCTCCCGTGCTCGACCATGTCCGAGATCGCGTAGAGACCCGCCTCGTGGCACAACACCTGCCGGACCGTGATGCGCTCCTTGCCCCCCTCTGCGAACTCGGGCCAGTACTCGGCCACCGGCGCGTCGTACTCGATGAGCCCCCGGTCCGCGTGCAGGTGCAGCAGCGTCGACACCACGCCCTTCGTGGTGGAGAAGGAGATGCTGAGCGTGTCCTCCTTCCAGGGCGTCCCCCGCGTATCGCTCGTTCCGCCCCAGATGTCGACGACCTTCTCGCCGCGGTGATAGACGCAGGCGGCCGCCCCGCCCGCGCCTCGCTTCGGCAGGATGCGACGCAGGGCGCGGGCGACCTCGGCGAAGTCGGGGTGGGTGCTGCCGTGGAGCACGGGCGGACCTCCTTGGGAGTCGGGAGAACGTGCGGAGAGGATAGGGTGTTCGAGACCGCCCATCCGGGCGTTCCATGATCCGCGCTCGGCGTCGCCCACGCCAGCCCGGTAGCGGCGAGAGGCGCTGGGCGCGAGCGCGATCGCCTGCGTCGGGGACGGAGCTGCGGCTCCGACGAGCGCGGCGGGCAGCCTAGAGGATCGGGTCGAGCGGATCGACCGGGTCGAGGGTCTCCCCAGGCGCCGGGAATCCTGGGCAGGTCCCGTCGCGATAGCCGGAGACGGCCTGGTCGCGGCAGGCCGTGCAGGCGTTCCTGTACTGGCGCCAGGTCGCGTGGCGTCGACCACACACGACCTTGGGCTTCTCGAAGCCGCAGTCGCCGGGCCGCGGGTTCTCGCAGGCCTGCAACGGGCCGGTCCAGCCCAGGTACTCCTCGCCGGGCGGAGCGTCTCCCGCGCAGGCGAGGGCGAGCCCTGCGAAGACGAGCGGGACGCAGGCGCTGCGGCTCACGAACGGGCTCCCCTGGAGGATGACCCCCCGCTGGAAGCGTACAGGTAGTGCGCACGCGCGTCTTCGGCACGCCAAGCGGGCGGGGACGGCAGATGTTCGCGCGCTGTGGAGTAGCCGGAGATTCCATGGTGCCACGTCGGCCTGGCGCAAACTGACGTGGTTGTTGAATAATCCTGCTTCGGGGCCCTTAGCTCAGTGGTTAGAGCAACCGGCTCATAACCGGATGGTCCCTGGTTCGAATCCAGGAGGGCCCACCCGCAACGTCGCGACTCTTCTCGGCTTCGGTTGCGGAATCCTTGTCGGTGGCTTGTCGGTGGTCGCCCTCCGACGGCCGAAGCACCTCGAGCATCGCGTTGTCAGCGAGGCGCGCGTAGCGACGCGTCGACTCGACCGACGCGTGTCCGAGGAACCGCTGCAGGTGGCGCTCGGACACGCCGCGGCGGATCGCGTCCGTGGCCATGGAGTGCTTGGTGCCCTCGTAGAGCGAGATCGGCGGTAGGCTGGCTGCCTCGACCGCTTCCCGCCAGACGCGCTGCAGCGACTTGTGTGCCCACATCCTACCGGTGCGCGGGTTCGGGAAGAGGGGCCTCTGCCGAAGGCGGTCCCGGGGATCCACGTAAGCCGCGAGCCAGCGCTGCAGGGCCTCGCTCGCGGGGAGGCGCTTCGCCTTGCCCGACTTCGTGCCGCGTACGGGAGCCCCGACGCTCTTCCCCTTCACGGCCTTGTCCACCGAGAGCCAGCCGTCGTGGTAGTCGGCCACTTGGAGCGCGCGGGCCTCGCCGGGCCGGAGCCCCAGGTGGGCCATGGCCAGGAAGACGCCGCGCTCTGGCTCCGGGATCTCCGCCAGGACGCGGTCCTGGGCGCCGATCGAGAGAATGTGCGGCTGGTGCTCGTCGGCCTTCGGGAGGGGCACCTCGGGCATCCTGGCGATGTCTCCCCGACGGTAGAGCCACTTCAAGAAGGCCTGGAAGGCTGCGAGGTAGTTGCGACGGCTCTTCGGGCTGAGCCCCCGATCGCCGAGCCAGAGCGAGAAGTCCTCCAGCGTTCCGTAGCTGATCTCGTGGATGCTGAAGTCGTCGAAGAAGGCGAAGTAGCCCTCCGCGCCGGCCAGGCGCTCGAGCTCCGTCAGGTAGCGGGGCGAGAGCGATCCGGCGGCGGTCTCGCGCCGGCGAACCTCCAGCCAGCGCTCCAGTCGGGTGCGCACCAGGTTTGGTTTGGCCTGCACCGGCAGGTACTCCGCCAGCACCTCTTCGAGTGCGCGGCCGTCCGCAACCTTGCCGCGAATCTGCTCCAGGACGCGCCGCGACGTCGCCTCGTCGGCGAGCCGGATCCCGCGGTGGGACCACACCCGCCCGTACGGGCGGAAGTCGATGTAGTACGCCCAGCCCTTGGCGCGCTTCTCGCGGCGGATGCGACCCAGGTCTCCCACCAGCCCGAAGCGTACCGCAGCGCCGGCATGCTCCAGCGAGGCCAGAAGGCGCGCCGCGGAGGTCATCCCCGAGCGCCCTGGTGGCGCCGTCTGGCAGCTCTCTTGCCCACAAGACCCCCTCGCCGGGGGGGTGCTGATGGAGAGAGCAAGAGCCGTGCCGTGGGTCCGCCGCGGTCGGCCCTGGCGCAAGTGCGCGTGCTGGCGAGGCTACGGATGAAGCGCCGCGGCAACCGTTGCGACCGCTGGCTCACTTGTGGCAGCCAGCCACGACCAGTGCGCGGCTGGTGCAGGCGGGTGGCGCCGATCGCGGCCGACGAGGTGGCGATCGAGCCGCCGTCAACTGGCAGCGCAGGCTGTAAGGCGCGTGCATTCCATCTTGCGAAGGCGCGGCCAGGTCGGAGGGCTCGCCACCTCTCGCTCTGCAGCGCAGCGGCACGGTATACCCGCGCTCAAGGTGCCGCCGGTGTACCGACACGGCGCGGTCTGACTCCGGACCGGTGGGCGTTTCGAAGCCCGGAAGCGCGGGAAGTCGCGCAGGAGAGCCGCAGGAGATCGACGGCATGGAAGTGACCTGCACGCCTCGCGTCATGCCAAGAATTCATCAGCGATTCCGACCGTCTTCAGAAAAGTGTCCTGCAGTTATCTTGCATTCGCACTACTTCACAGGTCCCCCCGTGCACGCCGTTTCGAATGCCCTCTCTTCGTACCCTCGCGGTGCAGATGCAGCTGCCGTCGGCCGGCTGACCACACTCCTTACGTGGTGCGATCGAAGCGCCAAAGTTAGCCACGTATCGGCGTGAGAGTGACGTCTGCCACGTGGGGGCCGGACCGGCCCCCACGTTTTCTCAACCGCCCACGAGATCGCGAGTTCCGGGAACGACTTAGCACGAGAATGGCCCCCGCTTATCTTGCCGTAGCGCCACCAACCTCGAGTGGGCTTCCTGGAGCACCGGATGGACGTCCGGGACAGCTGCGGGCTACGGCAAGATAAGAGTGACTGGGTTGTGCGCGAAGTCGCCGATCGTTCTGGGGTTTCGTCGAGTGATGGGCAATTGCACAACCTCGCACCAATATGATCAGATTGCCCCCGGCCCGACGGTGAGCGCGCCATGGTCGCTGCCCACAACGCGGAAGTGCCGCACTCGTCGTGCATCGGCACGGCAGCAGGATCCGACCCACCGCGCCTTCTCGAGCGCCCAGGCCTCGGCCCCGACTCGGATCCCGGCGACGCCGACCCACTGCTCGAGGAGCAGCCGCTGCTCGCCCAGCTCTACGGCGCCTCCATCGCCGGCCGCATCGCCACGGGTCGCCGCGCGGGCCAGCGCGTCGTGCGCGTCGGCGACTGCATCGACCCCGACGATCTGCCCGCGCTCGAGGGCGCGCGGTGCGCAAGCATGAGCGGCGTGAGCCTGCACGCCAACGTGGCCGTTCCAGCGCGCGATCGCCGGCGCCTCGAGCGACTGTGTCGCTACGTGGCGAGGCCGCCGGTTGCGACCGAGCGGCTCTCGAGGCTGGACGACGGGCGCCTCCTGTACCGCCTCAAGCACCGTTGGCGCGACGGGACGACCCACGTCTCGTTCGAGCCCCAAGAGCTCGTCGAGAAGCTCACCGCCCTGGTGCCGCCGCCGCGCTTCCACCTCGTGCGGTACGACGGCATCCTGGGCCCGTGCGCGAGCGAACGGGACCGCGTCGTCCCGGGCTGCGGGGCACCCGCGGCGGGCCCGAAGCAAGGTTCCCCGACACTGCCCTTGGTCGAGTCGGCCCCTCGACCAGCCAGTACCGATGCAGCCGACGAGCGCGGGCGGGCGCAGCTTGCCTCCGTCGATCCTGGGCTGATCCGCACACCAGACCGACCGACTCCGCGACCTGCAGCGGCAGGGGAGACCGTTCCAGCCCCCGGCACGCCCACTCCGCGCCCACGGCGGCTCGCCTGGTCCGCGCTCCTTCAACGCGTCTTCGCGGTCGACGTCCTCGAGTGCCCGCGTTGCAGCGGACGCATGCGGCTGCTCGCCGCGATTCATCCGCCAGAGGCCACCGAGGCGATCCTCGAGTGCCTCGACCTGCCCAGCCGCGCCCCACCGACCGCAGGGGCCCTCCCCGATCCAGACGAAGCCGGGGGATGGTCCGTCGAGTTCGACGGCAACCGGTAGCGTCGGCAGGCCATCGTCCACAGCGCTCTGCGCCGGCACCCCCGCTGCCGATGGCACATGCGCGGGGAACACGTGCGCCCCGTGCCGTACGGCTCAGTGCTCCGCAGCCACCGGCCGAGTGCTGCGCTCCGCTTGAATCCCCCGCCTACGGTCCTCGGAGGCTAGATCCCCCTGGGTAGTTGTCAGACTTCCCCTTATCGGACCTCGATTGCCCGCTTCTTTGTCCTAGTCGTCTCCAGGAGAGCCCCGTCGGCCATGCGCGCGTAGCGCCGGGTCGAGCGCACGTCGGCGTGGCCGAGGAAGGTCTGGAGGGCGCGCTCGGAGACGCCGCGGGCCGCCGCGTCCGTGGCGAAGGTGTGCTTGGTGCCGGCGTAGAGGCTCACCGTCACCCCGACGCGCTCGCAAGCCTCGATCCAGGTCCGCCGCAGGCTGGTCCCGGACCAGCAGCCGCGAGGCCGGATCCCGCGGCCGCTCCAAGGGACCGTGAAGAGCGGCTCGGCCCTCAGCCGACCCTCGCGCGCGACGTGCTCCGCGATCCACTGCTGAAGCACCTGGGGCACCGGCAGCCGCTTCACCCGGCCGGTCTTCGTCGAGCGGATCGGCGAGTCGAGGCGGTCGCCCTTGCGCGCCTTGCTCACCGTGACCCAGCCGTCGTGGTAGTCGCCCACGTCGAGGGCCACGGCCTCGCCGGGCCGCAGGCCCATCAGCGCCATGGCCAGGTAGATCCCGCGGCGGTCCTCGGGGATCGCGTCGAGGATCTCGTCCTGGGTGCGCGCCGAGAGCGGTGCCGGCGTCCGCTCCGGCGGCTTCGGCCAGGGGTACTGCCGCGGCAGCTCGCGGATCTCCTCGCGGCGGTAGAGCCAGCCGAGGAACGACCGGAAGGCCGCCAGGACGTTCCAGCGCGTCTTCGGCGAGAGCCCGCGGTCGGCCAGCCAGTGTGACCAGTCCTCGAGCGCCGCGTAGCTCACCTCGTGGATGCTGCGCCCGGCCCACCACGAGAAGTGCCCGGGCCCTGGATCGCGAGGGCAGTCTGTCGTCGGTCCTCCCCACGGCACAGCTGCGGGACTTCGTCCGCCACGACGCGAGCCGCTTTCCGCAGTCGAAGATGCCGCCGTTCGCGAAGCTGCTCAGCCCCGCCGAGATCGACCGGACCGAGGAGGCGAGCGCGGCCGCAGCCAGGGACCTGGTCGGATCGCTTCTCCAGGCCCTGGTCCCGCTCGCCACGGAGGTCCCCCTGTCGCTCGACCTCGGCGCCGAGCTCGCCGAGACGACTCCCCGCACGCTGCAGCGCTGGCTGGCGGAGGAGGGCACGGGCTGGCGGCAGATCGTCGATCGAGCCCGCTTCGAGGCGTGTGAAAGGCTGATCCTGGACCCGCCGCTCACGCTGACCGAGATCTCCGCGAAGCTCGGCTACTCCGACCAGGCCCACTTCACGCGCGCCTTTCACCGCTGGACGGGTGAAGCTCCCAGCGCTCACTGCCGCAGAAGGAAGAGCTAGCGCCTACGCCTCGTCGCCGTCATCCTTCTCTAAGCTGCCGGGCTTCGTTGGCCCGCTACAGCGAGGAGCACTTCCCAAGAAGAAGGCCACCAGCGCCCGCCATGATCAAACGCCAGCTCGAAGTCACTGACGACATCGCCTGGGTGCCAAGAAAGAACCAAGCACCACCTCGGCCAGAGCAATGAGTTCGATATATCACTTTGGCACATTTGATGTTGCGAACTATGGCGACTTGTTGTTTCCGCTGCTGGCGCAAAAGCGTTTGGATTCGCTGAAAGCCCGAGTTACAGCCGTTTCCCCAAGAGGAAGCTGCCGTGTCTGGGAGGATTGCTTCCCAGCTCATGGATCCGATCACATACTGGAAATAACGGATGCTCCAAACGGAGTATTGATCGGTGGCGGAAACATAATCACGCTCAAGCCGTCAAGGCTTCCAGACTACGATCATGGTTCGCTGCCGCTCTTTGCCTATCCCGACATCTGGGTTGGGGCTTCTTCTCTGGCCGAAAAGGACATCCCTGTTTGCTGGAACGCCCCGGGTGTTCCGATTGCATTCTCGAGTGAACAGAAGCCCCTGGTCAGAGATTGCATTGAGCGCTGCTCATATGTTTCCGTTCGAGACCAGCAAAGTCGCAACCTGCTACTGGATGCGCATCCTGATGCCGATGTATCCGTATTCCCTGACCCTGCCTGGGAAGTATCCAGGCTCTGGACCACGAGCCAACTGGATCAGGCTTATCAGAAGATGTTCACCTCCCGTGGACAGGACGCATCACCGAGAGCGATCTCGGTGCATCTGAACTCGCGCTATATGGCTTCAGAGTCGAATGAAAAAGTGGCCCGTCATCTCGACACGATTGCACGGCGATTCGATGCTCAGATGATTCTATTGGCCATTGGTCCGTGTCATCGGGATGATGCCCTTGCTCGCAAAGTTGGGAACTTGATGACTACCGGACCCCTCGTTGTGGACGAGCCCGCGAGCCTGATCGAAATCGCTTCCGGTATCTCAAACTCCCTGGTATATGTCGGTTCTTCGATGCACGGTTTGATCACCGGGTTCTCTTTCGGAGTTCCCGGCATTTGCGTAACGACTGGCAAGATGACGAAATTCCAGGGTCTGCAAACGCAGATACCTCGCCAGGAGATATGGTCCAAATCGTGGAGATCCATTCCGGAACAACTCGCGGCCATGGACCTGGATCGCCAAAGACAGCAGATCCAGATCATCCGGAAGCAGATGATCGACGGTGTCGATCGGCATTGGGAGCGGATTCTCGGTTGCTTCAGAGCTGGGATTCACGATGCAGAAGAACCGTCTCGAACGGACCCCAGGCTGAAGAACGAGCTTACCGCTCGCTCGCTGTCGTACCGAGCTGATTATGCGACTGCATTGGCATTGAAACACTGCACGGATTCTGGAACAAAAGGCAGCGCTGCATATTATCGGAAAGAGCTCAAGAAAGTACACGCTTCGTACTCATGGAGATGCACTTCTCCGATACGAAGAATCGCTGGCTTGATCAAGCTGTGCAGGAACCGGATTTCAGTCGGGTTTGAGCGAGTATCTTCATGGTATTTGAGTTTGGGACTATCGCGTTCGGCAGTCCCTGAACAGCCAGAAGATGAAATGCGCGCCGGCAAGGACATGTCTGTAGTTGTCTCTGTTCATGACTCGCCTGGATTTCTCTTGCGCTGTCTTCGCAGCCTGGAGATCTACGGCACTCTTGCAGAGGTCATACTCGTCGACGATGGCTCTCAAGAGAAAGAGACTCTGAATATCCTGGAGGAATTCAGCCGAAAGAACTATTGGCATCTGGTCCGGCACGACGACTCCTTGGGGCACAGTCGTGCCTGCGAGGCCGGTGCCCGATTGGCCTCTCGCCCCTACATATGCCTTCTCAACTCGGACGCTGTGGTCACTCCATGGAGTTGGCTGGCTGCGAAGACAGCCTTTGAAACTGATCCCAAGATCGCTGTCACAGGCCCTTCAACGAGTTGGGCCATCACGGAACAGGTCCTCCCGAAAGCCAGGAGACTTCGCCACTACTGGAATGACAACCAAATCTTCGCCTTCGCGAAGAAGTACATTGCTTCGCTCAAGACGGCTCCCCCGCTTGAGCTGACCGAAGTGAGCGGATTCGCATTCTTCATCAGAAGAGAGGTATGGGAGGAGTTCGAAGGATTCGACGACCAATTGCCTGATTACGGAAATGAAGCGGAGTTGTGCATACGACTTCTGAAAGCTGGATGGAAGATTGTCTGGACGCCGAACAGCTATATCCATCATTTCGGCAACATCTCCTACGCGGAAGAGAAGCGCAGCAAGTTCCGTTTCGGTCGGGCGTATATCAAGAAGAAGCACGGCAGGCGCCATTATCGGAGGCCTGCTCAACCTGAGTAGATGCTACGCAGACGCGCAGCGGGCAACGACTGCATCGGGTCGGATGGCGCGTTGGAAGGCGCAGAAGGGTCGGCTCCCCGCGCCGCGGGTCGGGGCTCCAACCCCCAGATCGCTGTCTTACGAGCCCCGGGAGCCCCGGTCCCCGCGGGATTGGGCGCAACCCGGCTCTCAGACCCTCATCAGCCCGCTCCACGACTCCAGCTTGGAACGAGGCCCGTCTGGAGGCGTTTCTTGACACGATGTCGTAGGAGCCGGATTCTCCCCCCGCCCAGGCTGCGAGCCAAAGCCCAATCAACCGCCGTCCCGGCGTTTCCTGGCATGCTCCTCTATCAACTCCTGGATGGGAAAGACACCGGATGGACAAGGGCAACACCGTCGCGGTCTTCGGGACGTTCGATGTGGAGAACTATGGAGACCTGCTCTTCCCGTTGGTCGCTCGCCGTCGCCTGTCGGATTTCGCGGCTGCGGAATTCGTCTCCCCTGTCGGGAACGACGACCTCTGGAGCGATTGCATCCGAGCACGGACGACGAACGAGTTCATCTCGGGCGGTACTGCCGTCGCCGGAGTACTCATCGGCGGCGGTCACGTCGTCCACGGACCGACGGGGGACTTTACGCCCTACAATCAGTTTTCCGCATCGCTGGTACACGCCTACCCGGACATCTGGTTCGGCGCGGCATACGTGGCGGCCATGCGAGACTGTCCCCTCCTGTTCAACGCGCCGGGAGTCTCCTCTGCCGTAGGCAGAGCTCCCTTTGCAGAGTTCGTCAGGCTGGTGATCGATCTTTCCGAGTACGTGAATGCAAGGGATGCCAGCGGAGCCGCCGTCCTGAGAGCCATCGCGCCCAACGCCAGCATCGCGATCACGCCGGATACCGCCTTGGACGTTGCGCAGCTCTGGTCGACCAACGAACTGCGTGACGCCTATCGAGGTGCGTTTGTGTCTCGGGGCAGGTCGGTTCCCAAGCGAACCCTGGCGGTCCACGTGCGAAAGACCTCTCTGCCAGCGAAGTGCGGTCCCGTCAGTCAACTCCTGGATCAGGTCGCGGCACAGACGGAGACCGTGCCCATCATCCTCTCTTTCGGCCAATGTCACGACGACGGCGAGGCCGTCCGGGAGATCGACAAGGGGATGCGTTGCGAGCGACTGGTACTCGACCGCCCCAGCTCTTTGCTCGAGGTGACCGCCTGCCTCGGCCACAGTGTGGCCTATCTGGGTTCTTCCTTTCATGGATGCCTGGTGGCGTCGGCTTTTGAACGACCCAGCCAGTTGGTTGTGCGCCGTCCACAGGACAAACACATGGCCGTCTCCGACCTCCTGATGTCCTCGACTCCGCCTCTGAAATCCTGGCTCGACGTCGACCCACCGGCGCTCTCGGAGAAGATCGCCTCTGGGAAGGCGGGCATCCGATCTGAGGCGTTCGACAGGTTGGACCAGCATTGGGAACGCATTCGGGACGCCTTGAGAAAGGGTACGCAGAGCAACAAGCAGCAGGATATGAAGGCTTTTCAGGCAAGACAGCGGGCCACTGATTCACCATCGGAGCTGTCGCTCGTGGAATACGATTCGCTGATCGAACCACTGAAACAAGCCAATCTGCTGGGGCTGATTCGTCGGAATGCAAATCTGCAGCGTCGTCTCGACGACGCGAGGAGTGGATCTCGGCCCAAGCAAGAGAAGAGGAAGAGCTGGATCAGGAGACTCCCGTGCGCACTCCGCTTGTCTCGGTGATCGTTGCCTTCTATCGCATGCGCCGCGAGGCACCGCGGACGCTCTATTCCCTGACGCCCGAATATCAACGAGGGGTCCAGGAAGGCGACTACGAGGTGCTGGCCGTCGAGAACCCGTCCGACGCGATGTTGGACAAGGAGCAAGTCGAACGGTGCGGAGACAACTTCCGCCTCATCCAGATGCAGAAGCCCTCGCTGTCACCTGTGGATGCCATCCATTCGGCGATGTCGGAAGCTCGCGGTGAGTACGTAATGATCCTGATCGACGGTGCGAGGATCTTGAGTCCCGGCATGCTCCGATTCACGCTCATGGCCGCGAAGCTGCACCCAAAACCGATCGTCGCGGCGTTGGCGTGGCACCTGGGGCCCAAGAAGCAGCAGGAATCGATCCGTGAAGGATACGACGCGGAGACCGAGGACAGGCTGCTGGAGGAGGCCCGGTGGAAGGAGGACGGCTATCGCCTGTTCGATATTTCGTCCCTGGCGGGTTCCTGCAAGCGCGGGTGGGTGAGGCCCCTCTCGGAGGCGAACTGCCTCACCCTGAAGAAGGAGACGTTCCGGGAATTGGGAGGATTCAGTACCGACTTCGCCAGCCCGGGGGGTGGCCTGGTCAACGCGGATCTGTACCAACGCGCCGTGAACCTTAAGGACGGCCAGCTCTTGATCCTGCTGGGCGAAGGGACCTTCCATCAGACACACGGCGGAGCCGTCTCCGGGGGAAGCGAACGCGCGATCCTCGACGAGATGCGGGCCGAGTACGAACGGATTCGCGGAAGATCCCACGAAGCCCCCACGCCGGCAAACGAGCCGATCTATCTCGGGATGATCCCCCAGAACACCAGGCGATTCGTCAAGGTCGGTGCGAAGAAGTCGGACTCTCGCAAGAGCGAGAAGACGAACAGGAAGGTGATCAAGCTGCTCAGGCGGCTGGTTCCGCGGGCGCGAAGAGTGCCGGGGGCAGTCTCGGGTCTCTGGCCGAACGAGAGCCGCAATGCATGACCAGCGCCACGCGCCTGCGAGTCCAAGCCGCTTGTTGTCAGAGGATCTTGCCGGTGCCGCTGCCGCCAACGGCCGCGAACGTGGCATCGACTCCTTCGCCGGGCTGCTTGGCGAGAAAGAAGGCAGCCCGCCCCGACCACCCGGGGACGTTGAATCGCTGTGCCAAGGACTCGAGGTCCTTGATTTCCGCAGGGGTGAACACCTTTCGCCAATCGCGGAAGCAGTCGTTTTCGGTGTCGTAAAGGGACAAGCCGCGGCGGTACATTTCGCTGGCAGCGTAGTAGAACAGGCTGGCTTCGTACTGCACATGCCGGAGGTTCAGGCCCACCTCCGTGGCGACCATGTTCAAACTGAATTCCGTGTGCAGGAAGAAGTGGCGCGGCGCATCGATCTCGACCCAATCCGTTCTGTATCGCTCCCAGGGTCCTCGCGACGCGATCGGAATCCTGATCAGGCAGACGCCGCCATCATCGAGCAACCTTCGAATCAGCCGCAGGGCTTCGTACTGGTCGGCCATGTGTTCGAGTGAATGATGCAGCATGACCAGATCGAATACCCGTCCGCTGAGGTAGTCGAGCGGCTTGGCCAAGACCCGGATCGGGCCCAGTGAGATATCCTCGGGAATGCGGGGATCGATCCCCGTCAGCGAGGTGAATCCGGCACTGGCAAAGGCGCCGAGGAGTTCGCCGCGTCCGCAACCTACGTCGAGGATTCTGGCATCGAGAGAGTCTGCGTTCGTGTGACGCAGCCAGTTACGGAGGCGGTTCCGCTTTACCCATCGGCGTACCGGGTCGTCGGACACCGCGACGTCCACATCGATGTGGTGCGAGTAGTACTTGTCCTCCGGATAGTACCGGCTCAGATCCTGCGGTGGATCGCACAACTGCAGGCAGCGGCAGAACTCACATTCGAAGTAATGAAACTCATCCGCCGTGCCGAACATCATCTCGCGGACGACGTACGTCTGCCCCTGCGTATTGCCGCAGATCCGACATGCCATTGCTCGAGTCCTTTCTCAGGCCCGCAGCGTGGGTAGAAGACCCATCCCTCCCCCTGGCCTCCCTGTGGGAACTTGCAAGAGGTACGCGCACGTAAACTCCCGCCTTTCGCCGTAATGACTGGATCATCCAGACCGGGAAGTCAACGTCTACTCGCTTCTGGGCCGGCCGCGCGCGTCTGCGTGCGCGACAAGCGGCCCTGGCAGCAGGCCGCGGCAGGTCCCCCGCCTCCGCCGCGGACGGCGGCCGAGGCGGGGCGGCGCGAATCGACACGCGTGATACGATCCGCCCGGTGGAGGGGGCCCTCGGCGATACGCTGTCCGAGGCGCGCGCCTGGCTGGATTGGATCGGGCGCGGTGAGGGGCGGATACCGTCCGCGTGGAGCGGGAGGTTCGCCGACACGGTGGCGGATCGCCTGGGCGCCTCGCTCGCCCCGAGCCCGGACCCGGGCGATCTGGTCGCCCGCCCGTGCCGCGTCCCGGCGGGAACCTGGCACCTCGGCGGACTGAAGGAGGCGCTCCGCCTCTCCCCCGAGGATCCGGTCGCGCTGCCCCGCGCGCAGTATCACGCGCGCTGGCTGGCGCACCTGCTCGACCGGGAGGATGCGGATCACGCGCTCCGCGTCAGCATCCTGATCCCGGTCCACAACGACGCGGAGTTCCTGCCGAGAGCCGTCGCGAGCTGCTTCGCACAGACTCACCCGCAGATCGAGGTTGTGGTCGTGGACGACGGCTCGACCGACGAGCCCGAGAAGGCGCTCGCCCCGTTCTCCCGGTCGTCCGGTCCGGGCCGCAGCCTGCGCGTGATACGGACGGAGCAACGCGGTGTGGCGAGCGCCCGCACCACCGCCCAGGAAGCGGCGCGGGGGGAGGTCGTACACTTCCTGGACGCCGACGACATCCTCGACCCCGAAGCGGTGGAGCGCAAGCTCGCCGCCTTCGAACGCGTCCCGGACGCGGAGCTCTGTTGCAGCCGCTCCCGCGTGATCGGCTCCACGCAGACCCGCGACGCGACGACCTATCGGGGCCCTGATTTCGGACACGGGCCTTGCCCCACGCGCGACCTCATGGACGCGTGCGTCCACCGCTACGCCTTCCACACCAGCACCGTGATGCTGCCGCGCTGGCTGTGCATGGAGACCGGGCCCTGGAACGCAGAGCTCCGCCACGGCTCGGACTCGCGCTACTGGTTTCGGCTGGCCCTCCGCACCACCAAGGTCATCGCGCTTCGCGACGAGCTAGGGACACGGCAGCTGCGCGAGGGGAGCCTCACAACCCAGAGTTGGGATCGCGCGCGCTCGCGACCCGTCCTATTCCTGATGGCGCTCGTCGACCTGCTCGAACGGCCCGAGCGGTGGACCTACCTGGGCCCCCTGCTGGCGCGGATGCGCCGGCGTGCCCGCTGGCAGCTGATCACCCAGGGCGAGGGCGACCACCTCGCCCGCTGGCGCGAGGCGCTGCTGGAGCGGATCGTCCTTCTGGGCGATGCCCAGCGACGAGCTGGACTCAGCAGCCGGCCCGTGCTCGTCCTGATCCGGGAGCACCTCGTGGCAGGCGCGTGCGAAGGCCGGGAGAAGGCCGGCGACTTCCTTCCGCGGTTCGAACGCTTGCTGACCGCGGCGTTGGTCACCGCGCCCCCCATCGACGCTCGCGACCTGCGCTTCTGGTTCGGCGGGCCGGGCGATCCCCATCCCCCGAAGCAGAACGGACCCGCGCTGCTGGAGCTGCTCCGCCGTGTCGACGCGGGTGCGCGCCGCGGCCACCTGCTGCTCGCGCAGCCGGAGCTGGAGGAGCTGGCGCGGCGTGCGCCCGACGGCCCGCTCGCCCTGCGGCTGGAGGCCCTGGGGCGTGCGCCGGACCTGGTGCTGGGGCGCTGGGCCTGGTATCGCATCCGGACGGCCGAGAGGATCCGCGGGGCGATGGCGGCCTTGCGCCGCGGCCTGCGGGCCGGACTGCGGCGGCGCTGGACCGGTCGACGGGAGGGCTGACCGCGCCTCCGGGCCCGGGCTCAGACCGGCTCGAGGCGCTCCGCCGCTCCCCGGTAGCCCACTCGCCGGCCCCACCCAGGGCATGCGGGGAGCTTCGCCGACCCGATCATCGATACTCGTCGGCGCTCACGTTCTCGCGCGGGAACGGCTCGTCCGGGATCGGTAGCTCGAGAAACGAACACAGCTCGTTCCATCCGTCGCCTCCCGGGATGTCGAGGATCAACAAGGCCTCGGGCCGGGTGGCGAAGTGCTGCCTTACCGCCGCGAGGTGCTCCTCGCGTCGTCGCGTCCACCGCGGCCGGTCGATCGTGCGGAAATCGCCCCAGTAGTGGGGCCGGGCCAGGTTGCGGCGGACGTGGGCCTCGCGGCTGTCGAGCCACGCCTCCAGCTCCCGGTTGGTGACGATGAAGCGCGAGTCGGGGTATTGCCGGTCGAGCAGCCGAAAGAACAGCTGGCCGGCAAAGTCCGAGAACCCGCGGTAGTGCTCGACGCCGTGGAGCAGCTTGGCCCCCCGAGCCTGGTTGGCGCGAATGATCTCGTACAGCCGCTTGCCCTGGAGCTTGTGATGCAGCGTGGGGATTCCCAGCCGGTTCAGCGCCACCGCCAACGATGACGTGCCCGCCTTGTTGAACCCGATGTTGAAGACCTTTCCGTCGAAAGCCACGCGCGCTCGGTCCCGCGGGGCGCATGGTAGCCCCCGCGCACTCCCTCGACATCGGCCAGCAGACGGTCCGTCGGTCGACCCCACCGCGGTGGTGCCCGGCGGGCTCACGCGGCGATTGCCCCCGTGAGGGCGCCTCACAGGCCGGGCCTGCGAGAAGCTCATCCGGGACCCGTCGCTCACGCTGACCGAGATCTCGGCGAAGCTCGGCTACTCCGACCAGGCCCACTTCACGCGCGCCTTCCACCGCTGGCCGGGTGATGCTCCCAGCGTTCACCCCCGCAGAAGCATGAGCTAGCGCGCAGGAAGAACGAGGAACTGGCGGATCGTCGTCCTCGCGCTTCGTGGGGCCTTGCCCGTGCCCGCGCCCCGTCCGCGCCCCGATCGCGACTTCGAAGTGCCCGATTTCTTTCACTTCTTTCCCCCCTTGCGCCGGGTTCGATTCCCGCCGCCTCCACCACTCCGGCCATCGCGAGATCGTCAGGCAGCCGGCTTGTCGGTGGCTTGTCGGTGGAGCGGATGCGCCTTTGCAATTGACTGAAATCATTTGTCTTTCTTCCGGTGGTCCCTGGTTCGAATCCAGGAGGGCACACCCGTAACCGTCGGACGGCGGACGCAGCACCTCGATGAGCGCGTTATCCGCCAGACGAAATCGGCGCCCCAGCCCGGGAGACCGACACCCAGGCGCGAGCCGGTCCCTGACCCAGAGCGACCGCGGGCCGGCCCCTGATCCACGCTGGGGGCCTATTCACTCAGCAGCATGCGTACGTAGGGGCTCCGCACGAGCATCCAGATCGCGACCAGCAGCACGACGACTCCGAAGGCGCGCCGCAGCAGGGCGTCCGGAGCGCGCCGCGCGAGGAGAGCGCCGCACCACGCCCCGATCACGGCTGCGGCTGTGAGGACCCCCGTCAGCTCGAAGCGGATCGTCACATGCCCGAGATGTCCGGCCAGGGCGGCGAGCGCGTTCAGCGAGATCACGACGAGCGAGGTGCCGACGGCCCGCTGCATGGGCATGCCTCCTAGCAGCGCGAACGCCGGGACGAAGAGGAAGCCGCCGCCCGCGCCCACGAGACCGGTGATCGCGCCGACGACCGCGCCCTGGAGGACCATCACCAGCGCCCTGGGGTCGGCGGCGGACTGCGAGCGGGCCGGCGCCGGCCGCAGCATCGCGCCCGCGGCCGCGAGCATGAGCCCCGTGAAGATCAGCAGCAGCAGCTCGTCTCCGATCCATCCCGCGGCGCGTCCCCCGGCGTAGCCGCCGAGCGCCGTCGTCGGGGCGAAGAGCGCCGCCGCCCGCCAGTCCACGTTGCCTGCCCTCGCGTGGCCCGCCGCGGCGACGGCCGCCGTGGCCGACACGACCACCAGGGACATGGCGATCGCGGTCTTGGGCTCGACGCCCAGCAGGAGCAGGAGCGGCAGCGTGAGGATCGTGCCCCCGCCCCCGAGCAGGCCCAGTGAGCCCCCGATGGCCAGGCCTCCCAGGACGATCAGCAGGAGTTGGAGCACGTGGGGCACGATCTCGCCTGATCCGTTCGGGTACTCTCGACCCGGGCCGGATCCTCGATCCCGGACCGGGAAGGAGACTTCGGATGCTGATCCTTCACCAGATCGAACCCTACCACTGGGCGGTCGCCGGGTTCGCCATCGGGGCGATCACGCTGCTCCTGCTCTGGGTGACCAACCAGCGGCTGGGGATCTCGACCGGCTTCGAGGATCTGTGCGGGCTCGTGATCAAGGCGCCGTACTTCCGCCGCGGCGAGATCGCCCGCTCGCACGGCTGGCGGCTCCCATTCCTGGGCGGTCTCGTGCTGGGGGGCTTCCTCTCCGCGGCCACGAGCGGAGGCTGGGCGCCCTTCTGGGATCTCGGCATGTTCGACACGCTCATCGGATGGGGTCCGGCCGGGAAGCTCGTCTGGATGTTCTGCGGCGGCCTCCTGATCGGCTTGGGCACGCGCATGGCGGGCGGCTGCACGAGCGGGCACGGGATCTTCGGCATCTCCAACCTGGAGCGCGCGAGCCTCGAGTCGATGGCGAGCTTCATGGCCGCCGGCATCGTCACCTCCAACCTGGTCTATCGCCTGGGAGGGATCTGAGTGAACGCGCTGATCTACGTGGCCTTCGGCACCGTCTTCGGCTGGGTGCTCAGCCGCGGCGGGGCCGCGGATTACGACTACATCCAGGGCATGTTCCTGTTCACGAACTTCCAGCTCTACGGAATCATCGGCACGGCCGTGCTCGTGACGGCGCCCGGCCTCTGGCTGCTGAAGCGCCGCGGCAGGACGGCCTTCGGCGCGGCGCTCACGGTAAAGCCCAAGCCGCGCCATCCGGGCAACGTCGTGGGTGGCGTCCTCTTCGGCGTGGGCTGGTCCATCACGGGCATGTGTCCGGGTCCGATCCTCGTCAACGTCGGTGAAGGCAAGCTCTACGCCCTGGGCGCGCTGGCCGGAGCGCTGGTGGGCGCCGCGCTCTTCGGCGTGCTCTACGAGCGATTCCCGGCAAGGCTGCGTCTGCCCGCGCTTCAGGTCGGCACGGGAGACGGCTAGCGGGCGGTCGCTCAGCCGGCCGCAGGCGGAGCCGCTTCGAGCGGGTGGCCGGCTTCCTTCCAGGCGCGGATGCCCCCGTCGAGCGCGATGGCTCCCAGGAATCCCATGGTGTGGAGGGTTCCGGCCGCGATGGTCGAGATCTTGCCGAACTCGCAGTAGGCGAGGATGCGAACCGTCGGGTCGGGGAACATCGAGTCGATGCGCAGCTCGAGCTGACCGCGCGGCAGGTGGACGGCGCCGGGAATGTGACCCACCGCGTAGGCGTCCACCTCCCGGACGTCGAGGATGTGCACGCCCGGCTCTCCGCTGTCGATGCGCCGGCGTAGCTCGGTCATCGTCATGAACGAGATGCGCTCCGCCGCCTCCTGGATGATCTGGCTCACGGTCATTCCGCCGGTCTGGTTGGTGCGCAGCGCCTCGGTCAAGTGGTCCGGCATGGCCATGCTGAGGTTGCGCATCATCTCGACGAATTCGCTGCGCTCGGTCTTCCGGAGGCGGGGGTTCGTCTTCTTCTGCTCGTCGAGCGTGGTCGGCTCGAGATTCTTGTAGTTGTGGGCCGGGTAGACGAGCAGGGAGCCGTCGAGCCGCAGGAGGCGCTGAAAGAGACTCTCGTAGAGGGCTTCCGGATCCCCGGTCGGGAGATCCGTCCTTCCACAGCCTCCCAGGAGAAGGGTGTCGCCGGTCAGCACGCGGTCCGGAAGGATGACGCACATCGAGTCGCGGGTGTGTCCGGGAGTGTGGAGGAGGTTCAGCCGCAGCTCGCCCACGATGATCGTCTCCCCGTCCTCGGCGTGGATGTCGACGAAGGGTGCCGGGCTGCTGCGGTGCATGATGGAGGGCGCCCCGAGCCGATCCCGCAGATCGCGCACGGCGGAGAAGTGGTCCGCATGGGTGTGGGTGTCGAGGACGTAGCGGATGCGCATGCCGCGGGACGCGGTCAGCGCCAGGTAGCGGTCGATCTGGTCGTCCAGCGGATCGACGACGACGGCCGCGCAGGTCTTCTCGCAGCCGATCAGATACGAGACGCAGCCTCTCTCGCTGCGGACGGCTTCGAAGTACACGGCTCTCCTCTCTGACGCCCGATCTCGATACGCCGGACGTCGCATAGCTTCGCATCTGTCGCCGACTTGTCGCCAAGCTCGATCCGCTCTCGTAAGTAACTGAAAATACTCCTTCTTCTGTCCCTTTCTCCCGGACTAGCGGTCCAGCGTCAGAACGATCGATTCCGCCGGCTGGAGCGTCAGCTCGAAGGTGCGCGCCCCGTCGTGCCCCGCGAGCAGCTCCTTCCTCTCGCCCGTGCGCGGGTCCCAGCGGACGACGCTTCCGTTGCCCACGTCGAGACGTAGCCGCTGTCGGGTCGTAGACCACGACTCGTTGAAGACGAGAAGAACGTGTTGGTCCCGTGTGCGACGATGGTCGACCGAGAAGCGAAGTGAGTTCCCGCTCGCTGCCACGAGCGGCCCCTGGAGCTTCAGCTTCCGGAGTCCCTCCGCCAGCTCCTGCTCGCTCGGAACGCGCACCACGACCTCCCGCAGCTGCGCGACACGTTCTCTCACGGCGGCGTCGCGTGCCTGCGCGTCGCCAAGTCCGGGAGCACGCGTCGGCAGCGCGCCGATCGCGAGCACGGGAATGCCCGCGCGGGCAGCCGCGAGAGCGCGCTCCACCAGCTCGGGTTCTGCGACCTGCATGGGATCGAGAACCAGGGCCCGGTAGCGCGCAGCGCCGACGCGCAGTGAACCCGTTTCGATTCGGGCGCTGCGTAGCTGCTTGCGACTCACTCGATCGTGGACGAGACCACGCTCGCGCAGCGCGCGAGAGGCAGCCGACTCGCCTTCGTGGGGATCGACGCGACCGAACTCGAAGGAGGGCTTGTCGGGGAACTCGCCCTCGGAACGCAGCCAGGCCAGATCGGCGACGTGCTCGCCCTGCCGCATCGCGAAGCCGAGTCTCGCCAGGCGCATGTTGACGTCTGGAAGCGCGTCCCAGAGGTCGCCGCGAAACCAGGTGGTCATCGGGAGGGGCCCGGCGAGGATGCGCCCGAAGCCGCCCGAGAAGGGGTACCAGCGCCTGCCATCGCTGCGCTCGTACGGGTACGGGACGCCGTGGTGGACGATCTGATTGATTCCGGCGCTGAGCGCGCGTCCCGCGAGCATGTCGAGCTGGGGCGGGTCGAGCTGATAGCCGTAGAAGCGGAGCGTGATGAACGACTCGGACGACGACACGCGACGTCCCGCCACGTGCGCCGCCGAAGAGGCGAGCTTCAGGAAGTCGCTACTGCCGCCGGCGAAGAGCCCCTCCGACTCGGGCACGTCGGCCAGCGCGTAGGCGTCGAGGTAGTCGGCAAAGCCACCGTGTGCCTGCAAGCGGATCCCGACGCCGGACTCTCTGGCCAGGCGCACCAGCGTGCCGAGGAAATCCTCCAGGAAGAGCGCCTCGCGCACGTCGACGTAGTCTTCGCGTACCCGCGCGCGCGCCTCGGACCCGCCCGCGCCCAGGTACAGGGGGCCACCCTTGCGCCCCAGGAAGTCGACCATCTCGCTGTACTTGCTCTCGCCGCCCTTGCGGAACAAGAGCGGCAGATGCGGGGTGAGGTCATATCCCTTGCGGGCCTGGAAGGCCGCGCGAAAGCCCCGCGTCCAGGGCAGCTCGCCGATGAGCTCGAAGCTGTCGATGAAGAGGCTCCGCACACCGCCCCGAGGCGCTGCGGCGAGGAGCGGCTGGACGTAGCCCGACCACAGCGCCTGCGCGCCGGCTGCACTCAGGTGATCGACGGTGAGGGCGTCGTGGGCGGCGCCCGGATAGGCACCGCCCAGTACGCTGTGGGCCGTCCGGTTCTCGTACAAGGCGAGCAGCTTCCAACGCCCGCTGGGCACCTTCCAGTCGACGCGGTCGTCCGTGACGCGATCGGTCAGGATCTCCACTCGATCGAAGGTCGCAGGGGGTCCGTCCCTCGTGAGACGCACGGCCAATACCGCCACCAGCCGCCCGTCTGGATCGAAGGGGCCCATGGTGTCGAGGAAGCGCTGTACGTCGGCTACGTAGGCCGGGGGCTCGGGCGGAGGCAGGGGGGTGTGTCGGGACCCTGCCTGCAGATCGACGCTCGCCAGCAGGAGCTGCCGCTCGGCGGCGCCGCTTCGACCCGGCAGGCCCCCGGGCCAACCGCTGCCGAGAGTCAGATCGAAACCCAGTCCGAGGGCGGCTGCCTGGCGGGCGGCGATGGCGACGTGGCGCACGAAATCGGGTGTTCCGACGCCTCGGATGCGTGGGTCGGCGGAGAGGTCGGCCTCGGACATGCCGAGGAGTAGCGGCTGCACTTCCACGGCGCCGAATCCAGCTGCGTGGATCCGCAGTAGCTCGGCGCGGATGCCGGCTTCGTCCACGGCGCCACCGGGCCACCACCAGCGGGCGACCGGACGCGCTGCAGCCGGCGGGGCGGCCCAGGCTTCGGGATCCAGAGCGAGGCTTGCGCCCGGAGCCAGAGCCGTAGCCAGGACCAGCAATGCGAGCGGGACGAGGGGGCTGCGCAGGCGGCGTGATTGCGGATTGTGGGGAGACATGGCTGCGCCGGCGCTCACTCCACCAGCGGGACGTTCTCCACCAGGTCCATGTCCGTCAGGGTGTCGAGCTTGTTCTCGAGCTGGTAGAAGCGGCCCGCACGCTTTGCACCGAGCTTCTTGCGGAGCTTCGTGGCGGTCTTCCAGCGCAGGTCGAGGCGGTCCTTGCGAAACTCGTGGTAGCTGCCCAGGAGCTCGTTGGCGGTCTCGTCGTCGAGGGTCTCGAACTCGCGGGCCAGCTTGCCGACCAGGTCAGCGAGCTGCCTCGTGAGCCCCTCGTGCGCAGCGAGGTACTCGTTGTAGGTGGGCCAGAACTCCCGGGCCTCCGGCTCGCTGAGCTGCATGCGATCCGCGACGATGGCCTTGCGCTCCGTCGACAGAGCCGCCACCGCCACCTCGGTGACGCTCGCATCCTGGGCGGACGCAGGGCCCACCAGCAGGACGCCCAAGAGGACACCGAAGGCACGGTCGAGACGGGCCATGGAGGACTCCTTGTGGACAAGATAGCGGCCACGGCTCGTCGACTCTATGGGATCTCACCAGTCTGGGATCTCGCGGCCCCAACCCCATGAACTCGAGCACCCGGTTGAGCTAGCGCTGCAGCTCGCGCAGCCGCCGGTTGATCTCCTCGCTCTCCTCGGGGGTCGTGGTGTCCCAGTCCCAGTAGAAGAAGCCGATCTCCTCGAGCGGGGTGGGCTCCTCGGGCAGCTCGATCACGACCCGCAATCCGTCGCTCCACCAGGGGGCCATCATCAGGTTGCGGTGGGGCTCCTCCTTGGTCGCCGCCCCCACTCCGCTGACGTAGCCGTAGTGCTGAACCGCCTGGGCGTTCGCGAAGTCCTCGGCAATGTAGCCCCGGGCTTCGTCCACGAAGGGATCGATCGCGTGGGTCGTGAGATTCCAGGCCCGCGTGGTGAAGTAGACGCCGATGTCCCGGGTGATCGTGCCGACCCAGACGTGCTCTCCCCGGAACTTCAGGGGGCTCACCCACAGGCGCAGGTGGTTCCTCTGATGGATGGTCTCCCGGGCCTTCTGGTAGCCGGCGTCCTGGGAGCGACCGTAGAGGTAGAGAGCGCTCATGGGCGAGTACTTGTAGGCGCCGCCGAAGAAGGCCTTGAAGGTGCGCCAGGCCGAGCCCCAGCTGAGCGTCTCGGTCTCGTCCCAGCCGGAGCGGATGAGGGCCTGCCCCACCTCTTGGCCGCTCCCGATGATGATCAGGTTCAGCGGATCGCCCTCGCCCGATCCGTCCTTGCGGGTGGTGCAGCACGGGAGGTCCCGCAACACCTGGCGGAACTCCTGCTCGTCCTCGTAGTCGATGAACTCCTGAGCCGCGAGGGCCTCCCAGTCGACCTCGTGGGAGTCGGCGCGGAAGCCCGGGACCTGGACGTAGAAGGCGAAGGTCTCGGTGCGCCGGGGACCGAAGAGGCGCACCCGCACCTCCTTGGTCCCCAGCTTGAGATTGGTGAAGAGGAAGCCCGACGTCGTGCGGTGCGGTAGAACGCCCGGGTCCAACTCGTGCGTGGAGAAGTGCTCGTCGATCCTCTTGTTGGTGAACGGGCGCAGCCTGAAGTGGCTGCCGTAGGCCGCCTCGTGGGCGGAGAAGTAGTTCGGGTCGGTGGCCGTGAGCAGCATGGCGTACGGCCGGTCGCTGGTGTTCTCGATCTCGAGCCACACCGGCTGGATCTGCTTCTTGGCAAGGTCGACGCCGAAGGCCTGCTTCGCCTCGTCGCGGCCGAGGACCGCGGTGGTCACCCGGATCCCGTTGCGCTCCTGGGTCTGCGCGCGCTCCTTGAAGGGGATCTCGTCCATGGGGACGGGCTTGAAGCTGGCGCACCCGGCCAGCAGCAGGAGAAACGGAAGGAAGAGCGCTCGGCGGATGGGTACCAAGGCGCTACTCGAAGACGATCACGTCCGCCGAGACGGTGTAGATCTCTTGGAAGTACAGGCTGAAGAGGTTGTTGCGGAGGTAGTCGTCCTCGAAGACGTTGACGAGCTGTCCCGATCGCCCGTCCAGGTTCGCCTCCTTGCGCATCTGCTCCCAGGCGGCGCTGGCGATGTCCTGGCGCCGGCAGAGCGGGATCGAGAACAGGATGTAGTGGCAGCTGGCCCGGCCCGAGACCTGCACTGCGGTGGTCTTGAAGTTGGGAGAGTCGAGGCGGAACTCGGTCTCCATACCGATGCGAGTGCGAGCGATCTTTCCCGTGTTGCAGCCCGCACTCCCGCCAAGGGCCGCGATCAGACTGAGCGCGATCGTCAGGTGCAGCTTCATGGGCTCTTCTCGGTGAACTCGAGCACTTCGGCCGTGATGCTGAGGCGCAGGATAGCGAAGAGCCCGAGGTAGTTCGCAACGGTCCACTCCTCCACGAAGTTGTGGAGGATCTGGGGTTTCCCGAGCAGGTCGTGCTTGCTGTGGAGGTCTTCCATCGCGCGCACCTTCAGCGCCGAATCCCCCAGCGCGAAGGTCAGGGCGGGCGCCGAAGCGGGAATCCCCAACACGGCCTTGATGGCGGGCGGGGGATCGATGTACAGCAAGGACGGACACGAGGCCTGACCGCGCACGGTCCGCACCACCCGGAACTCGCCCTGCTTCAGGATGAGCTTGGGCGCGATCTTGTACACGTCGCGGTCGAGCGCCACCTCGCTCGCGCATCCGGCGAGAGGCAGAAGGGAGCAGAGGGCGACGGTGATCCCGGCCCTGGGTCCACGCTGGCCGATCATGGCGGTATCCTACGCGAGCGTCATGGGCGACTCAAACGAGCCGATCTCTTCGGGCGGCGCGAGCTTGATGGGGTGCCAGCCGGGATATCGGATCTGGGGCACGCGCGTCGCCTTCGTCCTGCTCGCCATCCTGGTCGCGGCGGCCGCTGCCCCGGCACGCGCGGCCGAGCCGCGTCCCAACATCCTGCTCCTGCTGGCGGAGGACCTGGGGCCGCGGGTCGCTGCCTTCGGCGATCCGGTGGCGGTGACGCCCCGTCTGGACCAGCTGGCGCAGGAGGGCACCCGCTACACCCGTGTCTTCACGACGGCCGGTGTGTGCGCGCCGAGCCGCGCTGCGCTCCTCACCGGCGTGCACGCGATCTCGACCGGGTCGCAGCACATGCGCACCTCGGACAAGGGCTACCGGTCGGTGCCGCCGCCCGAGGTGAAGGCCTTCCCCGAGCTGCTGCGCGCCGCGGGCTACGCGACCTTCACGGACTTCAAGCTGGACTACCAGTTCAGCGGCACTCGCTCCGGCTCGGGCCCCTTCACGGTCTGGGAAGACGAGGGCTTCGGCACGCACTGGCGCGATCTCGAGGGCGACCGGCCCTTCTTCGGCCTGGTGAACTTCCTCGAGACCCACGAGAGCGGGGTCTTCCCGCGGCCTGCCTGGCCCCGCAGCGCCGCTCACGCAGTCATGCAGCTCGTCCATCTCTTTCTACACCGAGGACACGACGAGGTGGTGCGTCCCGCAGACGTCCCGCTTCCGCCCTACTACCCGGACACGCCGCTCGTGCGTGCGGACGTCGCGCGCCACTACAACAACGTGCATCGCATGGACGAGCGCGTGGGCGAGATCCTCGATCAGCTCGAAGCCGACGGGCTGCTGGACTCGACGGTCGTGATCTGGACGACCGACCACGGCGACGGCCTGCCCCGCGCCAAGCGCGAGCTCTTCGACTCCGGGATCCACGTGCCGATGATCGTGCGCTGGCCGCCTTCGCTGCGGCCGCCAGGCGCCGAGCCCGGCGGCGAGGACGAGCGCCTCGTGAGCTTCGTCGACCTGGCGCCGACGATCCTGGCGCTGGCCGGGGCGCCGGTGCCGGAGTGGATGGATGGGCAGGTCTTCGTCGGGCCGCAGTCCGCGCCGGAGAGGCCTACCGTTTTCGCCTCCCGGGACCGGATCGACGAGAGCGAGGACCGGCAGCGGGCCGTTCGCGACGCGCGCTACAAGTACATCCGGTCCTACCGTCCCGGCACCCCCGGCGCGACCCACCTCGCCTGGCGCGACGTCCTGGACTCGATGCGCGAGCTGTGGGCCCACCACGAGCGGGGCGAGCTCGAGGGGGCGGCGGCCCTGTGGTTCGAGCCGCGTCCCGAGGAGAGCCTCTACGACACCTGGAGCGATCCACACGAGGTGCGGGACCTCGCGAGAGATCTCGAGTACGCGCCTGTCCTCGCGCGCCTGCGCGGCGCCCTGGACGCCTGGCTGGCGCAGCGCGTGGATTGGGGTGTGGTGCCCGAAGATCGGATGATCAAAGACATGTGGCCCGGTGGAGAGGAGCCGGTCACCGCGGAGCCCGTCATCGAGATCCTCGGGACCGAAGCGGAGCCGCGGGTGCGTCTCTCCACCACGACACCCGGCGCGTCCCTGGGCTATCGCGTCGAGGGAGGCCCCTGGCGGCTGTACACGGTGTCCTTCCCGGCGTCGCCGGGCACGCGGATCGAGGCCCGGGCGGTGCGCTACGGCTGGGCCGCGAGCGCCAGCGTGCGTGCGTCGGTGCCCTCCCTCCGCTGACCCTCTATCTTCGAGGCCATGGGAAACGAGCCGCGCAGCGAGCCCCGCTTCATCGTCATCGGAGCGGGGATGTCGGGAATCCTCAGCGCGATCAAGCTGAAGCAGGCCGGCTTCGGCGACTTCGCCGTCTACGAGAAGGGCGATCGCGTGGGTGGGACGTGGCGGGAGAACACGTACCCGGGCCTGTCCTGCGACGTCCCGTCCCATCTCTACAGCTACTCGTTCGACCTCAACCCGGACTGGAGCCATCGCTTCTCGCCGGGGCCCGAGATCGAGGCCTACTTCGAGGACGTCGCGCGTCGCTACGGCGTCGACTCCCGCATGCAGTTCGGCAAGGAGGTCACCCGCGCCGCGTTCGAGGACGGGCGCTGGCAGCTGCGGATGGCCGATGGATCGACGGACGTGGGCGACGTGGTGATCGCGGCCACCGGCGTCCTCCATCATCCCTCCATCCCGGACTTCGAGGGCCTCGACCGCTTCGAGGGCGCCGCCTTCCACAGCGCGCGTTGGGACCACGACGTGTCCCTGGCGGGCAAGCGGGTCGGCATCGTGGGAACCGGCTCGACCGCGATCCAGATCGTGGGGGGGATCGTCGACGAGGTGGCGGAGCTCTCGCTCTTCCAGCGCACCCCGCAATGGGTCATGCCTCAGGACAACCCGGCCTACAGCGAGGCGGAGAAGACCGAGTTCCGGGAGCACCCCGAGACGCTCGCCAAGCTCCGCTCGGACATCGCCCTCCTCTTCACCGAAGGCTTCTCCAACGCCGTCGTCGATGCCGACTCCCCCCAGCTTCAGGCCATCCACGACGCCTGCGTGGCGAACCTCGAAGACAGCGTGAAGGATCCGGAGCTCCGGGAGAAGCTCCGGCCCGACTACCGGGCGGCCTGCAAGCGCCTGATCATCTCCGGGGAGTTCTACGGCGCCATCCAGCGGCCCAATGCGACGGTCGTGACCGAGGGGATCGAGCGGATCGAGAAGTCCGGCGTGCGGACGCGCGACGGGAAGCTCCACGAGCTGGACGTGCTGGTCCTCGCCACCGGGTTCCGGGTGGATCGCTTCATGCGCCCGATGGAAGTGATCGGCCGCAACGGCAGGACGCTCGAGGACGAGTGGAGGGAGGCTCCCTCTGCGTACCTGGCGATCTCGATCCCGGACTTCCCGAACCTCTTCATGCTGAACGGCCCCAACGGACCCGTTGGCAACTTCTCGCTGATCGACGTGGCGGAGCTGCAGCTCGCCTACATCCTGCAGCTCGTCGAGCTGGTCCGGTCCGGATCGTGCAGCGAGGTGAGCGCCTCGCGTACGGCGACGGACCGCTTCGACGCCGATCGCAAGCAAGCCGCCAAGAAGACCATCTGGAGCAGCGGCTGCAAGAGCTGGTACCTCGACGCCAATGGCGTGCCCATGGCCTGGCCGTGGACCTTCGACCGCTTCCGCCAGGAGATGTCCAAGCCGCGCCTGGCTGACTTCGAGCTGCTGTGACGCGACCGTGGCGAGGGAGCGTGGTGTATCCTGACCGGGCATGAAGGTCGCCTTCGTCTCCGGAAACCGGGAGAAGCTGCCGGATGCGGTCATTCCGCTGGGCCTGCCCTACGTCATGGCCAGCACTCCGGGCTGTCACGAGAAGGCGCTGCTCGACCTGTGCTTCGAGGAGGATCCCGAGGATGCTCTCCTGGGCCACCCCCCGGAAGTCGGCCTGGCCGTTCGCCTTCGCGAGCTGGTCTGGGCGGCCCCGGGGGTGGTCTACCTGCTGGCGCGCCGGTGGGTCGCCCCGGCGGGAGACTCGCTGCAAGCCGCCAGCGAGCCCTCCCCGGGTCGTGCGGCCGGGTGATGGACTCCATGAGAGGCTCCGTCTGTCTGCGCTGGATCGCGATCCTGCTGCCGATCGCCAGCGCCGCCGGTGCCGCGGGCATCGAGCGGTCCAAGCCACACGTTTCAACGAATGAGGAGATGTTCCAGTGGGCGTCGGACGTCGTCCGCATCTCCGAGCAGCACCCCTGGTTCCGGCGCATGGGCACGGAAGGAGACGAGGCGACCCGCGCCTACCTGGTGGAGAAGCTCCGATCGTTCGGCATCGAAGACGTCGAGGAGCAGGACTACGACCTCGAGTACCGGTTCTACGAGCGCTGGAAGCTCGCGGTCGAGGGCGAGGAGCTGCCCTGCTATTTCATGCGCGGCGCGGGCTACACGGAGGGCGAGGCCGTCCACGGCGAGCTCGTGTTCGCCGGGGAGGCGATCGATCCTGCCGCCGACTTCTCCGGAAAGATCGTGGTGTTCGAGGTGCGGGGGCAGGCCATCCCGGGAGCCGCCGTGCACGCGCTCGCCGACTTCGTGTACGACCCGAACGGAACCCTCGCGAAGGGCAGCTTCGGGGGGAAGGCCGGCGCCATCCCGGCGAACTTTCCCGTCAGCTACTACCTGGCCTCGGACCAGGGGGCGGTCGGGTTGATCGCGATCCTGAAGGACTACGAAACCGGCAGCGACCGCTTCTACTCCGATCCCTCCGCCATGGTGCATACGCGCGTGCCTGGCGTCTTCCTGGGCAAGTACGCCGGAGAGGCGCTCGTGGCGAGGATGCAGGCGTCGCCGGAGCCGCTGGAGGCGAGCCTCGTGGTGGAGGGGGAGCTGCGGGACTCCGAGTCGGCCAACGTCGTGGCGACGCTTCCGGGGCAGAAGCCGGAGACGATCATCGTCAACACCCATCACGATGCCGGCTGGGCCGGCGGTGTGCAGGACGCATCGGGCATTGCGGCCGTGCTCGGCCTGGCCCGCTACTTCGCCAGGGTACCGGAGAACTTCCGCCAGAAGACCCTGATCTTCGCGTTCGACGGAAGCCACTACGACTGGAACTACCCGATGGGCGCGAACCTCTTCGCGGAGGAGAACTCCGAGGTCATGGAGAACACCGTGCTCGCCATCGGCATCGAGCACATCGCGAAGAAGTTCCGCGCCGAGCGGGGTGGCTACGTGGACACCGGCGAGATCGAGCCCCGCATCCTCTTCACGCCACCCAACCGTCTGCTCTTCGAGGCCACGAAGCGGGCCATCGTCAGCCATGATCTCCACGACGTGGTCATCCCGAAGGCGGGCGCCATCACGATGTTCGGAGAGACCCAGGGCTTCTTCCTGCGCGGCATTCCGAGCTTCTCCTACATCTCCGGCCCCGAGTACCTGTTCCTGGCCGACGACACGCTGGACAAGGTCGCCAAGGACGAGTTCGAGGCGGTCGTGAAGACCTTCATCGCGATCATCGACGCCGCCATGTACCTACCGGGGTCATGGATCCAGCGCATCGACCGCTGACGCGGTACTTCCGGTAATCTCTGCCCATGGGCAGATGGAGGCGTCTCGCGCTCGGCGCCGCCGTGGCCGTGGCGCTGCTCGTCGGATGGTGGCTCGCCACGGGACCTCCCGCGCCGGACGACACCCTGCGCGTCCTGACCGCGCGCAAGATCCTCACCATCGAGTCCGACCGGCCGGAGGCGACGGCGGTCGCCATCGCAGCGGGTCGCATCGTCGCGGTGGGATCCCTCGACGAAGTGCGAGAAGCGCTCGGCGATCGCCCCTTCGAGCTCGACGACTCCTTCCGCGGGCACGTCCTCGTGCCCGGCTTCATCGACCCCCACATCCACCCGGTCCTGGCCGCGACCATCCTGCCGATCGAGATCGTGTCCGCCATGGAGTGGACGACGCCCCGGGGCCGCACGCGGGCCGTGCGCGGGCGCGAGGCCTTCCTGGCGCGCCTGCGCGAGCTGGATGCGCAGCTCCGCGACGAGGGCGGGCCGGAGGACTGGCTCTCGGTCTGGGGCTACCACGAGCCCTACCACGGCGCGCTCTCGCGCCGCGACCTCGACGCCGTCTCCGAGTCGCGCCCGATCTTCGTGTGGCAGCGGTCGGTGCACGAGATGTTCTTCAACACCCGGGCGCTCGAGGAGCTCGGCATGTCGCGCGAGGCCTTCGACGCCCACCCCCAGGCGGACTGGGAGAGCGGCCACCTGTGGGAGCGGGGCACGCTCGCGCTCGCTACCCCGATGACCCGCGTGCTGGCGGCGCCGCTCAGGTACCGGCGCGGCCTCGCGATGATGAGCGAGGTGATCCATCGGGGCGGCCTCACCACCGTCGCCGAGCAGGGATTCCCCCAGGTGAGCGCCGCGGCCGAGCTCGCGCTGCTGGCCCTGGAGATGCACAAGCGGGACACGCCCTACCGCTTCGTGCTCGTGCCGAACGCCATGTTCCTGCACCGCAAGCAGGGGGGCGCGCTGGAAGCGGAGAGCGCCGCCGCCGGCCTGCTGCGCTGGGGAAGCGACCGCATCCGGATCCCGCGTCACGCCAAGTACTACGCCGACGGGGCCATCTTCAGCCAGCTGATGCAGATGTCCGAGCCCTATCTCGACGGGCACCACGGGGAGTGGATGATGACGCCCGACGAGCAGTGGGCGGTACTCTCCACCTTCTGGGAGAACGACTGGGACCTGCACATCCACGTGAACGGGGACGCCGGTCTCGACCTGGTGCTCGACCAGATCGAGCGCCTGCGCGCCGCCGACCCGCGGCCGGAGGGCCGGATCGTGCTCGAGCATTACGGCTACGCCCGGGACGACCAGCACCGCCGGGTCCGCGAGCTCGGCGTCGCGGTCTCGAACAATGCCTACTACGTCCACGAGCTGGCGCCCATCTACGCGGGCTTCGGCCTCGGGCCCGAGCGAGCGGCGGACATCTCGCCCCTCGGCGGCCTGGCGCGCGCGGGCGTCGCGATCTCGTTCCACTCGGACTTCCCGATGGCGCCGGCCGAGCCGTTGACCCTGGTGTGGTCGGCGGTGAACCGCATAGCCAGCGACGGCCGGGTCTGGGGGCCGGAGCAGCGGCTCGCGCTCGACCTGGCGCTCCGCGCCGTCACCCTGGAGGCCGCCTGGAGCATCGGCCTGGAGGACGAGATCGGCTCGATCCGGCCCGGCAAGCGCGCCGACTTCACGGTGCTCGGCGCGGACCCGTACGAGGTCGCGCCCGAAGCGATCCGGGAGATCGAGATCTGGGGCACCGTGCTCGATGGCCGGCCGCATCCGATTCCGTGAGGGGGCGTCCATCATCTTCCCGGGAACGCGTCGCTTCGCAAGGCCGTGGTGGAGTCCCGGGCGCCCCGACTACAGGTGCACCTCCGCGAGCGCGAGGCCGCTCTCTCCGGCGACCGCGTACACGAGGAAGATGCGGCCGCCCTCCTCGTAGATCGCCGGATCCCGGAGCTGGTTCACGTGCCCGTAGCCGACGCTGCGGAGCGACGGCTCGAGGGGCGCGTCCGATCCCTCCCACGGGAGCTCGGGTCGGAGCACTTCGATCGCCTCGCTCTCCCGCCAGTCCTGCCAGGGTCCGGCGACGTCGATCGTCGAGAGCAGGATGCGCTCCGGCGTGTCGCCGACCTGGGTCCAGAAGACGTAGAGGATCTCGTCGCGTTTCAAGAGCGCCGCGTGCCGCATGTCCGGGTTGAAGAGCAGGGGGCCCTTCTCGAAGCGCGTGAGCCCGTCTACGGATCGGTAGAGCTGGCCCGGCATGGCCAGCGCGTAGGTGACGCCTGCGTGCGCGAAGGCCCGGAAGTAGGTCATGCCCAGGATCTCCGGCCGCGCGCGGAAGTGCAGGCCGTCGCGCGAGGTGGCGACCCGGGTCGCCTGGTGCGCGAAGCGCTCGAGGCCGTGGAAGTACATCACGAAGCGGCGCCGGGCGTCGTCCACGTGCACGTCGGGGGAGGCGATGTGGGGCCACGTCAGCTCCTGCACCAGGTCGTGGGGCAGCTCGACGCCGCTCTGCTCGGCCCACTCCCGGATGCGCGCCACGGCCTCGGGCGGCGCATCCGGCGGCTCGGTCGGGAAGTGCGAGTCGGCGAGTTGAAGGCTGCCCGGAGGATGGACCCGCCAGGGCCCGAGGAGCGAATCGGCACAGGCGAGGCGGATGTAGCTGCCCTTGTGGTCCGCGAAGTAGAGGTAGTAGCGGGCGAGTGGCTCGCTCAGCCACTCCGGCACCCGGACCAGCGAGGGACCCTGGATGTTGGAGCCGATGCTGGGATGGGTCCCCGCATGGACGATCGGACCCTCGAGCAGCCGTTCGACGCGCACGCGCTCCTCCCAACCAGGGACGGGGACTCGTCGGAGACGTCCCAGGATAGCCCCTCGCCTTCGGCGCCTTCGTCGGTATGCTGCCTCCGCGCAGCCTGGATCCGGGGGAGGGGATGTCGCGTCAGGAGTGGGTGAACCGAGGAGCCTGGATCGCGCTCTTCGCTGGGGCGCTGCTCGTCTACCTGTTTGCACTGGGGAGCTACCCCATCGCGGATGGGGAGTCGAAGTACGCCGAGGCGCCGCGCGAGATGCTCGAGCTGGGCGACTGGCTGACTCCCCACTACGACTACGTGCGCTACCTCAGCAAGCCGCCCCTGGGCTTCTGGATCGGTGCCGCCGTCTATCGGGTCTTCGGGGTGAGCGAGTTCAGCGCGCGGCTGCCGGACGCCTTGGCGGGCGTCGCGGTAGGGGCACTCCTCGGCGCGTTCGGCACGTATCTCTTCGGCCGCCGCACCGGCTGGCTCGCGGCCTTCAGCTGGCTGACCACCGCGCTCGTCTTCATCTACAGCCGCGGCGGCGGCCTCGAGCTCTGGCTGGTCCTGTTCATGGGGCTGGCCCTCTACGGCTTCGTCCGCGGCCTGGAGGAGAGGCGCTGGCTCTACGCGGCCTACGTGGGCATGGCCCTCGGGTTCCTGGTGAAAGGGCCCATGGGCCCGCTCTGGCCGCTCGCGTCGGTCCTGCTGTGGCTGGCGCTGACGGGGCAGTGGCCCCGGCGGCGGCAGCTCTGGCACGGGCGCGCCTTCGGGATCTTCCTGCTGCTGGTCCTGCCCTGGCCGGTGATGATGGCGCTCCGCCACGATGACTTCCTCTGGTACACGATCGTGCACGAGCAGATCTACCGGGTGCTCGGGAAGCGCACCCCCAACGAGGCGCTCTTCCCCACCTGGATGTTCCTGCTGCTCAGCCTGGGGCACTTCTTTCCCTGGATCCTGCACCTGCCCCAGGCGCTGGTCGCGGTCACCGGGCGCCTGCGGGCCGGGCGCGCGCCCGGGCTGGTGCTGGCGCTGGTCTGGTCGGGGTTCCCGCTGGTCTTCTTCTCGCTGGCCCGCAGCAAGGGGGACTACTACGCGCTCCAGATCTACCCCGGCTGGTGCCTGCTGGTGGCGTGGCTGTGGAACGAGGCCCTGGAGCGGCGCGTGGGGCTGCGCGCGCTCGCGGCTCCCTGGCTCGTCGCGGGGGGGCTGGGGCTGGCGGTCCTGGTCGCAGGGGGGCTCGGAATCTGGACCTTGCCGCCCTCGCCCGCCGGCTTTGCCGACCGCTTCGTGCCCGTGTTCAGCGTCGTGGGCCTCGCCACCGGGTTGGCGGCCTGGCTCGGGCGCCAGCGGATCGCGCTCGCCGGCATCGCGATCTGCATGACGGTCTTCTTCGTGCTCTTCCAGGAGGCGTACGCGGTGCGCGCGGTGAACGAGTCGATGCACTTCGCCGCCGTGGCCTACCGGGCGGAGGCCCCGGCCGGCGCCCGGATCGTCAGCGACGAGCGCGCCGAGTTCGCTCACGTCTGCTCCCTGAACTTCTATCTCCACGAGCCGGCCTGGCTGGTGCGGGATGCGGAGGACTCGCGGCTTCACTTCTCGTTCAAGGAGTACGAGAAGCGCGTCATCGACGAGACCGAGCTGGCGCGCTGGCTGCGTGAGGGGATTGCGGTCTACGCCGTCGGCGAGCTGGAGCGCTGGCCGGCGCGCTTCCAGCGGCTCGGCTTGCGCGGCACGCTGCGGGCCGAGCAGGGAAGCCGCGGACTCTTCCGCGTAGAGCTCGCGCAGGAGCCCGCATGACGGCTGCTGCGAACGCGGGCGCTACTCCCGGCCGGTGCCGGGCGGCACGCAGGCGGCCGCCAGGCTCGAGAGCCGGAAGCCGATCGCTCCCTGGCGCGCCGGGTTGCGCTGGGCGCCGCTGGTGCAGAAGGCGAAGGAGAGTCCCGACACCGGGTCGGCCCAGGAGATCTGTCCGCCGGCGCCCATGTGCCGGCTTCCTGGTCATCGGGTCGATGAGCTCGCTGCGCCGCGCGGTCCAGGCCTCGCGCAGCATCTCGGGCTGCCAGATGCCGGCGCCGCGGCCCTCGGCGTCTGCCAGCATGCCCTGGTAGAAGAGCGCCACGTCGGCGGCGGTGGCGATCACGCCGCCTCCGGGGCTGCCGATGGCGCGGTTCTGCGGGTGGTTGTGGTACGCGAGCATGTCGTCGGCGATCACGGGGGCGTCCACCGGAGAGGCGGCGCGTTCGTCTTCCGTCGCGGCCTTGCCCACCGGGATCACGTCGGCCACGCGGACGTCCTCCTCCGGCGGGAGGCCGAGGAAGAGGTTGCGCAGGCCGAGGGGCTCGACGATCCGGGCGCGGATGAAGTCGCGGTAGTCGACGCCGGCGGTGCGCGTGATGAGCTCCGCCAGCACCCACATGCTGGACGTGCCGTGGTAGACGAAGCGGCTGCCCGGCTCCCATTCGAGGCGCCAGTTGGCGAAGTGGCGCAGCCGCCGCTCGGGGTCCGGCCAGTCGGCCCGCGGGAGCTGCGCCCTCGGGAAGCCCGCGGTGTGGATGAGGAGCTGCTCCACGCGGACGACGTCCTTGCCATGCGTTCCGAACTCCGGGATGTGGTCCACCACCCGATCGCACAGGGCGAGCTTCTGCTCCTGGAGCAGGATCCACGCGGCCGAAGAGACGATGGACTTCGTCACCGAGAAGATCGAGAAGAGGGTCTCGTCGTCGGCCTCGCGCTCGGAGCCGTCGCCGTGCCGGGTGCGCCCGAAGGTCCGGAATCCGGCCAGCGCGCCGTCGCGGGCGACAGCCACCTGCACGGCGCAGCCCGCCCGCGCCGCGTCCTTCTCGGCGCGGGCGAAGAGGGCGTCCAGGGCCTCGGGGCCGATTCGGGCGGCGTCACCCATCGCGCGGAAGGATACCGCCGCCGCGGCCGCGAGACCCGTGATAGCCTTGTCCGCTTCGAGGTGGAGGCCACATGGAGCCCACGAGGGACCTCCATCCCCTGCTCGCGTCGGGCCGCCTGCTGCTGGTGCCGGGCGTCTACGATGCCTTGTCCGCGAAGATCGCCGAGCGGGCGGGCTTCGGCGCGGCGGTCCTGACGGGCTACGGGGTGTCGGCGGCGCTCTTGGGCGAGCCCGACTTCGGGATCCTCACGCAGACCCAGATCCTCGACGTGGCGCGGCGGGTGGTGAGCGCCACCGGGCTCGGGCTGATCGTCGACGGCGACACGGGCTACGGCGGGCCGGTGAACGTGCAGCACATGGTGCGCGAGCTGGTGGCGATGGGCGCGCGTGGGATCATCCTGGAGGATCAGCGCTGGCCCAAGCGCTGCGGACACATGCGAGGCAAGGCGGTGATCGACGCCGAGGAGCATGCCGCCAAGATCCGGGCGGCAGTGGAGGCGCGCGGCGACGCGCAGTTCTTCATCACCGGACGCACCGACGCTCTCGAGCCCCACGGCATCGACGAGGCCATCCGCCGAGCGCGGCTCTACAAGCAAGCGGGCGCCACGGTGCTCTTCGTCGAGGGCCCGCGCACGCTGGACGACCTGCGCCGCATCGGCGGCGAGCTGCCGCCTCCGCTGGCGATCAACCTGATCGAGGGAGGCGTGACCCCGATGTGTGGCCTGGAGGAGCTCCAGGAGCTGGGCTTCTTCAGCGTCGGCTTCGTCCTCTCCGGGCTCTACGCGGCCGCCCGCGCTCTGGGCGACGTCTACGCGGAGATCCGGCGCGCGGGGTCGAGCGCCGCCCTGGGGGAGCGCATGATGGACTTCTCGGAGTTCAACGAGCTGATCGGCGCCGGCAGGCGCCAGGCCGACGACGAGCGCTTCAAGGCGTAGGCCTCGGGTTCGAGCGCGGCATGGAAGTGTGCTTTCCTTCCGGTATTGGAAGCCAGAGGAGTGGCGCGATGCTTGCCGAAGGTGACGCAGCTCCGGCCTTCGAGGCCACGATCCAGGATGGCAGCCGGGTCTCGCTCGGGGAGTGGCTCGGGCGCGGCCCGCTGGTCCTCTACTTCTACCCCAAGGACTTCACGCCCGGCTGAACCCTCGAGGCGCGGGACTTCCGGGATCGCTACCCGGAGTTCACCGCGCTCGGCGCCGAGGTCGTCGGCGTGAGCAGCGATAGCGAGGGGCGCCACGCCTCCTTCGCCTCCGCGTTCGATCTGCCCTTCCCGCTGCTGAGCGACCGGGACTCGGCGATCGCCAAGGCCTTCGGCGTCGCCCGGGCCGGGGGCTGGCTGCCCTCGCGCCGCGTGACGTTCGTGATCGATCGCGAGGGCGTGGTGCGGCGGGTGATCTCGGCGGAGCTGGACGTCAACCAGCACACCCGCGAGGCCCTGGCCGCCGTGGGGACGTTGGTTCGGTAGTTCAGAAACTGCTGCAGTTTCTGAACTACTGAACCAACGTCCCCTTCGCCTAGCCGATCGACTTGCCGTGGCCCTTCCAGTAGGGCGCGCGCAGGTCGCGCTTCAGCACCTTGAGGGCGCCCGAGAGCGGAAGCGGCTCGGTCCGGAAGTCGACGGACTTCGGCACCTTGTAGCCGGCGATCGAGGCGCGCGTGTGGGTGATGATGCCTTCCACCGTGATCACGACGCCCGGCTGCGGCACCACGATCGCGTGCACCGCCTCCCCCCACTTCTCGTCCGGGATCCCGATCACCGCCACCTGGGCCACGTCGGGGTGGGTGCTGATGGCGGACTCCACCTCGGCCGAGTAGACGTTCTCGCCGCCGGTGACGATCATGTCCTTCACGCGGTCGACGAGGAAGACGTAGCCGTCCTCGTCCTGGTAGCCGGCGTCGCCCGTGTGGTACCAGCCGCCCCGGAAGGTCTCGGCGGTGGCCTCGGGCTTGTTCCAGTACTCGCGCATCATGTGACCGCCCCGCGTGCACACCTCGCCGATCTCGCCGCGGGGCAGGACGCGACCCTCCTCGTCCTGGATCGACAGCTGCACCCCGAGCACGGGCTTGCCCACCGAGCGCAGGCGCGGCGAGCCGGGCGCGTGATCCTCGGGCAGGAGCAGGGTCACGGTGGAGCAGGCCTCCGTCATCCCGTAGCCTTGGAGGAGATCGAGGTCGGGCAGGTCCTGCTGGAGCCGGGCGAGGGTCGCCTCGGGCATGGGCGACGCGCCGTAGACGAGCCGCCGCAGCGACGCCAGCCGCTCGGGCCGGTACTTCTCGTGGGCGAGACACAGCCCGATCATCGTCGGCACCATCAGGGTGTCGGTCACTCCGTGGGTCTCGATCAGGTCGAGCACCCCTTCCGGGCTGTACATCGGGATGAAGACGACGCGGCCGCCGAAGATCGGCGGCCCCAGGATGCCGAGCATCGAGGCGGCGTGGAACATCGGGGTCTGGAGCAGGTAGGTCCCGAGGTCGAGGCTCGGGATCGTCATGGCCGCGTGGTAGATGTTCAGGATCTCGGCCCGATGCTCGATCAGCACGCCCTTCGGCAGGCCGGTCGTGCCGCCGGTGTACATGAGGACCACCGGGTCGGTCTCTTCCGGCTCGCGCGGCATCTCCGGCGACGCCGCGGCCAGGAGCGCTTCGTACCCGACGTCATGAGGCGCGTCCCCCTCGCCGATGAGGACGACCTTTCGGATCGGATCCGCGTCGCCGATCTCCTTCCGGGCCGCGGCCACCAGGGGCGCGAAGGTCGGGTCGCTGAAGATCGCCTCGGTGCCCGAGTCGGTGATGATGTACGCCAGCTCCTTCGGCGCCAGCCGCAGGTTCAGCGGATTGATGACGCCGGCACCCATGAAGGCGGCGTGCCAGAGCTCGAGGTATTGGTGGCTGTTCAGGGCCAGGACGGCGAAGCGGTCGGTGGGGGCCACTCCGAGCTGGTGGGCCAGCCCGTGGCAGAGTCGGCTCACCCGCTCGTGGTGCTCGTTCCAGCTGCTGCGGTAGTCGCCGTCGATGATGGCCTCGACGTCCCCGTACTGCGCCAGCGCGGGCTCGTAGGAATGGGAGTAGATCAGCTCCTTCACGGGAACCTCCTGTCGGCCGGTTTCAGGTCCGACCTGCGCTGGGTCACGGTAGCCCGGGCGCCAGGCGGCGGCGAAGTGGGGGACGGCCGAGGCGTCGGCGGCTTTCGGGGCAGGACGCCCCCGGACCGGCTAGCCCGTGAGCGGCGTCCCCCAGCGCTTCAGGGCGTCCGGGTCGAGCTCGCAGCCGATGCCCGGCCGCTGGGGCACGGCCAGCACGCCGTCCGCAGCGGGACGCGGCGGGTCGAGCAGGAGCGCGTCGCGGGCGTCGGGCACCCAGCCGGGCGCCTCGAACGGGTACTCGAGGATGTCGCAGTTGGGCACGCCGCACGCGATGTGCAGGTTGTGCAGCAGCCCGATCCCGTTGGTCCAGGTGTGGGGGCTGAAGCCCTTGCTGCGCGCCTCGCAGAGGGCCGCCACCTTTTTCACCATGAGCGTGCCGCCCGCGAGGCAGGCGTCGGGCTGGAGCTTGTCGAGGCAGCCGCCGTCGAGGAGCAGCTGGAATTCGTGCAGGCCCTGGTTGAGCTCCCCGCCCGCGATGCTGACGTCCACCTCGGCGCACAGGCGCGCGAGGCCCTCGTAGTCGAAGCGGTGGCGCGGCTCCTCCACCCAGCGGAAGCCCAGGTCGCCCGCGGCACGGCAGAACTCGCGGGCGTCCTCGTAGCTCCACTCGGCGCCGAGCGGGCTCAGGTTCCAGCCCTGGTTGCAGTCGATCATGAGCGCGACGTCGTCGCCGACGTGGGCGCGCACCGCCTCCATCTGCCGCACGTCGTCGCGGTAGTCGGCGCTGCGGCTGCGCAGCTTGAAGGCAGAGAAGCCGTCCTCGCGCCGCGCGTCGATGGCGTCGAGGCGCGCCCCGAGGTCCTTCGTGAGCAGGCTCTCGCCGAAGCTCAGGTAGGTTCGGATGCGGTCGCGCGCGCCGCCCAGGAGCTTGTAGAGGGGGACCCCGCTGATCCGTGCCATCAGGTCCCAGAGCGCGCACTCGACGGGCCAGGGCCGCCCGCCCACCATGAGCGCGAAGCGCGTCACCAGCTTGGCGTGCTTCTCGATCTCGAACGGGTCGGCCCCGACGAGGAAGCGCGCGATCAGGTCCGCCGCCACGTAGGCGCCGAGCTCCGCCTGGCGCGGCTCGAAGACCGTGCCGGCGCCGATGCCGGTGTGTCCGCTGTCGTCGTGGACCTGCACTACCAGACAGCGGTTGTGGGTCATCGTCAGCCCCGGCACCCAGCTCGGGTGGAAGTCCGCCGGGAGCGGAATCTCCACGTAGTGGGCCTCGATCTTCGTGATCGCCATGCCGGGCCTCCTCTGCGTCGGATCGTCGCGCGCCCGCCGGGACGCGCAGGCCCGAGCCTAGCGCGGCGCTTCGCGGCGTTCGCCTCGCGCTCGGGGCTCGTCCTCGACGGGCGGCAGCGGCTCCCAACGCAGCGGGGCCACGGCCACCTCGCCGGACGTGAGGCTCGCCACCCAGGGCCAGCCGGCCGTGGTGATCCACCAGGCGCCGGTTTCCGGGTGGCGGATCAGCTCGGCGGCGTGCGCTTCGAGCCGCGCCAACTGGTTCGACGCGCGACGCGGGCCGCGGTAGCGGCCGAAGTCGTACGGGTTTGCGGAGTGGAAGACGCGGGTGTCGTTGTAGCTGGCGCGGCCGGGCCACCGGCGCAGAAGGAGCAGGATGCCCGGCCAGAAGAAGGAGTCGTTGTTGTAGCTGAGGGCCAGGTAGCAGCGCCCCCCGTGCCGCACCACGCTGGGCGACTCCGTCGAGGCGAAGGGCGATGCGCGCTCGCAGCCGAAGCCCGTGCGCAGGGCGGGCCGGATGTACTGCCAGTGCCTGAGGTCGAAGGACTGATAAAGGTCGACGCGGGAGTAGTAGCGGCCGCGCGCCGTCGCGTAGAGCAGCCACTGCCCGGGCGCCACCTCCAGGACCATGGCGTCGCGGAAGAAGCGGTGCCGGGGCGGATCCAGCGTGACCGCGTGATCCTCCCAGTGGATCCCGTCGGGCGAGGACATCTGGTGGAGCCGATGGGGCGACCAGAAGAGCTGCCAGCGGCCACCGGCTTCGATCACGTGCGGCGCCCATGCCAGCTCCCCGAAGTCGGCGACGGGCGGCTCCTCGCGCATCGGCTGAAGCGGCGGGAACGTTTCGCTGCTCGCGGCGGCGAACCAGCGCTCGGCGTCGAAGGCGCCGTCGCTCCGGGAGGTGATGCCGAGCAGGCGCCAGCGACCCCCGGCGTCGCGGTAGATCGTGTGATCGTTCACGTAGCGCCCGTGCTCGCGCGGGCGGAAGAGAGAACGCCAGGGTCCGTCGATCGCGGGCCGGTGGAGCGGAGGCGAACCGGGCTCGGCCTCGGCGTGCACCTCGCCCAGGACGCGCGCCGCGGCTCCGTCGTGCGGCAGCGCGCACACCCGGAACCCGCCGCTCGCGCCTTGGCCTTCGATCAGGAACGAGCCGAGCCCCGCACGACCGACCGCTTGCCAGCCTTGTCCCTCCCGGCGCTCGACGACGTAGTGCTCGCGCTCGGGATTGGCGACCCAGCCCAGGTGGATCCAGCCGGGGCCTGAGGCGGCGCGCAGACCGTGGCGTTCCTGGTGCGCGCGCACCGCCTCGCGCGGGATGGAGCCGTAGAAGCCCGTGGCGAGCGGCCGCTCGATCCGCCAACGCACGGCGAGCTCCAGCGCCAGCCAGAGCAGCGCGAGGGTGCCCAGGGCGACGAGTGCCGCGATCAACGCGTCAGGGCCCGAAGCGCGCCTGCTCGAGGGCCGCGCGATGGCGGGGATGGGCTACGGAGACGAGCGCCCGGGCGCGCTCCTCGTCGGTGCGGTCCCGCAGCCAGGCGACGCCGTGCTCGGTCACGACCGCGTCCACGTCGTAACGGGTGGCCGTCACGACGGTGCCCGGCGGGTGGCCGGCCACGATCCGCGTCTGGCCGCGGGAGGTCTCGCTCGCCAGCGTGACGATGCGCAGCGCGTCCTCCCGCAGGCCTGCGCCGCGGAAGAAGTCGAGCTGGCCGCCCACACCGGCCGTTTGGGTCCAGCCCAGGCTCTCGGCGTTCACCTGGCCGCGCAGATCGACGGCGAGGGCGCTGTTGATGCAGCGCAGGTTGTCGTGCTGGGCGATGCGCCGCGGGTCCAGCACGTCGCCGGCGGCGCGCACCTCCGCCCGGCCGTCGGCCTCCACCAGCTCGCGCACGTCGGGATCGACGGAGGCGATGGTGCACACCGCCACCCCCGGGTCCTCGGCCTTGCGCGCGCCCGTGGCCTGGCCGCGCTTGACCAGGCGCGCCAGGCCCGGACCCAGCACCTCGGTGTGGATGCCCAGGTCGCGGGCGCCGATCCGCTCCAGCGCGGCATCCGGTGCCGAGCCGATGCCCACCTGCAGCGTGGCCCCGTCGGGGATGAGCGGCGCCAGGTGCTCGGCCATGGCGTCCACGTACGGCGAGACCGCCATGGGGGAATCGCTGGCGGCGTCGCCCCAGGCCAGGCAGGCGGCCGTGATTGCGTCCGCCGGTAGCTCGCGCCCGCTTCGGGTCTGCGGCATGGCGGGATCGATCTCCGCCAGGATCGGTACGCCGCGCTCGCGCGCCACGTCCAGAAGCTCGGGAGTGAAGCCGGCCGCCCAGCCGTAGGAGCACTGCCCCTCGGCGTCGGGCGGCGCCAGGCGCACCAGCACGCAGTCGGCGTTCACCTGCCGCATGTGGCGGCGCGCGTCGGAGAAGAGCAGCGGCAGGTACTCGCAGCGGCCGGCTTCGACCAACGGCGCGGATGCGATGGTGGCGAAGCCCGTGCGCAGCCGGAAGCGTGGGTTCTGGGACAGCGCCAGACCGCCCAGTGCCATGACCGCCACCAGCGCGCTGCCGCCCACGTCGCGGTGGGACAGCGCGGCCAGCAACGTGGTGGGCTCGATCAGGCCGGTAGCCAGGTCCATGCCGTCGGCGACGTGCTCCAGCGCGTCGTCCGCAGAACCCCAGCGGGCGCCGAAGGCGGCGGCCCACTCCGGCGCGTCGGCCCCGCTCACGCTGCCGGCACCCAGGCGCGGCCCACGATGGCGTCGCCGCGCTCCATGTGACTGCGCACCACGTGCTCCAGGCGTCCGCCCTCGCGCGAGACCAGGTCTGCGAAGGCCTCGATGCGATCGCCCGCAACGACCGGCAGCCGGATGCGCACGTCGAGCTCCGTGCCCACCACCGAGCCCATGCCGTACTTGCGGTAGAGCTGGCCGCCGGCAGTCCGGCGGCATGCGCGAAGTCGTCGTCGGTGTGGATGCTGATCTCGTCGGGCGCCTCGTAGAGCCGCATCTTCTCCAGCGTCATGGTTCGCACCAGCGGGCCGAAGTGCTCCAGCACGTGGGTCGGTTGCGGGGGCGCCCGCTTCGGCCCCGCGCCCGTGCCGGACTCGTCGCCCTCGGAGTAGACCAGCACGCCGGTGGTGGCGCCGCGGGCCACCACGTCGCTGGGGCCGCCCTCGCCGGTGGTGACGGTGTCGGTCACCACGTAGCGGCGCCCGCGCTTCACGAACTTCTCGCGCGCCTGCCCGGTCACGCGCAGGCGCTCTCCCATCAAGGGGATGCGCACCACCTCCAGGCGCTGGCCGGCGTGAACCGACTGCGAGATGTCGAAGAACTGATCGGCCAGCTGCACGCCGTCGGCCGCCAGGATCGACACCGGCGCCAGGCGCGGGTCCGAGTACGGAGCCTGCTCCGTGGCGCGTCGGTGGCGGTCCACCAGCGTCTCGGTCAGCTCGTACTCGAAGGGGCCGATGGCGTCGCCGGCCTTGATCTCCTCGAACGGAACCTTCGGGCGACCCTTGGGGTCTTCCGGGGGGGCAGGGGGCATGGCTCGTCCTCCACGTACCCCGAAACGGTCCCCGAGTTGGCAGCCAGGATCAAGGCCCAGCGAGCCGGCCCGCGCGCCCGCGCGCCCGCGGGTCAGGCTGCGATTTCGTAGTGCGCGGCGTAGGCCTCGCGCACCCTGCCCGTCTCGGGGTCGGCGAGCCAGTGCATCTGCAGCTTGGCGGGCACGCGGATGAAGCCCGCCGCCTCATAGGAGCCGAACACCCAGTCCCAGATCGGCGTGGTCACGCCGTGGTTGGAGCGCGGATTCGTGAAGTGGTGATGGAAGTGGTGGCGGCGCGCCCAGCGCGCGTAGCGGCCGA
>CAMYLJ010000015.1 GCA_947259215.1 uncultured delta proteobacterium
GCTGAGCTACAGCCCCACGCGGCTCAGGCTAGCGCCGCGCGGGGGGGTGTCAAAGCAGGATTGTGGCGGTCAAGCGCCGTGGGAAGCCCTCCGAAGAGGCTCCCATGACAGGGAGCCGGGCGATCGCGATCGGACTCATGGCGGCGCTGCTGGGCGCGCCCGCGGCGGCCGAGGTCTACCGCTGGCGCGACGCGGACGGGCGGGAGCACTTCACCACCGAGCTGCACCGCGTGCCTGCCCGCTACCGGGATCAGGCCGAGCAGGAGGCCTCCCGGCCGCGCGGGACCGTGAACCGGTCCCAGGCTCCCGCCGCACCGGCTCCCGAGCCGGCGGCGGTGCCCGAGCCGGGCGGGGCCGGGGCGGCCGATCCGGTGGAGGGCGAGCGGATCGCGGGTCGCAGCGAGGCGGAGTGGCGCCAGCGTGCCGCCGGATCGGCGGACCGGATTCGCGAGCTGGAGACGGTGGTCTTGGCCTGTGGCGAGTCGCCCTTGCCCGGGGCCGAGTTCGACTCCAACGGCCAGCGCCGGATCAAGCGCCAGCACGCCGAGCGCCAGCGGGCCGCGGCGGATCGCTGCTCCGAGGCCCGCTTCCAGCTCGACGCCGCCCGCCGCGCCGACGCCAAGATGCGCGAGAACGCCCGCACGCGGGGCGTGCCGCCGGGCTGGCTGCGCTAGGCCCCAGCCTCGAAAACCCTTCGATTGCCCGCATCTACGCCCCTGTAGCGAGGGGCGGGCCGTGGTACTCTACGCGGCTCGCGCCGGAGTGGCGGAACTGGCATACGCAGGGCCCTCAAAAGGCCCCGGTCCTCGAGGCCGTGTGGGTTCGAATCCCACCTCCGGCACCACGCCGAGAGCAGCCCCGAGGGTTCGAATGCGCGGTCCGTCCGTGGCGTCCAACCGGAATCGCGCGAGAGGGGCGCGGCACAGGAGAGGAGATTCCATGCACAAGGTCGTCACTGGGTTGGTTGCTTCGATGTTCGTCCTGGGCGCGGCGGGAGCCGCCGACGCCGGCACGTGCGACGAGCTCGAGGGCATGCACCGTCAGTTCACGGGCAAGCTCGACAAGATCGACAAGAAGAAGGGCCGCATCTACGTCGACAACCGCAAGGGCGACAAGGTCCAGTTCTTCATGATCGACGACCCCCCCACGAAGGTCGGGACCGAGGTGGCGGATCTGGAGCGCCCGGACTTCGACTCCCTGAAGAAGGAAGACTGGGTCACCGTGTACTGGAAGTTCACGGACAAGCCGCGCAAGGCCTACTGCATCGACGTGCTTCCGCCCCGCGAGGAGTAGGGCCGTCCGAGCTCGAGCGCGAGGCCCCTCGCCCCTGCCGGCGGGGGGCCTTCGCGTTCGGGGGCGGCCCCGGTACCCTCTGGCCATGGCGCGCGACCTGCGACCCGATCAGTACGAACGCTACAAGCGGCACCTGATCCTGCCGGAGCTGGGCCTGCGCGGGCAGCAGGCGCTGCTCGAGGCGCGCGTGCTGCTGGTCGGGGCCGGCGGGCTGGGCTGCCCCCTGGCCCAGTATCTGGCCGCCGCCGGCGTGGGGACGCTCGGCCTGGTGGACTTCGACGTGGTGGACGTGTCGAACCTCCAGCGCCAGGTGCTGTACGGGACGGCGGACGTGGGGCGGCCGAAGCTGGAGGTGGCGCGCGAACGGATCGCCGCCCAGAACCCGGATGTCGCGGTCGAGCCGCACCCGGTTCACCTGAGCTCGGAGAACGCCCTGGAGATTCTCGGCGCCTACGACGTGGTGGTGGACGGCACCGACAACTTCCCCACCCGCTACCTGACGAACGATGCCTGCGTGCTCCTCGGCAAGCCGAACGTGCACGGCTCGATCTTCCGCTTCGACGGCCAGGCCACGGTCTTCGATGCCACCCGCGGGCCCTGCTACCGCTGCCTCTACCCGGAGCCCCCGCCGCCGGGCCTGGTGCCCTCGTGCGCGGAGGGCGGCGTGCTCGGTGTGCTGCCGGGAATGATCGCACTGATCCAGGCGACGGAGACGATCAAGCTCGTCACCGGTATCGGCGAGCCCCTGATCGGACGGCTCGTGCAGTACTCGGCCCTCGAGCTGAGCTTCAGCGAGTTCCGGCTGCGCAAGGACCCGGACTGCCCGGTCTGTGGCAGCTCGCCCAGCGTGACCGAGCTGATCGACTACGACGCCTTCTGCGCGCCGCGGCCGGAGGAGGCCGAGCGCCCGGTGCGCGAGGTGACCCCCACGGAGGTGGCGGCGCGGCGCGAGGGCGGCGCGGAGTTCCTGCTGCTCGACGTGCGGGAGGCCCACGAGCGGGAGATCGCCAGCATCGCGGGTGCCACCTGGATCCCGCTGGGCGAGCTCGAGCGCCGCGCGGGCGAGCTGGCGGACTGGAAGGAGCGCCCGCTGGTCGTCCACTGCAAGACCGGCGGCCGCAGCGCCACGGCTTGCCGGCTGCTGGAGGACCTGGGCTTCCGCGACGTCATCAGCATGGCCGGCGGGATCGATCTCTGGTCCCAGGCCGTGGATCCGGAGGTCCCGCGCTACTAGCCATGGCCCGTCCCGTCATTCCCGATCCGCTCACCCGCCGCCATCTGGTGGAAGGCGAGCTCGACCCGACGAAGGCCCTGCGGATCGCCGAGGCCTACCTCGAGGAGGGCCGCGACTGCGACGCGGTGCCCTTCCTGCGCAAGGCGGAGGCCCGCGAGCAGCTCGAGGCCTTGCGCGAGCGCGCGGTGGAGTCGGGCGACGCCTTCCTGCTGCGTCAGGCGTCGGGCGCCCTCGGCGACGAGCCCGGCCCGGAGCGCTGGCGCAGCCTGGCGGCGAACGCGCGCCGCCTCGGCAAGGAGGTGTCCGCGCGCGACGCCGAGCGCCAGGCGGAGCTCGACGCCCTGTCGTCGGATTGAGGGGCCGGGGGTCGCCTCCTACACTCGCGCCATGGACCTGGCGGAGTGGACGGCGGCCTGGCTGCACGAGCACTTCCGGGCGGACGCCGCCCGGGGCGTGGCGGCGGTGTTCGAGCTCGTGCTCAGCGGGCCCGACACCGGGACCGTCTGTGTCCAGGTGGAGGAGGGCCGCATCAAGGCCTGCGTCGGCCGGGACGCGGCGCCGGACGTCCGCTACACGCTTTCGTCCGACGACTGGCGCGACTTCCTGGCGGGCCGCGCCAGCGCGGAGATGCTGGCCATGACCGGCCGGGTCCGGATCGAGGGCGACCACGCGCTGGCGCTGAAGCTCCGCGCGCTCTTCCGGAGGACGGCATAGCCGGCGCCTCCGAAATCCGCATCACCGGGGCCCGCTCCCACAACCTGAAGGGGGTGAGCTGCACGATCCCCCTGCGGCGGCTCACGGTGGTGACGGGGCCTTCGGGCTCCGGCAAGTCGAGCCTCGCCTTCGACACGCTCTACGCCGAAGGCCAGCGACGCTACGTGGTGTCGCTCTCGACGTACGCGCGCCAGTTCCTCGAGCGCTTGCCGCGGCCCGACGTGGACGCCATCTCGCACCTGCCGCCGGCCATCGCGATCGAGCAGCGCAACACGGTGACGAACGCGCGCTCCACGGTGGGGACGGCCACCGAGATCCTGGACCACCTGCGGCTCCTGTGGGCCAAGGTCGGCGAGGCCCGCTGCCCGGACTGCGAGCGCCCGGTGGAGCGGGGCACGGTGCAGGGCGTGGCCGACGCGGTGCTGGCGCGCTGGGAAGGGAAGCGTGCCTCGGTCGGCGCGCCGCTCCCGGCAGGCGGCAAGGCGGGCGAGCTGCGCGACGCGCTGGTCGCCGAAGGCTGGGGCCGGCTGCTGGACGGCGAAGGGCAGGTGGTGGCCCTCGAGGAGGTCTCGGCCCGCGGGTTCGCGAAGCTGCGGCGCGAGGGGGCGCTGGTGCTGGTGGACCGCCTGCGCCTGGACGGGGAGGGCGGCCGCACGCGCCTGGCCGAGGCCGTGGCCGCGGCCTTCGCGCGCGGCGGCGGCGTGGCGGAGATCGTGAGCGAGGCCGGCGAGCGCGAGTCCTTCCGCGAGGGGTTCGCCTGCGACGGCTGCGGCCGGCGCCTGCCCGCGCCGGAGCCCGCGCTCTTCTCCTTCAACAGCCCGCTCGGCGCCTGCCCCGAGTGCCAGGGCTTCGGGCGCGTGGCGGCGCTGGATCCCGAGCGCCTGGTGCCCGACGCGACCCGCTCGCTGCGCCAGAACGCGATCGCTCCCTTCCGCACCCCGTCGAACCGCGACTGCCAGCGCGATCTCCTGCGCGCCGCCAAGCGCCTGGGCATCCCCGACGATGCGCCCTTCAGCGCCCTCAGCGCAGCCCACAAGCGCGTGGTCTTCGAGGGAGAGGACGACGGCCCCTGGTACGGCGTGCGGGGCTTCTTCGAGTACCTGGAGCGCCGCCGCTACAAGGTGCAGGCGCGGATCCAGATCGCGCGCTACCGGCGCTTCGATCCCTGCCCGGCCTGCGCGGGTCACCGCCTGCGGCCCGAGGCCCTGTGCGTGCGCGTGGCCGGCCGGCACCTGGGCGAGGCCAGCGCCGCGACGATCGGGGAGCTCGGCGCCTGGCTCGGCGAGCTGGCGCTGTCGGACGCGCAGATCGCCCGGGCGGGGCGCCTGCGCGAGGGGCTGCGCGCGCGGGTGGAGACGGCGCGGGAGGTGGGCCTCGGCTACCTCGCGCTCTCGCGGCCGATGCGAACGCTGTCGGGGGGAGAGGCCCAGCGCATCCAGCTGGCGACGGCGCTCGGGGGCGCGCTGACCTCGGCCCTCTACGTCCTCGACGAGCCTTCGATCGGTCTCCACGCCCGGGACGTGGCGCGGCTGCTGGCGGTGATGCGCCGGATTCGCGACCGGGGCAACACCCTGGTGGTGGTGGAGCACGCGCCGGAGGTGGTAGCCGCCGCCGACCACGTGATCGATCTCGGGCCGGGCTCGGGGCGCCTCGGGGGGGAGTGCGTGGTCGAGGGGCCGGTGGCGGCGGTGCGCGACCACGCCTCGTCGCTCACCGGGCGCGCCCTGCGCGGCGAGCTGGGACGCGAACCGCGGCGCGCGCGCCGTCCGCGCGGCGAGCTGGTGATCGAGGGCGCGAGCGAGAACAACCTGGCCGACCTGTGCGTCACGCTTCCGCTCGGTCAGCTGGTGGTGGTGACCGGGGTTTCCGGCGCGGGCAAGTCCACGCTCGTGCGGAGCGTCCTGGTGGGGCAGCTGCGCGGCGAGCCGGAGCGCGGCGCGTGCCGCGGGATCCGCGGCGCGGAGCAGGTGCGTGAGGTGGTGGTGGTGGATCCGACCCCGCCCGCCCGCAGCGCGCGCTCGAACCCGGCCACGGTGTCGAAGTCCTTCGACGGCATCCGCCGCCGTTTCGCGTCGACCCGCGAGGCGCGCCGGCGCGGGCTCGGCCCGGGCTGGTTCTCCTTCAACGTTCCGGGCGGACGCTGCGAGGCCTGCGAGGGCAGCGGTCAGACCGTGGTGGACATGCAGTTCCTGGAGGATGTGCGCGTTCCCTGCGAGCGCTGCGGCGGCACGCGCTACACCGCGGAGGCCCGCGGGCTGCTTCTCGAGGGGCGGAGCATCGTGGAGGTGCTGGACCTCACCCTGGACGAGGCGGTCTCCGCCTTTGCGGGCGACCCGCTGGTCGAGCCGAAGCTCGAGCCGTTCGTGCGCGTCGGACTCGGCTACCTGACGCTCGGCCAGCCGCTGTCCACGCTCTCGGGCGGCGAGGCGCAGCGGTTGCGTCTGGCCCAGGCGCTCGCCGCCGGGGACGCCCGCGGCGGTCTCTTCGTGCTGGACGAGCCCACCACGGGGCTCCACCCGGCCGAGGTGGAGGTGCTGGTGGCGTGCCTCGACGAGCTGCTCGACGCGGGCGGGAGCGTGCTGGTGGTGGAGCACAACCTGGACCTGATCCGGCGCGCGGACCACGTCCTCGACCTGGGGCCCGAGGGTGGGCCGGATGGGGGCCGCGTGGTGGCCCAGGGGACGCCCGCCACCGTGGCCAGATCCAGAAAAAGCTATACGGGAAGAGCACTTCGGGGAGAGTTGCTAGAACTGGCCTGAGGCGCCCGAACGCCCCCCTCACAAGCCGCTAAGACCTTCGGCCGTGCGCGCCGATAACGCCCACGTGCCCGCATCCGCAACGAAACCCGCTGCAGCGCCCCTCGGCGGCGTCGACGGCTTCCCCGAGCTGGTCGAGCGCTTCGGCAGCGTGGGGTCGGTCGGCGTGATCGTGGTCGACGCCAGCCCGCTGGCGCAGGTGGAACGGGTCTACGGGAGCGAGGCGCACCAGCGAACGCTCGCGGCGCTGGCGGCCGCGGTGGCCGAGGTGAGTGCCGGCGAGCGTCGCCCCGACGATCGCGTGCTGGTGCCGCGACTCGGTGGTGACGACGTGGCGCTGGTGCTGTTCCGCGCCAAGGACGACGCCGAGTTCTGGTGCGAGGGCCTGCAGGCCCTCGGCGCGGCGATCGCCGAGCACCTGACCAAGCAGGCGAGCCGGATCTTCTATCCCTACCTGCGCTCGGGCGAGCCGTTGTCCGTCGGCTGCTCCATCACCCTGCGCAATCCGGTGCTCGCCGCCGCGCGCCAGCTCTCCGCGGCGCTTGCCGACGCGCGGGCCGAGGCGCTGCTCAATGCGGAGACGAGGCGACGCGAGCGGCGCCGAGGCTTCCTCCAGCTCCTCCTCGCCGAGGACATCAGCGTGCTCTTCGAGCCGATCGTGAACCTCTCGAGCCGCGAGGTGCTGGGCTACGAGGCGCTGGTTCGCGGACCCCAGGGCTCCGCGCTGCAGAGTCCGGGCGCCTTCTTCGCGGCGGCCGAGGAGGCGGGCCTGCTCTTCGAGGCCGACACGCTCTGCCGCCGGCGCGCGCTCGAGAGCGCGCACGGAGTCGGGCCGGGGAAGAAGCTCTTCCTGAACTGCCTGCCCTCGGCCATCCGCGACCCGAGCTTCCACGGCGCCACCCTGCGCAGCACCCTCGAGCGCCTGCGCCTGCGGCCCACGGACGTGGTGTTCGAGATCTCCGAGCGCGAGTCCATCGGCAACTTCGCCGTCTTCCGCGAAGCGCGCGATCACTTCGCCAGCATGGGCCTCGGGATCGCCCTCGACGACATGGGCGTCGGCTACTCCTCGCTCGAGGTGCTGATGGAGCTGGCGCCGGACTTCATGAAGATCGACCAGTCCCTCGTGCGCGGGATCGACACCGACCCGCCGCGCCAGGAGCTGCTGCGCGCCCTGGGCTCCGTGGCCGGCAAGCTCGGCGCCAAGGTGATCGCGGAGGGGATCGAGACCAGCGAGGAGCTCACCACGGTCCAGGGCCTGGGCGTGCCCTTCGGCCAGGGCTACCTGCTCGGCCGCGCCGCACCCTTGAGCCGCGCCTAGCAGGCCGACACAAGACGAAGTCTCGAGTCGGCTTGCGCCGCAAACGGGCCCTTTGGGCTCCGTCAGCCAGCTGCGTCCGCGGTAGACTGGTCGCGCCATGTCCGAGCGCGTGCGGCCTCCCGAAGACATCCCTGCGGGCGAGTTCTTCACCCGCTGGATCGGGGACGCCGTGGCCGGGGACTCCGACCGCCGCAGCAAGCTCGGCGGCACCGAGGCCACGGTCGAGTTCGAGCTCACGGGAAACCCGGCGCCGGTCGGGACCTGGACCGTGCAGATCACCGGCGGCCGGGTCTCGGGCCGTGAGGGGGCGGCGCCGGAGGCCGACCTGCACGTGCGCGTCGACGAGGCCACCTGGCGGGATCTCAACGCCGGGCGTATCTCGGCGCCGGAGGCGCTGCTGCGACGCCGGGTCCACGTGCGGGGCAGCTTTCTGCTGGCCCTGAAGCTGCACCTCATCCTGGGCTGATCCCGATGAACTCCGCTCGCCTGCGGCTCGCTGCGCGCCCGGCGGCGGGGGTTGGCGGGTACGCGGGCTGCGGCGCGTTGGGCTTGCGGGGCCGCCTGGGCGGGTCACGGAGGTTCAGCTCCCGCTGCGCCGCCGCTGGGAGGATCGCTGCGCCTCGCGCCGGCGGCCGAAGATCTTCTTGTCGTGGGTCTTGCGCAGCTGGCGCTCGAGGGCGTCGAGCAGCTTGTCGCTGGCCAGCCGGCCTTCGGGGGCGTCGGCCTGTCCGGCCGCCTCGGTTTGGCGGCCGGTGACGTGGCCGTGGGCCGTGAACCCGTTGCCGTCGTGACTCACCGTGACCTCGAAACGGGTGGTCTCGGGGAACTCCTCGGCCAGGGCCTGGCAGCCCTTCTCCACCAGCGGGCGCAGGGCCTCCGTTCCCTCCGGTTCGATGTCCTTGAAGCTGATCACGATCGTGGCCATGGGTCCCCCCGGGCTGGCGAGAGCCGGTCTTGGCGGAAGCGGACGGGAATCGAACCCGCCGGAGCCGCGTCGCCGCGGCTCCCGCCGGATTTGAAGTCCGGGGGCGTCACCAGACGGCCGAACGCTTCCTCTCCTTGGACGCTACCAGAACCGGCGGGCGGCGACCGCTGCGCGCAAAAGGGATTCCCTTTTTCGGTGCGCGGGTCTACAATCGCGGACGTGGGGGTGAACGCGTACTCGCGCCGCGAGGTCGCGCGTATTTTTCATATCTCGCCGTCGCGACTCCGCTACTGGGAGCGCACCCGACTCGTGCGCGCCAGCGCCGAGGCCGACTCCGGGGCCGCCTTCGACTTTCTCGACCTCCGCTCGATCCAGCATGTCCTCGGCCTGCTGGAGCGTGGCATGCCGCTGCGCCGCATCCGCCGCAGCCTGTCCGACGTGGCGCGTCGCCTGCCCGAGCTGACCGAGCCGCTGCCGGCGCTCCAGGTCTGGGCCGAGGGATCGCCGCGGATGGTGGTCGAGCACGCGGGCGGCCTGTTCGAGCCGGGCGGGCAGATGGTGCTCGACTTCCGGGCTCCGGGGCCGGAGGAGCCGCGGGTCGCCGCGCTTCCGGCGGCGGGCTCTCCCCTCGACGCCGCCGAGTGGTTCGAGCGCGGCTGCACCCTGGACGCCGAAGCCGCCACCTGGGGCGAGGCCATCGAGTCCTATCAGCGCGCCCTGGAGCTCGATCCGGAATACGCCGACGCCCACTGCAACCTGGGCACCGTCTTCTACAACCAGGGCCGGCGATCCGCCGCGACCGAGGCCTTCCGCCGCGCGCTGGAGCTCGAGCCCCTGCACCTGGAGGCCAACTTCAACCTCGCCAATCTGCTCGAGGAGGAGGGGGACGCCGAGGCCGCGCTGGAGCGCTACCAGAACGTGCTGCGGATCGACCCGCTCTACGCCGACGCCCACGTGAATCTGGCGCTCTTGTTCGAGAAGATCGGCTCGCTCCGCCGCGGGCGCGACCACTGGCGGCGCTACCTCCAGGTGGATCCGGAGGGAGCCTGGGCCGACGTGGCCCGGCGTCACCTCAGCGCGTCGCCCCCACCGGATCCGGGGCTCGGCTGAACCGGAAGTTCCGGTGATCGAGCAGCTGGCCCTCCAGGAGGGCCTCGACGCTCCAGGTCTGCTCGCTCGCCGGAGGCTCGGCCGGCAGGGCGAGGCGCGACTCCACCCACGGGCGGCGCCGTTCCCGGACCTCGCTCTCCTGGAGCACCACGCCGTCGGAGCGCGTCCAGCGCACCACGATGTCGTCGCGCCGGCGCATGTGGCGCCCGCCGATGCGCGCCCACCAGACCACCTCGTCGCCCGGGGCGAAGCGGGTCTGCTCGCGGCCCGGCCCGCCGTCGAACACGTCGTCGGCCAGGCCCGCCTCGACGATCACGGGAAACTCCAGCTGTTCGATCTGCTGCTCCGCGCGCTCGCGGAGCGCGCTCCCCTCACCCAGGTGCAGGCTGGCCTGCTCCAGGTAGTAGCTGCCGCGCAGCCGGTCGCCGGTGCTCGCGTAGGCGTTGCCCAGCTTGAGGAGGACCAGGCCGGTGGTGGGGTCGAGGTCGACCGCGCGCCGGTAGGCGGCCACGGCCTCCTCCATGCGGCCCTCCTGCTCCAGGAGCTCGCCGCGACGGAAGGGCAGGCGCGGGTCGCCCCGCGCGCTGCGCTCGGCGCCGGCCAGCACCGCCAGCGCGGCCTCGCGATCCCCGCGCTCGGCCAGCTCTCCCGCCCGGGCCAGGGCCGGGTCCGAGCGCGCCTTGTCGGCCGGGAGCTGCGGGGTCAGCCAGAGCGTGCGGCCCGAGGCCTGCAGCAGGGAGACGCGCGTGCGGGCTTGCCGGAAGGCCCGGTCCATGCCGGGCGGCGGCTCGCTGACGGGGCTCAGCTCGTCCGCCAGGTCGTGCACGCCCTCGATGCGGTCCTTCACGTCCGGGTGGGTGTAGAGGTAGGGCGGGATCTCGATGCCGATGGGCCTCGGCTCGGTCAGGATCCGCGAGAAGAAGCGGCCCATGCCCTCCACCCGGTAGCCGCCCCGGGTCATGAACACCGCGCCGAAGCGGTCGGCCTCGGTCTCGAGCCCGCGGCTGTACTGGAGCTGGAACGCCACGTTCACACCCTGGGCCACGATCAGCGGGGCGGCGTTCTTGGTGGCCATGGCCGCGCCGACGGCGGCGATCTGGGTCAAGAGCTGCGGGATCGCGTTCCGCTCCACCATGCGCTTGTAGTGCTGGCGCTTCACGTGGGCGATCTCGTGGCCCATCACGCCGGCCACCTCGTGCAGGCTGCCCGCCCGCGCGATCGTCGCCGAGTGGAAGTAGATGTAGCCGCCGGGCACCGCGAAGGCGTTCAGCACGGGATCGTTGATCACCCGGAAGCGGTAGACGAAGGGCTGGGGCTCGATGGTCTCGACGATCGACTGGCCCAGGTCGTTGATGAAGCCCATCACGACCGGGTCCTCGATGATGGGCAGGTGCTCCCGCGCCCAGCGATCGAACTCGAAGCCCGCCTCGCGCTCCTCGCTCTCGCTCACCTCGACGAAGCTGGTCGGGCTCCAGCGGCCGCCGTCGTCCTGGACGCAGGCGGACCCGAGGGCCGCCGCGAAGCTCAGGACGAGGAGTCGGGCTGCCATCGCAGGACGGGGCGGCGGGCGGCGCGGGTCTCGTCCAGGCGGGAGCGGGGGGTGTAGTGCGGCGCCCCGTGCAGCAGCGCCGGGTCCTCGCGCGCCTCGCGCGCGATGGCGAGCAGCGCCTCGGCGAAGCGATCGAGGCCCTCCAGCGATTCGCTCTCGGTCGGCTCGATCATCAGGGCGCCGTGCACCACCAGCGGGAAGTAGATCGTGGGCGGGTGGTAGCCGTAGTCGATCAGGCGCTTGGCCACGTCCAGGGTGGTGACGCCGGTGTCCTCCAGACCCTGGTCCGAGAGCACGCACTCGTGCATCACGCGGCCCTCGTAGGGCACGTGGAAGCTCTTGGCGAGCCGGGTCTTCAGGTAGTTGGCGTTGAGCACGGCCATCTCGGCGCAGCGGCGCAGCCCGTCGGGGCCGAGCGAGCGGATGTAGGCGAAGGCGCGCACCAGCATGGCGACGTTGCCGAGGTTTCCGTGCAGTCGGCCGATCGAGAGGGGCAGCTCGTAGTCGAGGCGATAGCCCGCGCCCTCGTCTTCGCCGGTCTTGCGCACCAACGGGGTCGGCAGGAAGGGGGCCAGGATGTTCTTCACGCCGACGGGCCCGGACCCGGGGCCGCCGCCGCCGTGGGGCGTGGAGAACGTCTTGTGCAGGTTGAAGTGCATGACGTCCACGCCCTGGTCGCCGGGCCGGGTCACGCCGAGCATCGCATTCAGGTTGGCGCCGTCGCAGTAGATGAGGCCGCCTCCCGCGTGCACGATCTCGCACAGCCGGGCGATGTGCTGCTCGAAGAGCCCCAGGGTGTTCGGGTTCGTGATCATGAGCCCCGCGACCTCGGGAGTCATGCGTTCGGCCACGGCCTCGGGATGGAGCATGCCGTCGGGTCCGGTGGGCACGGGCACGCACTCGTAGCCGTTCAGGGCGGCGCTCGCGGGATTCGTGCCGTGGGCACTGTCGGGGATCAGGACCTGGCTGCGGCGGTCCCCGCGGTGCTCGTGGTAGGCGCGGATCATCATGATCCCCGCCAGCTCGCCCTGGGCGCCCGCCGCGGGCTGAAGGCTCACACGATCCATGCCGCTGATCTCCGCCAGGAAGGTCTCCAGGCGGGCCATCAGCTCCAGCATCCCCTGGGACAGGGCGGCCGGCTGCATGGGGTGGGACGCCGCGAAGCCCGGCAGCCGCGCCACCTGCTCGTTCAGCTTGGGGTTGTACTTCATCGTGCACGAGCCCAGCGGGTAGAGGCCCAGATCGACGGCGTAGTTCCAGGTGGAGATGCGCGTGAAGTGGCGTACGACCTCCACCTCGGATAGCTCCGGGAGCTCCGGGATGTCGTCGCGCAGCCAGTCGGCCGGCAGCACGTCGCTGGCCTCCACGGCGGGCACGTCGAGCGGGTCCTGGGAGTAGCCTACGGCGCCGGGCCGGCTGCGCTCGAAGAGCAGCGGCTCCTCCCACGCCAGGCCGCGGGTGGCGTGGCCGAGCGCCTCGATCCCCGTGCGCTGCGAGTTGCTCACGCTGCCTCCGCCAGGATCGCCAGCAGCCGGTCCACGTCTTGCCGCGACACGCGTTCGGTGGTGCAGACGAGCAGCGCCGGTCCCAGATCCGGCGCGTAGGGGGCGAGGTCGAGCCCCGCCACGATGCCGGCCCCGTGCGCGCGGGCCAGGGCGGCGTCCGCCGGGCCCGGCAGTCCGACCACGAACTCGTTGAAGCCGGGCGCGGCGCAGGGGAGGCTGAGCCCCGGCGTCTCGCGCACGCGCGCCTTGGCGTACTCCGCCTTCGCGAGATTCGCCTTCGCCAGCCCGCCCAGGCCGCGGCGCCCGAGCAGCGACAGGTAGACCGTCGCCATCAGCAGGCACAGGCCCTGGTTGGTGCAGATGTTGGAGGTGGCGCGCTCGCGCCGGATGTGTTGCTCGCGGGTCGAGAGGGTGAGCACGAAGCCGCGGCGTCCCTCGCTGTCGCTGGTCTCGCCGACGAGCCGCCCGGGGATCTGGCGCACCAGCTTCTGGCGCGTGGCCAGGAAGCCCAGGTGCGGGCCGCCGAACGCCATGGGGAGGCCGAAGCTCTGGGCTTCGCCGCACACGATGTCCGCGCTCAGGTCGCCCGGCGCGCGCAGCAGCCCCAGGGAGAGCGCCTCGCTCACCACGACGACGAGCAGTGCGCCGTGGGCGTGGGCGGCCTCGGCGGCCGCGGCCACGTCCTCCACCGCGCCGAGGAAGGCCGGGTTCTGGAGCACCACGCAGGCCGTCTCGTCGTCCACCCGCGAGGCCAGCGGCGCCGTGCGCCCGTCCGCCTCGCGCTCCACGTCCAGCAACTCCGTGCCGAGGCCCGAGACGTAGGTGCCGAGGACGTCGCGGTAGTGGGGATGGAGTCCAGAGGAGACGACGACCTTGTTGCGCCGGGTCACCCGCAGCGCCATCAGCGCGGCCTCGGCCGCCGCGGAGGCCCCGTCGTACATGGAGGCGTTGGCGACGTCGAGCCCGGTCAGCCCGCAGATCATCGTCTGCCACTCGAAGACGGCCTGGAGCGTGCCCTGGCTGATCTCCGGCTGGTAGGGCGTGTAGGCCGTGTAGAACTCCGCCCGCGACGCCATGGCGTCGACGGTGGACGGCGAGAAGTGCGGATAGGTGCCGGCGCCGAGGAACCAGGCGAAGCGGTCGGCGTGGGCGTTGCGCTCGGCCAGCGCCTGCATCTCCCCGAGCACGCGCTGCTCGGAGCCGGCGGCCGGGATCTCCAGGGGACGCTCGAGCTGGAGCTCCGCGGGAACGCTCGCGAAGAGGTCGGCCATCGACGCGACGCCGATCGCTTCGAGCATGCGCCCGACCTCGGCCTCGGTGTGGGGGATGTAGCGCACTACTCCTTGCGCTCTTCGCAGTGCTTCGCGTAGGCGGCCGAGTCCATCCGGCCCTCCAGCTCGCTCGCGTCCCCGGGCGCGATGGCGATCATCCAGCCGTCGCCGTAGCAGTCCTCGTTCACCTGCTCCGGGTGGTCGGCCAGGTCGCGGTTCACGTCGACCACCTCGCCCGAGACGGGGGCGTAGAGATCGGAAACGGCTTTCACGGATTCGATCACGCCGAAGGGATCGCCTTTCTCGACGGAGGTGCCGGGATCCGGGAGCTCCACGAACACCACGTCCCCGAGCTGCTGCTGCGCGTAGTCCGTCACGCCCACCAGCACGCGCTTTCCCTCGACGCGCGCCCACTCGTCGGTTTCGTTGTAGATCAGGTTATCCGGGAGGTCGTACTCCGCCACCGTTCACCCCTCTTGCACTCGTGTTGCCGATGGTCCTCGCGCGGGAGGCACGAAGGGCGTCTCGACGACGCTTGCCGCGACCGCGCGGTTGCGGATGATGACTTCGAGGCGCGTACCCACGTCCGCCAGCGCGGGCGGAACGTAGCCGAGTCCGATCGATCTGCCGAGGCTCGGCGACGGCGCGCCGGACGTGACACGCCCCACCTCGCGCCCTTCGGCGGCCAGCGGGTAGTCCGCGCGCGCGATCCCGCGCTCGTCCAGCGCGAAGCCCACGAGCAGGCGCCGGGGGCCCTCGGCGGCTCGCCGCGCCAGGGCCTCGGCGCCCAGGAACCCCCCGCGTTCGAGCTTCACGAAGCGCTCGAGGCGCGCCTCCAGCGGCGTGGTGTCGTCGTCGAGCTCGTGGCCGTACAAGGGCAGGGCGGCCTCGAGGCGCAGGGTGTCCCGGGCGCCGAGGCCGGCCGGGGAGAGCGTCTCGCCGCCTGCGTCGAGGAGGGCGCCCCAGAGCGGCACCACGTCTTCGGCGGCCACGTAGAGCTCGTAGCCGTCGGATCCGGTGTAGCCGGTGCGGGAGACGAGGGCGGGCCGCCCCCCGACGGCCATCTCCGCGAAGCGGAAGCGCCGCACGCCGGCCGCGTCTCCGTCGGCCAGCTTGGCCAGGATCGCGGCGCTCTCCGGGCCCTGGAGTGCCAGCAGCCCGGTCTCGCTACTGCGGTCGACAACCCCGGCCTCGGCGGGGGAGTGCGATTCGATCCAGGCGCGGTCCTTCGCGATGTTGGAGGCGTTCACGCACAGGAAGAGCCGGTCCTCGGCCAGGCGGTAGACCGTGACGTCGTCCACCACGCCGCCGGCCTCGTTGCAGAGCAGGCCGTAGCGGACCCGCCCGGGGCGCAGGCTCGCCACGGGACAGGTGACCAGGCGCTCGACCGTCTCCACGGCCGCCGGCCCGGCGAAGTGGATCTGGCCCATGTGGGAGACGTCGAAGAGCCCCGCCCGCTCGCGCACCGCCGCGTGCTCGTCGAGGATCGAGGTGTACTGCACGGGCATCTCGAAGCCCCCGAACGGCACCATGCGGGCGCCGAGCGAGCGGTGCTGCTCGTAGAGCGGGGTGCGCTGGAGCTCGCTCACGCGCCGCTGCGCTCGCGATACGCCTGAAGCGTGTTGCGTAGCAGCATGCTGATGGTCATCGGGCCGATGCCGCCGCGCGAGGGTGTGAGCAGGCCGGCCACGCCCAGCAGGCCGTCGAAGTCCACGTCGCCCACCAGCTTGCCGTCGACCTCGTTCACGCCGACGTCGATCACCGCCGCGCCGGGCTTCACCCAGTCCGGCTGCACCAGGCGCGGGCGGCCGACCGCGGCGACCAGCACGTCCGCCTCGCGGCAGACGGCCGGGAGGTCCCGCGTGCGCGAGTGGCAGACCGTCACCGTGGCGTGGCGGTGCAGCAGCAGCAGCGACACGGGCTTGCCCACGATCTCGCTGCGTCCGAGCACCACCGCCCGGGCGCCTTCGAGCTCCACGCCGTGACGGTCCAGCACCTCCAGGATCCCGCACGGGGTGCACGCGTAGAGCCCGGGCACGCCCTGGAGCAGGCGGCCGGCGTTCACGGGGTGGAGCCCGTCCACGTCCTTCGCCGGATCGATCGCGAATGCCACGCGGGCCGCCGATACGCCCGCCGGCAGCGGGAGCTGCACCAGGATGCCGTCGACCCCATCGTCGCGGTTCAGCTCGTCGACCAGGGCCAGCACGTCGGCCTCGCTGGCCGATCCGGGCAGGTCGCGCTCGACCGACTCCATGCCGATGCGCGCGCACGCGCGCCGCTTGCCCTTGATGTAGGAAGCGCTGGCCGCGTTGTCGCCGACGAGCACCACCGCCAGGCACGGCGGGCGGCGCCCGGCCTCGACGAGCTTGCGGATCTCCTCGGCGAGCTCGCCGCGGATCTCCTGGGACAGGGACTTGCCGTCGACGACGACGGTCTCGAGGGGAGCCATGGAGCGCCTCCGGGATTCGGGGCGCGAGTATACCAACCGGTCAGGCGGCGGCCTTCGGCCCCTTGCCCTTCTTGCCGCTCTCCTTGCCGTCCTTCTTCTTGTCCTTCTTCGGCTTCTTCTCGGGCGAGTCGGACTTGGCATCCGGTGCGGCGTCCGAGCCCGCATCGGCGGCGCCCTTGTCCTTGCCCGGCTTCTGGCTCGAGTAGAGGTCCGAGTACCAGCCGCTGCCCTTCAAGACGAACGACGTTCTGGAGATCAGCCGCTTCACCTTGCGCTTGCGGCACTCGGGGCAGGTCTTGACCGGATCGTCCGTGATGCGCTGCTCGCGCTCGAACTCGTGACCGCAGCCGTTGCAGAGGTACTCGTAGGTGGGCATCGCATCATTCCTTCGCTTCGGCCAGCTCCGACAGCCGCGCCGCCAGCTCGCGACCCGGCCCGGCGACGGAGACCCGCTTGCGCCGGCCCCGGGCTCCGGCCTCGATCTCGACCGCCCCCGGGCTCACTCCCAGCGCGCGCGCCAGGGCCCGTCGGCACTCGAGATTGGCCCGACCCTCCGCGGGCGGAGCCACCACGCCGACCCGCAGGGCGCCGTCGTGCAGCCCGCCCACTCCGGGGCGCCGGGCCCGGGGGGTGACGTGGATCCAGAGCGTCACTCCCCGCTCGCTGACCTGAATGTCTAAGGCCTTCCCGCCGCCCGTCAAGCGCCCTCGCCGCCGCCCGATGCCCTCCGGGGCGGCGCAAGGTAGGCGATCTTCTCCTCGCCTGCGTCGTCCGGGTCGGCCTCGGCCAGACCTTCCAGCAGGTTCAGGTGGGTCTCGATGGTGGTGCGGACGGCCGCGGCGATCCGGGTTCGGAGCTGCTTCATCTCGCGGATGTCCTCCGCCAGCCGGGCGGCCCGGCGGTGGGCGGCGTCGAGGACCTTCTCGGCCTTCACCTCGGCCTCGGCGATCCGCAGCTCGGACTCCTTGAGCGCCGTCTGCTTCAGGTCCTCCGAGAGGGACTGGGCGGTCACCAGGGTCGAGCGCAGGACGTCCTCGTTGGCGCTGAACTCGGCCACCCGGGCCTCCAGGGTCCGGACCTTCTCGCGCAGGGCCTCGGCCTCGTGGACCAGGGACTCGTAGTCGCCGGCCAGGAGCTCCAGGAAGGCGTCCACCTCGCCCGGGTCGTAGCCCCGCAGGCGGGCGGCGAAGCGGTGGTTCTGGATGTCCAGGGGCGTCATGCGCATGCCGGGGCCCTCCTTCGGCGCTCGGCAACCGCATCGGCCAACCGGCCGGTCTGCTGGAGGTACCGGCGTCACACGCGGCCCGACGCCGCGCCCTAGCGCTCGCCGGGCTCCTTGGGGCCGCGGAGCTCCTTCGAGCGGCGGGTGGCGGCGGCGACGGCCTCGTAGAGGGCGGCTCGCAGGCCGCCGGCCTCGAGGCGTTCCAGGGCGGCGATGGTGGTGCCGCCGGGAGAGGTGACCCGGTCCTTCAGCTGGGCGGGGTGGAGGCCGCTCTCCCGGGCCAGCTTGGCGGAGCCGAAGACGGTCTGGAGCGCCAGGGTGTGGGCCGCCTCCCGGGGCAGGCCGACCCGGACGCCGGCGTCCGCCAGGGCCTCCAGGATCAGGAAGACATACGCCGGGCCGCTTCCCGAGAGCCCGGTCACCGCGTCGAGGAGGTCCTCGTTGGGCGCCTCCCAGACGCTGCCGACGGCGGCGAAGAGCGCCCGCGCGACGGCGCGGTCGGCGTCCTTGGCGTTCCGCGCCGCGCAGAAGCTCGTCGCGCTCTCGTGCACCTGGGCGGCCGTGTTGGGCATGGCGCGCACGACCCGCGCCGTGGAGCCCAGGGCCCGCGCCAGCTCGTGCAGGGTCACGCCGGCGGCGATCGAGATCCAGAGCGGCCGCAGCTTGTCGACGCTCACGGCCTGGAGCACCGGACGCACCTGGTCGGGCTTGACCGCCACCACCAGCACGTCGCAGGCCCCGGTGAGCTCGTCGTTGTCGGCAGCAGCGCGCACCCCGAGCCGCTCCTCGAAGGCCTTGCGGCGGGCGGGGTCGGGGTCCGACGCCAGCAGGGCGTCCGCCGGTGCCGCACCGGACTGCACCAGACCGCCCGCCAGGGCCTCGGCCATGGCTCCGGCCCCGAGGAAGCCGATGCGCTTGCCGTCGAGCTCTCCCGCCATGTCTAGCTCTCCCGGGGGCCGAAGATCGCCGTGCCCACGCGCACGATCGTAGCCCCTTCCTCCACCGCCACCTCGAAGTCGGCGCTCATGCCCATGGAGAGGTCGCGCAGGGCCTCGCCGCCGGGAAGCCGCGCCAGGCGCTCGCGCAGGTCCCGCAGGCGCGCGAAGACGGGCCGCACCGCCTCGGCGTCGCCCGGGGCCGGGAGGGTCATCAGGCCCTGGACCTCCAGGCCGGGGAGCCCGGCGCAGGCCGCGAGCAGCGCTTCGGCCTCCGCGGGCGCGCAGCCGGCCTTCTGCGGCTCGCCGGAGAGGTTCAGCTGGAGATGGACCGGGAGCCGGCGCCCGGCGGCCTCGGCCCGGCGCGCCAGCTCGCGGGCCAGGGAGGCGCGATCGACGCTCTGGACCACGTCGAAGAGGGCCACTGCGTCCTTGGCCTTGTTGCGCTGGAGGGCGCCGACGTAGTGCCAGCGGGGCGCGTCCTCGCCCAGGATCTCCGCCACGGCGGGGATCTTCTCCCGGGCCTCCTGCACGTAGTTCTCGCCCAGATCGTGGAGGCCCGCGCGCACGCCGGCGACCGCCAGCGCCACGGGCATCCGCTTGCTGACGCCGACGAGCGTCACCTCGGCCGGGTCGCGCCCGGCGCGCCCGGCGGCGGCGGCGATGCGCGCGCGCACCTCCGCCAGGCGCCCGGCCACCGCACCCTCCTCCACCGGGCTCACCGCGCCCCCGCCTCCGCCAGCAGGGCCAGGGTCTCCTCCAGCGGCAGTCCGATCACGTTGGTCTCGCTGCCCTCGATACGCTCGATGAAGCGGCGTCCCTCGCCCTGGGCCGCGTAGGCGCCGGCCTTGTCCAGGGGCTCGCCGCTGGCCACGTAGGCGCGCAGCTCCGCCTCCGGGGCCGGGCGCATCAGCACCTGGCTCGCCGCGGCGAAGCTTCGTGGCGCCAGAGAATCGCTGGCCACCAGCGCCACGGCCGTCACCACGGTGTGTCGACGGCCCACGAGCAGGCCCAGGAGCTCCACGGCGTGCTCCGGGTCGCGCGGCTTCCCCAGCAGCCGGTCGTCCACCACGACCACGGTGTCGGCGCCGAGGACCCAGCGCGCCGGCTCGGGGCCGAGCCGCCGCGCGACCGTCAGCGCCTTCTCGCGCGCCAGGCGCTCCGCGTGCTCGGCGGCCGACTCGCCGGGCTGCGCCTCCTCCGGGATGTCCGCCGGCTGTACCTCGAACGCCACGCCGGCGCGGGTGAGCAGGTCCCGCCGGCGCGGTGAGCCGGACGCCAGCACCAGCGGCGGGTCGGGAACGGGCACGGCCCGGGGGTACCGAGGGCGCCTGGGGCCGTCAAGCGGCCGGGCGGAGCGCGGCGACGGGCCGGCGTCGGCCAGACGACAAGATCAGGGGTGCGCAGGCCGCACGAAAGTGGTTGAGTCCGGGGACGGGAGGAACGCCACATGACCCTGACGGCTCGGGACTTGATGCAGAGGGACGTCGTGTCCATCTCACCGGAGACGCCGCTGGCGAGCGTGTATCGGGTGCTCGTCGCCGAGGCGATCACCGGCGCCCCGGTGGTGGACGAGAGCGGCCGCGTGCTGGGGGTGATCTCCAGCGCCGATCTGCTGCGTGCCCTGGCCGAGGAGCAGGATTCGAGCGGGAACGACACGACCTATTTCGAGGGGCTGCTCGAGTTCTCCAGCTCCCGCGGCGAGGGCCTGCCGGAGGACTTCCAGAACCGCCTGGAGCAGATTCCTGCGTCGGAGGCCATGACCGAAGGCGCCATCTCCGTCTCCCCCGACGCCCCGCTCTCCGAGATCGCGCGCACGCTGCGCTTCCAGCGCATCCACCGGGTGCTGGTGGTGGAAGACGGCGTCCTGGAGGGCATCGTCACCAGCTTCGACCTGGTCGGGCTGCTGGAGGACGCCGGCGCGGCGAGCGAGGTCTCGACCTCCGGGTAGACGGCGGCTCCTGGTACGATGTCCGCCGGGGCCCTTCGCGAGCTCGGCCCGCTGCTGCTGCTGACCATCGCTCTCGCCGCGCCGACGTGCCCGCCGCGCGTGCGCGTGATCCGTCGGCAAGTCAGGTACGTCCGGCCCGCCAGTCGCGGACACGGGCGGGGTGGATAGAGGGGCGGCGCCCCGCGTTCCTCGAAACGGCCAAGGGTCCGCTCCCGACTACTTCCTCCTGGACTTCCTCGCGAATCGTGCAAGACCCAGCAAGCCGGAGCCGAGCAAGAGAATGGTTGCGGGTTCGGGAACGAGATCTCCTGTGAGATTGAAGGGCCAAGTCGTAATCACTCGTTCCCCAGGATCCAGTCTGGGGGTCTTCAAAATAGTTGGTTCCGCTGCCGGGACTCGTCGATCCCATCCAGTACCAATCATCTGGATCACCGGAAGTATCGTTCGCAATCACGATGAGATAGGTTCCTGGGTCGAGGCGAAACGGTGCAACGTCCGCAGAGTATTGAAACAGATGCGGGTTGCCGATAAATCCAGTCAGGACTGTGTTCGTGTCGACTCTCGAGAAATTCGTAGAAACCAGCTGCACGCCGTTTCCAGAATCGGGCACTCCCGAGAGGAAAGGATAGATCCAGAAAGAAAAGGAATCAGGCGCGACATAGTCACCCGTATCTTCTGGGTCAGCAATGTAGATTCCCCACCAATGGATATCGGTAAGAAAGACGGCTTCGGAAACAAGAAAGTCGTCGCCTCTTCCTGCCAGCGGCCCGAGATCGAGATCACTCGATCCAGCCACGAAATTGGGCAGGAGTGGCTGACCGTTGTCGTAGAAGATCGGGGAGCCCGAAGCCACGACTGGGGTCACGAAAAGCACCAATACCAGAAACAGAAAAACAGAAACAGATAGGCCCTTCATCTTCTTCCTCCGCCCCTCCTCATGTCTGGAAACACCGACGTGTCAGCCTGCACTGCCGGGTAGCAAGAGTCCATTGGGACCTGGAGCCTCAGCGATGCGAATACCGTGCAATCGCTAGCTGTTCGAAAAGCGCAGAAGATTCAAACAGTTATCTGCATGCGCAGGAAGGCGAAACAGGCTGGTGTGTAACTGGGTACCACTTGTGACCTGGAACCCGCCCTCCGGGACTCGGGATCCCCTCACGGGATGACGACGAGTGGCTCCACCGGCTCGACAGAGGCCGGGACGCCGGCACAATCTGGCACACTGGGCCCCGAAGGCCCGCAGGCCGTGGGGGGAGCAGCGTGCCCATCCTCTCGGAAAGACACGACTTCCAGCACCCGGTCGAGGGCGACGAGGCCTGGAGCGAGTCCTATTACTTCAACGCCTACGACCCCGGCTGCGACGCGGGGCTCTTCACGCGCGTCGGGATCCGGCCCAACGAGGGCACGATCGATGTCGGGCTCTCGGTGTGGCTGCCGGGCGACGAGATCGCCCACGTGTTCGGCGTGCGCGAGCAGAAGGAGATGCTGGACCGCGTGCTCGAGGTAGGCGGCGTCCGTTACGAGATGGTCGCGCCGATGAAGACCTGGCGGATCGCGGCCGACGCGGAGGCGTACGTGCGCAACCTCGCGAGCGGTGCCCGGCGCAAGGCGCCGCTCGCGCTCGACCTGCGCTTCGAGGCGCTGATCCCGGCAGTGGGGAGCGACGGCCAGGGGAGCGAAGGGCAGGGCGCCAGCGCCGAGACGCGCAAGACGGTCGGCAAGGGTCACCTGGAGCAGGCGGGCCGCTGGACGGGGACGATCGCCGTCGACGGGCGCCGGCTCGAGCTGGGGGAGGCGCGCGGCAACCGGGACAAGTCCTGGGGGCCGCGGCGCTGGGGCGGGCCGCGCATGTGGCGCTGGTTCTCGATCAACATCGGCGACGACGTCCACTTCGGCGGGATCCGGATCGGGACCGACGCCGGCGACCTCCACCGCGGCTGGGTCTGGAAGGACGGCGCCCACGCGAGCATCCGCGAGTGGGACGTGCGCACGGAGCTGGCGGAGGACGGCGTCACGCACCAAGTGAGCCATGTGCGCGCCACGGACAAGCGCGACCGGGTGCACGAGCTGAGGGCGGACGTGCTGCGGGTCGCGCCCATGCCCTCCGAGCGCGGCGGGAAGAAGACCCTCGTCAACGAGGGACTCGCGCGTTGGACCTACGAGGGCCGCAGCGGCCACGGCATCGCAGAGTACCTGCACCAGCTCGACGCCGACGGGCGGCCCGTGGTCCCGATCGCGTAGACTGCTCGCCATGGAGAAGCTGGTCTACGTGCTGTGGAACCGGGACGGGGCGACGGGCGCGGACCTGCGCCGGGCGCTCCTGGGGCCCGTTGCCAAGGCCCTGCGCGAGGGTGGAGCCGTGCGCATCGCGCTGAACGTCTCCGACGAGGACGTGGCCTACGCGCTCTCCTCCCGGCTCACGCACCTCGATCCGCCCCCCGCCGGCCTCTGCTCCTTCTGGCTCGACTGCGCCGACGATCGCGACGCCTGCGAAGGGGCGCTGGCCGAGGTCTCGGGCCGGCTGGCCGGCTACCTGGTGGTCGAGTCCGAGCCGCTGCTCAACACCACGCACGTCGCGCCTCCGGGCGAGCGCACCCCCGGCACCAATCTGGTCGCGTTGATCGAGCGTCCCGAGCGCATGACGTGGGACGCGTGGATCCACCACTGGCACGGACATCACAAGCGGGTGGCCCTGGAGACCCAGTGCACCTACGCCTACGTGCGCAACGTGGTGGTGCGCCGGCTCAGCGAGGACGCGCCGCCCTGGGCCGGCATCGTGGAGGAGGGCTTCCCCGCCGAGGCGGTCAGCGACCCGATGCAGTGGTACTGCGCCGACGGCGATCCCGAGACCCTGAAGGCCAACCTGGGACGCATGCTCGACAGCTGCCGGGCCTTTCTCGACCTCGACCGGGTCGAGAGCCACCCCATGTCCGAGTACCGCCTCGACCGCTGAGCTGACGCCCTCAGCTCAAGGCCAGCAATGCTCGCGCCACCGCGATGAGGGTGGCGTTGTATCCAAAGTGGACCGCCACCGCGTCCCACACCGACCCGGTCCGGATCCGTACCGCCAGGGTCGCCAGCGCCAGGGCGGTCAGCCCGAAGGCGGGCGGCCAGTAGGCCTGGAACTCCGCGTAGTGGAGCCCGATGAAGAGGACGCTCGTGACCACCGCCGCCGCGGGCACGCCCCAGGACCAGGCGAAGCCGGCGAAGAGCGCGCCGCGGAAGACCAGCTCCTCGACGGGTGGCGCCGCCACGAGGCCGAGGAAGGTCCAGAGCTCCCGCTGCCAGCCGCCCTCCGCCGCCATCTGCGTCGTGGGCCCCAGGGTGGTATCGGGCGCGGGCCGCCAGAGCGTCGTGCTGAGGCCCAGGTAGACGCCGGCCACCAGGGCGCCGATCAGGATCGCCGCCACCAGGCTCCCGAGCCGTGGCGTGACCAGCCCCACCTGTCGCAGCAGCGAGGGGCCGCCGCCCCGACGCGCCCGGCGCAGCACGAGGGCCAGGACCAGGAGTCCGCCCAGCAGCGCGCAGACGATCCCGACCGGCGCCTGGAACTCGAGGGCGGCCTTGGCGCCGGCATCGGCGTCCCGGAAGTCTCCGCCCCGCGCCGCCACGATGAACGGGCCTGCCATCCCGAGCAGGACGCCGCCGACGGCCTGCGTGCCCAGGTAGACCGCCAGGAGCCCCAGCGCGAGCACGGCTCCGATGCGGCCCGGGGCCCCGGGCGCCGGTCCCCGCACGTGCCAGCGCGGGCGATCGCCGCCGGTCTCGATCTCGATCCGCGTCTCCGGTCCGGCCGCGGCGGCGCGTCGCTCGGCCTCCGCCGCCAGCGCGCCCAGCAGCTCCGGGTCGTGGGTGGCCAGGACGGACGGGGCTCGTGCGGGCTCGCTCGGCTCGACCACCACGTGACCCGGACCGAGCGTCCGCACCCGGATGCGCTCCCCCGCCGTTTCCGCGGCTGGCGTCGGCGCCGATTCCATGCCCTCGCCCACCTCGAGGAGCGGGGGACACTCGCCCTGGAGGTCGGCGGCCAGGCCGGCCCGGGTCGCGGGCTCGAGCGCGGTCGCGTGGCGGTAGCTCGGGTGCCCGATCGCCAGCGCCACCGGCAGCGCGGGATCCGCGAAGCGCGCGGCCTGCCCGGCATCCAGCTGGAAGCGGATGTACTGGACCGCGGAGATCCGGTCCGACTCCATCTGCTTGGGATCGAAGCGCGCCGGGACCCGCTCGTCGCCGATCCGAAGGTGCACGTGCTCGTCGATCCCGACCAGGCGATCGAGCTCGCTTCGGATCTGGCCCAGGTCCGGAATCTCGATGAAGAGCGTCGCCGAGAGCTCACGCTCGCCCGGCACCAGCTCGTTGTAGACGGCGAGCTCGTCCTGCACGCCCGCCGGATCGTCGATGCGCTCGACCCGGCACATCTCCTGCACCTGGAAGCGCAGGGTCTCCCGGTTCTCGAAGACGACCGTCACGCGATCGCCCACGGGCACCCGCCGGTCCCGCTTCAGGGCGATGATGCGCGCGCGGTAGTCCGGCCGCAGGCCCTCGTAATGCTGGCGCGGGACGATCTCGCGCAGCTCGAGGGGCCTCACGGCAGCGGGTCCGTCGACAGGCCGCAGGCGTAGCGCAGCAGCACCACCGGATGGACCGCCTTGCGCCCGAGGCCCTCCTCGATGCGCAGTGCGGAGAGCGGGCAGTCCGTGGCGATGTGGTCGGGCTCGAAGGCCGCGATGCGGTCGAGGAGCTTGCTCGCCACCTTCAGGGACTCCGCGTGGAAGCGCGCCTGCATGCCCCAGGTGCCGTCGACGCCCGAGCAGGCGTCCACCAGCTCCACCTCGGCCCCCGCCCAGCGCAGGAGATCCCGGCTCTTGAAGCCGATGTTCTGGTGCCGCAGGTGGCAGGGGGCGTGGTAGGCCACCTTGCCGAGGGCGTTGGGGAACTGCTTGGGCAGCTGCTTCGCCTTGGCGAGGGCGTGCACGTGCTCCATCAGGTCGCGGGTGGCCTCGGAGACGCGCCGCGCGCCCTCGTCGCCGAGGAGCTTCGGGTACTCCTCCTTCAGCATCAGCGAGCAGGACGGCCCCGGCGCCACCACCACGGCTCCCTGCTCCACGGAGGGAAGCAGCGCGTCCACGTTGCGGCGGGCGTTGCGGCGCGCCGAGTCGAGGTCGCCCACGTCGGTGAAGGGCATGCCGCAGCAGCGCTCGTAGCAGACCTCGACCCGCACACCCGCGTGCTCCAGGATCTCGACCGCGGCGCGCCCGGCCAGCGGGTCGTTGTAGTTGACCGAGCAGGTCGTGAAGAGCACGGCTCGCCCGGCCTCGCCGCTGCCGCGGGGGCCGCGCTTGGAGAACCAGCGGTCCACGGTCTCGTGGTAGTAGCTCGGCTGGACCCAGTCGCGGTGGATCCCGAGCGTCTTCTCCATCAGGAGCCGCGAGGCGCGGTTGCGGTTGGCGAAGTTCATCAGCGGCGGCGCCAGGCCGCCCACCTTCCCCAGCAGGTCCGTGCGGGTGGTGAGCTTGCGGGCCAGCGGCGTGCCGTCGCGCTCGGCCCGGAAGAGCTGATGGCGCCGCATCAGCGCCGGGAAGTCCACGTCCCACTCGTGGGGCGGCGTGTAGGGGCAGTGGTTGTAGCAGAGCTTGCAGTGGTAGCAGAGCTCGTTCACCTGCTCGAAGCCCTGCTCGCTCACGCCTGCGATCTCGCGATCGCTGGCGTCGATCAGCTCGAAGAGCTTCGGGAAGGACGGGCACAGGGGCAGGCAGCGCCTGCACTGGTGGCAGATCTCCCCGACCCGGCGAAGCTCGCGTTCGAGCTTCGCCGGGTCGAGATAGTCGGGATCCTCGTAGCGCCAGTCGGCGGACGGGCGCTCGGGGGGAGGGACCTTCATGTCCCGGGACCGCTACAGCTCGGCCAGCTCGTCGAGCGCCTTCTGGAAGCGGCCGGCGTGGGACTTCTCGGCCTTGGCGAGGGTTTCGAACCACTCCGCCACGTCGCCGAAGCCCTCGTCGCGGGCGGTCCTGGCCATCCCCGGGTACATCTCGGTGTACTCGTAGGTCTCGCCCGTCACGGCGGCCACCAGGTTCTTGTCCGTGCTCCCGATGGGCTTGTCGGTGGCGGGATCGCCGGCCGACTTCAGGTAGTCCAGGTGCCCGTGGGCGTGCCCGGTCTCGGCCTCGGCGGTGTCGCGGAAGAGGCCGCCCACATCCGGATGGCCCTCGATGTCGGCCGTGCGGGCGAAGTAGAGATAGCGGCGATTCGCCTGGGACTCCCCGGCGAAGGCCGCTTTCAAGTTGTCGTGGGTCTTGCTTCCCTTCAGATCGGGCATCATTCCCTCCAGTGCTTCTGAGCCAATGTGTCGAACCCCGCGCGGGGGGTCAAATGAGCCGGCAGGCTACCCCCGAGTCCGGTCCGATACCAGCCACGCGGTGGAGGAGAGCCGATGAGCGGCCGACGCAGCGAGCGCGATTCCATGGGCCCCGTGGAGGTCCCCGCCGAGGCCCTCTGGGGGGCCTCGACCCAGCGGGCCGTGGAGAACTTCCCCGTGAGCGGGCGGCCCCTGCCGCCGCTCCTGATCCGCGCCCTCGGCTACGTGAAGGAGGCCGCCGCGGCGACGAACCACGAGCTCGGCGTGCTCGACGCCGAGCGCGCGGCCGCCATCCGCCAGGCGGCCCGCGAGGTGGCCCAGGGGGGGCACCTCGAGCACTTCCCCGTGGACGTCTTCCAGACGGGATCGGGCACCTCGTCCAACATGAACGCCAACGAGGTGATCGCGCGCCGGGCCAGCCAGATCCTGGACGGAGGCCCGCCCATCCACCCGAACGACCACGTGAACGCCAGCCAGTCGTCGAACGACGTGGTCCCGACGGCGCTCCACGTGGCCGCCCGGCTGGCGCTGCACCGGGAGCTGCTGCCCGCCCTGGCGCGGCTGCACGAGGTGCTCGCCGCCAAGGCGCGGGAGCTGGACGACGTGGTCAAGCTCGGACGCACGCACCTGATGGACGCGGTGCCGGTGCGCCTGGGGCAGGAGATCGCGGGCTGGGCCCGGCAGGTGGAGCTGGCGATCGGGCGTATCGAAGCCGCCGACGACGGGCTGGCGGAGCTGGCGCTCGGCGGGACCGCAGTCGGCACCGGCCTGAACTGCCCGCCGGGCTTCGCCCGCAAGACCGTGGCCCGGCTCGGCCGCCGCACGGAGCTCGAGTATCGCGTGGCGGGCCACGGCTTCGAGGCCCAGGGAGCCCGGGACGCGGCGGTCCACGCCAGCGGCGCCTTGCGCACGACCGCCGTGTCGCTGATGAAGATCGCGAACGACGTGCGCCTGCTGGCGTCGGGACCGCGCGCCGGCCTGGCGGAGCTGCGCCTGCCCGCAGTCCAGCCGGGCTCCTCGATCATGCCCGGCAAGGTGAACCCGGTGATCTGCGAGTCCGTCACCCAGGTCTGCGCCCAGGTGATCGGCAACGACGCCGCGGTGGCCGTGGGTGGCATGTCCGGCCAGCTGGAGCTCAACGCCTTCGTGCCCCTGATCGCGCGCAATCTGCTCGAGTCGATCGAGCTGTTGGCGGCAGCCTGCCGGATCTTCGCCGAGCGCTGCCTGGCGGGCCTGGAGGCGGACCGCGAGCGCGCCGCGGCCTCCGTGGAGCAGAGCCTGGCCATGGCGACCGCACTGGTGCCGGAGATCGGCTACGACGCCGCCGCGGAGATCGCCAAGGAGGCCTTCGCCAGCGGGCGCACCGTGCGCGAGGTCTGCCTCGAGCGCGGGGGATTGGCCCCCGAGCGGCTGGAGGCCCTGCTGGATCCCCGGCGCCAGACCGGAGCCGACGGGGAATGACCTCTGCACCGGGTTAGAATGGCGCCATGAACGCGCTCCAGATCCACCCCGAGAAGTGCACCGGCTGCAAGCAGTGCGAGCTGGCCTGCTCCTGGGTCCAGACCGGGGGCTTCCAGCCCTCGCGCTCGCTGATCCGGGTCCACATCTTCGACGAGCAGGCGAGCTACGCGCCCTACACGTGCTTCCAGTGCGACGAGGCCTGGTGCATGCAGGCCTGCCCGGTGAATGCCATCGACGTGGACGAGGCCAGCGGCGCCAAGATCGTGCTGGACGAGGTCTGCGTCGGCTGCAAGCTGTGCGTGATCGCGTGTCCCTTCGGCACGATCTTCTTCGACAAGCCCGGCGGGGTGGCCGCCAAGTGCGACCACTGCGCCGGGGATCCGGCCTGCGCGAAAGTCTGCCCCACCGCGGCCATCGAGTGGACGCAGGCGGACCCGGGTGCCTGGATCGGGCCCTTCGGCGATCGGGTCGACCGGGACTACCGGGCAGCAGAGGAGGCGGACTGATGCACGGCTGGACGGGCTGCGTGCTGCGGGTGGATCTGTCGACCGGCGCCATCGGACGCGAAGAGCTGAACCCCGACTGGGCTCGGGACTTCGTCGGCGGCCGCGGCATCGGCGCGCGTTACCTGTGGCAGGAGGTCGATCCCCAGGTCGATGCGCTGGCTCCGGAGAACAAGCTCATCTTCGCCACGGGCCCCCTCACCGGCACCAACGCCTCCTGCGGCTCGCGCTACATGGTCGTCACCAAGGGGCCGCTCACCGGCTGCATCACCACCTCCAACTCCGGCGGCCATTGGGGCCCGGAGCTGAAGTTCGCGGGCTACGACCTGCTGATCCTGGAGGGACGCGCCGAGCGACCGGTCTATCTCTGGATCTTCGACGACGTGGTCGAGCTGCGGCCCGCGGAGCACCTGTGGGGCACGGGCGTCTTCGACAGCGAGGACGCGATCCGGCGCGAGACCGGGATCCCCGGCACCTCGGTCGCTTGCATCGGACCCGCGGGCGAGAACCTCGTGCGCTACGCGGCCATCCTGAACGACAAGTTCCGGGCCGCGGGCCGCTCGGGCGTGGGCGCGGTGATGGGCTCGAAGAACCTGAAGGGCATCGCGGTGCGTGGGACGGGCGCGGTCTCGGTGGCGGACCCGAGCGCGCTGATGGCGGCCCAGTGGGCCCAGAAGCAGGTGCTGTCGGAGGCGCCGCTCACCTCGGAGGGTCTCCCCGCCTACGGCACGCTGGCGCTCATGAACGTGATCAACGAGCACGGCGCGCTCCCCACCCGGAACTACCGCGAGGCGCAGTTCGAGGAGGCCGAGGCCATCTCGGGCGAGGAGCTGGCGCAGACGCGGCTGGCGGCCAACAAGGCCTGCTTCGCCTGCACCATCGCCTGCGGGCGGGTCTCGCGGATCTCCGAGGAAGGGCGGGCGCGCTACACGCTGAACACGAGCCCGCGCAACTGGAAGCACGCGACGGAGGGACCGGAGTACGAGAACGCCTGGTCCCTGGGCGCCGACTGCGGCGTGGCGGACCTGGACGCGATCCTCAAGGCGAACACGATCTGCAACGACCTGGGCCTGGATCCGATCTCGCTCGGGGCCACCATCGCGGCGGCCATGGAGCTGTACGAGGGCGGCGTCCTCAGCGAAGAGCAGACCGGGATGCCGCTGCCCTTCGGGAGCGGAGACGCGCTGGTCGCGCTGTCCGAGGCCACGGGCTACCGCCGGGGCTTCGGCGACGACCTGGCCGAGGGCTCGAAGCGGATGGGCGAGAAGTACGGCCATCCCGAGGTCTTCATGGGCGTGAAGGGGCAGGAGTTCCCGGCCTACGATCCGCGCGCGCTTCAGGGAATGGGTCTCGGCTACGCCACCAGCAACCGCGGAGCGTGTCACTTGCGGGCGTACACGGTGGCGGCGGAGGTGGTGGGAGAGCCGGAGCCGATGGATCCGCGCGCCACCGAAGGGAAAGCGCAGCTCGCGGTGGACATGCAGAACATCTCGACGGCGGTGGATGCCGCCGGCCTCTGCGTATTCCTGACCTTCGGCAACACGCTGTCGGACCTCACGCCGCTGGTGGCTGCTGCCACCGGCATCGCCTACGACGACGACGCGCTGGTGCGGGCGGGCGAGCGGATCTGGAACCTGGAGCGGCTCTGGAACCTGCGCGCCGGCATCGACCCGAGCGAGGACAAGCTGCCGAAGCGGATGCTCGAGGACGCGATTCCGGCCGGCCCGGCGCGGGGAGAGGTGAGCCGGCTCGCCGAGATGCTGCCCGAGTACTACGCGGTGCGAGGCTGGTCCCCCGACGGCCGTCCGGACGCGGCGAAGCTGGCCGAGCTCGGGCTGGGCTAGGGCCATGGCCGCGGTCAAGCTCCTGGGCGGTCTGCGCAACAAGGTGGGAGCCGGGAGGCTCGACGTGGACGCCGCCACGGTGCGGGAGCTGCTGGACGCGCTGGTGGCGCGGGGGGGCGAGGCCCTGACGGTGCTCTTCTTCGACGATCCGCGCGCCACGCCCACGGAGCCCCACCGCGACCTGCGGGTGCTCGTGAATGGCCGCAGCATCGCGTTCCTGCACGGACTCGAGACCGGAGTGGAATCGAAGGACACGGTGACGGTGCACCTGTCCGGAGCCCGGGGCTACCCGGGCGGCTGACGCGAAGCGAGGGAGGAGCGATGGCGACGCGGCACGTGATCGTGGGAGCGGGGCCGGCGGGGCTCGCCGCGCTGGAGACCCTGCGCGCCCTGGACGCGGACGCCCGGCTGACGCTCGTGTGCGACGAGCCTGCCTACGCGCGCATGGTGCTGCCCTACTACGTGGAGGGCCGCATCGACGAGTGTGCCGTGGCGACCGGGGACCCGGGCTGGTTCGAGGAGCTCGGCGTGGAGACCCGTTTCGGCGTCCGGGTGGCGCGCGTCGAGCCCGACGCGCATCGGCTCGTCCTGGACGACGGCGCGACGCTCGAATACGACCGGCTGCTGGTGGCCACGGGCTCCCGGGTGCGGATCCCGCCCATCGACGGCGCGGACGCCGAGGGCGTGATCCCCATGTGGACCCTGGACCATGCGAACGGCTACCTGGCGGCGCCCCACGGCGAGACCGTGATCGTGGGGGCGGGCTTCATCGCCTTCACGGTGCTCGATGCCATCGCGAAGCGGGCGAACGAGGTCACCTTCCTGGAGCTCGAGCCGCAAATCCTGCCGCGGATGCTGGATGCGCCGAGTGCGGCCGTGCTGGAGGGGCGGCTCGTGGAGCGGGGAATCGCGGTGCGCACCGGGGTGCGGCTCGAGCGCATCGAGTCCGCGGGGCGACGCCGGCGCCTGCACCTGGCGGGCGGTGACGTGGTGGAGTGCGATGCGGTGATCCTGGCCACGGGCGTGCAGCCCAATGTCGAGCTCCTGGAGGGCACGGGCGTCGACGTCGGCCAGGGCATCGTGGTGGACGAGCGCATGCGCACCAGCGCGCCGGACGTCTACGCCGCCGGCGACGTGGCCCAGGGGCCGGACCTGCTGGGCGGGGAGCGCGAGGTGCGCGCGATCCAGCCCGTGGCCGTGGACCACGGGCGCGTGGCCGCCGCCAACATGGCGGGGGCCGACGTCCGCTACGAGGGCGCCCTCACCATGAACGTGCTGGCCGCCCAGGGGCTCGAGGCGTGCAGCTTCGGGCGCTGGTCGGAGGACGGGGACGTCACGCGCGTGGAGAACCCCGCCAGCCGGGTGGTGCGCAAGTACGTCTGGGAGGGCGATCGCCTGGTGGGCGGGATCCTGATGGGCCCCAGCGTCGCCGTCACCGGCGCTCACGACGCGGGCATGCTCAAGGGTCTGATCCAGACCGGCGTGCCGCTCGGGCCCTGGAAGGCCTGGCTGACGGAGAACCCGCTCGACCTGCGACGGGCCTACGTGGCGAGCGGTGCGGCGCCGAGGCTCCTGGCTTCGACCCTGCTCGCCGGCCGCGCCGCCACGGGCGGCGGCTTTCGCTGGCCCCGGGTGAAGCCCGCCCGGGCCCGCTCCGCCCACCACGGGGTGCTGGTCTCCGGCGCAACGCGGTGACGGTGGAGGTGCGGCTCTTCGCCAACCTGCGCGACCGCCTTCCGGAGGCACCGCGTGGGCGCAGCCAGCTGGCGCTGGCCGACGGTGCCAGCCTCCAGGATCTGCTGGAGCGCCTGGACATCCCCGATCGCGTCGCCCAGATGGTGCTGGTGAACGGCGTCCAGTCTCGTCGCGGCCGAACCGAGCGCGCCGCCCACACCCTCGCCGACGGCGACGTGGTGGCCATCTTTCCGCCCCTCGCCGGCGGCTAGACTGACGGAGCCCGAAGGGCTCCGTTTGCGGCGCAAGCCGACCCAAGACTCCGTCTTGGGTCGGCCTGCTAGACTAGATCACGCCCACTTCGCGCAGGCGGCGGCGGGCGTCCGCGTCGTAGCCGAGGTCTTCCAGGATGGCGTCGGTGTGGGCGCCGAGGGCGGGTGCGCCGCTGCGCACGCTGACGGGCGTGCGGCCCAGCTTGGCGGCCGGGCCCACGATCGGCGCCTCGCTGCCGTCCTCCTGGGTCACGGGCTGGAGCATGTCGCGGGCGAGCACGTGGGGGTCGGCCGCGCTCTCGGCGTAGGTGCGCACCGGGGCGACGGGAAGCCTGGCACTCTTCGCAGCGGTCACCACCTCGTCGACCGTCCGCTCCGCAACCCAGTCCGAGACCAGCCCGTTCACCTCGGCACGGTGGGCCAGGCGGGCCGGCACCGTGGCCCAGTCGGGATGGTCCGCCAGCTCCGGGCGTTCCAGGAGCCCGGCGAGCTCGCGCCAGTGGCTGTCGAGCAGGACGCCGAGCATCACCCAGCCGTCCCGGGCGCGATAGGCGTTGGCCGGAGCGCCGATCCGGAACTCGTTGCCCATGCGCGGCAGCTCCACGCCGAGGGCCGCCAGGGTGGGGTAGCCGGTCGACTGGAAGAGCAGCGAGTCGAGCAGCGAGACGTCGACGTGCTGACCCTCGCCGGTCGCGTCGCGGTGGCGCAGGGCGGCCAGTGCTGCCAGCGCTGCGTGCAGGCCGGCCAGGTCGTCGGCTAGGAAGGTAGGGGACTTCACCGGGTCGCCCTCGGGGCTGCCGTTCAGGGACAGGAAGCCGCTGCTCGCCTGGGCCAGCGGGTCGTAGCCCGGCCGCTCGTGCTCCGGCCCCCACTGGCCCCAACCGCTGATGGAGACGTACACCACGTCGGGCCGCACCCCGCGCGCGGCCTGGTAGCCGACGCCCCAGCGATCGACGGTGCCCGGCCGGAAGTTCTCGATCACCACGTCCGCCCGGGCCACCAGCGCGAGGAAGACCTCGCGCGCCCCCTCGACGCCCAGGTCGAGGGTGAGGCTCTGCTTGTTGCGGTTCAGGGTGGCGTGCATGAACGAGACCGGCGGATCGCTGCCCGGGAGGAAGGGCGGCACCCTGCGTGCCACCTCGCCCGCAGGGTGCTCCACCTTGATCACGTCGGCGCCGAAATCGGCCAGCACGCAGCCGCAGAGCGGGCCCGCCCAGGTCGTCGTCAACTCGACCGCGCGCACTCCCGCCAGGGGGCCGGGCAGGTCGTGGCGCGCGTCGCGGTAGAAGTCCTCGCGCCGCATCAGCCACCCGAGTCGGCGCGGAAGAGCAGGACCTCCACCTTCTCCAGCGTGGCCAGGCCGTCGGGGATGGCCGGGTCGATCTCCGCCAGGAAGGCCTCGAGCTTGTCCCGGGCGTCGACGATCTCGATCACGATCGGGAGGTCGCCCGACAGGGCCAGGATGGAGGCCTTGTGCATGTGACTGCGGGCCCCGAAGCCTTCGATGCCGCGCAGCACGGTGGTCCCAGCCAGCCCGCGGGCACGCGCGCGCCGCACGATCCACTCGTAGAGCGCGACGCCCTCGTGGCGGTCGCGCTCGCCGATGAAGATGCGCAGCAGGTGGCCATCGCGGGGAAGCACGTCGCCGCTACCTCGTGCTGCCCAGGCCGTAGCCGAGCCAGCAGGCGGCGAGGCCGATGACCACGCTGCCCGCCACGTTGGCGGCTGCCGGCGCCCAGGCGCCCTCGCGCAGGAGGGCAAGGGTCTCGTAACCGAACGTCGAGAAGGTCGTGAAGCCTCCGAGCAGGCCGATCATGAGGCCGAGGCGTGCCTCGGGACCCAACACGCCGCGGGCGTCGGCCAGCCCGGCCAGCAGGCCCAGTGCCAGGCAGCCGAGGCCGTTCACGGCCAAGGTGCCGTAGGGGAAGCTGGCGTCGGGGTCGAGCCGTTGCACGCCCGTCGACACTGCATAGCGAAGCATCGAGCCGAAGAATCCCCCGAGACCGATCAGGAGGTAGACCTGGAAGCCGGAGAGCGTCACCTCAGACCGGCACGATCCCGCCGCGCACCGAGGCCGCGGCGTCGCTGGCCAGCCAGCGGATCACGCCGGCGATGGCCTCGGGAGCCGTCCAGCGGCTGCGGTCCGCATCCGGCATCGCCGCGCGGTTGGCCGGCGTGTCGATGGTGGTGGGCGCGATCGCGTTCACGCGCACGGCCGTGCCCTCGAGCTCGTGGGCCAGGGTCTCGGTCAGGACCGAGATTCCGGCCTTGGAGGCGGTGTAGGCCGCCAGGGTCGCGGGCCGCGAGAGGACCGCCGTCGCGGATACGTTGACGATGCAGCCGGCGTCGCGCTCGCGCATGCCCGGCAGCGCGGCCCGCGAGAGCGCCACGGCGGTCCGCAAGTTCATGCGGTACAGCTGGTCCCAGGTCTCGAGCTCCGTCTCCCATACCGGCGTCCCGCCGGCGAAGCCCCCGGCGCCGTTCACCAGCACCGACACCGGCTCGGCCGCCTTCACGGCCGCCGCGGCGCCGTCGGCCTCGGCCACGTCCGCGCCGACCAGCACCAGGCTGCCGGCGGCCACGGCGTCGGCGAAGGCCTTCTCGACGTGCGCACGCTCACCCTCGACGATCCAGGGCACGACCACCCGGTCCCCGGCCTCGAGGAAGGCGTGCACCACCGCCCGGCCCAGGGCGCCGGTGCCGCCGCTGACCAGGACGTTGCGTCGGGAGTCGCTCATGCGGGGGCACCTCCGGGCTCGGACGCGAGCAGCTCGAGCGCCCGCCCGGCGAGCCGCCGCGCGACCTCGTCCGGGTCGTCGCCGCGAGCCTCGGTCAGGCGCGCGCGCACGGGGGGCGGAGGATCCACCAGCGCCGCCATGGCGGTCAGCGAGGCCCGGCGCACGTGGACGTCGTCGTCGCGGGATGCGGCCACCAGGGCGCGCGCGGCCTCGGGCACGTCCGGCGCCAGCTCGCGCACGCAGTAGGCGGCCATGCGCCGGGCGGTCGGCGTCTCGGCGGCGCCGAGCAGGCCGAGGACGACGCCGAGCACTTCCGGGTGGAGGCGTCCGGTCGTGACCAGCAGACGCGCGGCCGCCCAACGCACGTCGCCCTCGGGATGGCGCAGGCCGTCGATCAGCGCGGGCAGGATCCGGTGCCCCGGCGGCTCCAGCTCCGCCCAGGTGAAGGCGGCGAAGAGGCGGCGGTCGCGGTCCTCGCCGCGCAGCGCCTCGCGCAGCGCGTCGCCGGCGCCGCCGGTCTCGCGCGCGATCCGGGCCAGGGCGGCGGAGGCGGCGCGCGCCACCCGTCGGTCGGCGTCGCCCAGGGCCTCGCACAGCGCGTCCACCAGCAGCGTGGCCGCCGGATCCTCGGGAGCCGCCTCGCAGGCGGCGCGGCGCTCGTCGGCGTCGCCGCGACGCAGGCGTTCGACGAGCGGATGGCTCACGCCAGCCGCCAGCGCGCATTCGAAGCCTCCGCCTGCGGGTCGTCCCGTGCGGCGCGTGCCTCGCGCTCGAGCTTCAGCAGGTGCGACGTCACCGACGCGGCGGCGGCCGGGTGCAGCACCTCCGGCACGTCGGTGTAGACGTGCTTCACGATCTCGGGAGGCGTGCCGCCGCCGAGGGCGCCGAGGGCATCCACGATCTGGCGCTCGCGCTCCTCGCGGTGCGCGCGGTACTCGCGGATCTTCCCGCAGCCGTCCTCGATGCGGGGGCCGTGGGCCGGATAGATGCACCCGGGTTCCTCCGCCAGCAGCCGCTCCAGGGAGCTCATGTAGTCGAGCAGATCGCCGCCTTGCGAAGGGATCACGGTGGTGCCCACGCCGAGCACGTTGTCACCGGAGAAGAGCGCGCCTTCCTCTTCGAGCATGAAGCAGAGGTGGTCCTCGGCGTGTCCCGGCGTGTGCACGGCGCGCAGGGTGGCCCCGTCGGTCTGGACCCGGCTGCCGTCGGCGAGGGCTCGCACCTCCACCGGACAGGCCACGTCCATCCCGACGTGGGGGAGCTTCGAGACGCGCAGCTCGCCGAAGCGCTCGATCAGCTGCTGGCAGCCGCCGACGTGATCCGGGTGACCGTGGGTGAGCACGATCTCCTGCAGCTCGTCGCAGCCGACCCGCGCCATGGCCTGCTCCAGCACGGGCAGGTAGCCGGGCACGCCCTGGCCCGTGTCCAGCAGGATCCGCCGCCGTCCGGTGCCGACCAGGTAGGTGTTGGTGCCCGGTCCGGTGAAGAGGCCGGGGTTCTGGCCCAGTGCCACGCCGACGCGCTCCGACCAGACGTCCACGTCCGGCAGGCTCAGACCGATCATGGTGGGCTGCATCCGGTTCCCGCTCACGCGCCGCCCACCGTCATGCGGCCGATGCGGACGCTCGGGGCCGCCGTGCGGCCCTGCCACAGCAGGTCGTTTCCGACCGCGTCGATCCCCATCAGCATGTCGCCCAGGTTGCCTGCGATGGTGATCTCCTCCACCGGATGCGTGGGCCGCCCGTCCTCGATCCACATGCCCGCCGCGCCGCGGGAGAAGTCGCCGGTCACCGGGTTGAAGCCGTGGCCGAACAGGTAGGTCACGAGCAGGCCGCGCGGCGTGTCCGCCACCATCTCGTCGAGGGAGGCGTCGCCGGGCTCGAGCCAGAAGTTGCCGGGCCCGGCGCTGGGTGCGCTCCCGACGCCGCGCGTGGCATTGCCGGTCGAGGCGAGCGCGAGCTTGCGGCCGGAGTAGCTGTCGAGCAGCCAGCTCGCCAGGCGACCGTCGTCGATGACGACCGTGCGGCGCGTGGGCAGGCCCTCGCCGTCGAACGGTCGGCTTCCGAGGCCCCCGGGCAGGCGCCCGTCGTCGATCAGGCGGACCTGCGGGCTGGCGATGGGGTCGCCGAGCCGGTCGGCCAGGAACGAGGTGCCGCGGTAGACGGCGCCGCCCGTCACGCAGGCCGCGACGTGGGAGACGAGGCTGCGTGCCACGCTCGCTTCGAAGATCACCGGGACTTCGCAGGTGGGTGCCTGCTGCGCGCCGAGGCGGCGCAACGCGCGCTCGGCGGCGCGTCGGCCGACCGCCTCCGGGTCCTCGAGGGCCGCCCAGCTGCGCGCCACGCTCGTCCACCAGTCCACCTGCATGGCGCCGTTCTCGACGGCCACCGGCATGCTGTAGATGCCGTGGGTGGCACCCTCGTAGGCGGCGAGGAAGCCCTCGCTGTTTCCGTACACCACGCGCGTGGTGTCGGAGTTGGCCCCGGAGCCCTCGGAGTTGCTGATGCGCGGGTCGAGGGCGCGGGCGGCCGCCTCCGCACGGCGGGCCGCGTCGATCCGTGCCTCCACGTCGAGCGCGGCGTCGGCCGGGTCCAGCAGGGCCAGGTCCGGGGCGTCCTCCGCGAAGCCGCCCTCGGGCAGGCCCGCCGCCGGGTCCTCGGCGGTGGCGCGCGCCAGGGCCGCGGTCTCGTCCGCCATGCGGTCGACGGTGGCGTCGGAGAGATCGCTGGTGGAGGTCAGGGCGGAGCGCAGGCCCGTGCTCCCGCGCACCAGGGCGCGGATGCCCAGGGTGCGCTCGCGCGCCTGCTTCACCACGTCGATCTCGTCGTCGCGCACGCGCACCTCGACGGAGGTGCTGTCCACCAGCAGCGCGTCGGCGGCGTCGGCGCCGGCGCGCCGCACCCGGGCCAGGGCGCGTTCCAGCGGCTCGGATCCGGGCGCAGCGCTGCTCACCCCTGGGTACCTCCGACGGTGACCTGGTCGACCCGGATCGTCGGCAGCCCGACCCCCACCGGCACGCCCTGGCCGTCCTTGCCGCAGGTGCCGATGCCGAGGTCGAGGGCCAGGTCGTTTCCGATGCGCGACACGCGGGTCAGGACGTCGGGACCATTGCCGATCAGGCTCGCGCCCTTCACGGGGGCGCCCAGGCGGCCGTCCTCGATGCGGTAGGCCTCGGTGGCGGAGAACACGAACTTGCCGCTCGTGATGTCGACCTGACCCCCGCCGAACGACGCGATGTAGAGCCCGCGGTCCACGGACCGGACCACGTCCTCTGGCGCCTCCTGGCCGGCCAGCATGAAGGTGTTGGTCATGCGCGGCATGGGCACGTGGGCGTAGCTCTCGCGGCGCCCGTTGCCCGTGCTCTCGGTTCCCATGAGCCGCGCGTTCAGGCGGTCCTGCAGGTAGCCCACCAGGATGCCGTCCTCGATCAGCACGGTGCGTCGGGTCGGCGTGCCCTCGTCGTCCACGTTGAGCGAGCCGCGGCGCTCGGCCAGGGTGCCGTCGTCGATCACGGTCACGCCCTCGCTGGCGACCCGCTCCCCGACACGACCGCTGAAGGCGGAGACGCCCTTGCGGTTGAAGTCTCCCTCCAGCCCGTGCCCCACCGCCTCGTGCAGCAGCACGCCCGACCAACCGGGGCCGAGCACCACGTCCATGGTGCCGGCGGGGCAGGGTTCGGCGTCGAGGTTCAGGGTGGCAACGCGCACCGCCTCGCGCACCCGCGCCTGCCAGAGCTCGGGATCGAGCAGGCGCTCCAGCTCGTAGCGCCCGCCCGCACCCTCGTAGCCCAGCTCGCGGCGATCGCCGTCCGCCGCGATCACCTGGACGTTGAGGCGCACCAGCGGCTGCACGTCGCCCACCAGGGTTCCGTCGCTGGCGGCCAGCAAGAGCTGGCGGTGCTGGCTGACGACGCTGGCCATGACCTGATCCACGCGCGGGTCGAGGCTGCGGGCGTAGGCGTCGATCGCGGACAGGAGATCCACCTTGGCGTCCACCGGCACGTCGGTGGGGGCCCGCTCCACGGGGTAGAGATCGTGGCGCGCGCCGCTGGTGATCCGAGCCGGGGCCGCCGCTCCGGAGCCCTCGGAGATGGCACGGGCGGTACGGGCGGCGAGCTCGAGGCTCTCGACGGTGATCTCGTCGGAGTGGGCGTAGCCCTGGCGGGAGCCCGCCTGCACCCGCACGCCGACGCCCTGCTCCAGGTGCCGGTCGCCGCTCTTGACGATGCCCTCCTCGAGGGAGACCGCTTCCTGGGTGCTGTACTCGAAGAAGAGGTCCGCGTGGTCGACCTCGCGTTCGAGGGCGGTGCCGAGTGCGCGGTCGAGGTTGCGGTCGTCCATGCCGAAGCGGTCCCTGAAGAAGGTCAGGCAGCGATCGGCGGTGGGTGCGGTCACGGGGCGTTCTCCAACGTTGCGAGGCGCGCGGGCAGGTCGGCGAGGGTAGCAAGCTCGTCCACGCAGACCGCCCGCAGGCCTGCAGCCCGGGCCGCAGCGAGGTCGCGCTCGGCGTCGTCGCCGACGTAGACGGCCTCGGCGGCGGCCGCGCCCAGGCGCGCCAGGGCCCGCTCGAAGAAACGCGGGTCGGGCTTCGCGGTCCCCAGCTGGGCCGGCAGCAGCACGGCGTCCAGCAGGGGTGCGAGCTCCAGCCCGGTCAGGATCCCCGGCAGGCGGCCGTCGAAGTTCGAGGCGACTGCGATCCGAAGGCCTCGCTCTCGCAAGGCGGCGAGCGCCTCCCGGGCGCCGGGCAGGGGCCGCCACGCGTCCGCTCGTGCGAAGTGTTCCCAGAGCGCTGCGAAGAACGCCTCGAAGTCCGGGATGCGCACCTGGCTGTCCGCGGCGCGCACGGTCTCGCGCACCCGCTCGCGCCACCACTCGCGCTCGCGCGCGGGGATCGCGTCGGGCGCGAGCTCCGGGAAGGCCATCGGCTCGGCGCGGGCCAGGACCCGGGCGAGGGCGTCGGACCAGCGCCAGGCCGGGATGCGGACCTGCTGGCGACCGGCGCACTCGGCGTAGGTCTCGCCGACGGGCCGGGCCGTCGCCAGCAAGGTGCCGTGGGCGTCGAACAGGACCGCGCGCAGGCGAGGGCTCACGAGTCAGGCGCGGCGTCCCGAGGCGATGAACGGTGCGGGCAGGTCGCGGCCGACCCCGCTGGCCTCGCCGCGCTCGATGTCCACGTCGCGGAGGCCCGCGCGTTCCAGCCAGCCGTGCACGTCGTCGAGCGGAAAGCCCAGCCACTGGACGCCCAGCTCCTCGCGCATCCACTGGCGGTCGTGCTCCTCGAAGTCCACCACCACCACCACGCCGCCCGGTCGGACGATGCGACCCATCTCCGCCACGGCGTCGGCTGGCGACGGCAGGTAGTGCAGCACCATGTGGGCGAAGGCGGCGTCGACCGAGGCCTCTTCGAGAGGCAGGTCGGCGGCGTCGCCGCGGCGCAGCTCGACGCGGGAGAGGCCCTCGGCGGCCAGCTTGGCGCGCGCGGCGTCGAGCATGCGCGCCGAGTGGTCGACCGCCACCACCCGCAGGCCCAGGCGCGCCAGCTCCAGCGCCAGCACCCCGGTGCCCGTCCCCACGTCGCAGACCGTGATGCCCGGGGGCACCAGCCGCGCCACCGCGCGCGCGCGCAGGGCATCGTCGTTGAAGACCTTGCGCAGGGCGTCCCACTCGGGGCCGACGCTGTCGAACCAGCTTCGCGTGCGCGCCGCCCGGGCCTCCAGCACGTTCGCGAGCGATGCCCGGTCGCGCTGGGTCGCCGCGTCGTCGTGCTGTGCGCGCTTCACCAGCTCCCAGACGGAATGCCACTCGCCGCGCAGCGGCGTCGGGAAGCGGTAGTAGACGTAGGTCCCGTCGCGGCGATCGCGCAGGAGTCCGGCGTCGCGCAGGATGGCCAGGTGCCGCGACACCCGGGACTGCGCCATCTCGAGCACCGCCATCAGCTCCTGCACCGCCAGCTCCTCCTGCTCGAGGAGCGCCAGCAGCCGCACCCGGGTCGGGTCGGCCAGCAGCTTGAACGCTTTCTGCAGTGCGTCGACGCTCATCGGCTCGAGCGTACCCGTGGCTGCGCCAGGGTTCCCGTCAGCCTCAGGTCGGCGGTGCCGTCCGCGTCCAGACGCACCATGCCGGCGAGGGCGGGGCGCAGGCTCTCGTCGCGCACCTCGAGGCGGAGCTTGACGTCGAGCGGAGATCGGGGCACGTCGGCTCCGGGCCCCACCCGGCCCTCGCCGCGCGCGGACAGCATCGGGCCCTCCAGCTCGAGTCGCTCCAGGCTCAGGCTGCGCTCACCCAGGTCCACGTCGCCGGCCAGGGTGACGAAGGGCAGCGCCAGCGGCAGGCCGGGCAGGCCCACGGATCCGTCCGCGGCGCGCAGCTCCACGCGGCCGCTGGGGCCGTCGGCGGTCTGGCGCAGGTCGATCTCGGCCGAGGCCAGACCGTCGAGGGCCAGACCGGGGACCCAGCTCTCGTAGGGCAGCCGCCCCAGCTCCAGCCCCTCGAGGCTGCCGTCGAAGCCCGGCTCGCCGCCCGCGTACACGGTTCCGCGCAGGCGCCCCTCGGGCGCGGCCAGGTCGACGGCCAGGGCTGCGTTGCCGGAGAGCCAGGCCGTGGACCACGCGGGCCGCAGCCGCGCCCGGTCCAGCTGGAGGGCGGTCCCGTCCGGCAGCTCGGCGCTCACGCCCAGGGCCACCAGCACCGGACCGCCCAGCGACAGGCCCGGTCCGAGCCCGCGGATCACGACCCGTGCGCCGGTGGCGGCGCCGAGCTGCGCCGAGAGGCTCTCGCGCACGCGGTCGTAGGGGAAGCCCAGGAACACGAAGAAGCCGGTCAGGATCAGCGCGGCCAGCGGGATGCCCAGCCACAGCAGCGGACGGGGCAGGGGGCCCGGTCCGCCCGCACGCGCGGCGCTCATGAGACGGGCTCGAAGCTGGAGACCGTGAAGGTCACGTCCATCAGGGTCGCGTCGTCCCGGCGTGTACGCATGCGCAGGCTCTTCACGGACAGCAGCTGGGGCGCCGTCTCGATCTGGTGCAGGTAGTTCACCGCCTGGGCCAGGGTGACGCTCTTCAGCACGACCTGCACCTTGGTCTCGCGGTAGAGCTCGCTGGCGAGCGCGGCCTGGGGCTCCATGGCCTCCACCCCCACCGAGGCGCGCCGGGCCAGCGACTCCAGCAGGGTGAAGATGTTGCCCTGCGGGCCGCCCTGGATGCGTTGCTCCACCGTCGACAGCCGGGCGTTCACCTCGTCGAACTCGCCGCGCAGGCGCCGCATCATTTCGAGCTGCTGCTCGGCGGCAGCGACGCGCTGCTGCGCGCGATCCCGGGAAGACAGGATGGGCTGCACCAGCGCGAGCCAGGTCACGGTCAGCGCCAACATGCCGCCGGCCAGGGTGAGCAGCATCCGCTCGCGCGGGGCCAGCCCGTCGAGCAGGGTGCGCAGGCGCGCGAACAGGCCGCTCATGTGGTCCCGTCCGTGGCAGACATGCTGATGGTGACGCTGAAGCTCTTGCCCTGGGCGCCGCGTCCGCTGGTGATCTCGCTGACCTTGATCTGCGAGAACGGTGCGAAGCGGGAGAGCTCGGCCCGCAGCTGGTCCACGGCCTCGAAGCTGGTCGAGTGGCCGCGGATCCGGACCACCTGCCGGTCGATGGAGAGCTCCTCGAACGTCACCTGCAGTTCCTGGGGAATGCGGGCGGAGATTTCGGTCAGGAGGTCCAGCGCGGAGAGGTTCCCGCGGTAGACGCCCAGGAAGTCGGCACGCTCCTGGGCCTGGCCGACCGCCCCACGCATGGCACCCACCAGATTGCCGGGCGCCCGGCCGCCCGGGAAGGCCTCGCGGTAGAGCTGGGTCATCTGGCTCTCGAGCCCGTCCGCGCGGCGCGACTGGAGCACGATCGACGTGGTGGCCACGCCGGCGGCCAGCAGCAGGGCGACCCCGGCCATCACGCCCGGCCAGACGAGCTCGCGCCCGAGCTGGGCCACGTCGAAGCGCACGGCGAACTCGTCCTGGCGGAAGTTGGTGCGCGTGCGCGCGCGCAGGCTGCCGCGCAGCGACAGGGCCGCCGCCGGGCCGAAGAGCGCCGGGTCTCCCGACGCCAGGAACGCGCGGCCCGCCTCGTCGTCCGGCGGCGAGAGTCGCGCCGCCGGCACGCCGACGCGCTCGCCGAGCCAGGCCTCGACGCCACGCAGGTGCGCCCCGCCTCCGATGAGGGTCAGGCCGTCCACGCGCGCCGCGCCGAACTCCACCAGCACGGGCTCGAAGGATCCCAGGGTCCGCACGATCTCGCGCGCGATCCGGTCCAGCACCTGGGAGGCGCCGTCGGCGCCGCCCGGGGCGACGCCTTCCTCGCACTTGATGCGCTCGGCCTCGCGCAGGTCGACGCCGCGGTCGCGGGCCAGCGCCTCGGTCACGGCACGGCCGCCCAGGGGCAGCGTTCGAGCGGCCAGCGGCTCTCCCTCGATGCAGAGGCAGAGGGTCGTCTTGCGGTGTCCCAGGTCCAACACCACCTGCACGCCGTCCAGCGGGAACCACAGCGACAGGTTGCCGAGCACCAGCCCCTCGGCCTCGACCACCCGCGGCGAGGCGTCTGCTTCGCCGAGGAGATCCAGCAGCCGCGCCACCTCGATGCGGGGCGCGACGTTGGCCGCCACCTCGGCCTCGCGCTTGTCGCCGCCCACGAGCTCCCAGTCGACGACCAGGTTCTCGGCGTCGAGGGGCAGATCGTCCTCCACCTCCAGGGGGACGGCCTGGGAGAGCTTGCGGCGATCGCGGAAGGGCAGGCGCAGACGGCGCCCGGTGAGCCGGTCTCCCGGAAGCGCGCACACCACGTGGTCCGTCGGCAGCTTGTGGCTGCGCAAGAAGCTCCGCAGCCGCTCCGAGCGGGGGCGCGGGTCGTCGGGGTCTTCCGTGGGCATGACGTGGACGCCGCCCACCTCGATCCCGCGCAGGGTGTGGCGCAGCTCCACGGCCTTGATCTGGTGGCTGCCCAGATCGAGTCCCAGCGCGCTGCGCCCCAGGATGGCCATGGATCCCCCCTCACCAAACCCGCCACGAGAGTACCAGCGGCTTGCGCGGATCGCCGCGATCGAGCACTGCCTCCACCCGGCGGCGCACGTCGCCCACACGCGCGTCGGCGGTCACGAGGAAGACGTTGCTCTCGCTGGCCGCGGCGGGAAAGGTCTTGCCCACCACCATCTCCTGGATCGACGCCGTGCACAGGGGGTTGGTCTGAGCCTCCGGGCACAGGACCGCGCCGTCGTTGCGTGTTCGTACCAGGCGTTGCACGTCGTCGAGGGACGCAAAGCGATAGTCCCCGGCGACGCCGTGATAGAGGACGCCGAGCACCCAGGGCGGTGCGGTGTTCGGGTTGATGCCGGCGCCATCCACGTACGGGTGCACGGTCAGGTAGGGGCGCAGGGCCTCGATCAGCCGAGGCTCGAAGCCCCGCACGAGGGACAGCTCGTCCAGGGCCAGCAGGGGACGGTTGGCGGCGCGGTAGGGCGGCTCCTGGAGCTGGTAGTAGTCGTCCTCGGGATCGCCCCGCTGGCCGGTCTCGTCCCGGTCGATGTAGTCGATCAGGTTCCGGGCCAGCTCGAGGGCGTCGTAGTTCGCCTCGTCGGGGGAGATCTGCGCGTCCACGATCGCCTTGTCGATGAGCTCCACGAGGAGGACCTCCGTGGCGGCGTCCAGGGGATTCCCATCGTCGAACAGGGCGTTCAGGTTGAGGCGTGAGCCGGCGTCCTCGATCACCAGGGAGAGCCGGGAATCCTCGGCGATCGGGAGCGTCAGGTCGCGGGTCCGGGCCCAGACGTCGTAGCGCGTCTCCACGTCGAGCTGACGCTGCTCGTCGCGGATCCGGTCCTCCAGGATCAGGGCGGTGGCCAGACGCACGCCCCCGCGCGCCAGGGCCTCCGCCCGGGCCACGGAGTCGCGATTGCTCGCGATGGTGCGGTCCAGGGTGGCCCGCCTCCCGAAGGTGGCCACCGATCCCACCAGCAGCAGCAGGAAGATCAGCACGATCACCAGCACGATCCCGTGCTCCCGCCGACCGGCGCCGCTCATTGGCAGTCTCCTGGCAGCGGCAGGAAGCTCGAGTAGTCGCCGGCGCACTGGCCGCCGACGCTGTTGATGAAGGAGCGGGGCATGCCCGCCGCGTCGAGGGCGGCGCCGACGTCGATCTCCGGATGACTCGCGATGCACTGGGAGACGGTCACGCAGAGCTTCTCGTCCTCCTCCTCCGGGTCGCCCGAGGCGACGGTCGAGGGGTCGTCGGGCTGGCCGTCGCCGTCCAGGTCTTCGCCTTCTTCCCCCTCCTCGCCTTCGCCGCGGCCGGCGCGCTGGGCCTCCGGCACCAGCAGGGTCTCGAAGTCCAGCAGGCGGACCGGGATCACCACCTGGCGGCGCAGGGTCTCGGGCTCGTAGAGGAAGGCGCCGTCGTCGTCGCGTGGCGTGGCCAGGGCCAGCTGGATCTCGACCGCCACCGGCAGCTGGTTCGAGTCGAGCGTCGAGGTGTCCCAGGTCTCCTTCCACTCGCCCCCCTCGCTCAGGAAGCGGGCGCCGAACGCGTGCACGTCCTCGATCAGGACCTGGGCCCCGTCTTCTTCCCGGTCCGGAACCGTCCGGTCGAGCGCCTCCGGGAGCCGGGGTGCCAGGCTGCGCAGGATCTGGCCGCGCCCCTCGTCGTCGGGCACGAAGGCATACGTGATGACGGCCAGGTCGGATTCGTGCTGGGCGCTGGCGCGGCTGCGGTGGGCGCGGGTCACGAAGCGGAGCCGGTCGGCGCCTTCTCCTCCGGCGTCGCGCTCGGCGAAGAAGACCCAGGGATGCGCGAGCGGATCCACGTCGTCGGGCTTGCGTACCAGGACGCTGCCTTCGAGCTCGCGCGCGACCCGGTCGAGCACCGCCGCGGTCCGGCGCGTGGTGCGCGTTCCTTCGGCGGCGGTGTTGCTCTGGCTCGACATCTGGAAGAAGAAGCTCGTGGCGGCGCTCACCACGATGCCGAGCAGCACGATCACCGCCAGCATCTCGATCAAGGTGAAGCCGGCCGCGCGGCGCATCAGGGGGCCTCCTCGTCGACCAGGGTCTCCAGGGTGGACTGCACCGCGGACTGGTCGAAGACGAAGGTCTCGCGCAGCACGGCGAGCTCCGCGCCGGCGTGCGGCCAGGCCACCTCGATGCGCACCAGCCGCAGCGGCGAGCCCTCGGCGCGCCCCGGAGCCGCGAGCAGGGTGGCTCCGCCGTCGTTGGCGTCGAAGGCCGCGGGCGCGCCCTCCGGCAACGGGTCCAGGCCGAGTTCCAGGGGCTCCACCGTCGTGCGCACCACGAAGTTCCCCTCCTCACGTTCGTCGCTTCCGACGCCCGGGGCGCTACCCGTCAGGAGGCCCGACTCGAGCTCGGCCAGCGCGCGGTCGGCCACCAGGGAGGCTTCGAGCTGGCGCCGGGCCACGTTCTCGGCGCGCAGGGCCTGGATGTTCGCCCGTGCCAGCAGGGTGAAGGAGACCCCGATCACGACCACCGCGCCCAGGACCTCGAGCAGGGTGAAGCCCGCGCCGGCGCGTCGGGCGCGCGCGCGCTCAGCCCGCATCGCGAATCCGTACCGCGTCGGACAGGGGTTGGATCTCGAGCACGACGCGCCGCTCGCCGTCGTCTCCCTCCAGGCCGATCGAGGTGGGATCGGCCGTCCCATCGTGCTCGAAGGCCACCTCCACCTGGCCCCTGTCGATGGAGCCCTCCGGCGTCTCCACCCACGCGATCCAGACGCCGCCCGAGAGATTCTCGCGGCGGCCCGTGCCCGCGGGCAGCGGCTCGTAGCCTGCGACGGCCCGGCGCGGCGGCGCCAGGTCGAGAAGCGGGGCGTCCTGCAGCTGCGCGTCCTCAGGCGCGGCCTCCGCCGGCTCCTCGTCCGGCGGCGGAGCCCACTCCAGCTGCCAGCTGCCGCGGTCCAGGTCGAGTACCACCCGGTGCGCCACCTGGGTCATCACCGTGCGCTGGCGGGCGAACTCCAGGTCCGCGGCCAGGCGCCGGGCCTGCTCGTCCACGGCGCGGGCCGCCGTGAGGCCGAGCCCCGGCACCACGAAGGTGAACAGCATGCCGATGATCAGGATCACCGCCATCATCTCGAGCAGGGTGAAGCCGGCGGCCCGGCGCGGCGACGGAAGGCAGCGGGTCACGCGCTCAGGCCTCCTCGTCGCTCCAGTTGCCGATGTCGGCGTCGACTCCCTCGCCGCCATCCTGGCCGTCCGCGCCCAGGGACCAGAGATCGAACCCGCGCGGGTTCTGCACTCCCGGCTGCTGGTACTCGAACGGGTTGCTCCAGGGGTCGAGCGGATCTTCCTTGAGGTAGCCGTCCGGGTTGTAGCGGGGCGGCACCGGCTCGATGCTCGGCTTCCGGACCAGCGCGTCGAGGCCCTGGTCGGTGCTGGGGAAGCGTCCGTTGTCGAGCCGGTAGAACTCGAGGGCGCCCTCGATCATCTTCATCTGGGCGCGCGCGGTGGTGCCCCGGGCCTGCTCCACGCGCGAGAAGACCTGATAGCCCACCAGCCCGATCAGCATGCCCATGATCAGCACCACGGCCATGATCTCGATCAGGGTGAAGCCCCGCGTGCGGTTCCGGTTTCTGTGCATCGAAGTCTCTCTCCTCTCAGGACAGCGAGCTGGTGATCTCGAGGAGCGGCACCAGCGTCGCCAGGATGATGACCAGCACCACGCCCACCATGAGCAGGATCAGCGTCGGCTCGAGCAGCGCGGTGAAGCGCTGCACGCTGGTCTCCACCTGCTCGTCGTAGGTGTCGGCGACCTTGATCAGCATGGCCTCCAGCTCGCCGCTCGCCTCGCCCACCTCCACCATGTGGGTCACGAGCGGGGGGAACTGGCCGCTCTTGCGCAGCGGCTGCGCCAGGGACGCGCCCTCGGTGATGCTGTCGCGCGCCGCCTCGATGGTCTGGCCGAGCACCACGTTGTTGGTGACGTGCTTGGAGATGTCCAGGCTACGCGTGATGGGGATCCCGCCGGCGAGGAGCGTGCCCAGGGTGCGGGTGAAGCGCGAGATCCCCACGGAACGGATCACGCGGCCGACGAGCGGCATGTGCAGCTTGGCGCGGTCCCAGCGCTCACGCCCACGCTCCGTGCCCACCGCGAACCGGAAGCCGACGGCCGCGGCGACCGCGCCCATCCCGACCGCCCACCACCAGGCGCGCATGAAGTCCGCCAGGCCGATGATGATCCGGGTGTAGATGGGCAGCTCCTGGTCGAGGCTCTCCAGCAGCTCGGTGATCTGTGGCAGCACCACGGTCACCAGGGCGACGACGACGACGATGGAGAAGGCGAGCATGAAGAGGGGGTAGGTCAGGATCGCGGTCACCTTGTTGCGGAGGCGCTGCTGGCCTTCCAGGTAGTCCGCCAGCCGGCCGAGCACCTGCTCGAGCGCGCCGCCTTCCTCGCCCGCGCGCACCATGCTGACGTAGAGGGTCGAGAAGAGGCCAGCCTGCTCCAGGGCTTCGGCGAGGGACGCGCCCTCGTTCACCCGGTCGCGCACGGTCCCGATCACGGCCTTGAGGCGGGCGCTTTCCACCTGCTCGGACAGCGCGCCGAGCGCCTCCACCAGCGGGATGCCCGCCCCGACCAGCGTGGACAGCTGGCGCGTGGCGATCGCGAGGTCGATGCCCGAGACGCGCCGCAGGCTGGGCAGCGCAAAGCTGCGGGTCGACGCGGCTCGGGTCTGGATCGCGGCTCGAGCGCCGCCTTCCTGGACCTCGGTGGGCACGATGCCGTCGCGACGCAGCTTGGCCCGCGCGGCGCGCGCGTTGTCGGCGTCGATGAACCCGCGCGCGGCTCGGCCGCTGGCGGCGACTCCTCGGTAGGCGTAGACGGGCACGATGCAGCCCTCAGATCTGGGCGACGACGCCCTCTTCCTCGGTCACGCGCAGCAGCTCTGCGATGGAGGTCACGCCCTGCACCACCTTGCGGGCGCCATCGGCCCGCAGGGTGTGCATGCCGAGCTCCACGGCCTTGCGCTTGACGGTCTTGGCGTCGGTGGTCTGGGTGGCGAGATGCCGGATCTCGTCGTCGATCATCATCAACTCGAAGATCCCGAGACGCCCCCGGTAGCCCGTGTGGTTGCAGCGCGCGCAGCCTCGGGGCTCGTAGACCCGGACGGGGCGCCCGTCGCGGCTGCGCACGCCGATCTCCGCCAGCTCCTCGGGCGTGGGCTCCACCGCCTCCTTGCACTCGTCGCACAGGACGCGGATCAGCCGCTGGGCCAGCACGGCCGCCAGCGACGAGCCCACCAGGAACGGCTCGACACCCATGTCGACGAGCCGGGTGATGGCGCTCGGGGCGTCGTTGGTGTGCAGGGTGGAGAAGACCAGGTGGCCCGTGAGGGACGCCTGCACGGCGATCTCGGCGGTCTCGAGGTCGCGGATCTCGCCCACCAGGATCACCTGGGGGTCCTGGCGCAGCACGGAGCGCAGGCCGCCGGCGAAGGTCAAACCGATCTTGGGATTCACCTCGATCTGCCCGACTCCCTTGAGCTGGATCTCCACCGGGTCCTCGATGGTGATGATGTTCTTGTCCACCGAGTTGATGCGGGAGAGCGCCGCGTACAGGGTCGTGGTCTTGCCGCTGCCGGTAGGGCCCGTCACGAGCACGATGCCGTTGGGTCGCTGGATCAGCCGGGTCATCCCGGCCAGCTGGATTTCGTTGAGGCCGAGCCGCTCTAGGTCGAACATGTCGGTGGTGCGGGGCAGCAGGCGCATCACCACCCGCTCGCCGTGGGCGATGGGTACGGTGGACATGCGCACGTCGTAGTCGCGGCCCGCGATCTTGAGGCGGATGCGGCCGTCCTGGGGCAGGCGCTTCTCGGCGATGTTGAGGCCGCCCATGATCTTCATGCGCGACACGACGCTGGCCTGGAGCGCCTTGGGCAGCGGGTCGATGGGCTCGTGCAGCACGTCGTCCACCCGGAAGCGGACCCGGATCTCCGACTCGAAGGGCTCGATGTGGATGTCGCTGGCGCGCTCCTTCACGGCCTGCTGGAGCAGGGAGTTCACCAGCCGGATGATCGGCGCGTCGTCGGAGGCGTCGAGCAGGTCCTGGGGCTCTTGGCCGATCTCGCTGGCGAGGGCGGTCAGGTCCTCGGCCGCGTCCTCCACCAGGTCGGCGGCGCTCTCGGTGCCCCGGTCGTAGGCGGTGTTGATCGCCGTCACGATCGTGCGCCGGTTGGCCAGCTCCGCCTGCACCTCGACGCCTTCGAAGAGCAGGCGCAGGTCGTCGAGCGGGGCCGTGTCGAACGGGTCCGCCACCGCCACGACGACGCTCCCGTCTCCCGCGATGGCGAGCGGCAGCAGGGTGTGGGCCTTGGCGAATCCGATCGGGATCTTCTCGAGCAGCTCGCTCTCGATGGCGTCGGGCTCGATCGCGGCGCGCACCGGCAGCCCGAGCTGCTGACCCAGGGCCTCCAGCACCTCGTCCTCGTTCAGGTGGCCCAGGGACACCAGCACGTCCGAGAGCCGCTCGCCGGTCTCGGCGCGGCGCTGCAGGGCGTCCTCGAGCTGGTCTGCCGTCAGGCGGGTGCTGCCCAGCAGGATCCTCTCGAGCCCGAGGCCCCCGTGCATCTCGACGGCGTGGCTCATTCCGGGCGCTCCACCACGACGGCGGAATCCAGCTTGAAGGCCTTGCGCAGCACGTCGCTCACCCGCTCGGCGTCGTCCAGGCTCTGGTAGGGGCCCACGTGCAGCTCGTAGAGCACGCCGTCGGCGGTGGCTGCCGAAACCAGCCGGCCTTCGTAGCCGGCGTCCACCAGCTCGGTCAGCGCGGCCATCGCGGAGCCCTCGTCGTCGTAGGCGCCGATCTCGAGCCGGTAGCGGAGCCCCGCTTCGGGCTCACCCTCGGCTTCGGCGTCGCGCTGCTCGCGCCGATTCTCCTCGATCTCGAGCATGCGCTCGAGCGGGTACTGCTCTTCCAGCACGCGCATCTGGTCGCGCGCCGGGTTGCGCTTGCCCCGGAAGGCGCGCGGGATCCCCATCTCGTCCACGGCGTCGACGTCCGCCGTCCGCTTCTCGTCCTTGCGCGGATCCATCAGGCCGCCCTTCGACCGGCGTCGGAACTCCTCGCGCTTGCGGATCGACTCGTACTCCAGGTCGTCGGACTCCCGGATCACGTGGGGCGTGAGGAAGACCAGCAGGTTGACCTTCTGCAGCTCGCGGCGGGTGCTCTTGAACCCCCAGCCGAGGATGGGGATGTCGCCGAGCCACGGCACCTTGTTCACGGTGTCGCGGTACTCGTCCCCGATCAGGCCGCCGATCACGACGGTCTGCCGGTCGAAGACGACGACGGTGTTCTCGACCTTGCGGCTCGAGAGGGAGACGCCCACCTCCTGCGGGTCGCCCGTGATGGCCGAGGAGGCCGGGTCGATGGCGGTGATCTCCTGGAAGATGTCCAGGCGCAGGGTGTCGCCCTCGGTGATCTGGGGCGTCACGCGCAGGGTCACGCCGATGTCGCGGCGCTCGATGTTCTGGGAGGTGGCCAGCCCGAGCTCCTGGCCTTGCGCGGACTGCACGCGGCTGGTCACGATGGGGATGTTCGAGCCGATCTTGATCTCCGCCTCCTCGTTGTCGGAGGTCAGGATGTGGGGCGCGGACAGGATGTTCGAGCCGGCGACGTTGGCGGAGGCGCGGATGATTCCCGCGATCAGCGTGCCGCCCGTGATGGCGCCCGAGACGGGATCCACGGCGAGCGTGTTGCGGCTGGCGGCAGCCACCAGGTTCGAGACGGCGCTCTCCGCGAACTTGCCGACCGCGGTCGAAACGCCGCCATCGTCAGTCCCGTCCGTGCCCGCGTCCGTGCCCATGTCCGTGCCCGTGCCGTCGGTGCCTTCGCCGCTGCTCGTGCCCGTGATGTCCCCGAAGACGCTGGGGCGAGCCTGGCTGTCGGTGAGCGAGCCGATGGTGTACTGGGTGTCGCCCTTGAAGATGGTGGCCAGGCCGTTGAAGCCGAGCTCCTCGTTGTTGCCGACGGAGACCTCCATGATGAGCGCCTCCACCAGCACCTGGGGCCGCGGGATGTCGAGCTGGTCGATCACGGCGGCCAGGGTGGCGTAGGCCTCCTTGCTGCCCTGGATCACCAGCGAGTTGGTGCCCACGTCCGAGGTCAGCGTCACGCCGTCGGCCAGGGCGCTGACCGCCGAGCGCAGCGCCTGGGGAGTCTGCGCCCCCGGGCGCGGGCCGGCGGGCGCGGCGGGCTGGCCCGAGAGCAGCGCGTTCAGGGTCTGGGTCAGCTCCTCGGCGTCGGCGTGCTTCAGGTAGTAGACGTGGATGCGTCCGGTGCCGGTCACCGGCACGTCAAGACGCTGCACCAGGTCGCGGATCTCTTCCAGGCGCGGGCGCGAGGCCAGCACGATCAGCGAGTTGGTGCGATCGTCGGTGATGATCCGGGGCGGGTTGCGGCCGCCGCCCGGCTGGGTCGGAACGGCGGCGCGTCCCGTGCGGCGGCGGGCCGGCTGGGCCGCTGTGACGGTCTCGGCGCCGTAGATCTCCGCCAGCTGGGAGGCCAGGGTGGCGGCGTCGGCGTGCTCCAGGTTCAGCACCGCCAGCTCCTCGCGGTAGGTCTCCACGTCGATGGAGTCCAGGATCGAGAGGATGCGGCGGATGTTGGACGCCGAGTCGGTGAGGATGATCGTGTTGGTGGGCGCGTAGGCCACCATGTTGGCGTCCTTCGACACCAGCGGCTTCAGGGTGTTGGTGATGGCCTCGGCGTCGATGTACTTGAGCGGGATCAGGCGCGTGATGAAGCGGTCGCGGTTGCTCGGGGGCGCCTGGCTCTGGCTGGTGGGGATGCTCGACTCCTTGGCCTCGCGGATCGGCACCACCTTGAGGGCGCCGCCGGGGGAGAGCACCGTGGTGAAGCCCTTCACCTGCAGGACCGACTCGAAGACGGCGTAGGCCTGGTCCACGGTGATCTTGCTGGGCGAGACGATCGTCACGCGCCCGCGGACGCGGTCGTCGTAGATGAAGTTCTTCCCGGTCAGCTGGGCGATGGTCTCGATCACCACCGAGAGCTCGACGTCGTTGAAGTCGAGCTGCACCAGCGCCGCGCCCTCATCCGACACATCGTCGGCGCGCACCGGGACACCGCCGGCGAGCCAGCCGCTGACTGCAATCGCCACGAGTGTGGCCCGCGCCGCGCGCCTCACTGCATCCCCTCCTCGTGCACGTACTCGTGCCATGGCTACGGGCTGAAGCTCAGGGTCTCCTGGGACCCGTCTTCCCGGGTGACCGAGACCTCGAAGTTGTCCGCCTCCGTCAATTCCCGCAGGACCTGTGCGCTGGCCTGGGGGTTGTCGATCTGGATGCCGTTGAACTGGGTGATCACGTCGCCGTTGCGGATGCCGACCTCTTCGAACAGGCTGCCGGCCTTCACGTTGTTGAGCTGGATCCCCACCATCTGGCCCTCGTCGTACTTCGGCAGGATGCGCGCGGAGGAGAAGATCTCGGCCGGGCTGCGACCGGCGATCTCGACCGGCATCTCCGGCTCGGGGGCCGAGCGCCCCTCCTGGAGCCGGCGTACGCGGTCGCGCAGGTTCGAGACGTCGCGGCGCGGCGCTGCGCGACGCGGGGCGGGGCGGGCCGCGCCCGGGCCCTCCTCTTCGAACGCCAGCTCCTCGCGCTGGCCGCGGTTCTCCAGCACGACGCGCCGCCGCTCGATGGCCACGACGGTGGCGCGGCCGACCAGCTGGTCCTGCAGCCGGACCACCGAGGACTCGCGGTTCTGCGTGTCTTCGATCGCGGCCCACGAGAGCGCGGGCACGCCCGACGCCACCGTCGCCAGCAGCCGGACCGGCAGCTTGGTGGTCTCGTACTCCTCCTGCAGCTCCGCGGGCGGTGCTTCCCCGAGACCCGTCGACGCCTTGAACACGTTCCTCTCCAGGATCACCTGGCGCTCCTCCCACGTGCGCTGGGCCGGCGCCGGCGCCTGCGCGCGGGGCAGTGCCCGCCCGACGCCGGGTGCGAGCACCTCGGCCAGGACCTCGTTCACGATCGCGGCGGCCAGATAGCAGCACAGCACGAACAGCGTGCCGGTCGCGATCCAGATGGCGATGCGGTTCATCGCTTCCCGTCGGCTCTCCTGGCCCGCCGCGGTCGGCTGGCAGGGCTGAGGCGGGCGGTCGGGGGAGCCTCCCGCAAACTACCTGAAAAACCGGGGGATTATACCCCGGGCTGCGCATCCGGACAGCGTTTGTTCCGGTCCGCGCGGCCCGATCCCCCCGCCTGCTTGGCTATGCTGTCGGACACCGTCGGAGACGCAGCGGTTCCGCGCCTCCGGCCCGCCACGGGAGGCCCGCACCTGGCCGGAGCGCTGCGTTCCCACCGACCCCTCCGAGGGTGGCTGGCGGCAGTCGCCGGGGTCCTCATCGGCCTGACGGGCCTGGGGCTTGCGTGGGTTCGACACCGCCCGCTGGGCCCCCCGATCATCGAGATCACGTCCCCGGCGCCGGGGGACGTCCTGGGCAATCGCCAGCTCGAGGTCTTCCTGCTGTTTCCGGAGCCCGAGCGCACGGCTCCCGGCACCCTGCGGGTGCTCCTCAACGGGGCGGACGTGACCCGCTCCTTCGAGACCGCCAGCAACGGGGCCTACGGAAGCGTCGTCCACCTGGTGGACGGCGAAAACGTCTTGCGCGCCGAGGTGTTCGGGCGCCCCTGGTGGCCGTCCGGCCGGCTGGTGGAGCAGGCCACGGAGGTTCGCTTCCGGATCCGCCGCCCCATCGATCGCAACTGGGGCTGATCCGCCCCCGGGGGGACTGCTTCCACGGAAGTCCCCGCAGCCCCGAAACGTCGCCGGTTTGACAGGGCTCGGCGCGTGCCCAGGCTTCGCGTCGCCCGGGAGCCCGGAGCGGCTCGGCGGCACAGGAGAACTTCAGGATGGCGGACAGCGGCAAGATCATCGGCATCGACCTGGGCACCACGAACTCGGTGGTGGCCGTCATGGAGGGCGGCCAGCCTACGGTCATCACCAATGAGGAAGGCGGCCGCACGACACCGTCCGTCGTCGGCTTCACGGACGAGGGCGAGCGGCCGGTCGGTGCCGTGGCGAAGCGCCAGGCCGTGACCAACCCCACCCGCACCGTGTACTCGATCAAGCGCTTCATGGGCCGGCGCCGCTCGGAGGTTCCCGAGGAGATCAGCCTGGTGCCCTACGAGGTGGTCGAGGGCAAGGACGGCGCGGCCGCGGTGAAGATCGACGACAAGACCTTCACGCCGCCCGAGATCTCCGCCTTGATCCTGCAGAAGCTGAAGGGCGCCGCCGAGGCATACCTGGGCCAGCCCGTGTCGGCCGCGGTGATCACGGTGCCCGCGTACTTCAACGACGCCCAGCGCCAGGCCACCAAGGACGCCGGCACCATCGCCGGGCTCGAGGTGAAGCGCATCATCAACGAGCCCACGGCCGCCGCCCTGGCCTACGGGCTCGACAAGCAGAGCGACGAGAAGATCGCCGTCTACGACTTCGGTGGCGGCACCTTCGACATCTCCATCCTGGAAGTCGGCGACAACGTGGTGGAGGTGAAGTCCACCCACGGCGACACGCACCTGGGCGGCGACAACCTCGACCAGCGCGTGATCGACTACCTGATCGGCGAGTTCAAGAAGGACCAGGGCATCGACCTGGGTCAGGACCCGATGGCGATGCAGCGTCTGCGCGAGGGCGCGGAGAAGGCCAAGATCGAGCTCTCCACCTCCGCCAGCACCGACGTCAATCTGCCCTTCATCACCGCCGACCAGAGCGGCCCCAAGCACCTGAACATCAAGCTGACCCGGGCCAAGTTCGAGCAGCTCGTCGAGGACCTGGTCGCGAAGACCCTCGAGCCGTGTCGCAAGGCGCTGGCCGACGCGGGCCTCGCCGCGGCGGACATCGACGAGGTCGTGCTGGTCGGCGGCTCGACCCGCATGCCCCTGGTGCAGGAGAAGGTGAAGGAGCTCTTCGGCAAGGAGCCCCACAAGGGCGTGAATCCCGACGAGGTCGTGGCGGTGGGCGCTGCCATCCAGGCGGGCGTGCTGGCGGGCGAGGTGAAGGACGTCCTGCTGCTGGACGTGACGCCGCTGTCGCTCGGCATCGAGACCCTGGGCGGCGTCATGACGAAGCTGGTGGATCGCAACACCACCATCCCGACGCGCCGGAACCAGACCTTCTCCACCGCGGCCGACAACCAGCCCCAGGTGGAGATCCGCGTGCTCCAAGGCGAGCGCGAAATGGCCAACGACAACCGCGAGCTCGGGCGCTTCATCCTCGACGGCATCCCGACCGCGCCGCGGGGCGTGCCGCAGATCGACGTCACCTTCGACATCGACGCCAACGGCATCCTGGCGGTCTCGGCCAAGGACAACGCCAGCGGCAAGGAGCAGTCGATCCGGATCGAGGGCTCGGGCGGGCTCTCGAAGGACGACGTCGAGCGGATGGTGGGCGAGGCCGAGTCCCACGCCGCGGAGGACAAGGACCGCCGCGAGGGCATCGAGAAGAAGAACCAGCTCGACTCGATGATCTACCAGGCGGAGAAGCAGCTCGCCGAGCATGGCGAGAAGCTGCCGGCAGAGGAGAAGGGCGGCCTCGAGGCCGCGCTGGCCGAGGCCAAGCAGGACCTGGAGAGCGACGACGCCACGCGCATCGCCGCCGCTCTGGGCAAGGTGGAGCAGGCGCTGCACAAGGTGGCGGAGGTGCTCTACAAGACGGCCGACGCCGCCGGCGCTCCCGGGGCCGAGGCCAGCGACGCTCCCCCCGGAGCCGGCGGCGGCGGCGGCGACCCGGGCGACGTGATCGACGCCGAGTACACCGAAGAGAAGGGCGACGCGTAGGGGCCCGTGGACCGACCCACGCGCCGCGCGCTCTTCGGGGACACCCTGTCGGACGAGCTGGGTGACTCGGCCTGGCGGCCCGCCGTCGACGTCTTCGAGACCGAGAAGGCGGTGGTCGTGCAGGTGGAGCTGGCCGGCGTGGCGCGGGGCGACTTGCGCATCACCATCGACGCTGACGTGCTGCGGATCCGCGGGGTGCGCGGCCCGGGCCGCGACGGCGAGGTGCAGCGCCTGCACCAGATCGAGATCGAGCGCGGCCCCTTCGAGCGGGCCGTGCGAATCGCGATTCCCTTCGAGCGCGACGGTGTGCGCGCAAGCCTGGACGACGGCTTCCTGCGCGTGACGCTTCCGAAGCGCCTGCCGCAACACCGGCGGATCCCCGTAGAGGGGACGCCGCCGGCGGACGACGCATGAGTGACGAACGAGACGAGCGCGGCCAGGAGATCCTGCCCGAGCATGCGGGAGATGATCCCGTGGAGGTCGACGTCCAGTCCGGGGTGGACGAGGAGCCGGTGCAGCTCGAGGTGCCGTCGCTGCTGCCCGTGCTGCCGCTGAAGAACACCGTCATCTTTCCCAGCTTGCTGGCGCCGCTGCTGGTGAACACCCCGCGCTCCAGGCGCCTGATCGACCACGTGCTGCTCACGCCGGAGCGCATGTTCGTCACGGCGGCGGTGAAGGGCCCGCTCGAAGGCAGCCCCGAGGCCGGCGACATCTACCACCTGGGGACGGTCGTGCGCGTGGCGCGGATGCTGAAGTTCCCGGACGGCTCCTACCGGCTGCTGATCCAGGGCATCTCCCGGGCCCGGGTGAGCGAGTTCGTGGTGTCGCCGGAGGAGGGCCTGCCCCCGGGCGAGAAGCCCTTCCTGCGCGGTCGGGTCGCGGTGGCGCCGGACGGCGGCGACGTGGAGTCGGTCGAGGTGACCGCCCTGGCGCGGAACGTGAACGAGCACTTCGCGGCGCTGGTGGCCGAGAGCCCGCGCCTCTCCGACGAGCTCCAGGTGCTGGCCGGGAGCCTCGAAGACCCGGCGCGCCTGGCGGACCTGGTGGCGTCGAATCTCGAGATCGACGTGGCGCACAAGCAGGCCGTCCTGGAGGAGTCCGACGTTCCCGCGCGGCTGCGACGGGTGCTGAACGAGATCGTGCGCGCGCTCGAGGTGACCCAGATCGAGGGCGAGATCCGCGACAAGGTCCAGAGCGAGATGGGCAAGACGCAGCGCGAGTACATGCTGCGCCAGCAGCTCGAGGCGATCCGCCGCGAGCTGGGGGAGAGCGAGGACGAGACAGCGGAGGCGGAGCGCCTGCGCGAGCGGATCGAGGCCGCGGGCATGTCGGAGGAGGCGCTGGCCCAGGCCACGCGCGAGCTCGACCGCCTGGCGCAGATGCCCACGGCCGCGGCCGAGCACGGCGTGATCCGCAGCTACCTCGAGTGGCTCGCCGACCTCCCCTGGACCCGGGCGTCCGAGGACCGGCTCGACGTGGACGAGGCGCGCCGGATCCTGGACGAAGACCACCACGGCCTGGAGAAGGTGAAGGACCGCATCCTCGAGTACATCGCGGTGTTGTCGCTGAAGCGCGACCTGAAGGGCCCGATCCTGTGCTTCGTGGGTCCGCCCGGGACCGGCAAGACCTCCCTCGGGCGCTCGATCGCCCGCGCCCTGGGGCGGGAGTTCGTGCGCCTGTCGCTCGGCGGCGTGCGCGACGAGGCGGAGATCCGCGGCCACCGCCGGACCTACGTGGGGGCGCTGCCCGGGCGCATCCTCCAGGGCCTGCGCCGCGGCGGCACGCGCAACCCGGTCTTCCTGCTCGACGAGGTGGACAAGGTGGGCACCGACTTCCGCGGCGATCCGTCCTCGGCGCTGCTCGAGGTGCTCGACCCGGAGCAGAACGACAGCTTCAGCGACCACTACCTGGAGGTTCCCTTCGACCTCTCCCAGGTGCTGTTCATCGCGACCGCGAACTGGATGGACACGGTCCCGCCCGCGCTGCGCGACCGCATGGAGGTGATCGAGCTCCCCGGCTACACGGAGGAGGAGAAGCTCGAGATCGCGCGCCGCTTCCTGCTCCCGCGCCAGCGCCAGCAGAACGGGCTGGGCGAGGTGGCGGTCGAGGTGTCGGACGACGCGTTGCGCACCCTGGTGAGCAGCTACACCCGCGAGGCGGGGGTGCGCAGCCTCGAGCGCGAGATCGGCGCGGTGTGCCGCAAGCTCGCGCGCCGGGTCGCCGAGGGCGACGCGAGCGCGCCGTTTCGTGTCGAGGCCAGCGACCTGCCGGAGCTGCTCGGTCCGGTGCGCTTCGAGCCGGAGCTGGCGGAGCGCGCGGGCAAGCCCGGCGTGGCGGTCGGCCTGGCCTGGACCCCGGCGGGCGGCGACATCCTGTTCGTGGAGTCCAGCGAGATGCCGGGCAAGGGCGGGCTCAAGCTCACCGGCTCGCTCGGCGACGTGATGCGGGAGTCCGCCGAGGCCGCCCGCTCCTGGCTGCACAGCCACGCCGACGACCTCGGGATCGCCCCGGGGCGCTTCTCGGAGCGCGACCTGCACCTGCACGTCCCGGCGGGCGCGGTACCCAAGGACGGGCCGTCGGCCGGCGTGGCCATGGTCAGCTCCCTGGCGTCGCTCATCACCGGGCGCGCGGCGCACCCCGACGTGGCCATGACGGGCGAGATCACCCTGCGCGGGAAGGTGCTGCCGGTGGGCGGCATCAAGGAGAAGGTGCTGGCCGCGCGCCGCGCCGGGATCCGGCAGGTGGTGCTGCCCGAGCGGAACCGCCGCGACGTTTCCGAGATTCCCCCGGAGCTGCTAAAAGGGCTCGAGGTGGAGTACGTGGGAACGATCGATGAGGCTCTTTCACACACCCTGGCCCCGGTCCACGCCTAGCGTCTGGCTCTGCGTCCTGCTGCTGGCGGGCGGCTGCGTCACGCGCGGTACCCACCAGACCGTGGTCGAGGAGCGGGACGAGCTGGCGCGGGAGCGCACCGCGCTGTCGGAGCGGGTGGAGCTGCTCGAGGCCTCCAACGAGAGCCTCTCCGCGGAGCGCGTGACCTTGCTCGAGCAGGTGGAGGACCTGCGGGAGCTGCGCGCTGACCTCGAAACCGACGTCCGCACCCTGGGAAAGGCCCACGACGAGCTGGAGGCGGAGCTCGCGGCGCGGGAGCGCGTGCTGCTGGAGCAGAGCGACGCCCTCGCGATCCGGGAGGCGGAGCTCGAGGAGCTCCGGTCCACCTACGACGGGCTGGTGGGCGATTTGGAGGCCGAGGTCGAGGCGGGGCGCATGCAGGTCGAACGCCTGCGCAGCGGGATGAGCATCGCGCTGCCTAACGAGGTGCTCTTCGCGCCCGGTTCTGCGCAGATCAAGGAGTCGGCGCGGGAGGTGCTCGGGCGCGTGGCCGCCCGGCTGCGCGAGAGCGAGGACGCGGTCCAGGTGCATGGCCACACCGACAACGTCCCCATCGCGGGCCCGAGCAACTATCCCAGCAACTGGGAGCTGGCCGGCGCCCGGGCCGCCCGTGTGGCCCGGCTGCTGGTGGAGGGCGGCGTGGACGCGACGCGCATCGTAGCCGTCTCCCACGCGGAGTTCGCGCCCCTCGGTCCGAACGACACGCCCGAAGGCCGCGCCCGCAACCGCCGGATCGAGATCCGCCTGCTGCCCACGACCCTGGAGGAGGCCGAGGAGTCGCTGCCCGCCGACGGCGCGAGCCCGTGAGCCCGGCCGCGGGCCTGCGCGCGGAGCTCGAGGGCTTCTTCCGCGCGGGTGTGGCGGCCGCCGACCCGGCGGCTGCGGTGCGCGGAGCGCTGCGTCGCACGCCGGAGGGGCTCGCGATCGCGGGTCGTCGCCTCGAACCGGGCGCGCGGATCACGCTGCTGGCGGTCGGGAAGGCTGCCGCCGCGATGGCCGGGGCGTTCGAAGAGATCGCCGGCGACGCCGTGGCGTCGGGGCTCGCGATCACGAAGGACGGTCACGGGCGTCCGCTTCGCCGCCTGGCGTTGCGCGAGGCGGGGCATCCCGTGCCCGACGCGCGCAGCGAGTCCGCTGCCCGCGAGGCGCTGGCGCTGGCGGCGGCGACCCCGGCCCCGGAAGCCCTGGCGCTGCTGCTCTCGGGAGGCGCATCGGCGCTGTGGGCGTGCCCGCTCCCGGGTCTCGACCTGGCCGGACTGGCGGGAGCCACGGAGGCGCTGCTCGCGTCGGGAGCCTCGATCGACGAGCTCAACTGCGTGCGGAAGCACCTGTGCGAGCTCGCCGGCGGGCGGCTCGGGGTGGCCGCGGTGGCTCCGCGGGTGGAGCTGCTGGTGATCTCGGACGTGCTGGGCGATCGCCTGGACGTGATCGGCTCCGGGCCCTGCACGCCGGACCCGAGCCGCTACGCCGACGCCCTGGAGATCGTCGCCAGCCGTGTGCGCGGGGGCGATTTTCCCGCCTCGGCACGCCGGGTCCTCGAGGAGGGAGCGCGGGGCGAGCGGCCGGAGTCACCGAAGCCCGGCGACCCGCGTCTCGCTCGGGTCGCGGCCCGGGTCCTGGCCTCCAACGCCACGGCCCTCGACGCCGCCGCCGCCGCCGCGCGCGGGGCGGGGTGGGAAGTCCACGTGGTCTCGCGTGCTCTCTGCGGCGAGGCGCGCGAGGTGGCCCGGCAGCTGGCGGCCGCGATCCGGGCGCTGGGACCGGGCGGCCGGCGGCTGCTCGTGGCGGGGGGCGAGACCACGGTGACGGTCCGCGGCGGCGGGCGCGGGGGGCGCAGCCAGGAGCTGGCGCTGGCGGCTGCGCTCGAGCTGGCGGGCCTGGAGGGGGTGGGGCTCCTGGCCGCCGGGACCGACGGCAGCGACGGGCCCACGGACGCCGCCGGGGCCTTCGCGGACGGCGGGACGGCGGCCCGGGGGCGCGCTCGCGGCGCCGACCCCGAGCGGGCCCTGGCCGAAAACGACGCCTACGGCTTCTTCGACGCCGAGGGCGGGCTCCTGCGCACGGGCCCTACGGGCACCAACGTCGCGGATCTCGTCCTGCTGGCGGCCGGATCGGCAGACTGAATCCGGGCCTTCGCCCCCGCGTCCAAAGCGTGTACGCTGGTGGGCCCCAGCGGGATCATGGAGGAAAGCACGACATGCAGATGAGCATTCCGCGCGGCGTCGCCGCGCTGGCGGCGCTGGCCCTCGCGACGTTCGTCAGCGCGGCGCCGGCGACGGCGCAGCCGAAGTCCAAGAGCGTCCAGAGCGAAGCCGAGTGGATCAACTTCAACCCCTGCGACAACACGGTCACCGTCAAGGTGAAGAAGGCGGGCACGGGCGGGAAGCCGCCCAAGGAGCTGAAGCTGAAGACGGGCCAGGAGGCCGCCTTCAACGTCAAGCCCGAGGGCTCGATCCTGGTGCGGACCTCCGTGGCGATCAACGGCAGGAAGGCCGATATCACGGACATTCCCGCCGGCAAGACGGTGAACGTCTACTGGATCCCGGACGAGAAGGACCCGAGCAAGCGCTTCGCCCGCAAGATCGACGTCATCCTGAGCGAAGAGGAGCTCGACGCGCGCTACGGCAAGGAGTAGGGGGGGGCAGTCGGTCTCCACGTGCCCGTCCCCGTCGAGCGGTTTCGGCAGGCGCTGTCCCAGTGGGCGAGCGGTGTCACGATCGTGACCTCGCGCAGCGGCGACGTCGTGCACGGCATGACGGTGTCGGCGTTCACCAGCGTGTCCCTGGATCCGCCGCTGGTGCTCGTGTGCGCGGACAAGGCCTCGAATACCCACGGTGTGATCGCCGAGAGCGGGAGCTTCGCCGCCCACGTCCTGGCGCAGGGGCAGGAGGATCTCTCCTCCCTCTTCGCGGACAAGCAGCGGGAGGCGGAGCGCTTCGCCGGGCGCGCCTGGAGCGAGGGCGCGACGGGCGCCCCGATCCTCGAGGACGCGCTGGTGGTGATCGACTGCAAGGTGGTGGCCGCGCACGACGCCGGGGACCACGTGATCTACGTGGGCTCGGTGGAGGAGGCGAGGTTCGGCGCGGGAGAGCCTCTGCTCCACTACCACGGCCGCTACCGACAGCTGGCGAAGTAGCCCGCCCGTGGATCCGGTCCGCTTCACGGTCTGGTACGACTACCTGTGCCCGTGGTGCTACAACGGCTCGCTGCGCATGCGGCGGCTCGCGGGCGAGTTCCCGGGCCAGGTGGAGCTCACCTGGCGCAGCTTCCTGCTGCGGCCGGCGGAGCGCGGGGCGCGGGATCTGGAGCGGTTCCGGGCCTACACCCGCAGCTGGCAAGGCCCCGCCGCGGAGGAAGACGCGGGGACCTTCCGCGTCTGGGAAGGCGACGCGGGCCCGCCGAGCCACAGCGTCCCGCCGCACCGTGTGGCGAAGGCGGCCGCCGAGCTGGGCCCCGAAGCCTTCGACGCGATCCACGAGCGGCTGCTGCACGCGTACTTCGCGGAGAACCGGGACGTGAGCGAGCGTGACACCCTGGCCGAGCTGTGGCGCGAGTCCGGGCTGCCGGACGCCGGCTTCGCCCGCTCGTGGGACGAGGACCTGCTCTCCGCGGTGCTAGGCGAGCACGACGACGCCATCGAGGCCGGCGTGACCGGCGTCCCCGCGGTGCGGCTCGAGGGTCGCGACGCGGTGATCGTCGGCGCCCAGCCCCTGGAGCTCTATCGCCGCTGGACTCGCCGGGCGCTGGATGGCATCGCGTGAACGCGGCGACGGGAACGCGCAGGCCGGAGGGACGCACGGCGGACGCGCGGGTCGAGGGAATCTACACCGCGGAGGCCAAGGGCACACCGATGCAGGCGCGCGACCGCGTCGAGGCGGTGGCGGGCGCCGGGCTCACGGGCGATCGCTACGCGGGTGGCGAGGGCACGTGGTCCACGGGCGAGACCGGACCGGATCGCCAGGTCACCCTGATCGAGGCCGAGGCCCTGGAGGCCGTGCGGCGCGACTACGGCCTCGCGCTGGCTGCGGAGGCCACGCGCCGGAACCTGCTGGTGCGCGGCGTCGCCCTCAACCACCTGGTGGGCGAGAGCTTCCGCGTGGGCGAGGCCCGGCTGCGGGGCGTGGAGCTGTGCGAGCCGTGCGCGCTGATGGAGAAGACCGGCGGCCCCGGCGCCCGGGCCGCGCTCGTCCACCGCGGCGGCCTGCGCGCCGAGATCCTGGAGGGCGGCGCCATCCGCGTCGGTGACCCCATACGAAACGGGGACGGTCCTTAGAAACGCTTCCCCTGGGAAGCGTTTCTAAGGACCGTCCCCGTTTCGTATGGTGCGGCAGAGAGGATTCGAACCTCCACGGGGTTGCCCCCACCAGCCCCTCAAGCTGGCGCGTCTACCAATTCCGCCACTGCCGCTCGCAAGCTGGCGAGAACGTACCGAAGCGCGGGAGGGTCGCTAGGGCGCCGGCGGGGAGGCGGGCTTCGGGTCCGCGGCAGCCGCGTCGGATGCGTCTCCGGGTGCGACCTCGGCAGGCGCCGGCTCGCTCGGCGGAGCCGCTTGCGCCGGGGGCTCCGCGGGAGCGGCGGCTCCGGGGATCTCGGAGAAGGGCGAGTCGCCCGCGCCGCCCGCGGGCTCCTCGGCAGCGGTCGGCTCGTCGTCGAAGAGGCCCTGCTGGGAGCGCTGGCTGGCCATGTAGGAGAGCACCAGGCTCGTCACCATGAAGATCACCGCCGCGCCGGTGGTGAGCCGCGTGAAGAAGTTGCCCGCGCCCCGGCTGCCGAAGACCGTGTTGCTGGCGCCGCCGCCGAAGACGGCGCCGATCTCGGCGCCCTTGCCGCGCTGGAGCAGCACGACCACGATCAGGACCAGGCAGACCAGAACGTGGACCACGGTGAGGAAGAGAGTCACGCGGACCCCTGGCGATCGAAGAGCACGATGCGCGAGAAGCTCTCGGGCTCGAGGCTCGCGCCGCCGACCAGCGCACCGTCGATGTCCGGCTGCGCCATCAGCTCGTAGACGTTGTCGGGCTTGACCGAACCCCCGTACTGGATGCGGATCTGGCTGGCGCGCTCGCCGAAGCGCTTGGCCAGCCCCTCGCGGATGAAGGCGTGCACCTCCTGGGCGATCTCCGGGGTCGCGGTGCGGCCGGTGCCGATGGCCCAGACGGGCTCGTAGGCCAGCACCACATCCTCGGCGCGGGCGGGGTCGACCTCGGCCAGGCTGCCCTCGAGCTGCCCGCCGATGACGTCGAAGGTGCGATTCGCCTCGCGCTGGTCGAGGGTCTCGCCCACGCAGACGATCGGGCGGATGTCTTCGGCCAGCAGCGCCGCCGCCTTGCGCGCGACGAGCGTGTCGTCCTCGCCGTAGATGTGGCGACGCTCGCTGTGGCCCACGATGGCGTAGGCACAGCCCAGGTCGACCAGCATCCCGGGTGCGATCTCGCCCGTGAAGGCGCCCTTGGCCTCGGGGTTCACGTTCTGGGAGGCCAGCTTCACCGCGGAACCGGCCAAGGTCTGGCCCACCCGGTCGAGGGCCGTGAAGGGCGGGGCCAGCACCATCTCGACGCCCTCGGCGTCGGCCACCAGCGGCAGGAACTCCTCCACGAAGGCGACGGCCTCGCCCACGTTCTTGTGCATCTTCCAGTTCGCGGCCAGGATCGGAGTGCGCATGCTCAAACGTCTCCCAGGGCCACCACGCCGGGCAGGGCGAGTCCCTGTACGAACTCGAGCGAGGCGCCGCCGCCGGTCGAGCAGTGGGTGATGCGGTCGGCGAGCCCGAGCTGGTTGATGGCCGCCAGCGAGTCGCCGCCGCCGACCACGGACACGGCTGCGGACTCCGCCACGCCCCGGGCCACCTCGCGGGTGCCGCCGGCGAACCGCTCCATCTCGAAGACGCCCATGGGTCCGTTCCAGAAGACCGTGCGCGCGCGGGTGGCCTCGGCCGCGTAGGCGGCGGCGGTCTCCGGGCCCACGTCGAGCCCCATCCAACCCTCCGGGATCTCCTTCACCACCCGGGCCTCGGCGTCCTCCGCCAGCTCGCGCGCCACCACGTGGTCGGTCGGCAGCAGCAGGCGGCGTCCCGCCGCCTTGGCGGCGGCCAGGACCTTGCTCGCCTCGCCCACCAGGGTCTCCTCCACCAGGGAGGCGCCCGTCGGCTGCCCGAGGGCACGCAGGAACGTGTAGGCCATGGCGCCGCCGATGGCGAGAACATCCGCCCGGGGCGCCAGCGCCTCCAGCACGGCCAGCTTGTCGGACACCTTGGCGCCGCCGAGCAGGCAGAGCAGGGGTCGCTCGGGCTCGAGCACCACGCGCAGGTGCTGGAGCTCCGAGGCCAGCAGGTCGCCGGCGGCGTGCCGCGCCACCTGGGAAACCATGCCGGCCGTCGACGCGTGGGCGCGGTGCGCGGTCCCGAAGGCGTCGTTCACGTAGGCGTCGGCCAGGGCGGCCAGGGCGCGTGCGAACTCCGGGTCGTTCTTCGTCTCGCCCGCGTGGAAGCGCAGGTTCTCCAGCAGCGCGACCTCGCCCTCGCCGAGGCCGTCCACCACGGCTTCGGCCGCGGGCCCGACGCAGTCGTCCGCAAAGGCCACCCGCTGCTCCAGCAGCTCGCCCAGGCGCGCCGCCACGGGCCGCAGCGACAGCTCCGGCCGGCGTTCGCCCTCGGGACGCCCCAGGTGCGAGGCCACCACCACGCGTGCGCCCGCGTCGACGAGGCGCCGCAGGGTCGGCAGCGAGGCCCGGATGCGGGTGTCGTCGGAGACCCGGCCGTCGCGCAGCGGAACGTTCAGGTCCGCGCGCACGAAGACGCGCTGTCCGCGCACACCGCCGTCGGCGAGGAGCGCGTCCAGGCCGGGTACGCCCATCGGCGCCTAGCTTCCCATCCGGACGGCGAGGTCCACCACGCGGCACGAGTAGCCCCACTCGTTGTCGTACCACGAGAGCACCTTCGCGAAGTTCCCGTTCATGACCTTGGTGTACGCGGAGTCGAGGATCGAGGAGTGGGGGTTGCCCTTGAAGTCCATCGAGACCAGCGGCTCGTCGGTCACCTGGAAGATGCCGCGCATGGGCCCGTCGGCGGCCTCGCGCATGGCGGCGTTGATGTCGTCGGCCGAGGCGTCCTTCTTCAGCTGGACCGCCAGGTCCACCACGGACACGTCGGCGGTGGGGACGCGCATCGCGAAGCCGTCGAGGCGGCCCTTCAGCTCCGGCAGCACGAGCCCGATGGCCCGGGCCGCGCCGGTGCTGGTGGGGATCATCGACAGGGCCGCCGCGCGCGCCCGGCGCAGGTCCTTGTGCGGGAAGTCGAGGATGCGCTGGTCGTTCGTGTAGGCGTGGATGGTGGTCATCCAGCCGGAGTCGATGCCCCAGTTGTCGTTCAGCACCTTGGCCACCGGGCCCAGGCAGTTGGTGGTGCAGGAGGCGTTCGAGACCACGTCGTGGCTCGAGGGGTCGTAGGCGTCGTCGTTCACGCCGAGGACGAGCGTCACGTCCGGGTCCGGCGACGGCGCGGTGATGATCACCTTCTTGGCGCCGGCCTCCAGGTGCTTCGACGCGCCGGCCTTGTCCTGGAAGATGCCCGTGGACTCGATCACCAGGTCGGTTCCGGTCGCGCCCCAGGGCAGCTTCGCCGGGTCGCGCTCCGAGGTGATCGGGATCTTCTTGCCGTCCACGATGATCGCACCGTCGCCCGCCTCCACCTCGCCGGCGTAGGGGCCGTGGATCGAGTCCCACTTGAGCAGGTGCGCCAGGGTCTTGGCGTCGGTCAGATCGTTGATGCCGGAGATCTCGAGGTCCTTGTCCTGTGCGGCCCGGAGGACCAGCCGACCGATGCGCCCGAAACCGTTGATGCCAACCCGAACCGACATGCGGAGCCTCCTGGGCCGGTGCCCGGTGATTCGTAATCCACGACGTGACGTTGCCGGGCGAGACGCCCGATCCGAAGACCGGCGGAATGTACCGGGCCGACGGCCGGCCCGCCAACGGCCGCGACGTCGGCCAGGAGACACTAAGCTACCGATCGCGCACGCGAACTCCGCACACGAGCGCGCGCAGGGGAAAACCGAGGAGCCGATGGGGAAAGGGCCCGGCGAGGTCCGTCTGCGCGGTCGCATCCGCGCGGCGCGGGCGCTGCGACGGCTTCACTTGGGGCCGTGTCCGGCCGCCAAGAGAGCGGGGCGGACGGGCGACGGCCCGGCGCTCGCGCCCGGGAGGCCGGCGTGACGGCGGAGACCACGCAGCAGGCGGGGCGCGGGAGGCGCAGGGCCGCGGGCCTGGCGGCGGTCCTCGGTCTGGGGCTCGCGGCGGTCTGGGGCGGCCTCGCGCTCCTGCGTGCGGATCGGGTGGAGCACGAGGCCTGGCCCCAGCAGCAGGGCCGGCTGGTGCTCGAGGGCCTCTCGAGCCCGGCCGAGGTGCTGCGCGACGGGCGCGGCATCCCTCACGCGCGGGCCGGGAGCGAGCTCGATGCGCTGCGGGTGCTCGGCTTCCTGCACGCCCAGGACCGACTGGCCCAGATGCTCTGGCTGCGGCGGGTGGCGCGGGGCCGCACCGCTGAGTGGGTGGGCGAGGCCGGGCTTGCGAGCGACCGGCGCATGCGGCTGCTCGGCATCGGCCGGCTGGCCGACGCCCAGGCGCGCGCCCTCGACCCCTACACCGGCCGCGCCCTCGAAGCCTACGCGTCCGGCGTGAACGCGCGCCTGGCCCGGATCGCGGCCGGACACGTCGCGCCGCCCCGGGCGCTGCGTGCCCTCGGAGTGGGGGAGCCCGAGCCCTGGCGCCCCGCCGACAGCCTGGCCCTGATGAAGCTCCTGGCGTGGGGCCTCGGCGGGAGCCTCGAGACCAGCCTGGTGCTGAACGATCTGATCGAGGCCGTCGGCGGTCTCGCCGCCCAGCCGTTCTTTCCGGAGGGCGCGGGCATCCGCGCCGTCCCCTACGGCACCGAGGCTCGCCGGCTGCCACGCGCGCCGGGAGGCGACCCGGTGCGGCGGGCCGCGGGCCTGGCTGGCGCCGGCATCGGCAGCAGCGCCTGGGTGGTGGGCGGGATGCACACGGCGAGCGGCCGCCCGCTGCTGGCGGCGGACCTGCATCACGAGGCCCGCGTTCCCAGCGCCCTCTACGAGGTGCACCTGCGCGGCGGCCCGCTCGACGTGTCGGGAGCGACCCGCCCGGGCATCCCGGTCTTCTGGCTGGGCCACAACCGGCGCGTCGCCTGGGCCGCCGTCCACGCCCGCGTCGTGGTGACCGACCTCTTCCGCGAGACGCTCGATCCCGACGACCCGACCCGGTACCACGACGGCTCCGGCTTCCGCCCGCTCGAGGTGCGCGAAGAGACGCTCGCGTCGCGGGGCGGTGGAGTCCAGACGCTCGAGGTGCGCAGCACACGCCACGGACCGCTGGTGCACCCGGTGGTCGAGGGTGCGGGCGAGGCGCTGGCGCTCGCCTGGAGCGGCGCGCGGACGGGTCCGGGAATCGGCGGGCTCCTGCGCGCCGCCCGCGCGGACGACGCCCAGGAGCTTCGGCGCGCCCTCGCCCGCCATCGCGAGCCCGTGGTGGCCGTGGTCTACGCGGACGGCGACGGCGCCGCCGGCGTGCAGCTGGCGGGTTGGATCCCGCGCCGGCGCCTGCCCTCGGGCCTGGTGCCCGTCCCGGGGCGCGCGCGCTTCTACGACTGGAGCTCCCCGGTACCGGCCGAGCGGCTGCCCGCGGCCCGCCTCGACGAAGGGCAGGGCTGGATCGTCGCCGCCGACGGCCCGCTACCGGGGACCTCGGACTCGGGGATCGAGTGGCTCTGGCGGCCGGGCGAGAGGTCCGGGCGGATCGAACGCCTGCTGCGGGAGGGCAGCCGCGCCGGGGGTCTCGACATGGGCAGTGCGGTGGCCCTGCAGGCCGACGTGGCGTCCGCCCGGGCCCGCGAGCGGGTGGCACGCGCGCTGGACCTGGCGGGCGAGGCCCCGCTCGGCGACGAGGCCGCGGAGGTGGCCCGGCTGCTGCGTGCCTGGGATGGCGAGATGCGGGCCGACAGCGTGGGCGCCGCGCTCTACCACGCCTTCCACCACGAGCTCGTGGAGCAGCTCTTCGCCGACCGGCTCGGCCAGGACCTGCTCAGGCGCTACCTGGAGCTTCCCCACGTGTCGCCCGTGCCCCTGGCCGCGCGTGTGGTGGCCTCGGCGGCGAAGGGTGGCGGAGACTCGTCCGGCTGGGACGACCCCGCCCGCGTGGCGGCCGCAGTGCGCGAGAGCCTCCACCGCGCCTGGCTGCGACTCTCGGTGGAAATCGGGCCGAATCGCGAGAAGTGGACCTGGGGACGCCTCCACCCGCTGTCGTTCCGGCCCCTGCTCCCCGTGAGAAGCGGCCTCGGTCCCTTCCCGTACGGAGGGGACGCCGCGACCGTGGCGGCCGGGGGCTACGATCCGACCCGGCCCTTCGACGCGCGCGTGGTGTCGGTGCTGCGCTTTGCGGCGGACCTGGGCGAGCCCGGCTACGCGCTGTCGGCGCTCGCGCCGGGCGCCTCGGAGCACGCCGGCCACCCCCACCGCGCGAGCGGGCTCGAGCGCTGGCTCGCGGGCCGGGCGAGCCTGCTGGTGCAGGGCGCCCTGCTGGTGGAGGATCACGCGGAGTCGCGTCTCGTGCTGGAGCCCGATTCGTGAGCGTCGTCTACGTCCAGGTGCCCGGCTTCTACGCGGAGGTCGAGCGGGTGGAGCGTCCGGACCTGGGGGCGCGGCCCGTCGTGGTGGGCGGCGACCCGCGCAAGGGGGGCTCCGTCCAGGCCGCGACGGCGGACGCCGCCGCTCGCGGCGTCGAGCCGGGCATGTCCATGCTGGAAGCCCTCGAGCGCTGCCCCGACGCGCGCGCCCTGGTGACGGACCGGCGCCGCTACCGGGAGATGGGGGTGCGCCTGTTCGCCTGCCTGCGGCGCGTCTGCGAGCGCATCGAGGAGGCGGGCCCCGGCGCGGCCTACTTCGAGCTGCCCGAAGGCCCGGACCCGCTCGCCCTCGCCGAGGACCTGCGCGAGAGGGTGGCCGACGAGCTGGATCTCCCGCTGCGGGTGGGCATCGGGCCGGTGAAGTTCCTGGCGCGGCTCGCGGCGGAGGAATCCGGAACCTCGGGAATCCGAAGGGTTGTCCCCTCCGAGCTCGAGTCGTTTCTACATCCGCTTCCGGTCACCCGGCTGGAGGGCGTGGGAGCCAACACCGAGGCCGCCCTGGCGAAGCACGATGTGGCCGAGGTGGGCGACCTGCTGGCGCTCGGGGCGGAGCGGCTGGAGGAGGTGCTCGGCAACCGCGGCCTCGAGCTGCTCGAGCTGGCCCGGGGGCGCGATCCATCGCCGGTGCGCGCCACGCGCCACTCCAAGAGCCTGTCCCAGGAGGTGACCCTGGCCGCGGACCTGGTCGATGCGGGCGTCCTCTCGGAGCGCATCCAGGAGCTGTCGGAATCCCTGGATCGACGCCTCGGCCTCGAGGGCCTGGCGGCCCGCAAGATCCAGCTGAAGCTCCGCTACACGGACCAGCAGACGACGACCCGCAGCCGGACCCTGGGCGAGCCCGTGGCGGACGCCCGCGAGATCCACCGGGTGGGGCTCGCCCTCCTGCGCCGCACCCAGGCCGGCTCCCGGGCCGTCCGCCTGGTGGGCCTGGCGCTCTCGGACCTCGTCCCGGTGCGCGACCCCGGCCGGCAGCTCGAGCTGTTTCCCCGCCCCGGCTGAGGGGAATCCCGCTTCGCCCTCAAGCGGGCCGGCTCCCCGGCCGAAGGGTCGGATGGGCGCCAGCGCCCGTCTCGGGGGAGCCTCGCATGACCGAGCGCGATCGTCGCAAGTACCTCCGCGTCGAGACCGGCCACGTGATCTCCGTGGCGCCGGTCGACCGGCGCGATCGACTGGCGGTGGGCACGGACATCTCGGCGGGGGGGATCCGCTTCCAGGTCGTCGGGTGCGAGGTGGATCTCGACGACGTGATCCGCGTGACCTTCAACGTCGAGGACCACACCATCGTGGCGGTCGGCAGGGTGGTCTGGGCCACGGACGTCGATCCGATCACCACGGACGTGGGCCTCGAGTTCATCGAGATCGACCCGCTGGCCCTCCGGCTGCTGGAAGAGGAGCCGCTCGGAGCCGCCTGATCCCCGCCGGGACCGCTCTGCTTGACACGCCGGTCGGGCCAGTGCGAGCTTTCGGGCCATGGCGGACTTCCACCAGACCGGGGTGATCGCCACCCTGCACCGTCTGGGCCGCACGGACCTCCCCCGGCTGGAGGACGAGCTGCGCTCGTACTCCGACGCCCGGCCCATCGCCTTGGTGCTGCCCTGCCTCTACAGCGAGTCCCGGGGGCCGGCGCTGAAGGGCATCATCGACACGCTGCGGGGCGTCTCGTATCTGAGGCAGCTCGTGGTGAGCGTCGACGGCGCCCGCGACCGCGACGAGTTCGAGCACATGTGCCGCCTGTTCGAGGACGTCCGGACCCTGACCGGCGAGCCGCCGACCCTACTCTGGAACGACGGGGCGCGACTCGGAGATCTCTACGCCGGACTCCGCTCGGAAGGCCTGGATCCCGGCGCCGAGGGCAAGGGCCGCGGCACCTGGATCGCCTACGGCTACATCCTGGCCAGCAACGTCTCGCGCGTGATCGCCATCCACGACTGCGACATCCTGGACTACTCCCGCGAGATGCTGGCCCGGCTCTGCTTCCCCACCGCCAACCCGAACCTCGGCTACGAGTTCGCCAAGGGCTACTACGGCCGGGTGACCGATCGCCTGCACGGGCGGGTGACGCGGCTCTTCATGACGCCGCTGCTGCGGGCCATGCGCTCGGTGCTGGGACCGGTGCCGCTGCTCGAGTACCTGGACTCCTTCCGCTATCCGCTGGCCGGCGAATGCTCCATGACCACCGACCTGGCGCGCATCAACCGGGTTCCGAGCGACTGGGGCCTGGAGGTCGGGCTGCTGGCCGAGGTCTATCGCAACTGCTCGCTGAAGCGGATCTGCCAGGTGGACGTCAGCGAGAACTACGACCACAAGCACCGCGAGCTGTCGCCGGACGACGCCAACCGGGGTCTCCACCGCATGGTCCTGGACATCGCGTCGTCGCTGATCCGGAACCTGGCCAGCTACGGCGTCGAGTTCGAGTCCGGCTTCCTGAACACCCTGATTGCCGCCTACGTCCGGACGGCCCAGGACGCCATCGCGCGCTACAGCGACGACGCCGCCCTGAACGGCCTGCACTTCGACCGGCACGAGGAGGAGGTGGCGGTGGAGACCTTCTCGCGAGCGCTCCGCCAGGCGGGGCTCTCCTTCGTGCGCGACCCCATGGGGGCTCCTCCCATCCCCAACTGGAGCCGCGTGACCTCGGCGCTCCCGGACTTCCTGGGGGCCCTGGCGGCCGCCGTGGACGCCGACAGCCCGACGGGGGTGTAGGGGCCCGAAGTGGCTGCTACATCTCCTCGCCGTGGGGGGGACCAGATGAGGATCGGCGGGATTCCGCTGGGCGAGGGTGCCCCTCTCGTCCTGATCAGCGGCCTCAACGTGATCGAGTCCGCGGAGGACACCCTCGAGGCGGCCCGCACCCTGCGGGCGCTGGCCGACCGCCACGGTCTGCCCCTCGTCTTCAAGGCCTCCTACGACAAGGCCAACCGCTCGAGCCTCGAGTCCTACCGCGGCCCCGGGATCGACGAGGGCGTGCGCATCCTCGACCGGGTGAAGCGCGAGACGGGCCTCCCGATCCTGACCGACGTGCACGAGCCCGGGCAGGCCAAGATCGCCGCCGAGGTGGCCGACTGCCTGCAGATCCCGGCGTTTCTGTGCCGGCAGACCGATCTCATCGCGGCCTGTGCCCAGACCGGGCTGCCGGTGAACATCAAGAAGGGCCAGTTCATGGCGCCCGAGGACGTGCGCCTGGCGGTGGACAAGGTGCGCCGCTTCGGAAGCGGCGGCGCCTTCGTGACCGAGCGGGGAACCACCTTCGGCTACCAGCAGCTGGTGGTGGACATGCGGGCGCTCGCGCGCATGCGCGAGTTCGCGCCGGTCTGCTTCGACGCTACCCACGCGGTGCAGCAGCCCGGTGCCGGCGGCGTCGCCTCCGGCGGCGAGCGCCGCTACGTGGGGCCGCTGGCGCGGGCGGCCGTGGCCCTCGGCATCGACGGTCTGTTCGTGGAGGCCCATCCGGATCCGGAGAACGCGCCGTGCGACGGGCCGAGCCAGATCGACTTCGAGGCCCTCGACGGGTTGCTCGGCGAGGTCACGCGGGTCGAGCGCGCGCTGCGTTGAGCGGTCGTCCATGGTCACCCCGCGGAGCCACTCCTCCGACGCG
>CAMYLJ010000016.1 GCA_947259215.1 uncultured delta proteobacterium
CTACCCGCCGGACATGCTGGACCTGGACCTCGACCTGGAGGCGGACCTCGGGGTCGATACGGTGAAGCAGGCGGAGACGTTCGCGGCGATCCGCGAGGCGTACGACATTCCCCGCGACGAGACGCTGAAGCTGCGGGACTACCCGACGCTGGCGCACACGATCCAGTTCGTGAAGGACCGTGCGCCGGGATTCGCCGCGGCGCCGGTGTCCGACACCACGGCCAGCGCCCCCGAGGAGTCCGCGACCCGAGCGACCGGGTTGGAGGCGCCCCGGGGCGACCTCGCCGCCACCGAGCGCATCCCGCGTCGGGTGCCGGTCCCGGTGCTGCGGCCGCCGCTCGATCGCTGCGCGTCGAGCGGGGTCGGACTCGAGGCGGGCGCCCGCGTGCTGGTGATGCCGGATGCGGGAGGCGTGTCCCGGGCGCTGGTGAAGCGACTGGAGGAGCGCGGCGTCCGCGTGCTGGCGCTCGATCCCGCCTGGGATGCAGAGGCTCTCGCGGAGCAGATCTCCGCGTGGCGCGCCGAAGGTCCGATCCAGGGGGTCTACTGGCTCCCGGCGCTCGACGCGGCCGGCGAGCTGGCTGGTCTCGACCTGCCGGCCTGGCGCGCCGCGCTGCGCCTGCGCGTGAAGCTCCTGTACACGACCATGCGCGCCCTCTACGACGACATCGCGACGCCCGACTGCTTCCTGGTCAGCGCGACGCGGCTCGGTGGTCTCCACGGCTACGGCGACGAGGGCGCGACTGCTCCCCTGGGCGGCGGCGTGGTGGGCTTCACCAAGGCGTTCGCCCGCGAGCGGCCGGAGGCGCTGGTCAAGGCGGTGGACTTCGCGGCCAGCCGCAAGACGGCCGCCCTGGCCGACGCGCTGATCGCCGAGACCCTGGCCGATCGCGGCGCGGTGGAGGTGGGCCTCCGCGACGGGGAGCGCTGGAGCGTGGCTCTGGCCGAGCAGCCGGTCTCCGACGGTGAGCCCGGTCTGGCGCTCGACGGCGACACGGTGTTCGCCGTGACTGGCGCCGCCGGCGGCATCGTGTCCGCCATCACGGATGATCTCGCGCGCGCCAGCGGCGGCGTCTTCCACCTGCTGGACGTGGTTCCCGAGCCGGATGCCGCCGACCCGGACCTGGCGCTCTTCGCGAGCGATCGCGACGCGCTTCGGCGCCGGATCTTCGAGCGCCTGCGCGCGGGAGGCGAGCGCGCCACCCCGGTGCAGGTGGAGCGAGAGCTGGCGCGATTCGAGCGGGCCCACGCGGCTCTCTCGGCGCTGGAGGCGGTGCGCGCGTCCGGCGGTCGCGCGACCTGGCACTGCGTGGACCTGTGCGACGGGGATGCCGTCGCCAAGGCCGTAGAGTCGATCCGCGCGGAGAGCGGGCGGGTCGACGTGCTGCTCCACGCCGCCGGGCTCGAGCGCAGCCGCGCGCTGCCGGACAAGGAGCCGGCCGAGTTCGACCTGGTCTTCGACGTGAAGTGCGACGGCTGGTTCAACCTGATGCGCGCCCTCGCCGAGACGCCGCCCCGCGCGGTGGTGGCCTTCAGCTCCATCGCCGGCCGCTTCGGGAACGCGGGCCAGACGGACTACAGCGCCGCCAACGACGTGCTGTGCAAGGGCGTCTCGAGCCTGCGGCGCACGCATCCGGAAATCCGGGGCATCGCGATCGACTGGACGGCCTGGGCCGACGTGGGCATGGCGACGCGCGGCTCGATCCCCCAGGTGATGGAGGCGGCGGGCATCGACATGCTGCCCGCCGAAGCGGGCATCCCCGTGGTGCGGCGCGAGCTCAGCGCCGGCGCGCGCCGTGGCGAAGTGCTGATCGGGGGGCGCCTGGGCGTCCTGCTGGCGGAACGCGATCCGGCGGGAGGGCTCGATCCCGAGACCGTCGAGACGGACGCGGGCCCCCTCGTCGCTGCGGTGACGGCCGCCGGCGTCCACGCGGGGTTCTGCGCCCGCACCCCGCTCGATCCCGCGGCGGAACCCTTCCTGGACCACCACCGCATCGAGGGTACGCCGGTGCTGCCGGGCGTGATCGGACTCGAGGCGTTCGTCGAGCTGGCCCGTGTCACGGCGGGGGGGCGGAGCCTGCAGGCGATCGAAGACGTGCGCTTCCTGGCGCCCTTCAAGTTCTACCGCGACGAGCCGCGCACCCTCGAGCCCTCGGCGCGGCTCGAACGCGAGGGCGGCGACCTGGTGGCCCGCTGTGCCCTGGTGGGACGTCGCAGCCTGGCGGGGCAGAGCGAGCCCCAGGTGACGACGCACTTCACGGCGTCGCTGCGATTCGGCGAAGAGCCCTCGAGCGCATCGGAGGCCGTGTCGCGGCCCGGCGAGGGGACCCGCGCCGTCGGCGCCGACGCCATCTACCGGGTCTACTTCCACGGGCCGGCCTTCCAGGTGCTGGCGTCGGCCTGGCGCGAGGGCGACCGGGCCGTCGGGCGCCTGGCGTCCCCACTGCCGCCGCTGTGCGGGGCGTCGGACGCACCGCTGGCCGCGGCGCCGCGGCTCGTCGAGCTGTGCTTCCAGACCGCCGGCGTGTGGGAGATCGGCACGACCGGGCGCATGGGGCTGCCGCAACGCATCGACCGGGTCTGGATCGCCCCCGATGCCAGCGAAGGTCCGGGAGAGCGACACGCCATCGTCTCTCCGCGCGACGACGGCAGCTTCGACGTGGACGTGGTGGACGAGGCGGGGCGGGTGCTGGTGCGGCTCGAGGGCTACGCCACCGCGCTCCTGCCCGAGCCGGTTGCCGACTCGCTGGGTGCGCCCCTGCGCGAGGCCATGGCCGGATGACCGGACCCTTCGGCCGCATCGCTGTCGTGAACCGGGGCGAGACGGCGGTGCGGCTGATTCGCGCCGTGCGCGAGCTGGAGGCCGAACGCCCGTCGGGCCTGCGCTCGATCGCCCTCTACACCGAGCCGGATCGCGGCTCGCTCTTCGTACGCGAGGCGGACGAAGCCTACGATCTGGGCTCCGCCAGCTTCGTCGACCCGCGCGACGGGGAGCGCAAGAACCGCTACCTGGACTACGCCGCCCTCGAACACGCCCTGCGCGAGACGGGCGCGGAGGCGGCCTGGGTCGGCTGGGGCTTCGTCGCCGAGCACACGCGCTTCGCCCAGCTGTGCCAGGACCTGGGCGTGGTCTTCATCGGACCCGATCCCGAGGTGATGGCGCGCCTGGGCGACAAGATCGGCTCCAAGCGCCTGGCGGAGAAGACGGGGGTGCCCGTGGCGCCCTGGAGCGGCGGTCCGGTGGAGAGCCTGGACGCGGCGCGCGCGTGCGCCGAGCGCCTGGGCTACCCGCTCATGGTCAAGGCGACCGCAGGCGGGGGAGGCCGCGGCATCCGCAAGCTGCGCGGCCCCGACGAGCTCGCCGGCGCCTTCGAGAGCGCGCGCGCGGAGGCGCTCAAGGGCTTCGGCGACGGCACCGTGTTCCTGGAGACGCTGCTCGAGGGAGCGCGGCACGTGGAGGTCCAGATCATCGCGGACGGTCAGGGCGCCACCTGGGCCCTCGGCGTGCGCGACTGCAGCATCCAGCGCCGCAACCAGAAGCTGCTGGAGGAAACCCCGTCCCCGGCCCTGGACGCGGAGCAGCAGCGGATGCTCTGCGACGCGGCGGCGCGCCTCGCCGCTGCGGCCGGCTACCGCAACGCCGGCACGGTGGAGTTCCTGTACGACCCGAAGAGCCGCGCCTTCTCGTTCATGGAGGTGAACGCGCGACTCCAGGTGGAGCACCCGGTCACGGAAGAGACGACCGGCGTCGACCTGGTCAAGCTCCAGATCCACGTGGCGCGCGGGGGACGGCTGGAGGGACCCGCCCCGGAAGCCCGCGGCCACGCCATCGAGGTCCGTGTGAACGCCGAGGATCCCGAGCACGGTTTCGCGCCCGCGCCGGGCGAGATCGCGCTCTTCCGCGCCCCGGGTGGCCCTGGAGTCCGCGTGGACGCCGGCATCGCCGAGGGCGACCGGGTCGCCGCGGAGTTCGACTCGATGATCGCCAAGGTCATCGCCCGCGGGCGCGATCGCGCGGAGGCGCTCGCGCGTCTCGAGCGCGCGCTGGCCGAGATGCGGCTGGCGGTGCGCGGCGGAGCCAGCAACCAGGGCTTCCTGCTCGGCCTGGTCCGGCGGCCCGAGGTGCAGCGCGGCGAGGTGGACAACGCCTGGCTCGACGCTCTGGCGGCGCGCGGTGAGCACCTGCCCGAGCCCTACGGCGTCGCGGCCCTGGTCCAAGGCGCGATCGAGGCCTACGAGGACGGTTTCGTACGCGAGCGGGAGCAGTTCCTGGCGACGGCTACCCGGGGGCGCCCGCGCCTGCGCGACGAGGTGGGACGCGCCGGCGAGCTGCGCGTCGGCGGCCAGAGCTACGAGCCGCGGGTCTTCCGGCTGGGGCCCCAGTCCTACCGGATCCAGCTCGACGGGCGGACCGCCGACGCCCGGGTGGAGCACGTGGGACCGCTGGAGCGGCGCCTGCATCTTGGGACCCACACCTTCCGGGCCCTGTCCTGGAGCGAAGGCCTCGCCCAGGTGGTGGAGATCGACGGAATTCCCCACCGCCTGTCCCGCGACGACGCTGGGATCGTGCGAGCGCCGTCACCCGCCATCGTGCTCTCGATTCCGGTGCAGGTGGGCGACGCCGTGGAGACCGGCGACCTGGTCGCGGTGCTCGAGGCCATGAAGACAGAGCTGCGCGTGCTGGCTCCCTGCGCCGGTCGCGTGCGCGAGATCGTGACCTCGACCCACTCCCAGGTCGATTCCGACGAGACGCTGGTCGTGCTGGAGACCCTGGAGCAGGAGGCCGGACATCCTGCGGGCGAACGGGTGTCGTTCGAAGCGGATGCAGAGGCCACGCCCGGGGGCGACGCGCGCACCCGCGCGCGGCACGCCCTCGACGAGCTGCGGTGCCTGATGCTCGGCTTCGACGTAGACCCGGCTGCTTCCGAGCGCCTGCTCGACGAGTGGCGCGCCGCCTGCGGCGAGCTGCCGGCAGCCGACCCGGAGCTGGCAGAGGCCGAGGACGCGGTGCTGGCCGCCTTCACCGACATCTGCGCGCTCTTCCGCGGCCGCCAGCCGGGCGAGGGCGCGGCCAGCGCCAGCAGCGAGGAGTACCTCTACGGCTTCCTGCGCGCCCTCCCGGCTGCGGGCGCCGGCCTGCCCGAGTCCTTCCTCGACAAGCTCCGCCGCGCGCTGGCCCACTACGGCGTCGCGAGCCTGGAGCCGGGGCCGGCCCTGGAGGAGGCGCTGCTCTGGATCTGCAGGGCCCATCGACACATGGACGCCCAGGCAGCGGCGATCCTGCGTCTGCTGGGGCGCCGGCTCGACGAGCCGGAGCGCCTGGCGGCCCACGAGGGCGAGGTCCACCACGGGCTGCTGGACCGCATCGTCGAGGCCACCCGTGCCCGACATCCCGCCGTCAGCGATCTGGCGCGGGAGGTGCGGTACCAGAGCGTGGATCGTCACCTGGTCGAGGAGATCCGCGCGCGCGCCTACGCGGAGGCCGACGCCCACCTGGCGGCGTTGGCCGCGGGGGAGCCCGCCGAGCCGCACGTCTCGCCCCTGGTCGAGTGCCCCGAGCCGCTGGTGAACGTGCTGAGCGCGCGCTTCGCCGCAGCGGACGGGCGGCTGCGCGAGCGGATGCTCGAGGTGCTGATGCGTCGCTACTACCGCTTGCGACCGCTCCAGGATCTGCGCACCCTGGAGGCGGACGGCTGCAGCGTTGCGAGCGCCGCCTACGAGCACGAGGGAGCGCGGATCCACGTGATGGCCACCTGTGCGCCGTGGGGCGAGCGCGAGGCCGCGGTGGGGGCGTTGCGTCCGCTCGTGGAGGCCGTGCCCGCCGGTAACGACGTGATGCTCGATCTCTATCTGTGGCAGGACGGTCCCCACGGCGAGCCGGACGCGGTGGTGGCCGAGCTGCGCTCCGTCATCGAGAGGGCCGGCTTCGGGCGCCCCCTGCGTCGGGTCGTCGGCGTGGTGGCCGCCCCCGGCTACGGCCCGGGCATGAGCTCCATGCAGCACTTCACCCTGCGCCCCGGGGAGGGCGGCTTCCAGGAGGAGCGGGTCTACCGCGGGATCCATCCCATGATGGCCAAGCGCCTCCAGCTCTGGCGCACGGGCCACTTCGAGATCGAGCGTCTGCCGTCGGTGGAGGACGTGTACGTCTTCCACGGCAAGGCCCGTTCCAATCCCCGGGACGAGCGGCTCTTCGCCTTCGCCGAGGTGCGCGACCTCACCCCCGTGCGCGACGCCGAAGGCCGGGTGCAGCGGCTTCCGTGCCTGGAGGGCATGCTGCTCGAGGCGCTGGCGACGATCCGGCGCTTCCAGGCGCAGCGCAGCGTGCGCCAGCGCCTGCACTGGAATCGCGTGCTCCTCTACCTCTGGCCTTCGCTGGACCTGACCGTCGAGGATCTCGACCGCCTGGCCCGGCGACTGGCGCCGTTCACCGAGGACCTGGGCATCGAGAAGGTGGTGATCCACGCGCTGCGACCGGATCCGGCATCCGGCGAGCTGCGGGTCTCGATCCTCCAGCTCACCAGCCCGGGGGACGGCAGCATCGCGTTCGCGATCAACGAGCCCTCCGCGGAGCCGATCCGCCCGCTCTCGGAGTACGGCCAGAAGGTGCTGCGCATGCGCCAGCGCGGGATGACCTATCCCTACGAGATCGTGCGCATGCTGGCGCCTCCCGCGGACGGGCCGCGCACCGTGTTCCCGCCCGGCTCGTTCGCCGAGTACGACCTGGATGCGGACGGGCGGCTGGTGCCCGTGGAGCGGCCGCCCGGCGAGAACACGGCCAATCTCGTGGTGGGCGTCGTGCGCAACGTGACGGAGCGTTACCCCGAGGGTATGAGCCGGGTGCTCCTGATGGGGGACCCGACCCACGAGATGGGCTCCTTCGCCGAGCCCGAATGCCGCCGGATCATCGCGGCCCTGGATCTGGCCCGGAAGCTCGGCGTGCCCCTCGAGTGGATCGCCCTCTCGGCCGGCGCCAAGATCTCCATGGACAGCGGGACCGAGAACCTCGACTGGACCGCGGCCGCCCTGCGCCAAATGATCGAGTTCACCCAGGACGGAGGCGAGATGAACATCGTCGTCGCCGGCGTCAACGTCGGCGGCCAGTCCTACTGGAACGCCGAGGCCACCATGCTGATGCACACCCGCGGCATCCTGGTGATGACCGCGGACGCATCGATGGTGCTGACGGGCAAGCAGGCGCTCGACTACTCGGGCGGAGTCTCGGCCGAGGACAACCAGGGCATCGGCGGCTACGACCGCATCATGGGTGTCAACGGCCAGGCCCAGTACTGGGCGTCCGACCTGGCGGAGGCCTGCCAGATCCTGCTCCGCTACTACGAGCACAGCTACGTGGAGCCGGGCGAGCGGTTCCCGCGCCAGGCCGCCACCACGGACCCGGCGGATCGCGACATCCGCGACTGTCCCCACGCGGGCTCGGGCGAGGACGACTTCGCGCGGGTCGGTGACATCTTCCAGGACGACACCAACCCCGGCCGCAAACGCCCCTTCGACATTCGCAGCGTGATGCGGGCCGTGGTGGACCGGGACCATCCGCCGCTCGAGCGCTGGCAACACATGCGCGAGGCCGAGATGGCGGTGGTGTGGGACGCCCACCTGGGCGGCCACCCGGTCAGCGTCATCGGCTTCGACTCCAAGCCGATCGTCCGCCTCGGGCTCGTGCCCACCGACGGCCCGGACGCCTGGACCGCAGGCACGCTGTTTCCGCTTTCGTCCAAGAAGGTCGCGCGGGCGATCAATGCGGCCAGCGGCAATCGCCCCGTGGTGGTGGTCGCCAACCTGTCGGGCTTCGACGGCTCGCCGGAGTCCATGCGTCGCCTCCAGCTCGAGTACGGGGCGGAGATCGGCCGTGCGGTGGTGAACTTCCGCGGTCCGATCGTCTTCTGCGTGATCTCCCGCTACCACGGCGGTGCCTACGTCGTGTTCTCGCGCACCCTGAACGAGAACCTGGAGGTCGCCGCCCTCGAGGGCAGCTACGCCTCGGTGATCGGCGGCGCGCCCGCGGCGGCGGTGGTCTTCTCCCGCGAGGTCGAGCGCCGCACTCGCTCCGACGCGCGCCTGGAGGATCTCGACACGCAGATCGCGGGGGCGGGTGAGGCCGAGCGCGGGCGCTTGCGCGCGCGCTGGCACGAGCTGGCCGCCGAGGTGCGCACCGAGAAGCTGGGCGAGGTGGCGAGCGAGTTCGAGCAGGTCCACAGCGTGGAGCGCGCCCGCGAGGTGGGTTCGCTGCACGAGATCCTGCCCGCGGAGCGGCTGCGTCCCTACCTGATCGAAGCGGTGGAGCGCGGGATGGAACGCGAGCGGAAACGCTGGCATGCCGCGCGCCCGGCCGGCCCGGAACGCGCGCGATGACGGGACTGGGATGGCTGCTCCTGCCCCAGCAGGCGGTGCCCGACGACGACGACTGGCTGTCTGCGCCCGAGCGGGAGGTCTTGTCGCGGCTGCGCTTCGCGGCCCGTCGCCGCGACTGGCGCCTGGGTCGCTGGGCGGCGAGGGAGGCGCTTCGCCGCGGACCCGAAGCCTGGCTCGACGGCACGCCGCTCGCGCACGTCGCGATCGTCTCCGATGCGGACGGTGCTCCCCACGTGGTGCGGCCGCGGGGTCTCGAGCCGTGCGCGATCTCGCTGAGTCACCGGGACGGGCGAGCCCTGGTCGCGCTGGCAGGCCCCGACGTGCGCGTGGGCTGCGACCTGGAGCGGATCGAGCCGCGCAGCGACGCCTTCCTCCGCGACTACTTCACGACGGCCGAGGGCCGGCTGCTCGAACAGCGGGGTGCAGACGAGCGCGACCGCACCGCAAATCTGATCTGGAGCGCGAAGGAGAGCGCGGTGAAGGTGCTCGGGACGGGTTGGCGCGTCGACACGCGCAGCGTCGAGGTGCAGCAGATCGGGGAGCCGGGAACTGGCTGGCGTCCGCTGCGGGTGCGCTGCGACGGGCTCCCGCGGCCGCTGGCGGGCTGGTGGCGCCAGGAGGGCGAGCTGCTCGCCAGCGTGCTGGCGTCGCCGCCGCCGGATCCGCCGCGGCGGCTCGCGGCCCCGGCTACAGGCCGGCCCGCGCCACCCGAGCCAGCTCGTCCACCTTTGCGATGACCACCCGACGACCGTCTCGTTGGATCAGGCCCTCGTCCTCCAGATCGCGCAGGCTGCCGTTCACCGTCTGGCGGGTCGAGCCCACCAGGGTCGCCAGCTCCGACTGGGTGATCTCGAAGTCGAGCACGCGCTGACCGCCCTCGGTCTGGCCGAAGTCCTCCGCCAGCTCGAGCAGGATTCCCGCCACGCGCGCCTTCACGTCCTTGAAGACCAGGTTCTCCACCCGGTTCTGGATCCGCTTCATGCGCTGGCCGATCTGGCGCGTGATCTCGAGGACGAGCCCGGGGTGGGCGGAGAGGACCTGCTGGAAGGAATCCAGGGGGATCTTCCAGACGCGCGAGGGGTGCACGGCCGCGGCGAAGCTCTCGCGCGGGAAGGCGCCGAAGGCGCTGAGCTCGCCGAACACCTCGCCCGGGGCCACGTAGCCGAAGGTCGTCTCGTCGCCGTCCTTGGACAGGCGGTAGATCCGTACCAGGCCCCGCTCCAGGAGGTACAGCGAGCTCGGGTGCGTAGCCGGCGTGAAGACGGTCGCGCCGCGATCCCAGTCGCGGTGGGTCGCGTGGCCCAGAATCTCCCGCATCTGCTCTTCGCTGAGCTCGCGCAGCCAGCCGGAGGTGGGGACGTGCCAGTCTTCTTCTTCCAGGGTCCTGTGCCTCGGACGCCAGAGTAGACGGCGTCGCGCTCCACAGAAAGGGGGAGGTTCCGGGCCGACTCGGCGTCCGGGGAATCCCCCAGGGGTGGTCGGTCGCATGCCGGCCTTCGGGGCCGGCTCAGTACACCAGCTCCACCCAGCGCCTGCCGGCCATCAGCTCGGCCTTGCGACGCTCCCACTTCGGCTTGGAGCCGGCCAGGGCCGCGAACACGACGTCCAGCTCCGCGAGCATCTTCTCCAACCCGGCCACGTAGACGTAGGTCTTCGGGCTCCCGATCATCTCCCACAGCTCCGCGGACCGCTCCTGGATCGCCTCCTGCCAGGCGATGGAATCGCTCCAGCTGGGGCGCGAGGACAGGGCCCGGAACGCCTCGAAGGTCTCCTCGTCGTAGTACTGGGCGAAGTCGTCGCGCTCGTCGTTCATGTAGAGCATCTCGAGTCCGCTGCGCGCGCCGTAGAAGAGCCAGACCCGTCCCCGCCAGTCGGGGACGTTGCGGTAGATGTGTTTGACCAGCCCGCGGAATGGCGCGATCCCGGTACCGCTTCCGATCAGGATCAGGTTGGCGTCCATCTCGTCCGGCACCTCGAAGGGCATCCCGACCGGGCCGCTGATGGTCAGGTCGTCGCCCGGCCGCAGGTCGCACAGGTAGTTGGAGGCGACGCCGGGGAATTCCTCGCCGCTGTACTCGTCCATGTAGCTGCAGCGCCGCACGCAGATCTTGATGCGGGGTCTTCCCGCCTCGCCGGGCTCCGGCAGGTCGGCCACGCTGTAGAGCCGGAAGTGGTGCGCGTGGCCGAACTCCGCGGCCCCGGGGGCGACCACGCCGATGCTCTGTCCGAGCTGGAACTCGAAGTCGGGGCGGTCCACGTCCAGCACCAGCTCGCGGACCTCGGTCTCGGTCGTCTCGGCCGTGATCCGCTCGCTGGACACGACCGTGGCGCGGTAGCGCGTACCGCTGTCGTAGTCCGCCAGATGCTTGATGGCGTCGCTCATCGGAAGTCCTCCTCGGTCTCGGGGGCCAGATCCTCGCAGCGCCGGTCGTTGCACGCGCCGGCGCCGCAGCCGTGGCAGCCCAGGCGTCCCGCCAGCCCGTCCGGGTCGCCCGCGGCGTCCGGGAAGGCGCGGCGCCACGCCAGCTGGACCGCCAGCCAGGCCGCCAGCAGCAGCGCGATTCCCGCGAGGCCGACGACGTAGGATGTCAGCACGGCCTCATCCTCCCAGCCCGGCAAAGCCCATGAACGCGATGGAGAGCAGGCCGGCCAGCACCAGGGACAGCGCCGTGCCTCGTACCACGTCGGGAACGGTCGCCAGCTCGAGCTTCTCCCGCAGCCCGGCAATCAGGACCAGGGCCAGGGTGAAGCCCGCGCCGGCGCCGAGCGCGTAGGCGAGGCACTGGGCGAAATCGAAGCCCTTGTTGGTCTGGAACAGCGCCAGCCCCAGGATGGCGCAGTTGGTGGTGATGAGCGGCAGGAAGATCCCGAGGGCGCGGAAGAGCGCTGGGCTCGTCTTCTTGATGAACATCTCCACCAGCTGCACCGTGGACGCGATGACCGCGATGAAGGAGATCAGGCGCAGGTAGGGTGCGTCGATGGCGACGAGCAGCTGCTGGATGCCGAAGGCGCAGATCGAGCTCACCAACATCACGAACGTCACTGCGCCGCCCATGCGCGTGGCGGTGGCCAGCTTGCCCGACACGCCGAGGAAGGGACACAGGCCCAGGAAGTAGGCCAGCACGAAGTTGTTGATCAGGCAGGCGTTCACGAAGATCGACCACAAGGGCGCGTCGCTCATCGGGGCGCCTCCAGCGGCTCGGCCGCCCGGGCGCGGCGCGCCGTCACGGCGTTGAAGACCAGCAGCCAGGCGGCCAGGGTGAAGAATCCCCCGCTCGGCAGGATCATCACGATCCACGGCTGGAAGTCGGCGTGGAAGACCTGGATGCCGAACAGGGTGCCGCTGCCCAGGATCTCGCGCACCGCGCCCAGGGAGAAGAGCGCGACCGTGAAGCCCGCGCCCATGCCCAGGCCGTCCAGGAGCGAGCGCCCGATCCCGTGCTTCGACGCGAAGGCCTCCGCGCGGCCCAGGATCAGGCAGTTCACCACGATCAGCGAGATGAAGGCGCCGAGGGCCTTGTGCAGGTCGAGGCTGACGGCCTGGATGGCGTAGTCCACGACCGTCACGAAGGTGGCGATCACCAGGATGTAGGTCGCGATCCGCACCTGCTTCGGAATCACGTGGCGCAGCGAGGAGATCACCGCGTTGGAGAGGATCAGCACGAAGCTCGTGGCCAGGCCCATGGCCAGCGCGTTGCGCGCGGTGTTGGAGACGGCCAGCGCCGGGCACATGCCCAAGACCTGGACGAAGACCGGATTGTCCCGCCAGAGTCCCTTCACGAACTCGTCGCCGAGCGCCGGCGTGCCGTGCAGCGGGCCGGTCATGGCCTACGGGGCCTCCCGGAAGTCGTCGAGGCTGCGCCGGATCCGGGGGACCCACCAGGCGGCGCTCTTGTTCAGGATGTCCGCGATCGCCACCGAGGAGATCGTGGCGCCGGTGATGCCGTCCACCTGCCAGGCGTGCTCCTTCTCGCCCCGCTTCACCGCCTGGATCGGATTCGCGAGTGCGGACCCGTCCGGAGCCAGCGCGACGTCGAGTCGCTGGAAGTTGGCGAGGAAGGCCGGGTCGGTCTCGATCCGGTCGCCCAGGCCGGGGGTCTCCCGGCTCTCGAGCACGCGGATCCCGATCACGGCGTCCTCCGCGAAGGAGTAGCCGTAGAGCAGGCGGATGACGTCCTGGTAACCCATGCCCTCGGCCTCGATCGCCAGCCCCACCAGTCGCTGCTCGGCGTCGTAGCCGGCATGCACCAGGCGGTCGCCGGGCTGGCCGGCGGCCTCCGTCGGCTCGAAGCGGTCGTTCGCCGCGACCCGGAAGGTCCGGCTCGAGCCCGCGCCCGGGAGCACCTCGAAGATCGCGCGCCGCAGGGCCTCGGCGCGATTGCGCGCGATCGTGGGGCCGGTCAGCTGGAAGACGCTCACGATCAGCAAACCACAGCCCAGGCCGACACCCACCATCGCGCGATACATGTGCCAGGCGCTCGGCGGGCTCTCCTGCACGACCGGGGGGCCGCTCATCGCGGAGCTTCCTGGGCCGTCGCGCCGTAGACCCGGGGACGGATCCAGCGGTCGAGGTGGATGGTGCAGGCGTTGGCCAGCAGGATCGCGTACATCACGCCCTCGGGCATTCCGCCCCAGACCCGGATCACGACCACGAGCATGCCGATCCCGGCTCCGTAGAGCAGGCAGGCGCCGGACGTCATCGGCGAGCCGACCATGTCGGTCGCCATGAAGACCGCGCCCAGCATCAGGCCGCCGGAGAAGAGCATGAAGGTCGGCGACGCGTAGGTCTCCGGATCCAGGCCGTGCAGCGCGCCGGAGAACGCCGCGACCGCGGCGAAGATGGCGACGGGAATCTGCCAGCTCATCATGTTGCGCGCCACCAGATACGCGCCCCCGACCAGGATCAGCAGGGCGCTGGTCTCGCCGGTGGATCCGCCGATGAAGCCGAGGGCCAGCTCGCCGACCTCGCTCGCCTGGCGTTCGAACTTCCAGAGCGCCAGCGGGGTTGCGCTGGTCACCGCGTCGTAGAGCGGACGGGTGAAGGGAAGGGTGAGGGTCGAGGAGCCGAGCGCCGTGAAGCGATCGCTCGTGAAGGCGGGGCTCCAGGTGGTCATCGCCACGGGAAACGCGGCCTGGAGGAAGGCCCGGCCCACGAGAGCCGGGTTGAAGGGGTTGCAGCCGAGTCCGCCGAAGAGCGCCTTTCCCAATGCCACGGCGACCACGCCGCCCACCACGACCATCCACAGCGGCAGCCCCGGCGGCAGGGTCAGGCCGTAGAGGAGCCCGGTGATCGCCACCGACCAGTCGCCCAGGCTGGAGGCCCTGCCCGAGAGCCGGCAGGCCACGCGCTCGGTCAGCAGGCAGGTGACGGTGGCCGTCGAGAGCACGAGGAGCGCGGCCAGGCCGAACGCGTAGACGGCGAAGGCCGTGACGGGGAGCAGCGCGACCACGACGTTGAACATGATCGTGTCGACGCTGTAGCCGCTGACCATGTGGGGCGACGTGCGGATCTCGAGCGTGCGGGCGGGAGCGGTCATCCGTGGGCCCCCGCCTTGCGCACCGCCGCCTTGGCGAACCGGAACTGCTGCACCAGCGGGATGTGGGAGGGGCAGACGAAGGAGCAGGACCCGCACTCGAAGCAGTCCATCAGGTGGAACTCGTCGGCCATGCGCGCGTACTCCTGGCTCCGGGCCAGGCTGCCGAGCTGGGCCGGATCCAGGCGCATCGGGCAGGCGTCCAGGCAGTAGCCGCAGCGGATGCAGGGGTAGACGGTCCGGTGGCTGCGCTCGGCACGCGTGGCGTCGAAGGCCACCACGCCGGAGGTGCCCTTGGTGATCGCGATGTCCAGGCTCGGCGCGGCGGCGCCCATCATCGGGCCGCCCAGGAAGACGCGCGTCACGTCCTCTTCCACGCCCACCTCGCCCAGCAGGAAGCGGAGCGGCGTCCCGATCGGGATCCGGTAGTTGCCCTTGTGCTGGACGGCCGGCCCCGTGATCGTGATGACGCGCTCCTGGATGCCCCGGCCGTGGGGCAGGAGGCGGCCGATCTCGGCGGTGGTCGCCACGTTCACGCACAGGGCGTGCACGTCCAGGGGAAGGCCGCCGGAGGGCACCTCCCGCCCGAGCAGGGCCGAGATCAGCATCTTCTCGGCGCCCTGCGGATACTTGACCCGAAGCACCTCGACCGAGGCCGACAGGTCCCCGGGCAGCCCGCTCCGCAGGTGCTGGGCAGCGTCCGGCTTGTTGGCCTCGAGCGCGACGATCGCGCGCTCGGCTCCGGTGACCTTCAGCAGGTAGCGGATGCCGGTGAAGACGTCGTCGCGCTGTTCGAGCATCACCCGGTGGTCGGTGGTGAGGTAGGGCTCGCACTCGGCGCCATTGATGATGAGCGTGTCCACGTGACGCTCCGGCGGGATTCGGAGCTTGGCGTGGGTGGGGAACCCCGCTCCCCCGAGCCCCACGATCCCCGCGTCCTGGATCGCGGCGACGATCTCCTCGGGCGTCGCCGATGCGAGCGGGCACGGTGTGCCCTCCATCACCTCCTGGGTCGAGCCGGGCTGCGGCTCGAGGAACACGGCCGGGACCATCCTCCCGCTGATGCTGGGCGTCGGCCCGATGCTCTTCACCGTTCCCGAAGCGGGCGCGTGCATGGAGACCGACATGAAGCCGTCGGGACGCGCGAGGCGCTGGCCCCGCACGACCGTCTCTCCCTCCCGCACCAGCGGCAGCGAGGGCTTCCCCAGGTGCTGCACCAGCGGCACGATGAGGAGCGGCGCGAACGGGAACTGGCGGATCGCCAGGCCGCTCGTCTCGTCCTTGGCTTCCGGCGGGTGGATGCCGTGCCGGAAGCTCTTGAGCCCCAGCGAGATCATGCGCGAGCTCCCGCCGCTAGTTGTACTTCTCGCCGCGCTTGATCCACTTCTCGATGTCCTTCTCGCCGCGATCCCGGGGAAGCCCCGGGTGGATCACCTGGGCCGTGCAGCGCTCCGCCGCCTTCACCAGGTCGCGGTAGGGTCCGCCCTTCGGATCCTTGATGACGGCCTTGCGGTTCTCGTTGTAGGCGAAGATCTGCGGGTTGAGGTCGACGCACTCGTCGCAGGCGGTGCAGTCGTCGGTGTCGATCCAGGGCGCCATGGCGTCGCCCCCCGCCGCCGGTGCCTCGCCGGCGGTCTCGGTCACCGCCACCGGCGCGGCGACCAGCCCGGCCAGTGCATCGCCGGCGTCGCCCTCCGCTCCGGCCAGCTGCATCAGCCCGCTGGTGATGCGGCCGACCACGTCCCTCCGCACCTCCTCCTCGATCGCCTCGCGGGAGATCTCGGGCTCGCCGACGCCGGCCAGCGATCGCAGCAGGGTCCAGAAGTCGCGTCGGTCCTCGCAGGACTCGACCATGGGCCGGGCCACCAGCAGCCGGCTCAGCTGCTGCTTGCGGTCCAGCGACCACAGGTAGGGGAAGCGCCCCTCGCGTTCGTCCTCGGGCAGCTCCAGGAACTCGGCCAGCGGCAGCATGTTCTCGTTCCAGGTGTCGGGCGGCGCCACCCGGAAGTGCTTGCGGAAGCGGACCTCGCTGATGGCGAAGTCCGCGAAGGTCAGAGGCAGCTCCATCTCCTTCTCGCGGCCGCCCTCCTTGTAGCGGAGCGTGTAGCGGGGCCAGTCCTCTGCCGGAGCCGGGTTGCCCTCCAGGTCGAAGCACTCGTCCGGGGTCTTGCCGGCGTCCGGGTCGTAGCGGAAGAGCGGATAGGCGCGCGACTCGACGGCCAGCTTGGCCTGGTGGGCGCTCATGTCGTCGCCGATCCCGTGCTCGGGCTGGCAGGAGCTGTAGAGGTTGAAGAGGGCGGGGCGCCTCGCCTTCAGGCCCCGGACGAATCCCTCGATCATGTGGCTCGGGTGGGCGATCGTGCTCTGCAAGATGTAGGTCGTACGGTGGGCCATGCCGATCAGGCCGATCTCCTTGCGCGGCTCCTGCTTGCCCTGAATGGCCTTGCCGTACTGCGCCATGTCGGAGATCTGGCCGACGAAGCCCGATGTGCAGGCCTGTCCGCCCGTGTTCGAGTAGACCTGGGTATCGACCACCAGCGACTTGATGGGCTTCCCCGAAGCCATGAGACGCGAGAGGTTCTGGAAGCCGATGTCGTACATGGCTCCGTCGCCGCCGACGGCGACGACCGGCGGGCACAGCTCCCACTCCTCGTCGCTGAACTGCTGCCAGTCGAAGTAGGTCATGAACTCGTCGTGCTCGGCCGGGTTGTAGCCGCCGGCCAGCTCCAGCTCGGCCGTGCGGATGGCCCGGAAGCCCTCCGCCATCCGGGCCATGTGCCCTTCGAAGACGCCCATGGCCAGCGACGGAGCGTCCTGGAACAGGTGGTTCGCCCACGGGAAGGGATAGGGATTGAAGGGGTAGGTGCTGCCCCAGACCGACGTGCAGCCGGTGGCGTTCAGCATCCCCAGCTTCGAGCGCCCGCGGCCGGTGGTCCCTTCCTGGTAGCGCCAGCGCAGCTCCTTCAGCTTCGCGAGCAGCACGGTCATCCGCTGCAGCCACTCGGGGTCGATGGGCTCACCCCCGCCCATGCGCTCGGCGATGTCCGAGAGCGTGACGTCGCGATCCCCGATGCTGCGCACGGCCTTCGTCATCGCGGAGGGGTCCCCCACGTTGATATCCTGCACGAGCTTGAGCTGGACGTGCTTCTCCAGCCGCGCGATCAGCTCGCCGAGGCGCTCGAGGTGCCGGGCGATGCGCGGCTGCATCAGGGCCTCGACCGTCGCCACGAACAGGTGGATGGCGGTCTTCTCCGAGCAGCCCAGGCAGGCTCCGTCGCCGCTGCTGAACGACAGGTAGTTGGTTTTGTCGAGCAGGATCGTCTCGAGGGCGCCGATTCCCTCCTCCAGATCGTCCACCCGGATGTACTTCCCCGGCGTGTTGGGCAGGTCCAGCCAGAAGTCCCACTGCTTGCGAAGCTCATCCACGGACTCCCGGGTCTGCGTCAGCGGGCGCAGGGCGTCGTCGTCGCAGACTTCCACACACTCCCCGCAGCCCTTGCAGGTGTAGGGGTCGACGGTGATGGAGAACAGTCCCCCGGCTCCGGCCTCCTTCTTCTCCGGCAGGGTGTAGAAGGGCCGCGACAGGGCGAAGGAGAACCCGCCCAGCTCCTCGCGGAAGAGGTCGAACTCCTTGCGCAGCTGCTGCTTGTCGGCGTCGTCGAGGTCGCTCTGCCGGAGGGTCTGCTCGATCGCCTCCTCGAGCATGCCGTCCACGGAATCGGTCTCCTGGGCTGCGTTCAGCAGCCCGCGGAGATGGCGTTCGAGCAGGCGCACGGCCCGAGGCAGGTGCTCCACGTCGTGCCCGTGCTTGCGCAGGCGCTTCACGACGGTGTCGAGCACCTGGCCCACCTCGTTCACCAGGCCGGGGATGGCCGTGTCCGGGCACACCGTGTAGCAGTTGCCGCAGGCCGTGCAGTTCTCCGGGATCCACTCCGGGTGCTCGAAGCGGATCTGGGTCATGTCGCGGAAGAGGGACGTGCTGGCGGGCATCACGCCGAGTCCGATGAAGGGATCGGTGATGTTGTCGTTGCCCATGCCGCGCGCGTAGAAGCTCCCCGTCTGCTCCCAGAAGCGGTGGACGTCGGTGATCGGAGCCTGGCTCTGGGGCAGACGCTCCACCATCACCGGAAGCGCCGGGCCGCCGGCCGCCCGCGCATCGGCCTCCTTCTGTTCGCTCACGGCGTCGGGCTTGAGCTCGAGGATCTCGTCGAAGCCGCGCTTCACCACCCGCACGTTGTCCGCCACCACCCGCGCGCCCTTGGTGCCGAACTTGTGCTGGAGCTGGTCCTCGATCGCGGTCAGGAGCCGCGCCTCGTCCAGTCCCGCCTGCTGCATCACCGGCGAGGCGGCGAAGAAGGCGCCCTGGAAGGCGATCCCCTGCATGCGCAGCTGGAGGTCCGGGTCGCTGGCCTCTTCGCGGGCGATCCGGAACGCGTCGAGGCAGAAGACCCGGATCTTCTTGTCGAGGATGATCTTCTGGAAGGGCCTCGGGATCTCCTCCCAGGCCTTCTCGGCGGACGGGCGATCGCTCTGCATCACGAAGACGCCGCCGGGCTTCAGGCCCGCCAGTGCGTTGGTGTGCTGGAAGACGTTGGGATCGGGGGACAGCACCACGTCCACGTGGAAGTACTCGCAGTTCACGCGGATGGGCTCGGGCGCCGCCGAGAGGTAGTAGGTGGTGGGCTGGCCCTTCTTCTCCGAGCCGTACTTGGGGTTGGCCTTGATGTGGTAGCCGAGCAGGTCGAAGAGGGTCATCGCCAGGTTCTTGCCGGTGGTGATGGCGCCCCAGCCGCCCACGGAGTGGAAACGCACCGTGATGCTCCCATCGGGCATCAGGTCCGGGTTCTCCGAGCCCCGCACGGCGAGCTCCCGCACGTGGGGGTAGGCGTCCTCGATCGTCTGCTGGTGGATCTCCTGCTTGGGCGTGATCGGCTCGTCGCGCAGGAAGTCGATCGAGAGGTAGAACTGCCGCTTGTGCCTGCCGTCGGGCAGCATGTTCTCGACGGCGCCGATGATGCCCTCGGGCTGGAGGTCCCGGCTGCCCAGACCGAAGCAGCCCGAGTAGAGCTCCGGCGCGTCGCGCAGCTCCCAGCCGGGAAGCTCGGGATGCACGGCGCCGTCGCGGGCGCGGCCGTTCTCCAGGCAGCGGGACACGGTCGCGCGGATCTCGCGCATGAGCGGCAGGTCCACCGCTAGCGGCTGATCCAGCCGCTCCAGCACCGCCACCGCCCGCTTGCCCTTCAGCAGCCGGCCCACCTGGTCGGCAGGGAAGGGCCGGAACATGGCCATGTCGACCACGCCCAGCCGAACGCCGCGGGTCTCGCGCAGATGGTCCGCCACGGCTTCGGCGCTGGGCAGGATGCTGCCCTGGCCCAGGATCAGGTACTCGGCGTCGTCCGCCCGGTAGTCCCGCACCCGGGAGTAGGCGCGTCCGGTCAGCTCGGCGAACTCCGCGAAGGCCCGCTCGGTCAGCTCCTGGATGTGGTCGAAGAAGAAGGGGCGCTGGGCGGCGACGCTCTGCATGTAGGCGTCCTGGTTCTGCACGAGACCCGCCATCACCGGGTTGTCCACGTCCCAGAGCACGGGGATCCGCCGCCGCTCGTCGCCGTAGAGGATGCGCTGGGCGGGCGTCGGGGTCTCGATCATGTCGTCCGGGCGGCCCAGGTACTCGGCGATCAGCTCGCGCTCGGGCACGAGCATCGACTCGATCAGGTGGGTGGTCAGGAAGCCGTCCAGGGCCACCACGCCCGGGTTGAGGGAGAGCTCCGCGATCCGATGCGCGATGATGTTGAAGTCCGCCGCGCTCTGGGCGTCTTTGGCGAAGAGCTGGAAGAAGCCCGTGTCGTCGATGCAGTGGTAGTCGTCGTGTCCGGCGTGGACGTTCAGGGTCGCCTTGGTCATGGCGCGGGCGCCGATGTTGAGCACGTAGGTCAGGCGCTTCCCCACGGCCGCATAGAGCGACTCGTGCATGTAGGCGATGCCCTGGCCGGAGGAGAAGTTGGCGGCGCGCAGGCCGGTCATGGACATGCCCGCCGTGAGGGCGGCGGCGGCGTGCTCGCCCTCGGGCTCGACGAAGATCAGGGGACGCCCGGAGATGTTGATGTGCCCCGCCGCCGCCGCCTCGGCCCAGTACTCGCCCATCTGGGTAGAGGGCGTGATGGGATAGGCGCCGGCGGCGTCGCTCGATTCGCGCTCCGCCATGATGACGGCGGTATTGCCGTCCATGGCGGCGCGCACGCCGGGGTACTTGGCGTCGGGGCTGTCGTGCTTGCTGCGACCGAACATGGCATCTCCCAGCGTGGGCTCAGGTGGGCGCATCGTGCAGCGCGCCCTTGCGGATGATCTTCGTGGCGGCAGGCCCCTTGACGGGGCCGACCTCCGGGTCGAGCCAGACGATGGCCCCGGTGGGGCAGCGCTGGATCGCGTCGCGGTTCGGGCGCCGGGCGGGATCCACCAGCGGCAGGTTTCCCTGCATGCGGACGGACTCCGGCGCGTCCATGGCGCAGCGCCCGCAGGCGGTGCAGCCGACCTGGCAGTCCTCGAGCATCTCGTCGCCCGCCAGCAGCGAGCTGCAGGCGACCCACACGCGCCGGCTCACCGGCCGCAGCGAGAAGAGGTCCTTGGGGCAGGCGTCCACGCAGTCGCCGCAGGCGGTGCAGGCCTCCTCGTCCACCACCGGCAGCTCGTGGGCGTCCATGCGGATGGCGTCGAAGTCGCAGGCTGCCTCGCAGTCTGCCAGCCCGAGGCAGCCCCAGAAGCAGCCCTTGCCCCCGCCGGCCACCTGGGCCGCTGCCCGGCACGACGGCAGCCCGTCGTAGCGTGCGTGATTGCGGGCCACGTTGGAGCCGCCCGCGCAGGCGAGTCGCGCCACCCGCTTCTCTTCGCTCCCCACGTCCACTCCGAGGAAGTCGGCGATGTAGGCTCGCTCGGCCTCGCTCCCCACGGTGCACTTGCCCGGCGCGGCCTCGCCCGCGACGAGCGCCTCGGCGAAGGGGCGGCAGCCCGGGAAGCCGCAGGCGCCGCAGTTGACGTGGGGCAGCATGTCCTCGACGAGGTCGATGCGCGGGTCCTCGGCCACGTACAGCGTGCGGTTGGCCAGCACGAGCAGCGAGGCCAGCACCAGGGTCAGCCCAGCGAGCGCCGCGACTCCCGTCAGCATCCTCACGCTCCGATCACGTGGAAGCCCGAGGTTCGCACGACCTCGAGCTGCTTGGTGACCAGGTAGCCCTCGCAGTCGGGCAGGTCCTCCAGCAGCGCGCGGCCGCGAACCGGCCCGAGCACCATCACCAGGGTGGCCAGGCCGTCGGCCGTCGCGGCGTCCGGCGCCAGCACCGTAGCGCTCGCCAGCTCGGGTGCCGAGCGGCCCGTGCGGGGATCGAGGATGTGGTGCTGGGCGTAGTCCGGCGTGAAGGGCTGCATGTAATCGCCCGAGGTGGCCACCGCCCGGCTGCGGGCGTCGAAGCGGGCCTCGAGGGCCGGGCCGTGGCGCGGGTTGCGGATCCCGAGGCGCCACGGCGTGCCCGCGCCCTTGTCGCCGCTGGCCACGAGATCGCCGCCCGCCTCCACCAGCACGTTGGCGAAGCCGCGCGCCACGAGCGCCGAGACGCCGCCGTCCACCACGTAGCCCTTGGCGATGCCGTCGAGCGTGATGGAGAGGTCGGGGCGCGTGCGCGTGACGCGGCGGCCCTCGATCCGGAGGGCGCGCTGGTCGACGCGCTCGAGGGCGCGCTCGACGGCCTCTGCCGTCGGCAGGCTCGCCGGCGGCTCGCGCCGGCGCCGGTAGAGGTCGAGCAGCGGCTGGATCGAGACGTCGAAGCCGCCGTCGCCCAGGCGGTGGATGCGCTCCGCCAGGCGCAGCACGTCGAGCAGGGCCGTGGAGGCGTCGTCCACGCGCCCCTGGCGGTTCAGGCGCGACACCTCGCTGTCGGCGCGGTAGCGGCTCAGCAGCGCCTCGAGCCGGGCCATCTCGCGGAGCGCCGCCTCGGCGGCGGCCGCCGCCGCGTCCCGGTCCGGGCCGAGCACGGTCAGATGCACATCGGTTCCCATCAGGACACGGGAGCGCGACAGCGGCTGGGCGCGGCCCAGCGCGCCCAGACCCCATCCCGCTCCCGCCACGCCTCCGATGGCCAGGATGCGCAGCGCGTCGCGGCGCGTGAAGCGCCCGCGACCCACCGACCCCTGCGCGCGAACTCCCGAGCCCAAAGGGCCTCCTACCCGTCGACATCCAGCGAGTGCGATCCGCGGCGTCGCCGGGGCCGCGGATCACGCCTGACCCCCATTGAACCACCGACCGCCGGCGCACGCACGCCGGCGCCGCCGGGCGCGGCGGCGTGCGTCACTCTTCCCGGCAGGCGAGGGCCGCGTGCGCCGCCGCGAGCCGCGCGATGGGCACCCGGAACGGCGAGCACGACACGTAGTCCAGGCCCAGGCGGTGGCACAGGGCGATGCTCTCGGGATCGCCCCCGTGCTCGCCGCAGATCCCCACCTCCAGCTCGGGCCGGACGCGACGGCCCAGGGCGATCCCCATCTCGATCAGCTTGCCGACGCCGTCGGGATCGATCGTCGCGAACGGGTTCGCCGGCAGGATGCCTTGCTTGATGTACTGCATCAGAAAGCCGGCCTCGGCGTCGTCCCGCGAGATGCCGAAGGTGGTCTGGGTCAGGTCGTTGGTCCCGAAGGAGAAGAACTCGGCCTGCTCCGCCAGCTGATCGGCGGTCAGCGCGGCCCGCGGGACCTCGATCATGGTCCCGAAGCGGTACGCGATCTTCAGCCTCTGCTCGTCCAGCACCGCTCGGGCCTCGGCCTCCAGGGCCGTGCGCTCGACCTCGAGCTCCTTGACGTGGGTGACCAGGGGGATCATGATCTCTGGCTGCACCTCGATCCCGTCCCGGGCGCACTGGCAGGCGGCCTCGAGCACGGCGCGGACCTGCATGCGCGTCAGGTCCGGGATCAGGATGCCGAGGCGCACGCCCCGCGTGCCGAGCATCGGGTTCGTCTCGCGCAGCGCCGTGACCCGCTCCAGGAAGTCCTGCTTCACGCGGATCTCGTCCAGGGCCTGGTCCATCTCGCTCATGGTGTGCATGTGCTGGAGGCGCACCTTCAAGTCCGCCAGGTCCTGGATCAGCTCGTCGTAGGCCGGCAGGAACTCGTGCAGCGGCGGGTCGAGCAGCCGGATGATGACCGGCAGGCCGTCCATGGCGGTGAAGAGGCCCGCGAAGTCGGCCCGCTGCAACGGGAGCAGCTCGGCGATGGCCTCCAGCCGCTCGCTCGGCGACTTGGCCAGGATCATCCGCTGCACGATCTCGAGGCGCTCCGACTCGAAGAACATGTGCTCCGTTCGGCACAGGCCGATGCCCTCGGCGCCGTGGGCCCGGGCGCGGTCGGCGTCGCGTTCGTAGTCCGCGTTGGCCCGCACGCCGAGCCGGCGGAACTCGTCGGCCCAGCCCAGCAGCGTGAGCAGCTGGGGGTTGGAGAGGTCGGGCACCACCGTCGCCAGCTGGCCCAGGTGCACCGTCCCGTCGGTCCCGTCGATGGAGAGCCAGTCGCCTTCCTTGAGCACCTGGTCGCCCACGCTCAGCTCGCGCTCGTCCAGGTCGATCTCGAGCGCCGCGACGCCCACCACGGCGGGCTTGCCGAACTGCCGCGCCACCAGGGCCGCGTGGCTGGTGCGGCCCCCGCGCTGGGTGAGGACGCCCTTGGCGGCCAGCATGCCGTGCACGTCGTCGGGTTTCGTCTCGGGGCGCACCATGATCACGTCCCGGCCGTCGGCCGCCCAGCGCTTCGCCGTGTCGGCGTCGAGCGCGATCATGCCGACCGCCGCGCCCGGGGACACGTTGAGCCCCCAGGCCAGCGGCTTCTGGGCCTTGCGCACCGCGGGGTCGAGCTGCGGGTGCAGGAAGAAATCCACCTGGTCGGGGCTCACCCGGAGGACCGCTTCCTCCCGCGAGATCAGGCCTTCGTTGGCCATCTCGACGGCGATCCGCACCTCGGCCTGGGCGGTGCGCTTGCCGTCGCGGGTCTGGAGCAGCCAGAGCCTTCCCCGCTCGATGGTGAACTCCATGTCCTGCATGTTGCGGAAGTGCGTCTCGAGGCGATTCGAGATCTCCGCGAGCTGCGCGTACTGCTCGGGCATCTCGCGCTCGAGGTCGCGCAGGGAGTGGGTGGCGCGGATGCCGGCGACCACGTCTTCCCCCTGGGCGTTGACCAGGAAGTCCCCTTCCAGCGCGTTCTCGCCGGTCGAGGGGTTGCGCGACATGGCGACGCCGGTGGCGCTGTCGTCCCCCGTGTTGCCGAATACCATGGCCTGTACGTTCACGGCGGTGCCCAGGTCGTGGGGGATGCCGGCGGCCTCGCGGTAGTCGATGGCGCGCTTGCCGTTCCAGGAGCTGAACACCGCGGCGGTGGCCATGCGCAGCTGTTCGCCGGGATCGCCGGGGAAGGGCTCGCCGGTGTGGTTCCGGACGATCTGCTTGAAGCGACCGGTGAGGGCGCGCCAGTCCTCGCCCGAGAGCTCGGCGTCCGTGGTGACACCGGCGGCGGCACGTCGCTCGTCGATCGCCGCCTCGAACGGCTCGTCCGGGACCTTTAGCACCACGGCGGCGAACATCTGCACCAGTCGCCGGTAGAGGTCGTAGACGAAACGGGCGTCGCCGCTGGCCTCCACCATTCCCGCCGCCACGTCGTCGTCCAGCCCGATGTTGAGGACCGTGTCCATCATCCCGGGCATCGAGAACTTCGAGCCGGATCGGCACGACACCAGCAGCGGCGTGCGCGGATCGCCGAAGCGCCGGCCCGTCGCCTTCTCGACATCCTCGAGGGCTGCGAGGACCTGGTCCCACAGGCCCGGAGGAAACTCCTCACCTGCCGCCAGGAAGGCGTTGCAGGCGTCGGTGGTGACGGTGAAGCCCGGCGGTACCGGCGCGCCGAGTCGGGTCATTTCCGCCAGGTTGGCGCCCTTGCCGCCGAGCAGGCCGCGCACGGCATCCCAGTCGCCGCCCAACCGGGCTTCCGCCGCGTCGAGCTGACTGAAGCGGTAGACGTACGTGGGCGCCGCATCGGCGCGTGCGGACTCCGAGGCCATCGGATCTCCTTGTGAGCGGATAGGCGCCGGGAGCGAGCCCGACCCTTTACGACCCCCCAGTATGCCATCTTGACCGCCCCTGACGCACGCCTCGGTCGGCTGGCCGACAGCCCCGGTCGCGGTCGGCGGCTAGGCTCGCCGGCGTGGATGAGGGAGGGGCGCACGCGAGCTCGGTTCGGGGGCCATCGCCTGCGCTGTCGTCGCCGGTCCGCCCCTGGGGGAGCGGGTGATTCCCCACCTCCGCACGCCTTTCCACTATGATCGGGTCACGCTGATGCGGGATCACGGGGAAGCGCGGCGGAGGAGCCCCGGTGCTTGATGCCGGGCCCGGGGCCGCGTTCGCGTCCGGCGCTTCGGCGCGGGAGGCAGGGGCCGGTTCGATCGAGGGCGCGGTCCACCCGGACTTCCTGGCCGTGGCGGAGGCGCTCCGCAGCCAGATCGCGAGCACTCCGGGTGGGGCTGCCGCCTGCGTGTACCACCGGGGCCGCTGCGTCGTGGACCTGTGGGGCGGCGTGCGCGATGCCGCCGGCGCCCCGTGGACCCGCGACACCATGTCGCCGAGCTTCTCCACCACCAAGGGCGTGGCGTCCACCCTGGTCCACATGATGGTGGACCGGGGGCTCTTCGACTACGACGACCGGGTCGCGAGCTTCTGGCCGGAGTTCGCCCGGGCCGGCAAGGAGTCGATCACCGTGCGCCACGTCCTGGCGCACCAGTCCGGCCTCTACCACATCCGCCAGATGATCGATCACGCCGAGCGCATGCTCGACTGGGACTTCATGGTGCACGCCATCGAGCGCGCGCGTCCGATCCACCCGCCCGGGGAGCGCACGGGCTACCACGGTCTGACCTACGGCTTCCTGGTGGGCGAGATCCTGCAGCGGGTGACCGGGCGTCCCTTTTCGCGGCTCGTGCAGGAGCAGCTGGTCGAGCCGCTCGGCCTGGACGGGATGTACGTGGGCGCGCCGGAGGCCGAGCTGAAGCGCGCCGCCGAGCTGATCTGGCCCGAGCCTTCGGCGGCGGCGCGTGCCATCCCGGGTTGGCTCCTGCACGGAGCCAGCGACGCTCTCACGGCGCTCGCGAGGCTGGGTCCGGCGGTCCGGATTCCCGGCCTGCAGCTCGACCTGGGCAGCATCGTTGACGCGCTGGCGCCGCGCGGCATCAGCACCTTCGACTTCAACGCCTCGGAGACCCTGCGCGCGGCGATCCCCGCCGCCAACGGGCTCTTCACCGCGCGCTCCCTGGCCCGGATGTACGCCGCGCTGGCCTGCGGGGGCGCGATCGACGGAGTGCGGCTGGTCTCTCCGCGCACCCTGGCGCGCGCCAGCGAGCCCCAGGGCGAGGCTCCGGCGCGGGCGGTCCTGCCCTTCGACATGCGCTGGCGGCTCGGGTACCACGGCGTGGCCACCAGCCGCGGCATCCCGCGTCAAGCCTTCGGCCACTTCGGGTTCGGGGGCTCCGGCGGCTTCGCCGACCCGAGCCGGGAGCTGGCGGTGGGGCTGATCGTCAACAGCGGGCTCGGGACGCCCTTCGGCGACGCGCGCATCGCGCGCCTCGGCGGCGCGGCGCTGGCCAGCGTGAACGCGCTCGGCCCGGACGGCGATTCGTGGCGGCGGACCGCGCGCGGGTTCCTGTCCTTCCTGAGCCCGTCCTACGCCGCCGCGCCTTCGCGCCCCGACCCGGAGTAGTCTCCGCTCAGTCGTCGGACAGGCGTTCGAACAGCGTTGCGTACTTGATCAGGTGGCCCAGGCCGAGGAAGCGCTCGCGGACGCGCTCGCGGGCGGCCGCGCCGAGGCGCGCCATCCGCTCCGGAGACGCCAGCAGCTCCGCCAGGATCCCGGCGAAGGCGTCCAGGTCCTCGGGATCCTTCAGCAGGACGCCGCTGACCCCGTCCTCGATCTGATCCTGGAGGCCCCCGACCGCGCTGGCCACCACGGGCCGCTGCTTCCACATGGCCTCGGTCGCCGTCAGCCCGAACCCCTCGCGCAGGCTCTTCTGCACCACGATCGTGGCGTGGCGCTGGAGCGCGTTCACGATGGCGGCGTTCTCCTCCACGTCGTCGCCGGGCAGGGACGCCAGGTGGACGCGATTGCGGGCGGCCGCGGGGAGCTGGTGCCAGGCCTCGACCACCTCCTCGAAGACGCCTGCGCCCTCGGGGTCGTCGCTCACACTGTTCACGTTCGGTCCCGCCAGCACCAGCTCGGCCTGGCCGTCGCCCTGACCGCACAGCCGGGCGAAGCCCTCCATCACCCCCCGCATGTCCTTCAGGGGGTCCCAGCGCGAGATCTGCACGATCAGCGGCGTCTCCCAGGCCGGCGGACGCCCGAGTCGGACGACCTCGGCGCGGCGGCCCACCCGCCCTGGCGTGCCGTCGTCGCGCACGAAGCCGTGGTCCGGGTGCTCCGGGGAAGGGCCTTCCACCAGCCCGGTGTGCACCAGGATCGTGCGGACGGCGTCCTCGCTCAGGTCCTGATTCTTGGCGGAGAAGGCGTCGATGCTGGGCGTGATGACGACGGACTTGCCGTGGTCGCACATCACGGGCACGTAGTTCTCGCGCGAGAAGACGTAGGCCGGGATCTGCTCGAGGTAGGGCCGCAGGAACTCCCAGCCGCACTCCACCTCCTCGTTGCTGGAGTCGGAGCCGATGTGGCAGCGCCAGATCAGGTGGATGCCCTTGCCGCCGAGCGCGGTCGCCATGCCCGCGGTCTGGGGATCGTGGAGGAGCACCAGGTCGCCCTTCTGCACCTGGGAGGCGAACTCCAGGGCGGCTGCGGAGAGCGCCGACTCGTAGATCTGCCGCGCCTCCTCGTCCAGGGGCGAGCCGTCGCCAGCGGACCCGTGGAGCGCGTGGTGCAGCCGCTTGGTCACGCGGAAGAACTCCGGCTCGCCCCGGATCACCAGCCAGCGGGTGTCGATGCCGACACTGCGCGTGTAGCCCAGGAGGGACGGGAGCATCTCGGCGACGCCGCCCCCGGCGGACGTCGAGTTGATGTTCCAGACGACCCGCCGGGAGAGCCGGCGGCGCATGCGGTTCGCGGTGGAGAGCGCCTCGTGCATCTCCTCGCGCGACAGGATCTCGGAGAACCGCTCGAGCGGATGGACCCCGACCCGGACTTCTTCGAGAGCCACCATCGCTCAACTTCCTCGGGCGGCGCGACGCAGATCGTCGAAGGCGCGCTCGGTGTGCATCACCAGCTGATGCAGATCGGGTAGCAGGTCCCAGTCCGCCGAGAAGCCCCAGGAGATCGTCCCGTCGTAGCTGAAGAGCGCGATGCCGAGCCCCAGGGTGCCCAGCAGGGGCAGGTGGGGGTGGATCTCGAGCATGCGGGACTCGAGCAGATAGAGCGGACGGGGCGGTCCCGGCACGTTGGTGATGATCGTGTTGAACGGGGCGCCCAGGTGCAGGAAGCGCGCGGCCAGGGAGAGGGGCGCCGAGCCGGTCCACTCGGTCATCTGCACCACCATCTCGGTGCCGAGGGCCTCGCCTCCCGACTTCAGCTCCGAGGTGGTGCTGCGCACCGCCGCCAGACGCGCCAGGGGGTCCGGCTCCGCGATCGGCAGATCGAGGGTCCAACCGGACACGCGGTTGCCCCCGGTCCCGCGCTCGCCTCGCGTGCGGGTGCTGACCGGGGTGAACGCGCGGAAGCGGACCGCGTCGAGATCCATCCCGCGCTCGCGGGCCAGGAAGCGGCCCAGGGCGCCGGCCGCCGTCGCGAGCACGACGTCGTTGACGGTGCCGCCCACCGCCTTCCGCACGCCCTTGATCTCGGCCAGGGACATGGGCATCCAGTCGAGACGCCGGTGGGGGCCGACGGGCCGGTTGAAGGGCACCGGCGTGCCGCCGCCCGCGTCCCCCAGCACGCGCCCGAGGGCGCCGAGCTGCCGCCCCAGACGCTGCCGCGCGTGGTCCTCGTCCCGCACCAGCTGCGCGACGGCAGAGCCCACGAGGAGCGGCGCCTGGGCCACGCGAGCGATCTCGCCCGCGCCCAGCGCCACGCGGCTCGGAACCGGCCGCGGAATCCAGCGCGCCGGCGGATCCGGCTTCTCCTGGGGCTCCGGCGTCAGGAGTGCCGCGATCAGCTCGGAGCCCGACACCCCGTCCACCATGCAGTGGTGGACCTTGGTGAGGATGGCGACCCGGTCCCCCTCCAGGCCCTCGATCACCCACAGCTCCCACAGCGGCTTCTCGCGATCGAGCCGCTGGGAGAAGATGCGCCCGACCATGCGCTTCAGCTGGCGCTCGTTGCCCGGCTGCGGCAGGCGCGAGTGGCGCACGTGGTAGCGGATGTTGAAGGAGGAGTCGTCCACCCAGACGGGATGTCCCTCCAGCGGCGTGCGAGCCAGACGCTGGCGATAGCGGGGAATCCGGTCGAGGCGCGAGACGACGTACTCCTCGATGCCCTCGATGTCGAGGGAGCCGTCGGGCAGGCGCAGCGGGGCGGCTTCGTGGATCTGGGTGCACGCGACGTGCGTGGCGCCCGCCGGCTGGGCGTCCTCGTAGACGAGGAAGGAGTTGTCCAGCTGGGTCAGCCGGGCGTAGTAGGGGTCCGACACGTGCGTCTCGTCCGTCACAGCTTGCGCAGCGCCTCGAACTCGCGCTCGATCGAGAGCACGAAGTCGTGGAGATCGGGCATCGCGTCCCAGTCGGCGTTGAAGCCCCAGTAGAGCCCTCCGTCGTAGCTGAAGAGCGCGATGCCGCAGGCCTGGTTCTCGAACAGCGGCACGAGGGGGTAGGTCGCCAGCATGCGGGCGCCGTTCAGGTACACCGGCGCGGGCGGCCCCGGGACGTTGGTGACGACCATGTTGTAGGCGCGCCGGGAGGCGGCCAGGCGGCTGAAGCCCGTCAGCAGGGCGGTGGAGGTCCAATCGCTGAGCTCCTCGAGCGCCTCGGTGCCTGCAGCCTGGCCCGACCCCTTGAGCGTGCCGGTCTCCTGGGTGACGAGGGCCAGACGCCGTAGCGGGTCGGCCTCGCCGACCGGCAGCGGCGCCACCAGCATCGCCACCCGGTTGCCGAGCTGGCCCCGCTCGTCGTCGCGGCGGGTGCTGACCGGGACGAAGGCCCGGAAGTCGATGCCTTCCGGGTCGAAGCCGTGGGCCTCCAGCTGCTGGCGCACGCCGCCCGCCACGCAGGCCAGGACCACGTCGTTGAGGGTGCCCCCGTGCTTCTGGCGGACCTCGCGGATCAGGGCCAGGTCCATCCGCGTCCAGTCGAAGCGGCGGTGGGGACCGATCGGCACGTTGAACGGGGTCTCGGAGGCCGGCGTCAGCGACTTCACGAGGCCAGCCACGAAGCCCGACGCCGTGTGCTGCGCCTGCTCGAAGCTGTCGTCGGGTCGCCGCAGGGCGCGCGCGGCGCCGGCCAGCAGCCGGCCGGGCAGCTTCGCCCGGCGCAGGGCCTCGTCGGCCAGGAGCCGCACCCCGCCGGGAGCGGGGCGGGGCAGCCAGCGGTGATCGCTCGGCTCGGGTCGGTACTCCTCGTCGGGACCCATGAACGCGGCCAAGAGCTCGACGCCGGAGATGCCGTCGATCAGGCAGTGGTGGACCTTCGACACCACCGCAAAGCGCCCGTCCTCCAAGCCCTCCACGAACCAGAGCTCCCAGAGCGGCTTCTCCCGCTCGAGCTTCTGGGACATGATGCGACCCACCAGCCGCTTCAGGCGCCGCTCGTCCCCGGGCACCGGCAGGGCCGTGTGTCGCACGTGGTAGAGCAGGTTGAAGTGCTCGTCGTCCACCCAGACCGGATGCCCCGTGACGGGCATGCGCGCGAGCTTCTGGCGGAAGCGCGGCGCCTTGCGCAGGCCGGCCTCGGCCAGCCGCAGGATCTGGTCGAAGTCGATCCCGCCACCGGCCTGGGCGAGCGGGCCCGGCTCGAAGATCCCCACCGAGCCCACGTGCATGTGCACGCCCGGGGACTCGAGGTCCAGGAACGCGTCGTCCAAGGCGGTCAGGCGCTGGTAGTGCGTGTAGGCCATCGGCGACCCCGCTCGTTCGCCCGGGTGGCAGTGTACCGCGACCTGGCCCCCTGCGCGGAGGCGTCTGCATGTCGTCCAGGTGACAGGGGCCCGGCGTCGGGGGCGCCGGGGGCCGCGCGCCACCGTACCCGCGGGAGCCGCTATCCTGGGCAGGCGCCTCGCGCGCGGGAGACGCCCTTGCCCGAACCGACGCAGCGCCTCTGGCTGGAGCGCTCTCGGCTCCAGCAGCTGCTCGACAGCCTCGGCGAGCGCGGCTTCGAGGTGCACGGGCCGGTGGTCCGCGACGGCGCCCTGGTCCTGGCGCCGGTGCGCGCCGTCGAGGAGCTGGCGGTCGGCTGGCGGGAGAGCCAGGCGCCCGGTCGCTACCGCATCGAGCAGAGCGGGAGCGAGCGCGTCTTCGACGTCGTCAACGGCCCGGGCTCCCTCAAGCCGTTCGTCTTCGCGGCTCGCGAGCCCCTGATCCGGGTCGAGATGGACGGGCCCGGCGGCGGCTTCCGCGCCCACGCCACCCTGCCCGAGGAGCGCGCCGTGGCGGTAGTCGGTGTGCGCGCGTGCGACCTGGCGGCCCTGGCGGTCCAGGACCGGGTCTTCCTCCACGACCGCTACCCCGATCCCTACTACGCGGCCCGGCGCCGGGGCCTCTTCCTGGTGGCGGTGAGCTGCACGCGCTCGGCCTCCACCTGCTTCTGCACCTCGCTCGACACGGGCCCCGAGGCGACCACCGGCTTCGACGTGGCACTCAGCGAGCTGGAGGGCGGCTTCGTGGCCCGGGCGGGGAGCCCGGCGGGCGAGGACCTGCTGGCCGAGCTGGCGCTGCCCGAGGCCCCGGCGGAGACCTGCGTCGCCGAGCGGCGCGCGCTCGACGCCTGCGCGGAGGCGATGCCCCGCAAGCTCGATCCGAGTGACCTGCCGGAGCTCCTGTACGACAATCTCGATCACCCGCGCTGGGACGACGTGGCCGAACGCTGCCTCTCCTGCGGCAACTGCACCCAGGTCTGTCCCACCTGCTTCTGCCACGACGAACGCGACGAGCCCAGTCTCGACAGCGGCCACTCCCTGCGTGTGCGCGAGTGGGACTCGTGCTTCTCCCTGGAGCACTCGTACCTGCACGGCATGCAGGTGCGGTCGCGCATCCGCGATCGCTACCGCCAGTGGCTGATGCACAAGCTGGCCACCTGGATCGACCAGTTCGGCAGCTCCGGCTGTGTGGGCTGCGGCCGCTGCATCAGCTGGTGCCCGGTGGGCATCGACCTGACGCAGGAAGTGGCAGCCCTGCGGGAGCGGTCAGCGTGAGCGCGAGCGCCAGCGAGGCGGGTTACCTGCTGCCCGAGCCGGCGGAGATCGTCGAGAAGCGCACCTACGGCTCCGACATCCACGCCTACCGCTTGCGCCTGTGCGATCCGAGCGCGAGGCCGCGCTTCGACTTCATGCCCGGTCAGTTCAACATGGTGTACGCGCCCGGAGTGGGCGAGGTGGCCATCTCGATCTCGTCGGACCCCGACGACGAGGACCTGGAGCACACGATCCGCATCGTCGGTCGCGTGACCCGGGTGATCGAGCGGCTCCAGGTGGGCGACGTCCTCGGCCTGCGCGGCCCCTACGGCCACGGCTGGCCGCTCCAGGAGGCGCGCTGGCGCGACGTGCTGGTGGTGACGGGCGGGCTCGGCTGCGCGCCCGTGACCGGCGCCATCGACTACATGTTCCGGCGCCGCGCGAGCTACGGGCGCATCTCGATCCTGCATGGCGTGAAGAAGCCGACGGACCTGGTCCACCGCGAGCGCTTCGAAGCCTGGCGCCGGGAGCCGAACTGCTACGTGGGCCTGACGTCGGACACGCCCGAGCGCAGCTGGCGGGATCGCGTGGGCGTGGTGACGGAGCTCTTCGAAGAGGTCGAGATCGACCTGGACCTCACGGTGGTCTTCATGTGCGGGCCGGAGGTGATGATCCGCTTCGCCGCGCGCATCCTGGAGCGCCGCGGCGTCCCCGCGAGCCGGATCTTCGTCTCCATGGAGCGCAACATGAAGTGCGCCGTCGGGCTGTGCGGGCACTGCCAGTTCGGCCCCGAGTTCGTGTGCAAGGACGGGCCGATCTTCTCGATGCCGCGGATCGCGCGCTTCTACGGAGTGAGGGGCCTGTGAGCGGGGAGAGGCCGCGGCCGCGCCTGGCGGTGTTCAAGTTCGCCTCGTGCGATGGCTGCCAGCTCCAGCTGCTGAACCTGGAGCACGAGCTGCTGGCCCTGGCCGAGCGCTTCGAGATCGCCCACTTCCTCGAGGCCTCGAGCCGCACCCAGGACGGGCCCTACGACGTGGCGCTGGTGGAGGGCAGCATCACCACGCCGGCGGACGTGCAGCGCATCCGCCAGGTGCGCGAGCAGGCGACCACGCTCGTGACCATCGGCGCCTGCGCCACCTCCGGTGGGATCCAGCACCTGCGCAACCAGGCGGACGTGGAGGACTGGAAGCGGCAGGTGTACCCGCGGCCCGAGTGGATCGAGACCCTGGCGACGTCGACGCCGATCTCCGAGCACGTGCGAGTGGACCACGAGATCCAGGGCTGTCCGGTGAACGGCGATCAGGTGCTGCGGGTGCTGACCCGTGCGCTCCTCGGCGCCGCTCCCGACCTCCCGGGTGCCAGCGTCTGCATGGAGTGCAAGCGGCAGGGCAACGTCTGCATCGTGGTGGCTCGCGGCCTGCCCTGCATGGGGCCGGTCACGCGGGCCGGCTGCGGGGCCCTGTGCCCGTCCCTCGGTCGCGATTGCTACGCGTGCTTCGGGCCCAGCGAGGACCCGAACCCGGACGCGCTGGCCCGCGGCCTGCGCGCGCTCGGGCTCTCCTCGCGCGACGTGGCGCGCCGCTTCCGCGGCATCAACGGGCATCGGCGCCCCTTCCGGGCCTTGGCGGACCGCCTGGAGGGCCGCGATGGCTGAGCGGCGGACCATCGAGGTGGGCGCGCTGGCGCGGGTGGAAGGGGAGGGCGCCCTGCACGTGGCGATCGAGGACGGGGCGGTGGCGGAGCTGCGGCTCGACATCTACGAGCCGCCGCGTTTCTTCGAGGCCTTCCTGCGCGGCCGTTCGGTGACGGAGCTCCCGGACCTGGTGGCCCGCATCTGCGGCATCTGCCCCGTGGCCTACCAGATGAGCACGGTGCACGCCCTGGAGTCCGCCTTCCAGGTGGAGGTGCACCCGCAGGTGCGCGCCCTGCGCCGGCTCTACTACGCCGGGGAGTGGCTGGAGAGCCACCTGCTCCACATGATGTTCCTGGCGGCGCCGGACTACCTCGGGCTGGACGACGGGATCGCGGTGGCGCGGGATCACCGGGCCGAGGTGGAACGGGCGCTGCGCCTGCGCGCGCTCGGGAACCGCATCCTGGTGCTGCTCGGCGGTCGCCCCGTGAACCCGGTCGGCGTGTGCATCGGCGGCTTCCACCGCGCGCCGTCGCGCCAGGAGCTGGCCGACCTGGGCGACGAGCTGCGCCGCGCCCGGGGCGAGGCGGAGGCGCTGCTGCACTGGTTCCGCGGGCTGCCGGTGCCGGTGCGACCCCAGCCGCTCGAGCTGGTGGCGCTGCGGCACGCCGACGAGTACCCGATGAACGAAGGCCGGGTGGTGTCTTCCGACGGCCTCGACGCGGTGGCCCACGAGTTCGACCAGGCCTTCGAGGAGCACCAGGTTCCCCACTCGACGGCGCTGCACTCCCGCATCCGCGGGCGCGGCGCCTACCTGGTGGGCCCCCTGGCGCGGGTGTGGCTCAACCGGGAGCGCCTGTCGCCGACGGCTCGGGCCGCTCTGGATTCGCTCGGCTCCCGGTTCGCGCAGCCGGACCCGGCCGCCTCCGTCTTCGCCCGTGGCATCGAGGTGCTGGAGGCGATCGACGAGGCGATCCGGGTGATCGACGCGTACGAGCCGCCGCCCCCGCCGCCGGGGTGGTCGCCGCGGGCGGCCACGGGCCACGGTGCGACCGAGGCGCCGCGCGGACTGCTCTACATCTCGGTGACCAGCGACGCGCGGGGCGAGGTGGAGGAGATCCGGATCGTGCCCCCGACGGCCCAGAACCAGGCCTGCATCGAGCAGGATCTGCGTGGGTTGGTTCCGACCGTCCTGGACCGACCGCACGACGAGACCCGGCGCGCCTGCGAGTCCGCCATCCGCGACTACGATCCGTGCATCTCGTGCTCGGTCCACTTCCTCGATCTGACCGTCGAGCGGAGGTCGCCGTGCGGGTGCGGGTGATCGGCGTGGGGACGCCCCACGGCGACGACGCCGCCGGACTCGCGCTGGCCGCGCGTCTTCAAGCAGCAGGGCTTCCCGAGGGCGTGCGCGTGGTGTCGTGCCAGCGGCCCGGCGTGGACCTGCCCGACGTGCTGGCCGGCGCCGACGCGGCGGTGCTGGTGGACGCCATGCGCTCGGGCCGCGCGCCCGGCAGCGTCGCGCGACTGGCGCCCGACGCGTTGCCGCTGCTGCGCTCCGTCTCGAGCCACGGCCTCGGCGTGGCGAACGGCCTGGCGCTGGCCGAGGCCCTCGGGCGTCGCCCGCGGCGGCTGGCGCTGGTCGGGATCGAGGGCGTCGGTGGAGAGGGGGACGCGCTCTCGCCGGAGGTGCGCGGCGCCCTGGACGTGGCGGCGGTGCTGGTGCGCTCCCTGGTGGACGAGCTGCTGGCGGACGCGGCTTCGGGGAGGGACTGAGGTGCATGAGGCCCGGCTCTGCCTGTCGCTCGTCGATCTCGCCGTGGCCCACCTGGCCGACGCGTCGCGGGAACGCATCGTCGCGTTGCACCTGGAGGTGGGCGAGGTCTGCGGGGTGGTGCCGGAGGCGCTCGAGGGAGCGTTCCCGATCTGCGCCGCGGGGACGCCCGCCGCGGACGCCGTCCTGCGGATCGAGCGGGTTCCGGGTCGGGATCTGCGGCTGCGTGAGATGGAGGTGACCTGATGTGTGGCACCTGCGGCTGCGGACGTCCGGACGAGCCGGCCGTCCGGCGCCACGATCACCCCGGCGACGCGCGTCGGATCGCCGTCGAGCGCTCGCTGCTGGAGGAGAACGACCGGCGGGCCGAGGCGTTGCGCAAGCGCCTGGCCGAGCGCGGCGTCGAGGCCGTGGGTCTGCTGGGCGGTCCCGGGGCGGGAAAAACGGCGCTCCTGGAGGCGACCTTCCAGCGGCTCGGCGCGGACCCGGCGCGTGAGGCGGTCGTCGAGGGCGACTGCGCCACGGACCTGGACGCGCAGCGCATCGCGGCGCACGGGGTGCGAGCGGTGCAGGTCGCGACGGGCGCCGTGTGTCACCTGGATGCCCATCTGGTGGAGCACGCGCTCGCGGAGCTCGACCTGGCAGGCGTATCGCGCCTGTGGATCGAGAACGTGGGCAACCTGGTCTGCCCGGCGCCCTTCGCGTGCGGGGAGAGCCGGCGCGTCGTCCTCGTCTCGGTGACCGAGGGAGACGACAAGCCCGAGAAGTACCCGGCCATGTTCGCCGCGGCGGATTGCCTCGTGATCAGCAAGCTCGACCTGCTTCCCCACGTGGAGTTCGACCCCGAGCGCTGCGCGGCGGGGGCCCGACGCGCGAAGCCGGGCCTTCCGGTGCTGGCCGTCTCGAGCCGCACGGGGCAGGGTCTTGCCGACTGGCTGGCCTGGCTCGGCGGAGGGGCGTGAGCGGTGTGTCTGGCGGTTCCCGGTCGCATCGAGCGCGTGGACGAGGAGGAAGGGCTGCGCACGGCTCGCGTCGCGTTCGGCGGGGTGCGCAAGCGCGTCTGCCTCGAGACCCTGCCCGACGCGGGTCCCGGCGACTGGGTTCTGGTCCACGCGGGCTTCGCCCTCCAGCGCCTCGACGAGGACGCCGCGCTGGAGCTGCGCGGCTGGCTGGCCGAGCCGGAGTCCGGCGCATGAGGTTCGTGGACGAGTACCGCGACCCGGACCTGGCGCGGCGGCTGGCCGATGCGGTGCTCGCCCGCGCCTCGCGCCGCTGGACCGTGATGGAGGTCTGCGGCGGGCAGACCCACGCGATCCTCGCCAGCGGCCTCGACGCCCTGGTGCGCGAGCGGGTGGAGCTGCTCCACGGTCCAGGCTGTCCCGTCTGCGTGACGCCGCTCGAGACCCTCGACCGCGCCCAGGCCCTGGTGGAGCGACCGGACGTCACCCTCTGCAGCTTCGGCGACATGCTGCGGGTCCCCGGGAGCCATGGCGATCTCTTTGGCGCCCGCGCGCGCGGCGGCGACGTGCGGGTCGTGTACTCGCCGCTCGACGCCGCCCGCCTGGCGGCGCGCGAGCCGGCCCGGCGCGTGGTCTTCCTGGCGGTCGGCTTCGAGACCACCGCGCCGGCGGTGGCCGCCGCGGCCCGCTGGGCGCGCAAGCAGGGACTCGCCAACTTCCAGCTGCTGGTGTCCCACGTGCGCGTGCCGCCGGCGCTGGAGGCGATCGCCAGCGCGCCGGATCGGCGCGTCGACGCGTTCCTGGCGGCGGGCCACGTCTGCACCGTGATGGGGACGCAGGAGTACGAGCCCATCGCCGCGCGCCACCGGATGCCCATCGTCGCCACGGGCTTCGAGCCCGCGGACATCCTCCAGGGCCTGCTGCAGGCGGTGGATCAGCTCGAGCGCGGCGCCGCCGAGGTGGAGATCCAGTACCGCCGCGCGGTGCGGCCGGAGGGCAACCCGGCGGCGCGCGCTCTGCTGGAGGAGGTGTTCGAGGTGGCCGACCGCCCCTGGCGGGGCATCGGCACCCTGCCGGGCGGCGGCCTGCGCCTGCGCGGCAGCTACGCCGCCTTCGACGCCGAACGCGTGTTCCCCGAGGTGACGGGCGCGGGCGCCGCGGAGTCCCCGGACTGCCGCGCCGACGCCGTGCTGCGGGGAATCCTGCGGCCGCCCGAGTGTCCGGAGTTCGGACGCGCCTGCACCCCCGACCACCCGCTCGGTGCTCCCATGGTGTCGGCGGAGGGCGCCTGTGCCGCCTACTTCGCGTACCGCGCGCCCGAACCCGAGGAGGATCCGCCGTGAGCCACGCCTACGATCCGGAGCGCCTGGCCAGCCCGAGCTGCCCGCTGCCGGCGGGATCCGATCGGGTGACGCTCTCCCACGGTGCCGGCGCGGGCGCGAGCGCCCGGCTCTTCGACGAACTGCTGTGGCCGCGCCTCGGGAGCGAGCTGCTGGGCGCGCGCCACGACGGCGCGGTGCTGCCCGTAGACCGCGGACGACTCGCGTTTACGACGGACACCTTCGTCGTGAGCCCGCTCTTCTTCCCGGGCGGGGACATCGGCCGCCTCGCGGTGCACGGCACGCTCAACGACCTCGCCATGTGCGGCGCGCGGCCGCTGGCCCTCTCGTGCGGCCTCGTGCTGGAGGAGGGGCTGCCGCTCGCGACCCTGGAGCGGATCGCGGACTCCCTGGGCCAGGCCGCCCGCGCGGCGGGCGTGCCGTTCGCCACCGGCGACACCAAGGTGGTGGAGCGCGGCAAGGGGGACGGCCTCTTCGTGAACACGGCCGGGATCGGGGCGGTGCCAGACGGCCGCGACCTGCGACCGGCGCGGGTGCAGCCCGGCGACGCGATCCTCGTGTCCGGATCGCTCGGCTGCCATGGGGCGGCGGTCCTGTCGGTCCGGGAAGACCTGGGCTTCGAATCCGAAATCGTGAGCGATACCGAGAACCTCACGGGCCTGGTGGAGGATCTGCTCGAGGCGGTTCCCGGCGCCCATTGCCTGCGCGATCCGACCCGCGGCGGGGTGGGGGCGGCGCTGCACGAGATCGCGGCGGTCGCCGGGCTGGAGATCGGCTTGGACGAGGCCGCCGTCCCGGTGGACGAGCCCGTGGCCGCGGCCTGCGAGCTTCTCGGTCTCGATCCGCTGTTCCTCGCCTGCGAGGGTCGCGCCCTCGTCTTCGTCGCCGAGTCCGAGGCGACGCGCGCGCTGGCGGCGTTGCGGGCCCATCCCCTGGGCCGGGGCGCCGTGCGGCTCGGCCAGGTGGCTGCCGGCTCCGCGCGGGTCGTGATGCAGACCCGCATGGGGACGCGGCGGCTGCTTCCGCTGCCGGCCGGCGAGCCGCTGCCGCGGATCTGCTGATGGCGCGCGCCCGCTGTCGGGTGGAGCTCTGCGGGATCGTCCAGGGCGTCGGCTTCCGGCCGTGGGCGTCGCGTACCGCGCTCGCGCTCGGGCTTGGCGGTGGCGTGCGCAACACCGGAGCCGGCGTGCGCGTGCAGCTCGACGGGGAGCGCAGCGCGATCGACGCCTGGCTGGTCGCGCTCCGCGAGGCAGCGCCCGCAGGCGCGCAGATGGAGTCCCTCGATCTGACCTGGGACCGATCGCGCGGCGAGCGGGACTTCGCCATCGAGGCCAGCGACGTCGCGCCGACGGCGGCTGCCACCCGCATCCCGCCCGACGCGGCCGTGTGCCCGGACTGCCTGGGCGAGCTCTTCGATCCGCGCGACCGACGCTACCGCCACGCCTTCTGCCATTGCGCGCGCTGTGGGCCGCGTGCTTCGGTCCTGCGCGCGCTTCCCTTCGACCGCGAGCGCACCACCCTGGCGGCCTTCCCGATGTGCGACGACTGTCGGCGCGAGTACGCGGATCCGGACGACCGCCGCCATCACGCCCAGACCCTGGCGTGCCCGGCCTGTGGCCCGCGGCTGCGCGCACTGGACGCCGACGGCCGGGAGCTGGCCGGCGAGCCCGTGGAGACGGCGGCGCGTCAGCTCGCGGCCGGCGCGATCGTGGCGCTGAAGGGCTACGGGGGCTTCCATCTCGCGGTCGACGCGACGCGCGCCGACACCGTCGCCCGCCTGCGCAAGCGCAAGGGTCGGCCGGTCAAGGCCTTGGCGCTCGCCGTGCCGGACCTGGCCAGCGCGCGGCGCCTGGTGCGGCTGTCACGCGCGGACGAACGGCTCCTGGAAGGGCCGGAGCGCGCGATCCTGGTGGCGCCGCGCCGGCGCGAAGGCTGCGCGGCCCTGGGTCTGGCCGAGGCCGTGGCGCCGGGCACGCACGACCTGGGCCTGCTGCTGCCGCATGCGCCCCTGCATCACCTGCTGTTCTTCGCGCCCGGCGCCCGCCCGGGGCACTCCGCGCCGCGCTTCTCCGCCCTGGTCCTGACGTCCGCGAATCGCAGCGAGGAGCCGACGCTCCACGCGGACGCTGCCGCGCGTCGGCGCCTGGCGGGGATCGCCGACCTGCTGCTCGTCCACGACCGCGAGGTCGCACGACCCAGCGACGACCCGGTCTTCCGCAGCGCGCCGGACGGACCGATTCCGATCCGCCTGTCGCGGTCCACGGCGCCGCGGGTGCTGCCGCTGCCGGCGGGCTTGCGCGCGGACGCGCCGGTGCTGGCGCTCGGCGGCGATTTGAAGAGCGCTCCCGCCCTGGCGCTGGGCGAGGAGATCGTCCTGGCCGAGCACGTGGGGGACCTGGCCAACGCCGACGCCGCGGACGCCCTGGTGGAGCGGGCGACGCGGCTGGCGCGGCTCCTGGGCGTGCGGCCGCGGCTCGCCGTGCACGACGCGCATCCGGACTCCGTGGCGCGCGGGTTGGCCGAACGCCTCGCGCCGCGCTGCCTCGAGGTGCAACACCACCACGCCCACGCCCTGGCGTGCCTGGCGGAGCATCGGCGCGCCGGCCCCGCGCTGGCCCTGGTGTTGGACGGCGCCGGCTTCGGCGCCGACGGCAGCGTGTGGGGCGGTGAGCTCCTGTGCGTCGACGCTCGCCGCGCAGAGCGCCTCGCCCACCTGGAGCAGGTACCCCTGCCGGGGGGCGACGCTGCGGCGCGCGAGCCCTGGCGCATGGCCGCAGTCTGGCTCGCGCGCGCCTTCCCGGACGGCGCTCCGCCGCTGCCCTGGCACCGTCGGCGCGACCCGGCTCGGGTGCGCCAGGTGGAGGCCATCGCGGCGCGCGGCCTGCACAGCCCCGCCACGTCGTCTGCCGGTCGGCTGTTCGACGCGGTGGCTTCGCTGCTCGATCTCTGCGACGTCGTCAGCCACGAGGGAGAGGCGGCGCTGGCGCTGGAGTCGCTGGCGGCCGGCGCCGCCGACGCGACGCCGGGCCGGGCGTTTGCGTGTCCGCCTGCCCAAGCTGAGGTCGTGCCCGTGGCCGACCTGGTGCGGGACCTCATGCTGTCGCACGCGGGCGGCGCCGACCGGGCGCAGCTGGCGTCTGCGTTCCACGAGCAGCTCGCGGCCCGCCTGGCGGCGTTCGCGATCGGGCACGCCCGGCGCCGCTCCCTCGACGGGGTGGCCCTCACGGGGGGTTGCTTCCAGAACCGGATCCTGCTGGCGTCGCTGGCCGCCCGCCTGCGCAGCGCCGGGCTGGAGCCCCTGATCCACCGGCGTCTCCCGCCCAACGACGCGGCCCTCGCCGTCGGCCAGGCCGTCGCCGCCTGCGGCGGGGACGTTCCTTGAGTTTTGCGCCGAGCGACAGTCCTCACGCGAGGAGTGTCCCTCGGCGCAAATTCAGAGGCACGTCCCCGCTGCACGTCCCGTCCCCGCCGCAGGCGGCAGCTTCTGGGCAACTCAGCGGCAGGCGATGCGCAGCGAGGGCGTCCGCAATCAAGCGTGCAGCCTGGGGCTCCGAAACGAGACGAGTATGGGTGGGTCCCTCGCCAATTCGAGCCTCGCGCGCATGGCCGCGGTCTTCTTCATGGCGTCCGCGCTACTGGGCCCCCTCGCCCGCTTTGCCCGCGGCGACGCGGCGGCGCCGCTGGCGGCCGAGTGGGGAGCCGTGGCGTTCGGCTTGTTCGCGTTCTTCGCGCCCTGGGATCGCTGGCCCCAGCGAGCGCTGCACGCGGTGGCGGCGGTCGGGTTCGGCCTGAAGATCGTGACGACCTTCGAGATCGGCGCCAGCCCCTACCTCTACGCGCTCCACTACCTGATGCTCTTCATGTGGATCGGAGCGGCGCTCGGTCCCCGCGTCCCCCTGGCCTGGGGCCTGCCCGCCGGGGCCGCCTACGTGGTGCCGCTGCTGCTGATCGGGGCGGAACGAGCGGCGATCGCGTCGACCGCCCTGGTGATCCCCGCCAGCATCTTCACCGGCGAAGCGGCCGCCTGGCTGGCGACCCACCTGCGCAGCGCCGAGCTCATGAGCCAGAGCCGCGCCAGCAAGATGGCGGGGCTGGTGGACGCCACCCTGGCATTGGCGGCGAGCGAGGCGCCCGACCAGCTGGCGCGCCTCACCGCGCTGGGTGCCACGGAGATCTACGCCGCGGACTGCGCCCTGGTCCTGTTGGAGGATGCGGACGCGCGCCTCGCCCCGTTGGGTGAAGCGGGCTGGAAGGAGCAGTCGCTCGAGCGGCTCGAGGATGCGGCGACGCTCGCGCTGCTGCGGGAGGCCATGGCGAGCGAGAACGGCATCGGGGCCACGGGCCTCGTCGAGCTGGCCGCGTCCTTCGGGCTGGGAAGCGTCCGCGTGCTCTCCCTGCGCGGCTCCGGCGATGCTCTGGGCGTGGCCGTCGTGGGCAGCTTCGCGAAGGCCGAGCCCGCCGACGAGTTCACCGAGTACGTGGCGCGGACCCTGGCGACCCAGGCGGGCCTCGGCTTCGAGCGTATACACGCTGCCGAGAGCCTGCGCGACGAGTCGCTGCGCGATCCCCTCACCGACGTCGGCAACCGGCGGTCCGCCGAGGCCGCGTTGCGCCGGCTGAAGCCGGGGGACGCGGTCGGCGTGATCGACCTGGACCACTTCAAGCGGGTGAACGACAGCTACGGCCACGCGGCCGGCGACCGCGCGCTGCGCGCCCTGGCCGATCATCTGCGCGACTCGGTCCGGGGTCCCGATTCGGTGTTCCGGGTGGGCGGCGAGGAGTTCCTGGTCGTCCTGCCCGGCGCGGGTCAGGCCGCGCTCTCGGTGGTGCGCCGGCTGCACGAGCGCTGGCAGGACCAGGAACGGGTTGCTGCATTCAGCGCCGGCGTGGCGATCGTGGCGGCCGGCGAGTCCGCCGAGGCCGCCGTGGCGCGCGCCGACACTGCTCTCTACGCGGCCAAGCGCGCGGGGCGCAACCGCGTCGTCCTGGACGCCAGCGCGGGTCACGAAGCCGACTGATCCCGGTGGTCGGTGCCGGGGCCCGTGCGCGCGGTCCGGAATGTCCCTATCTATGTCGTTCCTGTTCCGCCCGCCGGAGGTACGCCCGTGCCGTCGCCGAAGCTCGTTCCGCTCCCGCTCTTCCTTCTCCTGCTGCTGGCCCCTGACGCGGCCGCCCAGGAGGACGCCGCTCCGGCGGCGCCCCCCTTCCAGGAGGGCGAGATCATCGCCTTCGACGCGATCGACCGCCTGAAGCCCTACCTGCCCCAGCAGTTCTGGTCGAACCGCGACTTCTTCTTCTACGACGGCATGCAGCTCGAGATCGGGCCCACCCAGGCGGACTACACACCAGCTCCGGTCTACCAGGACGCCACCGGAAAGTACCGGGGCCAGTCGCGGATCGGCCCGGACCAGAGCCTCGAGAACTACACCGCGGGCCAGCCCTTCCCGATGGAGGAGATCGACTGCAAAGGCGATCCCGACGCCGGCGTGAAGATCATCTGGAACCACGAGTACCAGTGGTCCGGCGGCGGCGGCCAGACCAAGTTCTACTACTCCTACTGGGATCGCGGCGAGCAGCTTCCTCTCTACTACGAAGGCACCGCCCGGGGCGTGAAGCTGTCGCACCGGGCCGAGCCCGAGTACGAGAAGACGCAGGGCGATGTCTTCCGCAAGGAGAAGCGCAAGAGCGCCAGTGGCCCGTCCGTGGAGGCGCCCTTCGACGCCCGCGGGATCCAGCTGCTGACCTACCGTTACAAGAGCTCCGACGGTCCCCGCTCGCGGGCGAAAAACGACGACACCTGGGTCTACATCCCGACCCTGCGGCGAGTTCGGCGGATCTCCTCGGCCCAGCGCACGGACGCCGTCTCCGGCACCGACTTCACGTTCGACGACCTGCGCAGCTTCAACGGCATCGTGCCGCAGTACGAGTGGAGCTGCCTCGAAGAGCGCTGGCTGATCGGTCCCATGAACACGCGCCAGAAGGCATACCCCTACGACAAGGACCACAACTTCGGCCCCTACGGGCTCTCGTACGCCGACGACCGCTGGGAGCTGCGCAAGGCGGTGCTGGTGCGCATGGTCCCGAAGAACGAGGACCACCCGTACCACCACAAGGACATCTGGTTCGACAAGCAGACCCTGACCGCCATGTACTCCTTCGCGTATGACCGCAAGGAGGAGCTCTGGAAGATCATCTGGCACAACAAGCGCTGGAGCCAGGACCATTCGCTCACGGGCGAGTGGTACGCGGGCTGGGAGGGCGTGCCGGAGCCGCGGGATCTGCTGATCGTCTCCGACACCATCGTCAACACCCAGACCGGCACCGGCAACCGGATCGAGTTCTGGGACCTGAACGGCACGCCGCTGGCGAGCAAGGGCAAGATCCGACGCTTCATCGACGTGGGGCGGCTCACGCGGGGGCGCTGAGCGGGGCGATCCCGGCCTGCGCGCCGGCGGTCACTCCGGATCGGCGCCGGGTAGGTCGCCCGTGGGCTCCGCACGCCTGCGGGAGCGGAGCGCCGCCCCGAAGGCCCGGGCTCCGCGCCGGAGGCCCGCGCCGGCGGCGCGCAGACCGTCCATCCCGAGCATGCGCAGGTGGTCCCGGGCGATGCGGATCTCCTCGCGCCGCGCCTCGGCCAGGATCGCCTCCAGCGGGCGGTCGTCGGCCTTGTAGATCTCCACCTCCACCGGGTCGCCAGCCTGGTTGCGCACGCCCCGCTCGATCAGCTTGCGGATGGTACGGGTCGGCAGCACATGGCTCGGCAGGAAGGGGCGCAGGTCGGCGTGATCGTCGATCCGCAGGTTCGCGGCTCGTGCGATCACCTTGCACGCGGAGTTGGCGCAGGTGAGGGTGCGCTGCTCGCGCCCCGCGTAGCGCTCCAGCTCGTCGCGGATCGCGTTCAGGGACTTGACCGGGATTCCGCGGAAGCGGATCAGGATGCCGCGGTAGACGTAGTCGCGCTGCTTCACCTTGAGGCGGCGGAAGATGTCGCCGTCGAAGCGGCGGCTGCCGACGTTGAGGTAGATGTGGGAGGGGGCGCGGATCCCGATCAGCAGCTCGTGGGAGTCCGGGCGCGCGAGGTCCGGCAGCGGGATCCGTCCCTGTTCGTCCACGGCGCTCTCGGGGATCCGGAGCACCCGTACGCGCTTGCCGCGGAAGGGCTCCTCGTGCACGGCGATGGGCTCGTCTCCCGGAATCGCCAGCCGGTCGGGGACGGGCGCCGATTCGACGCAGCCCCAGTAGCGGATGCCGTCGAGCTCCCGGTCGAGGCGGCGCTCGATCGCCGCGACCCGGTCGAGTCCCAGCAGGTGCGCGTCGTCCGTGGCCAGGTTCTCGAGCCAGGCGAGGCGCACCATCCGGTTCAGCATGGCGCCGCCGCCCGCCTCGAGCAGGGCGTCGACGGCGGCCGGCCCGAGCGCCGGGCTCACCACCACCCGCAGCTGCCGATCGCTGGCGGTGTCGGAGCGGGGGGGCAGGTCCAGGAAGCGCGCGTTGTCGAGGTACGTGATCGGCACGATCCGGAGCGCATGCCCCGCCGCCCGGATGCCGCGGGCCAGGCGCTCGCCGAAGCCCGCGCGCGGCGGCCGGGTGCCGCGGAAGCCCTCGCAGACACTGCCCTCGGGATAGATCAGCACGTTGCGCGAGACACCCTGGTCCAGGGCCTCGAGGGCGCGCTCGACGGACGGGCCGCGTCCGCCCCCCACCGCGATCAGGCCGTTGGTGCGAGCCACACGCTGCTTCAGGAAGCGCGGCAGGAGCGGCAGCTGGTCGACGGCGTTGAAGACCAGGTAGTCGGAAAGCCGCAGCTGCGAGAAGGTCACGTTGTCGCTGACCCCGTGGCGGTGCGCCGGCGTGTAGAGCGTCACCGCATCCGGCTGCGGGGACTCGAGGTGCTCCGCTCCCGTCACCTCGACGCCGTAGCCGCAGACGTCGCCCCAGGCCCGGAAGAGATCGTCCACGCGATTGGTGAAGGGCGTGCCGCGCTCGGGCTGCCGCTTGCGGCAGGCCGTCGCCACGGCGCGCACGAAGGCCACGACCAGCCGCACCAGGGCGCCGGAGCGGCGGGCCAGCCAGACCGCCCCGCGTCGCACCCGGTAGAGGCCGTCCACCAGCGTCGCAGGGGCTGGCCGGGGCGTGGTCGGGTCGAGCGCGCGAATCCGGGCGGAGAACGCCACCAGCCCGGCGTAGAAGCGTTGGTAGACCGCGATGCGCTGATGGTCGCGCTCGCTGCCGTAGTGGGGTTCGAGCTCGCGGTAGCGCTGGCCCAGGCGCTCGAGCTGGCGGTAGCGACGCTCGATCCCGCGCATGCGCGTCCGCCCGTAGAACCCGCGCATGCTTTCGATCGCGCGAGCCAGCTCGCGCAGGACCTGCTCCATGAAGTGGGCGTGGAGACGGCGCTGGAAGTCGTCGAGCCGGGCCAGGAAGGCCTCCTGGGCCTCGCTGGCGCCGGCGAGGGCGCGAGCCCGCTCTTCGTCGTCCTGCTTCTCGTCGGCTAGGGCGCGGGCGCCCGCGTAGCCGTGGCCGTCGTCCAGCAGGCGGTACCACTCCTGCTCGAGCTCGCGCTCGTGTGTCCGCAGCTCGGCCAGCCCCGACGCCTTCATGCCCCGAGCCCCTCCAGTGCCGGATGCGCGGGAGTCGCGCCGGCCGGAAACGGGGTGGCGCACCAGGCAGCGAGGCGCGCGCGCCGCGCCGGGAGGCCGGCCGCACGCGGCTGGCGCAGGCCCGCCGCCAGCAGCCGCCGGGCCCCGGCGGCGCTGTGCAGCCCGCGAACCGCGGACACCAGCCGGGTCGCGCGGGCGAGCCGGGCGCGCAGCGCGCCCTGGCGGGCCACGATCGCGCTCGCCAGCGACTGGGACGCGGCGGATCCGCCATCGGCCCGGTCCGCCAGCAGCCGGTATTCGAGATCGCGGAGATCGCGGAGCGTGCGCCGGATCCCACTCCGGTGGCTGGCCAGGAGCCAGCGCAAGGCGAACGACAGCCGGACGCCCCATCCGCGACCACGCTGGCGCAGGCTCTGCGCCAGCAGGTCGCGCTCGGCCTCGATGCGCGCGCCCGTGGGCTCCGACGTCTCGCGCAGCAGCGCGAACGGCGTGCTGGCTGCGCCGCTGGTCGGAGGCGCAAGGTCAGCGCGCGCCAGCAGGCGCTCGCGCTCGCCGGGCGTGGCCAGCAGCCGCTCGATCAGGACGCGTTCGTAGAGGTGCGGGTTGCCGCGCAGCGCGTCGGCGCGGAAACGGAACTCCGGGTCGGACAGCATGGCGGGCAGCTCGCGTTGCAGGACGACGCCGCGCGCCGGCGGCACGCCGCGCTGTCGCTCCCACCAGGCGCGCAGGCGACTGCGCCGCACGCGCACGCAGCAGAGTCGTCCCTGGCCGCGGAAACGATGCACCGTCGCGTCTCGCGGCGCGCGCTGCAGCAGCCGGTCCTCCAGCGAATCCAATCGCTCGAGACTGTGGCCGTAGCGAAGCCTTCCCAGCGCGGAGAGCAGCTTGCACCGCGCCAGCAGGTAGCCCGCCGTCCAGAGCTGGGTGTTCAAGGGCGCGTACTCCATCAGCGGAATGGCCCACGCCATGCCCGCGTAGTAGAGAGCGGGATACACGCCGAACGCCTTGAGCGAGCCGAACAGCGCATCGAAGACCCCGACGTCCCAGTGCTCCCGGGCGATGGCGCGCAGCTGGCGGGCCACGGTACGCCACGCCCGGACCGCCCCGCGCCGGAGGGTCTCCAGGCGGCCCGGAACCGGAGCAGCCCGGCTGGCGGCCGTGAGCTCTGCGGCGAACCGGGCGGCCAGGCGGGTCACGTAGGCGGCGTCGGCATGCATGCGGGATTGTGGAGCAGGCTTCGTGCCGGATCGGGCGAGGTCTGGTTACTTTAACTATTACAGATAGTTCAGAGTGAACATTGCGGATCCGGGCTCACTGCTCGAAAAGCCTATTCGGACATTCAATGTCAGGCCCTGTACGTTCGATGACGGGACCATGGCATTCCTGGCGGACGACGAGCGGGGAGTGGTCCGGGCCCTGGCGGCCCTGGCGACCGAGAACCCCTTCCTCCCCGAGCGCGTGGAGAACGAGCAGCGGGCCCTGGGCGACGGCTTCACCCCGGTGACCGTCGTCTGGCACGAGGGCACCGACCTGGCGGAGGCGAACCCGAACGTGGCGCGGCTCGGCGAACTGGTGGAGTCGCTGGCGCCCGTGCTGCGCGAGCGGCTGGCCGCGGGCGCGCGTGCCGGTGCAGAGGACCTGCGCCTGTATCAGGGCCTCGTCTTCTACCTGCTCTACTACCGCACCCTGGGGGTCTTCACGGCTCTGGTGCAGAAGGGGGCGCGCGCGGAGTCCACCACCGGGCGCGTGCGCGAGTACCCGCGCTACGAGCACGACGCGCGCCACTTCCTGGAGATCCCGGGCGTGCGATTGCCGCTGCGGGTGGAGCCGACTCACCTGTTCGCCTGGGGCTACCAGATCCGGCGCGCCTTCGAGGGCACCTTCCGCGGCATCCAGGGCGGATCGCTGCCGGCGGCGCGGCTGCGGGCCGCCGTCTGGCAGTCGGTCTTCAGTCACGACTTCGAACGCTACGGCCGCTCGCTCTACGAGCGCATGGGGGACGTCACGACCCTGATCCTCGGCGAGTCGGGGACCGGCAAGGAGCTGGTGGCCCGGGCCGTGGGGCTGGCGCGCTACATCCCGTTCGACGCCGCCCGCGGCGCGTTCGTCGAGGACGCGGCGGCCTCGTTCCACGCCGTGAACCTGTCGGCGCTCTCCCCGACCCTGATCGAGTCGGAGCTCTTCGGTCACCGACGGGGCGCCTTCACGGGTGCGCTGGCGGATCGCGAGGGCTGGCTCGAGGCGTGCTCCCCGCGCGGAACCGTCTTCCTGGACGAGATCGGCGAGCTCGAGGGCACGATCCAGGTGAAGCTCCTGCGCGTGCTCCAGGCGCGGCGCTTCCAGCGCGTGGGGGACCTGGCGGACCGCACCTTCGAGGGCAAGCTCGTGGCCGCCACGAACCGCGAGCTGCCCGAGGAGATCGCCGCCGGCCGCTTCCGCGAGGACCTCTACTACCGGCTCTGCTCCGACCTGATCCGCACGCCGACGCTGCGCGAACAGATCGCCGACTCTCCGGACGAGCTGCCGGGCCTGATCTCGCTGCTGGCGCGGCGCATCGTGGGCGAGGCGGACGCGCCGGCGTTGACGCGCGAGGTGGTGGCCTTCGTGGAGCGGCATCTCGGCCTCGGCTACCCGTGGCCCGGGAACGTGCGCGAGCTCGAGCAGTGCGTGCGGAACGTGCTGGTGCGCGGCGAGTACGAGCCGGCCCGGCTCTCCGCACGCGGGGCCGACGACGATCTGGCGGCGGCGCTGCGTCGCGGCGAGCTCAGCGCCGACGACCTGCTGCGCCGCTACTGCACCGAGGTCTATGCCCAGACGGGAAGCTACGAGGAGGCGGGCCGCCGGCTCGGCCTCGACCGGCGCACCGTGAAGGCGAAGGTCCACCCCCGGCTTCTGGACGAGATCCGGGGCGCGTAGGCTCCGGCGCGCCCGGACCGGGCGTTCCGTGTCCATCCCTGTACATCCCGTGTCCACGCGTGGTGCGCGTCCTGGACCCGCCGCCGCGCGCAACCCGCGCGCCCAAGTTCCCGCTCGCGATGGCGTTTCGCGTCTTCCCGGGACGGCTGGCACGAGTCCTGCTCTTCATGTCCGGCGAGATCGCAACCCCGGAGGAACGACCCCCCATGAGTGTTTTCTTTCGCTGGACCACCGGCTTCGCTTCGCGCATCGACTCGATGGTCCGCCAGATCGAGAACCACGACGCGCTGGTGAGCGCCGCCATTCGCGACGCCAAGGAGGCCCGGGCGCGCGCCACCGTGCAGGTGAAGCGCGTGCGCGAAGACGGGCGCCGCATGCAGCGGCGGCGGAGCGAGCTCGAGGAGGCGGAGCGCCTGTGGCGCGAGCGCGCCGTCCGCGTGGCGGGCGACGACGAGGACCGCGCCCTCGAGTGCCTGCGCCGCGCCAAGCGCGCCGCCCGGGAGCACGCGGACCTCTCCGATCAGGCCGAGGAGCACGGGCGCATCGAGAAGCAGCTCGGGCGCGACATCGCGCGCATCGACGGGCGCATCGAGGAGCTGGTGCAGCAGCGGAACCTGCTGCGCACGCGCCAGTCGCGGGCGGAGGCGCTCTCCGCCGCCCAGGAGGATGACGGCCGCCGCCTGAGCGAGGTGGACGACATCCTCGAGCGCTGGGAGATCAAGGTTTCGCGCAACGAGACGGACGTGGACTGCGCCCTGGACGACCGGGACGACCTGGAGCTGGAGCTGGGCGCGGCCGAGGAGCGCGAGTCGCTGCGGGGCGAGCTCGACGAGCTCCTGGGACGGGAGGGAGCGCGCCCCGCCGAGGATCCCGGCCTCTCCTAGGCGAGGCGCCGCGGTCCCTTCGAACGAGAGGAGCAACCCATGAACCCCCTGGCAACGGCGAGCCCCCCCGGTGGGGGCGAAACGAACCGCGACGAGGTCGATCGCGCGATGGCGTCCGAGGACGCCGCACGCGAGGCCCGCAAGGCAGAGCGCCGCGCGGCCGCCGGCCGGCTCACGGATCTGCCGCGGCTGCTGCGCGGCATCGGCGCCACGGTGCTGGTGGCCGCGGCCTTCACGTTCATGCTGCAGACCTGGGAGCTGGGCGACGACGTGACCCGCTACTACCACTTCCTGGCCTTCACGGTGACCCTGGCCGGCGCCGGCTTCTTCTGCGGCTTGCGCCTGCGCGACGAACGCAGCGCGCGCACGTTCCTGGGCCTGGCGGCGGGCGCGGTGCCGGTGCACTTCACGGTGCTCGGCGCCTTGCTCTACTCGCAGTTCCCGTGGCTGTCGGGCTTCACCGACTACCCCGGCTACGCGCACTTCTCTGCGCCAGACCAGATCGCGGCCCTCGTCACGGCGGCGGTGGGCTTCGCCTTCCTGGTGCCGGTGTGCTGGACGGCCTTCCTGACCTTCGCGCGACCCGAGGCCCGGATCCTGACGCTGGGCTACCTGGCGGCGAACGCCACCCTGCTGGTGCCCACGCGCCAGCCGGACGTGATCGGCGGCCTGGCCCTGGCGCTGCTGCTGGGGACGCTGGCCTTCGACCGTCGGGTGCTGGCGGCGGCGCCGGCACTGCGGACGCCGGGCGGGCGTCTGGTGCGGCTGCTGATGGCCGTGCCCTTCACGATCCTGGTGGGGCGCACGTTCAACCTCTACGAGCCGTCGTCGCTCTTCCTGGCGGCCGTGCTGGCGAGCGTCTCGGTGGTGCTCTTCGTCGTGGCGCCGCTCGCCGTCGCAGGACGACGCCAAGCGCAGCTGGCGCAGCGCGCCAGCCTGGTGCCCATGGCCGGCGCCTGGTGGTGCAGCCTGCTGGCGGTGAGCGAGCTCGCGTCGATCCCCGACGCCTGGGCACTGCCGCTGCTGTGCCTGCCGATGGCGGCGCTCTACGCGGCCCTCTCCCTGCGCTCCCTCGACGGGGGAGGGGGACTGCGCAAGCTGGCCGCGCTGGTGGCCACCGGTGGCATGACGCTGCAGCTCGTGCTCTTCCCGGGCGTGGGCTCCTCGCTGGCGTGTCTGGCCACGGCAATTGTCGCCACGGCCTACGGCTACGCGGCCGAACAGCGCGGCGTGCTGGGGCTCGGGGTGCTCGCGCTGATCTTCGGGCTCCTCTACCACCTGCGCTATGCGGCCGAGCTCTACGCGCTGAGCCCGTGGGGCTCCCTCGCGCTGCTGGGGATCGTGACGGTGATCGCGGCATCTCTGGTGGAGCGCCACCACCGCAGCCTGACGGCACGGGTGGTGGACCTGCACGGACGGCTCCAGCGCCGCAGCGCATAGCGCCCGTCGCAGACCCCGGATTGCAACGGGGGGAAGCACGCCTCCGGTGGCCGGACGGTCCGGCCGCCGGGGGCGTCGCGTCGGGGTCGGCTCAGGGCTCCCGCTCGGCCCTCGCGCGCAGCTCGGCCAGCCGCCGGCGGAGGGCGTCGGCCACCTCCGGCGGCGGTCCGCTGGCCAGCAGGTCCACCCGCTCTTCCGGATCCGCGGCCAGGTCGTAGAGCTCGGGCGGACCCGCCGAGGACTCCACGTACTTGTGGCGCTGCGTGCGCACCGCGTGAAGGGTGGGGGTCGGGTAGGGCGGCTCGAACCAGTAGGCGTAGTAGAAGGCGTCGCGCCACGGGGCGTCCGGGTCTCGCAGCAGCGGCAGCAGGCTGCGGCCCTGCATCCGATCCGCAGGCGGGAGCCCGGCGGCGTCCAGCAGCGTGGGCGCCACGTCGAGGTTCAGCACCAGGGCCCGGCGTCGGCCGCCCCCTTCCGCGCGCCCCGGGTAGCGCAGCACGAAGGGCACGCGGATCGACTCCTCCCAGGCCCAGCGCTTGTCCGTCAGGCCGTGCTCGCCCCACAGGTAGCCGTTGTCGCTCGTATAGAGGACGAGCGTGCGGTCGGCCACGCCGAGTGTGTCGAGGGTGTCGAGCAGCCGGCCGATCTGGCGGTCCATGGAGGTCACCGCCTCGCCGTAGCGACGGATCGCGGCGCCCAGGGGCTGGGGGTGGAAGTGCGTGTACTGCGCGCGGGTCATGTGCGTCCACGGGTGGGCGCTCGCCGGCAGCGAAACGGGCAGGCCGGCGTAGCTCCCGCGCTCCGGCGCGTCCGGCGTGAACGGGGCGTGGACGTTCTTGTGGGCCAGGTAGAGCGCGAACGGTGCGTCGGCCCGGGCGTTCGTCTCCAGCCAGGCGATCGCGCGATCGGTCAGCTCCTCCGCCAGGTAGCGCTTGCGCGACGGCTCCTCGCGCCCGTCCACCAGCAGCGGGCAGTCCTCGTAGCTGCCCTGGCCGCCCAGGTTGGTGAAGGTCACGACGTGGTCGACGCCGCGCAGGTCGGGCAGGCCCCCGGGCATGTGCCACTTGCCGATGAGGGCGGTGCGATAGCCGGCGCGGCCCAGGTACTCGAGAAAGGTGCGGTTGTCGTCGCTCCAGGGGGTGAAGTTGTTGAAGACCCCGTGGCGGTGCGGCGTCGTGCCGGTCAGGAAGCTGGCCCGCGACGGACTGCACAGCGACGAGGTGACGAAGGCGCGCTCGAACACGACACCCTCGGCCGCCAGCCGGTCGAGGCTCGGCGTGCGCACGAAGGGGTGGCCGGCGAAGCCCGCCACGTCGTAGCGGTGGTCGTCGGACAGGATGAAGACGACGTTGGGCCGCTCGGCCCGCGCCGCTTCCGGCGCGGCGGCCGGAAGCGGGCCGGGCAGGACGCCCGGCGCGGGGAGGAGGTCCTGCTGGAAGAGGGCGCGGTAGCCCTCGAGGAAGAACGGGATCGAGCCCAACGCCAGGACCGGCAGGACGAGGCCCGTTCCGCCGAGCGCCAGCACGCGCCGACGCGAGAGGATCGGCCGCGACCCGTCGCGCCGGCGTCGCGCGAGCGACCAGCCGAGGTCCGCGAGCGCGGTCGCGAACGCCACCAGCGCGAAGTGCAGCGTGTTGAAAGGCGACAGTGCGAGCCACACGGCTTCGGGCAGGCTGTGCGACTGCCAGCGCAGCCAGACCTCCCCGAGCCACCAGTGCAACCCCGGCAGGAGGGAGGCGGCGACCGCGGGGGCGGTGGCGGCGCCCAGCGCGCGCGCGCACGGGTAGACCGCAAGCGGTGCGGCCACGAGGAAGGCGAAGAACGCGTAGCCCGCGTACTCGATCGCGTCCGGGGCGAGGCCCCACCCGAGGCCACGGTCGATGGAGACCGAGAGCGCGGCGCCGAACGCGGCGGCTCCGAGGGCGACGGCGAGCGCGCGCCCCCAACCGGCCGGGGTGTCCGTCTGCACGCGGACAGCATGGGGGAGACGCGGCCCCTCGGCCATCGGCACCGGCTCAGGCGTCGCTGGCCCCCGCCTCCGCGACGAGCTCGGTCAGCCGGCCCTCGGTGAGGATCCCCACCAGGGCCCCGTTCTCCACGACGGGGAGGCACCCGATCTTGTGGCGCACCATCTGCGCGGCCGCCTCCGCCAGGGGAGCCTCTGGTCCCACCGTCTGCGGATCGCACGTCATGATCTCCTTCACCCGCAGCAGCTTGAAGGTGCGCGCCTGCGCGTGGCTTCCGAACCCGAGGGCCGAGGCCAGGGAGCCTCGGAAGAGATCGCGCCGGCTGAGCACGCCCGCCAGCGATCCGTCCTCGTCGAGGACCACCAGGTGACGGATGCGGCCGACGCTCATGAGCTCGTCGGCCAGGTCCGCCTTCTCGTTGCGGCCGATGGTGGTGACGTCGGCATTCATGACATCGCGCACGCGCAGCTCGGACAGGTCTCGCATGGGCGCATAGGATGGGAATGCCGGCCGGATGCGCAAGGCCTGGCCGTCATCACCGGGCCGGTTGGGGCGCTTCGCCCCGTTCGGAGCCGCTGGAGGACGGAGGGGGTCCTCAGGCCGGGCACGGTGGTTGCAGCGCTCGCTACCATCAGCACTTGGTGCGCCGGGAGGCGCGGAGGAGAGATCCGATGGCCAAGGACAAGGACAAGCAAAAGAAGCAGGAGAGCGGGGCGCTCAGCGCCTGGGATCCGTTCGGCGATGTCGATCTGCTCGAGGGCTGGCCCCGGCTGCGCGAGTGGGGGGGGCTCTTCCCCCGGCTGCGACAGCTCGAGGAGGCGCGGCTGCCGCTTCCGGCGGTGGACGTCGACGAGTCCGACGAGCGCTACACGATCACGGCCGAGATCCCCGGGATCTCCAGGGACGACGTCCAGGTGGAGTGCCACGAGGGCGTGCTCTCGATTCGCGGCGAGAAGCGCAGCGAGCGCGAGGAGAAGGGCGAGAAGCGCCGCTGGACCGAGCGGACCTACGGCTCGTTCCGTCGGGCCTTCCGGCTCCCGAGCGACGCCAATCCGGACCGGATCGAGGCGGCGTTCAAGGACGGCGTGCTCACGATCACGGTGGCCCGCAGCGGCGAGCAGAAGCCGCGATCCGTCGTCATCAAGAGCTGAGCGTCTCGGGGTGCGGGGGGCCTCCGGGTCGCGCATCCTGGGGACGACGCGAACCGGCGGCTCCCCGCTCCGACCCGAGGGCGCCCGTGGCAGCAGGTGACGAAGACGCCATCCCCGTGGACCTCTGCCGACCGGAGGCGCACCCGGGGGATCCCGATGCGCTCCGGGTCGAGCACGTGCAGACCCACATCTCCCACGTGTTCCTGACCCGGGAGCGGGTCTACAAGCTGCGCAAGACGGTCGACCTGGGCTTCCTGGACTTCAGCACCCGCGAGGCGCGCAACGCCGACTGCCTGCGCGAGGTGGCCCTGAACCGCCGCCTGGCGCCGCGCGTCTACCTCGGCGTGGCGCCGGTGATCCGGGAGGCCGGGCGCTGGCGCGTCGGTCCGGTCGGGGAGGCGTTGGCGGCCGATGACGGCCGCGGCGGGGTTCCCGAGCACTGCGTGGTCATGCGCCGGCTACCGGCGGGGACGGATGCGCTCTCCCGGCTGCAGGCGCACGACCTCGGGTCGCAGGAGCTCGATCGCGTGGCCGCCCGCGTCGCCCGCTTCCACGACGAGAACGGGCTGGGGGCGCCGGCGCCGTTCTCCCCGGACGCCTGGCTGGAGCGCGTGACCGCCCCGGTGGCGGCCAACTTCGAGTCGCTCGGGGCCGGTGGGACGGATCCCGCGCTGCGCGCCCGGGCGCAGGACGCGGCTCGCCGCTTCGAGAAGGATCACGCGGATCGCTTCGAGCGCCGCCGCCGCGCGGGTCGGGCGGTAGACGGTCACGGTGACCTGCACCTGGACCACATCTGGTTCGCGGGAGGCGCCGACGATCCGCTCCTGATCGATTGCATCGAGTTCTCGGAGACGCTGCGCTGCATCGACGCGGCGTCCGACGTGGCCTTTCTCGTCATGGACCTCGCGTATCGCGACCGCTCGGACCTGGGCGAGCGCTTTCTGCGCCGCTACGCCCGCGAGCGGGACGACTTCGACCTCTACGGCGTCGTCGACTACTACGTCGCCTACCGGGCAGGGGTTCGCGCCAAGGTCGCGGCGCTGGCAGCGGGGGAAGCGGAGATCCCCGAGGTCCAGCGCCGGGCCGCCGCCGAGAGCGCGGAGCGCCACCTCGGCCTGGCCGCGGACGCCCTCGAGCGTCCCGCGAGCGGGGTGCTCGTCGTGGTCAGCGGCAGTGTCGGCGCCGGGAAGTCCACCCTGGCGGAGCTGGTGGCCGACGCGCTCGGCGGCGTGGTGGTGGCGTCGGACCGGGTGCGCAAGCGGCTGGCCGGCCTGGCCGCGGGCGAGCGCGGGGGCGAGGCGGCCGGACTCTACGACGAGGAACACACCGAGCGCACCTACGCGGCCCTGCTGGAGCGCGCGGCGCCCATCGCGGACTCCGGTCGCGCGGTGGTGCTGGACGCGACCTTTGCCAGGGCGCGTCACCGCGAGGTGGCGCGCGCCTGGGGGCGCGAGCGCGGCCTCCGCGTGATCCTGGCCGAGGCCCGCTGCGCAGAGGATGTGGCGCGCGCGCGACTGGCGCGCCGCCAGCATGAGGGGCACGATCCTTCGGACGCCGGCCCGGAGCTGCTCGCGCGGAGCCTTGCCGCCTTCGAGCCGACGCTCGAGTGGCCGGCTTCGGACCGGATCGCGATCCGCACCGACGCGGAGGGTTGGCAGTCGGGTGCCGCCGAAGACCTGCGCGCCCTGGCGGTCCGGGGCGCTGCCGGCGGCTAGCTGACGGAGCCCGAAGGGCTCCGTTTGCGGCGCAAGCCGACCCAAGACTTCGTCTTGGGTCGGCCTGCTAGTCGTCCTCGGGCTTCAGGTAGGCGGCGCGCAGAAGGTCGGTCTCCGTCACCATGCCGACCAGGGTGCCGTCCGCCTCGACGATCGGCAGGCAGCCGATCTTGCCCTCGATCAGGCGCAGCGCCGCCTCCGAGAGCGGCGCGTCCGGCCGCGCCGAGATCACCTGGCGCGTCATCACCTCCTTCACCTCCAGCGAGTGGAGGAAGGTGCGCCGCTGGCCCGCAGGGAAGTCCAGCGACTTCGTCAGCGCGGACGCCAGCACGTCGCGGTCCGAGACGATTCCCACCAGGCGGCCTTCCTCCAGGACGGGAAGGTGCCGGAAATGGCCCACGCGCTGGACGCGGTCCGCGAAGTCCAGCCGCTCGTCGGGTCCGACCGACACGAACTCGCGCCGCATGATCTCCGAGACGGGAGTGGTGTGCGGGAGCATGCTGTCCTCCGGCTGTTCGGGTGCCGGGGATGTGTAGCACGTGTCGTGCCGGCGCCCGTGCGATCAGGTGCCCCTATCGCTACCGGAACGTGGATAATTGACACATTCGGGCTTGATGTGGGGCAGAGTGGCGCGCTTTCCGTGGCTACGCGCCCCGCACAACGCGTCTCACGGCGGCATCGATCCTGCACGTCCCGCGCAGCGTCGCAACGCGGTGCGTTATCCGCCGCCGCGGGGGAGGCCGATGTCCGAGCGTGTCTCGATCCAGTACGACATGGCGGTGGTGCGGGGATTCGCCATCTCCGCGCTCGTATGGGGGGCGGTCGGCATGCTGGTGGGGCTGCTCGCCGCCCTCCAGCTGGCCTTCCCGGACCTGAACCTGCCGCCCTACCTCCAGTTCGGCCGCATCCGGCCCATCCACACCAACGCCGTGATCTTCGGCTTCACCCTGGGCGTGGTCTTCGCGGGCAGCTACTACGGCGTCCAGCGCCTGTGCCGTGTGCGGATGTTCTCCGACAGCCTGTCCCGCATCAATCTGTGGGGCTGGAACGCCATCATCGTGGCAGCCGCCGTGACGCTGCTGCTCGGAAAGAGCACGTCCAAGGAGTACGCCGAGCTCGAATGGCCCATCGACATCGCCATCGCGGTGGTCTGGGTCGTGTACGCCATCAATTTCTTCGGCACCGTGGCGCGCCGGCGCGAGAAGGGCATGTACGTGGCGATCTGGTTCTGGATCGCCACGATCCTGACCATCGCCATGCTGCACATCTTCAACAGCATGGCGCTCCCGGTCTCCTGGTGGAAGTCGTACTCCGCCTACGCCGGCATCCACGACGCCAACATCCAATGGTGGTACGGGCACAACGCGGTGGGCTTCCTGCTCACCACACCGATCCTCGGCCTGATGTACTACTTCCTGCCGAAGCAGATCGACCGGCCGATCTTCTCCCACCGGCTCTCGATCGTGCACTTCTGGTCGCTGATCTTCATCTACATGTGGGCCGGCCCGCACCACCTCATCTACTCGCCGCTCCCGGACTGGGCCCAGACGTTCGGGACCGCTTTCTCGGTCATGCTGATCCTGCCGTCCTGGGGTGGGATGGTGAACGGGCTGCTCACCATGCGCGGGGCGTGGGACCGGGTGCGCACGGATCCGCTGCTCAAGATGTTCGCCGTCGGCATCACCTTCTACGGCATGAGCACCTTCGAGGGGCCGATGATGGCGGTGAAGTCGGTGAACTCGCTCTCCCACTTCACCAACTGGACCATCGGCCACGTGCACTCCGGCGCCCTGGGGTGGGTGGCGCTCACCTGCTTCGCGTCGCTCTACTACATGATCCCGCGTCTGTGGCACACGCAGCTCTACAGCGTGCGCCTGGCCGAGGCGCACTTCTGGGTCGCGACGATCGGACTCGTCCTCTACGTGACGTCCATGTGGATCTCGGGCGTGACCCAGGGGCTCATGTGGCGGGCGGTGAACCCGGACGGGAGCCTCACCTACACGTTCATCGAGACCGTCGCCGCCATTCGGGTCTACGACATCATCCGCGTCTGCGGCGGCGCCCTCTACCTGTCCGGGGTGGTGCTCATGTTCATCAACGTGTGGAAGACGATCCAGCAGGGCAGCAGCGCGGTGCCCGAGGCGGGTCCAGCCCTGACGCCGGCGCCCGTCGGGGGAGGGAAGTAGGTCATGGGCTACGACTGGCATCGACCCCTCGAGTCCCAGACGCTCCGCTTCACGCTGCTGACGTTCCTGGCCATCGTGGTCGGGGGCCTGGTGCTGCTCATCCCGCCTTATTTCATGCAGGGCACCGTCGAGACCATCGAGGGAGTGCGGCCCTACACGGCCCTGGAGCTCGAGGGCCGCGACCTCTACATCCGCGAAGGCTGCAACAACTGCCACAGCCAGATGATCCGGCCCTTCAAGGCGGAGACCGACCGCTACGGGCCCTTCACGATGGCGGGCGAGAACGTCTACGAGCGGCCGTTCCTCTACGGCTCGCGTCGCACGGGGCCGGACCTCTCGCGGGTCGGTGGGAACTACCCGGACTCGTGGCACTGGATCCACTTCCGGCGTCCTCAGGACATCGAGCCGCGCTCGAACATGCCCTCGTTCGCCCATCTCTACCGCTGGCCGTTGGACCTCTCGCTCACCCAGCGCAAGCTCGAGGTGCTGCGCACCCTGGGGCATCCGTACGCTGACGAGGAGGTCCGCGACGCCGTCGCCGAAGCCCAGGCGCAGGCGGCGGTGGTGGTGGCGCGCCTGCGCGACGAGCAGGGGATCCAGGTCTCGGAGACCGAGGCGGGCAGCGAGATCGTGGCCCTGATCGCCTACATGCAGCGACTCGGCACGGACGTGGACCTGCCGCCGATCGAGAGTGCGCGCGCCGGCGCCGCGCCGGGGAGGCCGTGAGCGTGGACTCGGGATCGACCGACTGGATCGGGATCTACAAGTTCGCCCGACTCGCGGTGCTGGCGATCGCCCTGCTGGGCATCACCGTGTGGGCGTTCGGCCGCTCGCGCAAGGAGCGGCTGGAGGAGCCGGCGCGACGGATGCTGGAGGACGACGATGCCTGAGCCGTACATCCCGGAGCTCGCCCGCGACGACGAGGCGCCCCGCGACGGGATCGCCGAGGAGGACAACCGGATCCCGCCCTGGTGGTGGTGGACGTTCCTCGCCACGGTGGTCTGGGCCTTCCTCTACATGCCCTACTACTTCTTCTCGGGCTGGTCCCAGGAGACCCAGTACGCGGCGGAGGTGCAGGCGGCGGGGGTGCGCGTGGCGGCGGTTCGGGAAGCCATGCCGACGGAGAACCCCTACCGCGGCGACGCCGCCGCCACCGCGGAGGGGGCCGAGGTCTGGGCGACCATCTGCGTGGCCTGCCACAAGCCCGACGGCTCGGGGCTGATCGGGCCGAGCCTGGTGGACTCCTACTGGAAGTACGGCGACGACGACGCGACCCTCTTCGAGACGGTGGCCAAGGGCCGACCCGAGGGCATGCCGCCCTGGGAGACCCAGCTCGGCTCCGAGAAGATCTGGAAGGTGCTGGTGTACATGGAGACGCTGCCCAGGAGCGACGAGCCCGGGATGGGTGCGCCCGGCTTCGACGGCGGAGGCTCCTAGGAGGGAGGCGGGGTGATCTCGGCCAGGCCCGTCCAGGGCACGTTCCGCCGCCTGCGCTGGTGGGCCAACGCGATCCTGATCGCGCTGCTCTTCGCAGTCCCGTGGGTCCGGATCGGAGGGCAGCCGCTGGTGCTGCTCGACGTCCCGGCGCGCCGGTTCCACGTCTTCGGGCTCACGATCTTTCCCCAGGAGCTCTACTTCTTGTGGCTGATCGTGGCGGCGCTGGCCTTCGCGCTGTTCTTCTTCACGGCGCTGGCGGGACGGCTCTGGTGCGGCTGGGCCTGCCCCCAGACGGTCTTCACCGACGTCTTCGCGGCGGTTGCGCGCCGGATCCAGGGCTGGAGTCGCGGCGGTCCCCCGGCCCGGATCGCGGCCTGGCGGCGGGTCGCCACCCACGCGGCCTGGATCGGCCTGTCGGCCGTCGTGGGATTCCATCTGGTCGGGTACTTCCGCTCGCCCTACGAGATCCTCGGCGCCGTCCGGGCGGGAGATCTGCACGGCGCCTCGATGGCCTTCTGGGCCGCGGGCACGGCGCTCTGCTATTTCGACTTCGCCGTCGTCCGCCAGACCTTCTGCAAGTACCTGTGTCCCTATGCGCGCTTCCAGGGCGTGCTCTTCGACCGGGACACCCTGGTGGTGGCCTACGATGCCGGGCGCGGCGAGCCGCGGGGCAAGAAGGGCACGGTGGACGGGGACTGCGTCGACTGCCACCTGTGTGTGGAGGTGTGCCCGACGGACATCGACATCCGCCAGGGCCTCCAACTCGAGTGCATCGCCTGCACCCAGTGCATCGACGCCTGCGACGGCGTGATGGACCAGGTGGGGCGTCCCTCCAAGCTGATCGGGTACCGCTCGCTGAGGGGGCTCGAGGGCGCCGGAACCGCGCGCCTGGCGCGGCCGCGGGTGCTGGTCTACGGCACGGCGCTCGTGCTTGCGGGCGTGGTGTTCGCGACGTTGCTGGCGGCCCGCAAGCCGCTGGCCATGCAGGTGGCCCACAACCCGGCTTCGCTCTTCCAGAAGATGGCGGACGGGCGGGTCGGCAACGCCTTCACGCTCCACCTCCAGAACCGCGACCGCACGGATCGCGTGTTCCGGCTCCAGCTGAAGCCCGCGGGCGAGTACGATCTCGTGAGTGGGATGAATCCCCTGCTCATCCCGGCGACCAGCAGCCTGGAGACGCGCGTCTTCGTGATCGCGCGCGACCCCGACGTCAACGGGGGTGCGCTGCGGCAGGTGACCTTCGTGCTCGAGGAGCTGGAGCACCCGGACCGGAGGGTGGAGCGCACCTCGAGCTTCATGCTGCCCCAGTGGGTGGGGGGAGGCGGCTCCCGGTGAGCGCGCGCGGAGGCGCCGGACCCTGGCCCTGGATCCTCGGGGGCCTGCTGCTCTTCATGGTGACGAGCTCCCTCGCCTTCCTGCGCGTGGCCCTCTCGCATCCCGACCCGCTGGTGGTCGAGGACGGCTACACGGCGGGCCGCGACTACAACGAGCGCGTGCGGGCGGCGCGCCGGGGCGAGGCACTCGGCTGGCAGCTCTCCCTGGCCGCGGACCTCCAGGGATCGGAGGCCGGCGTGCAGGTGGCCGTGCGTGACGCGGGTGGCAGGCCCGTGGCGGTGGATCGGGTCGTGCTGTCCCGGGTGCGGCCCGCGGAAGGCGGCCTCGACGCGGAGCTGGACCTCGCGCCGGCGGGCTTCGGCGACTTCGCCGGCCGCGTGGCGCTCCCGCGCGCGGGACGCTGGCACCTGCGCGTGCGGGCCGAGCGCGGCGACGACGCCGTGGAGCGCACGTTCGCGGTGTGGGCGCCGTGACGGCCGCCGCCCCGGCCGAGACCGGCCTCTTCCTCGACGGCCTGCGCTGCGCCGGCTGCGTGAGCCGGGTGGAACGGCGCCTGCGCGAGGAGCCGGGCGTCGCCGAGGCTGCGGTCAGCTTCACCAGCCACCGCGCGCTGGTGCGCTTCGACCCGGCGCGCGTAGCGGTCGAGCAGCTGGTGGCGGCGGTGGAGTCGCTCGGCTTCGAGGCCGTGCCCTTCGATCCGGACGCGCTCGAGCGGCCCGCGGCGCGGGACGCGCGCGAGGCGCTGGTGCGGGTGCTGGTAGCCGCCTTCCTGGCCGGCAACGTGATGCTGCTGGCGGCCGGTCTCTACCTCGCCGGACCCGACGGGATGGAGCCCGACGTGCGCCGCATGCTCCGGGGCCTGGCCCTGGCCCTCTCGCTGCCCGCCGCCACCTGGTGCGCGGCGCCCTTCTGGCGCGGCGCCTGGGCGGGTCTGCGGCGCGGGGAGATCTCCATCGACCTGCCGGTCGCGCTCGGCGTCGGCACCGCGTTTGCGGCCAGCGCCTTCGGCACCCTCACCGACGCACCCCACGTCTTCGTGGACTCGGCGGCGATGATCGTGTTCCTGATCCTGCTGGGCCGCACCCTCGAACGCGGCGCGCGCGCGCGGGCGGCGGGCGCCGTGGAGCGCCTGGGCGCGCTGGCACCCGAGACGGCGCTGCGACGCACAGACGCCGGACGCGAGGAGGTGCCTGCCGCCGAGCTCCAGGTTGGCGACCGCGTGATCGTACCTCCGGGTAGCGCCTTTCCCGCCGACGGGACGCTCGCGGTCGGGGGCAGCGAGGTGGACGAGTCGCTCCTGACGGGCGAGTCGGACCCGGTGGTGCGCGGGGTTGGAGACGCCGTCGTGCGCGGGAGCCGCAACGTCGGCGCCGAGGTCGAGGTGGCGATCACGGCGCGGCCGGGTGAAGGGACGCTCGCGCGGCTCGCGGCGCTGCTCGAGCGGGCGGAAGCGGAGCGACCGCGCGTCCAGCGCCAGGTGGATCGCGTGGCCCGCGTCTTCGCCCCCGCGGTGCTGGTGGCCGCTGGCGCCACGGCGGTGGGTTGGGCACTCACGGGGCATGGGCTGGCCGAGATCGCGCTGGCCGCCTCGTCGGTGCTGATCGTCGCCTGTCCCTGCGCGCTCGGCCTGGCCACGCCCGCCGCGGTGACGGCGGCGCTCGGGCGGGCGGCGGCGGGCGGGATCCTGTTCAAGAGCGGCGAGGCTTTCGAGCGCTGCGCGCGCGTGGACACGGCGGTGCTCGACAAGACGGGCACCTTGAGCGAGGGGCGACTCGCCGTCGAAGACGCGGTGTGTGCAGCCGGGGTGGAGCGCGCGGAGCTCCTGGCCGCGGCCGTGGCCGCCGAGGGCGCATCGCTGCATCCCGTGGCGGGGGCGCTTCGGACCGCAGCCGGCGCGGGTGCGGTGCCGGAGCCGGAGGAGCCCGCTGCGAGCAAGCTCGTCCCCGGTCGCGGCGTCGTGGCGGGCGCGCTGCGCGTCGGCTCGCGCGGCTTCGTGGAGGAGGTGGCGACGCTGGATCCGGCGCTGGCGTCGGAGGCCGAGCGTCTGGCCCGGGACGGGCACAGTCTGGCGTTCGTGGCGCGGGGATCGCGGGTGCTCGGCGTGGTGGCCCTGTCGGACCCGCCGCGAGCGGACGCGCGCGAGGCGACGGACCGTCTCCGCGCCCTGGGTCTCGACCTGCGCGTGGTGTCCGGAGATCACGCCGACGCCGTGCGCTACGCCGCGCGCCGCCTCCAGCTCGATACCTTCCGCGCCGGGGCGACGCCGGAGGAGAAGGTGGCGGAGGTGCGCGCCCTCCAGTACGCCGGCCGCCGGGTGCTGGTGGCGGGTGACGGCGTGAACGACGCGGCGGCGCTGGCCGCTGCCGACGTCGGAATCGCCCTGGCCCGCGGCGTCGACGTCGCGCTCCACGCGGCCGACGTGGTGGTGCGGGCGCCTCGCCTGGGAGCCGTGGCGGACGCGGTGGCGCTCTCGCGCACGACCTTGCGCCGCATCCGGGAGAACCTCGGCTTCGCCGTGGCGTACAACGTGGTTGCCGTGCCGCTCGCCATGGCGGGAGTGCTCGGGCCGCTGGGCGCGGCGCTGGCCATGAGCGCGTCGTCGCTGCTGGTCACGGGCAACGCCAGCCGCATCCTGCGCTGGAGGCCGCCCGCGTGAGCTCGTGGGCACTCATGATTCCGGCGACCCTGCTGCTGGCCGGGGTGCTGCTGGCGCTCGTTGTGCGGGCGGTGCGCCGCGGCGAGTTCGACGACTGGGAGGGGCCCGCCGCGCGCCACTTCCTCGACCGCGACGTCTGCCCCGAGCGCGAGGACGAGCGCGACGACGACGCCGGGGACGCAGCGGCGTCCTGAACCCGGAAGGTCAGGGAGCGTCGGGCCAGAGGTCGTCTGCGTCGACGAGTTCCTTCTCTTCGTTGCCCATGTCGTCGCGCAGCAGCTCGACCAGGGTCTCCAGCTCGCGCACGAGCAGGACCGCGGGCCGCCGGGTGTCGCGCAGGCGCTCCAGCAGGAAATCCATCAGCAGCCGCTGCTCGCGGTGCTCGTTCGCGAGGCGCTCGGCGGCGTCGTTGCCGCGGCCTTCGCGCAGGAGCGGCACCAGGTGCACGTCCTCCAGATCGAGGTGTGCAGCGAAGCGCTCGTTCAGGCGCAAACCCTGCTGGCGCAGGTCCTCGACCGCGTCCTTCTGGCCCCCCGCGGCCCGGCCCGTGAGATCCTGGACGCTGCGCAGCAGCGTCCGCAGCTCTTCGTGCTCCGCGCGGATCCGCTCGCGCACCTCGTCGGGCCGCATGCTGTTCTCCTCGCGTGGCTAGCTCGCTGGTGTCGTCTCCGCGGCCGCGCCGATGGCGCGGGCCTCGCGCTCGCGTCGCCGGTAGAGCGTGCGCCGGTCGATCCCCAGGATGCGCGCCGCCCGGACCTTGTTGCCTCCGGTCTCGCGCAGGATCTCCTCCACGTAGAGGTCCTCGAGCTCCCGCAAGGTGAGCTGGCGCTGTGCCGCCGCCCGCACCAGGGCCTCGCCGTGCGCCGCTCCCCCGCCGTTGCTCTGCTCCGGGTCGCTCAGGTCGTCGGGCCCGATCTCCGGGCCGTCGGCCAGTGCCAGGGCGCGCTCGATCAGGTTCTCGAGTTCGCGGGCGTTGCCCTCGAAGCGGCAGCGCAGGAGCTTCTGGGAGGCGGCCGGCGACAGCAGGGCGGGGCGCTCGCCCGCGTGCTTGCGCAGGAAGAACTCCGCCAGCAGCGGGATGTCTTCGGGCCGCTCGCGCAGCGGCGGGATGTGCGCGGGGATCACGTTCAGTCGGTAGAAGAGGTCGTTGCGGAAGCGGCCCGCCTCCATCTCGGCGGCCAGGTCCTTGTTGGTGGCGGCCAGGATGCGCACGTCCACCTTCACCGGCTGAATTCCGCCCACGGGTCGGATCTCCCGGTCCTGCAGCACGCGCAGCAGCTTGCTCTGGACGCTCGGGCCCATGTCGCCGATCTCGTCGAGGAAGAGCGTGCCGCCGTCGGCGACCTCGAACAGGCCGCGCTTCGAGGTGTGGGCGCCGGTGAAGGCCCCGCGTACGTGCCCGAAGAGCTCGCTCTCCAGCAGGCCCTCGGGAATCGCGGTGCAGTTCACGGGGACGAACGGGGCGTCGCGCTTGGCGCTGGTGAAGTGGATGGTGCGCGCGACCACCTCCTTGCCGGTGCCGCTCTCGCCGGTGATGAGCACGCTGCTGCGGCTGTCCGCGATCTTGCGGACCAGCGCGAAGATGTCGCGCATCGCCGGGCTGGCGCCGATCAGGTCGCCCACGGCCGTGGTCTCGTCCACCGCGCGGCGCAGGCGCTGGTTCTCCTCCTCCAGCGCCGTGTGCTCTAGGGCGCGCTCCAGCGCCAGCAGCACCTCGTCCTTCTTGAACGGCTTGGTGATGTAGTCGAAGGCGCCGGCGCGCATGGCGGAGACCGCGGAGTCGATGGTCCCGAAGGCGGTCATCAGGATCACGGGAATCGAGGGACGGATCTCGTGGATCGTGCCCACCAGTTCGATGCCGCTCATCCCGGGCATCCGGATGTCGGAGAGGACCGCGTCGGCCTCCAGCTCGCGCAGCTGCTCGAGGGCCGCCGGCGCGCCGCCGCAAGCACAGGCGCGGAACCCCGCGTCCTCGAGGAGAGATACCAACATCTCGCGCATGGCGGCGTCATCGTCCACCACCACGATCGTTCGGGATCGGGTCATGCGTCTTCTCCGAAGCACGGGGCGTGCCAGCTCGGGAGGCTCCCGGACCGCTCTCGCATCCCTGAGCGGGTCATTGTGCCTCATATAAGCGGCGAAGTGTCACATCTCTGAACTGCCACAGCGGTGTCAGCCAGGCGCGGCGAACTGCCCCGATCGCGGATGCCTCGAGCCCGGACACGGCGCGGCCGGGTGGCACAGCCCGTGCATTTCGGAGCGCTGATGCGTCAGGACTTCATCAGCCTCGCCGAGTCCGACAGCCTGGGAGAGGTGGTCCAGCTGATGCGCATGGCCCGGGTCCGCCACCTGCCGGTGTTGCGGGACGGTCGTCTGCTGGGAGTCGTGTCCTACCGAGAGCTCTTGGAGACCGCCTTGGCCGAGCTGGAGTCGCAGCTTCCGCCCGCGGCCCGGGACGAGCTCCGGGCGCGACCGATCGCGCCGCTCGTGCACGAGCGTTTGCTGTCGGTCGCCTCCGGCAGTCCCCCCGAGCGCGCCGCCGAATTGATGCTGCGCCACCACGTCGGATTCGTGCCGGTCGTGGATCAGGACCGGCTCGTCGCCATCGTGACCGAGTCCGACCTGCTGCGGGCCGCCTATTCGGACCCCTCGCCGGCCGTCTGATCGGGCGGAATCGGCAGGGTCACCCGGAACTCGGTGCCGCTGCCCAGCTCGCTCTCCACCTCGAGCTGGCCGCCGTGGTCGCGCACGATCCCGATGGCGACCACGAGTCCGAGCCCGCTGCCCTTGCCCGGCTCCTTGGTGGTGTAGAAGGCCTCGAAGATCCGCGGCAGCTCGTCTTCCGGGATGCCCGGGCCGCTGTCGGCGACGCGCAGGTCCACCCAGGAGTCCTCGGCGCTCACGGACACGCGCAAGCTGCCGCCCTCGGGCATGGCGTCGACGGCGTTGAGCATCAGGTTCAGGCACACCTGCTGCAGCTTCTCGGCGTCGCCCACGACGGCCGGGGTCGGCTGCAGGTCGCGCTTCACGACGATGTTCCGGCGCCGGAACTGCTCCCCCAGAAACGCGAGGCTGGCCTCGACCACGTCCGGCAGGCAGACCGGCGCGTACACCGGGGCCCGCGGGCGCGAGAGGTTGAGCAGCCCCTGGATGATCCCGGAGATCCGGTCGATCTGGTCGGTGATGGTGCGCAGGCGCCAGCGGCTCTTCTCGTCGCCGGCGCTCGCCTCCAGCATCTCCGCGTGGCCGCGGATCACGCCCATGGGCGTCCCGATCTCGTGGGCCAGCCCGGCCGCCAGGGTCCCGACGGAGGCCAGCTCCTCGGCGGCCCGGGCGCGTCGGCGCGTCTGGCGCAGCTCGTCGGAGCGCTCCTCCATCTGCCGCGCCAGCGCCCGGCCCTCGCTGGCCAGCTCCTGGTTCAGGTAGGCGAGCTCCCGCTCCCGCGCCTCGATGTAGGCGTCGATGGCGAGGTTCGCGTCGAGGAGCAGCCGCTTCACCAGGGCGTCCACGGTGCGCTCCGCGCGGTCGGGATCGCTGGCGTGGCGCTCGCAGGCCAGGGGCAGCAGGAGCGAGAAGTAGAGCGCGTAGGAGCCGAGGTACCAGCGCGGCTCGAGCCCCAGGCGCTCGTGGACCCGCCCGATCTGGAGCCGCTCCTCGACGTAGCGCTCGTCGATCACCGGGTCGGTCAGGCTGAGCAGGTAGCTCCGCTGCTTGTCGAGCAGCCGGTCCTTGACGCCGGGGTCGGCCAGCAGGCGGCGGGTGGGCTCGAACGAAAGCAGGTGGCGGTAGAAGGCCCCGACGAAGCGCTCCTGGGCGGCCTCCAGCATCGGACGCAGCTCGGCGAGCAGGGCCAGATCGTCCTTGCCCAGGTCCAGGAACGCCAGCTGCTGCTCGATGGATCGTTTCTTCACCGCCGTGAGTATTGCGGGTTCGATCCGTTACCGCCCCACCTGGGTCAGGCTGCCTCAGCGGCATCCCGGGTTGGGGCGGATTGGCTCGCTCGGCCGGGTGTGGGGCCTTCAGCGCGCGGGCTCAGCGTGCGGCGGCTGGTACGCTGCTTGCGAAGTTCCGAAGCAGCGGCGTCTGCCCGGTCTGCAACGTCGTCATCCGCTCGACCCGCGAGCTGCGCCCCGGCGACCGCGTCTACTGCATGGCCTGCATGGCGCGCCTGCGGGTGGTCCGTGCCGACAGCGGCCGGCTGGAGGCCGAGGTCGAGTACTAGCCGGCCTCCAGGTTGATCGAGACGACGTCGTCGCGCAGGAGGTCCTCGGAGAGCACGGCCCGCTCCTCGCCCTCCATGTCGGCGCGCAGGTCGGCCACCAGGGCGGCCAGCTCCTCCGCCAGCTGATCCACGCTCCGCTGCGGGTTCTCCATGTGGTCGAGCAGCGTCTGCATGCGCTCCCGCTGCTCGGCGTGCTCCACTTCCACCCGGCGCGCGCGCTCCTCTCCCCAGGCGTCGGCGGCGCGCAGGGCCGGCACCAGGTGCGCATCTTCCAGGGCCAGGTGGTCGAGGAAGCGCGCCCGCAGTGCGCGGCCGCGCCCGAGGAGCGCCTCCGAGGCGTCCGCGTCGCCGGTGCGCGTGCGCCGCACCAGCTCCTCCACCTCGGCCAGCAGAACCCGCAGGGCCTCGTGATCGTCCAGGATGCGTTGCCGGACGCTGCTCGGTCGTTCCATTTCCGTCTCCCGCGCCTTCCGGGTCCGAGGGGCTGGGAGCGATTCTAGCGCGCTGCCTGGAGATTCCCTCGCGGGTGCCACACCGCAGCCACAGCCGGCGTCTAGCCTGGGGGCGGAGGATCGAGGATGCATCGCGTGCGTGGCTCCGCGTCCCTGCTGCTGCTCGCTGCCTGCGCCGTTGCGGCTTCCGCTCCGGCCTGGGGGCAGCCCGCCGCGTTGGCCGGGCGGCCGATCGAGCTGGTCCTGGCGCTCGACACCACGGGCTCCATGAGCGGCCTGATCGAGCGCGCCAAGAGCGAGCTCTGGGGGATCGTGGACCGCCTGTCGGCGGCGGACCCGGCGCCGCGGATCCGCGTCGGGCTCGTCGCCTACCGCGACCGCGGCGACGACTACGTGACCCGGGTCTTCGATCTCTCGGGGGACATCGACGCGGTCTACGCCCAGCTGCTGGCCTTCCAGGCCGCAGGGGGCGGTGACGGGCCCGAGTCGGTGAACCGGGGCCTCTACGATGCGGTGCACGGGGTGGCCTGGAGCGGGGACGCGCGGGTGCAGCGGGTGGTGATCCTGGCCGGCGACGCCCCGCCGCACATGGACTACGCGGACGACGTTCCCTGGACGGCCACCGTGCAGGTGGCGCGCAGCCGTCGGATCGCGATCCACGCCATCCAGTGCGGCGGCGATTCGCTGACGCGCGAGGTGTGGACCCGCATCGCCCAGGGCGGCGGTGGCCGCTACGCCGCGCTGGCCGGCGGTCGTGCGCCGAGCTCGCCCTACGACAGCGAGCTGGCCGCGCTGAACCGGGCCCTGGCGGAAACGGTTCTTCCGTACGGCGAATCGGCCGAGCGGGCCCGCGCCGCGGCGGATCGCGCCCGCGACGCCGACGATGCTGCGGCCGCGGCGCGAGCCTCATACCTGGGCCGGCGCGGCGCAGCCGCAACCGACGCGCGGGGAGACCTGGTGGCCGCCGTGGAGGGTGGCGAGCTGGACTGGCGGGGACTGCCCGAGGAGGCGCTCCCGGACGCGCTTCGCGAACGGCCGGCCGAGGAGCGGCAGCTGGCCCTGGACGATCAGCGGGCGCGACGCCGCGGACTCCTCGGCGAGATCGCCTACCTGTCCCGCAAGCGCGACGCCTGGCTCGAGGAGCGCGATCCCGCCCAGAGCTTCCAGCGCGAGGTGCTGGAGGCGCTCGGCCGGAGTCCGGGCGCGGCGTCGCCCTAGCCCGGAGCCCCGTCCCCGCGGCGCGTGAGGCGATCCGAGGCCGTGACCGTCCCCCGTCCAGCTCCTATCCTTGGCCGTTGCGTCGGAATCCACCCCGAATCGTCGGGTGCAGCACGGCATCCGAGGGCCGACCCGAGCCGGACGCAGGAGGATGAAACGGCGTGGAGATCGACGCCGCGAAGCGGGGCCCGGTGTGGTCCCACAACGAGTGGGACCCGCTGGAGGAGGTGATCGTCGGGCGCATCGAGGGCGCCACCATTCCATCCCGGCACACGACGGTCACCTACAACGTGCCCGACGGCGTGGCGCGCCTGTACCCGCTCTGGGGCGGCCTTCGCTATCCCCGCCTGCTCACCGACGCCGCGAAGCGGGACCTGGCGGCCTTCGTCCACCTCCTCGAGGCGGAGGGGGTCCGGGTGCGGCGACCGGACCCGCTGGACTTCAAGCGTCCCTATCGCACTCCCCACTTCGCCTCCCGCGGTTTCTGCGTGGCCTGCCCGCGCGACGCCTTCCTCGTGATCGGCGACGAGATCCTCGAGACGCCGACGGCCTGGCCGTCGCGCTACTTCGAGGCGTTCGCCTACCGGAGACTCTTCAAGGAGTACTTCCAGGCCGGCGCGCGTTGGACCTCGGCGCCGAAGCCCGAGCTTTCGAGCCAGCTCTGGGTCGACGGCTACGCGCCCTCCGACGAGGGGGAGCCGGTCGAGTTCATCACGACGGAGCACGAGCCGGTCTTCGACGCGGCCGACTTCGTCCGCTGCGGGCGCGACCTTTTCTGCATCCGCAGCAACGTCAGCAACCGCTTCGGGATCGAGTGGCTCCGGCGCCACCTGGGCGACGGCTATCGCATCCACGAGATCGAGAGCCACAACCGCCAGCCCATGCACATCGACACCACCTTCATGCCGCTGGCGCCAGGGAAGGTGCTGGTCAATCCCAGGTATCTGGACGTGGACAAGCTGCCGCCCGTACTGAAGCACTGGGACGTGCTGGTCTGCCCCACGCCGCAGCCGATCTCCAGCTGGCGCGCGAGGTTCTCCATGTGCAGTCCCTGGATCAGCATGAACGTGCTGATGCTGGACGCGGAGCGCGTGGTGGTGGAGAAGACCCAGGAGTCCATGATCCGGGCGCTGCGGGACTGGGGCTTCCGGCCGATCCCGTGCGCTTTCATGGACTTCGCCCCGTTCGGCGGGTCGTTCCACTGCGCGACCCTGGACGTCCGCCGCCGGGGCGAGCTCGAGTCGTACTTCTGAGCGCGCCGCCGGCGGCCGTGGCCGGAAGCCGAGCGACCTGGCAGCTGTGAACTTCGCTCGCCTCCGGGAGATCGCAGGATCGGAAGCCGGCCCAGGGCCGACTTCCCACCCTGCTTGGCGCTGTCGCTGAGACCGCTGCGCGGAGGGCGACTCGAGAGCCGCCCTGCTAGGGTCGGGTCGCCCGCGCCTCCGTGCGCGCCGTCGGACGCGTGCCCAGCGCGGGCCGCGGTCGTACCACGATCTCGCCGCGCGGCCGCTCCGAGAGCTGGGGCCGCGCGATCGCGTCGCGCGCCGACTCCACCCGATAGCGGTAGGTGCCCGGGGCGAGCTCGCACAGGCTGGCCACGTCTCCCGAGCGCAGGAAGCCCGACACCAGCCGGCCTTCCTCCAGACCGAAGCTCACGATCTCGCTGCAGTGCAGCGCGCGCGCCGTGCCCGGCTCGAAGGAGATGCGCTGCTCGACGGAGCCCGCATGCTGCCAGGCGATCTTCTGGCCCGCGTCGATCTCGATCCGTCTCGGCGTGATGCCGTCGTCGGTGATGCGCACCACCTCGGCCCAATCCAGGCCGTAGGTGGGTGCCAGCAGCGGGATCGGGCCCGGCGTGTCGAACTCGAGCGCGCCGGCTTCGCTCTCCGTCGGGTCTGCGTGTGCAGTGGCAGCCAGCGTCAGGATGCCCGCAGCGCAGAGCGCCATGCCCAGCGCGCGGATCGGTTGCGTCCTCTTCATCGTTCCCCCCTCTCGGGGGCGGGACCTGTGCAACCGCCGTGCCGCAAATGCCGCGGTGCGGCAAAGCAGCGAATCGGTGACATCTGAACCAAGAGGGCAGGCAGTTGCCGGTGCCCGATGGTGTCGTTGCCGGCGCGTGATGGGGTCGGGCGCGGAAAGTGACGATCTGCGTCAACGCACGGGGCGCAGCGACCGCCTTCTCATGCGGCAGCTGCCACCTTGGGAGGCGCCGCTCGCGGGTGCGGCAACCGACGTCGCCGCACCCGCGCGCGGGCGGAGCCGGCTATTGGACCTTCCAGGTTCCGTCGGCCTGGCGGCACGCGGTGCCGTAGGACTTCTGCTTCTCGCCGCCGACGACGATCTCCTGCTGGTACTCACGGCAGTATTGGCCGCTCGCCTCCTGATAGGTGCGCGTCGGTGTGAAGCTGCCGGAGTTGCCCGAGTCCGGGTTCTGCCAGCTCGCCGACTGGCCGGTGCGCCCGTACTCGAGGGACTGCTGCGCCTGCTTCATGGCCAGCTCCTTGTCCCTCTGGTCGAGCGCGTTGCCGACGGCGCCGCCCAGCAGGCCGCCGAGCAGCACGCCGCCCGCGATGCCCGCCGATCCACCGCCGGCCGCCGAGGCGATCAGCCCGCCGGCCGCCGCGCCGGTGGCACCTCCGATGGCGGCCTTCGGATTGTCCTGAATGCTCTGACAGGCCGAGAGCAACAACATGCCCGCCAGCGCGGCCACG
>CAMYLJ010000017.1 GCA_947259215.1 uncultured delta proteobacterium
CTGATCACGCCGATCGCCATGGACAAGGAGCTGCGCTTCGCCATCCGTGAGGGTGGCCGGACCGTCGGCGCCGGCGTCGTGGCCGAGATCCTGGAGTAGGGACGGGACACAACCATGGCCGAGATGAACGCGCAGAAGATCCGGATCCGCATGAAGGCCTACGACTTCAAGCTGCTCGACCAGAGCGCCGGGGAGATCGTGGACACGGCCATGCGCACCGGTGCCCGGGTGGCGGGTCCGATTCCGCTGCCCACCGTGATCAACAAGTACACGGTCCTCCGCGGGCCGAACATCGACAAGAAGTCGCGGGAGCAGTTCGAGACGCGAACGCACAAGCGCTTGATCGACATCCTCGACCCCACGCCCCAGACGGTGGACGCGCTGATGAAGCTGGAGCTGGCGGCGGGCGTGGACGTGGAGATCAAGCTTTAGGGAATCATGGGAATGGCCTCGGTGGACGTCGTCACGCAGGAGAACAAGAAGGCGGGGAGCCTGGACCTCGCGCCGGGGGTCTTCCAGGCCCCGGTGCGGACCCACCTGCTGCACGCCGAGGTGCGCCGCCAGCTGGCGGCCCGGCGCCGCGGGACCCACGCCACCAAGAACCGCTCGGCGGTTTCGGGTGGCGGGCGCAAGCCCTGGCGCCAGAAGGGCACCGGGCGGGCGCGGCAAGGCACCATCCGCGCGCCCCAGTGGGCCGGCGGAGGTGCGGTCTTCGGTCCCGTTCCGCGCGGCCACGCTCACGCCGTGCCCAAGAAGATGCGTCGGGCCGCACTGGTCTCGGCCCTGTCCCAGAAGCTGGCGGACGGCGGGCTGGTGGTGCTGGATGCGCTGTCCTTCCCCGACGGCAAGACCCGCCAGGCGGCGGCGGCGCTGGCCGCCCTCGGCCTGGCGGAGGCCCGGGTGCTGCTGGTGACCGCGGATCGCGATGCCTCGCTGGAGCGCGCGACCCGAAACCTGCCCGGCGTCCGGATGCTGCCGGCAGGGGGACTCAACGTGTACGACGCACTGTGGGCGTCCCACGTGGTGCTCACGCGGGACGCGGTGGCCGCGGTCGAGTCGCGGCTGGCCGGTTCTTCGAAGGAGGCGCGGGCGTGAACGTCCACGAGGTGATCCGCCGCCCGCTGGTGACGGAGAAGAGCACGATCGCGCGGGAGGAAGCGAACGTCGTGACGTTCGCCGTGGAGCCGGCCGCCAACAAGGTCGAGATCCAGCGTGCGGTCGAGGAGCTCTTCCAGGTGAGCGTGGTCTCGGTCCGCACCATGCGCATGCCGCGGAAGAGCCGCCGGGTAGGCAAGTTCCTCGGGCGCCGGCCCGAGTGGAAGAAGGCGATCGTGCAGCTGGCCGAAGGCCAGTCGATCGAATTCTTCGAGGGAGTCTAGGGCGCGATGCCGAAGAACTACAAGCCGACCTCCGCGGGCCGCCGCGGGATGAGCGCCGCGGATTTTGGCGCCGTCACGCGCGGCAGGCCCGAGCGTTCGTTGGTCGAGGGTGCGATCGCCAAGAGCGGCGGCCGCAACCACCACGGTCGCGTCACGGTCTGGAGCCGCGGGGGAGGCCACAAGCGCCGCTACCGCCGGATCGACTTCCGCCGCGAGAAGACCGGGGTGCCCGCCAAGGTGGCCTCCATCGAGTACGACCCGAACCGCTCGGCCCACATCGCGCTGCTGCACTACCGGGACGGCGAGAAGCGCTACATCCTGGCGCCCGAGGGTGTGCGCGTCGGCGACGAGCTCATGAGCGGGCCCGCCGCGGAGCTCCGGCCGGGCAACACCCTGCCGCTGGCGAACCTGCCCCTCGGCTCGGTGGTTCACGCCGTGGAGATGAAGGCCGGAAAGGGTGCGCAGCTGGTGCGCTCCGCCGGCGCGTCGGCGCAGCTGATGGCGCGCGAGGGTCGCTACGCCACCCTGCGCATGCCGAGCGGCGAGATGCGCATGATCCACGTCTCCTGTCTGGCGACCCTGGGCCAGGTGGGGAACCTGGACCACGAGAACGTGAGCGTGGGCAAGGCCGGGCGGGCGCGTTGGGTCGGACGCCGGCCGATCGTGCGCGGCGTCGCCATGAACCCCGTCGACCACCCCATGGGTGGCGGCGAGGGCCGTTCCTCGGGCGGGCGGCATCCCTGCACGCCCTGGGGCAAGCCCACCAAAGGCCACAAGACGCGGAAGAAGAGCCGCTCCGACAAGTACATCGTGAAGCGCCGGGGGAAGAAGTAGATGTCGCGCTCCCTTCGCAAGGGTCCCTTCGTCGACGTGAGCCTGCAGCGCAAGGTGGACCGTCTGATGCGCTCCGGCTCGAAGCAGGTCATCAAGACCTGGTCTCGCCGCTCGATGATCACTCCCGAGTTCGTCGGACTCACGTTCCACGTGCACAACGGCAAGCTCTTCATGCCCGTGTTCGTGACCGAGAACATGGTCGGGCACCGGTTGGGCGAGTTCGCTCCGACGCGGAAGTTCACGGGCCACTCGACGGACAGGAAGGTCAAGACCAGGTAGCGCGATGGAGATGGAAGTCCGGGCTCAGCTCAACAACTACCGGGTCAGCGCACACAAGGCGCGGCTGGTAGCGGACCAGATCCGCGGCAAGGGCGTGGAGGACGCGCTCGTGACCCTGGATCTCTCGACCCGGCGCGTGGCGAAGCCCATCGCCAAGCTGGTGCGCTCGGCGGTGGCCAACGCCGAGCAGAAGAACGAGCGCAGCAAGGCCGGTATCGACCTCGACAACCTGGTCGTGCACACGATCCTGGTGGACGAGGGGACGAGCATGTGGCGGATCCGGGCCCGGGCCCATGGACGCGCCGCCTGGATCAACAAACGAACCAGCAACATCACCGTGGTGCTGGCGGAGCGCTGAGGGCGGGAGACGAGCGTGGGACAGAAAGTTCATCCCTACGGATTCCGGCTGGGCACCCTCTACGGGTGGCAGTCCAACTGGTTCGCGGAGCGCAACTACGGGCCCGCGCTGCATGAGGACCTGCGGATCCGGGAGTTCATCAAGAAGAAGCTCTATCACGCGGGGATCTCGCGGGTGGTGATCGAGCGCACTGGCGAGAAGCTGGTGGTCAACATCCACACGGCGCGCCCGGGCATCCTGATCGGCAAGCGGGGCGCCGAGGTCGAGAGCCTGCGCAAGGAGCTCTCGGGGTACTCGGACAAGGAGATCTTCATCAACATCAAGGAGATCCGGAAGGCCGAGCTGGACGCGCAGCTGGTGGCCGAGAACGTCGCCTTGCAGCTGGAGCGCCGGGTGGCGTTCCGCCGCGCCATGAAGAAGGCGGTGATCTCGACCATGAAGTTCGGCGCCGGCGGGATCCGCATCCAGTGTGCCGGCCGTCTGGGCGGCGCCGAGATGGGCCGCCGCGAGTGGTACCGCGAGGGCCGTGTGCCCCTGCACACGCTCCGCGCCCACGTCGACTACGGGTTCGCCCAGGCCAAGACCACGTACGGCGTGATCGGCGTGAAGTGCTGGGTCTTCAAGGGCGACGTCACGGACAGGGAGATGCGCACCGGCGCCCTGGCCGAGCGCTTCTCCGACGATCAGCCGAGGTAGCAGAGGTCCACCATGCTTCAGCCCAAGAAGGTCAAGCATCGCAAGGTCCACAAGGGCCGCATGCGCGGAAAGGCGCACCGAGGCAGCGTGCTGTCGTTCGGGGACTACGGCCTCCAGGCCACCTCGTGCGGCCGCCTCACGGCGCGCCAGATCGAGGCGGCCCGGATCGCCATGACCCGGCACGTCAAGCGCGGCGGCAAGGTCTGGATCCGGGTCTTCCCCGACAAGCCCGTGACCAAGAAGCCCGCGGAGACCCGCATGGGCAAGGGCAAGGGGAACCCGGAGGAGTGGGTGGCCGTCGTGAGGCCGGGCCGGATCCTCTACGAGATGGAAGGCGTCAACGAGAAGATCGCTCGTGAGGCCCTGCGGCTGGCGGCCCACAAGCTCTCGATCCCCACCCGCATCGTGGTGCGCGAGGAGGCGGCATGAAGGCCGGGGAGCTGCGGGATCTGAGTCTCGAGGAGCTGGGGGCCAAGGCTCGGGAGCTGCAGAACGAGATCTTCAATGCGCGGGTGCGTCACGCCACCGGCCAGCTCGAGGACACCGCCCGGATCGGGCGGCTGCGTCGGGACCTGGCCCGGGCGGAGACGGTGCTGCGCGAGAAGCACGAGGCGCAGGCGTGAAAAAGCGAGGCAATCGGCGAATGCTGGTCGGTACGGTCGTGAGCGACGGCATGGACAAGACCGTGGTCGTGCGGGTCGAGCGGCTGGTGCGCGACCCTCGGTACCACAAGTTCGTGCGGCGTCGCGCCAAGTTCATGGCGCACGACGAGAGCAATTCGTGCGCAATCGGGGATCAGGTGCAGATCGTGGAGCACCGTCCCGTGTCGAAACGGAAGCGCTGGAAGGTCCAGGCGACGCTGGCCAAGGCGTAGGCCGCGAGGAGTCGAGTTCGTGATTCAGACGGAGTCCACGCTCCAGGTCGCCGACAACTCGGGCGCCCGCAAGGTTTCCTGCATCAAGGTGCTGGGAGGCTCGAAGCGCAAGTACGCCTCGATCGGCGACGTCATCGTGGTGTCGGTGAAGGAGGCGATCCCGAACGCCCGGGTGAAGAAGGGCGAGGTGCGGAAGGCCGTGGTCGTGCGGACGGCCAAGGGCATCGGCCGGCCGGACGGGACCTACATCAAGTTCGACGAGAACGCGGCGGTGCTGATCGACAACCAGAACGAACCGATCGGGACCCGCATCTTCGGACCGGTGGCGCGCGAGCTGCGAGCTCGGCGCTTCATGAAGATCATCTCGCTCGCGCCGGAGGTGTTGTGATGGAGGCGCGGCTCTTCCACCGCTACCGGGATGACGTGCGCGGCCGGCTCTCCCAGGAGTTCGGCTACCGCAACGTCCACCAGGTCCCGCAGCTGACGAAGATCGTCGTCAACATGGGTGTGGGCGAAGCGACGCAGAATCCGAAGCTGGTGGACAACGCGGTCGAGGAGCTGTCGCTGATCACGGGCCAGAAGCCGGTGGTGCGGCGCGCCCGCAAGTCCGTTGCCAACTTCAAGCTGCGCCAGGGCCAGCCCATCGGGGCCACCGTCACGTTGCGCGGCGTGCGCATGTGGGAGTTCTTCGACCGGCTCGTGAACGTGGCGCTCCCGCGCGTGCGCGACTTCAAGGGCGTTTCGGCCAAGGCCTTCGACGGCCGCGGCAACTTCACCCTGGGCGTTCGCGAGCAGATCATCTTTCCCGAGGTCGACTACGACAAGGTCGAGCGCATCACGGGAATGAACATCACGGTGTGCACCACGGCACAGACCGACGCCGAAGCCAAGGCGTTGCTCTCGCACCTGGGCATGCCGTTCCCCAGCTAGGAGTCCGTTCGAGATGATGACCGACCCCGTCTCCGACATGCTCGCCCGAATCCGCAACGCCCAGCAGGCGCGGCACGCCGAGATGGCCTGCCCGTCGTCGAAGCTGAAGCTGGCCGTGGCCAAGGTGATGTCCCAGTGCGGCTACCTGGGCGACGTGCGGGTCGAAGCCCGGGAGGGCAGGCCGATCCTGGTGGCGAGCCTGCGGTACGACGCCGACGGCGATCCCCTGATCGATGGGCTGCGCCGCGTGAGCCGTCCCGGGCGTCGGGTCTACGTCGGAGCCGACGAAATCGGGAGCGTCCGCAACGGCCTGGGTACGGCCGTGCTCTCCACGTCCAAGGGCGTCGTGTCGGACAAGGTGGCCCGCACCGAGTCCGTCGGCGGCGAGGTCCTCTGCGAGGTCTGGTAGGCATGTCACGCATCGGAAAACAGCCGATCCCGATCCCCAGCGGCGTCAGCGTGGACGTGCGTGAGGGAGCGGTCCAGGTGAAGGGTCCGAAGGGCCAGCTCTCCCAGCTGATCCCGCAGCGGATCGCCATGGACGTGGCCGACGGTCGCGTGAGCTTCCGGCGTCCCGACGACCGCAAGCCCACCCGCGCCCTCCACGGCCTGGCCCGCGCACTGGTGGCCAACATGGTGCAGGGCGTGACCGAGGGGTTCGCCAAGCAGCTGGAGATCCACGGCGTCGGCTGGCGCGGCGAGGTGAGCGGCAAGACGCTCAAGCTGAGCGTCGGCTATTCGCATCCGGTCGAGATGGCCATCCCGAACGGGATCCAGATTTCGGTGGAAAAGAACACCGAGCTCAAGGTCGAGGGCATCGACAAGCAGGCGGTGGGGCAGTTCGCCGCGGAAGTGCGGCGCGTGCGGCCGCCGGAGCCCTACAAGGGCAAGGGCATCCGTTACGCCGACGAGTACGTCCGCCGCAAGGTGGGCAAGGCCGGCGCGACCGGTGGAGCGGGGGCATGAAGCGCAAGATCCGCAGTCGCACACGAGCCCAGTGGGTCCAGCGCCGCACGCGCGTCGCGCGCGGCATGCAGCGATCCGAGCGCACGCGACTCACGGTCTATCGCAGCGCGCGGCACATCTACGCGCAGCTGGTGGATCCGATCAGCGGCCGCACCCTGGTCAGCGTCTCCACCCGCAGCGGAGGCCTCGGCGAAGGTGGGGACGGCGGCAAGGTGGAAGCCGCGCGGCGCGTGGGCAAGGCCATCGCCGAGCGGGCCCGCGAGAAGCAGATCGAGGAAGTGGTCTTCAACCGCAACGGGTTCCTCTTCCACGGGCGCGTGAAGGCGTTGGCCGAAGCCGCCCGTGAAGCGGGCCTACGGTTCTGAGGTCGCGATGAAGCGAGAGCAGATCAATCCGAACGAATATGACCTGACCGACCGCGTCATCCACATCAATCGGGTGGCGAAGGTCGTGAAGGGCGGACGCCGGTTCAGCTTCAGCGCCCTGGTGGTGGTGGGCGACGGTGCCGGGATCGTGGGCGTGGGCCTCGGCAAGGCCCACGAGGTGCCCGAGGCGATCCGCAAGGGCGTGGACCGGGCGCGCAAGAGCCTGATCCGCGTGCCCCTGCAGGGCGGCACCCTGCCCCACGAGGTCACCGGTCGCTTCGGCGCGGGCCGCGTGCTGCTGAAGCCCGCTTCGGCCGGAACCGGCGTGATCGCCGGCGGGCCGGTGCGAGCGGTGGTGGAGTCGGCGGGCGTGACGGACATCCTGACCAAGACGTTGGGAACCAACAACCCGCACAACGTGGTGAACGCCACCATCGCCGGGCTCGAAGACCTGCGCGACCCCGAAGAGCGTGCGGCCGAGCTGGGAGTCGGGTGATGGCGGACGCCGGCCAGATCCGCGTGACCCTGGTACGCAGCCCGATCGGCTACGACCGCCGCCAGCGGAGCACCCTGGCGGGTCTCGGCCTGCGGCGGCTGCGACAGACGGTGCAGGTCCCGAACCAGCCCGCGGTGCGCGGAATGATCGACAAGGTGCGGCACCTGGTCGAGGTGGAGGAGTAGCAGGATGCTCGATCGGCTCAAGCCGAATCCGGGCTCGCGGCGGCGGCCCAAGCGCGTCGGGCGCGGTCCGGGCTCGGGTCGGGGCAAGACCTCCACCCGGGGCGTGAAGGGTCAGGGGAAGCGCTCCCCCGGGCGCGAGGTCCCGGTGTACTTCGAGGGCGGCCAGATGCCGCTCGCGCGTCGGATTCCCAAGCGCGGCTTCCACAACCGCAGCCGCGTGGTGTGTGAGGTGGTGAACGTGGGGCGCCTGGCCCAGCTCGGCGACGGCGCCACGGTGGATCGCGAGGTCCTGGCCAAGGCCGGCCTGATCCACGGCTCCGGAGCGCCCGTCAAGCTGCTGGCCGAAGGCGACCCGCCCAAGAACCTCAGCGTGAACGTGCAGCGAATCAGCGCGGCGGCCCGCCAGAAGATCGAGGCCGCCGGTGGAAAGGTGGAGCTGGTCAAGTGATCGGAGGGGTCCAGAACATCGGGAGGATTCCGGAGCTGCAAAAGCGGATCCTCTTCACGTTCGGGATGCTCGCGGTCTACCGCGTGGGCGCCCACATCGCGACCCCGGGAATCAACCCGGAGGTCATCCAGCAGTTCTTCGACAACGCGTCGGACACGGTGTTCGGGCTCTTCAATCTCTTCTCGGGCGGTGCCCTCGAACAGCTCTCGATCTTCGCGCTGGGCATCATGCCCTACATCAGCGCGTCGATCATCTTCCAGCTGCTGACCGTGGTGGTGCCCCAGCTCGAGCAGCTCCAGAAGGAAGGCGAGCAGGGCCGCAAGAAGATCACCCAGTGGACTCGCTACGCCACGATCGTGCTGGCCACCTTCCAGAGCTTCCTGATCTCGGTGGCTCTGGAGAACGGTCAGTTCGGCGAGGGCGCGGTGATGAATCCGGGCTGGGGCTTCCGGCTGATGGCCATGATCACGCTCACGTCCGGCACCGCCTTCATCATGTGGCTCGGCGAGCAGGTCACCGAGCGCGGCATCGGCAACGGCATCTCGCTCGTGATCTTCTCCTCGATCGTGGTCAGCATCCCGTCCGCGATCGGCCAGCTGCTGCAGCTCATCCGCGCGGACCAGATCACCTTGATCGGAAGCCTGGTGCTGCTGGGCGTGATGGTGCTGGTGGTGGGTGCGGTGGTCTACGTGGAACGCGGACAGCGGCGGATTCCGATCCAGCACGCCAAGCGCGTGGTGGGGCGCAAGGTGACCCAGGGGGGGATGAGCTACTTCCCCCTGAAGGTCAACACGGCCGGCGTGATCCCGCCCATCTTCGCGTCGTCGATCCTGATGCTGCCCCTGACCCTGGGGCAGTTCACGGACAACCCGGCGGTGGCGCGCTTCACCCAGGACTTCCTGAGCTTCGGCGGCCTCTGGTACAACGTCATCTACGTCGGCCTGATCGTCTTCTTCGCCTTCTTCTACACCGCGATCATCATCAACCCGGTCGACGTGTCCGAGAACATCAAGAAGATGGGTGGCTACATCCCGGGCATCCGGCCGGGCAAGCGGACCGCCGAGTACATCGATGCGATCCTGAGCCGGCTGACCCTGATCGGCGGCGTCTACGTGGCGGCGGTCTGCGTGCTTCCGATCTTCCTGTCCAACCGGGCGGGCATTCCGTTCTACTTCGGCGGCACGGCGCTGCTCATCATCGTGGGCGTGGCCCTCGACGTGATCGGCCAGGTGGAGGCCCATCTGGTCTCGCGCCAGTACGAGGGCTTCGTGCAGGGCGCGCGCACCCGTGGGAGGCTCGGCCGATGACGGCGTCGCGACTCCTGCTGCTGGGACCGCCGGGCGCCGGCAAGGGCACCCAGGCCAAGCTGCTGGTGGAGCGCCTGCAGGTCCCGCAGATCTCCACCGGGGACATGTTGCGCGCCGCCGTCGCCAGCGGCAGCGAGGTGGGCAAGCGCGCCCAGGGCTACATGGATCGCGGCGATCTGGTTCCCGACGAGGTCGTGATCGGCGTGGCCGAGGAGCGCCTGGCCCGGGCGGACGCGGAGAAGGGCTTCATCCTGGACGGATTCCCGCGCACCGCGGCTCAGGCCGATGCGCTCGACCGCCTGCTGGAGCGCCGGGGCACGCCGCTCGAGCGCTGCCTCTGCATGGTGGTGGCCGACGACGAGCTGGTGAGCCGGCTGCTGAAGCGCGCGGAGCTCGAGGGGCGCTCGGACGACGACGAGGAGACCGTGCGCAATCGGATGCGGGTGTATCGGGAGCAGACTGCCCCGCTGATCGACCACTACCGCGGGCTCGGCGTGCTGCGTGAAGTGGACGGCCTCGGCAGCGTCGAGGACATCGCCTCGCGGATCGAAGAGGCATTGGCGTGATGGCGTACGGCGATCGCATCACGGTGAAGACCCGTCGCGAGCTCGAGCGGATGCGCGAGGCAGCCCGCCACGTGGGCGAGATCCTGCTGGAGCTCCGCGAGCTGGCGAAGCCCGGAGTGACCACCGCGGAGCTGGATCGCGCCGCCGAGCGCTCGATCGAGCGCCGGGGCGTTGTGTCGTCCTTCAAGGGCTACGGGCCCCACGGCCTGCCCCAGTACCCCGCCTCGGTCTGCATCTCCGTGAACGAAGAGATCGTGCACGGGATCCCGGGGCCGCGGGTGCTGGAGGATGGAGACATCCTGAGCATGGACTTCGGCGTCTCGGTGGACGGCTGGCACGGCGACTCGGCGGTGACGGTCCCGATCGGCGAGATCAAGGAAGAGGCGCGCCGCCTGCTCGAGACGACCCGGGCGTCGCTCTACTGCGGCATCGAGGAGATGCTGTCGGGCAATCGCATCTCCGACATCGGAGCGGCGGTCCAGAAGCGGGCCGAGGGCGCCGGCTACTCCGTGGTGCGCCAGTTCGTGGGCCACGGCATCGGCCGCAAGCTGCACGAGCCGCCCCAGATCCCGAACTACGGGCCGGCCGGGAAGGGCGCGCGCATGCGGCCCGGAATGACGTTCGCCATCGAGCCCATGGTCTGCGTGGGCAGCGCGGAGGTCGAGATGCTGGACGACGAGTGGACGGCGGTGACGGCCGACCGTTCCCTCTCGGCGCATTTCGAGCACACGATCCTGGTGACCGAGCAGGGTCCCGAGGTGCTCACCAAGCTCGAGGGCTCCCACTAGGGAGCGATGGAGAGGACGACGTGAAGGTTCGAGCGAGCGTCCGGAAGATGTGTGACAAGTGCCGGATCATCAAGCGGCGTGGGGTGATTCGCGTGATCTGCGACAACCCCAAGCACAAGCAGCGCCAGGGCTGATCCGGGAGCGGAAGGAGACAAAATGGCGAGAATCGCGGGAATCGACCTGCCTCGTAGCAAGCGCATCGGCGTGGCGCTGACGTACATCTACGGCATCGGCGGCACGTCGGCAGCGGCGATCTGCGACAAGGCCAACGTCGATGTCGACACGAAGACCGATCAGCTGGGGGAAGGCGAGGTGATCCGCCTGCGCGAGGTCATCGAGCGCGAGTACAAGGTGGAGGGCGATCTCCGCCGCGACGTGAACCAGCAGATCAAGATGCTGATGGACATGGGCTGCTATCGCGGGCTGCGCCACCGGCGCGGCCTGCCGGTGCGCGGCCAGCGAACGCACACCAACGCTCGGACGCGCAAGGGTCCCAAGCGCACCGTGGCCGGCAAGAAGCGCGCGCCCACGAAGAAGTAGGTGAATCCATCCGATGGTGAAAAAGGGCTCGAAGAAGAAGGTCAAGAAGAACGTCCAGAGCGGGGTGGCCCACATCCACTCGACGTTCAACAACACGGTCATTACGATCACCGACGTGGGCGGCAACGCCGTCGCGTGGTCGAGCGCCGGGCAGCAGGGGTTCAAGGGCTCGCGCAAGTCGACGCCCTTCGCCGCCCAGGTGGCGGGCGAGGAGTGCGCGAAGAAGGCCATGGAGCACGGCGTGCGCTCGGTCACCTGCTACGTGAAGGGGCCGGGGGCGGGCCGCGAGTCGGCCATGCGCGCGCTCCAGGCCGCCGGGATCCGGATCTCGATGATCCGGGACGTGACTCCGATTCCGCACAACGGCTGTCGACCGCCGAAGCGCAGGAGGGTGTAGGACGCCATGGCGCGATATCGAGGACCCGTCTGTCGGCTCTGCCGCCGCGAGGGCAGCAAGCTCTTCCTGAAGGGAGACCGCTGCTTCAGCGAGAAGTGCTCGGTCGACAAGCGAAACTACCCGCCCGGCCAGCACGGCCAGGGCCGCACGCGCTTCTCCGACTACGGCGTGCAGCTGCGCGAGAAGCAGAAGGTGCGCCGGATGTACGGACTGCAGGAGAAGCAGTTCGCGCGCACGATGCAGCGCGCCACCCGCATGCGCGGCCGCGCCGGTGAGAACCTGCTCCAGCTGCTGGAGCGGCGGCTCGACAACGTGGTCTTCCGGCTGGGCTTCGCGACCTCGCGCTCCGAGGCCCGCCAGCTGGTGCGCCACGGGCACTTCCTGGTCAACGGCCGGCCGGCCTCGATCCCGTCGACCCTGCTCAAGCCGGGCCAGACCATCACCCTGGCCCAGGGCTCGCAGGAGGTGGCGCGGATCGCCGGCGCGCTGGAGGCGCTCGAGGGCCGCAGCGTGCCCGCGTGGCTGGAGATCGACAAGGAGAGCTACCAGGGCACCGTGAAGACGCTTCCGGTGCGCGAAGACATCACCCTGCCGATCCAGGAGCAGCTCATCGTCGAGCTGTATTCCCGGTAGGGCCGAACTCCGAAACCCGTAACGGGGGGATCGAATCGATGCAGCAGGAACTCATCGCGCGGAACTGGCGTGAACTCATCCGGCCGCGGCGGCTGGAGCTGGAGGAGGCCGAGAGCGGCGAGCGCTACGGTCGCTTCTGGTGCGAGCCGCTGGAGCGTGGCTTCGGGCTCACCCTGGGCAACGCGCTGCGGCGCGTGCTGCTCTCCGCTCTCCAGGGAGCGGCGATCACCAGCATGAAGATCAACGGCGTGCTCCACGAGTTCTCCACCGTTCCCGGGGTGGAGGAGGACGTGAGCGACATCGTCCTCAACCTGAAGGAAGTGCGCCTGCGCCTGCACTCGGACGGTCCCAAGACGATCCGCCTGCACCACAAGGGCGAGGGCCGGATCTGTGCGGGCGACTTTGCCAGCGAGGACCAGTCCGTCGACGTCCTGAACCCGGACCTGACCATCGCCACCCTGGCGGCCGAGGCCGACGTGGAGATGGAGTGCACGGTCGATCACGGCAAGGGCTATGTGCTGGCGGAGCGGAACAAGACCGAGGACATGCCGATCGGAACCGTCCCGATCGACTCGATCTTCTCGCCCATCCGCAAGGTCAACTACACCGTGACCCCCGCCCGCGTCGGTCGCCAGACCGACTTCGACCGCCTGAACCTGGAGGTCTGGACCGACGGAGCCGTCTCGCCGGCGGACGCGGTGGCCTACGCCGCGAAGATCCTGAAGGACCAGCTCGCCATCTTCATCAACTTCGACGAGCCGGAAGAGCTGCCGCTGCCGATCTCGGATCAGCCCCAGCCGCTCAACCCGAACCTCTTCAAGTCGGTGGACGAACTCGAGCTGTCGGTGCGGTCGGCGAACTGCCTGCAGAACGCCAACATCCGCTACATCGGCGAGCTGGTGCAGAAGACCGAGGCCGAGATGCTCAAGACCAAGAACTTCGGCCGCAAGTCGCTGAACGAGATCAAGGAGATCCTGATGTCCATGGGACTGTCCCTGGGCATGACCCTCGAGAACTTCCCGGCGCGGAAGGACATCGAGAAGATGCGGGAGCGTGAGGTCTAGAAGACGATGAGGCACCGTGCACGGTCGTCCAAGCTGGGCCGCAGCCAGGCTCACCGGAAGGCGATGTACCGGAACCTGGTGACGTCGCTGCTGGAACACGAGCGGGTCGAGACGACGGACGCCAAGGCGCGCCAGGTGCGCCGCCTGGCGGATCGCATGATCACGCTCGGCAAACGGGGCACCTTGCACGCCCGGCGCCGGGCCCTGCGCGTGATCCGCAGCCGCGACGTGGCGGCCAAGGTCTTCGACGACCTGGCCGAGCGCTACCGCCAGCGGCCTGGGGGCTACACCCGGGTGCTGAAGCTGCGCACCCGCGTGGGCGACGCGGCTCCGCTCTCGATCGTCGAGCTGGTGGAGGGGGAGGCGGCGAAGGCGGAGCCCAAGGCCGCCCGCAAGAAGACCCCCAAGAAGGCGCCGGCCGAGAAGGCCAAGAAGAAGACCGCCACGCGCAAGGCATCCGGCGAGAAGGCCAGCAAGAAGACCACCGCCAAGAAGGCCGGCAAGAAGACGGCGGCCAAGAAGACGTCTCGCAAGAAGAGCTCCGGGGACTAGGCGCGCGGCGTGGGGACCCGCGCCGGCATCGCCTTGATCGTGGTCCTGGTGGGCTTCGCAGCCGCGGTGATCCTGCTCGCCCAGCCCCAGACCGGGGCCTACGTGGAGACCGGCGTGGAGGCGCCGGCCTTCCTGCTGCCGAAGCTCGGGAGCGACACGCCCGTGTCGCTGGAGGACTTCCGGGGCCAGGTGGTGCTCCTCAACTTCTGGGCCACCTGGTGCAAGCCCTGCGAGGAGGAGCTTCCCTCCATGCAGCGCCTCCACCGCAACCTGGAGGGAGAGCCTTTCGAGCTGGTGGCGATTTCGGTGGACGAGGAGGGGGCTCCCGTCGAGGAGTTCCGCCAGCGCTACGGGCTGTCGTTCCCGATCCTGCTGGACCCGAGCCAGGAGGCCGCGCGGGCCTACCAGACCTTCCGTTTTCCGGAGACGTTCCTGATCGACGGCGAGGGGCGCGTGGTGCAGCGCTACATCGGGCCGCGCAGCTGGGACGCCGAGGAGTACGCCGCCCGCATCCGCTCTCTGGCGTCCGTGCTACGCTGATCCGCTCGGGGGGGTTCCATGCGCGTGTGGTGGATTCCGGCGCTCCTCGCCGTGGCGCTGGCGGCGGCGGTACTGGACCAGGACGCCGGCATCCGCGCCTGGCTCGGCCTGCGCCGGGACGTGGCCGCCAGCGAGGAGCGCCTTCGGGCGCTGCGGGCGGAGATCGAGGCGCGGCGCGTCGAGGCGCGCGCGCTCGAGTCCGACCCCGTGGCCCAGGAGCGGGCCATCCGGGAGGAGCTCGGCTGGGCCCGCCCGGGCGAGCTGGTGCTGAAGCTGCCGCCGGCGCAGAACTCCTCGATTTCCTTGACGAAATGAACCTGGGGGGCGATCTTCCCGCCGTTGTGAAGGATCGCCTCCGGCAGGAACTCGAGGCGGCGCTGCGACGCCTGCTCCAGGGCTTCGGCGACGAGGGCCCGGTGCCGGAGTTCGCCCTCGAGGTGCCGCGCAACCCGGACCACGGTGACTTCGCCTGCAACGCCGCCATGCTCCTGAGCAAGCGCCTCGGCAAGCCGCCCCGGGACCTCGCCGAAGCGCTGGCCGCGGAGCTGGGCGACGCCGGGGGCCTGGTGGTCGCTGCCGAAGTGGCGGGCCCTGGCTTCCTCAACCTGCGGCTGGCGAGCGACCGCTGGCAGGACCTCCTGGGCCAGATCCTGAGGGCCGGGGACGCCTTCGGCAGCGGCGACACGCTCGCGGGTCGCCGGGTCCAGGTGGAGTTCGTGTCCGCGAACCCGACCGGCCCGCTGACGCTCGGCCACGGTCGCCAGGCGGTGATCGGCGACTGCCTGGCGCGGCTTCTGGCCGCGCAGGGCGCGGAGGTGGTGCGCGAGTACTACTTCAACAACGGCGGGCGCCAGATGCGCATCCTGGGCGAGTCGGTGAAGGCCCGCTACCTCGAGCAGCTCGGGCGGCCCGCGGAGTTTCCGGAGGACGGTTACCAGGGCGAGTACATCGCCCAGATCGCGGCCGCGCTGCGCGAGCGGGAGGGCGACGCCTGGCTGGACGAGCCGGGCGACGGGCGCTTCCGCGAGGAGGCGGAGCGCGAGATCTTCGGCTGGATCCGGCGCTCGCTGGACGAGCTGGGAATCCACTTCGACGTCTACTTCAACGAGCACAGTCTCTACGCGGAGGGCAAGAACGACGAGGTGCTGGCGCTCCTGCGCGAGCGCGACCTGGTCTACGATGCCGAGGGCGCGGTCTGGCTGCGCGCCACCGCGCTGGGTCTCGACCGCGACCGGGTGCTCGTGCGCGGCACCGGAGAGCCGACCTACCTGCTGCCCGACATCGCCTACCACCGCGAGAAGTTCGGCCGGGGCTTCGACGCGATCATCGACGTGCAGGGCGCGGACCACTTCGCCCAGTTTCCCTTCGTCCAGAAGGCGGTGGGCGCGTTGGGCTTCGACGCCGACGCCGTGGAGCTGGTGATGCACCAGTTCGTGACCCTCACCTCGGGCGGCGAGCAGGTGAAGCAGTCCACCCGCAAGGCCACCTACGTCACCGTCGACGAGCTGCTGGGGGACGTCGGGCCGGACGTCTTCCGCTTCTTCATGATCCAGCGCAAGTCCGACGGGCACCTGGACTTCGACCTCGACCTGGCGAAGGAGACGGACTGGAAGAAGAACCCGGCCTACTACGTCCAGTACGCCCACGTGCGCACCCACGGCATCGAGCGCAAGGCGCAGGAGAAGGGCCTCGCCATGCCCGGGGCCGACGACGTGGAGGCGTCGCGCCTCGAGCTGCCCGAGGAGGTGGAGCTGCTGAAGAAGCTGGGCGAGTTCCCCGAGCTGGTGGAGCGCGCCGCCGAGGCGCGCGAGCCCCACCACGTGGCCTTCTACCTGCGGGAGCTGGCCGGTCTCTGGAATCCCTACGTCCAGGACGGGACCCGACACCGGGTGCTGTCCGACGATCCGGGGCTCACCGCCGCCCGCCTGGGACTGGCGCTGGCGGTGCGGATCGTCCTGCGCCGGGGCCTGGCGCTGCTCGGGCTGTCGGCGCCCGAGCGGATGTGAGCGCCGTGACCGGACGGGGAGACACGCGATCGCGGCGCCGCCCGGGCGGAGCGGGGCTGCTCGTCAGCCTGGTCGGGGCCGGCGCGCTGCTGGTCGTCGGATTCGTGTTGGGCCTGGCGGTGGGCGCCTCCTGGGAGGACCCGGACCTGCTGGTGCAGGCCATGGCCGGACGGGGCGAGGAGGTGCCGCTGCCCGACGAGGAGGCCGTCATCCTGGCCTCGCCGCCGCCCCTGGGCGCGCCGGCGGCGGAGGAGGTCCCGGTGCTCGCGCCAAAGACCGTCCCGTCTCCGCCCCCGCCCGTCGCGGCGGCGCCGCCGCCCCCCGCTTCCGCGCCCGCCGCTCCCGCCCCGCGGGTGGGCGACTTCTCGGTGCAGGTCGGCGCCTTCCGCGAGCAGGGCCAGGCCCGCGACCTGGAGCGCCGGGTGGAAGGCGCCGGATTCCCGGCCTTCGTGGTTCCCGCCGCAGGCGGCGGCGCCCAGCGCTGGCGCGTGCGGGTGGGCCCCGTCGCGTCCCGCGCCGAGGCCGAGGTCCTGGCCGGCCGCCTCAAGCGCGAGCAGGGATTGCCGACGTGGGTGGTCAGCGATGGCGGCTAGAAGCCTGCGGCGCGTGCTGGTCACCGGGGGGGCCGGCTTCATCGGCTCCCACCTGTGCGATCGGCTGCTGGCCGAGGGCTGTCAGGTGCTGGCGTTCGACAACCTGCTCACCGGCCGGATGGAGAACCTCGCGCATCTGCTCGGGCACCCGCAGTTCGAGTTCGAGCACTACGACGTCACCAACTACCTGTACGTGGCCGGCGAGCTGGACGCGATCCTGCACTTCGCCTCCCCGGCCAGCCCGGCGGACTTCGAGCGCCTGCCGATCCAGATCCTGAAGGTCGGCTCCCTGGGCACCCACAAGGCCCTCGGGCTGGCGAAGGCCAAGGGCGCCCGCTTCCTGCTGGCCAGCACCTCGGAGTGCTACGGCGATCCCGAGGTCAGTCCCCAGCCCGAGAGCTACTGGGGCAACGTCAATCCGGTCGGCATTCGCGGCGTGTACGACGAGGCCAAGCGCTTCGCCGAGGCCATGACCATGGCCTATCACCGCCACCACGGCGTCGACGCCCGGATCGTGCGCATCTTCAACACGTTCGGGCCGCGCATGCGGGTGCGCGACGGCCGCGCGATTCCCAGCTTCATGACCCAGGCCTTGCGGGGCGAGGACGTCACCGTCTTCGGGGACGGCCAGCAGACGCGGTCGATCCAATACGTGGACGATCTCGTCGAGGGGATCTGGCGGCTGCTGAATTCCGACCACATCGGTCCCATGAACATCGGCAGCCAGCACGAGGTCACCATGCTCGAGCTGGCCCGCAGCATCCTCGACATCACCGGCAGTGCGAGCCGGATCGTGAACCGGCCGCTGCCGCCCGACGATCCGAAGGTGCGCCGCGCCGACAACCGCCTCGCCCTTGAGATCCTCGGCTGGGAGCCGCGGGTGCCCGTGGCCGAGGGGCTGCGCCGGACCGTCGACTACTTTGCCCGGGAGCTCGAGAAGGAAGACGGGGCCGGCGCGTGAGCGACCGGGAGCGGATTCGCAACTTCTGCATCATCGCGCACGTCGACCACGGCAAGAGCACCCTGGCGGACCGGCTGCTCGAGGCCACCGGCACCCTGGGCCAGCGCGAGCGCCGCGACCAGTTCCTGGACAAGATGGAGCTGGAGCGCGAGCGGGGCATCACGATCAAGGCCCAGACCGCGCGCATGCGCTACACGAGCAGCGACGGCCGCGACTGGATCCTCAACCTGATCGACACGCCCGGGCACGTGGACTTCTCGTACGAGGTGTCCCGGGCGCTCCAGGCCTGCGAGGGCGCCGTGCTGGTGGTGGATGCCTCCCAGGGCGTCGAGGCCCAGACCCTGGCCAACGCCTACCTGGCCGTCGACGCCGGCTTGGAGCTCGTCCCGGTGGTCAACAAGATCGACCTGCCGGCGGCGGACCCGGACCGGGTGGCCGACGAGGTGGAGGAGGTGATCGGCCTCGACGCGGCCAGCGTGCTCCCGATCTCGGCCAAGACCGGCGTGGGCGTCGACGAGCTGCTGGAGCGCATCGTGGCGGATGTCCCGCCGCCGGCGGGCGACCCCGACGCCCCGGCGCGGGCGCTGGTGTTCGACGCCTGGTTCGACCCCTACGTCGGCGCCGCCATGCTGGTACGGGTGGTGGACGGCGAGCTGCGCCGTCGCCAGCGCGTGCGCCTGATGGCCCGCCGCACCGAGCACGAGCTGCAGCAGCTGCACGTGATCGATCCCCACCTCCGGGCGGTGGATGCCCTGGCCGCGGGGGAGGTGGGCGTCGTGATCGCCGGGCTGAAGACCCTCGACGAGGTGCGGATCGGGGACACCGTGACCGACGCCCTGCACCCGGCCGAGGAGGCCCTGCCGGGCTTCCGCGAGGTGAAGCCCATGGTCTTCGCTGGCCTCTACCCGGTGGAGGCGGACGACTACAGCTCGCTCAAGGCCGCCCTCGAGAAGCTGCGCCTGAACGACGCCTCCTTCGCCTACGAGCCGGAGACGAGCGCGGCTCTGGGCTTCGGCTTCCGCTGCGGCTTCCTGGGCTTCCTGCACGGGGAGATCGTGCAGGAGCGCCTCGAGCGGGAGTACGAGCTCAACCTGATCACCACCGCGCCCACCGTGCGCTACCGGGTGGTGCCGAAGAAGGGCGAGCCCTTCGAGATCGAGAGCCCGGCCGATCTCCCGGACGCGGGCGAGGTGGAGCGGGTGGAGGAGCCGATCGTGCTGGCCACGATCCACGTGCCCCAGGAGTTCGTGGGCGGGATCCTCCAGCTGTGCCAGGACCGCCGCGGCAGGCAGCGTGACATGCACGTCCACGGCAGCCGCGTCCAGATCCGCTACGAGCTTCCGCTGGCGGAGATCGTGGTGGACTTCCACGACCGGCTGAAGAGCGCGAGCCGCGGCTACGGCTCGTTCGACTACGAGCTGCAGGGCTACGAGGCGGCCGACCTGGTGAAGCTCGACATCCTGGTGAACGCGCAGCCCGTGGACGCCCTCTCGCTGATCGTGCACCGGGAGAAGGCACAGAGCCGGGGCTCGGAGCTGGCGCGCAAGCTCAAGGAGTTCATCCCGCGGCAGATGTACGAGGTGGCGATCCAGGCGGCCATCGGAACCCGCGTGATCGCCCGTACCACCGTGAAGGCGATGCGGAAGAACGTGACGGCGAAGTGCTACGGTGGTGACATCACGCGCAAGCGCAAGCTGCTCGAACGCCAGAAGGCAGGCAAGCGGCGCATGAAGCGCGTGGGCTCCGTAGAGATCCCGCAGGAGGCCTTCCTGGCCGCCCTGCGTCTGGGCGAGGAATGACGGCGGACGACAGCGAGCGCAGCGTCCAGTACGAGGAGGCCGAGGAGGTCCCGAAGTCGTGGCTGAGCCGTCAGATGGAGGGGGTGAACACCCTCCTGGTGGCGGTGCTGATCGCGCTGGCGATCCGCGCCTTCGTGATCGAGCCGTTCCGGATTCCCTCGGGATCGATGCTTCCCACCCTGCTGGTGGGCGATCACCTGTTCGTGAACAAGTTCGTCTACGGCGTGAAGATCCCCTTCACCGGCGTGCGGCTGCCGAAGCTGCGGGACCCCGAGCGCGGAGACGTGGTCGTCTTTACCGTGGCCCGCGACGAGTCGGCCATCTATCCCGCCGACCGGCGGCCCGACCTGCGGCGCGAGGAGTTCGTGAAGCGCATCGTCGGCGTGCCGGGCGACGAGATCCAGGTGCGGATGGGCGAGCTGCGGGTGAACGGGCAGCCCGTCGACGTGCGCGACACGGGAGAGACCACGACCGACGAGGCGGGTCGCCAGCTCCGGATCCAGCAGGAGACCCACGACGGACGCAGCTTCCACGTGCTCGACGATCCGAGCCTCGCGGGGCTGCCGCAGACGCGCTTCAGCGTGGAGCCGGGACGCTACTTCGTGATGGGAGACAACCGGGACCACTCCAACGACAGCCGCAACTGGGGCACGGTGCGGCTGGCGGAGATCAAGGGGCCGGCCTTCGTGCTGTACTGGTCCTGGGATTTCAACGGGGGCTGGCTGGAGCTGCTGAACCCCCTGACCTGGCTGGACCTTCTGGTGAACCGCACCCGCTGGGACCGCATGGGCGACCGCGTGGATTGACGCCCGGCCACGCGACCCGTATCCTCCGCCCGACCCTTTTAAGTCCGTCCCGCGAGGCGGACAAAGGTGTTGCGTGCCGAACCGGACCCAGCCCCCCTCAGCCACCGCCCGGAGCGCCCCGGCGCCCGCGGAGCATCCGACGGGCGAGGCGGCTCCCGAGGCCCCCGATTCCTCCACCGTCCTCGACGATCTGGGCATCCGGCGCGCGCTCATGCGGATCGCCCACGAGCTGGTCGAGCGCAACGACGATCTCTCGCGGCTCTACCTCGTGGCCGTTCCCAACGGCGGCGTCCCGCTGGCCCGCCAGCTGGCCGCCAACCTGCGCGAGGTCGCGGACGCCGAGGTCACCGTCGGCATCCTCGACACCACCCTCTACCGGGACGACCTGCTGGCCCGGGGCGCCCGCCCGCGCCTGCGCCGCACCGAGATGCCGTCGGTCGTGGACGAGCGGGTCGTGGTGCTGGTGGACGACGTGGCCAACACCGGGCGCACGATCCGCGCGGCGATGGACGCGCTGATGGACTTCGGCCGCCCGCGCGGCGTGCAGGTGGTGGCGCTCGTCGACCGCGGCCACCGCGAGCTGCCCATCAAGATCGACTACGTCGGCAAGAACATCCCCACCCAGGCCGGCGATCGGGTCGAGCTGCTCGGGGACGCGGGCGACCTCGAGGGTCCGCTGCGGGTGGTCCTGCGCCCGGAGGGGGAGGGGGAGCGATGATCGCGACCGACCTGCTCGGGATCGAGGACCTGGAGCGCTCGGACATCGAGCAGATCCTCGAGGCTGCGGCCCACATGCAGGAGATCGGCGACCGCCCGGTGAAGAAGGTGCCCACCCTGCGCGGTCGCACCATCGTGAACCTCTTCTTCGAGCCGTCGACGCGCACGCGCACGAGCTTCGAGATCGCGGGCAAGCGCCTCTCCGCAGACGTGGTCAACTTCTCCACCTCGAGCTCGAGCCTGTCGAAGGCCGAGAGCATCCTCGACACGGCTCGCACCCTCGACGCCATGCAGCCGGATGCGGTGGTGGTGCGGCATCGCGTGGCGGGCGTGCCCAAGCGCATCGCCGACGTGCTGGACGCGCCCGTCATCAACGCCGGCGACGGCGCCCACGAGCACCCCACCCAGGCGCTGCTCGACCTGCTCACGGTCTGGCAGGAGAAGGGCCGGATCGACGGGCTCACCGTCACCATCATCGGCGACATCGTGCACTCGCGGGTGGCGCGATCCAACATCTACGGCTTCCTCAAGATGGGCGCCGAGGTGCGCGTGGCGGGTCCCCCGACGATGCTGCCCGTCGGCGTGCAGGCGCTCGGTGTGAAGGCCTTCACGTCGATGCGCGAGGCCCTGGACGGTGCCGACGTCGTGATGGCGCTGCGAATCCAGCTGGAGCGCCTGTCCGGAAGCCTGTTCCCGAGCATCCGCGAGTACGCCGAGACCTTCGGGATCTCGCGGCGCACGCTGCGCTACGCCAAGGACGACGCCATCGTGATGCACCCGGGTCCGGTGAACCGGGGGGTCGAGCTGTCCCACGACCTGGCCGACCATCGGCCCAGCGTGATCCTGGACCAGGTGCGCAACGGCGTGGCGCTGCGCATGGCGGTGCTCTACCTGCTGGCGGGCCGGGAGCGGGTGGCGGGGAGGACGGAATGAGTCGCTTGCTGATCCGCGGAGGCCGGGTGCTGGACCCCGCCTCGGACCGCGATGCGGCGGGGGACGTCCTGATCGAGGACGGCGTGATCGTCGCCGTGGACGCGGACATCGACACCCGGGGTGCGGAGGTGCTCGACGCCGAGGGCGTCTGGATCGCGCCGGGCTTCGTGGACCTGCACACGCACCTGCGCGAGCCGGGGCAGGAGTACAAGGAGGACATCGCCAGCGGGGGGCGCGCGGCGGTGGCGGGCGGCTTCACCAGCGTGGCCTGCATGGCCAACACCCAGCCGGTGAACGACGACCCCTCGGTGACGGACTTCATCCTCGACCGGGCCCGCACCGACTCGCCCGCCCGGGTCCACCCGGTGGCCGCCGCCACCAAGGGCCTGGCCGGCGAGGTGATGACCGAGATGGTCGCCCTGGTCGAGGCCGGTGCAGTGGCCTTCAGCGACGACGGCAAGACCATCATGGACAGCGGCGTGATGCGGCGCGTGCTCCAGTACTCGCGCCTCGTCGAGCGGCCCGTGATCACCCACGCCGAGGACCGCACGCTGGTGGGAGACGGGGTGATGAACGAAGGGCCCGTGTCCACACGGCTCGGGCTGCCGGGGAACCCGGCCGTGGCCGAGACGGTGCACGTGGCCCGGGACATCATGCTGGCGGAGATCACCGGGGCCCACCTGCACGTGGCCCACGTCTCGACCGCCGGCGCGGTCGAGCTGGTGCGCGCCGCGCGCGAGCGGGGGGTCCACGTGACGGCGGAGGTGACTCCGCACCACCTGGTCCTCACCGACGAAGCCACCTCCGGCTACGACACCAACACCAAGATGGCGCCGCCCCTGCGCTCGGCGGACGACGTGCGCGCCTGCCGCCAGGGCGTGGCCGACGGCACCCTCGACGCCATCGCCACGGATCACGCGCCCCACGCGCTGCACGAGAAGGAGGTCGAGTTCACCGAGGCGCCGCCGGGGGTGATCGGCTTCGAGACCGCCCTGGCCGTGGTGCTCGACCTCGTGCGGGAAGGCGAGCTGGCTCCGCTCGAGCTGATCCGGCGCCTGACCACGGATCCCGCGCGAATCCTGAGCCTGACCGCAGGAACCCTGAGCGTGGGCGCGCCGGCCGACGTGGTGGTGGTGGACCCGGAGCGCCGCTGGACCTACGACCCCAGCAAGGGCTACTCGAAGAGCCGCAACTCGCCCTGGAACGGCCAGGAGCTGGTGGGCCGCGTGGTCGCCAGCGTGGTGGGAGGACGCATGGTCTACCACGTGGATCGCGGGGTGCTGGTCCAATGAGCGCGTTCGTCGCCCCCCGTCCGGCGGCCCTCGCGCTGGCCGACGGTCAGGTCTACCGTGGCGCCGCCTTCGGCGCCGAGACCGTCGGGAGCGGCGAGATCTGCTTCAACACGAGCCTCACGGGCTACCAGGAGATCCTGACCGATCCCTCCTACGCCGGGCAGCTGGTGGTGATGACGTACACGCAGATCGGGAACGTCGGCACCAACGCGGAGGACATGGAGTCCGAACGGCCCTTCCTGAACGGCTTCATCGTGCGCGAGCACCGGGCCGGGCCGAGCAGCTGGCGCTCGCGCCAGGACCTGGACGGATTCCTGCGCGAGCACGGGGTGCCGGCCATCGCCGAGATCGACACCCGGGCGCTGGTGCGGCGCATCCGCGACGGCGGCTTCCAGAACGCCGTGCTCTCCACGGATCCGGCCCAGCAGGACGGCGCTGCCCTGGTGGCCCTGGCGCGCGAGGCCCCCGGGCTGGACGGCCGCGACCTGGTGGCGGAGGTCACCTGCCGCGAGCCCTACCGCTGGAGCGAGGGCTCCTGGTCCGGGGTGGGCGGCGAGCTGCCGCGGGAGTCCCGGCCGGACGAACGCTTCGGGCTGGTGGCCTACGACTTCGGCGTGAAGCGCAACATCCTGCGCCTGCTGGTGGAGCAGGGCTTCGACGTCACCGTCGTGCCCGCGACTCATTCGCTGGAGGCGACCCTGGCCCTCGAGCCCGACGCCATCTTCCTCTCCAACGGGCCCGGGGATCCGGCCGGCGTCGAGGGCGTGCGGCCGATCGTGCGGGCGCTGGCCGAGCGCCTGCCGCTCTTTGGGATCTGCCTGGGCCATCAGATCCTGGGCCTCGCGCTGGGCGGCGAGACCCGCAAGCTGCGCTTCGGCCATCACGGCGGCAACCAGCCGGGCCAGGACCTGGCCACGGGCAAGGTGGCGATCTGCGCCGAGAACCACGGCTACGCTGTCGACGCGGAGTCGTTGCGCCGCGCCGGCGAGGCCGTGGAGGTCACCCACCGCAACCTGAACGACGACACGGTGGAGGGGCTCGCCCACACCGAGCGGCCGCTCTTCTCCGTGCAGTACCACCCCGAGGCGTCGCCGGGCCCTCACGACGCTGCCTACTTCTTCGGCCGCTTCCGCGAGCTGGTCGCCCGGCACCGGGCCGGCGAGCGGGTGAGCGGCTACGACGTGGCGCGGGGAGCCGGCTGAGCCGATGCCGAAGCGGACCGACATCTCCTCCATCCTGCTGATCGGCTCCGGGCCGATCGTGATCGGCCAGGCCTGCGAGTTCGACTACTCGGGCACCCAGGCCTGCAAAGCGCTGCGCGAAGAGGGCTACCGGGTCATCCTGATCAACTCGAACCCGGCCACCATCATGACGGACCCGGAGACGGCCGACGCCACCTACGTCGAGCCGATGACGGTGGAGACCCTCGAGAAGATCATCGAGCGCGAGAAGCCGGACGCGCTGCTGCCGACCATCGGCGGCCAGACCGGCCTCAACCTGGCGATCGAGCTGGCGGAGGCGGGCGTGCTCGAGCGCCACGGCGTGCAGCTGATCGGCGCCCAGCTCGAGGCCATCCTCAAGGCCGAGGACCGCCAGCGCTTCCGCGAGGCCATGAACCGGATCGGCCTGCGGGTGCCCGAGTCCGGCTACGTGCGCACCCTGCAGGACGCGCGCGCCCTGCTGCCGACGGTGGGTCTGCCCGCCATCATCCGGCCGAGCTTCACCCTCGGCGGCACCGGCGGCGGCGTGGCCCGGGACGAGGCGGAGTACGACCGGGTCGTCCAGTGGGCGCTGCACCAGAGTCCGCGCAGCGAGGCGCTGGTGGAGGAGAGCGTCCTCGGCTGGAAGGAGTACGAGCTCGAGGTGATGCGCGACAGCGCCGACAACGTCGTCATCGTCTGTTCGATCGAGAACTTCGACGCCATGGGGGTCCACACCGGCGATTCGATCACCGTGGCGCCGGCGCAGACCCTGACCGACAAGGAATACCAGGTGATGCGCGACGCGGCCGTCGCCATCATCCGCGAGATCGGGGTCGACACCGGGGGCTCGAACATCCAGTTCGGGGTCCACCCCGAAGACGGAACCCTGGTGGTGATCGAGATGAACCCGCGCGTGTCGCGCTCGTCGGCGCTGGCCTCCAAGGCCACGGGCTTCCCGATCGCCAAGATGGCCGCGAAGCTGGCCGTCGGGTACACGCTGGACGAGATCCGCAACGACATCACGCGCGAGACGCCCGCGAGCTTCGAGCCCAGCATCGACTACGTGGTGACGAAGATCCCGCGCTTCACCTTCGAGAAGTTCCCCAGCGCCGACAGCACCTTGACCACGCAGATGAAGAGCGTCGGCGAGGCCATGGCGATCGGGCGCACCTTCCGCGAGAGCTTCCAGAAGGCGCTGCGCTCGCTCGAGATCGGTCACGCGGGGCTCGAGCGTCCCGCAGTGGCAGAGGGCGAAGAGGGGCTGCGCGAGCTGTGGAGCCAGATCGACGTGCCGCGGCCCGGGCGCGTGTGGGCGATCGCGGAGGCCTTCCGGCGCGGGGTGTCCCTCGAAGAGGTGCAGCGGCGCTCCGCCATCGACCCCTGGTTCCTGGAGAACCTGCGCGAGATCGTGGAGATGGAGCGCGGGCTCCAGGGGGCGTCGGAAGCCGAGCGGGCCAGCTGGCTGCGGCCGGCCAAGCGCGCGGGCTTCTCGGACCGGCGCCTGGCCGAACTCTGGGGCAGCGACGAGGCGGCCGTGCGCGCCCGGCGCGACGCGGCGGGCGTGCATCCCGTCTACAAGCGGGTGGACACGTGCGCGGCGGAGTTCGAGGCCCACACGCCCTACCTGTATTCCACCTACGAGGACGAGTGCGAGGCCCAGCCGAGCGAGCGCCGCAAGGTGATGATCCTCGGCGGCGGGCCGAACCGGATCGGCCAGGGAATCGAGTTCGACTACTGCTGCGTGCACGCGGCCTTCGCGCTGCGCGACGCGGGCGTCGAGACCATCATGGTGAACTGCAACCCGGAGACCGTGTCCACCGACTACGACACCAGCGACCGCCTCTACTTCGAGCCCCTCACCCTGGAGGACGTGCTCGAGATCGCCCGGGTGGAGCAGCCCGACGGGGTGATCGTGCAGTTCGGCGGTCAGACGCCGCTCAAGCTGGCCGTGCCCCTGGAGCGGGCCGGCGTTCCGATCCTGGGTACGCCGCCGGACGCCATCGATCGGGCCGAGGACCGCGAGCGGTTCGACCACCTGCTGGAGAACCTGGGGTTGCGCCGGCCTCCCAGCGGCGTGGCGCGCAGCGGGGCCGAGGCCGAGGACGTGGCGGCGCGGATCGGCTATCCGGTGCTGGTGCGCCCCTCCTACGTGCTCGGCGGCCGCGCCATGGAGATCGTGCGGGACGTGGCGGGGCTGCGCGACTACATCCGCTTCGCCGTGCGCGCGTCCCCGGAGCATCCGGTGCTGATCGACCGCTTCCTGGCGGACGCCACCGAGGTGGACGTGGACGCCCTGTGCGACGGCGAGCGGGTCGTGGTGGGTGGCGTGATGGAGCACATCGAGGAGGCGGGCGTGCACTCCGGCGACAGCGCCTGCTCGCTGCCTCCCTACTCGCTCTCGAAGCCGGTGGTGAACGAGATCCTCGAAGCCACCCGCCGCCTGGCGCTCGAGCTGGGCGTGCGCGGTCTGATGAACGTGCAGTACGCCGTCAAGGACGGCGACGTCTACGTGATCGAGGTGAACCCGCGGGCGTCGCGCACGGTGCCGTTCGTGTCCAAGGCGATCGGGCGCCCGCTGGCCAAGCTGGCCGCGCTGGTGATGCTGGGTCAGAGCCTGGAGGAGCTCGGCTTCACCGCGGAGATCTGGCCGCGCCACTTCTCGGTGAAGGAGGCCGTCTTCCCCTTCGTGAAGTTCCCCGGCGTGGACACGCTCCTCGGCCCGGAGATGCGCAGCACCGGCGAGGTGATGGGCATCGACTCGGACTTCGGGCGGGCCTACGCGAAATCGCAGACGCAGGCCGCCAATCCGCTCCCCACCGAGGGTCGCGTCCTGGTGTCCCTGCGGCGCGAAGACCACGAGCGCGCCCGGGAGCCCATCGCGGAGCTGGCGCGCGACGGATTCAAGGTGCTGGCGACGGACGGCACGGCCAGCTCGCTGGAGGCCGTGGGCATCGAGGTCGAGCGCGTCAACAAGGTGAAGCAGGGCTCGCCCCACCTGGTCGACCTGATCGAGGCCGGGGCCGTGGATCTCGTGATCAATACCGTCGGCTCCGATCCAGGGGCCGTGAAGGACTCGTTCTCGATCCGGCGGGCGACGCTCCAGCAGGGGCTGCCGTACTTCACCACCCTGGCGGCGGTGCGCGCGGCGGCCGGCGCCATCCACGCCATGCGGCGGGGGACGATCGGGGTCCGGTCCCTGCAGGAGATCCACGGGTAGCTGGCACGCGCGCCGGGAGGCGAGCCGGGTTGCCGGCGATGTCCTCGCTCGCCGGACGCCAAGCTGTGCGTCGGGAGGCCGTTCTCCCGCCTCAGGGTTCGCCGGGTCGGCTTTCGCTTCGCGGATGCGGTGCTCTCCCTGCGGATTACGCCTGCAACCCGGCTCGCCTCCCGGCGCGGGTCCAGTCTCCCCGTTCTGGCTAGGGTTGGGGGCATGGCGGAGAGTCCGTTTGCCAGTGCGCTCGAGGCGGTGTTGGCGCCGTTGCGGTTTGCCGCGAAAGACGATTTTCGGGGGCTGGGCCGGCTTCGGGATCTCGAGGCCAGCGTGCGGGGGGCGGCGGAGCGGGCCGCGGCCCTGGCGATTCCCAGGGATGCGCGGCAGCGGTTCGAGCGGGTGGCGAAGGCGTTCGCCGGAGAGCTCGAGGACGACCGGCGGCGCGAGGCGGTGACGAAGGCGCTGGAGCAGCTGGCGCCGTTGGCGCAGCCGGGGTGGGCGGATGCCGCGCTGGCGCGGCCGTTGTCGGCGTTGCCCGGCGTCGGGCCGAAGCGGGCGGGGCAGTTGGAGCGGCGGGGGCTGTGGCGGGTGGCGGACGTGCTGTTCCGGCTGCCGGCGCGCTACGACGACCGGCGTGCGCTGGTGGCCGTGGACGCGCTCGAGGTCGGGCGCCGCGCCACCTTCGTGGCGAAGGTGCTGCTGGTGGACTTCGCGCCTGTGCGAGGTCGGGGCGGGCGGTTCCGGCGCATGCTTCAGGCCGTGGTGGGCGACGAGACCGGTACCGTGAACCTGAAGTGGTTCCGCGGCGGTGAGGCGCTGTCTTCGGTGGTGCAGAAGGGCGCGAGCCTGCTCGTGACGGGTGACGTGCGCCGCTACCGCTTCCAGAAGGAGCTGCTTCACCCCGAGGTGGAGCGGCTGGCGGACGACGCGGGCGACGAGCCGACGGCCGACCTGGAGGAGATCGTCGCCGACTACGCCACGCCCGAGGGGCTGCATCCGCGCGCGTTGCGGCGGCTGGTGGCGGCGGCGGTGGACGAGTACGCGGACCTGGTGGCGGGCTACCTGCCCGAGGCGCTGGCGCGCGAGCGCGCGCTCCCGCCGGCGGCGGCCGCGTTGCGCTCGCTGCACGCGCCGGGACCCGACGCGGACGTGGAGGCGTTGCGTCAGCGGCGTTCGCCCGCCCACGAGCGCCTGGTGCTGGAGGAGCTCTACCTGCTCGAGCTGGGTCTCGCCCTGCGCCACGCCAGCGTGGCGGCCCAGCCCGGAATCGCGGTGACGGTGGACGGGCCGCGTTCGCGCGCCGCTCCCGACGCCTTGCCGTTCCGCCTGACCGCCGCCCAGGGTCGCGCCTGGGGCGAGATCCGCGCCGACCTGGCGCGCCCGCACCCGATGAACCGGCTGCTCCAGGGCGACGTCGGGAGCGGCAAGACGGCGGTGGCCTTCCTGGCGGCCGTCGCCGTGGCCGAGAGCGGCCAGCAGGCCGCGCTGATGGCGCCCACCGAGCTGCTGGCGGAGCAGCACGCGCGCACCCTCGCGCGGCTCGTGGAGCAGGGCGGCGAGATCACCGCACTGCGCATGGCGCTCCTCACCTCCTCGATTCCGCGCGCGGAGGCCGACGCGCTGCGCGAGCGGCTCGCCGCCGGCGAGGTGGATCTCGTGGTCGGAACCCACGCGCTGGTGCAGCGCGACGTGCGCTTCGCGCGGCTGGCGCTGGCCATCGTCGACGAGCAGCACCGCTTCGGCGTGCTCCAGCGCCGCGCCCTGACCGACAAGACCGAGGGCGGGAGGGCGCCGGACGTGCTCGTCATGACCGCGACTCCGATCCCCCGCACCCTGGCGCTCACCGTCTACGGCGATCTCGATCTCTCGGTCCTGGACGAGCTGCCGCCCGGACGCACGCCGGTCACGACCGAGATCATGCGCGAAGGGGAGGGCCGCCGGGTGCGCGACCTGGTGCGCGCCACCACCGCCCGCGGCGAGCAGGTCTACGTGGTCTACCCGCTGGTGGAGGAGTCCGAGAAGCTCGACCTGCGCGCCGCCGTCGAGTCCGCCGAGCGGATCGCGGCGGCCTTTCCCGAGCGCAGGGTGGACCTGGTGCACGGCCGCCTCGACGCCGCGGCCCGCGCCGAGGCCATGGCCCGCTTCGAGCGCGGCGAGACCCACATCCTGGTCTCGACCAGCGTGATCGAGGTCGGCGTGGACGTCGCGAACGCCACCCTGATGGTGGTCGAGCACGCCGAGCGCTTCGGCCTGGCGCAGCTGCACCAGCTCCGCGGCCGCGTGGGACGCGGCACGCGCCCCGGAACCTGCGTGCTGGTGGCGCGGGGCGGCGGCGAGGACAGCGAGGCGCGCCTGGCCGCCATGCTCGAGACCAGCGACGGCTTCCGCATCGCCGACGCCGACCTCCAGATCCGCGGCCCGGGCGAGTTCCTCGGCACTCGCCAGCACGGCCGGCTGCCAGAGTTGCGCCTGGCGGACCTGGTGCGCGACGCGCGCCTCGTCTCCGTGGCGCGGGAGGCGGCCCTGGCCCGCGTCCGCAAGGACCCCGGGCTCAGCCGGGAGCCTGCCGTGCGGCGGGCCGTCGAGGTACGCTGGGGCGACCGCCTGGCCCTGGCCGACGTGGGCTGAAGCCGCCCCGCCGGGGCGCCGAGGGGAGGAACGCCGTGACGGTCACCATCCACTACTGCGGGCGCTGAAACTACCTGCCCCGGGCCTCGAGTCTCGAGGCCGCGATCAAGAGCGAGCTCGACCTCGACGTCGAGCTCATCCGCGGCGACGACGGCATCTTCGACGTCGCCCTCGACGGGCGGGGCGTCTTCTCCAAGCACGAGGCCGGGCGCTTCCCCGAGGAGTCCGAGGCGCTGGCGCTGCTGCGGGAGGCGGCGGGCGGCTAGCAGGCGCCGTCAGCTAGATCACCGCCTCCACCAGGTGCGGCCCCGGCTCTGCGAAGGCGCGCTCCAGCGCCGTCACCAGCGCCTCGCCGGTCTCGGCGCGCTCGCCAGGCACGCCGAAGCCGCGCGCGAGCGCCACCCAGTCGAGCTCCGGCCGTGACAGGTCCGTCAGCGACGCCGCCTGCGGTCCCGGCTCCGCGACGCCCGCACGCGCCAGCTCGAACTGCAGGATGCGGTAGGCGCGGTTGGAGCAGATCAGATTCGTGACGTTCAGGCCCTCGCGCGCCTGGGTCCACAGCGCCTGCACGGTGTAGAGCCCGCCGCCGTCGGCCTGGAAGGCGACGACGGGGCGGTCGGGGCACGCGACGGCGGCGCCGGTGGCGACCGGCAGCCCCTGGCCGATGGCGCCACCGGTGAGGGTCAGCAGGGTGTGGGGCGGGAGGCCGGCGGCCAGGTTGAAGTAGGGGCCCCCACTGGTCGCGGCCTCCTCCATCACGATCGCGCCTTCGGGCTGGGTTGCCGCCAGCGCGGCGCCGAGCGTCGGGGGATCGAGGGCGCCCGTCGGCCGTGCAGGGATGCTCGCTTCGGCCGCGGCTCCGCGCGCGGGCGCAGCGAGCGCATCCGCCAGCGCTGCGAGGGCGGCGGCCGCGTCCTCGCGCGGATCCGCCAGGGTCTCGGCGCGGCACCCGTCCGGCACGAGTCGGCTCGGGAGATCGGGGTAGGCGAAGAAGGCCACCGGCTCCGGCGCGCCCGCCATGACCAGTACCTCGACGTTCTCCAGCGCCTGGAGCGCGTGCTCCGGAAAGTACGGCAGGCGTTCGACGGCGGGCAGACCGGCGCCGCGCTCGACGCGTGCGGGGAAGGTCTCGCAGAAGAGCCGGCAGCCCGTCGCGGCGGCGACCCGTCCGGCCGCCGCCAGCCCCTCAGCGCGCGACGCACCCGCACCGAGCAGGAGCGCCGACGTGCGACTTCCGCGCAGCGCGGTTGCCACGCGCTCCACGATCTCGTTCGCCACCGGCGCCGCCGGCGTGACCGCGCGCGGCGGCGCCGTTGCGTCGGTCGTAGCCGCGGAGAGATCGCTCGGCACCACCAGGGTGGCGACCCGACCCGGCGGCTCCAGCGCCACCGCGATGGCCTCGGCCACGTCGGCGGGGAGCTCCTTGGCCTGGCTGCTGCGACGGAACCAGTCGGAGACCGGCCGCGCCAGGGACTCGATGTCCGAGGTGAGCGGCGCGTCGTAGGGCAGGTGGCGGTCCGGATGGTCGCCGACGAGGTTCACCACCGGCGCCCGCGCGCGGCGCGCGTTGTGCAGGTTGGCGATGCCGTTGGCGAAGCCCGGGCCGTGGTGGAGCAGGGTGAGGGCCGGGGCGCCGGCCAGCCGGCCGAAGCCGTCGGCGGCGCCCGTCGCCACGCCCTCGAAGGTGCACAGGATGGCGCGGACCGCGTCCACCCGATCGAGCGCGGCCACCAGCGCCATCTCCGAGGTGCCGGGATTCGCGAAGCAGACCCGGGCCCCGGCCGCGGCGGCGGTGCGCAGCAGGGCTTCGGCGCCGGTCGAGGGGGGCATGCCGCAAAGGGTACCCGGGGCAGTCGCAGCTTGCCCCCGAGGGGCCCAAAAGGACTGGAAAATCGGGCCCCGCGGCAGTAGTCTCCGCCCGCCTCAAGGGTGCCCCGGAGGGGCCACGCGCGCGCTCCTCGGGGCGCCCCGGTCCCTCCCAAGCCCTCGAACTGTCAGAGGAATTCTCTTCCCGGAGCGGACCATGGAAACGACCTTCATCGCCTTCATCGCCTCCCTCCTCGCCCTCGGCGCGGGGGTCTTCCTGTACCGCGTGGTGATCGCCGCGCCGACCTCGAGCCAGCGCGCCAACGAGATCGCGGCGGCCATCGCGACCGGCGCCACCGCCTTCCTGCGCCGCCAGTACACGACCGTCGCGATCGTGGGGGTGCCCATCCTGATCCTGCTCGGCGTGGCGCTCGGCGGCTGGTACGCGGGCGGCTTCCTGCTCGGCGCCCTGGCCAGCGCGGCGGCCGGCTTCATCGGGATGAACGTGTCGGTGCGCGCCAATGTGCGCGTCGCGGAGGCCGCCAAGCAGGGTTACGGCCCCGCCTTCGGCCTGGCCTTCCAGGGCGGTGCGGTCACGGGCCTGATGGTCGTCGGGGCGGGCCTGATCTGCTTGGCCCTGGTCGTGTTCGTGATGCAGCGCGCGGGCTACGACAAGCCCGACGCCCTGATCGGCCTGGCGTTCGGAGGCTCGCTGATCTCGGTCTTCGCGCGCCTCGGCGGCGGCATCTTCACCAAGGGTGCCGACGTCGGCGCCGACCTGGTCGGAAAGGTGGAGGCAAACATCCCCGAGGACGATCCTCGCAACCCGGCGGTGATCGCCGACAACGTGGGCGACAACGTGGGCGACTGCGCCGGGATGGCCGCCGACCTCTTCGAGACCTACTGCGTCACCGCCGCCGCGGCCATGCTGCTGGCCCACATCTTCTTCCCCGGCAACGAGGCCATGTTCCTGTACCCGCTGGCGATCGGCGCCGCCGGCATCGTCGGCACCCTGGTGGCGCTGCCCTTCGTGCGCATCGGGGAGCCCGCCGAGGGCCACCAGCCCGCGGTGATGCGCGCCATGTACAGCGGACTCGGGGTCGCCACGGCCCTGATGCTGGGCCTGATCTTCGTGATCAACGGCATGACCGAGATCCCGGCCCAGGATTCGGCCGGGAACGCGATCACCGGCCTGGGCCTCTGGGTCTGCGCCGCCGCCGGCGCCGTGCTGACCGCGGCCATGATGTGGGTGACCGACGTCTACACGGGCGACGGCTCGCGCTTCGTGGACAAGATCGCCCGCGCCAGCGAGGGCGGGCACGCGACCAACATCATCGCGGGTCTCGCCGTCGGCATGCAGTCCACCGTGGTTCCGGTGGTGGTGATCGTGTCGTCGATCGTGGTCTGCGAGCAGGTGGCCGGCATCTTCGGGGTGGGCATAGCCGCCATGAGCATGCTCTCCCTGGCCGGAATCGTGGTGTCCATCGACGCCTACGGGCCCATCACGGACAACGCCGGCGGCATCGCCGAGATGGCGGAGCTGGGCGACGAGGTTCGCGACGTGACCGACCCGCTCGACGCCTTCGGCAACACCACCAAGGCGGTCACCAAGGGCTACGCCATCGCCTCGGCCGGTCTGGCCGCGGTGGCGCTCTTCGCCACCTACATCCAGGACCTGAAGCACAGCGGCGTGGTCGCGGACTTCGACCTCACCAACACCGCCGTCGTGGCCGGGCTCTTCATCGGTGCCATGGTGCCGTTCATCTTCGCCTCGCTCGCCATGAACGCGGTGGGCGTGGCCGGCGGCCGCGTGGTCGACGAGGTGCGGCGCCAGTTCAAGGAGATCCCGGGCATCATGGAGGGGACCGGGAAGCCGGACTACGCCACCTGCGTGGACATCGTGACCCAGACCGCGTTGCGGCAGATGGTGGCGCCGGCCCTGATCCCCGCGCTGATCCCGATCATCGTGGGCCTGACGCTCGGCGCCGCCGCCCTGGGCGGCCTCCTGATCGGCTCCATCGTCGCCGGCGTCTGCGTGGCCATCTCGATGACGACCGGCGGCGCGGCCTGGGACAACGCCAAGAAGTACATCGAGAGCGGCTCCTACGGGGGCAAGGGCTCCGAGGCCCACAAGGCGGCGGTCACGGGCGACACGGTCGGCGACCCCTACAAGGACACCGCGGGCCCCGCGATCAACCCGATGCTCAAGCTCGTGAACATCGTGGCGCTCCTGATCATCCCGTTCCTCTGATGTGAGCGAAGCCGGCGACCGCCACCCGCGCGATCGTCTGCGCCGCCTCCTGACCCTGCCGGATGCGGTCCTGCTGATCGTCTCGTCGGTGGTGGGCTCGGGCATCTTCCTGACGCCCGGGCGGATCGCCGATCTGTTGCCGCACCCGGGTCTCGTGTTCGCCGCCTGGCTCGCCGGCGGCGGGCTCTCGCTGGCGGGCGCGCTGGCCAACGCGGAGCTCGGCGCCATGTTCCCCCGCGCCGGCGGCGACTACGTCTACCTGCGCGAGGCCTTCCATCCGCTGGCCGGCTTCCTGGTGGGCTGGCTGTCGTTCTTCGCGATCTTCGTCGGCACCATCGCCACCCTGGCGGCCGGCTTCGCGGCCGGCCTGCGCCCGTACCTGGGCTACGGGGACGGCGGGGCCCTGGCCGTGGCGATCGGGGTGACCCTGGCGGCCTCGGCGCTGAACTGGGTGGGCGTGCGCTGGGGGGCGCTGGCGAACAACCTGACGGCCGGGCTCAAGATCCTGGCGTTGCTGGCCTTCGGGTTCGCGGGGCCGCTGCTGGGGGAGGGCAGCTGGCAGCACCTGACGGTCTCCGCCGCGGCCGCCGGCGCCGGGCCCGTGACCTGGGCCGCCTTCGGATTGGCCCTCTCCCCGGTCCTCTTCAGCTACCTCGGTTGGAACTCCACGGTCTACGTGGCCAGCGAGATCCAGGACGCCGGGCGAAACGTCCCGCGCTCGCTCTTCGCCGGGCTGGCCATCTGCATCGCCATCTACCTGGTGATGAACGCGGTGTACTTCTACGCCATCCCGGTGGGCGAGCTGGCCGGCGTGGACAACGCCGGCGAGGCGGTGGCCCGGGCGCTCTTCGGCCCGGTGAGCGGCACCCTGGTGGCCGGCTTCGTGCTGGCCTCGATCCTGGGGACCCTGAACGCCACCGTGCTGGTGGGTCCGCGGATCGCCTACGCGATGGCCCTGGACGGCCTCTTCTTCCGGGGCGTGGACCGGGCGCACACGGTCTACGGCACGCCCCACGTGGCGATCGCGCTCCAGGCCGGTGTCACGGTGGCCGTGCTGGTCGTCCTCGATCGCTTCCCGAGCTCGCTCTTCGTGAGCGCCCTCGACTACACGACCTTCGCCATCCTGCTGGCCATGATGGCCGACGTGATGGCCCTCTACCGGCTGCGCCGCACCCGGCCCGACGTCCCGCGCCCGTACCGGGCTTGGGGCTATCCGCTGATCCCGGCCCTCTACCTGCTGGTCACGGCCGCCATCGCTGGCACGCTCCTGGCCGGCCAACCGCGGGAGGCGCTGGTGGCGCTGGTCATGACCGCCAGCGGGCTGCCCTTCTACCCGGTCTTCCGGCGCCGCTTGCTCGCGACCGAATAGTCCAATACGATTGGGGAGTTAGCCTGCCCCGGGCGCCATGCACCAGGACCCAAGACCATGGCCGGACCCGTCCGTCACGATTTCAACAAGCTGACCCGCCTGCCCCCGTACGTGTTCGCGGAGGTGAACGCGCTGAAGGACGCGGCGCGCCGCGCCGGCGAGGACGTGATCGACCTCGGGATGGGCAACCCCGATCTCCCGACGCCGCCCCACGTGGTGGAGAAGATCTGCGAGGCCGCCCAAAACCCGCGCAACCACCGCTACTCGGCGTCGCGCGGCGTTCCCAACCTGCGCGCCGCCATCTGCGAGTGGTACGAGCGCAACCACGCCGTGAGCCTGGACCCGGAGCGCGAGGCGATCTCCGTGATCGGCGCCAAGGAGGGCCTTGCCCACTTCGTGCTGATGACGGTGGGACCGGGTGACGTGGTGCTGTGTCCCGACCCGACCTATCCGATCCACCAGTACTCCGTGGTGATCTCCGGCGGCGACCTGCGCCACGTTCCCCTGACGGCGGACTCGGACTTCTTCGATAACCTCGAGCAGGCCATGTCGCGCACCTGGCCCAAGCCGAAGATGTTGATCCTGTCGTTCCCCCACAATCCGACGACGACCGTGGTCGACCGGAGCTTCTTCGAGCGCATCGTGGACTTCGCGCGCGAGCACGACCTGATGGTGTTGCACGACTTCGCCTACGCCGAGGTCTGCTTCGACGGCTACCGCCCGCCGAGCATCCTCGAGGTGCCCGGGGCGCGGGAGGTGGCGATCGAGTTCATCTCGCTCTCCAAGAGCCACTCCATGTCGGGCTGGCGCGTCGGCTTCGCGGCAGGCAACCCGGACATGATCCACGCCCTGGCGCGCATCAAGAGCTACCTCGACTACGGTATCCCGACTCCGATCCAGGTGGGCGCGATCGTGGCCCTGCGCGGGCCCCAGGACTGCGTGGCCCACAACGTGGGGATCTACAAGGAGCGCCGCGACGCCCTGATCGACTCCCTCGCTGCGCCCGGTGACGGAGCCTGGAAGATCGAGAAGCCGCTCGGGACGATGTTCGTGTGGGCGCCGATCCCGGAGCCGTTGCGCGGGCTCGGCTCGCTCGAGTTCTCGAAGCGCTTGTGCGCGGAGGCCCACGTGGCCGTGTCGCCGGGAATCGGGTTCGGCGAGCACGGCGAGGGCTACGTGCGCTTCGCGCTGGTCGAGAACACCCACCGCACCCGCCAGGCGGTGCGCGGCATCCGGCGCTTCCTGCGCGGGTCCTCCCTCTGATGCCGGGCGAGGGCGTCGGCGTCGGCCTCGTCGGCCTGGGCACCATCGGGGTCGGTGTGGCCAAGGTGCTGGAGCGCAACGCGGGCGTGATCCGCGAGCGGCTGGGCTTTCCGTTACGCCTGGTGCGGGTGGCGGACCTGGACCTCGAGCGTGACCGCGGCATCGACCTCTCCGGCGTGCGCTTCGACAGGGACACCGAGGGCCTGCTCGACGATCCGGACGTGCAGATCGTGGTGGAGCTGATCGGCGGCTACGACGCGGCCCGGCGCGTGACCCTCGGCGCCATCGAGCGGGGCAAGCACGTGGTGACGGCCAACAAGGCGCTGCTGGCCCTCCACGGTGGGGAGATCTTCGAGGCGGCGGCCCGGGCCGGCGTGGACGTGGCCTTCGAGGCCAGCGTCGGGGGCGGGATCCCGATCCTGCGCAGCCTGCGCGAGGGCCTCTCGGCCAACCAGATCGAGACGATCCACGGCATCATGAACGGCACCACCAACTACGTCCTCACCGAGATGGAACGGACGGGCGAGCCGTTCGAGGTCGTGCTCAAGCGGGCCCAGGAGCTCGGCTACGCCGAGGCCGACCCCAGCTTCGACGTGGACGGGATCGACGCCGCCCACAAGCTGACCCTGCTGGTCGCCATGGCCTTCGGGGCCGAGCTCACCTTCAAGGACATCCCCACCGAGGGCATCCGGGCGCTCGAGCCCCTGGACTTCGAAGCGGCGGAGCGGCTGGGCCTGGTGTGCAAGCTCCTGGGCATCGCGAAGGCCCACGACGACGGGCGCATCGAGGTCCGGGTCCATCCCACCCTGATCCCGGCCACGAGCCTGTTGGCTCACGTGGAGGGCGCCATGAACGCGATCGCGGTCCACGGCAACGCGGTCGGGCCGACCCTCTTCTACGGTGCGGGTGCGGGCGAGCTGCCCACGGCCAGCGCGGTGGTGGCGGACCTGATGGAGATCGCGCGCGAGCTCCAGCGCGGCACCGCGGGCCCGGTGCCGCCGCTGGCCTACGTGCCCCAGTCGCTGCGCCCGAAGCCCCTGGTGCCGCTGGGCGAACTCGTGGGCCGCGCGTACCTGCGCTTCACGGCGCTCGACCGTCCGGGCGTGCTGTCCCACATCGCGGGAGCCCTGGGCGATTGCGGCGTCGGCATCGAGTCCGTGCTGCAGCAGGGCCGCGGCGGCGCCGTGGAATCGGTTCCCGTCGTGATCCTGACCCACCCGGCCCCGGAGTCGGCCATCCGCGGCGCGCTCGCGGAGATCGACTCCCTGGCCGACGTCACCGCGCCGACCCTGTTCGTGCGCATCGAGGACGAGCTGTGAGTGCCAAGCCCCGTTACCGCGCCTGGTTCCAGAGCCTCTCCCACGACGATGAGCGCTACGCGCTGGAGGACGTGGTCTACACCGACCGGGAAGGCGGCCTGCTCCAGGTCGCCCACGACATGGACGAGCTGGCCAAGACGTCGGCCGCCGAGTGGAAGCGGATCTTCGAGGGCCGCGCCCACAAGACCGACTGGCCCTACGGCTCGGGCGTCTGGGGCAAGAAGGAGTGGGTGCTTCCCGAGATCGAGAACCAGCACGTGGTGTCGATGTACGAGGGCCACACGAACCTCTTCTGGGCCGACCGCTACGGGCGGCAGCTCGGGCTGGAGGACCTCTGGCTCAAGCTCTGCGGCAACGCCCATACCGGCTCCTTCAAGGACCTCGGGATGACGGTGCTGGTGTCCCAGGTGAAGTCCATGCGCGCCAAGGGCGTGGAGATCCCGGCCGTGGCCTGCGCCTCCACCGGCGACACCTCGGCGGCGCTGGCGGCCTACTGCGCGGCGGCGGAGATCCCTGCCATCGTGTTCCTGCCCCGGGGCAAGATCTCGATGGCGCAGCTGATCCAGCCCGTCTGCAACGGGGCCATCGTCTTCGCGCTCGACACCGACTTCGACGGCTGCATGGAGATCGTGAAGCAGGTCTCCGCCCGCGACGGCGTCTACCTGGCCAACTCCATGAACAGCTTGCGGATCGAGGGCCAGAAGACCGTGGGGATCGAGATCGTGCAGCAGTTCGACTGGGAGATGCCCGACTGGATCGTGGTTCCGGGGGGCAACCTGGGCAACGTGTCGGCGCTGGCCAAGGGGCTGGACATGCTGGTCGAGCTGGGGCTCTCGACGAAGCGCCCGCGCCTGGTGGTGGCCCAGGCCCAGGCGGCCAATCCGCTCTACCGGGCCTTCCAACGCGGCTGGGCCAGCTACGAGCCGATCCACGCGGAGCCGACCCTGGCCTCCGCGATCCAGATCGGGAACCCGGTTTCGGTGCACAAGGCCATCGACGCCATCCAGCGTTACGACGGAATCGTCGAGGAGGCCAGCGAGGCCGAGCTGGTGGAGGCCGCGGTGCACGCCGACCGCACGGGCCTGTTCAACTGCCCCCACACCGGGGTGGCCCTGGCCGCGCTCACCAAGCTCGTGCGCCGTGGCGAGATCCGCTCGAGCGACCGGGTGGTGGTGCTCTCCACCGCGCACGGCCTGAAGTTCGTCGACTACAAGGTGCAGTACCACGGGATGCAGCTCGACGGCATCATCCCCGAGCTGCCGAACCCGCCCATCGAGCTGGCGGCGGACTACGACACGGTGCGAGATCGCATGCTGCGCGAGATCGAGACGCGCTTCGGAGGCTAGGCCGGTGTTCACCGGGATCGTGGAGTGCGTGGGCAAGCTGGTCGCAGTGGAAGAGCGCGGGGAGCTGCTGCGCCTCACCTTCGCGGCGCCCGAGATCGCCGACGGCGCGGCCCTGGGCGACAGCGTGTCGGTGAACGGCGCCTGCCTCACGGTGGTGTCGGCCGACGGCGGCTCGGTCGCCTTCGAAGCCGTGCGCGAGACCCTGGTGCGCACGTCGATCGGCGGCCTGGGCGAGGGCGACCGCGTGAACCTGGAGCGCGCCATGCGGGCCGACGCGCGCCTCGACGGCCACATCGTGCAGGGACACGTGGACGCTACCGGCCGGGTGGAGCGCCTGGAGCGCGAGAGCGACGACGTGCGGCTCTACGTCGCGTGCGACGCGGAGTTCGCCGACCTGCTGGTGGAGAAGGGCTCGGTGGCGATCGACGGCGTCTCGCTCACGGTCGTCGGCGTGCGCCCCGACGGCTTCGACGTCGCCCTGATCCCGCACACCCTCGCCGTCACGACCCTGGGCGAGCGGCGGCCCGGGGACCGCGTGAACCTCGAGGCGGACGTGCTCGGCAAGTACGTGAAGCGCTACGTCCAGCAGGTGCTCGGCGAGCGCGGCTAGGCCTGCGGCGGGCGTCGGACACGCAGCGAGGCTCCGGAGGGAAGAACCCGCATGAGCACCGGCGCCCCGGAGGTCCCGCGCGAGCTCGTGGGTCGCGAGGTCTCCTGCCGCACGCTGACCGTCTGCTTCGAGGAGCTGGAAGCCCGCGGCCTGTCCGAGACGTGCCTGACCGACGGGGTCGGGGTCCCGGCGGCGATCCTCCGCGACCCGCGCCAGCGGATCTCGTGGGACGTGTTTCGCGCGGTCCTGGCCCGCGCCCGGGAGCTCTGGAGCGACGACGAGCTGGTGGCGCTCGGACGACGCATCCCCCGGACGCGCTGGCTGCGGCCGCTCGCCGCGCTGGCCCGGCTCCGCTAGGGCCCGACCGACCTCTATCGGCCCCTCGAAGACAGCGGCCGCTCGCACAGGCGGCAGGTGGCCTGCACGAGCTACCGGGTCGAGGAGTGGGAACCCGAGCATCTGGTGGTCCGCCTGCGCCTGGCGCCCGGCTACGCCCCGGACGAGGTCTTCCTGCTCCTGGTGCAAGGCACCCTGGAGGGCCTGCCCGACGTGCTCGGCCACCCGCCGCGGGTCGTGCCGGCCCCGGACGCGTCCGGCCTCTGTTACCACGTCCACCTGGCGCGCCCGCCGCGCAGCGGTTCGGGCCGCCGGGCCTTGTCGTGGCTGTTCGCCGCGCGGCACGCGGCGGCCTCGCTGGAACGGGCCTACGACGAGCTCGGCCAGAGCGCCAGCCGCTACTGGTCCATCTTCAACGCCACCAGCGACGGCATGGTGATCGGGGACCTCGACGGGACGATCCTGGAGGCGAACCCGGCGGCCTGCCGGATATTCGGGTACTCCGCCGAGGAGTTCGTCGCGCTGGATCTCCAGCGGCTGGTGCCCTTCGAGGCGCGCGGCCCGTACCGGCGCTACCTGGAGGGCATCGGTGCCGGGCGCAGCGTGGAAGTGGAGCAGGGCGCCCTGCACCGGGACGGCAGCGTCCTGCGGATCGAGCTCCACGGCTCGCCCATCGAGTACGAAGGTCGCCGTTGCGCCCTCAGCGTGGTGCGCGACGTGAGCGAGCGCGCCCGCGCCGAGGCCGAACGCCTCGCCCTGGAGGAGCAGCTGCGCCAGGCGCAGAAGATGGAGGCGATCGGCCGGGTCGCAGGCGGGCTGGCCCACGACTTCAACAACCTCCTGACCGTGATCACCGGCTACACGGAGCTGCTCTCCGAGGGAAGGGCCAAGGGAGACGAAGCCGCGGAGGCGGTGGAGCAGATCCGGATGGCGTCGGACCGCGGCGCCGGCCTGACCCGGCAGCTCCTGGCCTTCAGCCGCGGTGGCGGGGCGGGCACGGAGGCGGGGGCCGTCGAGCCCAACGCGATCATCAGCCGGACGCGCAAGATGCTGGCGCGGCTGATCGGCGAGGACATCGAGCTCGTGACGGAGCTCGACCCGGACGCCGGCTGGGTCGAGGTGGACGGTGCGCAGCTCGAGCAGGCCCTGGTCAACCTGGCCCTGAATGCGCGCGACGCCATGCCCCGCGGCGGCCGCCTCACGCTGGCGACGCGCACCCGCAAGGGGGACGACGGCGGGCCGTCCTGGCTGTCCATCCGGGTGGCCGACACCGGCCGCGGGATGACCCCGGAGGTGCGCGCCCGCGTCTTCGAGCCGTTCTTCACCACCAAGGAGATGGGTCGCGGCACCGGCCTGGGGCTGGCGACGGTGTTCGGCTTCGCCCGGCAGAGCGGCGGGCGGATCCGGGTGGAGAGCGAACCCGACCGGGGTTCGCGCTTCGAGCTGCTGCTGCCGCGGCGGGAGCAGGCAGGGGACGCCGGCGCCGAGGAAGAGGCTGCGGGTGAGCCGGGCGCTCGCCCGGGGGAGACGGTGCTGCTCGTGGAAGACGAGCGCATGCTGCGGGACCTGGTGCGCGCGGCGCTGGCGACCGCGGGCTACGAGGTGCTGGACGCGAGCGATGGCGAGGCCGCCCTGACCTTGCTGCGGACCCGCCGCGAGCCCGTGAGCCTGGTGCTGGCCGACGTGGTGATGCCCCGCATGTCCGGCGTCGAGCTGGCGATCTGGCTGCGTCGGGAGGCGCCGGACACGGGCGTGCTGCTGATGTCCGGCTATGCCGACGAGCCGCGGGTCGGGCCGCTCCCGCCCGACGCCCACTTCCTGGCCAAGCCCTTCCGACGAGACGGGCTGCTGCGCGCGGTGCGGCGCGTGCTGGACGACGCGTGCTAGCGACCGATCGGCTCCTCAGGCCTGCGCTACGAAGCAGCCCGCGTTCTTCGGCACGCGAAAGACCCCCTCGCTGTCGAGGATCTTCTGGATCTCCGGGGCCAGCAGCTGGAGCAGGCTCTCCCGGTGGCTCCCGTCCTCGGGGAGCGGATCGACGTGGTCCACCAGCGAGCTGGCGTAGTAGCGCAGTGCCGAGGCGACGTCGGGGAAGACGAAGGCGTCGTTGCGGACACGGAGGCGGGCATCGGGGAAGACCTCCTGCACGATCTCCAGGTGCCCCAGGTTGAAGCGATCGTAGAGCGACGGGGTGGGGTCGTAGCCGAGGAGCTGTGCGGCCTGGTCGTGCAGCTCCAGCAAGCGGCGGCCGCTGTCCGCGGCGTTGGTGCCGATCACGAGCCGTCCGCCGGGTCGCAGCACCCGCCGCAGCTCGTGCAGCGCCTCGATCGGGTCCGGCACGTGGTAGAGCATGTGGTTGGCCATCGCCCGGTCCACGCTCTCGTCAGCCAGCGGCAGGGCGCCCGCGTTCCCGTGCAGGAAGCAGGCGCCGATCCCGGCGCCGCGCGCCTGGTCGTAGGCCTCGCGCAGCATTCCCGGTGAGAGGTCCACGCCGATGATCCGCATGCGCTGCTGCCGCAGGCGCAGGTGCTGCGCGCCGTGGCCGCAGCCCACGTCGAGCAGCAGCAGGTCGGGCAGCGGCTCGAGCAGACCCAGCAGCCAGTCGAAGTAGTGCCCGCGGTTCTCGCTGTGGCGCGCGTGGGTCTCGTGGCGGATGCGCAGCTTCTCGGCGTCGCCGTACTGGTAGGCGAGATAGCTGCGTCGGGTGAAGAACTCGGACATGCCCGGCCTCCGGGGGACAGGGTACGCGAATCCGCCGGGCCTTGACCGGGTCTCGGACGCAGACTAGACTGACCAGTCAGTTTGTAGGGAAAGCCTAATTGTCTCAACCGCTTCGAGCCCGACCCCGCCGCCAGCTTCCCGCTCGGGAACGGCGCGCCCAGATTCTCGACGCGGCCCTGCGCTGCTTCTCCGACAAGGGCTTCCACGAGGCCACCATGGACGACGTGGCGCGCACGGCGGGCGTCTCGAAGGGCAGTCTCTACTGGCACTTCCGCAGCAAGGCGGAGCTCTTCGGGGGCCTGTGCGAGGCGTGGGCGCTGGAGCTCTTCCAGGCCTGGCAGCGGGAGGCCGAGGCCCACGAGGGCGACGTGGTGGCTCTCGTGGGTCGCGTGGGCGAGCTCAGCCTGGAGCGCATCGCCGACCAGGGCGACCTGCTGCGGGCCTGGGCCGAGTTCATCGTGCACCGCGAGCTGCAGGAGCAGTTCGCCGGGATCTACCGCGAGTCGCGTCGGGTGCTGGGCGAGTGGATCCGGCGCGGGATCGCCGCCGGCGAGATCCGCGAGCTCGAGCCCGAGAGCGTGGCCGCGGCGGCCACCGCCGGGATCGAAGGGCTGCTGATCCAGGCGCTCGTGGACGACCAGTTCGACGCGCGCGCCCACTGGAGGACGTGGTGGGACATCTTCTCCCGCGGCATTGCCGCTTGAGCCGCGCGGTTCCGCTGCTCGTCGGGCTGCTCGTCGCCGCCGTCGGCGCCGCGGCGGAGCTCGAGCCGGCGCCCGAGGGACTCGACGCCCGCACGATCGCGGAGCGCCAGGAGCAGGTGCTGCGCGGCGACCGCGCCTACATGGAGGCGGCGATGACCGTCGCGTCGCCGCGGCTGCTCGTGCCGCGCACGGTCGAGTTCCGCTCCTGGGACGACCGCCTGAACAAGCGCACGTTCATCCGCATCCTGGCGCCGCCCAAGGACGCGGACTCCGCCTTCCTGATGAAGCGGCCCAACATGTGGATGTACGTGCCGAGGGTCGAGCGCACCATGCGCATCCCGCCGTCGATGATGCTCCAGTCGTGGATGGGGAGCGACTTCACCAACGACGACCTGGTGCGGGAGTCGAGCCAGCTCGACGACTACGACCACCAGCTCCTGGGCGTCGACCCGAGTCCAGCGGGCCACCCGGACCGCCGCGCCTACGTGGTGGCGTTCATACCGCGCGAGGACGCGCCCGTCGTCTGGGGCCGGATCGTTTCGTGGATCGACGCCGAGCACTACACGCCCCTGCTGCAGGAATTCTACGACGAGGACGGGACGAAGCTGCGCCGCTTCGAGCTGGGCGACGTACGCGAGGTGCAGGGGCGTCACTTCCCGCACCGCTGGAGCATGCAGCCGCTGGAGAAGCCGGATCACCGCACGACGATCGAGATCCGCGAGATCCGCTTCGACGAGGCCTTCGACGACCGCATCTTCACCACCCGCAACCTGAAGGAGCGGGGCTAGTGGGCCTCGAGCTGCGGCTCGCCTGGCGCAACGTCTGGCGCAATGCCCGCCGTACCTGGCTCACCGTGGCGGCCACGGTCTTCGCGGTGGTGCTGGTGGTGTTCTTCGTCGCCATGGCGGCGGGCATCCACGAGAAGATGATCGAGGACAGCGTGCGGGTGGCCTCGGGCCACGTGACCCTGGCGGGCGAGGGCTACTTCGCGAACCGCACCCTCGAGCAGTTCGTGACTCTCGACGCCGGACTCCAGCACACCCTGGACGCTGCGCCCGGCGTGCGGGGCTGGGCCCCGCGGCTGGTGGGCTTCGGGCTGGTGTCGAAGGAGACGGACGCCCAGGGGGTGGCGGTGCTCGGGGTCGATCCCGCGCGCGAAGCTTCCGTGACGACTCTCGCGCGGCGCGTGGAGCGGGGCGTCTTCGTGTCGGAGGACGCGCCGAAGGGCATCGTGCTGGGCGAGCGCCTGGCCCGGAACCTCGGGGCCGAGCTGGGCGACGAGCTGCTGCTCTACTCCGAGGCCTACTCCCTGGAGACGGCCTACGACCTCTTCACCGTGGTCGGGGTGATGAAGCTGCCCGAGCCCTCCCTCGACCGCAGCCTGGCCCTGGTGACCCTGGCCGACGCCCAGGCGTTCTTCGTCTACGGCGAGCGCGTAAGCGAGGTGGCGCTCCTGGCCGACGACGCCGACGCCGCCGACCAGGTCGCCGCCGGCCTGCGCGGCGCCTTGCCCGGCGCGGAGGCCGTGGAGGTGCAGACCTGGGCCGAGCTGATGCCCGAGCTGGTGCAGTTCATCATCCTCGACGACGCGGGCATGTACGTGCTGCTGGTGATCCTCGTGATCGTGGTGGCCTTCGGGATCCTGAACACGATCCTGATGTCGGTGCTGGAGCGCACGCGCGAGCTCGGCGTGCTGCTGGCCCTGGGGTTGCGGCCCGGCGCCGTCTTTCGGCTCGTCTACCTGGAGTCCCTGTTGCTGGCGGGGCTCGGTCTCGCGATCGGCCTGGCCACGAGCATTCCGCTCGTGCTCTGGTTCCAGGCCCATCCGGTGGAGCTCTCCAACGAGTTGGCGGGCGCCATGGAGCTGATCGGCGCCGAGCCCGTGATCACCTGGAAGCTCAAGCCGTGGAACCCGCTGGGCTCGGTGCTGACCATCCTGGGCGTCGCCGCGCTGGCGGCCCTCTACCCGGCCGTCAAGGCGAGCCGCGGCCGGCCCGTGGACGCCCTGCGGAGCTTGTGATGGAACGGGCCCGCGTCGCGCTCGCACAGGTCCGAGACGCCCTGCGCTTCGCCCGGGCGACCCTGGCCGCCGCGGCGTTCGACCGCTTCCTGTGGCGCCTCGCCTGGCGCAACGTCTGGCGCAATCCTCGGCGCACGGGGATCGTCGTCACGGCCGTGGCCGTCGGGATCGCCGGCGTGATCCTGTCCATGGCCATCAACTTCGGCATGGTGCTGCAGATGGTGGAGACGGCGATCTCCACCGAGCTGGGTCACGTGCAGGTCCGCGCCCGCGGCTTCCGGGACGATCCCGGGTTGGGCCTGCGCTTGGACGACGGCGGTCGGGCGGGCGCCGCGATCCTGGAGAGTCTGCCCCAGGTGGAGGCCTGGGCGCCCCGGATCCACAGCCAGGGTCTGCTGTCTTCGACGCGGGCCAGTGCAGGGGTGCGCGTGCTGGCGATCGATCCGCCGCGCGAGTCCGGCATCACGAGCCTCGCCGGCTCGATCACCGAGGGCGCCTACCTCGACGGAGACGCACGCCGCATCCTCGTGGGCGAGGCCCTGGCCGAGCGACTCCACGTGGGCGTGGGCGGCAAGCTGGTGCTCTCCGCCAGCGACGCCAACGGCGACCTGGCGGCGGAGGCCTTCCGCGTGGCGGGCCTCTTCCGCACCGCATCCCTCGAGCTGGATCGCACCACGGTCTACCTGCGGCTGCCGGAGGCGCAGGAGCTGCTGGCCCTGGGCGACGCGGTCTCGGAGCTGGTGGCGGTGACGGAGCGCCGCGAAGCGATCCCCGCCGTGCGGGAGGCGCTGGCAACCCGGCTCGTCGGCGACGTGGAGGTCAGCACCTGGAGGGAGCTGGCGCCGCTGCTGGTCTACATGGTGGATTCCTTCGAGCAGATGGCGTGGATCGTGTACGCGGCGGTCTTCATCGCCATGGCGTTCGGCATCGCGAACGTGCTGTTGATGGCCGTGTTCGAGCGCACGCGCGAGATCGGTGTCGTGCGCTCGATCGGCATGTCGGCGCCCCGGGTGGTGGCGGCAGTGGTGCTGGAATCGCTCTGCCTGACGCTCTTCGGGCTGCTCGTGGGCTTCGCGCTGGCGGTGGGTCTCGTCTTCTCGCTCCGCGATGGGATCGATCTCACGGCGTTCGCGCGCGGACTGAACGCCCTGGGGGTCGGCACCACGGTGGTCCCGATCGTGCGGGCCCAGGACTTCACCACGCCGACGGTGGTGGCGACGGTTACGGCGATCCTTTCCAGTCTGTGGCCGGCGCTGCGGGCTGCCCGGGCGCTCCCGGCTCGCGCCCTGCGGCACGTGTAGGAGGAGCGATGGCCATCCTGGAAGCGCACGCCGTCAGCAAGGTCTACGAGACCCGGGGCGTGGCGACCCGCGCCCTCGATCGCGTGGACCTCACCCTCGAGGAGGGCGAGTTCACGGTGCTGCACGGGCCGAGCGGCTGCGGCAAGACCACCCTCCTGAACCTGCTGGGTGCCCTGGACGATCCGAGCGAGGGCCGCGTGACCCTCGACGGGCGCGACCTGGCCGAGTGCTCGGCCGCGGAGCGCTCCGAGCTGCGCCTCCACAAGCTCGGCTTCGTCTTCCAGGCCTACAACCTGATCCCGGTCTTCACCGCGCGCGAGAACGTGGAGTTCGTGATGGAGCTCCAGGGCGTGCCGTCTGCCGAGCGCAAGGCGCGCACCGACGCGATCCTGGCGGAGGTGGGCCTGGCCGAGCTGGCGGAAAAGCGCCCGCTGGAGATGAGCGGCGGGCAGCAGCAACGGGTGGCCGTGGCGCGGGCGATCGTCGGGCGGCCCGAGCTGGTGCTGGCGGACGAGCCCACGGCCAACCTGGACTCGGCGACCGCGGGGCAGCTCCTCGACCTGATGGAGGAGCTGAACCGCGAGCACGGCGTGACCTTCCTGTTCTCCACCCACGATCCGCTGGTGATCGGGAAGGCGCGCCGCCGCGTGCGGCTGCGGGACGGGCGGGTGGAGTCCGACGGGCCGGGAGCGTGAGGGCGGCGCGCCTGGCCGCGGGGCTCCTGGCCGTGGGGCTTCCCCTCGCGGCCGCGGGGCGCGCCGGGGCGAAGGAGGTCTGGAGCCGGGGCGAGGCGTCGCTCGAGGTCTCCGGCTTGATCCGGAGCATCGCCAGGGTCAGCGAGGGCACCGACGCCGGGCGCTTCGAGCGGCGCGCCGCCAGCGATCCGCGCTGCGTCTTCGCCGCGACCTTTCCCGAGTGCTCGGCCTTCGACCTCGTGGACGACAAGACGCTCTACCAGAGCCTCACGCGCTTCCGGCTGCGCCTCGACGGGCGCGTGAACCGGCACCTCTCGGCCGTCGTCGCCTACGACCACGAGCTCCTCTTCGGCACCCTCGACACCCTGGGCGTGACCCTCGCGGAGGAGTTCCGCGTCGACTCGCTCTTCGACCTGGACTGGCAGGTGCGGGCCTTCGGGATGCCCACGGAGCACCGGAGCTGGCGGCATGGGCTCTACCGGGCCTACGCACAGCTGGAGCTCGGCGGATTCGAGGCGCGCGCGGGTCGCCAGCGGATTCCCTGGGGCGTCGGGCGCCTGTGGAACCCGACCGATCGCTTCAACGCCCTTCCTCCCCTGGACATCGAGCAGGCCCAGATTCCCGGGGTGGACGCCCTGGACGTGCGCTGGAACTTCGACGGCTTCACCTTCCTCGAGGCGGTCTACCAGCCCAACGGGAACAGCGCCGACGCGGCCTACGGCGCGCGCTTCCACGGCAGCCTGGGCGAGGCGGACTACTCGCTCCTCGGCGGGCGCTGGGAGGAGGCCTGGGCCGTGGGCGGCGACCTGGCCGCCAACGTCCGCGACGCCGCCTTCCGCATGGAGGTGATCTGGACCCGCCCCAGCCGCGACGTCTTCCCGATCGGGGCCGTGCGCCCGGAGCGGCTCGACAACTTCTGGCAGGTGGTGGCGTCGCTCGACTACAGCGTGCCGGTGGGGAGGGGGATCTACCTGCTGCTGGAGCACCTGTACAACGAGAACGACCTCGGCTTCGGCGAGGGCAAGGCCGGCAGCCTGCTGCCCTTCTTCGAGTCGACCTTCGTGCCCCTGGTCGGCTCCGGCCTGCGACCGGAGCAGGGGCCCTTCGCCACGGCCGGGAGCGTGAACCGCTTCGGCGGCAGTCGCGTCATCACCAGCGCCCGCAACCAGACCGGCTTCCAGGCGGGCTACGAGCTGACGCCGAGCCTGCGTGCCGACCTGCTCGTGATCTACGACTGGGACGGCCACAGCGCCGTCTTCGCCCCGATCCTGGTGTACTCGCCCCTGGGCTCGCTTGAGATCACCCTCGGCGCCCAGCTCTTCGCCGGCAAGCGCCGCTCCCAGTACGGGTCCCAGCCGGACCTCGGCTACGCGATCGTGGAGTGGTTCTTCTAGGCCGCGCGCCGGGAGTGCTAGCTTCGCGAAACCCACCGATCCGGAGGTTCCCCATGTACCGCCCCCTCGACGTCGCCAGCTCGGTCGCCGCCACCCTGGTCCGCGCGCTCTCCGGGATCCAGGTGCAATCGGGCTCGCTCGGCGCCCGCCCGGAGCAGCCCCTGGAGCTGTACGAGTTCGAGGGCTGCCCCTTCTGCCGCAAGGTGCGCGAGGCCCTCACCAACCTGGACCTGGACGCGGTGATCTACCCGTGTCCGAAGAACGGCCCGCGCTATCGCGAGGAGCTGATCCGGCGCGGTGGCAAGCCGCAGTTTCCGTACCTCGTCGATCCGAACACCGGCACCGAGATGTACGAATCCGACGACATCGTGCAGTACCTCTATGACCACTACGGAGACGGGCGTGTGCCCCTCGCCCTGCGAGCGGGCCCGCTGACCCTGCTGACAGTGGCGCTGCCCGGCGTGCTGCGCCCGGGACTGGGAACCCACTACCGGCCGGCCCGCGCTCCGGAGAAGCCCCTGGAGCTCTGGAGCTTCGAGGGCTCGCCCTTCTGCCGCATCGTGCGCGAGACACTGTGCTCGCTCGAGCTCCCCTACCGGCTGCACAACGTCGGCAAGGGGAGCCCGGGCCGCGACGCCTTCGTCAAGCGCTCGGGCAAGATGATGGTCCCGTTCCTCTCGGATCCGAACACGGGGACGGAGCTCTTCGAGTCCGCGGACATCAAGGCCTACCTCGAGCAGACCTACGCCCTGCCGGAGTGAGGCCCGAGGGAACGGGCGTTCCGCGGTAGTGGAACGGGACTCGAGCCCGGACGAGGAGGACGAAACCCGCCGTCCGCGAGTTCTGGACCACGGACCGCGACTTCGGCCGCTTTCCGAGCCCCGCCATCTCGAATCCGCCACCCGGTAGCGCTTTGGCCGCGAAGGCGGCGGGGCGCCGCAACTCCGGTGCCCGCGATCGAGTCGCCCTGCTCGCCGGGCTCCCGACCGTTCCGGACCGGGGCGCGGGACGGAACGACCTTGCCTCGAAAGAGGAAATCCCTTTCCCACCCGCGTCGAGAGCGAGCTGTTCCCTGGGGGCCATCTCAGAAAAAGCTCATTAAATTCAGCCGGTTGCGAAATCTCAACGCAAACGCCCGGATGGGCATGTGGCTTGCTAAGAGAGTGTGCGTCAGGTGGAGCTTTTGCTGTTAGCTGGCGCCGATGCCGGCGGAGGAGCGTGCGATGCAGAGTCGAGTGTTTTCCGGTTTGTTGACCGCTGCCGTTGGGGTGGCCGCACTGATGTTGGTGTCCAGCGCCCAGGCCGTGAGCATTCCGCTCGTGGTCGAGTTCGACGACGGCACCCTGGACGACTACGGAACCGTCGACGTGGTCGAGGATGGCCTGGGCGATCTCGATTTCACCATCACGCTGAACACGGCCGCCGGGTTGCTCGGGGCGAACGCGGATCTGCGCGAGTTCTACTTCAACCTGGTCGGAGCCTTCACGGGTCTCAGCATCTTCGACGACAATGCCCCCGACACGCCGTACACTCTGCTGGGTCCCAATCCCCCGATCGCCGGCGGCGCGGGATCCGCCTTCGATTGGGGCGTGTCCTTCGACAACGGCTCCAGCTCAAACGGAAACGGCATCCTCCAGTTTGCCACGTTCACGCTGAGCGCCGATCAGGCCCTCGTGCTGACGGACCTGAACGAGTTCTCGAATTGCAGCACCACATGCCAGGACGTCCTGGTCGCGGCCCACATCCAGGGCACGCAGCCCTTCGGATCCGAGACCGTGGGCGGAGGTCCGCCCGGCTTCGTGCTCCCCGAGCCGGGCACGGCCCTGCTCCTGGGGCTGGGGATCGCGGGCCTCGTGGCGAGCAGTCGCCGCCGCAGGGAATGAGTTCGAGCGGCTGAATCCGCGCGCCAGCGCATCGGAACGCCCCGGCCCCAGGCCGGGGCGTTTTCTTTTCTGGCTTCGACCGGCCACCCCTCCTCGCTGCTCCCCCGCTGCCGTCCGGCCCCTTGGTGGTCCCGGTCACGGAATCCCACGCGGCTGCGGTCGATAAAGCCCTCGAGACATCGCGGTGTTCCGAGACACCGGAGCCCTCCCGGGGGGGATGGGAAGGGCCTTGCGTCGAGGCGAGAGCATGAATCGGGCTGACCATCGATCACAGACGCCGGGCGCGCCTTGCGGGCGCCTCGCGAGGATTCTCGGGCCGTCGCTCGCGATCGCGCTGCTGGGGGCGGCGCTTCTCGCTGCACCCGCCCAGGGCCGAACCACGTGTCCGCTGCCCAGCAACGAGGAGCTGCAGGTCCTCGCTCTGATCAATCAGCAGCGCGTCGCGAACAACCTCGCCGCGGTGGCGCTCGATGGGCGCCTCATGGAGTCCGCGGTACGTCACAGCGAGGACATGCGGGACGGCTGCTTCCTGAGTCACACGGGATCGGACGGCTCCAGCAAGAACCAGCGGATGCTCGACGCCGGCTACCCCGATCCGGGCCAGGAGGCCGTGGGAGCCGGCCAGATCAGCCCGAGCCAGATCGTGAGCGCGTGGATGGCCTCTACGGCCCATCGGGGCATCCTGCTCAACGCCAATGCCCGACACGTCGGCATCGGCCATGCGATCGGCCCCGATCTCTGCGTCCTCCACCCCTATGGGGTCGCCGTGATGCCTCAATTCTGGACGGCGGACTTCGGCAAGGACGCCGGGGCCGCCGCGGCCCCCGGGGCCTGCGGTGGCGGCTCCCCCGAGTGCGATGACGGCATCGACAACGACGGCGACGGCTACTTCGACTTCGGCGACGACGTGGGCTGCGACGATGTCTCGGATGCCTCGGAGACCGCCGCGGACCTCGCCTGCGACGACGGGATCGACAACGACGGCGACGGCCTCATGGATGCGCAGGACCCCGCCTGCCTGCATCCCCTCCTCTTCATGGAGGATCCGCCCTGTAGTGACGGCATCGACAACGACGGCGACGGCCTGATCGACCATCCGGCAGATCCGGAATGCCTCGACCCGAGCCAGTACGCCGAGGAGAAGGCAGTCTGCGGCTTGGGATTCGAGCTCGCCTTCCTGCTCCCGCCCCTGATGGCGCTGCGCGCACGACGGCGTCGGATGCGCGGCGCAGGGCGGACCACGCTCTAGCCGGGCGGGCATCGACCCCGGTCCCGCGCACCCGAGGATGGGGTCGATCAGGGCCGGAAGCGGCTCACGCTCTGGCGCGACGCCTCGGCGTCTGACCTCCGGAGACACCGCTGGGCGCAGCGCTTCTCGCCACGACCACCCTTCCGGCTCTCCCGGTGGTATGGGGGATGGGACGTGGCCGAGGGACTCGGGGTGGCGTGCTCCTGGCGCTCGCGCGCTGCCGGCGCGCGACCTGGCCCTCAGGCCAGCCGGTCCAGCAGGAGCGTTCCGAGCCCGAGGAAGCAGAACAGCCCGAAGGCGTCGGTGATCGTCACGACGATGGCGCCCGAGCCGAGCGCCGGATCCTGGCGCAGCGCCTTCAGCAGCACGGGCACCGCGGCGCCCAGCAGGCCCGCCACCGTCAGGGTCACTACCATGGCTGCCGTCAGGGTGAACCCGAGGTAGGGGTTCCCCTGCCACATCCATGCGATCCCTCCCGCGGCCGCGCCGACCACCAATCCGATCACGAGGCCCACCAGCAGCTCCTTCCCGACGGCGCGCAGGCCGCTCGAGAACTCGATCTCGCCCAGCGCCATGGCGCGCGTCACCACGGTGAGGGACTGGACGCCGCCGTTTCCGCCCATGCCGTTGATCACGGGCATGAAGACGGCGAGGGTGACGATCTTGTCGAGGGTCTGCTCGAAGAGGCCGACGACCCAGGCCGAGATGAACACGGCGCCCAGGTTCAGGAACTGCCACGGCAGGCGCTTGCGGATCGACTGGCTCGGCGGCGTGAAGACGCGGTCCTCTTCGTCGAGGCCCGCCAGGTGGTAGATGTCCTCGGTGGCCTCCTCGGTGATCACCTCGATCACGTCGTCGACGGTGATCACGCCGAGCAGGCGGCGCTCCAGATCCGTGACGGGGATGGCCAGCAGGTTGTAGCGGGCCACCAGCTGAGCCACCTCCTCCTGGTCGGTGTCCACGCTGGCGGAGACCGGCTCGCGGATCATGATCTCGCCCACCGGGCGATCGGGGCGCGACGCCACCAGGCGTCGGATCGGCACCACGCCCTCGAGCCGGCCCTCGGTGTCCACCACGTAGAGGTAGAGGACGGCGTCGGTGTCCTCGCCGAAGGCGCGGATCTTCTCGATGGCCTCCTGGGCGGTGAGCTTCTCGTCCACCGCCAGGATGTTCGTGGTCATCACCCGGCCGGCGGAGCCCTCGGCGTAGAGCTCGTGCTTGCGCAGCTCCGCCTGCTTCTCGGCGGGGAGCAGGGCCAGGATCGGATCGTGGCGCTCCTCGGGAACCCGCTCGAAGAGCTCGAGCATGTCGTCGATCTCGAGGCGCCCGCAGACCGCGGCCAGGCGCGCGTCGTCCACGGCCTCGAAGATCGTCGGCAGCATCTCCGGCGGCAGCTCGCGCAGGGTCTGCGCGGCCCGGCGCTGCCGGAAGAGCAGGTCGACGACGGTGCGGATCTCCTCGGGCGTGAGATCGGCGAAGAGCGGGGCGAGGTCGGCCGGGTGCACCCGGGCCAGCAGCCGCTCGGCGCGGGAGTGCACGCCGCTGGCCAGCAGCCGACGCAGAATCCGGGTAGTGACTTCGGTGGGTGCCACTCCGAAAGCCCCGCGCGCATCCGCAGGACCTCCGGCGAGGCAGGTCTAGACGGACACGCCAGTCGGACCGGACCGGGCCCCCAGTGCGGCTCGGGGCGCAGATCCGGTGGTTGTAGGTTGCGGCTCCGGCCGCTGGTCGCTCTCGTTCTGCTCCATCTCGACTCGGTACACGGGATACCGCAGTTTCGGCCGATCCGCGAGCGGGCCTGAGTGCCTCCGGGCACCGGTCTGGGTAGCATTCCGCCCCATGAGCGATCGCTCCCGGCATCTGGTCGTGGTGCCCCACACCCACTGGGATCGCGAGTGGTACCGCACCCACGAGCAGTTCCGAGTTCGGCTGGTTCGTCTCGTCGATCGCCTGCTCGACCTGCTCGAAGGAGACCCGGCGTATCGCCACTTCACCCTCGACGGCCAGTCGAGCGCGGTGGCCGACTATCTGGAGGTGCGGCCCGGCGCCCGGGAGCGGATCGCGAAGCTGGTCCGGGACGGGCGCCTGCTGGTGGGGCCGTGGTTCGTGCTTCCCGACGAGTGGCTCGTGTCCGGCGAAGCCCTGATCCGGAACCTGCGCCTCGGGCTGCGGCAGTCCGAGGCCCTGGGGTCCGCCATGCGCCTCGGCTACGTGCCGGACCAGTTCGGGCACGTGGGCCAGCTGCCGCAGATCTTCGCGGGCTTCGGCTTCGACGCCGCCGTGCTGTGGCGGGGCGTCGGAGACGAGGTGGAGACCACGCCGTTCTGGTGGGAGGGGAGGGACGGCACCCGTCTGCTCACGGTCTACCTGCCCCAGGGCTACGGCAACGCCGCCCAGCTGCCGCTCGAGCCCGACGCTCTGCGCAGCCGGCTGGAGACGGCGCTGGCCGCGCAGGAGGCGTTTGCCGCGATGCCGTCCGTGCTGCTCATGAACGGGTCGGACCACCAGGAGCCGCAGGCCGGGCTGCCGGCGGCGCTGGAGGCGGCGGCGGGCGGCATGCCGGGGGTGACGGCGGAGATCGGGACCCTGCCGGGCTTCGTCGCGCGCGCGCGCCGGGAGGCGGGCGGCGAACTCTCGCTGCACCGCGGTGAGCTTCGCTCCGGGCTGCGCTCGCCGCTCCTGCCCGGCTGTGCGTCCGCCCGGACGCCGCAGAAACGACAGGAGTTCGCGAACGACCGTCTGCTCACCCGCGTGCTCGAGCCGCTGGCGGCCTGGCTCGGCGCCCTGGGCGGCGACCCCGACCCGGAGATCCTCGAGCTGGCCTGGCGCGTCGCGCTCGAGAACCATCCCCACGATTCGGTCTGCGGCTGCTCCATCGACGCGGTGCACGACCAGATGGAGACGCGCTTCGCCCGCGTGCGCGAGCTCGCCAGCGCGCATCTCGAGCGCGTCGCCGGCGAGCTCGCCGCGCGCGTGGCGGTGCCCGCGCGCGGCTTCGGTCGCGGCGCGGGCGCGCCCCTCTTCGTCTGGAATCCGAACGGCGGCGGTCCCGCACTGGTGGAGGGCGAGATCTCCCTGGAGGCGCCCCTCCGTGGCGGCTCGTTGGGCGCCTTCCACCTGCGTGACGCCGGCGGACGCCGGATCCCCGTGGCGGCCGAGCTGCTGGCGCCCGAGCAGGAGCTCTTCGCATTGACCGTGCCCAAGGGCGCCGCGTCCCTGCTGCTCGGCGCGTTCGGCGAGGAGGTCGCCGCGCATCCGGTTCGGGGTGCGCGGCTCGAGGTGCGCGAGCGGACCCTGCACCTGGACCTGACGGTGGCGGATACGCCCTCCGGCTACGACGCCGCAGAGGTGCGTCGCGAAGTATCCGAGGCGCTGGCACGGGACGACGAGGTGGAGCAGTTCTCCGTCGTGGTCCGCAAGCTCCCGCGTCTGCGCCTGCGCTTCGCCGACGAGCTTCCGGGGCACGGGCTCCGCAGCTATCGCGTCGCGCGTGGGCGCGCGCGTCCCCGCGACGAGGCCGGTGTCCGCGCCGGGTCGGCAGAGCACGGGGGAGCCTGGATCGAGAACGCGCACTGGCGCATCGAGGCGGATGCCGCTGGTCACGTGCGCATGCTGCGCCGCGCAGACGGGCTGGCGCTGGACGACGCCCTGCGCCTGGTCTCGGAGGGCGACCGGGGTGACGAGTACAACTTCGATCCGGTGCCCGGCGCGCCTCTGGCGGATCATCCCGAGCGGGTGCGCGTGCGGGCGACGGGCGTCGGCGAGGCAGCGGCGCGCCTGGAGATCGAAGCGCGCTACCGCGTGCCCGAGTCGCTGACGCCCGACCGCGCCGGACGCGCGGAGCGAACGCTGCCGCTGTCGGCGCGGCTGCGGCTGGAGCTCTTCGAGGACAGCGACCGGGTCGACCTGGACCTCGAGCTGGACAACCGCGCGCGCGACCACCGGCTGCGCCTGCACGTGCGGGCGCCCTTCAGCGCCCGTCGCTTCCAGGTGGAGTCCGCCTTCGAGGTGGTGGATCGGCCCATCGCGCCGGAGCGCGGGGGCTTCGGCAGCCTGCATCCGGCGGAGTTCCCGATCGGCGCGGTGCCGCAGCGGGCCTTCGCCAGTCTGCTGGGGGACGAGACCGGCCTCACGCTGGCGAACCGCGGCGTGACCGAGGTGGAGGCCGTGCCGGAGGTCGACGGCCGCACGAGCCTGGCGCTGACCGTGCTCCGCGCCGTGGGCTGGCTCTCGCGGGACGACCTCGCGCTGCGGCCCGGCCACGCGGGACCGCCCCTCGAGACCCCCGGCGCCCAGGTGCCGGGAACGCATCGGGTAGAGCTCTCCCTGCGCTGGCATGCGCCCGACGCGCCGGAACGGGTCCTGCGGGCGCACGCGCACGCCTACCCGCCCGTGCCGTTCGCGGGCGGCGCCCCGGGACCGGGTCCGCTGCGCGACGGCCAGCGCCTGGTCGAGGTGGACGACCCCGCGGTCGTGGTCTCGGCGATCGAGCCGCGCGCCGACGGTCGCGCGCTGGTGCGCCTGTGGAACGCCTCCCCCGAGCCGCGGGGGGTGGACGTGCGCTGGGGCGGCGGGGCCGGTCGCCTCGAGCCGGTGGACCTGGCCGAGCGCCCGCTGGCGGAGCCGGCCGCGGACGGCGCTGGGGCGGAAGCCCGGGTGGAGCTGCCGGGCTGGCGAATCGCGAACCTCCTGGTTCGCTAGGGGACGTTGGTTAAGAAGTTCAGAAACTGCAGCAGTTTCTGAACTTCTTAACCAACGTGAAGCGGGCGGGGGGGACGTCGCATGGGTCGCACGCGCTTGAGGGGCATCTGCATCGGGGGCCTTCAGATCGGGATCGAGGTGCCGCCGGGGTTGCCCTGGGACTTCGGCTCGGCGGAGGAGGGCGCCTTCGGCGCCGTGTCCCGCGAGCCGGACGTGAGCGTGGGCGTGCGCCTGGCGCCGGTCGCTCCCGCGCGGCGACCGGATCTCTCGCGTGCGGCGCGGCGCGATCGCGTCGAGGTGGACCGCACGCCGCGGGGGTGGCGGGTGCTCCACCGGTACCGCGGCGTGGTGGAGCGCGAGGCGCGCTTCGATCACGATCTGTCCATGGGCGAGATCCGGGTGCAGCCGGGCTCGCCGTCGGCGCGCCGCTGCAGCAACCCGCTCGGATTCCCGCTCGACGAGTGGCTCGTGCGCCACCGGCTTGCCCTGGAGGGTGGCCTGATGCTGAGAGGCTGCGGCGCCGTGCGGGATGGGCGGGCCACCGTGTTGGCGGGTGCCGGTGGGAGCGAGCGCCGCACCGCTGCGCGCTGGCTGGCCGCGCATCCCGGCGTGACGCTCCTGTCCGACTGCCGGGTCGCCCTGCGCGCCGAGGCGACGGGTTTTCGCGCTCATCCGACACCCTGGGGCGCACCGAGTCCGGCCGTTCCGGGCGCGGCGGCGCGGCTCGAGGCCGTCTACGCCCTCGCGCCCGCGTCGACCCTGACCGCGCGCCCCCTCACGGGCGCCGAGGCCGTGGCGGCCCTGGTCGCCGCGCTGGCGCCGCTCGAGCACCCGGCCGCCGGCGAGCGCGCCCTCGCCACCCTGGAGCGGCTGGCGGAGCGGGTGCCGGTGGTGCGGCTGGGGATCCCCGCCCAGGCCGACCGGCGGCTTCCCGAGCTCGTCTGGGGCGAGGGCTCCGCGCTGGCCGGGCGCCTCTGGCCCCGGGCCGCCTGAGCCTCCGCCCGTCTCGGGCGAACCCCTCAGACGGCGCTCCCGATCCGCTCCGGTGTCGGGTTTTTGGGGTCCCCGCCGGGCTCCCGCGGGCGTACACTGTGCGTGCGCGAGCCGATGAACCAGTGAACGCGGCGGATCGACCCCTGGGGTGGGGTCCGGTCCGAAAGCTCTGTGGAGGTGGCTCATGAAGCCGCTGATCGAGGACATCGTGAAGGCGTTGGTGGACAAGCCGGATGAAGTGCACATCAACGAGGTACACGGGGAGCACGCGCACGTGCTCGAGCTGACCGTGGCCAAGGACGACCTGGGGAAGGTGATCGGCAAGGGGGGGGCTCACGCATCCGCCATCCGCACGCTGATGGCGGCCGCCAGCGGCAAGGAAAAGAAGCGTTACATCCTCGAGATCATCGAGCACTAGCCGCGGGCCCGACGCGGCGGGTTCGTCTACGCTCTCGGGTTCTCTCGACCCGGAGGAAGCGTGAGCGAAACCCCCACGTTCGACGCACCGCTGACCGTGCGCGCCCAGATCGAGGCGCGTGCGAACCATGCCGCCACCGCCGACAAGGTCTTCCTGTACCAGGATGACCGCGCCTGGAGCTATCGCCGCTTCCGTGACGAGAGCGTGCGTGCGGCCCACGTGCTGGGCCGGCGCCTCGGCCGCTGCGACGAGAGTCGCCCCGGCCACGTGGCCATGCTGCTCGAGAACCACCTGGAGCTGCTGGGGCTCTACGGCGGCTGCGCCTACGGGGGGCACACCCTCTTCGGAGTGAACACGGGCCTGCGGGGCGACGTGCTGGCCGGCGTGCTGAACCAGGCGCTGGCGCGGGTGATCGTGGTGGACGAGCGCTTCGCCGGCGAGTTGGAGCGAGTTGCCGGCGCCCTCAAGCACGTAGCAGAGGAGAACATCCTGGTGCTTCCGACCCAGGGCGGGACGCCGCCGGCCGGGCGCGACTGGCTGGCCGCCCTGCGCGACGAGGCTCCCGACGGCGCCTCCCTCGAGGCACCGGACGTGGACGTGACGCCGCAGACCAACCTGATGGTGATCTACACCTCGGGGACGACCGGGCTGCCCAAGGGCATCAACAACAACCACTTCAAGCTCCTGGCCACCGGGATCGGGGTCTCGACCACCTGCGAGATGGGGCCGGACGACGTCGGCTACACCTGCATGCCGCTCTTCCACTCGAACTCCATGTTCGTCGGGATGTCGCCCAACTTCTGGGTGGGCGGAAGCGTGGTAGTGCGCGAGCGCTTCAGCGCCAGCAACTTTGCGCCCGACGTCCTGCGCTACGGCGTCACCGGCTGGAACTACGTGGGCGAGCCGGTCCACTACGTGCTCGACGCCGTCGAGAAGCAGTTCGGGGGCGACCCCGAGCGGATCCGCGCGGAGCTGACCGAGAACCCGGCGAACCGCATGCGCTTCGCCGTGGGCAACGGCGCCTCGCCCCCGGACATCGACCGCTTCTGCAGCTGGTTCGGGCTCGAGGAGATGTACGAGCTCTACGGCTCCACCGAAGCCGCCATCAGCACCTTCCGCAGGCGGGGCGATCCCCGGGGTAGCGTCGGCGAGGTCCAGGACGAGGCCGTGAAGATCCTGAACGAGGCCGGGAGCGAGTGCCCGCCCGCCGAGCTCGACGCCGACGGCAAGATCCGCAACTACGCCGAGGCGGTGGGCGAGATCTGCCGCGCGGCCGACGAGACCGGGCTATTCCAGGGCTACTTCGACAACGCCGACGCCAACGCCTCCAAGTACCGGGAGGGGGTCTACCACTCGGGCGACCTGGGGCACATCCTCGAGCACGACGGCAAGCGCTACCTCTTCTTCGACGGCCGCACCGACGACTGGATCCGCAAGGACGGGGAGAACTTCTCCGCCGCCCAGGTGGGGCGGCTGGCGGCCGAGCACCCGGACGTCGCCCTGGCCGCCGCCTACGGCGTCCCGTGCGCGGTGTCCGACGAGCTCGTGATGGTGGCGCTGAAGCTGCGCCCCGGGGCCACCTTCGATCCCCAGGGCTTCTTCGACTACTGCGAGCGGCAGTGCCGCGAGGGCGCCATGGACCGCAAGTGGTTCCCGGACTTCGTGCGGCTGGTGGACGACTTCACCTTCACCCAGACCCAGAAGATCCTGGTGCGCGAGCTGAAGCGGGACCACTTCCACCGCGAGCGCCTGCCGGAGGCTCCGATCTGGTGGCGGGTGCGCGGCGAACGGGGCTACCGGCCCTTCAGCGCCGAGGACTTCGCCGGCCTCCGCGGCCAGTTCGCCGAGGCCGAGCGGGAAGCGCTGCTGGACGCCTGAGCCCCCGGCGCACCGATCCGAACGCCGGGTTACGAGTTCGTGCTTCCCCGCGCGGGGCGCCGTCCCCGCCCCCGCAGGGCCGGATGGGGGTCCGGGGGGTTGTCCCGGCTTCTGCCGCCCGGTGCGCTCGGCACGGGGCTTGCTCCCTACAAATTGCGACGTGAGCCCCGTCACGATTCCGACGGGCGGAGGAGAGATGGACGCGACCTTCACCGCTGAGGAGCACTACCGGCAGGGCTGCGAGCGCCTTGCGGAGGGCCAGCACGCTCCGGCCCTCGAGCATTTCCGCGCGGCCCACGAGCTGGACGCCGCGAGTCCGCGCTACGCCTCCTACTACGGACTCGGCCTGGCCCTGGTGGAGCGGCGCTTCAACCGGGCGGTGGAGCTCTGCCGCAGCGCCGTGAAGGAGGAGTTCTTCAGCCCCGACCTCTATCACAACCTGGCGCGGGTCCACCTGGCGTTCGGCTTCAAGGCCGAGGGCATCCGCTACCTGCGGCGCGGCTTGATGATCGACCCCGCCGATCCCGCCATCCGGGAGGAGCTCGAGGACCTCGGGTGTCGCAGCCGGCCGGTGCTGGAGTTCCTGCCGCGCAACCACTTCCTCAATCGCTGGCTGGGCCGCGTGAAGCGCCAGCTCGGTCTGCTCGACGTGCCCGGCGAGGAAGACGAGCCCGAATCCATCCGCGCCGCCGCGTAGCCCCTCCTTGACGGCTCGCGCGCGAGCGACTATCCGTCCGGACCCGAGTGCGAAGGAGTGCGGTCACCGTGGGCAGCGTGATCAAGAAGCGCCGCAAGAAGATGCGGAAGCACAAGAAGAAGAAGCTCCTGAAGCGCGCGCGCCACAAGCGCAAGCGCTAGCCGGCGCACAACTCCCAACTATCCGAAAACCTTGGAGTTAATCGCGCATTGCGGCGCTGCCGCGAGGCTGCCGCAGTGCGTCGACGCCCGGGTGCGCGCTGCGTCGTGACGCCGCGGTTCGAGCCCATATCGTCGAGTTGCCGGCAGCTTTGTCTTGCAGGGCCTCGGATTTTTTACGCTTTGCTATTGACGGCCCGAAAAAGGTGCTGTTAGCCTCGCCCGCAAGAGTGGCTCTAGGCCCGCGGACTACGTCGCTTCGTCGTAGTCGGGGAGGCAAGATTGCCTTCAAGTCGTGGGTTCTGGCCACCGATGAGGGTCCGAAAGCAACTGACCTCGCAACCACGCGAGGTTGGGAGGCTCTCGGTCACCGCAGGCGGTGTCCGGGGGGTCGCACGGTGCGATCCAGCAGAGCCCGAACAGGGGGGTGAACCCAGAGATGGCAGTTCGTCGAAGAAGGAAGAAGGCAGCGACCAAGAAGGCCACGCGCCGCAAGGCGACGCGCAAGAAGGCCACGCGGAAGAAGGCCCGTCGCAAGAAGGCCACCCGCAAGAAGGCCACGCGCAAGAAGGCCACACGCAAGAAGGCCACGCGCAAGAAGGCCACGCGCCGCAAGAAGGCGACGCGGAAGAAGGCCACTCGCCGCAAGAAGGCGACGCGCAAGAAGGCCACACGCAAGAAGGCCACGCGCCGCAAGAAGGCGACGCGGAAGAAGGCCACGCGCAAGAAGGCGCGGCGCAAGAAGGCCACGCGCAAGAAGGCGCGGCGCAAGAAGGCCTAGAGCGCTCCGGCGTTCGAAGCCGCGGCCTTCATCGATCGAAGGCCATGGGACCCCGGCCGGCACTCGCCGGCCGGGGTTTCCTTCGTCTGGGGATTCCCCTAGTCTCCGCCTTTCGGCGATCCCCCGCAGGGAGCCGCCTCAGGAGCCCGCATGGCACGCATCACGGTCGAGGACTGCACCGAGAAGGTCCGCAACCGCTTCCACCTGGTCCAGATGGCCGCCATCCGGACCAAGCAGCTGAAGAAGGGGGCGCGGGCGCTGGTGCAGACCGAGGAGAACAAGGAGGTGGTGACCTCCTTGCGCGAGATCGCTGCGGGGTACATTCAGGCGGACTATCCCGAGGCGGAGGCGCCCGAGTCCGAGTAGGCCCGCGCCCGGCGGGCGTATCTGCTGCGCGGCTTCGGTTCGCGCGCACCCATGTTCGAGCCCAGCACCGGTTCCGTCAGCGCGCTCACAGGCGCCGCTCCGCAGACACGCCCGCCCGGCGCCGGCGGCGGGTAGCTCGCGGGCGCTTCCGTCTCCGGATCGGGCGCGTAGCTTGGTTCGCGCCGCGATCTCACCCAAGGAGCGGGGTGGGGTGGGGCTAGCCGATGATCTGGACGGGGATGCTGAAGCGGAAGGTGCTGCCGCGGCCGACGTCGCTGTTGAGGGAGATGGTCCCGTCCATCAGCACCAGCAGGTCGCGCACCAGGGCCAGGCCGAGACCGGAGCCCCGGTAGCGGCCCGAGTTCAGCTCGTCCACCTGGTAGAACTCGTCGAAGACGAACTGCTGGTCGTCGGGGCAGATCCCGATGCCGGTGTCCTCGAGTTCGCACACCAGGTTCCCGTCCTGCACGGACGAGCGGATCTGGATGGAGCCTCGCTCGGTGAACTTGGCAGCGTTGTCGAGCGCCAGGAACAGGATCTGGTGGATCTTCGCCAGGTCCGTCCGGAGCTTGGGGAAGGGCTCGATGAACTCCTTCTGGATCGCCACGGGCTTGTCGCCGAGGGTGTCCTGGACGCTGAAGATCGCCTCGTCCACCACCTCGCGGAAGTTCACCTCCTGGATCTCCACCGGCAGCTCGCCCTGCTTGATGCGCCAGAGGTCCAGGATGTTCTGGAGCGTGCGCAGGAAGGCGGTGCCCTCGTCCAGGGCCAGGCGCATGCTCTGCTTGGCACCCTCCGACAGGGCGTCGTTCTCCCCCGCCAGCACGGAGATGATGGCCTCGATGATGCTGTTGAGCGGCGTGCGCAGCTCGCGGGACATCTTCTCGATGAAGTCGTTCTTGAGCTTCTCGATCTTGCCCAGCTTCTCGTTGTTCTGGAGCAGCTGGATGTCCTGGGCGAAGAGCTGCTCCGAGAGCTTCAGGATCTCGTCGCTCTTCTCGTCGGCGGTGCGGGCGTGCTCGTGGGCGGTGCCCCGCAGCCCGTCGAGCTCGCTGCGCAGCGTGGTGAGCTCCGCCTCCATCCGAACGTGATCCAGGCGGTAGGCGGCCTGGCTGGCCGCTTCGCCGACACCCTGCAGCGCGTCGTCCCCCGGTTCCGTCGGGCATCCCACGACCAGGGCGCCCAGGCAGCGCCCTCCGGCGCACAGCGCCGCGACGACGACGCCGCCGGTGCCGCGCGGCCCCAGGGCGTCCACCGCAGATCCCGCGACCGGCCCGGCCCGCTCCATGGCGGCGTTCCGGGCCTGCTCGGCCAGCGCCTCCCCGGCACTTCGGGCCGCCTCGGGCGATGCGAAGCCGGTGGCCGTGCGCAGGCGCAGGTCGCCCGGATCGCCCGCGAAGAGCAGCACCACGCCTCCGCCCACGGCCTCGGCGGCGCGCACGGCGGCGCTGCGCAGGCTCGCCGTGAGCTGGTCCACGGCGCTGCGGGCGGGGGCGCGGTCCAGGCTGGGTTCCACCCCGGATCCCCCGCCTAGAAGCGCTCGTCCGAGTCCACGGACAGCGGTTCGAGCTCAGGAGTCTCCACTTCCTCGACGTCCATTTCCGGCACGGCACCGTCCAGGGCGAGCTTGGTCTGGAAGTCCGCCGGGTTGGTGGCGGCGGCGAAGGCCGTCTCCACGGAGATCTTGTTGGCCTTGAGCAGATCGAGCAGGTGCTGGTCGAAGGTCTGCATGCCCTCCGAGCGACCTCGCGCGATGTACTCGGTCATCTCGGCGGTCTTGGCCGGGTCCTTCATGCACTCCTGGATGCTGCGGGTGCTGCGCATGACCTCCACCGCGGGCACCCGCCCGGTCTTCTTCTTGTTGAGGAGCAGGCGCAGGGAGACCACGGCCTTCAGGTTCTCGGCCAGCCGGTTTCGCACCTGCTGGTGCTCCTCCGTGGGGAAGAAGGAGACGAGCCGGTTGATCGTGGAGGCGACGTCGTTGGTGTGGATCGACGAGAAGACCAGGTGCCCGGTCTCCGCGGCCTTGAGCGACGTGTCGACGGTCTCCAGGTCGCGCATCTCGCCGACCATGATCACATCCGGGTCCTGGCGCAGGGCGGCCCGCAGCGCGTCCGGAAAGGAGGCGGTGTCGGTGCCGATCTCGCGCTGGGTGATGATGCTCTTGTCGTGGGTGAACACGAACTCGATCGGATCCTCGACCGTGATGATCTTGGCCTTCCGGTTCTGGTTCACCACGTCGATCATCGTGGCCAACGTGGTGGACTTGCCCATCCCCGTGGCGCCGGTGACGAGCACGTAGCCGCGCCGCAGGGTGGCGATGTCCGACAGGCTGCTCGGCAGGTTCAGGTCGTCGAAGCTCCGCACCTGGAGCGGGATCACGCGCAGGACGACGTTGTAGAAGCGGCGCTGGCGGGAGATGTTGACGCGGAAGCGCCCCTCGCCCGGCAGCTCGAACGCGAGGTCGCGCTCGTTGAAGTCCATCGTCTGCCCCTGCCCGCGCTCGTCGTTCTCCATCAAGAGCCGGGCGATGGCGTCCGTGTCCTTCGGCGTGAGCACCTTGTAACGGAGCTCGACCAGGTCGCCGTGGAAGCGGTAGAGCGGCAGGTAGCCGACCTGGAAGTGGATGTCGGACGCGCCCTTCTCGATCCCGAGGCGGAGCAGGCGGTAGAGCTTTTCCCGATCCATTGCGGGGTACCCTCCGAGCCGAGGCCGGTCCGCAACCGATCCGCGGACCACCCGCTTCGTATCGGCGTTTTCGGCGGTCGCTTGACCACTCGAGAAGGGGGGGCGGGCCCCTGGGCTATACTGCGACCGTTCCGGCCAGGTTGGAGGTCCTCGCAAAATCGGGCGTTTATCCCCCCAGAGCGCTCCGGATCGGGATTCCCCGTGGGGGATTCTCGTGCTCGCACTCGTCCTGTTGGCCCCGGCACCGGCTCCGGCGGCCGACGAGGCCCCGGGCTCGCCGCCGGTGAGCCTGGATCGCCTCCTGAAGCTCCCTGCCAGCGTGGACTACGACATGGAGACCCGGGGCGGCTCCACCCCCGAAGAGTGGCGCTCGCGCTTTCGCGCGGCCCGCCGGGACGTCCAGGCCGCGCAGCAGGAACTCGTGCAGATGACCCAGGAGCTGGAGGAGACCTCCAGCTCGGAGGGCGCCTGGAAGATGTCGCCGCCGGGCCTGGGCGGCCTGCAGGCGCCGAACCCCGACGCGCCGGGGAACTACCAGGCCACGGTGGGGATCAAGCGCGCCAAGGCCGAGCTGGCCCGGGCTTCGGCGGCCCTGCGAGACCTCGAGATCGAGGCCAACCTGGCCGGCGTTCCCGACTCCTGGCGCCGCGACGAGTGACCCCCTCAGCTCGGGTCGTCGGCCTCGAGGCGGGCGAGGCGCGCCCAGGCCCAGGGCAGGAAGGCGAAGGCGGGCAGGCCCGCCGCGGCCGTGAGCCCGAACCAGGCGGCGTAGCCGTAGGCCGCCGTCACCTCGCCCGACGGTCCTCCGAGCAGCCGGCCTGGGAGCGCGAAGAGTGCCGAGAGCACGGCGTACTGGACCGCGGCGTGGTCCTTCTCCGTGATCCGCATGCAGAAGGAGAGAAAGGCGGTGACCGCCAGCCCGCCGCAGAACGACTCCACCAGCGAGGCGGCATACATGCCGGCGCGACCGGTCTCCGGGAGCAGCGCGGCGGCCGCGTAGCCGAGGTTCGAGCCCAGCGCGGCGAGCCCGAGCCACAGCAGCCCCCGGCCGATCCCGAAGCGGCTCACGAAGGCGCCGCCGATGCCGGCGCCGACCACCACCGCCAGCGAGCCGAGCGTCGTCGTGACCAGTCCGATCTCCTCGTACGCGTAGCCTCGGTCCACCCAGAACGGCTTCACCATCGGTCCCATGGCCAGGTCGGGGACGCGGAAGAGCAGCACGAAGAGCAGCACCCCGGGCGCGCCGGGAATCCGCAGCCAGCGCAGGAAGGGCGCCCACGTCTCGCTCCGCGCCGCCTCGGGGACGGCCACGCGCGGGGTGCGCAGCACGGCCAGTGCCAGCAGGGCCGAGAGTCCGGCGGCCACCGCCAGGGTGCCCGGCCAGCCGAGCCAGCGCGGGAAGAAGAGCAGGCCGCCTCCCGCGACCACCACGCCGACGCGATACGCGGTCACGCGCGCGGCGTTGACCGGCCCTTCGTCGCCGCGGTCGGTGATCCCGATCGTGTAGGCGTCGATGGCCACGTCCTGGGTCGCGGACGCGAGGCAGTAGACGGCCAGCCCGGCGAAGAGCAGGGGCAGGACACGGACCGCATCGCCCGACGCCAGTGCGCCCAGGGCCGCGGTCATCACCGCGAGTGCCGCCGCGATCCAGCTCCGCCGGTCCCCGTAGCGGTCCACCAGCGGCGACCAGAGCACCTTGGCCGACCACGCCAGCCCCAGGAGCGAGAGCCAGCCGATCGACTCGAGGTCGACGCCCTGGCTCCGCAGCCAGACCGGGACCACGTCGACGAAGACCCCCATCGGGAAGCCCTCGACGAAGTACAGCAGACCGACCACGGCCAGGATCTGGCGCAGACGCACCGCTCACCCCGCGCCCGAGGGTAGTGCAGGTCCGAGTCGGCTCCTCGAGCCTCCCCCGCTTCTGGCACCCCCTCGGCGGACCCCCGATACTCGGCGCGCCATGAGCGCTGCGGGTGCGGAGGGGCGACCGGTCGCTGGAGCGCGTGCCGCGCGGGTCCTGGCGCTGGCGATCGTCGCGGGCTGGGCGCTGTGGGCAGGCCAGGGGCTCGCCGACGGCGCGCCGGTCCTGAACGACGAGTTCCTGACGCTCGCCCGGGCGGAGGGATTCCTGGCTGACGACGGCAGCTGGCTCCGCGTGCAGGAGAACCACACGCGCAGCCTGCGCAAGCCGCCGCTCCAGTACTGGGGGACGGCGCTGCTGCTCCGCAGCGGGGTGGACCGCGTGCTGGCGCTGCGGCTGCCGTCGTTCGCGTCCGGCGTCGGGATCCTGCTGCTGACGCTCGCGCTGGCGCGCAGTCTGGTGCGCTCGCCCTGGGGCGCGCCGGCCGCGCTGTTGCTGCTGGTGAGCTCTCCCATGCTGGCGTGGATGGCGCGCACCGGGATGCTCGAGACGGGTATGGTGTTCTTCCAGCTGCTCGCCATCACCGCGCTGGTGCGCGCGGACCGGAATCCGCGCTGGTGGCTCGTGGTGGGAGGCGCCGTCGGTCTGGGCTTCCTTCAGAAGGCGCCGATCGCACTGGCGACGTGCGTCTTCCTGCTGCTCGTGCTGGGCCCCGCGCTGCGCGAGCCCGGGTATCGGGGTCTGTGGCGCGATCCCTGGTTCCGCGCAGGCGCCGTGGTCGCCGGGGTGCTGTGCGTCGCTTGGCCGCTGATCCAGACCCTGCTCTACGGCAGCGAGTACCTGGAGCGCTTCTTCGGGCAGCAGATCTGGCAGCGCTTCGTGCCGGGTCCGGCCACGGAGCGGCTGGCCGAGACGGGTCCCTGGCGTTGGCTGCGCTGGCTGCTGGCCGACCGCATCGAGCCCGGGCGCGTGACCAGCGCGCTGGGGCGCGGACTCTCGCTGGTGTGGCTGGCGGGACTGGTGGCCGTGGCGGCGGCGGTCTTCGCTCCGGGCGCGCGGCGCAGGCCGGCCCTCTTTGCGCTGGCCTGCTGGGTGTGCGTGGTGCTGGTCGTCTTCAGCGTGGCCGGAGGCGCGATCTATCCGCGCTACCTCCTCGGCTTGCTGCCGATCCTCGCGATCCTGCTGGCGGCGGCGATCCTGCGGCTCGCGCCGCGTGCGGGCTGGGGGCTCGCGGTCTGCGCGCTGCTGCTGGCGACGCGGCTACCGGCCCTGGCGCCCGTTCCCGAATGGACCCGCGGCGAGCCGGGTGCCTGGCCCGAGATCGCCGCGCGCTTCCGGGCGGAGATCCTGCCCCACGAGACGCCTGTCTACCTGGCACCGCGGGACGACCCGGCGTTCGCGCGCCCGGCCTTCTTCGTCTACGCGGACGTCGGACGTCCGGTGCTCGCGATCAGCGGGCTGCGCTGGAAGACCTTCCGCCGCCGCGCCGACGTCATGGGGCTCGAGCCGCCGTACTTCGGCCTGGTGCGCGCCGACGGCATGGACTTCGTGCACACCCGCCTCGGCCCCGTGGTCGAGGTGGACCGGGTCGGGGACTTCGTGCTCTGGCGCCAGGTCGCGCCGGCGCCCGGCGTCGCCGGGGCAGGGGAGGACCGCTAGAATGCGCCGCCTTCCCCCATGATTCCCTCTCCCGACCGTCTCTGCCGCCGCGCCGGCATCCGCAGCCTCGTTCCGCTGCTCGCGGGTCTGGCGTTGGCGGGTTGCGGCGGCGAGGAGCCCGTCGCCGTGGCACCCGGCGTGGAGGCGGCGCCCACCCTCGACGACGGCGGCGCGGCGCGCCTGGCGGCGCTCGGCTACGTGGACTGGCGGGACGCTCCGGACCCCGAGAAGCGCGGCGTCACGATCCACGAGCCCGGCGCGGTTCCGGACGAGCTGCACCTCTACACCTCGCGCCCGCGGCGCTTCGCGCACCTCATCGATCGCTCCGGCGCGATCGTCCACGAATGGGCGATCCCGGAGGACCCGGTCTCGTGGCATCACGTGGAGCTCGCGCCCGGCGGCGATCTCTACGTCATCACGAAGGACACGGCGCTCACGCGCCTGGATTGGGATTCCAATCTGCGCTGGCGGCTGCCGCTGCCCGCCCACCACGATCTGGCCCTGGCCGGCGACGGCACGGCCTACGTGATCACGCGCCAGCGCCGCGAGATCGAGCACGCCGGTCGCACGATTCCCGTGGTGGACGACCGGATCGTGGAGGTGTCGCCGGACGGCGACGTGCGCCGCAGCGTCTCGCTCTTCGACCGGCTGCGGGATCGCGTCCCGTCGTCGCGCCTCGATGCCGTCGCCGCCCAGATCGCCGCCGGCACGAACCCGGACGAGCTCGGCCGGGATACGCCCGCGGACGTCTTCCACACGAACTCGATCCAGCTCGTGCCCTGGGAAGGCGCGACCGGGCCCGCGGCGCTGCTCTCCGTGCGCGAGCTGAACCGGCTGGTGGTGCTGGACCTGGGCTCCGGCCAGGTGCTGTGGGAGTGGGGGGATCGGATCCTGGAAGCCCAGCACCACGCCACGCTCCAGCCGGACGGCACGATCCTGGTGTTCGACAACGGCATCGAGCGCGAGTGGAGCCGCATCCTGAGGCTGGATCCACGCAGCGGCTTCCACGAGACCGTCTACTCCGCGCGCGGCTTCTATTCGGAGCGGCGCGGCGGCGTGGAAGAGCTGCCCCGGGGCCACCTGCTCATCACCGAGTCGGCTCGCGGGCGGATCTTCGAGGTGGACGCCGACGGCCGCGTCCTGTGGGAGTTCTACAACCCGGACCTCACGACGTCGCGCAGCGGCAAGCGCAAGCGGGCCCCGGTCTACCGCATGACCCGGGTGGATCCGTCGCTCCTGCCGGCGCGCCTCGACGGCCCCGGTCCGGGCCGCTAGCTTCGGCGCCGCCCGAGCCGGGCGAGGGAGGAGTCGGACGTGGCTGAAGAGCGCGAGTCGCGGGGGAAGCTGGACGCGGTGTCGGTGGCGTACGTGCTGGGGGGCATCCCGGCCATGGCGTTGTTCTTCGTCGTCCTCTTCTTCTTCGCCCACGCCTGCGACATCCGCGCCTGAGCCCGGCTGCGGCCGGGCTGCGCGCCGCCTGCCGCCTCGGGAGGGCGCAGGGGCGCCTTCCAGGTCCCGGCGCCGGGGCCGGAATCCCGCCCTGCGTATCTGTATTCCCTTTTGGTTTCAGTGACTTGCCTAAACTCGCTGGCCCGGTGCGCCGAATTTCAAGGCGATGGGCCGGGGGATCACGACAGCGCTTCGCCGAGGAATCTTCGGCGTCGCGGCAGCCGCCGCGGTGGCGGGCTGCACCACGGGCCTGGCTCCGCAGAGCTACCGCTGGTTCGGGGCGCCCGATCCCCGCGACCCCTGGACCCCCAAGATCTCCGGCTGGCAATCGCGGGAGGCGCGGGTCGAGCGCGTCGAGTCCCTGCGGGCGCCCGCCTCCGTGTCCGGCTCCGCCGCGGGGCGCGCCGCCAGCCGGGCCAAGGCCACACCGGACCTGCGCGGCAAGTACGTGCGTTTTCGCAGCGAGCGCAAGCGCGTGCTCGCCCGCCAGGTGGCGAGCTGGATCCAGGACCAGGCGCGCAGCCACTACATCGAGGACGGGGCCATCGACCACTGGGCCACCCTCGAGGAGACCCTGGCGCGCAACGGGGACGACTGCGACGGGCTGGAGCTGCTCGTCTACCACGCGCTGCGCGACCTGGGCTTCGCCGGCGACGAGATCTACCGCGCGATCGTGTATCGCCCGGCCGATGGACAGCACCACATGGTGACCCTCTGGTTCGAAGACCGGGAGGATCCGTGGGTGATCGACCCGACCGGCGCCATGGTGCGCGGCATGCCGCGCATGTCCGACGTGCCGGGCTGGGTTCCGCTCAAGGTCTTCTCGGAGGATCGGGAGTTCACCGTGCGCCCGTCGTCCGGGCGCGGGATCTCCCTGGCCGCCCAGAGCCGCCCGGGCCACACGCCCCGGCGTTGACGCACCGGGGCCCGGTTCCGATACTCGGCCCCCATGCTCCCGTGTTCATGCCGACGCTCTCCCCGTGTGCTCGCGTTCCTGCTGCTCACCGCCGTGGCCTGCGGCGCCCAGCAGGAATCCGGGAGCGCCCCGGCCTCCCAGGACGCGTTCCGGGTCGCGCTGCTGACCCCGGGCTCGATCGCGGACGGGGGCTGGAACGCCTCCGCCTGGGACGGGCTCGAGCGCATCCAGAGCTCCCTCGGCGCCGAGATCTCCCACGTCGAGACCCGCACGCCGGCGGAGTTCGAGGACGGCTTCCGCGACTACGCGTCGCGGGGCTTCGACCTGGTCTTCGGCCACGGCTTCGAGTACCAGGAAGCCGCGGCGCGGGTCGCAGCCGAGTTCCCCGAGACCGTCTTCGTCACGACCTCCGGCAGTACCGTGCGCCCCAACGTGGCGCCGATGGTGTTCGAGCTGGAGCAGGCCACCTACCTGTGCGGACTGCTGGCGGCGCGCATGTCCCAGACGGGCAAGCTGGGCCTGATCGGGGGGATCGACCTGCCGTCGATCCGCAGCACGTTCACCGCCATGGCGGCCGGGGCCCGGCAGGGACGCCGCGACATCAAGCTGCGCGAGGTCTTCCTCGGCAACTTCGACGACGTGGCGGCGGCGCGCGAGGCGGCCCTGGCGCTGCTCGAGGAGGGCGCCGACTTCCTGCTGCACCAGGCCAACGACGCCGGGCGCGGCGTGTTCCAGGCCGTCTCCGAGCGAGCCGCCGCGGGCGACACCGTCTACGCCTTCGGCACCAACCGCAACCAGAACGAGATGGCGCCCGACGTGGTGCTCGCGTCCGCGGTGCTCGACGTGCCCGGGGCGTTCGAGCAGGTGGCTCGCCGCGTCCAGGAAGGGCGCTTCGAGGCCAAGATCATGCGCCTGGGGATGGCCGACGGCATCGTGGCGTTCGTCGTGAACCCGGAGCTCCAGGACCGCATCCCGCCCGAGATCGCCGAGGAGGTCGCGCGGGCCGAGGCGGAGATCCGGTCTGGGGAGCGCACGGTGCCGCGGGGCGACTTCTGACGGCCGTCGCCGTCCGCCTGGAAGGCATCCGCAAATCGTTCGCCCGCGGGCGGCGTGCTCTCGACGGGGTCGACCTGGAGGTCCGCGCCGGCGAGGTCCACGCCCTGCTCGGCGAGAACGGCGCCGGCAAGAGCACCCTGATGAACGTGCTGGTCGGCCTCGTGCGTCCCGACGGCGGACGGCTCGAGCTGAACGGCGTCCCGCTCGATCTCGCGCGCTGGTCGCCCGCGGCCGCGCTGCACGCCGGCGTCGGGATGGTGCACCAGCACTCGTCGCTGGTGCCCGCGCTCACCGCCGTCGAGAACCTGTCGTTCGGGGCGCTCGAGCGCGGCTGGCGCTATCGGCCCTCCCGCGAGCGGAAGCGCGTGGTCGCGCTGGCGGAGCGCTTCGGACTGGAGGCGCCCCTGGACGTGGCGGTCGACGACCTGTCGGTCGGTCAGCGCCAGCGCGTGGAGATCCTGAGGGCGGAGGCGCGCGGCGCCCGGGTGCTGGTGCTGGACGAGCCGACGGCGGCACTGACGCCGACGGAGACGCGCACGCTGTTTCCGGCCATCCGCCGCCTGGCGGCCGACGGGCGGGGCGTCGTCTTCATCTCCCACAAGCTCGACGAGATCCGCGACCTGGCGGATCGCGTGACCGTGCTGCGGCGCGGGCGCACGGTGGGGACGCTCGCCGTGGCGGAGGCGGACGCGGCGCTCCTCGGGCGCTGGATGCTCGGGCGGGACCTGCCCGCGCTCGCCCGGGAGGCCGCACCCGCCGCCGCGGCCGAGCCGCTGCTGGAGATCCGCGCGCTCTCGGCCCCGGGTCTGCGCGAGGCGAGCCGCCTGCGCGAGGTCGCACTCGAGGTGCGCCCGGGCGAGATCCTCGGAGTTGCGGGCATCGACGGCAACGGCCAGCGCGAGCTCGAGGAGGTGCTGGCCGGGGTGCGGGCGCCGAGCGCCGGCGAGCTGCGCGTCGGCGGCCGCCCCGTGGCCTTCGGCGCCCGGGCGCTGCGCACGGCCCGGGTCGCGCACCTGTCCGGCGAGCGCGAGACCGCCGGCCTCGTCCCCGGCATGAGCGCCTGCGAGAACTGGATCCTCAAGGGCTCCTACGACGACCGGCGCTTCTTCCGGCGCGGCCGGCTCGACCGGAGCGCGGCGCGCCGGGTGGTGGAGGCGGCATTGCACGAGTTCGACGTGCGGCCCGCCGATCCGGACGCGGACATCGCGACCCTGTCCGGGGGGAACGCCCAGAAGCTGGCCGTCGGCCGGGAGCTCGAGGGCGAGCCGCCGGTGCTGGTGGCGGTGAACCCCACCCGCGGGCTCGACGTGGGCTCGGCGCGCTTCGTGCACGAGCGCCTGCTCGCCCGGCGGGCAGCGGGGGGCGCCATCCTGCTGGTCTCGACGGAGCTCGACGAGGTGCTGGCGCTGGCGGACCGCACGGTCGCCCTGGTGCGCGGTCGCGTCGTCGCGATCCCCGAGGCTGCGGATCGCGCGCAGATCGGAGCGATCCTGCTCGGGCGGGAGGCCGCGTGAGGCTGCTGGTCCGGCTCCAGCCGGTGCTGGCGGCCCTGGGGGCCCTGGCGGTGGCGGCGGGCGTGCTGGTGGCATTCGGCTATCCGGCGCAGCCGGCGCTGCGTGCGCTGGTCGCGGGATCGCTGGGCGGCGCCGACGCCTGGGTGGCGACCCTGCTGAAGACGGGTCCGCTGCTGCTGGCAGGCCTGGCCGTGGCGCTCTCGTTCCGCTGCGGCGTCTGGAACATCGGCGCCGAGGGCCAGCTCTACGCCGGAGCGCTCGCCGCCACCTGGGTGGCCACGCGGGCGCTGCCGGGGGCGCCCGCGCTGCTGCTCGTCCCCCTCGTGGTCGTGGCCGCGGCGGGGGGCGGCCTGGTGTTTGGCGCGCTGGCCGGCGGGCTTCGTGCCGCCCGCGGCGTGAACGAGGTGATCTCGACCCTGATGCTGAACTTCGTGGCCATCCAGCTGGTGGCGTTGGCCGTGCACGGGCCGCTCCAGGAGCTGGCGGGCGCCTATCCCCAGAGCGACGCGCTGCCTGCGGCGGCGCGCCTCCCTGCCTGGGGGCGTCTGCACGCGGGCGTCGCGGCGGCGTTCGCGGCGGCGCTGGCCTGCCAGTGGCTCGTCTTCCGCACGCCGACGGGCTTCCGCCTGCGCGCCGTCGGCCTCTCGCCGCGTGCAGCGCGCTTCGCGGGGATCTCCCCGGAACGCTACGGCGTCCTCGCCCTGGCGCTGGCGGGCGGGCTGGCCGGTCTCGCCGGCGGCTTCGAGGTGGCGGGCGTGACGGGACGACTCTACGAGGGTCTCTCGCCGGGGCACGGCTACACGGCGATTGCTGTCGCGCTGCTGGCGCGCCTGCACCCGCTCGGTGTCATCCCGGCCGCGCTCTTCTTCGGTGCCCTCGAGGCCGGCGCCGGCGCCATGCAGCGACAGGCCGGAGTTCCGTCGGTCGCGACCGAGATCGTGAAGGGCGTCGTGGTGCTGCTCTCGGTGGGCTTCGCGGTGGCCACGGGGGCGGCCGCGTCCGGCGCCGTGCCCGGCGCGGAAGACGACCCCGACGCCGCGACGGAGACCGCGTAGTGGAGGAGCTCCTCGCGGCCAGCCTGCGCCTCGGTGCCCCGCTGCTGCTGGCCGCGCTGGGCGAGCTGATCGTGGAGCGCGCGGGCGTCGTCAACATCGGGATCGAGGGCATGATGCTCGTGGGCGCCTTCGCCGCGTTCGCGGCGGCCGTCGCCACGGGCTCGCCCGGAATCGGGGTCGGCGCAGCCCTGGCGGCCGGTGCCGCCGTCGGATTGCTGTTCGCGGCCTTCGCGGTCGGCCGGCGCGCGGACCAGATCGTCGTCGGCATGGCGGTGAACCTGCTGGCCCTCGGCGCCACGGGGCTCGCCGCCCGGGCGCTCTACGCGGGCTCGATTCCGGAAGCTCCCCGCTGGGGCGAGCTCGCCATCCCCGGGCTCGCAGAGCTGCCCTGGCTGGGGCCGGTGCTCTTCGTCCAGACGCCGTTCGTGTACGTGGGGCTCGTGGGTGCGGCGGGCGTCGGCTGGTTCCTCACCCGCACCCGCCCGGGTCTGCGGCTGCGCGCCGTCGGCGAGGCCGCCCGGGCGGCGGACGCCGAGGGCGTTTCCGTGGCGCGGGTGCGGGTCGCCGCACTCGCGTTTGGCGGCGCACTGGCGGGGCTGGCCGGCGCCTCGCTCTCGGTCTCCCAGACGGGCACCTTCACCGAGGGCATGACGGCGGGCCGCGGCTTCATCGCCCTGGCGATCGTGATCTTCGGCCGCTGGCGCCCCGTCGGAGCGGCGGCCGCCGCGCTCTTCTTCGGCGCCACCACCGCACTCCAGTTCCGCCTGCAAGCCCGAGGCTACGCCGTCCCATACCCCGTCTTCCTGATGCTCCCCTACGTCGTCACCCTGGCCGTGTTGGCACTAGCCACTGGAGGCGGCCGCGCCCCCGCCGACCTGGGCCGCCCCTACGCCCGCGAAGAACGCTGAGCCTCCGGGCCCGCGGCCCAACGAGACCGCCCCTTGCCGCAACCAGGGGAAACTGCGCCTCCGGAGGCCGCGGCCGCAAGCGCCGCGAAGCGGCGCGCGCAGCGAGCCGCAGGCGAGCGAAGGCCGAGCCGCGGGGCGAAGCCCCGCGAAGGCCAAGGATGAAAGCCGCCCGAGCCCCGCGGACCCTCCGGAGCCCCGCGGCCCCCGCTACTCCGGATCGAGCTCCAGATCCAGCTCCTTGCGCTGGTCGTCGGCCCGGGCCGCGGCCTCGGCCCGCTCGCGCTCGATCTCCAGGGCCAGCTCGCGGCGCGTCTCCTCCGCCTTGACGCGCTCGGCCTCGAGGCGGCCGCGCCGCAGCTCCACCAGGCGCGCCTCCAGCAGCTCGTTGCGCTTCATCACCAGCTCTTCCGGCAGGTAGGGGTCGGCGGAGCCCGGGGCGTAGTTCACGGTGACGGTGTCGGTCGCCTCGGCGCCGTCGCTCGCCACCGCGGTCACCTCGATGCGGTTCTTCCCCGTTTCGAGCGGGACCAGGGCGTCGAAGGACCCGTCGGCGTGGGAGCGGACGTCGTGGGCCTCCTGGTCGAGGGTCAGGTTCCGCACCCGGACCTCGTCGATGTTGGCAAAGCTCACGCCCTCGATCACCGAGACGAGCCCTCCGGGATGGCGGACCGGCGTGAACTTGCCGTCGGTGATGTTGGCCATCTCCACGGGGGCCACGGGACCGATGAGCGCCTCCGGGCCGATGGCGAAGGAGTGGATGCGGATGCCCGCACGCCGCGCTCGCTGCGCCGCCCGCAGCACCGCGCGGATGTTGTCCGCGTCGAAGCCCTGGTAGGGCAGGGTGGGAGCGCCGTCGGTGAAGAAGAGCACGATCTTCTCGCTGCTGCGGTCGGTCTCCGACAGGGAGCCCTGGAGGCCCAGCAGCTCGACGGTGGCCTGGTCGACGCCGGCCGCCATGTGGGTCATGCCGCGCGGGCCGCGCTCGCGCACCCGCACCAGGGCGTGGTCCACCCGCTCGAAGTCCGAGGTCAGGGGCTCGATCGTGAGCGCGGGTGCGATGGTGCTTCCGCTGCCGATCATGAAGCCCCGGCGCGCCGCCGCGGGCTCGCCGGCGAAGACCACGATCGCGACGCGCGTGTTGCGCGGGTCGAGGCCGCGCAGCAGGCGCTGCGCCGCGGCGACCTCCGCCGCCAGGATCGAGTCGCCGGGGTCGGTGCTGCCGCCGAACAGGGCGCCCAGGGGACCGAGTGGCGGTGCGCCGATGACGCCGTCGCCGTCCACGTCCACGCCGGTCGGCGTCGAGGTCGACTGGGAGGTGTCGAGCACCAGCACCACGTCGAAGCGCTTGAACTCGCCCTGGAGCGCCAGGGCGCGGCCGGCCACGAAGACTCCCGCGCGGTTGCCGACGATGCTGTCGTCCGGCGGCTGCTCGATCTCCATGCGCAGGCGCGTCGGTCCGGCGGCGCGCTCGGGCGGGTCGCTGGCGGGCTGCGCCGACGGGGGAGAGGTGGGGGTCCGGCCGGTCGCCGCGATCCAGGGTCGGTCTCCCGGCGGGCTGCGGGCGGTGAAGGGACGCCCCCGGCCCCCGTCCAACGGGCTGGCCAGCGCCGCCACGACGCCCTCGATGGGCGAGGCACCGACGCGCAGGGTGTCGGCGCTCGGCCACGCGGCCTGGAGCATGCCCACCACCTTGTCTCCCTCGAGCACCGGCGCACCGCCCCAGCCGCGCAGGTCGGCCGGCGAGTCGAGGTCCACCTCCAGGCGCGTGTGCGACACGCCGGCGACGGTTCCGAAGACCGCGACCTGGTCGCGCGTGCCGTCGCTCGGGATGCCGAGTACCTCCACGCGCGCGCCCAGGCGCGGCGCCTCGGGGGCGGGCTCGAGCACGCGCATCTCCGCCGGCTTCACGTCGAGGGCGAAGATCACGTAGTCGTCCCGCAGCGTGGCTCCGGGGTCGTGGAAGGGCCGCCCGGGCTCGCTGAAGTAGCGATTCGACAGCGAGACCCGCTCGCCGGTCCGGGCGAGCCGGAACTCCACCTCGCCCGCCTGCTCCAGCAGCTCGGGCTCGAAGGAGTGGGCCGCGCTCACCGCCACGGCGCCCACGTCGTCCGAGGCGGGCAGGAAGAACACGATCCCTGCGCCTCGCGTCTCGCCCGGGATCCGGATCAGCGAGCGCGCCACCGCGGGCTTCTCCGCGCGGGCAGCGCCGGGGACGAGCGCAGCGAGCAGCAGCAGGAGCAGGGCGACGGGGGGTCTTCGCATCCCGAGGCGACCATACGAGACGCTCCCATGCCTGTCACGGCGACGGCGTTGACCGCGACGCAGCCCCTGTCTAGGCTTCACCCTGCTCCTCCCCGATCCACACACCCGTTTCCTCCGGGCGGCCCCTGATTGGACGCAGCTGGCCCCCGTTTCGTTCTGCCCGGCGCCGCCGAGCGGCTCGGTAGCCTGCGCGCAAGGGGGCGTCCCATCCCCCTGGCCGAGCTGGCGGCGGGCCTCGTGGCGTCCCCGGATCCCGTGGCGCCGGCGCTGGCGCGCCGGGTCGTGGCTGCGGCGCTGGGGCGCCCGGCAGCCTCGCTGCCGGATCCCCTGCCCCCGGAGGCGCTGCCTTGCCGGCCGGCGGCCACGGTCCGGGAGACGGCGCTTCGCGACGCCTGCTTCACGGTGGTCGATCTGGAGACCACCGGTCTCTCGCCGCGGCGCGCCGCGATCCTGGAGATCGGGGCGGTGCGGGTGCGGGATCTCTCGCTGGCGGAACGCTTCGAGACGCTCGTCGATCCCGGGTCGCCGGTGCCCCCGCGCATCACGGCGCTGACCGGGATCACGACGGCCATGCTGCGCGGGGCGCCGCCGGCCGGCCGCGCCCTCGCTGACCTGCGGGCGTGGCTCGACGACACGCCCGGAGCGCCCTTCGTGGCCCACAACGCGCCCTTCGACGCGGGCTTCGTGCAACGCGGGCTGGCGCATCACGGGCTCGGCCCGCTCGAGGGGCCGGTGCTGTGCACGCGGCGCCTCGCCCGCAGACTCGCGCCCGAGCTGGGTCGCTACGGGCTCGAGCAGCTGACGGCCGCGTTCGGCATCCGGAACTCCGCCCGCCACCGCGCCCTGGGCGACGCCGTCGCGACCGCCGAGGCGCTCTGTGTGCTCATGGAGCGGGCCGGCGAGCGCCACGGCGTGCGCGATCTGGGCGCTCTGCTGGATCTCCACGCCACGCCGCCCCGCCGGCTGCGCGCCGCCCAGCCCTGACGTGGGCGGCGGGCGTGGTACGTTCGGCGTTGCACTGGGGGGTGCAGCGTCCATGGCTCGCGGTCGTCGCTCGGGGCTGGTCTCGGCCCTCGTCGCCTTCGCGTTCGTCTCGGCGCCGGTGCGCGCCGACGCGCCCGTGGACCCCGATCGCTTCGACACGGTGGTGATCGATCCGGGCCATGGGGGCGAGGACGAGGGCGCTCGCGCCCACGGGCTGATCGAGAAGGAGCTGGTGCTGGACGTGTCGCAGCGCCTGGCCGCACACCTGCGCCGGTCGGGGCTGCGCGTGGTGCTGACCCGCGAGGCGGACCAGCGCGTGGCTCTCGAGACGCGCACCTTCCGCGCCAACGACGCGCGCGGCGACCTCTTCATCTCCGTGCACGCCAACTCCGCCGCCGTGCGCAGCGCCCGGGGCGTCGAGACCTACTTCATGGCCCTGGAGGCCAGCGACGCCGACGCCGAGCGGGTGGCGGCCCGCGAGAACCGCGCCTTCGCGGGCGAGGCGGCCAGCCCCGCCGCCCTCGATCCCCTGGCTGCGATCCTCGGGGACATGCGCAGCAACGAGCACCTGCGGGACTCCGACGAGTTCGCTCGCCTGGTCCAGGCGCAGCTCGGCCGGGTCCCGGATGCCCGCTCGCGCGGGGTGCGCCAGGCGCCGTTCGTGGTGCTGATGAACGTGCAGATGCCGGCCTCGCTGGTGGAGATCGGGTTCATCAGCAACCAGGAGGACGCCCGGGACCTGGCCCGCAGCGAGCGGCGGGACGAGATCGCCCAGGCGCTGGCGCGGGCGGTGATCGCCTTCGGCGACCGCTACGATGCCCGACGAGGGGTGGAGCGCGAGTCGAGCTCACCCGGAGGATCATGATGCGCCAGGATGGCCGCCGCGCCGACGAGCTGCGAACCCTGCGGCTGGTACCGGACTTCACCCGCAACCCGCTCGGCTCGATCCTGTGCGAGATGGGCGGGACCATGGTGCTCTGCACGGTCCACGAGGAGCTGACGGTGCCGCGCTTCCTCCAGGGCACCGGCCGCGGCTGGGTGACCGCCGAGTACTCCATGCTTCCGGGCTCCACCGACCGGCGCGTCGAGCGGGAGGCCACCCGCGGGCGGCTCTCCGGGCGCACCCAGGAGATCCAGCGCCTGATCGGGCGCAGCTTGCGCGCCGTGACCGACCTCGACGGCCTGGGCGAGCGCACCCTGTGGGTGGATTGCGACGTGCTCCAGGCGGACGGCGGGACGCGCACTGCGTCCATCACCGGCGCCTATGTGGCGCTGGCCATGGCGCTGCGGCGCGTGGCGGCGCGGGGTGTGATGGATCGCGTGCCCCTCAGCGACTCGGTCGCCGCCGTCTCCGTGGGCATCGTCGACGGCGAGGTGCGCCTGGACCTGCCGTACGAAGAGGACTCGCGCGCGGAGGTGGATCTCAACCTGGTGGCGACCGGCAAGGGTCGGCTGGTCGAGGTGCAGGGCACCGCCGAGGGCGCCACGTTCAGCGCGGACGACCTGGCGCAGATGACGGCCACCGCACTGGCGGGGACGGCGGAGCTGACGCGCATCCAGGAGAAGGCCCTGGCCGAAGCCGCGGCGCGATGAGCCAGCCCGCCATCGCGGCGGCGACCGGCAACCGCGGCAAGCTGCGCGAGCTCCGGGCGCTCCTGTCCGGTCTCGGCTTCGAGGTACGCGGCCTCGACGCGCTGCCTCCGATCGAGCTTCCCGACGAGGGCGACGACTACGAGGCCAACGCCGTCGCCAAGGCGCGGGCGGTCGCGGAGGCGAGCGGGCTGCCCGCGCTGGGCGACGACTCGGGCCTCGAGGTGGACGCCCTGGGCGGCGCGCCCGGTCCGCGCTCGGCGCGCTACGGCGGGCCGGATCTGGACGACCCAGGGCGCGTGGCGCACCTGCTCGAGGCGCTGGCCGAGGTGGAGCCCGGGCGTCGCGGCGCGCACTTCGTCTGCGTGGCCGCGCTGGTGACTCCTGCCGGCGCGGTGCAGGTGGCGCGGGGCGAGTGGCCAGGCCGGATCCTGGGGGCCGCTCGCGGCGTCGGCGGCTTCGGCTACGACCCGGTCTTCTGGGTCGACGAGCTGGGTGCGGCGGCCGCGGAGCTGCCCGCCGCGCTCAAGAACCGGGTCTCCCACCGGGCGCGTGCGTTGGCCGGGCTGCGCGAGGCGCTCGCCGGCGTGGCCGCCGCACGCGGCTAGAGCCGGGCGAAGACCTCCTCGGGGGGCGGGTAGCTCGGGTCGAAGCGAGCCAGTCGGCGCCGCAGGCGCCGCTCGGAGCGGGCCGCCAGGCGCAGTCCCAGATCGGCCAGGAAGCGGTGTGCCGGCCCGTCGATGAAGGCCAGGGCGCCGTCGCGAGAGAGCTCCTCGGGATCGAATCCGGCGTCCCGCAGGGCCGTCCACAGGGCGAAGCGCGGAACGGCCAGGTCGAGAGCCAGCGAGAGCTCCTGGACCAGATGATCGAAGCGTCGGCGCCGCATCCTCCCTCCTTGCCACCGGATGGAAGTGGTGTGCGGGCTTCGGAAGTGTCAGCGCAGCCACGGCCCGCTAGCCTGCGCCCGTGACCGCGCTCCGCGCAGCGCTCCTCGGCGGGCTGGCGGCTGCCGCCTGCGCGGGCCCGCCGGGGCGCCCGCTCGACGCGGACTTCCTGGCGCCGTGGATCGAGTGGACCGAGGCGGCTCGCGACGAGCGCTTCCGGGCCCCCGTCGTCGGGCGTGCGCTCGCGCCCGACGAGCTGGCCGAGGTCGTGGTTCGCGAGCTCGACGCGACCTTCCCCGCGAGGGAGCTCGAGCGCATCGGGTGGGCGGGTCGCTCGATCGGTCTGCTTCCGCCCGACAGCGACCTGCGCCGCGCGCTGCTCGACTTCGCCAGCGACGGTCTGGCCGGCTTCTACTCGCCGCGGCGCCGCGCGCTGTTCGTGGTGGCCGAGCCGAGGGGCGGACGCGTGGGCCGGCTCGGCCCGGCCGGGTCGCCGCGTCTGCGCGATCCGACCGTGATGGTTCACGAGCTGACGCACGCCCTCCAGGCGCAGCGCTCCGAGCTGCTGGATCTGACCGTCGTGCTGCGCGAGCACGACGACCTGGCCTTCGCGCTCGGCGCGGTGCTGGAAGGCGAGGCCGTGTGGACGGCCTTCCGCGACCTCGAACGGCGGCAGGGGATCCCTCTGACGGCTCCCGACGCCTACGCGCAGGAGATGAGCCTGGCCTGGGCCGAAGAGGCGTACCCCGAGATCCCGCGCGCCTTGCGCGACCCGATCCTGCTGCAGTACCCGCTCGGCTACGCCCTCGTGACTCGCTGGGCCGCGCGCGGCGAGCTCGATGCGCTGCTGGCGCAGCCGCCGCTCTCGAGCGAGGAGCTGCTGCATCCCGAGCGGGACGCCGCGGGGGAGACCGGCGTGCCCTTTCTCGAGCTTCCCGACGAGGCGCCCCGGGGCTGCGCGCTCCAGCATCGCAACACCCTGGGCGAGCTCGGACTGCGCATCTGGCTGGCGGAACGGCGCGGTCCCGAGAGCTGGATCGCGGAGCCGGCGGCGGGCTGGGAGGGAGATCGCCTGGCGGTGTACTCCTGCCCGGGGGAGCGCGCGGCCTTCGTCTGGGTGCTTCGCTTCGAGACGCCGGCGGACGCGCGCGCGTTCGAGGTGGTGGCGAGCGACGGCCTGGTCGACCTGGGCGCCGAGCTGGTGGGGCCGCCGCGCGTGGAGCGGCCGGATGCCACCACGGTCGTGCTCGCGGCGGGCGTCGACGATGCCTTGCGCGCGCGGTTGCTGGGCGGCATGCGCGCTCGCGCGTACCGGAGCCTGGCGGACTTCCTGGCCGATCGTCCGGAGCTGCGCGAGGCGCTCGACGCGCTACCCCGGGCCCAGGTTCGCCCGGGGGCGGCCCCCGCTGCGGTACGCTGAACCGGAGCGCGGGGTCGCGGCATCGAAGGCCGTAACCGGACCGCGGGCGGGGCCGTAGGATTCATGGGCTGGCTGAGCGACGAGTGCGAGGCCCGGTGCCGGGGCTGGATGATCGCTGCCCAGGGTGGCGACGGCGAGGCCTACGAGAGGCTGCTGCGAGAGCTCCTGCCGCTGCTGCGCCGCTTCGTGGGAGGCCGGGTTCCGGAGGCGTCGGCCGTGGAAGATGTGGTGCAGAACGTGCTGCTCTCGGTGCACCGTGCGCGCCACACGTACCGCTCGGAGCGCCCGTTCGGTCCCTGGCTGCGCGCGGTGGCTCGCAATGCCGTGATGGACTACCTGCGTTCGCGCCAGCGCCGGGTGCTGCGGGAGCTGCCGTTGGAAGCGGCGGCGGGCGTGGCCGGCGAGCTCGCACTGGAGACCCGCCCGCGCGGGCTGTCTCCCGAGCTTCGCTCGGCATTGGAACGCCTGCCGAGCGGTCAGCGCGAGGCGGTGGAGCTGATCCAGATCCAGGGCCTGTCGGTCGCCGAGGCCGCCCGGCGTGCCGGCGTCAAGCCCGGCGCCCTGAAGGTGCGGGCCCACCGCGGCTACCGGGCGTTGCGGGGCCTGCTCGCGGAGCGCGAGGAGCTGTGAGCGAGCCGACCGAGCGCCTGGTGCAGAGCCTGGCGAGCGACCTCGCCGCGGTGCGCCCACTCCCGCCGCTGCGGCGCATGCTGGCGGGGATCGGGGGGCTCGGCCTCGTCGCTCTCGGGTTCGCGTTCGGGCTGCGGGGCGCGAGCCTGCAGCCGTTCCAGGTGGCGTCCAGCCATCCGGCCTACCTCTGCATCTGGATCGGCTTGTTGGCCGTGGCCGTGGGCGGTCTGGTCGCGGCGCTCGCCGGGGCCGTGCCGGGCCGTCGGGTCGCAGTCCGCACGGGAGTCGCACTGATGACGGCGGGCGCGCTGCTGGCGATCGCTGTCGGCGGGCTGCTGGCCTTCACGGGGGCGGAGGCCGGCGGGGCCGCCGCTGCGCCGCGGGCGGCCGGGATCTGCGCGTCCCTCGCCCTGGCGCTCGGGATTCCCGCGGCCGTCGTGGGTCTCGGCTTCGTGCTCCGGGGCTGGCCGGCGCGCCCCCTGGCGTGCCTGCTGGCCGCCGCGATGGGAGCCGGCGCCCTCGGCGCCTGCGTGACCCACATGACCTGCGTGCAGGTGGACGCGCTGCACTGGATGCTCGGCCACGTGCTGGGACCGCTCTTCGGCGCGGCTCTGCTGGCCCTTCCCTTCCAGGTCCTGGCCCGCAGCGGCCGTCGCGCCCGCGCCGCCTGAGGCGCGCCGCCTGCGCTAGGGTGCGGGCGTCGTGCACGTCCGCCGGGCTTCCATCGCCATCCTGCTGGCCACCGCGTGCGCGGCGGCTTTCCCGTCGCGGGCCGACCAGGCCGAGGAGCGCGTCCTGGTCCACTACCCCGCCGGAGCGTGCGAGACCGGGCAGATCCAGATCGAGGTCTTCGTTCGCGAGACGGCCACGTGGATCGCACATCCGGAGCACCCACTGGTGGAGGCCGGAAGCTGCCAGCTCGAGATCTCCTACCGGCTCCTGAACGAGCTGCGGATCCGCTGCGTGGACCCCGACGGCCGGCGCGAGCCGTCGGAGTGGGTCACGGGCGTGGCCCTGCGACCCCGCGAGAGCGCGAGCCCGTGCGCGCCCTGACCCAGCTGGTGCTCCTGCGCCACGCCGAGACGACGTGGAACGCGGTCGGTCGCTGGCAGGGACAGGCGGATCCGCCGCTCTCGGAGCGCGGCCACGCCCAGGTGGCGGCGGCGGCGCCGGATCTCGCGAACGGCGGCTATGACGGGCTCTACACCAGCGACCTGCGTCGGGCGAGCCAGACCGCGGCCATCCTGGGGCGCGCGCTGGGCCTGGTACCCCAGCCGGATCCGAGGCTGCGCGAGTTCCACGTCGGTCTCTGGTCCGGGCTGACCCATGCCGAGATCGAGGCCGGCTGGCCCGGGCAGTACGCCCGCTTCCGGATGCGCGAGCTGGACTTCCGTCCCGGCGGCGGCGAGGCACCGCAGGAGCTTCTCGAGCGCATCGAGGCCGCCTTCGACCACATCGCGGAACGCCATCCCGACGGGCGGGTGCTCGTGGTGAGCCACGGCGGAGTGGCGCGCAGCCTGGCCGGCGCCGCGCTCGAGAACCTGGAGCCTCTGTCCTTGCGCCGCGGAGCGTCGGGGTGGCACGCCGCGGAAGCGCCGTCCCGCGCGGGCCGCGTCGCCCCGGCTCTCTGAAGCGTCGCGAGGGCGGAGCGCAGCGAGCCCCCGCTCCGTCCCCGCCCCGGACTACGCGCCGGGCGTCCGCCCCGCCTCCTCCTCGGCGATGCGCTTGCCCGCGCGGCGGTTGAGCCAGTGGACGAGGCCGGGGGCCAGGCGCTTCAGCCACCAGCCGGCGCGTGCCTCGGGCGTGATGGGCGCGACGGCCTTGTTCCTGCGGATCGCGTCGAGGATTCCCGCCGCCAGGCGCTCCGGCGGGTAGTTGCGGCGGGTGAACGCCTGCACGGCCTGCTGGCGGCTCTCGTGGCCGGCCAGCCCGCGGACGCGCATCTTGCCGACGATGGGGGTGTTGATGATGCCGGGGCAGACGGCGGTGACGCCGATGCCGTGGGGAGCCAGCTCGCCGCGCATCGCCTCGGAGAGCCCGCGCACGCCGAACTTGGTGACGTTGTAGGCGCTCATGCTGACCAGGGCGAGGTAGCCCGCCATGGAGGAGATGTTCACCACGTGACCACCGGCGCCGCGCTCGATCATGCGCGGCACGAAGAAGTGGCAGCCGTGGATCACGCCCATCAGGTTGATCCCGACGATCCACTCCCAGTCCTCGAGCGTGGTGTCGACGAAGGTCGCCGCGATGGCGACGCCCGCGTTGTTGACGAGGATGTCCACCGCGGGGATCTCCGCGTGCACCGCCTCGGCGAAGGCGCGCATGGCCTCGCGGTCTGCCACGTCCACCCGCCGGGCGATCGTCTTGCGGCCCAGCGCCTCCACGGCGCTCAGCGTCTGCGCCATCCCGTCCTCGTCGATGTCGCAGATCGCCAGGTCGGCGCCTCGGCGGGCCAGCGCCAGCGCGGTGGCTCCCCCGATCCCGCTGCCGGCGCCCGTCACCAGGGCCCAGCGCCCCGAAAGATCCGAGATGTCCACGTGTCCCTCCTAGCTGGCGGTCGCCACGTCGCGGCGCTCGGCGAGCAGGATGCGCCCGCCCTCGAGCAGCACCCACACGTCCGCGGCCAGGATGATCGAGCCCATGATGGCCAGCAGCCAGCGCTCCTCGAAGTTCGCGAAGTAGCCGCGCAGCTCGCCCAGCATGGCGGTCACCGTCGCCGCCGCGACGAGCAGCATGGGAATCAGCGTGTACAGGTAGGGTCGGCCCATGCGGCGCAGCCAGACGCTGACCACCAGCAGGGTCACTCCTGCCACCAGCTGATTGGTGGTGCCGAAGAGCGGCCACAGGAGCAGCCCGCCCTTGCCCCCGGCCTGGGTCACCGCCAGCAGCAGGGCGAGGCTGATTCCGAGTGCTCCGGCGGCGTAGCGGTTCGTGAGGCTGCGGATGCCGTAGGCCTCGGCCAGCTCCGCGATCACGAGCCGCTGGATGCGCGCGCCGGTGTCGAGGGAGGTGGCGGCGAAGGCGATCACCATCACGGCGATGAAGGTCTTCGCCGTCGCGAGCGGGATGCCGAGGGCGGCGACGAAGCGGCCGCCTCCGGTCACGAAGGCGTCGAGCTTGGGGCCGAGGCCCGAGGCCGCCGACCAGCTGGCGTAGTGGCTGGACCACTCCGCGCCGCTGGCGAAGCCCGCCGTCGACGCCAGCACCGCCAGCAGGCCGAGGGTCCCCTCGCCGAGCATCCCGCCGTAGCCGATGGGGCGCGCGTCGGTCATGCAGCCGATCTGCTTCGAGGTGGTACCCGACGACACCAGGCCGTGAAAGCCCGAGATGGCGCCGCAGGCGATGGTGATGAAGAGGAAGGGGACGAGCGGCGGCGCGCCCTCCGGCCACAGGTTCACGGCCGGGGCCTGCACGGTCGGGTGCAGCACCACGAGGCCGCCGGTGAGGAGCGCCAGGCCGGTCAGCAGCTGGTGCGAGTTCAGGTAGTCGCGCGGCTGGAGCAGCAGCCAGACCGGCAGCACCGACGCCACGAAGGCGTAGCCGAGCAGGATCCAGACCCAGCCCGAGACCGAGATGCGCGTCACGGCGGGGAAGGCCTCGGCGAAGGCGTCGCCGAAGAAGATGGCTGCCAGCAGCGCCGCGTAGGCCACCAGCGAGGGCGCGAAGATCCCGACGCCGCGCCGGTAGACGAGCCAGCCCAGGCCGACCGCCACCACGATCTGGACCCAGATCGGGAAGATCGAGCCCGGCGTCTGCACGAAGAGGGTGCCGATGATGAAGGCGAAGACGGCCAGCACGATCCAGATCAGGAAGGAGATGATCAGCAGGAAGAGGGTCCGGACGCGTGGGCTCAGCACCCGGCCCGCGATCTCGCCGATGGAGCTGCCGCGGTGGCGCAGGCTGATCACCAGGGCCGCGAAGTCGTGCACCGCGCCCATCAGGACGGTTCCCACCGTCACCCACAGCAGCGCTGGCAGCCAGCCCCAGATGACCGCCAGCGCCGGACCCACGATCGGCGCGGCGCCGGCGATCGAGGTGTAGTGGTGGCCCCAGAGGACGTGCTTCGGTGTGGGGACGTAGTCGACGCCGTCTTCCAGCTCCCGGGCCGGCACCGGCTCCTCGTCGCGCAGGGCGAAGACCGTGCGGGCCAGGAACGACGAGTACCAGCGGTAGCCGACCGCGAAGCAGGCGAAGACCAGCGCGGCGAGGAGGGCGGCGTTCACGAGGCGTCTGTCGTCTCCCCGGCGAAGCGCGAGGCCTCGCCCCGCAGCTCGTTCTTCAGGATCTTGCCGGCAGGGTTCCGGGGCAGCGGATCCGCGATGAACTCCACGAACTCGGGCACCTTGAAGGAGGCCAGGTGCGCGGCCACGTGGGCGCGGACGGCGTCCGGGTCGAGGGTCGAGCCGGGAACCCGGCGCACGATGGCCTTCACGCGCTCGCCGAGCTCGGCGTCGGGCACGCCGACGATCGCCGCCTCGTCGATCTCCGGGTGGTCCGCCAGGCAGTTCTCGATCTCGACGCAGTAGACGTTCTCGCCGCCGCGGATCACCATGTCCTTGGCGCGGTCCACCACGAAGAGGAAGCCTTCCTCGTCCTGGTAGCCGACGTCGCCGGTGTAGAGCCAGCCGTCGCGCACCGTCTCGTCCGTGGCGTCCGGCCGGTTCCAGTAGCCCGGGGTGATCGTCGGGCCGCGGAAGCGCACCTCGCCGAGCTGGCCCGCCGGGAGCGGCTTGCCCTGGTCGTCCACCACCTCCACGTCCAGCACCGGGATCGGGCGGCCCGCCGAGGTCTTGCGGCCGAGCAGGCTCTGGCCGGAGCAGACCGTGGCCACGCCGTGGGTCTCGGTCAGGCCGTAGGCGTTGGCGAAGCTCGGCTCGATGGGGAGCACCTGGCGCGCCTTCTCGATGGTCTCGGGCGCCGTGGGCGCGCCGCCGAAGGAGACCGCGGTCAGGCTCGAGAGGTCGTAGTCGCCGACCTTCTCGTGGTTCACCAGCCGGTGCAGCATGGTCGGGATGGCGCCCCAGCTCTGGATCCGCTCGCGTTCGACGAGCTGCATCACCCGCTCCGGATCGAAGCGGCCCTCGAGGAAGACCATCTTCGCGCCGGCGGTCAGCAGCGCGCAGACGTTCGAGTGCAGCCCGCCCACGTGGAAGAGCGGCGAAGACAACAGGCTCACGGTCTGCTTGCCGCCGCCGGTCTGCGCCTGGAGGGTTCCGTCCAGGAGTCCGGTGGCCACCCGGTGGAAGAGGATCCCGAGCACCTGCGCGATGGTGCCCCGGTGGGTGGTGATGCAGCCCTTCGAGCGGCCCGTGGTGCCCGAGGTGTAGAGGATCACCCAGGGGTCGTCTTCGTCGATGGGCTCCGTGGGGACGGCGTCGCAGGGCTCCATCAGCTCGGCGATCGGGACGGTCCCCGGCGGCGGGTGCTCCCCGATGTAGACCACGCTCTCGAGGGTCGGCACCTGGCGTGCGACCGGCTCGACCCGGGGCCAGAGCCGCTCGTCCACCACCAGCAGCTTCGAGCCCGAGTCGCGCAGGCCGTAGTCGAGCTCCTCGGCCGACCACCAGCCGTTCAGCCCCACCCCGATCCCGCCGAGGGAAGTGGCGCCGAAGAGCGCCACGATCCACTCGGGGCAGTTGTAGGAGAGCACCGCCAGGCGGTCGCCGGGCGCGAAGCCGTGGCGCTCGCGCAGGGCCGCGGCCGCGCCCCAGACGAGGCGCGCGAACTCCGCGTAGGAGATGCGCCGCTCGCCGTGCAGCATGCACTCGGCGTCGCCGCGGGCCGCCGCGTTCGCGATCTTCTCGCGCAGCGAGCGCTCGCGGTTCTTGAAGTTCCGCTGGGGCCGGCCGTCGACGGTCTCGGTCACCAGCTCGAAGGGTGCGCCCGGGCCGGTCAGCTGCTCCACCACCTGCTCGTACGAAAGGGCCATCTCCGCCTCTGCTGCTCCCCCGGCGGCATACCCTACCACGCCCCCGGGAGGGGCTAGGGCGCGTAGACGAGCGGTCCGGCTGCGCCGAGCTCGAGCCCGAGGCTCATCCAGACCGCCAGCAGCAGGGTCCAGGCCACGAAGAAGACCAGCGTGTACGGCAGCATCAGCGCCACCAGGGTGCCGATCCCCGCCCGCGGCACGTACTGCCGCATGAAGACCAGGACGATCACCACGTAGGGGTTCAGCGGCGTGATCACGTTGGAGACGGAGTCGCCGACGCGGTAGGCGGCCTGCGTCAGCTCGGGGCTGATCCCCACCTGCATGAACATGGGCACGAAGACCGGCGCGAAGAAGGCGTACTTGGCGGACATGGAGCCGATGAAGAGGTTCGCCACCACGACCACGGCGACGAAGGCGCTGACCAGGAGTGGGCCGGGCAGGGCGGCGCGGGCGAGGGCCTGGCCGCCGGTGATGGCCAGCATCTCGCCCAGGCCCGAGTGCTGGAAGTAGGCCACGAACTGGGCGGCGAAGAAGGCCAGCACGATGTACGGGCCCATGCCCGCCATGGTCTCGCCCAGGAGCTTCGCCACGGTCTTGTCGCTGCGGACGGCGCCCGAGGCGATCCCGTAGGCCAGTCCGGGCACGAAGAAGCCCAGGAAGATGAGCGGCACCACCGCGCGCACCCAGCGCGGGAAGATCCCGTCCAGGCCGTGGAGCGGTGCACCGGGCACGGTCGTGGCCGCGACCAGGACGCCCCCGGTGACGACGGCCGCCAGCACGCCGGCGCGCAGTCCGCGCCGCTCTTCCGGGGCCAGGGTGCGCGCCGCGCGCGCGTCCTCGCCGGACAGCGGCGTGGCGCCGCCGTCCTCGGGTTCGAGCGACCGGTAGCGGGGCTCGACCCACCAGGCCGTGACGGCCCAGCCCACCAGGGTCAGCAGCACGGTGGACACCTGGATGAAGCGCAGGTTGGCGGTGGCGGCGACCTCGTACTCGGGATCGAGGATCTGCGCGGCGGAGGTGCTGAAGCCCGCCAGCAGCGGCTCCAGCCCGGTGGGCAGCAGGTTGGCGCTGAAGCCCGCCGACACCCCGGCGAAGACCGCCGCCAGTCCCACCAGGGGCGAGCGGCCCGCGGCCTGGAAGAGCGCCATCGCCACCGGCGGCAGCACCACGTAGCCCGCGTCGAGGGCCATGGACGACATGACGCCCACGAAGAAGACGGTGGGTGTGAGCAGGGACGCCGGAACCGCCAGCAGGGTGGCCTTCAGGAGCGCGCCGATGAAGCCCGTGCGCTCGGCCAGGCCGATCCCGAGCATCCCCACCAGCACGATGGCCAGGGGCGGGAAGTTCTTGAAGTTGTCCACAAGGCTCGAGATCGCCCAGTAGAGGCCGTCGGACGAGAGCAGGCCGACCGGGTGGACGCTCTCCGTCACGCGCTCGCGTCGCGGCACGCCCGTCGCGGGATCGAGCTCCGCCACGGTCACGACCTGTCCGCTCGCGGGGTCACGCAGTGGCTCGCCGGCGGCGTCCGTCAGCGGCACCCGCACCTCGCGCGTGATCGTCTTCTCCACCTGCCAGTCGCAGGCGACGGCCAGCTGGGAGAGGCCCATCACCGCCAGCGCGCCGATCACGAAGAGGGTGGCGGGGTCGGGCAGCGCGTTCCCGATCCGCTCGATGCGCTCAAGCACGCGCGGGCTCCGCAGTCCGCCAGCGCCGCGCCACACGCGTCACCCCCGCCAGGGCGGAGAGTCCGATGGCGCCGCCCACGACGTCGATCCCCACGTCGCCGGCCGACCCGGTGCGGCTCTCGAGCAGCGCCTGGCGGCCCTCGTCGACCGCGGCGACGCCGGCGACCAGCAGCAGCGCCAGCAGGGCAGGGCGCACGAGGGCCGACGGCGAGTCGAGCGTCATGGCGTGGAACGCCAGCAGGCCGAGCACCCCGTACTCGATCAGGTGCGCGGCCTTGCGGGTTACGGAGTGGATCGGCTCGAGGCGGCTCGGGTCGAGATCGGGGAAGAGCGCGCGCAGCAGACCCTCGATCCAGCCCCCTGTGGCATCCGCGGAGAAGTCCTGGCCGCCGAGCGTCAGGATCAGCGCGGCCCAGAGGGCGACGGCAGTCCAGGCTCGGAGCCTCTGTCCGCGGCTGCTCTCCGCCATCGCGGAACGCTAGCGCCTTGGGGCTGCGGGGTGTGCGGGGTGGTCTCGGTGGGCCGCGGGGCTCCGGTGGGTTCGGCGGGCGGGGGTGGCTCTGACTTATCGTGACTCCGCTCGGCTTCGCCTCGCTGCGCGCGCCGCCCCGAGCGGCGGCGCTTGCGGCCTCTGCCTCCGGTGCGTGTTCGGTCCCGGTCAGGGCTTGGGGAGGCAGCGTCCCGCGCGGGCATCGCTCGCAAGCCCTGACCGCCCTCGCCAGCATCACCGGAGGTCGCGGCCGCAAGCCCGCCTCTGGCGGGCGCGCAGCGAGGCGAAGCCGAGCGGAGTCACGATCAATGAGAGCGCACGGCTCTCGCGAACGCCGCGGAGCCCCGCGGCCAGACGAGACCGCCCCACCCCGAAGCCGCTAGCTTCCCCACATGCTCCGGATCGGCCTCGTCTACGACCTGCTCGGGACGCATCCGCGGCGGCCCGGGGATCCGCCGGATGCGGATGCGGAGTACGAGCCGGAGGAGACCGTGCTCGCCCTCGAGGCCGCCGTGCGCCGGGCCGGACACGAGCCGGTGCGGATCGGGAACCCCCAGGAGCTGCTGGCGCGGGCCGGGAAGGGGGAGCTCCCGCCGCTGGATGCGGCCTGGAACATCGCCGAGGGGTACGGCTCGCGGAACCGGGAGGCCTGGGCCCCGGTGCTGCTGGAAATGCTGCATGTTCAGGCACTTGGATCGGATGCCCTCACACTTTCTCTCAGCCTGGACAAGGCCTGGTGCAACACCCTGGTCGCGGCCGCCGGGGTCCCGGTTCCGCCCCAGGCGGTGTTCGCCTCGGCGGCGGATGCGGGGGCTGCTGCGCTTCCCGCCGGCTTCCCGCTCTTCGCCAAGCCGCGCTGGGAGGGAACCGCCAAGGGGATCCACCCGGGCTCGCGCGTGGAAGACGCGGCCGCGCTCGCGCGCGAGGTGGAGCGCATCGTGCGCGACTATGCGCAGCCGGCTCTGGTGCAGCCGTTCCTGCCCGGTGCGGAGTACACGGTGAGCGTCGTGGGGCATCGCCCGCCGCGCGCGCTGCCGGTGCTCCAGCGGGCGCTCGAGGCGGAGTCCGGCATCGGTGTGCACGCGCTGGAGCGTCAGCCGGCGCCGGCCGGAGGCTGGGGGCATCGCGTTCCGGGGGAGCTCTCGCCGGAGCTCGAGACGACACTCGCCGCCCACGCCTTGACGGCCTGCGAGGCGCTGGCGTGCCGCGACTTCGCGCGAGTGGACTTCCGCCTGGACGCCGACGGGGCCCCGTGGTTCCTGGAGATCAACCCGCTGCCGACGTTCGCGCCCGACGGCTCCTTCGGAATCCTGGCGGAGCTCGAGGGCCGCGCCCTGGAAGACCTGCTGGCGGAGGTGCTCCGGGAGGGGCTCGTCCGGCTGGGGCTCGCGTGAGCGCGCCCGCCGCAGCACCGCGCCCGGACGCGATCGACCCCGCGGACTGGCGCGACTGGCGCTGGCAGATGCAGCAGCGGGTGCGCGACGCGGAGGCGCTCGGCGCCTGGCTGCGCCCCACGGACGACGAGCGCCGGGCCATCGAGCGCCTGGCCGAGCGCTTCCACTTCGTGATCACGCCGTACTACGCGTCGCTCATGGACCCGGACGATCCCGGCTGCCCGATCCGCCGCCAGGTGGTACCCGCCTGCGCGGAGCTCGCGGACCCGGCCGGGCTGGCGGACCCGCTGGACGAGGTGGCCCACTCGCCGGTGAAGAACGTGGTGCGCGTCTACCCGGACCGGATCGCCTTCTGCGTGAACAACGAGTGCGCGCTCTACTGCCGCTTCTGCCTGCGCAAACGCATGCTGGGCGAGCCCGAGTGGGCCATGAAGAAGCGCGAGCTGGAGGAGGCGCTGGCCTGGATCCGCCGCACCCCGGAGATCCGGGACGTGCTGCTCACCGGGGGCGATCCCCTGGTCTTCTCCGACGACAAGCTCGACTGGCTGCTGGGCGAGCTGCGCGCGATTCCGCACGTGGAGCTCCTGCGCCTGGGGACGCGCCTGCCGGTGACCCTGCCGTTCCGCGTGACCGACGAGCTCTGCCGGGTGCTCGAGCGCCATCACCCGGTCTGGCTGAACACGCACTTCAACCATCCCCGGGAGCTGACGGCGGAGGCGGCCGAGGCCTGCGAGCGGCTGCTCCGGGCCGGCGTTCCGGTGGGCAACCAGAGCGTGCTGCTGGCCGGGATCAACGACGATCCCGAGACGATGCGCGCGCTCTGCGAGGGCCTCGTGCGCATGCGGGTGCGCCCGTACTACTGCTACCAGGCCCAGCTGCTCGAGGGCACCGCCCACTTCCGCGTCCCCGTCGAGCAGGGCATCGCGCTCTTCAAGGCACTGCGCGGGCGCACCAGCGGCTTCGCCATTCCCCAGTACGTGCTCGACACGCCCCACGGCAAGGTGCCCCTGGCGCATCCCTGGTGGCGCGGGCGAGACGGGGACGACGTGCTGGTGGAGACGCCGGACGGCCGGGTCTGGCGCGAGCCCAATCCCCTATGATCCCCGGCGGGGGATCCGGTGAGCGAAGACGGGGGAGGCCAAGGGCGCCGGCTCGGTGCCGCGGCGCTGATCCTGGCGGCGAGCGTGGCCCTGTCGCGCGTCATCGGGTACGTGCGCGAGGCCGTGCTGGCCAAGCAGGTGGGCGCCGGCGCGGCCATGGACGCCTACCGCGCCGCCTTCACCCTGCCGGACCTGCTGAACCACCTGCTGGCGGGCGGCGCGCTCGCCATCGCGTTCATCCCCCTCTACACGCGAGCGCGGGAGGAGCGGGGGGAGCCTGCGGCGGAACGGCTGCTGGCCACGGTGCTCGGCACCCTGGGCGTGCTGGCGGTGCTCTTGACCGCGGCCATGTGGCTGCTGGCGGAGCCGCTGGTGGCGCTCCAGTTCGGCGGCTTCCCGCCGGAGGTGCAGGCCCTGACGGTGCGGCTCACGCGCATCGTGCTCCCCGCGCAGATCTTCTTCGTGACCGGCGGCATCGTGCGGGCGGCGCTGATGGCGCACGGCCGCTTCGGTGCCCAGGCCCTGGCGCCGCTCGTCTACAACGTCTGCATCATCGGCTTCGGTCTCGTCCTGGGCGAGCGCCACGGGGTGGTGGGCTTCGCCTGGGGAGCGCTGGTGGGAGCCGTGCTCGGGCCGTTCCTGATCGCCCTCCTCGACGCCATGCGGACCCTGAAGATCCGGCTGCGCGTGGCGCCCGCGGACCGCGAGTTCCTGGCCTATCTGGTGGTGGCGCTGCCGCTGATGATCGGCGTCTCGCTCCTCACGGTGGATGAGTGGTACGAGCGCTGGCTCGGTGACGCGCTGGGCGAGGGTGTGATCGCGCGCCTGGGCTACGCGCGCCAGCTCATGCTCGTGCCCGTGGCGGTGGTGGGGCAGGCCATCGCGGCGGCGGCGCTGCCCGCGTTCTCGCGTCTCTTCTCCGCCGGCCGGCGCGAGGAGCTGGACCGGCTGCTGCTGCGCACGCTCCAGATCGCCCTGGCCCTGGCGGTACTTTCGGCGGCGGCTGCCTTCTCCGTGGCGACGCCGCTGGTGCGGGTCCTGTTCGAGCGCGGCGCCTTCACGCCCGAGGACACGCGGGTCGTGGCGCGCCTGCTCGAGATCTTCTGCTTCGCCGTTCCGGCCTGGGTCGTGCAGCAGGTCGCCGCCCGCGCCTTCTTCGCTCGCGGCGACACCTGGCGCCCGATGCTGCTCGGGACCGGCCTCGCGCTGCTCGCGATTCCCCTCTATCTGACGCTCGGCGATCGCGCCGGGGCCGCGGGACTGGCCGCGGCCGGCGCCCTGGCGATGAGCGCCAACGCGCTGGCGACCCTGCTGCTGGCTCGGCGTCTGCACGGTGCGCCGGACCTGGGGGCCCTGGCCGGAACCGGGCTGCGCGCCCTCGCGGTGGCTGCGCCCGCGTGCGTGGCCGCGGTCCTGGCCCAGCTCGGCGCGGGCGGCACCTGGGGCGACCTGGCGGACCTGGCGCTGGCCGGCATCGGCTTCGGTCTGGTAGCGCTCGTCGGCATCCGGCTCGTCGGGGACGCCGCCATGCGGGAGGCGCTCCGGCGCGTGATACGCTCCCGGGCATGAGCACCCTCTTCGGACCCGAACGGCTGGCCGGGCAGGGCCTCGACCCCGATCAGGAGGAGTCGGGCAACCGCGCCATCTACGCCCTGCTGACCGATCCTGGCACCGGCGACAAGGTGGACCTCGTCCTCACCTGGCGCGGCGACGCCGAGGGCGGCGCCTACGAAGCCTGGTCGTCCCGGGGCATGCTGCGCTTCCGCCGCAGCCTGGATGCGGACGGCGCCTTCGCGTTCGAGGTGCTCGAGGTGGTGGGCGAGAACCCGGTGGGCGAGCAGGACGTCTTCGCCCTGGGAAGCCAGGAGGAGGAGCGGGCAGCCGCGCGCGCGGGCGGCTTCGACGCCGACGACCCGACGAAGCGCTTCATCGCGCCGGCCCAGCAGAGCTACCCCTTCGCGTACGAGCGCATTGCCCAGCTCTTCGACTCGCCGAATGCGCCGGATCTGGCGGTGTCGCCGGTGGACTGGGCCCAGGGGCCCTACGCGGGCAACCACGGTGCGCTCCACGTGCGTCAGTCGCGGGCGCCGCTCTGGCTGGCGGGTCCCGGAGTTCGCCCGGGCCGCCACCCGCTCGCGGCGCGCTCCGTCGACATCGCTCCCACGATCCTGGCGGCGTGCGGCTTTCCCGCCATCGACGGCGCCGACCACAGCGGGCGCAGCGCGAGCGAGCGCGGCGTCTCCCCCGACGTGCTGCTGAAGCGCCAGGACGGCCGCCCGCTGGACGAGGTGCTCGACCGGGACGCGACGCCGGCCGTGCGCGCCTACCTCTTCCTGCTGGACGGCCTGCACATGACGGAGCTCGAGTCGCGGCTGGCGGAGGAGCCCGAGCGCTACCCGAACCTGCTGCGCCTGCGCGAGCAGGCGGCGGTGCTGGCGGGCGGCTCCATCGTGAACTTCCCCTCCATCACCTGGCCGAGCCACACGTCCATCGGCACCGGCAGCTGGTGCGGCCACCACGACGTGGTGAACCCGAGCTACTACCTGCGCGAGAAGCGGGAGACCGTCTCGCCCCAGGGCCAGCAGGTGAAGACCGAGGGCTTCTCGAGCGAGCGCGTCGAGTCCATCTACGAGGCCTTCCGGCGCGTGCGCGGCAAGGACTCGCTGACCGCGGCCATCTACGCGCCCTTCGGGCGCGGCGCCGACCACGCCGCCCTGGAGGACCGCAACCTGTGCGAGCGCCCGCGGCTGAAGGCGCTGACGGCCGAGCTCTGAGCTCCGAGGCCGCCAGTCTCGACAACCGGGGCGTGGCCCAGGTGATCGAGCTCTTCACCTGTGACGAGCGCCCGCCGCCGGACTTCGTCTACCACGAGCTGATCCTGACCGACGGCGTGGGCCACGACTACGGCCCGCACTCGGACGGCCTGGGCGACGCGCTGGAAGAGGGAGACCGCCGCATCGGCCGCGTGCTCGACCTGCTGGAGCAGTGCGGCCTGTACGACGAGACCTTCTTCGTCGTCTCCGCCGACCACGGCATGGCCCCCCAGGACCGCGACTCCCAGGAGAACGCCATCCGCAAGATCCGGGACGACGGCCTGGCCTGCGTGGTGGCGGAGCCGATGCTCTGGCTGCTGGACGTGCGCGTCGAGGTGGAGCGCTCGGCGGACGGCCGCACGGGCCGCGTGCGCGTATGGGAGAACGACGCCCTCCCGACCGGCGAGCGCCCCGAGGTGGAGGACGCCGAGGTGCGCGTGGAGCTCCACCGCGAGGGCCAGGAGCCCGAGCTCCTGGCCGCGGGTCGGACGGGCCCCGGCGGCGTCTACGGCTTCCCGACCCCGCCCGAAGCCGACACCGAGCACATCGCCGTCTCGGTCCGCGCGGAGGGCTTCAATCCCCGCCACCTCTTGCTCGACGGCACATCGCTGGCGCTGGACCTGCGCCGGGTCCTCTACGGAGACGGAGCCTGACGAGCTTCGCGGCGGTCCCAGGGGGGCCCCTTCTCGAAATGAGCCGCGAACTGCGCGAAGAGCCCCTGGAACTCTCGGTCTCCGTGATTCACCGGTTGCGCAGGGCGGCCAGCAGCAACCCGGACGTGGAGAGTCGCCTGGATCAGGGCTACGTGGCCATCGATCATCACATGCGCCAAGGCCAGCGCACGGTCTCGTGGTACCGGGGCCCGCTGATTTCCGGCGGGCTCGTATCGCCACCGGAACAGGAGCTGGCGGTTCCGGTTTCCGACCGGCTTCTCATTTATGATCCGGAAAACGGAATGCTCGACGTGACCTATGCGGCCGCCTGGGAGATCGGCCGCTTGCTGACGCTGCAGAGCAAGGCGCCGCCGTTCGCTGCCGATGGAATCCAGCTGCCCGAGTATCCGGCGGATGCCAAGCAGTGGTCTGCCGATCTCATGCTCATGAAGCCGCTGCCGTTCCACTACCTCGTGCCTCACGAAAGGATGCTGCCTCCCGGCTCGATCCGCTTCTTTCGGGTCGATGCACGTTGGGTCGAGTGCATGCTGGGTGGCGCGTCGAGCGTGGGTCGTGCGACATCGGGCGGTGGTCGACAGGATTCCGGCCATCGCGGAGGGGTCGCAACGAAGCCGCCGGTTTGCAGCGGTTTCATCCTGCGCTCCCCCGTGGTCACTCGGTGGCCGAACCTGCAGGTTGATGCGTACTCCGAGGCGGTTCCACCAGGCAGCGCGGCCGACCACGTTCCGGCGCAGCAGACAGCAACCGTTTTGCGCAAGGAACGGCTTGGCGAGGAAGTCCTGATCTGTCTCTTCGAAGGCCAGATTCAGACGGTCGACATCCACGAGCATGCCGAGGCGATTCCCTTCGGAGTGGAGGTCGACCCGAATCCCGATGACCTTTCGAAGTACTACGGGGCGCTCCGCAAACTGGACGGTTCGCTGGGCGGCGTCTACACGAGATTTACCGCCGACAACATCCTCATGCGACGCGCCGCAGGTTCGAGGGAACTGGAGAACGACCCGCAGGAGCTCGACGTGCAGGCACTGGCGCAGGGGCCGGAGCATCCCCTCGGGAGTTCGGCCGAACCCGGCGTTGCCATGATCGAGGGCGTGGAGAAGGTCCGGTTTCTGATCCAGAGCCGGGGGGCGCCGCGCGAGTCGTAGGCGAGCGAGGCCATGAAGTCATGATCTGGCGCTTCTGGGTCGACCGCGGTGGCACGTTCACCGACTGCATCGGCCTCGCGCCCGACGGCGTCCTGCACACCGCCAAGGTCCTCTCCTCCGACACGGCACCCGTCGAGGGCATTCGCAGCGTCCTCGAGCGCGCGGACGAAGTCGCACCCGGCGCGCGGCTGCCGGCGTCTTCGGTCAAGCTCGGGACCACGGTCGCCACCAACGCCCTGCTCGAGCGCCGCGGGGAGCGCACGCTGCTGGTGACGAACCGGGGGCTGGCCGACGTGCTGGAGATCGGGACCCAGGAGCGGCCCGCGCTCTTCGAGCTCTGCATCCGGAAGGCGCCGCCGCTCCACGAGCGGGCGCTCGAGGTGGATGCGAGGGTCGCGGTGGACGGCGAGGTGCTGGCGGAGCTGGACGAGGAGGCACTGCGCGCTGCCCTGCGCGAGGCGCGCGCGTCGGGAATCGACTCACTGGCCGTCTGCCTGATCCACGCCTACGCCTACCCCGAGGCGGAGGCGCGGATCTGCGCCATCGGGCGCGAGGAGGGCTTCGCGCACGTGACGGCCTCCCACGCCGTGGCGCGGGAGATCGGGCTGCTGGCCCGCGGCGAGACGACCACGGCCGACGCCTACCTGACGCCGCTCCTGCGCCGGCACGCGGAGCACCTGGACGCCGCGCTCCCGGGCTCGACCTTGCGCTTCATGCAGTCGTCGGGTGGCCTGACCGACGCCGCCCACTTCCGCGGCCCGAACGCCCTGCTGTCCGGTCCGGCCGGTGGCGTGGTGGGGGCGGCGGAGGTCGCGCGGGGCGCCGGCTTCCCGCGCGCCGTCGGCTTCGACATGGGCGGCACCTCGACGGACGTGTCGCTGCTGGTGGAGGGCGAGGTCGAGCGCGGCTTCGAGACCCTGGTGGCGGGCGTGCGCGTGAAGGCGCCCATGCTGCGCATCCACACCGTGGCGGCGGGCGGGGGCTCTCTCTGCCGCTACGACGGCTTCCGCTTCACGGTCGGCCCCGAGAGCGCCGGCGCCGACCCCGGGCCGCTCTGCTACGGGCGCCGCGACGCCGACGGTCGCCCCGCGGCCAGCGAGCTGGCGCTGACCGACGTGAACCTCTTCCTCGGCCGGCTGCACGCGGAGCGCTTCCCGTTCCTCCTGGAGAGCGAGCCCGTGGCGCGCCGCATGCACGAGGTGCAGGCGGAGCTCCGCGCGGCGGGACACGACCTGTCGCCCGAGGCCGTGGCCGCGGGCTTCGTCGAGGTGGCGAATGCCAGCATGGCTCAGGCCATCCAGGAGGTGTCGGTGGTGCGCGGGGTCGACCCGCGCGAGTGCGCGCTCGTCGGCTTCGGCGGCGCCGGCGGACAGCACGTCTGCGCCATCGCCCGGCGGCTCGGCATGCGCCAGGTACTGCTCCACCCGCTGGCGGGCCTGCTCTCGGCCTACGGGATCGGGATCGCGCCCGAGAGCTGGGACGGACAGCGCGACGCGGGCCGGGTGGCGCTGCCCCACCAGGGCGTGCCGGATGCGGTGGAGCGCTCGTTCGGGGCGCTCGAGGCGGAGGGTCGGGAGGCCCTGGCCACCGTCAGCGTGTCGGGCGACGCGGTCGCCGTGGAGCGCCGGCTCGACCTCCGCTACGCCGGCACCGAGACCGCCCTCGCCGTGCGAGACCCGGGGGACGGCGACTGGGAGCGCGCCTTCGCGGCCGAGCACGCCGCCCGCTTCGGCTATACGCGTCCCGGCCGGCCCATCGAGATCTCCACCGCGCGCGTGCGGGTGCGCGCCGCCAGCGACGTTCCGGCCGCGGCGCCGCCCGATGTGGGACGCGCGCACGCTGCGGCGGACCGCACGGTCCACGCCTGGTTTCCCGACGTGGGGCGGGTGGACGTGCCGCTCGTCGCGCGCGAGTCGCTGGCTCCGGGCGATCTGCTGGAGGGCCCCGCTGTGGTGCTCGAGGACACGGGCACGGTGGTCGTCGATCCGGGCTTCCGCGGGCGGGTCCTGGAGGACGGGACGCTGCTCCTCACGGACGAGGCCGGCGCGCCGGCCCACGCCGCCGCGGCTGGCGATCTGGAGCGCCCCGATCCCATCCGGCTCGAGGTCTTCGGCAACCGCTTCATGTCCATCGCCGAGCAGATGGGCGGCGTGCTCCGCAACACGTCCGTGTCCACCAACATCAAGGAGCGCCTCGACTACTCGTGTGCGGTCTTCGACGCCGACGGCGGACTGGTGGCCAACGCGCCGCACATCCCGGTGCACCTGGGCGCCATGGGCGAGACGGTGCGCGCCGTGCGCGCGCGCTTCCCGGACCTGGCGCCGGGCGACGTGGTGGTCACCAACGACCCCTTCGAGGGCGGCTCCCACCTGCCCGACGTGACGGTCGTGACGCCAGTCTTCGCGGAGGGCGAGGCGGGGCCCGCGTTCTTCGTCGCGAGCCGCGGCCACCACGCCGACATCGGCGGCAAGACCCCGGGCTCCATGCCCCCCGACTCGCGCTCCCTGGATGAGGAGGGCGTCGTGATCCGGCCGCGCCGGCTGGTGCAGGAGGGCCGCCTGGACGACGCGGGCCTGCGCGCGCTGCTCACGAGCGGCCCGTATCCGGCGCGGAGCCCGGACGACAACCTGGCCGACCTCGAGGCCATGGTGGCCGCCAACCGCGCGGGCGAGCGCCTGGTGCTGGAGATGTGCCGCGACCAGGGCCTGCGCGCCGTGCAGGTCAGCATGCGCCAGCTCCAGCAGGCCGCCGCGGGCAAGGTGGCGCGGGAGATCGGCAAGCTCGCCGACGGCGAGCACGTCTTCGAGGATCGCCTGGACGACGGCAGCCCCGTGTGTGTGCGCCTGAGCGTGGCCGGCGAGCGCATGACGATCGACTTCGCCGGCACGGGCGCGGCACTGCCGGGCAACCTGAACGCGCCGCGCGCCGTGGTGCACGCCGCGGTGATCTACGTGCTCCGCGCTCTCGTGGCCGAGCGCATCCCGCTGAACGGCGGCTGCCTCGAGCCCGTGACGATCCGGATTCCCGAGGGCTCGCTCCTGGATCCGCCGCCGGGCTCGGCGGTGGTGGGGGGCAACGTGGAGACTTCCCAGCGCGTGGTGGACGTGCTGCTCGGCGCCCTCGGCCGGGTGGCCGCCAGCCAGGGCACCATGAACAATGTCACCTTCGGCACTCCGCGCTTCGGCTACTACGAGACCCTCGGCGGGGGCGCGGGAGCCGGGGAGGGGTGCCCCGGCGCGTCGGCCGTCCACACCCACATGACCAACACGCGCATCACCGACGCCGAGGTGCTGGAGGAGCGCTACCCGGTGCGCCTGGAGACCTTCGCCCTCCGCCGCGGTTCCGGCGGGGCGGGGCGCTTCCCCGGCGGCGAGGGCCTCGTGCGCCGCTGGCGCTTCCTCGAGCCGGCCACGCTCTCGTTGCTCAGCGAGCGCCGCGTGCGCGCGCCATGGGGCCTCGCGGGCGGCGCGGACGGCGCGCCCGGCCGCAACGCCGTCGAGCGCGCCGACGGCCGCGTGGAGGAGCTTCCGGGCAAGGCCAGCGCCGAGGTGGCGCCGGGCGACGCGCTGGTGGTCGAGACACCGGGCGGCGGCGGCTGGGGCGCGCCGACCTGACGCGGACCGGGCTCAGTGCCCGGTGGCGATCGGCAGCCGCACCACGCCCCGGATCGGTCCCGAGCACAGGCGCTCGACCTCCTGGTCCAGGAGCCGGTAGTCCGGAATCGCCGGCAGCAGCTCTTCGAACGCCACCCGCGCCTCCAGCCGCGCCAGGTTGGCGCCCAGGCAGAAGTGCGCGCCGAAGCCGAAGGAGAGGTGGGGGTTCGGGTCGCGGGTCACGTCGAAGCGCTCGGGGTCCGAGAACTTCCGCTCGTCGCGGTTGGCCGCTGCGAAGAGCAGCAGCACCTTCTTGCCCTCGGGAATGTCGACGCCGTGGAGGCTGACGGGCCGCGTGGTGGTGCGCGCCAGCCCTTGCACCGGGGGGTCGAAGCGCAGGAACTCCTCCATGGCGCGGGGCAGCAGGCCCGGATCGGCGCTGAGCTTCGCGCGCACCTCGCGGTGCCGGTCCAGCAGGATGGTGGCGTTGCTGATCAGGTTGGTGGTGGTCTCGTTGCCTGCCACCAGCAGCAGGAACGCGAAGCCCAGCAGCTCCTCCTGGGAGAGGCGCTCCTCGTCGATCTCGGCCGCCAGCAGCGCGGAGAGCAGGTCGTCGCGCGGCTCGTGCCGCCGCTCCTCGAAGCGCTCGCCCAGGTAGGCCGCCAGCTCGGCTCCCGCGCCCATGGCGTGGCTGGGATGGACCGCGCGCGCGTTGGCGGGGTCGAACTGCGCCACCGCGTTGGACTTCTCCTTGAACCAGGCCTGGTCCTCGGCCGGGATCCCCAGCAGCTCGGCGATCACGATGGTCGGCAGCGGCCCCGAGAACTCGCTCACCAGGTCCGCCTCGGGCTTCCGGCACATCTCTTCCAGCAGGCGGCGCGCCACCGCGCGCACCCGCGGCTCCAGCTCCGCGATGCGCCGCGGCGTGAAGGCTCGGCTCACCAGTCCGCGCAGGCGCGTGTGCCGGCGGCCGTCCATCATGATCAGCAGCGGGATGAAGCCGGGCCCCCCCACCGCGCCATCGGGACCCTCGGGCACGCCCACCGCGACGCCGCGCCCGGAGCAGAAGGTTCCGGGATCCAACAGCGCCGCGTGCACGTCCTCGTAGCGGGAGAGGCTGTAGAAGTCTCGCTCGGCCGCGTAGTGGAGCGGAAACTCGTCGCGCAGGCGGCGGTAGACCGGATAGGGATCGCGGTGCAGGTCGGGGTCGTAGGGGTCGAAGTGCATGGGCAGCTGCCTCGCGACGCTACCAGCGGCCCGGGGACGGGGTCAACGCAGGCATCCGGCGGCAGGCGACCTTCCTGAACGCTGCCGGGGACTTGCGCCGGGAGGGCCAGCCAGTAATCTCCGTCCGGGCGCGTAGCTCAATTGGCAGAGCAAGGGACTCTTAATCCCTAGGTTCGGGGTTCGACTCCCCGCGCGCTCACCATCTCGAATCTTGTGCGACCTCGCCGTGTCTGCGAGCGTGCACCCCGATGACGGACCGCACGGCGAGCGACGGAATCGCGATCCTGGTCGACGGGTTCTTCGACAACCCCGTGATGGCCTGGATCTTCCAGGACGAATCGACGCGCGCCGAAGCGCTCGACGCCTGGTTCCGGTTCTGGGTCGAGGTCTACGGAGACGACGGGCTCCTGATCGAGACGGAGGACGGCGACGGAGCGGCGCTGTGGGCGACCCCGGACGTGTCCCCGCTCGGCGACGACCAGACGGCGGCCCTGGTGGAGCTCGTCCGCGCGCACAACGGCGACCGGACGGGGCTCGTCTTCAGCGGGCTCGGCGCCGTGCGCCAGCCGACGGAGCGCCACTGGTACCTGGCTGGCATCGCGGCGCGCCGGGGCCAGCGGGGCCGGGGCGTGGGCGCGCGGCTGCTGGAGCCCTTCCTGGCCCGCTCGGACGCCGAGGGAGTCCCCATCTACCTCGAGTCCTCGAACCCGAGGAACCTGACGTTCTACCGCCGCTACGGATTCGAGGACCATGGTCCGCGCGTCGACCTGCCCGAGAACGGGCCCCCGCTCCAGGGGATGTGGAGGTCTCCCTCGACGTCGCGCTGAGGGACGCCGCGGGGATTGGCTAGGGTCCAGGACGCGGACGAGCAGAAAGGAAGACGGCATGCAGGAGTTTCGAGGTCGGGTGGCGGTCGTGACCGGAGGCGCCAGCGGGGTCGGTCGGGCGCTGGCGAAGGCGTTCCTCGGCGAAGGCATGAAGGTGGTCATCGCCGACGTGGAAGAGTCCGCCCTGAAGGCGACCTGCGAAGATCTCGGCGGCGAGGTGACGGGTGTCGTCACCGACGTTTCCGACCCGGGCTCGGTGCGCGCGCTCGCCGACCGCGTCTTCGACGCCCACGGCGCCTGCCACATCCTGTGCAACAACGCCGGTGTGGCCGCTCCCAACCTCGACCTGTGGGAGACCGAGCCCTCCGATTTCCAGTGGGTGCACGGCGTCAACGTCGGCGGCGTCGCCCATGGCGTCCAGGCCTTCGTTCCGCGCATGATCGCGTCCGGCGAAGAGGGCCTGGTGCTGAACACCTCCTCGGGCGACGGGGGGGTCTCGCCGCTGGCCCAGCAGGTCGTCTACGCGTCCAGCAAGGCGGCGATCTCGATCATGACCGAGTGCCTGGACGCGCAGCTCGTGGGCCGTGGCACCCGGCTGCGCGCCGCGATCTTCTACCCCTCGGGCGGAATGCTCCATACGGGAATCTGGACGACGAAGCGGAACCGCCCCCAGGAGCTGGCGCGCAAGAACCCGGTGGGCGCGAACCAGGAGACGACCTTCGAGGCCTTCATGGAAGGCGCCAAGAAGGCCGGGTTCGAGCTCCCGGTGCAGGATCTCGACGCCCTGGCGCAGTTCGCGCTCCAGGGCATCCGCAACGGAGACTTCGTCATCATGATCGGTCGCGAGACCATCGAGGCCACCTTGAACGAGCGGGCCGCCAAGCTCGCGCGCGGCGAGTGCCCGATCCAGCTCCAGAACCTCGGGCTCAACTGAGTCACCGGAGAGAAGCGATGTCCCATCCCGTGCTCGCCCCCGGCCGCGTGGCCGTCGTGACCGGAGGCGCCAGTGGAATCGGCCTCGCGGTCTGCAAGCGCTTCGCGGAGCGGGGCATGCGGGTGTGCCTGGCCGACGTGGACGGCGAGACTCTCGCCAAGGCCCGGGATGCCGTGGCCGAGCTCGCCGCGGGCGGGCCGAAGGACGTGCTCGCCTGCGAGGTCGACGTCAGCCAGCGGGCCGACGTGGAGCGGCTCCACGCCGAGGTCACCGGTGCGTTCGGCGAGGTGGGCCTGCTCATGAACAACGCGGCGGCCTTCCGTTTCGGGGGCGCCTTCCGGGGCCTCGAGGAATGGGAGACCACGTTCGCCGTGAACCTGATGGGCGTCGTACACGGATTGCAGGTCTTCGTTCCGAGCATGGTCGAGCAGGGGACGCCGTGCGTCGTGATCAACACCGGCTCGAAGCAGGGCATCACGAACCCGCCGGGCATGGCCAACTACAACGCGGCCAAGGCGGCCGTGAAGAGCCTCAGCGAGAGCCTCCAGCACGAGCTCCGCAACCTGGAGGGCTGCCGGGTCAGCGCCCATCTCCTGATACCGGGCTGGACCACGACCGGGACCCGCGAGCACCAGCCGGGCGCCTGGCTTCCGGAGCAGGTCGCCGACTTCATGCTCGCCGCCGTCGAGCGGGGGGACTTCTACATCCTGTGTCCGGACAACGAGGTGACTCCGGAGATGGATCGCAAGCGCATCCTCTGGGGCGCCATGGACATCACCGAGAACCGGCCCCCGCTCTCGCGCTGGCATCCGGACTACGCGAAGCAGTTCGAGGCCTTCGAGCCGTGAGGAGCGCCCATGGCAGCCGCCTCCCACCACCCCGCCGAGGATCTGATCGCGCGCGCGTGCGCCTTGGCGCCGCTGCTGGCCGAGCAGGCAGCGGAGGCGGAGCGCCTGCGGCGGCCGACCGACGGCGTGATCGAGGCGCTACGGGAGTCCGGGGTCTTCCGGCTCATGGTGCCCCGCAAGTACGGGGGTCTCGAGCTCGATCTCGACACGTTCCTGGAGGTGGGGCTCGCCCTGGGCGAGGGCGACGCGTCACTGGCGTGGGTCACCACCTTCTACATCGAGCACAACTGGATGCTGTGCCAGTTCCCCGAGGCATTTCAGGCCGAGCTGCTGGGGCGCCAGGGCTACACGCTGGCCCCGGCCGCCATCGCTCCCAACGGGGCAGCCGAGCCCGTCCACGGGGGACTTCGCTTGAACGGCCGCTGGCAGTGGGGCACGGGGATCATGCACGCCGACCAGGTGATCGTCGGCGCGCGCGTCGCCGAGGGAACCTCGGTCTCCGACTTCCGCTTCCTGGCGCTGCCTCGCGAAGAGGTGAAGGTCGAGGACACCTGGTTCATCGACGGCATGGCGGGAACGGGCAGCAACGACATCCTGATCGAGGACGTCGTGGTGCCGGACGAGCGCTGCGTCTCGATGGCCGAGATGGCCGACGGTCGTGCCCACGGCGCCCGACTGCACGAGGGCCCGCTCTATCGCACGCCGATGCTCCCGATCTTGTGTCTTGCCGCGTCCATGCCTGCGGTCGGCCAGGCGCGGGCCGGCGTCCGGGCCTTCCGCGAACGCATGCAGGAGCGGATCCGCTACGGCTCGAAGGTCGCGCAGGCCGAGAAGCCCGCAGCCCAGATGCGGCTTGCGCGCGCGGACCTCGAGGCGGGGCAGGCGGAGGCGCTGCTCCGGGGTGCCGTCGAGGAGGTGATGACGCTGCGCGACGAAGCGACGATTGCCGACCGGGCGCGCTGGTCGGCGTCCTTTGCCCTGGCGGTGGACCAGAGCAAGCGGGTACTCCAGTCCTTGTCCGAGGCGAGCGGGGCCAGCGCCCACTTCCTGGACCATCCGTTGCAGCGCGCCGTGCGGGACGTGAACACGATCTCGTGTCACGTGGTCTTCGACCTCGATCAGCGTCTCGAGATGTACGGCCGCGCACTGCTGGGCCGCGAGCCGGGCGGGCTGGTCTAGGGGACCCGGCCAGCGAGGCAAGCCGAGCCGCGCCCCCCTGCTCTCGCGCGCGTCGGCTGCTAGCTTCCGGTGCGCCGGATTCGGGGGGGGAAGCTTGGTCTCGGGCTCGTTCGCGCACGCCGTCCGCGCCCGGCTGCCCCGCCGGCCGAGCCGCTTCCGCTGGCTCCAGCTGCGCCTCGAGCTTCGCCGCATCCGCCGGGCCATCGACGCCGAGGCCTGGGCGGTCGCGAAGCAGCGCCTGGATCGAGTGGCGGCCCGGATCCCGGAGCGACTGCCGGTGCCGCTCCGAACCGCCATCGCGAAGAGTGCGCTGGACTTGAGCGAGCTGGAGACGGCCGAGCGGGTTGCCCACGAGTCCCTGAACCGCTTTCCCGGTCAAGCCCCGCTCTTTCGCCTGTTGGCAGGGATCGCCCGGGACAGCGGTCGTCTGCCGCGCGCCCTGGAGTACGCGCACGCCTTCCGCCGGACGGCACCCGAGCGGGTGTCGGCCTGGAACCTGGAGGGACGCGTCCTGATCCAGCTCGGACGCTTCGACGAGGCGGAGTCGCTCTACCGGAGCATGGCGGAGCGCTGGCCCGACCGGCCCGACGCCTGGATCGGCCTGGCGAATATCTCTCGCAGGCGGGAGCGCTGGGACGAAGACCTCGAGCGCTGGAGCGCCGTCGCCCGGCGCTTTCCGGATCACCCGGAGGCGGCGCGGGCTTGCGTCAAGGCCTTCGGCGATGTGGGCCGGTCCGACCTGGCCGGGGAGTACCTCGCCCGCACCGCGCTGCCGCAGGAGACCGTGCGCGACTGCGAGCAGCGCCTCCGACAGGCGCTGGACGCCGCGCAGCCGGAGGATCGACTCCAGGTGCTGGACCAGAACCGGCTGCGCTTCCCGCACCGTCACGACGTCGCGATCACGCTCTGCAAGAAGCTGGTCGCGGTGGGGCGGGATGGGGAGGCCGCCGAGAAGATCGCCGCGCTTCCAGCGCTGCTCGACGCCGACTGGAACGTGGCCCAGCTGAAGGCGTGGGTCGATACCCGGGCGGGTCGCCACGACGCGGCCAAGGAGCGGGTTCGCAAGGCGCTCGAACAAGGGTACCAGCCGTTCGCCCACGCACCGATCTACAGCCTGGATCGGATTCACTCGCCCGGGGACCGAGGCACGGCCCGGCTCCGGCTCTTCACGGTCATCCGGAACGAGCTGCCGCTGCTGCCCTGGTTCCTGCACTACTACCGCGGGCTCGGCGTGGAGCGATTCCACGTGGTGGACAACGACTCCACCGATGGCTCGCGCGAGTACCTGCGCGCGCAGGACGACGTAGAGCTCCATTGGACGCCCGACAGCTACAGCGAGAGCGGGTACGGCGTGCGCTGGATCAATCACCTGATGGAGGAGCTCGGCGACGACTCGTGGTGCCTGTACGCCGACGCGGACGAGTACCTCGTGTATCCGGGGATGGACGCCGGCGGACTTCCGGTCCTGCTGGACTACCTGGAGCAAGGCGGCTTCGACGCGTTCCGCGCCTTCATGTTGGACATGGCTCCGGAGCGCCTGAACGGGAGCTCCGAGTACACCCCCGGCACGGATCCGCTGGCCGCCTGCCCGCTGTTCGATCCCGACTACCGCATCCATCGCCATCACGTCTCCCCGTACGTCCGGATCCGGGGAGGGATCCGCCAGCGCATGATGAACACGGCGGGCATCTACGGACCCGCCCAGGGCAAGACGCCGATCGTGCGCGCGGGCCGCGGCATCCAGTTCATCGCCAGCAGCCACTTCACCACGCCGTCCGTCGTGGCCGACGTGACCGGTGCCTGCCTCCACTTCAAGTTCCTGGGCGACTACTCCAGCCGGTACGAAGTGCAGACCAGGCGGAAGATGCACTGGGCCGCCGGGATCTTCTGTGCCGCCAGCGTGAAGGCACTGGCCCAGGCGGAGGAGGAGGGGATCGACTACCTCGACGCTGCCGTCCGCTACCGGGGAGTCGACCAGCTCGTCGAGCTGGGTCTGGTGCAGCCAGGGCGGTTCCCGCCGGGGACCTAGTGCGACCGGACCCCGGTCAGGCTTCGACCGGGCGACCCTGCTTCAGCCAGGCGTCGAACCCCCCGGCCATGGAGTACACGTTGGCAAAGCCGAGCTCCTGGAGCGTGGCGGCGGCGAGCGCGCTGCGCACGCCGCTGCCGCAGTAGGCCAGGATCGGCCGCCGGCGGTCCGCCAGCGCGTCGGCCAGCGCGGGAGAGTCGGCGGCGGCCCGCGGCTCGAGCAGTCCGCGCGGAATCAGCAACGCCCCCGGGATGTGGCCCTCGGCGAACTCGGTCGGCTCGCGCACGTCGAGGATCAGCGTGTCGGGGCCGGCCTCGATCTCCTCGGCCGCGACCTGGGGGCTGATCTCGCGGATCCGAGCCCGCGCCTCGTTCAGCAGCTCCTTCATGCCCTTGGCCATGGGTCGTCTCCTCGTGGCTAGATACCGGACCCCTGGAACTCGTCCAGGTCTTCGGCCAGCTGGTCGGCCAGGCCGGCGCACACCGCCTCGCAGACGTCCACCAGGGTGGGATCGGCGATGCGGAAGAGCGCACGGTTGCCCTCGCTGCGGCGCTCGACGATGCCCTGCTGTCGCAGGATGCCCAGGTGGCGCGAGAGGTTGGTCTGCGTCAGCCCGGTCTCCTGCAACAGCTCCTGGACTGCCTGCTCCCCATTCATGAGGCGATTCACGATCTTGAGGCGGGACGGGTCGCCCAGCGCCCGGAAGCGGGCGGCGACCAGCACGAGGGGCCCATCCGGCAGGGTCGGGTGGCGCTTGCGGCGCGGCATGGGGACGCAGCCTATTGACTGTTTTCTTGTCTGTCAATATGATCATTTCCGAAATCATTCATGAGCCCGCGGGGCCGGATGCCCGCCCCTCTCGGACCGGAGCCCTGGCGATGCTCCTGAATCGCGTCGAGACCGCTCTCATGAACAACCCGCTGCGCGCCGCGATCCAGCGCCACTTCGAGGCGCCGCGGCTCCTGCGCATGGGCGGTCGCCTGGACGGGGGCGCTGCCCTCGAGATCGGCTGCGGGCGGGGGGTGGGGGCCGAGCTGGTGCTCGAGCGGTTCGGGGCCGACACGGTCGACGCCTTCGACCTGGATCCGCGGATGGTCGCGCAGGCGCGCCAGCGCCTGGCGGCCCGCGCGCCGCGAGCCCGTTTCTGGGTCGGCGACGCCACGTCCATCGCCGCTCCGGACGAGCACTACGACGCGGTGTTCGACTTCGGCATCGTGCACCACATCCCGCACTGGAGAAGTGCGCTCCGGGAGGTACGGAGGGTGCTGAAGCCCGGCGGGCGCTTCTACGCCGAGGAGGTGCTGGCGGCTTTCATCCGGCATCCGCTGACCCGGCGGCTGCTGGAGCATCCCCTGGAGGACCGCTTCGACCGCCCGGCGTTCCGCGACGCGCTCGCGCAGGCAGGGCTCGAGCCGCTGGACGACGCCGAGCTGTGGGGCGGCTTCGCGTGGTTCGTGGCGGAGCGTCCGGAGGCCTGACCGAAGACGGGTGCGCGATCCGGGTTGCTAGGCTCCTGCGCCGAGGTCGCTCGCTTGAGCTTCGCCGCCGACACCGCCATCACCCGGGACGACGAGGGGCGCTACCGCGCCGTCATCGCCTCGGGCTGGGACATCGGCGGCAACGCCAACGGCGGCTACCTGCTCGCCCTGGTGGCGCGGGCGCTGGCCGACGCCAGCGGCCGGCCCGATCCGGTGAGCGTGACGGGGCACTTCCTCGCGCCGGGCAAGCCCGGCGCGGTCTCGATCGAGAGCGAGGTGGCGCGCGTGGGACGGCGCTTCGCGACCGCCAGCGGGGTGCTGCGCGACGCCTCGGGCAAGCCACTGCTCCAGGTGCTCGGCAGCTTCGGCCAGCTCGGAGCCAGCGACGCGCCGGAGCGGGTGGACGCGGCGCCGCCGGAGCTCCCGCCGCCGGACGCCTGCGTCGGCATGACCGGCGGCGAGATGACGTCGTCCTTCCGGCAGCGGGTCGACCTCCGGCTCCACCCGGAGGACGCCGGCTTCGCCCAGGGCACGCCGAGCGGCGAGCCGCGGGTGCGCGGCTGGTTTGGGCTCCCGGACGACGAGCCGGTGGACACGCTCGCGCTGCTCCTCGGCACCGATTCCTTCCCGCCCACGGTCTTCAACGTGAAGCTCCCCATCGGCTGGGTCCCGACGCTCGAGCTGACCACCCACGTGCGCGCGCGTCCCGCACCGGGCTGGCTGCGCTGCGTCTTCACCACCCGCTTCGTCACGGGCGGCTTCCTGGAAGAGGACGGCGAGCTGTGGGACGAGACCGGCCGTCTGGTGGCCCAGTCGCGTCAGCTCGCCCTGGTGCCGCGCCCGGCCCAGCCGCTGAGCGAGTCGTCCTCCTAGCTGGGGACCGCCGCATCGATCATCCGCTCGCAGCGCTCGATGATCTCCGAGGAGCCGGCGAGGATGCGCTCGGCGCGGCCCTCCAGGTCGATCATGCGGCGGTCGACCCAGGAGACCGCCACGTCGATGCGGCTCGGATCCGCGTCCGCCTGCCGCAGCAGCTCCGACGACGCGACCACGCTGATCACGTTCTCGGCGAGGGATTGGGCCGAGAGCAGCGCGTACCCGATGTCCGAGGCCAGCGCCTCTCCGGCGGAGAGCGCCTGCTGGATGCCGCGCCGCACGCGGTCGGCGGGCTCCTGGAGCTCGGGGCGTTTCAGGTCTTCGAGCTCGCGCGCCACTTCGTCGAACACCACGTCCAGGGCGCCCTTGCCCACTTCCTTCAAGGCGAACGAGACCTGGATCTCCGAGGTGCCCTCGTAGATGGTGGTGATGATGCCGTCGTTGTGCAGCTTCCCGGGCTCGGACTCCGCCATGAAGCCGAGCCCTCCGTGCACCTGGATTGCCGCCCGGGTGATGGCGTCGCAGCTCTCGGTGGCCAGGTACTTGGCCAGTGGGGTCAGGAGCCGGATCCGCACCTCGTTGTGCTCGCGGACGGCCTCCCACTCTGCGCGCTCGCCCTCCGGGACGCCGCCCCGCGCCAGCATGGCGTCGATGGAGCGGTTCCGATCGACGAGGATGCAGGCCCGGTAGAGGAGTGCTCGGCTGCCCTCGAGTTCGGTGACCATCCGGGCCAGGACGTTCTTCATCAGCGGCTGCTGCGCGATCGGCACGCCGAACTGCTCGCGCTGGCGCGCGTAGCGGACGGCGCAGTCGAGGGCGGCCTCCGCGATTCCGACGCCCTGGGCGGCGACGCCGAGCCGGGCGTTGTTCATGAGGGTCAGCATCGCGCGGAAGCCCTTGCCCTTCTCGCCGATCCGCCAGGCCTCGGCCTCGCGGAACCCGACCGCCGCCGTGGGCGAGCCGTGGATCCCGAGCTTCTCCTCCAGACGCAGTACCTCGACCCCGTTGCGCGAGCCGTCGGGCCGGGTGCGCGGGCAGATGTAGAGCGAGAGGCCGTTCGTCGTGCCCAGGCTCGCGTCGTAGCTGTCGTCGTCGCGCGCGAGCACCAGGTGGACTTCGCTTCCGCCGTTCGTGATGTAGATCTTCTCGCCGTCCAGCAGGATGCGCCCGTCCTTCTCCGTCGCCCGGGTGCGGATCGCGCCCAGGTCCGAGCCCGCCTGGGGCTCGGTCAGGTCCATCGCGCCCATCAGCTCGCCGCTCGCCAGCCCGGGCAGATAGCGACGCTTCAGCTCCTCGGAGGCGTACATCTGGATGTCGTCGGCCACGCCCGCCTGGAGGCCGATGATGGTCATCAGGCCCGCGTCCGCGCGCGCGATCATCTGGAGGATCACGTTCGTCACCCAGGCCGGGAGTCCGTAGCCGCCGTAGGCCTCCTCCACGCCGAAGCTCACGAGGCCCGCCTCGGCCAGGGTCTCGTAGGCCTTCTGGATGGCCGGCGGGTAGACGACCTTCCCCTTCTCCAGGCGGGCGGCCTCGTGCCAGCCGGCCCGGAGCTCCGGCTCGAGCTCCGTGCAGATCTGGGCGGCGGTCTCGAGAACGGTCGCCAGCGTCTCGCGCTCGGCGACCACGTCCGCGCCGGGTCCCGTCCGGAGCGTGTAGAACTCCTCCCAGGGGATCAGCTGGTTCAGGTAGAGATCCACGATGGGAGAGCGATAGGGAATCATGGGGCCTCGCGTGCGTTCAGCTCGAGTCGGCCCGAGCTGCCGGCAGCACCTTGCCGGCCAGCAGCTCGAGGGATGGCCAGGCGAGCTCCCGGGGAATCCCGCCCGCGAGGGGCTGGGTCAGGAACACGCCGTGGCTTCGCAGGTGGGACACGGCCTCTTCGGGCGTGAAGATCCGGTAGTTGCCCTGCTCGGCACGCAGGGCCTCGACGTCGCCGGCGACGGACTTGGTGATCGAGCCGGCGTCGCCCAGCCACTCCGCGTACATGAGGGCGTCGTGCAGCAGGTACGGCCCGATCTCCGCCCAGGCGCGGTCCGGATCCTCGGCGACGAAGCACGAAGTGGGCGCGTCGCCGACGGGGTTGATGAAGAGCCCCGGGGTCGTTCCGGCCTCCTCGCACGCGCTGCGGTAGAGCGCCTCGAGGCTCGGGTCGCCGCCCTGGGTGATCATGCCCAGCCCGAGGCGCGCCGCGCGGCGCACCGCCGCCGGCGCGTTGCCGCCCATCAGGAGGGTGGGACCCCCCGGCGACGTCGGCGTGGGCGTGACGCACACCGGGCGGCCTTCGAACTCGAAGGGCTCGCCGCGCCAGGCCGTGCGCAGGGTCTGGATGCACTGCTCCAGCCGCCGGCCTCGGCCCTTCATCTGCCGTCCGAACATGGCGTACTCGAGCGGGCGGTAGCCGATGGCGCAGACGTACGAGACGCGGCCGCGAGAGAGCACGTCCAGCACCGCCATCTGCTCGGCCAGCTCGATGGGATCGTGCAGGGGCACCAGCAGCGCGGCCACCTGGATCGGAACGCGCTGCGTGCGCGCGGCCAGCGCGGAGGCCAGGACCAGGGGCGCCGACAGGTAGCCGTCGGGTGAGGCGTGGTGCTCCGAGACCTGCACCGCGAGGCAGCCCCGCTCCTCGCCCCAGGCCGCCATCTCGAGCGCGCTGGCGTAGAGGGCCGGTGCCGAAGCGGGCCCGTCCTTCGCGCGCATGTCGAAGCGCAGGGTGAACACGGCTCAGCGCATCAGCTCGCCGCCGTTCACCAGCAGCGACTGCCCCGTGATCATGCGCGCCCGGTCCGAGAGCAGGAACGCCACGGCCTGGGCCACGTCCTCGTCGGCGGCCATCTCGCCCAGCGGGATGCCCGCCTGGATCTCCTCGATCACCTGCTCCTCCGGGATCTCGCGGGTCCTGGCCGTCATCCGGACGTAGAGCTGGACCGGCGGGCCCCACATCCAGCTCGGGACCACCGTGTTGACGCGGATCTTGTCCGCGCCGAGCTCCTTGGCCAGGTAGAACATGCTCGAGAGGAGCGCGCCCTTGGAGGCGGCGTAGCCCATCTGCTCGATCAGCGGCAGGTACATGGACTGGGAGCCGATCAGCACCACCGAGCCGCCGCCGCCCGCCTTCATGGCCTCGGCGGCCGGACGCAGGAGCTGCATGGTGCCGACCACGTTGGTGTCGAACGCCTTGCGCCAGGCCTCGAAGTCGCTCTGGTAGAGGTCGCCCATGGCGTACTCGAAGGCGGCCACCTGCACCAGCCCGTCGAGGCCCCCGAAGCGGGTCCCGGCCTCGCCCACGATGCGGGCGCAGGCCTCGGGGTCGGTGATGTCGGTGGGGACGACGGCGACGCGTTCGCCGGACGGGTCCGCTTCTGCCGCGACCGCATCGAGCTGGTCCTTGGTGCGCGCGCCGATCACCACCTTGGCGCCGTCGCGCACGCACTGGCAGGCGACCTCGCGGCCGAGGCCGCTCCCAACGCCCGTGACGAGGATGGTCTTGCCGTCGAGCATCCCACCCAGCGTACGCGAGGCCCGCGCTCCCGTCAGCCGTCCTCTCGGCGCGGCGGCGGGGGCATGGCCAGGCCGCGGATCGGGCAGCGTCCGTTCGAGATCAGGACCAGGTAGGGCGGCCGCTCCAGGTACTCCATGGACGCCGTCTTGCGCCCGAGGACGTTCTCGCACTCGGGCGCGTTTCGCACCACCGCCACGATGTCGTAGCCGCCGACGACGCCGACGGCGCCTGTCAGTGGGAACCGGCCGCGCAGGAAGGCGAACTCCTCGTCGGAGTGGATCAGCTGGTAGCGGGCCTGGGCGCGGGGCCGCATGGGGCCGTCGATCCCGGTCCGCGCGTTGCGACGCGAGCGGCGCCACTCCTGGAGGGTGAGGGTTCCGATGGGGTCGCAGTGGTCGCCCGCGGCGTCGCGGAGCTCGCCGTAGGTGCCCTGGTCCGCCCAGGTGAGCGAGGCCTCGGGCTGGAGCAGACGTCGGCAGGTGGGGGTGTCCGGGAAGAGGTAGCGGAGCTGCCCCTCCTCGCCGGAGACGACCCAGCCCTCCAGGTACCCCGCCCGCTCGGACACGGTCTGCACGGTGGCCGCCGACTTCGTGCCCGGGACGGCGCGCTTGAGCTGGGCTCCCAGGCCTGCGTCGCGGCCTTCCTGGGCGCCCGCGCCGACGGCAATCGCCAGCGCCGTCGCGAGCGCGAGCGCCGCGGGCGGACGGAGGCTCGAGGGTGTGGACCTAGACACCGCACTCCCGCTTGATCTCGGCGATCTTGGCGTCGAGCTGCTTGTTGTACTCGCCGACCGCGACCTCGAGCTTGTCGCCCTCCGTCATGGTCAGGATGCCGAGCGCCGCACCCGCCGGGGTGACGGAGGTGGCTCCGAGGACGACGCGCTCCGCCACGTTCGACTTCTCCTTTTGGAGGATCTTGACGTCCCGCTCGGCCGTGGCGCAGTGCACCGGTGCCTTCAGCTCTTCCTGGCCCAGCTTCGTCTTTCCGGTGCAGCTGGCAGACAGAGCGCCGACGAGGGCGATGGAGAGCACAGCGACGACGGTTCGAATCATGGTTCCTCCTTCGGGGTTCGCCCGGGAAGGATTCTTACGGATCCGGGCCGGGTTCGTCGAGCCGCCAGGCGTGTCGTTGGCGGCGGCCACCCGAGCTGTGGCAGCCTTCCGCCCCGGGGCGGTGGACGGAGGCTCGCATGAAGCTCGGAATCGGCGCGGTGGGGTTCGGCCCCAGGGCGCAGATCGATGTCGAACGGATGCGGCGCGCGGAGGAGCTGGGCTTCGACTCGGCGTGGACCGCCGAGGCCTACGGCAACGACGCCGTCAGCACCGCCGCCTGGGTGCTCGCCAGCACCACGCGCCTCAAGGTGGGCACGGCCATCATGCAGATGCCGGCGCGCACGCCAGCCATGGCTGCGATGACGGCCATGACGCTGGACCACCTGTCCGGCGGCCGCTTCATCCTGGGTCTCGGACCGTCGGGCCCGCAGGTGGTCGAGGGCTGGCACGGTGTGCCCTACGGGAAGCCCCTGACCCGCACCCGCGAGTACATCCAGATCATCCGTCAGATCCTGGCGCGGGAGAAGCCGCTCGAGTTCCACGGCAGCCTCTACGACATCCCGTGCACGGGAGAGGGCGCCACCGGGCTCGGCAAGCCGCTGAAGAGCATCCTGCACGGCAACCCGGAGATCCCGATCTACACCGCGTCCATCAGCCCGAACGGCCTGCGCTGCGCCGGCGAGGTCGCCGACGGCGTCTTCCCGATGATGCTCGACCCGGATAAGTTCGACACCACCTACCAGCCCTACCTGGAGGAAGGCTTCGCGAAGGCGACGCGGCCGAAGAGCTTCGACAGCTTCGCCGTGGTGCCGGGCGTCACCGTCATCGTCTCCGACGATCTCGAGAAGGCCCGCATGCCCGTGAAGGGGCACATGTCGCTCTACATCGGCGGCATGGGCGCCCGCGACAAGAACTTCTACAACGACCTGGCCAAGCGCCTGGGCTACGAGGAGGCGGCGGCGAAGATCCAGGACCTATTCCTCGACGGAAAGAAGGCGGAAGCGGCCGCCGCGGTGCCCGACGAGCTGGTGGACGCGGTGCACCTGGTCGGCTCGAAGGACCGCATCCGCGACCGGCTCCAGGCCTGGAAGGAGGCGGGCGCGAAGGGGCACGTGGACACGATGCTGATCGGCGCGATGCAGCCCGAGGCGCTGGAGCTCGTGGCAGAGGAGCTGCTCTAGCCACGCTCGGCGGCTAGATGCCGTAGACCCCGAGTCCGCGGCCGAACGGCGCGCTGCCGTCCGGGTCGTGACCCGAGCACGGGGCCTCGGCCTGCCACAAGGGCTCCCAGCAGCCGTGTTTCTCGAGGAGCGCGCGCGCGTCCGCCGCGGCGCGCTCGTCCAGCGTCTGGAAGTGGGCGCGCAGCCGCTCCAGGCACCAGACCCGGTAGCGCGAGGTCGGGAGCCGGTAGCGCACCCCCTGGATGTCCACGTCGAAGTGGCGCCGGCCCGCGCGCAGGGCCGCGGCGTTGGCGTTCAGATAGGGCAGGTAGGCCGAGCCGATCTCGCCCAGGATGCGGGCCCAGTCGGCGGGCACGCCGGCGACCAGCGCGCCGTTGCCGAGCCGGGTGCCCCGCGCGTCCCACGTCCGTCCCAGCCAGGCCCACACCCCCGGCGCACGCTCGCGCATGATGGCCGAGGGCGTCGGGTCGAGGCCGAAGTGGCGGAACATCGACGCGAAGAAGCCGAAGTCCGCGAGCGTCGGACGCGCGCCCAGCAGGAAGGGGCGCGCGTCGAAGATGGTCTCGAGCTGGTCGAGGGCGCGGAAGTAGGCCGCCTCCACGTGCGGGCGGGTGGCGCGGGTCACGCCGTCGCCCCGCACGTAGTACGTCCGCTGGCGCAGACGCATGAGGAGGCGCTTCAGCGCGCCGGGCAGCGGCACGCCTGGCGTCAGCTCGTCCACGAGCGCCCGCGAGCGCGCCATCGCGTCCGGGCGGTAGCTCCAGCGGTAGTGCATGGCGGGGCGCCAGAGCCACTCGTCCGCGTAGTCCTCGACCAGTCGGCTCGTGAAGGCCTGCACGGGATCCGCCGGGATCACCGCGGGCTCCGGGCGCCGGGTCTCCAGCCAGTCGATGATCGGCGTGGTGTCGGTCAGCCAGCGTCCGTCGGGCAGCTCGACGGCCGGCATCTGGGCCGCGCCCGTCTTCTCGGTCACGGTCCTCCAGAAGCGCGGCGTCATGGCGATGCACTCGTAGGGGATCTCCTTGTAGCGGAGGTATGCCTCGAGCTTGCCCGTGTAGTAGGAGATGCGGGAGCCGTAGACGCGGAGCGGGGCTGCGGGGAAGCTCATCACACGGCTCGAGGGAAGAGGGCGTCGCAGCCGGTTCCGGCCAGGGCTGCGTCCACCGCCGCGCGATCGCCCGGCGCGAGCGCGGCACAGGCCTCGCGCAGCCAGGCGAGGCACTTGCCCTGGTACCGGAAGGGCTTCTGGGTGTACGGCTTCCCGTCGACCTCACACGCCACCTCGTCCGCCCCGCCGTCCAGCGCGCGCGCGTTGGCCAGCAGGAAGGGCGCGTAGGTCCGGCCGATCTCGCAGAGCAGCGGGTGCAGGGTCTCGCGCAGCGCCTCGCGCCCGAGCCAGTCGCCGTCGGCCACGTCCAGTCCCGAGAGGTCCTCCACCACCTCGCACCAGGCCACCACGCGCGGGGCGATCTCCCGGGCGAGCGCCTGGGAGGTGGGCTCCACCTGGACCAGCTGGGTCAGCTGCCCGTGAAGCGCGAAGTCCCCGGTCCCGGGACGGTCGCCCATCACGAACTTGTGGGTCTGGAAGTGCGTCTCGAGGATCTCGAGCAGACGCGTGTAGCTGGCCTCGATCAGCGGTGCGGTGGCCGCATGCGAGCCCACCACGCCGAGCCGTCCGATCTGGCGCTCGGCGAACGTGGTCTCGAACTTCCTCGCCAGCTTCTCGGGCACGGCCAGGTTCCAGCGCGGGAGCAGGCGGCTCGCCCACTCGGCGTTCTCCGGGATCGCCCAGCGGTAGTGGAACATCAGCTTGGTGACCCACTCGTCGGCGTAGTCCTCGACCAGGAAGTCGACGAGCGCCACGGCGGGGTCGGCGGGGATGGCGCTGCGCTCGGGGTAGGCCTCCTCCAGGCGGCGGATCTGGAAGGTGGAGTCGCTGATCGCTTCGTAGCCGTCGGCGACGGGCAGGTAGACCGCCGGCAGCAGCGGCAGGGGCGGCGGGCCGAGCTTCGGGTGCGTCGGCCCGGTGGCCATCACGAAGTGGTGCGGGATGCGCCGGTAGCGCAGCAGCGCGCGCATCTTGCGCGTGTAGGGAGAGCCCGGAGCTCCCACGATCTCGACGGGTGCGGTCATGGCGCTCCTGTCTCCGGTCGCGTCGGAGGCCCACGCTAGGCGCGACGGTCCCGCCCGGTCAAGGCGGGCCGGAGTTGCCCGGAAGTGAAACGTGTTCTACTCCTGGGTTCCCGGGAGTCGAACCCGCGAGGAGAGCCCATGGCCGAGCCCGCCGTCGTGATCGAGAAGGAGGGACCCGTCCTCACGCTCACCCTGAACCGCCCCGCGAAGAAGAACGCCGTCAATTGCGAGGCCCTGTGCCGCCTGTACGACGCCTGGGTCCTGCTCGACGGGGACGACGCGCTGCGCGTGGCGATCCTCACGGGCCGCGGCGACACCTTCTGCGCCGGGATGGACCTCGCGGAGATCGGCAAGCTGCAGCAGGGCATCGCCGACAACGAGTGGATGCTGCGCGTGCAGAAGGAGCCCCACGTGATCTTCGGGGGCTGGCTCAAGACCTACCGCCCGACGAAGCCGGTGATCCTGGCGGCCGAGGGCTTCGCGCGCGCCGGCGGGACCGAGATCCTCCAGGGCACGGACATCCGGGTGGCGGGCGAGAGCGCGATGTTCGGCGTCACCGAGGTGCAGCGCGGCCTGTTTCCGATGGCGGGCTCCGCGGTCCGGCTGCGGCGGCAGATCGGCTACGCGGTGGCGGCGGAGATGCTCCTCGCCGGCGAGGACCTGCCGGCGCGCCGCGCCTACGAGCTGGGCCTGGTGAACCACGTGGTGCCCGACGGGCAGGCGCTGGTGAAGGCCCGGGAGATCGCCCAGCGCATCGCCGACAACGGCCCGCTGGCCGTGAAGGCGATCCTCGCCACCCTGCGGGAGACCGAGACGCTTTCCGAGGAGGAGGCGTTCGTGATCGAGCAGAAGCACGGCATGCAGGTCATGACCTCCAAAGACGCCGTCGAGGGTCCGCGGGCCTTCCTCGAGAAGCGGAAGCCCGTCTTCCAGGGCCGCTAGACGACCCCGTTCCCAAAGCTAGCTTCGCGAGGCGCTCGGGAATCCGCCCGAGCAGGAGGCGGCTCGTGAAGATCCATGACTTCGCGCCCGCGCCGAATCCGACCAAGCTGCGCGTCTACCTGAACGAGAAGGGGATCGAGATTCCGCGCGTGGTGGTGAACCTGGTCGAGGGCCAGCAGAACCAGGAGCCCTTCCTCAGTCTGAACCCGCTCGGGGGGGTGCCGGTGCTGGAGCTCGACGACGGCACCACGCTCTGCGAGTCCCTGGCGATCATCGAGTACTTCGAGGAGCTCCACCCCGAGCCGCCCATGATCGGAAGCGACCCGCTGGAGCGCGCGAAGGTGCGGGAGATCGAGCGCACCATCGATCTCGGCGTGCTGGGACGCCTGGCGCGGATCGTCCACGCCTCGCGTTCGCCGCTGCCGGGCGTGAAGCCGATGCCGGAGCTGGCGGAGCGCGAGCGGGCCCGCCTGCCGCGGGTCCTCGGCGTGGTGAACGCGCGCATCGGCTCCCAGCCCTTCGTCTGCGGCGAGCGACCGACCATCGCCGACTGCACGCTCTTCGCCGGGCTTCGCTTCGGCCAGTTCGGCGGCGTCGAGATCCCCGGCGAGTTCGCCAACGTGCACCGCTGGTACGAGTCCTTCTCCGCGCGTCCCAGCACCCAGTAGGACACGTCGTCGCGCCGCGGCAGGTCGGGGCGAAACGCGACAAGGGCTCGCCCGGATCCGGGGCAGGGCGCCTCACGGATCGCTCCTGCGCCCCCTCGCTCCGTTCCTGGACCGGCACGCAGCATGCAACTCAGCGACCGAAGATCGCGAAGCCGGCGTTCCGTTCCGGGGACCGGCTGCGGAAGCGCGGGAATTGCGGAAACGACGACTGCACCGGAATCGACCCCCGGACGGAGCGCCCGGCTGGCGGAGACGGTCGGGCTTCGCCGGGATCGGGGCTGCGCAGTACACTGGGGCTCATGGGAGATTCCGTGGGCCCCCGCTCTGCGTTCGTCGGCCTCGCTCTGGCGGCCCTGGCTCTGGGGCTTGGATGCGCCACGGCCGCCAAGCCCGACGGGATGGTGGCGACCCGGGTCGTTCCCGCGCAGGGCGCCGCCGAGACCGTCAGCATCCGCGTCTGCGGGGGGCGCGCCACCTTCCCCCTGGGCCGCTCGCAGATCTCGAACGACGGACTCTACGAGGCGGTGGCGCGCTCGCTAGCGGAGTCGGGCCTGCTGCGCCCGGTCTACGACGCCGTGAGCGACTACCACCTGGACGTCTGCATCGCGTCCGTGGACCAGCCCCATTGGGCCTTCCCCATGACGGTGGAGCTGGTGACCGACTGGGCCCTCACGCCCAAGGACTGGAGCTCGCCGCTCTGGGAGGAGACCCTCCACGTGCGTCACAAGGAGCCCTTCGAGCGCGAGTTCTTCGGGATCAAGCGCCTGCGGCTGGCCACCGAGGGCGCGGCCCGGGAGACGATCGGCGCTGCGCTGGAGGAGATCGGCCGCCAGCTCGACGAGCGCTAGGCCGCCACCCGCACGGGCATCTTCTGGATGCCGGTGATGAAGTTCGACGCCCGTCGGGGGAGCGGCGCGTCGCTCACCAGCTCCAGGTCCGGCAGCCCGCGCACCAGCTCCTCGAACATCACCCGCAGCTCGAGCCGCGCCAGGCTGGCGCCCAGGCAGAAGTGGGTGCCGTAGCCGCCGAAGGCCAGGTGGTCGTTGGGCTCGCGGGTCACGTCGAAGCGGAAGGGATCGTCGAAGACCGTCTCGTCGCGGTTGCCCGAGGGGTACAGCAGCAGCAGCTTGTCGCCCTCGCGGATCTTCTGGCCCCGGACCTCCACGTCTTCCAGGGCGGTGCGGTTCATGTTCTGGATGGGCGAGACCCAGCGCAGCATCTCCTCCACCGCCGTCGGGATGCGCCCGGGGTCGTCCAGCAGCAGGCGCAGCTGGTCCGGGTTGCGCAGGAGCTGCTCCATGCCGCCCGAGATCACGTGGCGCGTCGTCTCGTCGCCGCCCACCAGGATCAGGAGCGACTCGTGCAGGAGCGCCTCTTCGTTAAGGCCCTCGCCGTCGATCCGTGCGTGCACGAGCACGCTCAGCAGGTCGTCCGTCGGGTTCGTGCGTCGCTCGGCGGCGGTCCGGGTGTGGTAGGCGTGGTACTCGCCGAAGGCGCGGGCGGCGCGCGCCATCACCTCCGGGTCGGCGGTGGCGGAGGTGCCGTCGATCAGGTCGTCGGACCAGCGCAGCAGCATGTCGTGGTCCTCGGGTGCCACGCCGAGCATGTCGCCGATCACGCTCATCGGCAGCGGCGCCGCCACGTCCGCCACGAAGTCGAAGGCGCCCCGGGCCCGGGCGGCCTCGATCAGGTCCGTGCAGATGGCGCGGATGCGCGGCTCGTGGTCGGCCACGCGGCGCGGTGTGAAGCCGCGGTTCACGAGGTTCCGCCGCTTCATGTGCTCCGGGTCGTCCATGTTCACCATGGACGGGATCGGGGGAGAGTCCGGGCGCTGGCCGTGGCGGTTGCAGAAGACTTCGGGCCGCTTCGAGAGCTGCTGGATGTCCGCGTGCAGCGTGATCCCCCAGACCCCGCTCTTCTCGTCCTGATAGACCGGCGCGTTCGCCCGCATCCAGGCGAAGTGGGAGTGCGGATCGTCGGCGTAGAAACGGCCGTCGAGGAGATCGATCTCGGGCTTTCGCGGGTGATCGGACATGACTCCTCCGGGTGCGCAGGGTGCCAGAGGAGCGGTTCGCCGTCGAGCGCGCTTGCGGGAGCGCTCCGCCGCGGTCTCGATGTGCTTTTGAAGAGTTCTTGAGAGCGCGGCACGCGGGCGTGCCCGATGCTGGCGGCACCCCGTCGCGGAAAGCGGCATGAGCCCCGAGACGCGCATCGCGATCCAGCTCGTATTCTGGTCGGCCGCCTTCTGGGTGGGCCTGGCTGGCTTCCATCGTCGCGCCGGCGCCCGCGCGCTTCCGCGCCAGGCCGCAGCCCTCGCGTTGGGAGCGCTGGCCTCCCATGCGGGCGGGCGCCTCCTGCAGCCCTGGACCGCGGCCGCCGGCCCGAGCGTGCTCTTCGTTCCGCTCGGCGTCCTGCTGCTGGCGCCCCTCCGCACGGGCGAGCGGCGCGCCTTCCTGCCGGCCGGCCTCGCTGCGTTGCCCCCCGCGCTGGCGGTGGCCCGGCTCGGATGTCTGGCGGGCGGCTGCTGCGGCGCACCCGTGGCGCCGGCCCTCGGCGCGAGCGCGCTGCTGGCGCTGAGTGCGCTCGTCGCGCGCTTGCCCGAGGCGTGCATTCCCCCGACGGTGCTGGCGGGTGTCGCCGCCGTGCGCGCCGCGTCCGAGCCCCTGCGGCCCGTCGCCGTCTCCGGTCCCGCGTCGCTTTCCCCGGCCGTGGTCGCCACGGCCTGGATCGTCGCCGCCGCCGCGCCCTGGGCGCGCGCGGGTGGTCCTCGCCCCGCCCGATCGAGGATTCGTCGTGAACGCAAGAAGCTGGAGGGCTGTAGAAGGTTCGATTCTGGGGATGGCGCTGGCCGCGCTGGTGGCCGGGACGTGTCAGCCGGCGCAGCCGCTGGCGCCGCTGGCGGGAGTCGTCGAATACCGCGCGCCGGGCCTGGTGCGGCTGCCGGGAGGCCTCTACGACGTGGCGGCTGAGAACCTGATCCTGCGGCGCACGGACCTGGCCATCGACACGCGCCTCGGCGGCTACCGCCTGGACGCCACCTGGAACGACGCCGACGGGGGCTGGCACTGGGCCTTCGAGATGCACTACGACGGTGCGCTCTTCGTGGACGATACCGGTGCGCGTCACGACCTGGCGGACCTCGCAGCGGGCGATGCGATCCCCGGCACCTGGTGGGTGCGGATCGACGCCGCGAGTCTCAAGACCAAGGGCGGCCTCGTGCACGAGTTCGACCCGGCCGGACGCCTGGCGGCGGTGCGCTGGGCCAGCGCCAGCTACCCGCGCGTGCGCTACGTCGGCGCCCTCGTCGCGGGGGCGACCCGCACCGTGGCGGTCGAGCAGTGCACGTCCGCCAGCGCCTGCGCGGCGATCTTCGACCTTGCGTACGACGGCGCCGGGCGGCTGGTGGCCGTCGACGACCGGGCCGGCCGGCGTGCCGAGTTCGCCTGGGACGCCGCGGGCCAGCTCGCGAGCGCGCGGGACGGGCTCGACGTCGCCCGGGGCTGGCCCGGGCAGCGCTACACCTACGCGGCCGGGAAGCTCGCCAGCGTCACGAACTCCGAGGGGGAGCGCATCGAGTACCTGCGGACGTCGGGTCAGCTCGTGGCGCGCCAGATCGGCGCGGGCGATCCCGAGCACCGGATCCGGCGCCTGCCCCCCGTCGGGCCCCTCCTGCACACGGAGGCCGTCGATCCCCTGGGCCAGCGCACCCTCTACCGCTTCGACCGCGAGCGGCGGATCCGGGAGGTGGAGCGCGAAGCGGTGGGCGAGCTCACGCGCTTCGTGTGGGCGGGCCGCCGGATCGCGGAATGGCATCGGCCCGATGGGACGATCGTGCTGCGCAGCTACCTCGGCGACGACGTGACGCTCGAGACGCGGCCCTCCGGCAACCAGCTCGTGTACCAGTACGCCCCGGACGCGGTGGACCGCGGCGCGCCGCTGCGGCGCCCGCTGGCGCGCCTCGACGACAGCCTGGGGCTGGTGGAGCGGCGCGCCTACGATGCCAGCGGTCGCCTCGTGGAGGTCGCCAACGGCGCGGACGAGGTCACGCGCTTCAGCTACGCCGCCGACCAGAGCATCGCCACGCGAACCTCCCCAGCCGGCATCGTCACGAGCTTCTCCCAGGTGGGCGAGCACGGACACCCGACGCACATCAGCACAGACGGCAGCACCCGCGTGCGCGTCTACGACGCGGTCGGAAACCTGCTGGAGTTCGGCGACGGCGAGGTGGACCTGGGCGGGGTGACGGCCCGCAGCTACGACGAGGACCGCAACGTCATGGGACTGATGCTGGCCGGCCAGTGGTCCTTCGAGCAGCTGCCTGCCGAGAGCCTGCTGGTGGAGCACCGCAGCGACGGTCAGGTCGAGCGGATCCTGCGCCCGGGGGGTGCGGACGTGGAGCACGTTCGCGACGCGCTGGGTCGGATCGTCGAGAGCCGGGAGCGCAGCGACGGCGTCTGGCGCACGACCCGCTTCGAGCTCGACGCGCTGGGGCGTGTCAGCGCGGTCGAGAAGCCGAACGGCATGCGCGAAGAGCGCGATCTCGACGCGCTGGGGCGGCTGGTGGAGCGCCGCCTGGGCCGCGGCTCGCCGCTCCAGGTGGAGACGAGCGCTTATCTCACCTGGCAGGACGGGCGCGTGGTGCGCGTGGACCACGACGCCGATCCGGACCCCGAAGAGCTCTTCTACGACGCGGCGGGCCGCATCGCGACGGTGCAGTACCCCGACGGTGAGATCCTGAGCCTCGCCTGGGACGAGCGCAACCGGCTGGTGGCGGCGGTGCCCGCCGACCCGGCGACCGGGTTCGCGCGCAGCCTGGGCTTCGGCTACGACGGAGCGGATCGAGAGGTGGCCGTCGTGGATGAGGGAACGCCCGTGGTGACGCGCAGCTACGCCGACGGCCGGCTGGTGGAGACCCGCAGCGGCAACGGCGTGGTGCGGAGCTACGGCTACGACCCGGACAGCGGGGGCTATCGCAGCGCCGTGGCGGTCGACGCCGCGGGAAACGTCATCGAGACCAGCGACGTCGGTTCGGACTGCCCGCCCTTCTTCGGAATGGGCGGCTGCTACGAGATGCACACCGAGAGCTTCGGGGCGCTCGCGCAGCTGACGCACGAGGAGTACTACTTCGGGCCCGACGAGGTGTACCCGGTGGCGCCCCCGTCCCTCGCGGGTCAGCGCATCGCCGTCGACTACAGCGGCAACGTCTTCGACTACGACGCCAAGAGCAACGTGACGACAAGACTGCTCGGCGGGGCGCCCGCGACCTTCGTCTACGACCCGGAGGGCACGCGGCTCCTGCGGATCGAGGACGACAGCGGGGGCGTCGTGCACGACTACGTCTACGACGAGGCGGGCTACGTGGTGCGCCGGGACGGGGTCGATCTCGTCTGGGACGGCGGCGGCCGCATCGCGGCCCTCGGATCGATGGCGAGCTTCACGTGGGATGCGCTGGATCGCCCGCGGGTCTCGAGCGTGGCCGGCATCGCCGTGCATCGCCGCTTCGGGGGGATCCTGGAGACCGATGCGCTCGGCCTGGCCCGGGCGCTCGATCTCGGCGAGGTGCGCATCGATCTATCCAGCGGGACGCGGCGCTACCGCCATCTGGACCCGCGCGGGAACGTGAAGCTCGAGACCGACGACGCGGGGCAGGTGGTCGCCCACGTCGGCTACTCGACCTACGGCGTGGAGCAGGAGTGGGGCCAGGTCCTGGAGGGACCGCGCTTCGCCCGCGGCCGCGAGGTCCTCGACGGGCTCGTGCTGCTGGGACAGCGCCTCTACGACCCCGACGCCGCGCGCTTCCTGGCGCCGGACCCGATCCCCCAGCTCGTGAACGCCCACGCCTACACCCTGGGCAACCCGCTCTGGTACTGGGACCCGACGGGCTTCGAGGGCACCCTGAACGGACTGACGGCGCAGCAGTGGGCAGCCTCGGCTGCCTTCACCAGCGCCTGGGCGGCGGCCAACCGGAACGTGCCCGTGGCCGTCGGCTTTGGCCTGCTCGCCGCGACGTTCGAGGTCATCGCGGCGGCCGGCGGATTTCCGTGGGAGGGAGACCGTCTGAGCTGGGGGGGCCAGCCGCCGGGCGAGGAGCCGCCGGCGGCGCCGGACCCGAGTCCGGAAGATCCCCCCCCTCCCGCGGTGTTGCAGTCCGAAGGCCCCTCGCCATTCAAGGCGTACGCCGGCCCTCCGCGCGCCGTCGGCTCCGCCGAGGCTCCGTCGTACTGCCACGGCACCCTGGGCGAGAGCGGAGTCGATCTCAACGCGAGGGTACTGGCCCCAGTGGTCGTCACGAACGCGTTGCTCGCGCTGGTTGCGCTGCTCGTCGGTCGGCAGGACCGAGGGCGCCGATGTCCGGACAGGAGGAGGTGAAGCATGCGGGAGCCGGTCGAACCCGTCACGAGCGTGGAGAGCAGGTCGGAGCGTTGGGTCCTCGGCGCAGGTCGCCGTTCGCGCGGTCGCAGCGCGACGATCTCGATCGCGATCCTCGCCGCCGTGAGCGGACTCATGCTCGTCATCGCGGTCGTCCAGCGCGACGCGCTGTCGCTCGTGATGTCTGCCCTGTTCATGCTGATCGGCGTGCTCACCTTCGAACGTCGCGTGTTCGACCGCATCGTCCGCCGCCAGGCCGCGGAGATCGCCCACCTCCGGGGCGGGGGAGGTGACTGAGCTCCAGCGGGCAACGCTGCTGCTGCTGGCGGTGCAGACGATCCTGGTCGCCGGCCGGCTGGCGGCCGACGCGTCGGGGATCTCGAGCGCCGTCGCGGCCGCGAGCGGCGCCGGGCTCCTCGCCGCGACGCGCCGCCGGGGCCCGCGACTCACCGGGCCCGGTGGCGTGCGGGTGGCCGCCCTCGGGGTGGCGGCAGGGCTGGCGGGGTTCCCGGTCTGCGTCGCCGCGATCGCAGCGGTGGGGCTTGGGCTCGGCCTGCGGCTCCCGGCTCCCGAGGCGCTGGCGCACCCCCCTCCGGCTGTCTGGCTGGCGGCCCTCGGGATCGCGCCCTTCCTGGAGGAGGCGCTATTCCGGGAGCGGCTCCTGCTGGCCCTGCGGGGCCCGCTCGGCCCCGGGTCCGCCGTCCTGATCCAGGGCGCGTGCTTCGCCGCCCTCCACGGGGGGCACGCCTGGAGCCTGCTCGGGACGTTCCTGGTGGGCCTGCTCCTCGGCGCTGTGGCGCTCGCCACGCGCTCGCTGGCCCTCTGCGCCGGCCTGCACGCAGGGCTCAACGCGGCCGCCTGGGCACTTCTCCAGCAGTTTCGCTGAGTTCGGGTTCTCAGAGTGGGTTCGTCGGTGGTTTTCCCGACGCTTCGGTGACGGAAGGGGTTAGAATTGCTGTGCTTTCGAATCCCTGGGCCGCTGGAGGTTGCCGCTGATGACGTCTCGATTCACTCGCCCCGCACTCTTCCTCATCCTGTTCGGCCTCCTCGGTCTCGGCGCGAATTGTGGGCCCAACGTGACGTGGGTCTTCCCCGTCACCGGGAGCGCGGTCACGACCTTCCGCTTCCAGGCCGAGCTGACCGTGGGCGACGCCGACCTCGACCCCGCCAGCGCCGAAGTGATCCTCAACGGCGTCGCCGTGCCCTTCACGCTGGCCGGCGGCTCGATCCTGGTCTCGATCGACCCGGGCCCCCCGCTGCTCGAGCAGAACGAGCTCGTCGCCCGCGTGCCCTTCCAGACGAACGGCGCGATCACCGCGACCACCGTCTTCAGCTACGAGCCCCCGGGCAAAGCGCGCGCCTTCGAGATCAGCGACCCCGCGGATCTCCTGACCGGCCCGCTGGCCCACAACCGGATCGGGGACTACCAGCTCACCAATGACGTGGCGCGCTTCGTCGTGCAGCGCGCCCTCGTGCGCGACCTGCACAGCGTGGGCCAATTCGGAGGCAACCTGATCGACGCCGAGCTGCGGGCGAACCCCGGCTCCGACAACTTCTTCGAGATGGCGCCGTCGGTCAACATCGAGACGGTCGTGAACCCCACCAGCATCACGATCCTGAACGACGGTGCGGACGGGACGGCGGCCATCGTCGAGGCCTGCGGCCCGGACGACCTGATCGACTACATCAACGCCTCGACCCAGGTGGCTCAGTTCGGGGTCACGCTGCCGGACGGCATCGACGACCAGGACTACGACGTCACCGGCTGCACCCAGTACGTGCTCGAGCCCCGGATGCCCGGCGAGCCCGGCAATCGGGTGTCCATCACCACCACGATCACCAACCACGAGACGCAGTTCGTGGACCTGTTTCCGGGTGACTACCTGAACGGCATGGGAGAGCTCGAGCAGTACACGCGCCTCGATCCCACGAGCAGCATGTTCTTCGACGCCGGCATCGGCGAGCTGACGGCCATTCCCGGGCTGCGTTCCTTCAGCTACTTCGGCTTCGGTCAGGCCACGGGTGTCTCCTACGGCCGCATCGGGCTGCCGGTCCCCACGTCGCCCTTCGCGGACTCGAGCTTCAGCACCTCCGGCGTCTCCTTCGTGCTGACGGCCAACTCCGTCACCAACGTGCTGCTTCCTGGAGATGATCCGCCGACCCTGTCCATCCCGCCTGGCGGGAGCGAGGGCTTCAGCAGGGTCTTCGTGGTGGGCGACGGCGACCTGGCCGACGTGGTGGAGGCCCAGCTCGACGTCTCCGGGACTCCCCAGGGCACCGTGTCGGGCTGCGTGTTCGTCGATCCCGCCAGTCCGACGCCGGCCCCCGGCGCCCGGGTGACGGTGGGCGAGCTCAACGCGGGCCAGATCGGAGAGGTCGTGTCCGGCTGGGTGGCCCGTTCCGACGGCTGCTTCTCCGGGAACGTGCCCGTCGGCACCTGGGGCCTGTCCGCGGCCCGCGACGGAACACCCTACGAGGGAGGAGCCACCACCCCGGTGGTCCACACCATCGTCGTCAGCGACGGCGGCAGCGTCGCCCAGGACGTGATCCTGGACGCCACGGGCGGCCTCCAGGTGGGCGTCACGGACGGCAGCGGCAGCCCGATCCCCGCCCGCGTCACGGTCGTGGGCTTCGACCCGAGCCCGGAGCCGGTCATCACCTTCAACTTCCTGGGCTTCTTCATCGACGACGGCGGCACCTTCAACGACATCACCAAGGATCCGCTGCCGTACGGCATCGCCGCGGCCAAGTACACCGGCGCGGACGGCTCCGTCGCCTTCGACCTCGAGCCCGGCGACTACCAGGTGCTGGTCTCCCGGGGTACGGAGTACTCGATCTACGAGCAGCTGGTGACGGTCGCGGCGAACACCGTCACCCCGGTGACTGCCCGCATCGCCCGGGTCCTCGACACGCCGGGCTTCGTCTCGTCGGACTTCCACGTCCACTCGATCAACAGCCCGGACTCCCGCATCAGCCTGCGGAACCGGGTCGAGGGGTTCGCGGGCGAGGGCGTGGAGAACTTCGTCTCCACGGACCACGACGCCCGCACGGATCCCGACGCGACGATCGAGGAGGAGGATCTGGTGGCCCATCTGGCCGGCACCATCGGCGAGGAGATCACCACCTTCGACACCGGTCACTACAACGGCTACCCGCTCGGGATCGAGCCGCTGCGTCCCTCCCGCGGCTCCACCGACTGGGGGCGGGCTGAGCTGCCGGGGCGGGACTTCCCCTCCTACGGGGCGTACATCCGCACGCCGGCGGAGATCCACGCCGAGGTGCTGAACCAGCTCGACGAGGACGGGCTGCCGCTGAACACGTCGCCCGACGTCGTGGTCCAGATCAACCACATCGGCAGCCACTTCGTGCCCTTGAAGATCGACACCTCGCTCGAGCCGCCCCGCTCGTTCCTCGGCCCGGGCGAGCCGGAGGCGTTCCGGCTGGATCCCGCGGTGAGCAACTTCTTCCACCTGTTCCCGGCGCTCGAGCTGTGGAACGGCATGGACCGTGGCCACCAGGCCGAGTTCACGGACCAGCGGATCGGGATCTGGATGAACCTCCTGAACCAGGGCATGCCCAGCTCGTTCATCGCCGACACCGATACCCACACGTTCCTCAACCTGCGGCAAGCCGGCGCCCGCACCTGGACGGCCTCGCCGACGGATGCGCCCCGCGCGATCGATTCCGACGACGTCGGCGCTTCGGTGCTGGCGGGCCGCGCGACCGGAGGCCAGGGGATCTACCTGCAGGCGGCGCTGCGCGAGGCCGACGCGCCCGACAATCTCGCGGACCTCTCGTGGCAGGGCTCCACCACCCTCGTCACCGCCGGCGACGGCAACGTGGAGCTGGTGATCGACATCCAGGCGCCGCTGTGGGCGGAGTTCGACACCGTGGAGATCTACGCCAACGCCGCCACCCGCGTGGCGGGCACGAACGACGGGATCCCGGTGCAATTCAGCGCCGACCCGACGCAGACCCTGGTGGCGGGCAGCGACTTCAGCCTGCCGGCGCCCGTGGTGGTCGATCCGAGCGTGCCCGGCGCCGAGCGGCGCGAGCTGCAGCTCGTGGTGCCCTTCGCGCTCAGCCAGGACACCTGGTTCGTGGTGCTCGTGAAGGGCAGCGACGGGGTGTCGCAGCCCATGTTCCCCGTCTATGCCAGCGACCTCGACCCGGCGTCGAACCCGACCCTGGCCGACCTGCTGGACGGGAACCTGGGCCAGGGAGGCACCATGGCCCTCGCTGCGACCAACGCCTTGTTTGCCGACGTCGACGGCAACCCGGGCTTCGACCCGCCGGGCGTGCAGCTCGCCCCCTGATCGGGAGCGGCCCGGCGCTCGCGTGCCTGCTGGCGGGAGCGGTCGCGGCGGCTCCGGCCGCCGTGCCCGCCGCGGGCGGGCACGTGCTCCTGGACGCGGCCGCCGAGGCCCCGCTCGTGGTGCTGGGCGTGGTGGGCGAGCCCGAGCCCCTGGACGCGCGCTCGTGGCGGGCCGGGCTGCGGATCGAGCGGGCCGGTGACGTGACCCCGATCGCGTGGGAGGAGCTGGCGCCCGAGCGGCCGCGGCGCTTCGACGCCGGTACGCGGGTGCTCGTGGCCCTCGAGCGGCTTCCCGGCTGGTCGATCTGGCGCACGCGGCTGGCGGGTCGCGAGGCGCTCGGGGTCGGGCGGCGCGGCGAGGCGTTCCTGCGTGATCCCGACCCGGAGACGCTGGACCTCGTCGCGCGCTACCTGGCTGTGGCGCCCGAAGAGCGCGAGCGCGAGCCCGGGGTGGCGGCCCTGGCGGCCCTGGCCGCGAGCGCGACACCCGCCGTCGCCGGCTCCGCGCTCGCGCGCCTCGAGCGCGTACCGGGCCTGGCGGGCCGCCTCGATCCGAGCGCCCGCGGCGAGCTCGCGCGCCTGCTGGTTGCCGCGGGGCGTCCCCTGGAGCTGCGCCGCCAGACCGTGAGGCTCGCGGGCGGGCGCCGGCTGGTGAGCCTGCGCCCGGAGCTCGAGCTCCTGGCCGCGCCCGGCTCGCCCCTGGCGGCCGACGCCCTGGCGGCGCGGGTGCAGATCGATGGCGGGCTCTCGGCGCAGGACGTGCGCGTGCTGCTCCAGCGCGCGGAGCCCGAGGTGCGCGGTGTGGCGCTGCGCGAGGCGCCGGCCTCGATGCAGCCGGACCCGGCCCTGGCGGCGTTGGCTTCGGATCCCGCGCCGGCCGCCCGGGTCGGGGCCGTGCAGGGGCTCGCAGCGCGCCGCGGCATGGACGCGTTCGACACGCTGGTCCCGCTGCTGGGCGACGCCGATCCGCAGCTCCAGGGCGCGGCCGTCGTCGCCGTGGCCGGTCTCGGAGAGCCCGCGGTCCCGCGCCTGCTGGCGCTGGCCCAGGCGGGCGACCTGGACGCCGCCCGGGGGCCGATGCTCGCCCTGGCGCGGATCGGGGCGCCGGGAGCTCCCGCCCTGGTCGTGCTGGCCGAGAGTCACCCGGAGCCCCGCGTGCGGGGCTTCGCGCGCTTCCTGCTGGGGCGGGGGCCGGAGGGGCATTAGCCGGGCTTCGCGGCTAGCTTCCGGTGACCGCGCCGGGGTGGCGGAACTGGTAGACGCGGTGGCCTTAGGAGCCCCTGCCTTCGGGCGTGCGGGTTCGAATCCCGCCCCCGGCACCATCCAGACAGAGGGGATCCATGGCCGACGAGAACGCGCTGCGCGTGGAGACGACCCGGGAGAGCGCGGTGCTCAGTCGCCTCGAGGTCGAGGTGCCGGTCGAGCGGGTTCGCCGCGCCTTCCAGCGGGCCTATCGCGACCTGGCGCGCCGCGCGCGCGTGCCCGGCTTCCGGCCGGGCAAGGTTCCCCGCTCGGTGCTGGAGAGCAAGTTCGGGCCGGTCCTGCGCGAGGAGATCGAGCGGGCGCTCGTCTCCGAGAGCCTGCCCGAGGCGGTGGAGCAGAGCGGCCTGCGTCCGGTCACGGAGCCGGCCATCGATGCCCCGGCGCCGGAGGACGGCGCGCCCTTTCGCTACAGCGCCCAGCTGGAGGTGAAGCCCGAGATCGAGCTGCCGGAGCTCGAGGGGCTTCCAGGCCAGCGTCCGCCCCAGGTCGTCGGGGACGCCGAACTGCTGATGGAGCTCGAGCGCCTGCGCGAGAGCCACGCGCAGCTCGAGGAGGAGCCCGAGGGTACCGGGGCGGCGAACGGCCACGTCCTCAAGGTGGACTTCGTCGGGCGGGTGGGGGGCGAGCCCTTCGAGGGCGGCAGCGGGCAGGACGTGGAGGTGGAGATCGGGAGCGAGCGCTTCATCCCCGGGTTCGCCGAGCAGCTCGAGGGCGCACAGACGGGCGACGACCGCGAGGTGCGCGTCAGCTTCCCCGAGGACTACGGCAATGCCGACCTCGCCGGCAAGGAGGCGGTCTTCGCCGTGCACGTGGCCAGCGTCCAGCGCCGCGAGCTGCCGGAGCTGGACGACGAGTTCGCCAAGGACCTGGGAGAGTTCGACGACCTGGCCGCGCTGCGCGCACGCGTGCGCGAAGACCTGGAGCAGGCGCGCTCGCGCGCGGCGGAGAGTCGCCTGCGCGGCTCCGTGCTGGAGTCGCTCCTCAGCCGCACGTCCTTCGAGGTTCCCGCCGGGTTGATCGAGCGCAGGCTCCAGCGCCAGCTGTCGCGCGCCCACGAGGAGCTGCACGGCCGCGTGCCCGAGGACGCGCTGCACGCGCAGCTCGACCAGTGGCGCGAGGCGTGGCGCAGCGGAGCCGAGAAGGAGGTGCGCGAGGCGCTGGTGCTCGAGGCCGTGGCGGCGCAGCTCGCGCTCGAGGCCAGCGACACGGAGCTCGACGAGCGCATCGCCTCCCTGGCGGAGGAGCAGGGCGTCGACCCGAAGCGCCTGCGCTCGGCCTACCGCGACGGCGGCCTGCTGGAGGCGCTGCGCGTGCAGATCCTGGACGACAAGGCCCTGGCCTTCCTGTGCGAGCACGCGAAGGTGGAGGAGGTGGCGGACGACGCGTCCGCCTAGCGCGCAGCCGCCGCTTGCCTTCCCCCGCGCGCCGGGTAAAATCGACCGAACCCCGGACACTTAGGGGCAAAGAGTGCCGGTCGCTGGTTTCCCCGGAGAGCTGCGACGCGCCAACCCTGGAATCCGCGCCTATCCTCCCCCCATAGGCGTGCGAACCGTCGGAACGAAGACGAGAAGCACCTCACGGACGGAGCGTCGATGCCCCTGATCCCGATGGTTGTCGAGCAGAATCACCGCGGCGAGCGCGCGTACGACATCTATTCGCGGCTGCTGAAGGACCGGATCATCTTCCTCGGCAGCTCGATCGACGACGACGTCGCCAACCTGATCATCGCGCAGCTGCTCTTCCTCGAGGCGGAGGATCCCGAGAAGGACATCAGCATCTACATCAACTCGCCGGGCGGCTCCGTCACCGCCGGTCTCGCCATCTACGATACGATGCAGTACGTGCGCCCCGACGTGCAGTCCATCTGCCTGGGGCAGGCGGCCTCGATGGGCGCCTGGCTGCTGGCCTGCGGCGCTCCGGGCAAGCGCTACGCGCTCCCCAACTCGCGCATCATGATCCACCAGCCCATGGGCGGCTTCCAGGGACAGGCCACGGAGATCCAGATCCAGGCCCAGGAGATCCTCAAGCTTCGCGAGCGCATGAACGCGATTCTTGCGGATCACACCGGCAAGCCCCTGGAGGAGATCGCCAGGGATACCGAGCGCGACTACTATATGTCGGGTGAAGAGGCGCGTGAGTACGGGGTGATCGACCACGTGGTCGCGCGCCATGATCTGGCCGTCGCCAAGCCCAACGGCGGCAGTGGTGGGGACGCGGGATGAAGCGCAAGGACGACAACGCCAACCTCTCCTGTTCCTTCTGTGGCAAGAGCCAGAAGGAAGTCAAGAAGCTCATCGCGGGGCCCACGGTCTACATCTGCGACGAGTGCATCGAGCTGTGCAACGACATCATCGCGGAGGAGTACGGCCGCGAGGAGGTTTCGTCTCAGCAGTCGAAGGTCCCGAAGCCGATCGAGATCAAGGAGATCCTGGACGACTACGTGATCGGCCAGGAGCGAGCGAAGAAGACCCTCTCGGTGGCGGTGCACAACCACTACCGTCGCATCGAGAGCCAGGCCTTCGTGGGCGACGTGGAGCTGCAGAAGGCCAACATCCTGCTGCTCGGGCCCACTGGCTGCGGCAAGACCCTGCTGGCGCAGACCCTGGCCAAGATCCTGGACGTGCCCTTCACCATCGCCGATGCCACCACCCTGACCGAGGCCGGCTACGTGGGCGAGGACGTCGAGAACATCATCTTGAACCTGCTCCAGGCGGCCAACTACGATCTGGAGCGCGCCCAGCGCGGCATCATCTACATCGACGAGATCGACAAGATCGCGCGTAAGAGCGAGAACCCGTCCATCACCCGGGACGTCTCGGGCGAGGGCGTCCAGCAGGCGCTGCTGAAGATCATCGAAGGCACCATGGCCAGCGTGCCCCCCAAGGGTGGGCGGAAGCACCCCCAGCAGGAGTTCGTCCAGATCGACACCTCGAATATCCTGTTCATCTGCGGCGGGGCGTTCTGCGGGCTCGAGGAGATCATCGAGCGGCGAATCGGAGTGAAGGGACTGGGCTTCGGTGCCGATATCTCCCGTATGGGCAAGCGCAAGCTCGGCGAGGTGCTCCGCGAGGTGGAGACCGGGGACCTGCTGAAGTTCGGGCTGATCCCGGAGTTCGTGGGCCGGCTGCCCGTGGTGGCCACCCTGGAGGAGCTCGCCGAGGAGGCCCTGATGGACATCCTCACCAAGCCGAAGAACGCGCTGGTGCGCCAGTACCAGAAGCTCTTCGAGTTCGAGGACGTCAAGCTTCGCTTCGCGGAAGGCGCCCTGCGCGCGGTGGCCCGACAGGCCATGAAGCGCAAGAGCGGCGCCCGCGGCCTGCGCTCCATCCTGGAAGGTGTGATGCTGGAGCTGATGTACGACATCCCCTCCCGCAACGACGTGGAAGAGTGCGTCATCGGCGAGGAAGTGATCGAGCAGGGCGCGGAGCCGCTCGTGGTGCTCAAGCGCGAAGCCGAGTCTGCCTGAGTTACGCCCCCGAGGAGAGCGCGAGTCGATGGCCATCTTCAAGAACGAAGGCGAGGAAGAGCAGGGCGAGGAACGGGAGGTCCTTGGCGCCACCGGCAATCCGGTTCCGCTCCTGCCCCTGCGCGACATCGTCGTGTTCCCGCACATGGTGGTCCCGCTCTTCGTCGGGCGTTCGCGCTCGATCAAGGCGCTGGAGCACGCCGTGGCCGGAGACCGCGAGCTGCTGCTCTCGGCCCAGCGCGAGGCCGAGAAGGACGAGCCCGGTGAGGACGACGTCTACCGGCTCGGCACCGTGGGCTCGATCATCCAGCTGCTGCGCCTGCCGGACGGCACGGTCAAGATCCTGGTGGAGGGCAAGCGCCGCGGGCGCATCCGCCGCTTCGTGCACAGCGATCCCTTCTTCGCCGTCGAGTACGAGCCCGTGGAGGAGATCGAGGAGCAGGACGTCGAGACCGAGGCCCTGATCCGCGGCGTCCACACCACCTTCGAGACCTACGTCAAGCTCAACAAGAAGGTGCCGCCGGAGATGCTGAACACGGTTTCCGGCATCAACGAGCCCTCGCGGCTGGCCGACACCATCGTCGCGCACCTGAACCTGAAGCTCGACGAGCGCCAGCAGCTGCTCGAGCTGACCGACCCGGGCAAGCGGCTCGAAGAGGTCTTCGGCCTGATGCAGGCCGAGATCGAGGTGCTCCAGGTCGAGCGCAAGATCCGCTCGCGGGTCAAGAAGCAGATGGAGCGCTCGCAGAAGGAGTATTACCTCAACGAGCAGATGCGGGCGATCCAGAAGGAGCTGGGCGAGCGCGACGAGTTCAAGAACGAGATCGAGGAGCTGGAAGAGCAGCTCAAGAAGAAGAAGATGCCCAAGGAGTCGCGCAACCGGGCCCACAAGGAGATCCGCAAGCTCAAGATGATGTCGCCCATGAGCGCCGAGGCGACCGTCGTGCGCAACTACATCGACTGGATGCTCTCGCTGCCCTGGGACGAGTACAAGGACGAGAAGCGGGACATCGTGGTCGCCGAGGAGGTGCTGAACGAGGACCACTACGGGCTCGAGAAGCCCAAGGAGCGGATCCTCGAGTACCTGGCCGTGCAGGCCCTGGTGGACCGCATGAAGGGTCCGATCCTGTGCCTGGTGGGTCCGCCGGGCGTCGGCAAGACCTCCCTCGGCAAGTCGATCGCGCGGGCCACCGGCCGTGACTTCGTTCGCATCTCGCTCGGCGGCGTGCGCGACGAGGCCGAGATCCGCGGCCACCGTCGCACCTACATCGGCGCGCTGCCGGGCAAGATCATCCAGAGCCTGAAGAAGGCGGGCTCGTCCAATCCCGTGTTCCTGCTGGACGAGGTGGACAAGATGTCCATGGACTTCCGTGGCGACCCGTCGTCGGCGTTGCTGGAGGTGCTCGATCCGGAGCAGAATCACACCTTCAACGACCACTACCTGGACCTGGACTACGACCTCTCCCGGGTGATGTTCGTGTGCACGGCCAACGTGCTGCACCAGATCCCGAAGCCGCTCCAGGACCGCATGGAGATCATCCAGCTCCCGGGCTACATCGAGAGCGAGAAGCTCGAGATCGCCAAGAGCTTCCTGGTGCCGAAGCAGCTCGAGGCCAACGGCCTGGAGGCGGGGCACGTCGAGTTCTCGGATTCCGGCATTTTGGAGATCATCCGCTGCTACACCCGCGAGGCGGGCGTGCGCAATCTGGAGCGCGAGATCGCCTCCATCGATCGCAAGGTGGCCCGTGAGCTGGTGAAGCAGGGCGACGGCTTCCGGCAGCAGCGGGTCTCGCCTTCGCTGGTGAAGAAGCTCCTCGGCGTGGCGAAGTTCCGCTACGGCGAGAAGGAGAAGGAGAACCGGGTCGGCGTCTGCACCGGCCTGGCCTACACCGAGGTGGGCGGCGAGCTGCTCCAGACCGAGGTCTCGGTCACCACCGGCAAGGGCAAGCTCCAGGTGACGGGGCGGCTCGGCGAGGTGATGCAGGAGTCCGCCAACGCCGCCATGAGCTACGTGCGCTCGCGCGCCAAGCAACTCGGCCTGTCCCGCGACTTCTACTCCAAGGTGGACATCCACATCCACGTGCCCGAGGGCGGGATCCCGAAGGACGGGCCCTCGGCGGGGATCACCATCGCGACCGCCATCGCCTCGGCCCTGACCCGGGTTCCGGTGCGCGCCAACGTGGCCATGACGGGCGAGATCACCCTGCGCGGACGCGTGCTTCCGATCGGAGGTCTCAAGGAGAAGATGATCGCCGCCCACCGCGGCGGGATCGACACCGTGGTCGTCCCCAAGGAGAACGAGAAGGACCTGAAGGAGATCCCTGCGAAGATCAAGCGGGGGCTCACGATCCAGCTGGTGGAAGAGATGGACGAGGTCCTGGCCCAGGCGCTGGCCCTGGACGACCCGGCCGGCTTCCTGCGCGAGGGCGACCACCTGATCGAGGACATCTACGACGCGCCCGGGCACCCGGACGAGGACCTCGGCACCCCCGCCGGAGTGAACTAGCCGGCGTCACGCGCTCGCTACACTGGTGCCGATGAAGACACCCGCCGCGCGCTCCCTCGTCGGGCTGGCGGTTCTCGTAGGCTTGGCCTGCGGAACGACCACCAAGCTCTCCACGGTCTGGAAGGAGCCCAGCTACACCGGGTCCGGGCTGCGCCGCATCCTGGTGCTCGGGATCGCGAGGGACGTCACCACCCGCCGCGCCTTCGAGGACCACTTGGCCCAGGCACTCGACGCCCGGGGCGCCCAGGCCCTGGCGAGCTATCACCAGCTGCCGTCGGACGCCCGCCTCTCGCAGGAGGCGATCGCCCAGGTGGTGCGGGACCACGCCATCGACGGCGTCGTGGTGACGCGGCTCCTGCGCGTGGACGAGGAGCAGGAGTACGTGCCGCCCCAGACCTACAGCGTGGGGCGCGTCGGCTACTACGGGTACTACGGGATGGGCTACGACGTGGTGCACGAGCCCGGCTATACCCGGACCACCACCATCGTACGGCTCGAGACCCAGGTCTACGATGCCGCCAGCGCCAAGCTCCTGTGGGGCGCCCACTCGGACACCTTCAATCCCACGTCGACCGGCGACACCATCCAGTCGGTCACCAAGGAGATCGCCAAGCGGCTCGCGAAGGACGGGCTGCTGCCGGCCTCGTAGCGGGCCGGCGCCCGGATGCACGCGGGCCCCGATCCGGCGCCGGACCGGGGCCCCGAATCGGCCGCGATCTTCGGGGCGCTACTCCGCCAGCGGGATCGCGCGGGCGAGCTCGAACTCGATGATGGCGTCGATCTTGCTCTCCACCTGGTAGGCGCGGGCCACCTTGGTGGCGGGGAGCGCCTTGCGGAGCTTCTTGGCGTAGTCCACCCGGGCCTTGATCCGGTCCTGGTCGATGGACTGCGCTTCCTTCAGCAGCTCGGCCGCCTTCTCGTCCGTGAGCGTCGCGAAGTTGGCGGCGTAGTCCTGGATGAGCGTGGCGTCGCGCTCGCCGAGGCCCTTCAGTTTGTCGGCGTACGCGTTGTAGATGGGCCAGAAGGCCTCGCTCTCGGCCTCGGTCAGCTGCATGTTCTGGGCCACGATGGCCTTGCGCTCGGTCTTGGCCAGCGAGAGCATCACCTCGATGGCGTCCCGGTCGGTCTGCGCAAAGGCCGGCACCGCCCCGGCCACCACGGCCAGCGCCAGCGCCCCGGCGATCCACTTCTGCATCGTTCCCTCCTTCTTTGATGGGCGCCGGAGCATAGCCGCTCCGCCTGCGGGGGCACGGGCCGCCGATGAGCTGCCGGGCCGGCGCGCTACCTTGAAGCTCCCGTGGGTCGCGAGGACCGCATACGCGACAGCCGACGTCCGGCCGAGGCCTGGTACGCCAAGGTCTTCATGGACGCGTCGGACCCGATCCTGATCGAGGACCTGAACGGGGTCGTCGTGGACCTGAACGCGGAGGCCCAGCGCAGCTACGGGTTCGCGCGCGGCGATCTGATCGGGCGCCCGATCAAGCAGCTGGTGCCGCCGGAACGGCACGAGCAGGCGGACGAGCTCCTCCGGCGCTGCCTCGCCGGCGAGGAGGTGCGCAACGTCGAGGGACTGCGCTGGGACCGGGACGGGCAGGTGGTGCCCGTGCTGCTCACGGTCTCCTTGCTGCGCGGCGAGTCCGGCGAGCCGCTGGCGATCGCCACCCTGGCCAAGGACATCACGGCGCAGAAGCAGGCCGAGGCCGAGAGCCGGCGCATGGCGAAGGTCTTCATGGACGCGTCGGACCCGATCCTGATCGAGGACCTGGACGGGGTCGTCGTGGACCTGAACGCGGAGGTCGAGCGGCGCTACGGCTTCTCCCGGGAGCGGCTGATCGGGCGGCCGATCAAGCAGCTCGTGCCCCCCGAGCGGCACCACCAGGCAGATTCCCTGCTGGAGCGCTGCCTGGCTGGCGAGGACGTGCGCAACGTGGAGGGGCTGCGCTGGGACCGCGACGGGACGGTCGTCCCCGTGCTGCTCACGCTCTCCGCGCTGCGCGGCGAGTCCGGCGAGCCGGTGGCCGTGGCCACGATCGCGAAGGACATCTCGCGGCAGAAGCAGGCCGAGGCCGCCCTGGCGCAGGAGCGAGAGCAGCTCGAGGTGCGCGTCAGCGAGCGCACCCACGAGCTCCAGACGGCGCGCACGGATCTCCAGGAGCTGGCCGAGAAGCTGGCGAAGTACCTGTCCCCCCAGCTGTACGAGAAGCTCTTCGAAGGCTCCGCGGACGCGCGCATCCAGACCCGGCGCAAGTGGCTGACGGTCTTCTTCTCGGACATCGTCGAGTTCACCTCGACCTCCGAGGCGCTGGATCCCGAGGAGCTCACGACGCACCTCAACCAGTACTTCGTCGAGATGACCCAGATCGTCTTCAAGCACGGCGGCACCCTGGACAAGTACATCGGCGACGCGATCCTGGTGTTCTTCGGGGATCCCGACACGCGCGGCGAAGAAGAGGACGCCTGCGCGTGCGTGTGCATGGCCCTCGAGATGCAGGCGCGCCTGATCTCCCTCCGGGAGCAGTGGGCCCACCGCGGCCTGCGCCAGCCCTTCCACGTGCGCATGGGCATCACCAGCGGCCACTGCACCGTGGGCAACTTCGGCAGCGAACAGCACCTGGACTACACCGTGATCGGCCGGCAGGTGAACCTGGCCAGCCGCCTGGAGTCCGCCGCCACGGCGGATCAGATCCTGATCAGCAAGCCGACCTGGTCCCTGATCAACGAGCGCATCCGTTGCACTGCCGAGGATCCCGTGGTGGCCAAGGGGTTCGCCGAGCCCGTCGAGGTGTACTCCGCGGTAGGCCCGCGGGATTCCGAGCTGGACAGCGGCGTCATCCAGCGCGCGGTGCCGGGCTTCTCGCTCTGGGTGGATCCGGATCGAGTCGACGCGGAGGAGCGGGAGCTGGCCGTCCGCCAGCTCGAGCGCGCCATCCAGGCCATCCGCATCCAGGCTGAGAAGGACTGAGCGCCCGGAGCGGCGCCCCGGCGGGCCCGGGACGCCGCCGCATCCCGTCCTGCTAGAGCGGGGTCTCGGTCACCACGCTGTTCTGGAGCAGGTCCGCCGTCACGTTCTGGAGCGCGTCCGCCCAGAACTGCTGCCACTCGGAGTCCTGCTCGAGCTTGGCGCCGAACTGGCCGAATGCCTCCCAGCTTTCGCTCTCGATCACGTAGCCCACGGACATCGGCTGGCCTCCGAACGTGCTCTGCCACACGCGCACCTTGCCGCCGATCCGCTCGTGGATCTTCTTGGCCGTCGCCACACGGGCCATGAAGTCCGGGAGCTTTCCATCGCGCGGCCGCCAGAGGGAGATGCTGGCTATTGCTGCCATGTCGTGCCTCCGTTGCCCACCCCCCGGACTCCGCAGCCTACGCCCGATCGCGGCCGCGGTGTGCGAAAACCGGCGGGAGAGCCGCCCCTCCGGGAGCGCTACCCTGCGGTCTCCGGGCGCGTAGCTCAGCTGGCTAGAGCACCTGCCTTACAAGCAGGGGGTCCCCCGTTCGAGCCGGGGCGCGCCCACCAGTCCTGCCCGCGGGAAGTGCGCGCCGGGGCAGGGATTTCGCGCGGGTGGTCCGGCGGGCGAGACGCCGCGCCCGCGACCTCGGCAGAGCGAGGGGCCGCATAGGGCCGTTCAGCCCCCAGTGCCAGGACGGCATCAATAACGATCCGAGCGAGGATGCCCTCATCGACTTCGACGGCGGCCTCTCGGCCTTGGGCTACGCGGCAGCCGCTCCCGATCCGCAGTGCAAGGACGCCTGGCGGGACTGCGAGTGGCCGAGCTGCTGCGGCCTCGGCTTCGAGCTGGCGCTGATCGTGCCGGGGCTGATGTGGCTGCGGCGACGGCGGCGGCACTAGCACGCCTGCAACCTCGCCCGCCAATCTCGTTACCACGCCTACTATTGGTCCCAGGAGGAGGATGCCGCGGTATGGCTGAGCTGATCCTCATTCTCTGGGGGGTCCTGTTCGTAATCGTGCTGGTCGCCTACAAGCGGGTATCGACGAGAGACGGCTGGCGGAATGAGCGTCCGTTCTCCTACGCGATTTTCAGAATCGGCTATCCGCTGCTCTTGATCAGCGGCTTGGCAATTGGCGCGCTTCTGCTGCTTGGCGCCTTTCGCTAGAGCAGCCCCTCGCCGGCGTGGTCGGCGGAGGCGGCGGGCCGCCTGGTTTTCAGCCTCGCGCTAGCCCTCGTGCAGCCGCTCCCTGACCCGCATCGCCCGGCGCAGCAGCCGATCGCGGCGCTCGGGTGAGGGCTCCTCCGTGGCCAGGCGCTCCAACTCCCGGGCCACGGCCGCCAGCAGCTCCCGGAGCTCGAGCAACTGAGGATCACGGGCTAGTTTGTGGCAATCAGCAGCAGCCACGGGCCGACAGCACGGGGCAAGGGAGAGAGTTGATGGCCTTCTCAGGGAAGCGTATTCGATGCACCGTCAGCGGGACGGTTCAAGCCCCGGTGGATGAGGTCTTCCCCTTGGCATGTCCCGTGGAAGAGTACAAGTGGATTGATGGCTGGCAATGCAACCTGGTGTACTCGGAAAGCGGAAAGGTCGAGAAGGGCTGCATCTTCACGGAATCCATGTCCGCTCCGTTCCTGGGCTACACCAAGGGTTCGACGACCTGGTTTACGGCCCTCTACGATAGGAACCATCATCGGGTCCACTTCATCCTGATTACACCCATATCGGTCGCCCAGTATGAGATCCACATGGAAGCAGCGTCGGCCGACACAACGCGGGCGAAGCTCGACCTGACGGTGACGGGGACCACCCAGCAGGGCAACGCATTCGTTGAGGCCGACGCGAAGGACAAGACCCAGGCGATGCTTGCCGGCCTGGCACGAATGCTCAAGCACTACTGCGAATCCGGGGAAATGCTACGGGTCGCGGGTTGAGGAGATGAGCAAGAAGACAGCTTCCGCACCTGCACTAGCGCCTTGACCGCTTGGAGGCAGCACCGCTAGCGCCCTTCGCGCAGCCACTCCTGCATCTGGATCGCCCGGCGCAGCAGCCGATCCCGGCGCTCGGGTGACGGCTCGTTTGTAGCAAGCCGCTCCAACTCCTGGGCCACGGCTGTGAGCAGCTTCCGCAGGGCCAGGTTCTCGGCGTAGAGCATGCGGGTCAGGTCGTGGGGATCAGCAACAGCCACGACGCCAGTATGGCCCCGGACGTGTCGGAAGTGGTCACGCGAAGGCCGGACTCCCTCTCGGAAGCGGCCTCCGCGACGAATCTCGGGACTGCGCCTACTATTGGTCCAGGAGGATGCCCCCGCATGGCTGAGCTGATCCTCATCTGGAGCCTACCACGGTCGCGGGGGCGGACGGGGCCGGGAGCTTCTCACGGCCAGGTGTTCCCCGGTGTGGACCCTTGCAGGCGCGGAGACACAATCAGGCGTCGTCGCTCGGGTCCGGGTCGTCGCAGCGCGAAGCGAAGTCCTCAGCGATGTGCAGCGCGTGCGCACGCCGACGCCGGCGCCAGCCCGAGGGGGCTCCTGAGCTCGTTTACCCGGGGGGATTGCCACATTTTCGCGTGGTGGACCACTTACCCGCTGAATCCATTCATCGGGAAGACCCATGTTGCCCTCGACCCTTCGTCCTCTTGCCCGCCTCGCCGGACTGACCTTCGCGGCCTCGCTGCTTGCCAGTCCCGCCGCCGGCATGACCTTCATCTACGAATGGGATCCCAACTCCCCCGATCCCATCGCCATCAGCGGCAAGGCCGGGAACCTCGAGGCCATGCGCGTGACCTACGACGACGGCGTGTTGGAGGAGCTGACCTTCAAGACCGTCTTCTCGCCCTTCCGCGACAACCGGCTCCCCGACGGCGGCTGGCTGGTCATCAGCGACGGCCCCAGCCCGTCGGGCGCCAAGTCCGAGTATGCGATCTACTACCTGGACCGCGTCACCAGCAGACTGACCGCCTACGTCTATGACGGCACGAACGGCCCCAAGAGCTGGAATCGGAGCCCGTTTCTCGAGTCCTTCCCCACCGCCGTCAACGCCATGATCGACGGCGCCGGGAACCTGACCATGGACTTCAAAATCAGCTCCGCGGCCATCAACGCGGCCGCGATCGGCCCCGACTGGAAGGGCTCGCGCTTCGGCGACGAGGTAGGGATCTGGTTCCACCCCACCGTCGGCACCGAGGCGGAGTATGGCCCCGACGGGTCGATCACCTCCTGGAAGGTCGGGCCCCAAGGCTTCTTCGACGGTCTCGAGGGCTTCCAGACCCGGCAGGTGCCCGAGCCGGCTGCGAGCCTGTTGGCAGGTCTGGTGGGCGTCGCCCTGCTGGCGGCCGGCCGCCGCGCCCGCCTCCGCCGCTGAGCCCGACGCCGGCTCAGCCCGGCCCGCTCACCCTCTCGCGCAGGCGGGCCATGACCAGGTGGAAGACCACGCCGTGCAGGGCCTCGGCCATGCCCATGTCCCAGATCGGAACGTGCACGCTCTCGTCGGCGAGCTGCCGCAGCTTGCCACCGTCGTAGCCCGTGACGCCCACGGTCCGCATGCCGATGGATCGGGCGTACCGGGCGGCGTTCAGCACGTTGGGCGAGTTGCCGGAGCCGCTGATCGCCACCAGCACGTCCCCCCGCTGGCCCAGGTTGCGGAGCTGCTGCTCGAAGATCGCGTCGTAGCCTTCGTCGTTGGCCAGGGCCGTGATGAAGCCGACGTTGTCCGTCAGCGCGACCACCTTGAAGCGCTGCTGCTGGTCCATGCTGGCGAGCGTCCCCTTGGCCAGGTCCTGGCCGAAGTGGGAGGCGTTCGCGGCGCTGCCGCCGTTGCCGCACAGGAAGACCGTGCTGCCCCGCTCGTAGGCCTGCCAGAGCACGTCGACCATGCGATCGGACGGCTCCGGAAGCGCCTCGAGCAGCTCGGCCAGCTTCTCCAGGTAGGCTTTCGAGCTGGGGTAGCTGGGATAGCCCTTCATTTCCAGGAATCCCGTCGGTAGTTGAAGATCACCTTGCTGCCGTCGGACTCGAGCCGGAAGGGCATCTCCCGGAATTGGGCCATGCCCTTGGCGAGCCGGCCCTGGCGCTCCAGGGGCGTGTAGGTCAGCAGGAAGCCGCCCCCGCCGGCGCCGCAGATCTTGCCGCCCAGGGCGCCGTGGCTGCGCGCGGTGTCGTACATCGCCGAGATGGCCTCGTCGCTGATCCCCGAGGCCAGCTTCTTCTTGAGCTCCCAGTTGTCGTGGAGCATGTCGCCCAGCCGGTCGAAGTCGCCGTCTTCGAGGAGGGTCTTCAAGGCGCAGGCCAGCTGCTTGATGCTGTCGAGCTCCGCCAGCCGGTCGCTCGTCTGCCGCTGCTGCTCGCCCAGGATGACGTCGGCCTTGCGGGTGCGGCCCGTAAAGAAGAGCTGCAGGCGCGAGCCGAGCTCGCGGCAGGCGGCCGTGCTGAGGGCCAGCCGCTCGGCGTCGACACTGCCGTCGCGCCGGAAGCGGAAGGAGCGCAGGCCCCCGTAGGCCGCGATGTACTGATCCTGCTTGCCGATGGGCTTCCCGAGCCGGTCGATCTCGATCGCGCAGGCCTCCCGCGCCAGCTGCTCCGCCGTGACCTGGTCGCCCTGGTACATGTGGAAGGCGTTCAGCAGGCCCACCGTGAAGCTGCTGGACGAGCCGAGTCCGGATCCCTCCGAGGGGATGTCCGAGAGCAGGGTCACCTCGACGCCGTTCTCCACGCCCGTGATGCGCATGGCCTCGCGGATCAGCTCGTGCTCGATCGCAGCGACGTCGCCCACGATCTCCTTGCGCATGTAGTTCAGGTAGATGTCGTCGTCGTAGCGCTCCTTCACGATGACGTAGGCGAACTTGTCGATGGCGGTCGAGACGACGCAGCCTTCGCGCTCGCCGTAGTAGGCCTCGAGGTCGGTGCCTCCGCCCGCCAGGGAGACGCGCAGCGGCGTCTGCGTGATGATCATGTGCCTTCCTCCAGGCCGGCGAGGTCCGCCCGGGCCTGTTCGTAGCTCTCGCTCGTGCCCACGTCCCGGTGGTAGCCCGTCACCTCGATGGCCCGCATCTGGCCCACGAGCCGCGGCAGGACGTCGTAGCCCAGGTCGCAGGGAACCTCCTCGGGGATCGCGTCCAGCAGCGCCGGCGTCCCCACGAGGATTCCGGCCCACGCCAGATCGCTCTTCGGCTGTTCCGGCTTCTCCTCGAAGCTCACCACCGCCCCGTCGGGGTCCAGCTCGATCACGCCGCGGCACTCGGGATCCGGCACCCGGAAGAGACCGAGGGTGGCCGTGGCGCCGGGGCGGTGCGCTGCGACCAGGGCTCCCAGGTCCACCGTGGACGCGTTGTCGGCGTAGATCACCAGGAACGTCTCCTCGCCGGCGACGAAGCCGCGGTTGCGGCGCAGGGTCCCCGCGCTCCCCAGCAGCTCCTCCTCGTGCGCCAGCTCCACTTCGACCGGCGCTCCGACGTCCGCCAGGTAGTCGCGCACCTGCTCGGCCAGGTGATGGGTGTTGGTCAGGACGCGGGTCACGCCGTGCTCGGCCAGCAGGTCGAACCAGCGCCCCAGCAGCGGCTTCCCGCCCACCGGCAGCAGGCATTTCGGCGTCTGGCGGCCCAGGGGCCCCAGGCGCGTGCCGCGTCCCGCCGCCAGCAGGAAGGCCTTCACGCGTCGACCCGGCGCAGGACGTTCAGCGACTTCATGGTCTCGTCCGCGTGGGCCAGGATGTCCTCGATGTCGTCCTGGGCCCGCAGCCACTCGGCGTACTCGGCCACGCTGTCCGCGGGCGAACGCTTCGGCTCCCAGCCGAGATCCCGCAGCTTGGAGACGTCCGAGCAGATGTGCCGCGTGTCGCCGAAGCGGTACAGGCCGCTCGGCTTCGGCGCGATCTCGCTGCCGAAGGCCCGGCCGACGATCACGGCGAACTCGTTCACGGTCCAGGCCCGGCCGCCGCCCACGTTGAAGACCTCGTAGTCGGCGCGGGCGTCCTCGAAGACGCGCAGGTTGGCGTCCACCACGTCGTGGATGTTCACGAAGTCGCGCACCTGCTGCCCGTCCTCGTAGATCACCGGGTCGCGCCCGAAGTGGAGCGCCAGGCTGAAGACGCGGCAGGCGCCCGAGTAGGCGTTGAAGAACGACTGGCGCGGGCCCTGGACGATCGAGTAGCGCATGGCCACCGAGGGGATGCCGTAGCGGCGCCCGAGGTGGATCGCGATCTGCTCTTGGGAGTGCTTCGAGAGCGCGTACTGGTTCTGGGGATTCACGACGGACTCGTCGCTCGGCTCCCAGACGGTCTCCCCGTCGCCGTCCGGCGACGCGATCTCGAAGCGGCCGGCGGCCAGCTGGGCCTCCGGACGCAGTCCCGGGTAGACGACGCGCCCGCCCGGCGTGCGGTGGCGGCCCTCGCCGCAGACCGCCTGGGACGACGCCACGACGATCTTCTGGATCGGCAGCGCGTCTGCCACCACCAGCTCGTAGAGGAGGGCCGTGCCGACCGCGTTCACCCGGAAGAACTTGCTGAAGTCCGGCAGGTAGTCCTGGTAGGCGGCCAGGTGGAAGACGCCGTCCACCCCGTGGAGCGCCGCGCGCAGCGTGGCGCGATCGGTCACGTCGCCGAGGACGAACTCGGCGGCGGGGTTCAGGTAGTCCGGCCGTCCGCGCAGGTGGACGGGCTGCTCCAGGCTGTCCAGGATCCGGACGTCGTGGCCCCGGGCCACCAGCGCGTCCACGGTATGGGAGCCGATGAAGCCCGCACCGCCCGTGACCAGAACCCGCATGGCTGCTCTAGTCCTCCCATCGCCCCCGCGCGCCGGCGGCCGCGGGCCCCTCAGGGTGAGTGACCCTCGCGGGCACGGAAGGGTCGGCCCAGGCCCAGGCGGGCACGGCCTCCCCCAGGGATTCTGCCACAAATGCCGGCCCCCGAACCCCTATTGCTCGCGCGAGATCCGGTAGACCAGGCTGCGCTTGTCGTCGGACACCAGGAGCGCGCCGTCCCAGGCGACCACCACGTCCACCGGGCTGCCCCAGAATACCAGGCCGTCGGGGCTGTTCTCCGGGTTCTGCCAGCCCGTCACGAAGGGTACGTAGTCGTAGCGGGGCTCCGCGGCCTCGCCCTTGTCGTGGATGCGCACCACCCGAAAGCGTCGCATCGGGCGGTGGAAGTAGCCGCCGTGCTCGGCGATGAAGAGGTCGCCCCGGTACTCGGGGAACATGTCGCCGTCGTAGAAGGCGACCCCGAGCGGCGCCACGTGGGGCTCGAGCGTGACCGTGGGCGCGACGTAGCGATCCGTGGCGTAGCTCCCGTCCCCGAACTCCGGGTCCTCGATGGCTCCCGCGTGGCAGAAGGGGTAGCCGAAGTCCATGCCCGGCCGGGGAGCGTGGTTGAGCTCGTCGGGAGGCAGGTGGGCGCTCATGTGGTCGCGGCCCTTGTCGGCGAACCACAGCTCGCCGGTCTCGGGGTGCCAGTCGAAGCCCACCGTCTCGCGCACGCCGCGGGCGAACTGCTCGAATCCGCTCCCGTCGAGATTCAGCCGGAAGATGCCGGCGAAGCGGTCGCGATCCGGCAGGCAGATGTTGCAGGGCGCGCCGATTCCGAAGTAGAGCTTGTCGTCCGGTCCGATTTGCAGGTGCTTCCAGGAGTGGTCGAACACCTCGAACTTCGGCAGGCCGTCGAAGAGCACCTCGGGCTCGGGCGGCGTCGCGACCGCGCGAAGGGGAGGACGTCCGGGAAGCGCAGGATCCGGTGGCACTCCGCCACGTAGAGGTCGCCGTCGCGGTACGCCACGCGGTTGGGGTTGTCGAGGCCGCTCGCCAGGGTGAGGGTCGACTCGGCGACGTCCGTGCCGTCCGCGTCGACCAGCACCCAGACGCGACCCTCCTTGTCGGGGTGGCGCCAGCCGCCGGTACCCACGAAGACGATGCCGGGGGGGGACCCAGGGCCAGCGAGCGGGCGCGGTGGACGTTCGCGTAGACGTCCACCCGCACGCCCTCGGGAGCCTCGAGCTGGGTCATGTTGGCCTCGGTCGGGACCCAGATCTCGGGATCCGGGCTGCAGGCCGCGAGGGCCAGAACCAGCGCGAAAGCGCCGATCTGGGGCGCGATTCGGGCTCCGAAGCGGGCGCGCGCGGACATCGAGCCGGACTCGAGCCCCGACCGCTGGCAGGGGCTAAGCGGCCAGCGGGGGCTCGCGCGCGGATCCCGTGGGCCCCTCGACGCCCCCCTGCTACGGTCCTCGCCAGCCAGGGAGCCCCCGGGGATTCGCCACGACGGGACGCACTTCATGAGTGGAGATCCGACGACCCGGGGAGCCGAGCCGACGACGATCGGTCTCTCCGTCGTCATCCCGGCCTACAACGAAGAGGAGCGCCTGAAGCGGGCGATCCCGCCGATCGTCCGGCACCTGCGCGCTGCGAATCGCACGTTCGAGATCATCGTCGTCGACGACGGCAGTCAGGACGGGACGTCTGCGGTCACGAAGAAGCTGGCGGAGTCCCTCCCGGGCCTGCAGCTCATCTCCTATCGGCCCAACCGCGGCAAGGGCAGCGCCGTGCGCGCCGGCATGCTGGCCGCCGTCGGGGACCTGGTGCTCTTCACCGACGCCGACCAGAGCACCCCCATCGGCGAGCTGGACCAGCTCCTCGCGAAGATCGAGCACGGTGGGTACGACATGGCCATCGGCTCGCGCGCCATCGCGGGCGCGGAGGTCGAGGAGACCCAGGGCTGGCACCGGGTGCTGGCCGCCAAGCTCTTCGGCGGCGCCTCGAGGCTGCTCACGGTCCGCGGCATCGCCGACACCCAGTGCGGCTTCAAGTGCATGACCCGCGAGGTGGCCCAGAAGGTCTTTCCCCAGGTCACCTCCGACACGGCCATCTTCGACATCGAGATGCTCGCGGTGGCGGCCCGCGAGGGCTACCGGATCGCGGAGCTCCCCGTGACCTGGGTCCACGATCAGGACACCCGCATCCCCTACGACCTGCGCCGGGCGCTGCGCATCTGGGGCGAGCTCTTCCGCATCCGGCGCGCCCAGAAGATCGGCTGGCCCCTCCAGGCCAACACGCAGCCGCGCCGGACCGCTTCCTGATAGACTCCCCGGGAAGGAGATCCCCCGATGGCCGAGTTCCCCGCGTCCCCGATTGCGCCCAAGGAGTTCTTCGAGAGCTGGCTGCCCGAGGCCTTCCAGGAGTCCCCCGCGGCCGAGCAGATGCAGGATGCCCACATGAAGCTCGGCGTCCGGATCGACGGCGACGGCGGCGGCGAGTGGGTCTTCCACATCGAGAAGGGCGTGCTCTCGGTGCGCCCCGAGCCGCGGACGGACTGCTCCTTCACCGTGATCCAGACGGTGGAAGACTGGCGCGGCGCCCTGTGGGAGGGCCGCGGCGGCGCCTTCGGCCAGCAGGCCGTGGCGCTGTTCAAGCCCGGCGCGGGGGCCGAGGCCGCGCGCCCGGGCCAGCCCGGCGCGCCCCCGACGCCCCAGGCCCTGGAGCAGATGCACGCTCTCGACGGCGTGATCCGCATGCAGGTGATCGGCGGCGAGGGCGGCGACTGGGCCGTGGAGATGAAGCTCGGCCCCGGCGAGATCCCGTCCGAGCCCACCACGACCGTGTCGGTCAGCTCCGAGGACGCCGAGCAGATGGCCGACGGCAGCCTCGACCCGATGCAGGCCTTCATGAGCGGCCGCATCCAGGTGGCGGGCGACATGGCGCTGATGATGCAGATGCAGGCGATCCAGATGCAGGCGGCGGCCCAGGCCGCCCCGAAGCCCCAGACCCAGGACTAGGAGACGGGCATGGCCGAGGTGGTGGTTCGCAGCGAGATCGGCGCGCCGGCAGCGCGCGTGTGGGACGTGGTGTCGGACTTCGGCGGCCTGCTCCAGTGGGCGGCGGGCGTCGAGTCGTGCCAGGTGGAGGGGCAGGGCGTCGGTGCCGTGCGCACCCTCGGCATCCCGGGCGGTCTCGAGCTCCAGGAGCGCCTCGAGTCCTGCGACGCCGCGGCGCGCCGGTACTCCTACGCCATCGTGAACGAGACGCCGCTGCCCTTCACGGGCTACCTCTCCACCTTCACGGTGGAGGAGGCCGGCGACCAGGCTTGCAGGGTGACCTGGCGCGGCCGCTTCGAGCCCACGGGCGACGAGGCGGCGGCCGCCGGGATCATCCGCGGCATCTACACCGGCGGCCTGGCCTCCCTGGGCAAGCACCTGGGAGTGGACGTCCGGGAGCTCTGAGGGCTTCGGGGCAACGGCCCCGGGGTCGGGCTAGCGCCGCGCGCGGCGCCGGGTCGCGAGGGCGAGGACCGCCACGGCAAAGAGGGCCGCGCTCTCCGGCTCCGGGACCTCGAAGAACAGGTTGTCGATCGCCCCGGAGTTCCGGAACGCCACGTCCACGCGGTCGAAGGACGCTGCGTTGATCTCCTGGCCGGCGACGAAGGGCAGGATGTGGTTGGCGCTGTCGTTCCCGAAGACGACGCTCCCGTCGCGCGCCATCAGATCGTTGAAGCTGAACGAAGCGACCTGGCTGCCGCCCTGCCAGAAGCTCAGGGTTCCTGTCCGCTCGCCGAGGTCGATGTCGAGCAGGTCGAGCCCGAAGGCCACCACGGGCACCGAGAAGACCAGCGAGAGGATGCCGCCGCCGGCTTCGTCGTCGGGAGAGTCGACCAGCCCGTCGGGCTGCGCGTCGATCTCGTTCTCCGCGATGATGATCGAGCGGCCGAGGACGCTGCCGATGAGGTTGCCGGTGGTCCAGGGATCCTCGAGGTCCGGGTCCGCGGTGCCGGCGAGCGTGGTGTCGAAGGCGAGGGCGCGGTCGGGGCCGCCGCCCTGGTTCGTGACCTGCACGCTCACGATGCCGAGGGTCGTCACCGTCTCGCCGTGGAGCTTGTCGTCCACGTCGATCGTGGTGGCCGCGGCATCCACCGCCCAGCCGAGGAAGAGAAACAGCCCGATCGCGAGGGCCGTGAACAGCAGTGTGAGGCGTACGTGGATCGCCAAGGCTCCGGCTCCGGGTGGCGATCCCCTTCTTCGCAGCGTGAGTGCCCCGGAGCGCACCCGGGGTGACGCGCCGCGGCACGTGCGGCTGGCGCGCGGGGCTCCTGCCGGGCGGCGTGGGGGGGACTGCGGGCCAGCTGCGTTTCGGGTGCGGGCGGATGGAGTGGGCGCGGCTGGAGCCCGCCGGGTACCGTCCGGACGGGACCTTCGGTGGGGCCGCTAGCGTGGGAGCCGGCCGTGGGCTAAATCACCGATCCCACCTCGCGGGGCGGTAGTTCAACTGGTTAGAGCACCGGCCTGTCACGCCGGAAGTTGCGGGTTCGAGTCCCGTCCGCCCCGCCATAAGGCCCCGTCTCCGTTGAGGTTTTCGCGCCGGGTTTGGGCTCATGAGCACACCATGAGCACGCCCGCGCGGGCGGCGGGTCCGATCGCGGCGCTGATGCGCCCCGAAGGCCTCGACGAGCGCCGAGTCCGCAAGCTTCGCGTAGCGCTCCGTCGAGCGCGTGTCGCGGTGGCGGAGCATCCGGCGCACGAGCTCGAGTGGCATCCCGGACGAGTGCCAGCGGCTGGCGCTCGAATGCTTCGTGCCCTCGTACATGCGGACCTCCACGCCGAGCGAACGCGCGGCGCGGTTCCACTCCTCGCGCAGCGCGTTCGCGATCCAGCGCCGCTCCCGGTTCCGACTGGTCGGATTCGGGAAGAGCGCCGGGGACACGGCCCAGGGCGGTCCGCCGCGGCCTGCGGCGTCACGTCGTTCGTCGAGCCGCCAACGCAGCCACTCGGCCAGCTCGTCGTCGATCGGGATCCAGGCCGCCTCGCCGGTCTTCGTGCCGCCGACGGGCGCGTTCGCGTTCGGGCCCTTCACCGCCCGGCGGATGCGGAGCCCGGGGACACCTTCGCGCTCTTCCAGGTCGCCGACGTCGAGCGCCCTGATCTCGCCCGGACGCACACCGTGGCACGCGGCCAGGAAGGCGCCCCGGCGCTCGAAGGGGATCCGGTCGAGGATGGCCTGCTGCGTCGCGCCCGAGAGGATCGTCGGTGCGTGGTCGGGGACCGGCATCGTCGGGAAGGCCGGCACGCGGTCGACCAGGTCGAGGCGGTAGAGCCACGCCACGAAGGCCCGGAAGTAGCCGAGGGTGTTCCGCACCGACTTCGGACTCAGGCCCCGCTCGCGGGAGAGCCAGCGCCGCCAGTCCGCGATCGCCTTGGCGTCGATCTCGTAGATCGACGCGCCCGACCACCAGGCGAAGGGCCCGTCGTCCCGGGCGCACCGCCGCAGCTCGCGCAGGTGATTCGGGCTGATCTCGAGCCGCGAGGCGCGGTCTTCCTGCTCCGCCAGGTAGTCGGCCAGGTAGCGGTCGATGCGGTTCGCCTCGGAAGAGACGGGCGCGAACTCGTCGACGGCGGCCTGCAGGGCGACGCCCTTCGCGAGCTGCGCGTGGATCGCGGCGAGCACCGAGTCGGCCATCGAGCGAGTGCGCAGGAGCACCCCACGCGCCGAGTAGAGGTAGCGGGGTCGGACGTGCCGGCCGAGATCGATCTCCCAGCCGGGCCGGCCGTCACGGCGGCGCTGGACTTGCCCGAACTCGCGCGCCAGCTCCCAGCCCTCCCCGCTGAATGAGCGCAGCCTACCACGACGGGCGGACGGCCTCATGGCGGGAGATCCTCGGCAGGGTGGAAGCTAGTAGGGCAGGGCACGGCTCCTAGCCATCGCAATCGCCGTGCCGACCGAGCCGCCGGCGGAGGCTACGACGGAACGCGCACTTACGCGGTTGTCGGTGCCGATTCTGGCACGGCTGCGCGAGCCAACGTCCGCCAACCGCGTGCAAGGGCTCGGCCTCCGAAGGTCTCACGGGTTGCCGGCCGACCGCCTGAACGGCGAGTGCCCTTGGCACGGGCACGGCGCCTCCGCGGGCGGGTACTCGGCAGATGTCTGGCGCCTCGTCGGCGCAACCAATGCGCTGCCGCGGCTACCGCGACTGCACCAGAGTGGCGCGCCGTCCGCGCGAGGACGGAAGCGCCGTCGACAGCTTGAATGCAAGGAGTTGGTCAGGATCGGTTCTGCTCAAGTCAGGTGAGGGAGAGATGTCCCAAGGAAGTATGCGAAAGCAAGATAAGGGGTGGGCCACTTCTCCGGAGATGCGCGTGGTCGCTGCGGATTTCGTGGCCCATTCTGCTCTCGCGTGGGCCAGATTGGTCCACTTCACTGTAGGGGCTTGCGCCAGAACACCGTGCGCTCGAGGCCAGCGTCTTACGTCCGAGTTCCGCAGCTGTACGGACCGCGAAACGGTCGCGCTACCGACGGCCGCCGGCACGAATCGCGCGTCTTCTGTCATGGGGCAGTTTGGGTCTGGAGCACAGCTTGAGCACATGCGCCTCTGAACGCTTTGTCCCGGATCCCCGCTGCAGGTCAGATCCCCCTACCGCGAGTTCATGGCGCTGAGGGGGCGCAGGAACATGTCGATGCGTCTTCTGGCCTCTTCCAGTCGCTCGCGCTTGCCCTGACGCACCAGGATCGAATGCTCCAAGCTGTAGTACGTGACGAAGGTCCTCGCCGTCATCTCCAGTTCCTCGCCTCGGAGCCCAAGTTCCGCGAACAGGTCGCGCAACAGGGCGAGTCGCTCCTTGTCCACTTGCCGGACGATCGGCGCAACCGCGGGCTCTTGGGCAGCCCATGCGCGGACCGCGACGTCGAAGCGGGCCAGATCCTGTTCAATGATTCCTTCCGCCAGGGCGAGCAACCGGGACTTCGGATCGTCGGAGGAGTGGCGAATGCGCTCGACGATCTCCGTCGTGTAGCGTCGCCTCCAGTACGCGGCCATGCTCCGAACGAACTCGTCTCGGCTGCCGAAGTGCGCGTAGAAGCTGCCGGTCGTCACACCGAGGTCGGCGCAGAGGTCACGAACACGGATCCGGGCCCCGCCCTGCCGTGAGAGGACCTCCAGGGCGGCCTCGAGCCACTGGTCCCGGGACCTCCGGGGCCGCGAACCAGTCCGTTTTCGGTCAGGCATGGAAGTGACTCTTGACAGGCTTCCTTCGCCACGTCTAGCATCTGTGGGAACATAACAGAAGTTACTATTGTGCTTCAGCCTGGCCCGATCGGATCGGGTGCGAAGCTCTACAGCCTGCAAATGGGAGCGTGTACTCCATGACACAGCGAAGGCTGAGGGCAGTTCTTGGACTGTTCTTTGCGGCGGGGCTCGCGGTGGGCGTCTACGTGTCGACCCTCGACGGGGCGGTCCTGCTCGCCGCAGCGCACGCCGCCGAATCCGGGAAGGGCGAGCCGATGGTGTCGCCCGTCGAGGCGCGGGAGCGGGATTTCTACGCGCCAAATAGCGAGAACCTGGCTCCTGACGAGATGCGCGTCATCGCCTGCGGTACGGGGATGCCAACACCGCGCCCTGCACAAGCGGCGGCGTGTTTTCTCGTAGAGCTTGGCAATGGCGAGAAGTTTCTCTTCGATGTGGGTGACGGCTCGGTAGAGCGCCTGTTCGGACTGCAGATCCCGACTGCTTTCCTGGACAAGGTGTTTCTGGGTCACCTGCATGGCGATCACTTCGGCGGCATTGGCGCGCTCTATGTCGCAGGAGGGATCGCGGGGCGTTTCACGCCGATCCGAATCTGGGGACCAAGCGGCTCGAGGCCTGAACTTGGCACGAAAGCCGCCATCGAGGCGATGGAGAAGATGTATCTCTGGGACCTCGAAGGGCGCATCGGTCAGACCGATACGCGTGGTTTTGCCACAGTGGTCACCGAGTTCGATTACAAGAAGGTCCAAGTGGTCTATGAGGAGAACGGCGTAAAGATCACGGCGTTTCCTGCGATCCATGCAATCGATGGGTCGGTCAGCTACCGCCTGGACTGGAATGGGCTGTCTTTCGTCTACTCCAGCGATACCTACCCGAACAAGTGGTTCATCGAACAGGCACAGGATGCCGACCTCGTGGTGCACGAATGCTTCATCGCTGTTCCGGACCTCGTTGCTCGTTACCGTCTGACTCCCGAAGCAGCTCTTCAGGTCGGCACCCAGATCCATACCGCGCCGGAAGCCTTCGGCAAGATCATGAGCACCGTCAAGCCGCGCATGGCGGTGGCCTACCATTTTTGGACCGGGATCGACTCGAGCCCCGGAGTTCTCGAGAGGGTTCGCAAGACCTATGACGGGCCGCTGAGCATGGCAAAGGACTACATGGTCTGGAATGTCACCAAAGACGACATTCGCGTGCGGATGGCAGCGTTCGAGCACGAGACCTGGAATCCGCCGGTGGCCTACCCCGCGAAGCCAGTGTCTGCCGAAGACCGGGTCGGGTATTCGCCTGAGATCGAGGCCGGTCGCTGGAACGTCGATGACGTAATCCGACCCATCTACGAAGAAGCTGGCGAGGCGTTGGGAAGGAAGTTCGAGTATCCGAAAAACTAGGGCGCCGACTCTCAATCACTGGGAGATGTATCGTGCTTCCCCGGTTTTCTTCGTTCAGCGCGCGGCTTCTACCGAGCCCGACCCAAGACTCTCGTCGGAAACCCCCGAGACAGTGGAGGGATCGGGGCTACCGGGCGTCAACCAGTCGGTCGTCGTCGCCACACGGCTCCAGATCCAATTCTGAGCGGGACGACGTCGTGGACCAGACCGACAAGCGAAACCCGGGGAGGTCCACGACCTCCGCCAGCCAGCGGCCGTCCTCTTCCCGCTCGATCTCCGCGCGCTAGCTGAGTGCCACGACCGGATCCCCGTACGTCGTATCGACGCTTGGCGGGGCAACCGCCGGAGACCCTCCTGCGCTGCCTGCCATCTCCCGCGAAGTGCTTATCCCGTGCTTACAGCCCCGCGGAAGGCGGCCGAAACCTGCGCGGTTTCAGCTAGTTACCGGCCTGTTCCCCCTGAATGGGGTTCAGGAGGTCGCGCGTTCAAATCTCGCCGGCCCGACCAATGATTCCAGGGGACCGTCGGCGGAGCCCCCTCACCACCCCTCGAGGAACCCGCCGTCGTACCAGTCCCAGAGCAGGTAGACGCCGACGCGCGTGTCGCGCTCCTCGGCGCGGGTGACGGGGAAGCGCGCCCCCACGTTGAGGCGCACGTGCTGGCGCCGGTTGAGGGGGATCTGCACCTGGGGTGCGAGGTCGAGCTTGAAGGTCGAGCCGCCCGCGAGCTCCCAGGCCGCGATCACCTCCAGCATCGGAGAGATGATGCGGCCGAAGGGGCGCAGAGTGAACGAGCCGCCGAGGGCCGCCCGCAGCTGGAGCTCGTCGGCGAGGTCGCGGTCCGTGGGCAACTCGGCGAGGGCCTGCACCTGGAGGAAGGCGCCCCGGGGCAGGAGCTGGCCCCAGGCCAGGTAGGGCTCGAGGACGACGCTCCCCCGGCCGAGGCCGCGCTCGTCGTCGCCGGTGGGGAGCCAGGCCTCGAAACCCGCGCTCAGGATGCGGCCCCGCTCGAAGTCGTGGTGGAAGGCGTGCTTGGCGCCGATCGCCAGGTCGCCTCCGCCGCCGAGCCAGCTTCCGTCCGGCTCCTCCCGCGCGCGCAGCTCGTAGGCGAGCTCGAGCTGGCTGCGCGGCCCGATGCGCTTCTCGAAGAGGAACTCGCCGACGACGTCGCCGTCGCCCTCCGCGTTGGCGACGGTGGTGAAGACCGCCTCGTCCTCGGGGAAGGCCTTCTCGGTGAATAGCGGGCGCGGCAGGTTGAGCTCTCCGCGGGGCCAGTCGGAGTCGCGGCAGAAGCGGCGCACGTGGGCCAGGACCACTTCGAGGTCCTCCCGCGAGAGCGACGCGCCGAAGCCGGGCATGAGGGGGCTGAAGCCCCGGGCGGACCCGCCCTCGTGGACCACGGCGAGCCAGTCCGCGTCTGGCTCGCGGTTGGCGAAGGCGCAGTCGCCTAGATCTCTGGGCTTCGGGTCGAGGCCGGCGGCCGCCGGCCCGTCGCCCGACCCGCCGGCGCCGTGGCAGGCGGCGCAGTGGGCCGCGAAGAGCGCCGCGCCATGGGGCTCGGCGGCCGCGCCTGGCGCCGCGAGAAGCGCCCATGGGAGCGCGAGGGCGAGCGCAGCGCACTGCACCGCCCGGCCCGCCCCGCAGAGCCGCTCCAGGAGCCCGTCGAGCAGCTCGGTCTGGGCCGGGTCGGTCTTCTCGCGCGCCTCGTCCACCTCGAAGAAGCTACCGCGACCGGCGGCCAGAAACCGGGGCCGGCGGCCCGAAGGCGGCGGCCACGCGAGCTCGAACCGGCTACTTACGATGTGCTTATCAACGCCGGCTTCGAGACCGATTCCGGCATGATGCCAATAGGTTGGAAGCCGATCAGCTCTTGGGGTTCAGGAGGTCGCGAGTTCAAATCTCGCCGGCTCGACCAGCTTCTTCCCCGAAAGCCTTTTCATTCCCGACGGGTTGCACTGCGACGCAGTGCGCTCCGACACCCTATCCCGGGCCGCGGTGCCGCCCACTCGTGTCTACCTCTCGCCCGGCTTCTTCGCCTTCGAACGTTTGGCCGGGGTGGAGTACCTCCGGCACCTGGTGGCCGCCCTCGAGAAGCGCTTCGGCCAGCGTGGACGAGAGCTTCGGGTTCGCGTGGCCGAGGTGCATCCCTCGGCCTCGATCCGTCGGCGTGCTGCTCGTCTGGCCGAGCTCGTGGCCGAGACGGCGGGCCCGGACGACGGCTCGATCCATCTGCTGGGACATTCGATCGGAGGGCTCGACACCCGCCTGGTGGCCTCACCCGGCGCACGGCTGCGCGATGGTGGTGGCCCGGCGATGGACTGGCTCGAGCGGCTCTGCTCGGTCACGACCGTGAACACGCCGCACTACGGCACGCCCCTGGCGGTCTTCTTCGCGACCGCGAAGGGGCAGCGCGTCCTCTACGCCGTCAGCGCCGTCACGGTCGCCGCGCTTCGCCTGGGCGCGCCGCCGCTGGCCGCCACCTCGACGCTGCTGGCGACGCTGGCGCGCACCCGCGAGCGGGCCGGTCTCGAGTTCGAGGCGGGAAACCGGATCAGCGACGCGGTTCTGCGCGTGCTCGACGAGACGTCCAGCCGGGAGCTTCGCAGCTGGCTGCTTCGGATCCGAGACGACCAGGGCGCCGTGCTCCAGCTCGCACCCGAGGCCATGGACCTGTTCCAGGCCGCCGTCCAGGATCGGCCGGACCTGCGCTACCAGTGCGTGGCCAGCTACGTACCCCCCGCCCGTGTCCGCGATTGGATCCGCTTCGGGCGCTCTCCCTGGGCGGCCGCCTCCGCCGGGATCTTCAGGACGCTCTCCCGGCTGACGGCGATGGAGGACCCGCGCTACCCCTGTTCGCCGGCCGACGGCGGCGACGAGCAGCTCCGCGCCATACTCGACGAGCTGCCACCCCAGGGCGCGAACGACGGCGTTGTGCCGCTTCGCTCGCAGCTCTGGGGGACGCCGGTGTGGGTGGGCCGGGGCGACCACCACGACGTCGTGGGGCACTTCCGAGGACGAGGCGGGCACCGAGACTGGCTGTGCAGCGGAGCCCGCTTCAACCGCCATCGCTTCGGGGAGATGATGGACCGGATCGTCGAGGGCATGCTCGAAGGCGAGGCGACTTCCCGCCCGTGAGAATTCGGGTTCTGCGCGGGGTCCGATTTCCGTTGCCATTGCCTGAGCCAGGTGGTTCGCTGCCTCATGAGCACGCCATGAGCACAGGTCCGGGAGTCCAAACCCCTTCTATTCCGAGGGGTTGTCCTCCGGATCCCCGGGTTCGAGTCCCGTCCGCCCCGCCATAAGTAACCGGATTTGCTGAGCAATTCGCGTTCTGGCGGTCCTTGGTTCGGGGCTTTGGCTGCGTTTGGTTGTCGCGACCAGCGCCTGATCTCGGACCCCTGACGCCTGCACCCGTGCGACTCGCTGCACCGGGTTTGTCACCACGCTTCGAACCTGGGGGTCGGGGGTTCGAATCCCTCCCGGCGTGCCATGCGATTTCAGGCGGCCACGCCTTCCGCTCCGCTGTCGAGATCAGGCCGGCTCTTCGCCGGGACCCACGTTCTGGGAGAGCGCGTTCACCTCGCGGATTCCGGGCACCACCTTCACGAGCCACGCGCCGAAGGCCAGCGCCACCACCCACGTAGGCAGCAGGAGGCCGGCTGCGATCTAGCACGCGGCGAAGAGGGGGATGCGCAGCATCGCGTTCCGGATCCGCTTCGGGACCGTGTCCTCACCCGCCCGCTGATCGAAGGGGACGGGCCGCAGGAACCAGCCGTTGGCGAGCAGGAGCGCGACGAAGAGCGGCCAGGGCGTCGGCGGGGCGTCCAGCTCCGGCGCCGCGTCGGGCGCCGCGTCGGGCGCGTCGGTGGGCTCGCGAAGCGCCGCCTCGACCCGTCTCCACACGTGGGAAGGCGTCGGCCGCCCGCTCGCGCCGCCGACGTTCTGTCGACTCGGCCGGCAGCGCCAGCGGTAGAGCACCCGACCTTCCCGGCCGAGCGCGAGGACGCCCGGCTGGAAGTAGCCCTTGGGATGCGACACCCAGTCCGCGACGGTCCACTGGCTGCTCCGGGGGCCGTCGCCCACCCGGTCATTGATGAAGAGGGAGAGCCAGCCGCGCTCCGCGCACGCGCCCGCGATCTCCTGGTGGGGATCGCCGACGTGCACGAGGCCGGTCTCCCAGTCTTCCTCGGCATTCCTCGCCAGCGTCTGGGGCTCGCTCGTGATCGCGTAGACCTCGCCGCCCGCCTCGCGGATCGCATCGAGGACGCCGGCCTTCGCGTAGCCGCGCAACTCGCGGCGACAGGGCGGTCACCAGAAGCCGCGGTAGAAGAGGAGGGCCACGAACGCGTGTCGCGGCAGCGTCTTCTCGAGCCACTCCGCGCGAACGCCGACGGGCGGATCGAGCAGCGGCGCCGGCGACCCGGCTTCGGGCGCCGAGTCGTCGAGGTGCTTGACGTCGAAGCCCGTGTTTGCAGGCGCGATCTCGAAGCGCTCCCGCAGGCACACGTCCTGGCCGTCCTCATGCCCGCAAAGGATCAGCTGGACCTCGCGCGCGTGACCCCTGCACGCGGGCTCGGGCAGATCCTCGGGATCGAGGACCCCGGTGAGCTTGAACTCGCTCCCCCGGTCGCGGGAGAACCAGGCGCGCGCGGCCTCGGCCTCGTCGACCAGATGGGGCGGAATCGTCTCTTCGACCCGGGGCATCGGCTCCTTCTTCCGGGAAGCATACCGCCCGATGGATCCCTGTGTGAATGGACATGCGTCCGGTTGGCGGATCGGCCCTTCCGGGGGCCGCATCGGGGCCGGGGCCGTCCTGGCGACTGCCCCTGGCCGCCCTGGACCCGGCTTCGAACCTGGGTTTCGCGGGTCGCGTTGGGCGACCCTCCGTCTCCGGATCACGACGCTTGGGCGTCGTCCGCTCGGTGGGCCGGCTCGAAGGTGAACCCCTCGTAGTTCTTGGCCGCTACGTCGGCGATGCGCTGGTAGTAGATCGAGCCACCCAGGTACGCGAAGAAGTAGCGGGGCTTGCCCTCGATGTTCGCGCCCGTCCACCAGGAGTCGGTGCGGGGGAAGAGCGTAGCGTTGGCGAGCGCGCTGACTTCGGCGGCCCAGGCCTCTTCGCTGGCCACCGTGGGCTCGACGGCACCCAACTCCTGCTCGCGCAGGTGCTGCACGCAGCTGCCGATCCAGTCCATCTGGCGCTCGGCGCCGAGCGGCATGTTGTAGAACACGCCGGGCGACCCGGGACCGTGGATCATGAACAGGTTGGGAAAGCCGCTGATCGTCATCCCGAGATAGTTGTGGAATCGGTCGCTCCATCTCTCCTTCAGGCTGAAGCCGCCGCGTCCCTTCGGGTTGAGACGCAGCATCGTTCCGCTGATGGCGTCGAAGCCGGTCGCCAGCACGAGCATCTCGATGGGATGCTCGCCTGACCGGGTGATCACGCTCGTTGGCGTGAACCGCTCGATGGGGTCCTCGCGCAGGTCGACCAGGGTCACGTTGTCGCGATTGAAGGCGTCGAAGTAGCCGTCTTCGAGGATCGGGCGCTTAGTGATCACGAAGTGGTCGGGCATCAACTTCTCGGCGGTCTCGGGGTCGCGCACGATCTCACGGATCTTGGCGCGCACGAAGTCGGCCAGCGTCGCGTTGGCTTCCTCGCTGATCGCGATGTCGCTGTAGAGGTTCAGGAAGAATCCGAAGCCACCGCGCTGCCACAGCTTTTCGTACAGCGCCTGACGCTGCTCGGGGGTGTCGTCGAGCGCGGAGCGTGCCGGGTTGGGATCGAAGGGGAAGCCTCCCTGGTTCGCGTGCATCTTCGCGATGACCGAGTGCCAGTTCGCCCTCGCTTCCGCCATCTCCTCCGGCATGATGGGGCGGTTCCCGGCCGGAAAGGCGAACTGCGCCGTGCGTTGGAGCACCGTCACGTGCGCCGCCTCCTTGGCGATCTCGGGAATCGACTGGATCCCCGAGGAGCCCGTACCGATCACGGCGACGCGCTTGCCCTCGAAGGAGACCGGCTCGTGGGGCCAGCGGCCGGTGTGGTAGCACTCGCCCGCGAATTCGTGGATCCCCGGGATGTCCGGCATGTTCGCCGTCGAGAGGGCCCCCACCGCACAGATCAGGAACTGGGAGGAGGCGCACACGCCGGTGCTGGTCTCAACCGTCCAGCGCTGCGCCGCTTCGTCGTAGCGGGCGTCTTCCACCCAGGTCTCGAACTGGATGTCGCGGCGGAGGTCGAACCGATCGGCGACATGTTCGAGGTAGTCCAGCACGGCGGACTGCTCGGACTGGGTCTCGGCCCAGTCCCACTCCTTCATGAGCTCTTCCGAGAAGGTGTAGCAGTAGAAGGGGCTGCCGGGGCCATCGACCCGTGCGCCCGGGTAGCGGTTGTACCACCAGGTACCACCGACGTCGCTGGCGCCGTCGTACACGCGGACCGAAAGGCCCATCTCGCGCAGGTGGTGGAGGGCGTACATGCCGCTGACACCCGCTCCGATGATCACCACGTCATAGTGTTCGGTCGAGCCGGTCTGCGACGACGACTGATCCTCGCGCGTCATTCTTTCCTCCAGCGCAGGACGTCCATGGATGTTCCGCCGTGACCCCGTACCTCGGTGCCCCATGGTCGGAGAGCCACGTCATCCCAAGGCAGATCAAGGATACTACGCCCCCGCTTGTGGCTCCCGTGACCGAGGTGCCTCGAACCTCGGGGTCGGGGGGCTCCTGCGCCTCGGGCCGTCCATCGCGTTCCCGAGGCGCACAGGTCGGAAACATGGACGATGTCCTGTGCACCGGAACCGGCTGAGTTCGCCTTCACGGTTTGCGGTCGTGCAGGCATTCGCTGCGAGAGAGACTTCGGGAGCTCGCTCGTGACACACGCCACGGGGGACTTGGGGGGCCGCATAGGGCCGTCGGGGCCGTCCTGGTGACCGCTCGTGGCCGCGCCTGACCGCCCCGGGCCGGGCTGGCGGCGCAACTAGCCGGATTGCCTACGTCTCCGGCGATTCTTCGAACCTGGGGGTCGGGGGTTCGAATCCTTCGGGCGTGCCCGGGGGTTACTGCGGAACGGTTACGGGATCTGGCTCTCGTAGCGCTCAACGCGCAGGCTCAAGAAGCCTGGACCGGCTTCTCGGCGATGAGCTCGACAGGTGCGACTCGCCCGCGAGAGATGTTCTCGACCATGTTCCCGACCTTGGTGGGGGCGGTCTCTCCCATGAGGATGTGGAGCCCCAGGGGCGGTGGACCCGCGGCAGTCTCCGCTCTGGCCTGAAGCTCGGCAAAGAACTGCTGCGCGAACCCGGACCTGTCCCGCTCCATCGTGACCCGGAATCCGACCTCATCCAGGGCTTGCTTGTACTCGTCGGGCCGCGCCAGGGAGCTTCCCTCCGGGCTGCCAGCCCAGGGAACTGGGAACTCGAGGTCGCCGTCGCCGACGCGCATCACGTCGTAGATGCCGAGCCTTCCGCCGGGCTTCAGCACGCGGTGGAGTTCGGAGGCGAGCGCGTGCTTGTCGGCGATGTTCATTCCCACGTGGAGCATGTAAACCCGGTCGAAGGCGGCTTCCGGGCAGGGGATCGCCGAAGCGTCGGCCTGCTCGAGGTGGATGCGGTCGGCCAGCCCGACCCAGGAGTTCAGGACCGTCCCGGCCTCGACGTACTCACGCGTGAGATCGATCCCGGTCACCCGGCAGCCATACCGCTCCGCAGAGAAGCGGCTCGCCCCTCCCAAACCGCAGCCTACGTCGAGGACGTGGTCTCCGGAGCCGATGGCCAGCTGGTCGAGGAAGTGCTCCGTCGCGACCCGCCCCCCAATGTGGAACTCGTCGACCGGTGCGAGGTCGTCCACGCCTGCAGTCTCAGGCGACCTGCCCAACTCCTCCAAGCCGCTCGCGATCGCGTCGAGCAGGCTGCCATGGGTGTAGTGACTCGCGACTAGATTCTCGTCAGGCATCATCGACTCCAGGCGTTCGGTGACCGCTCAGCACGTTGGCCACTGTACCAGCCCGGCCCTTTCGAGCTCTCCAGGAGAACCGTCGGAGATGAGTCGAGTTCGGTTCCCGTCGTTGATACCGAAACGGAATCGCCCGGTCCGAATTGGTCGCAGCTGGTTGACTGGGTCCCGCCAACCCTCACTGCGCTGCAGGCAGCGGGGGGTCTCGGAGAAGTTGGGATACAATGGGATACAAGCTTCACCTCTTCGGACCCCTGCGTTTCCGCGGGGTTACGGCCGGAGGTTGTAGGTTCGAGTCCCGTCCGCCCCGCCATAAGTCCCCGGAATCGCTTAGGAATTCGCGTTCTGGTGGTGCTTGGTTTCGCGCTTTGGCCGCGCTTGGTTGCCCCGGCGAGCGCCTGATCTCGGACCCCTGACGCCTGGATGCGCGCGGCTCGTCGAACTGCGTCGTCCGATAGTTCGACGTCGAGCACCAGGCTTCGAACCCGGGGGGTCGGTGGCGCGAATCCTTCCCGGCGAGCCAAGGGCCTGAGTCGAGGGGTTCTCCATTCCACATGGGTGTCTGGCTACGCCACTGCCATCCGGCTCCCCACGCGCGTGAGCGGTCGCCGAAGGGTGATGTCCAGCAGAGCGTCACCTCCGCAGGCGCTCAACATCTCCCTGCCGGCCTCGCGATCGGTTTCGCCCTGGGTGGCGAACCAGTCGAGGCCTGGCTGGAGCACCCAGAGCAGATAGGTGGACGCGCCCATCGGTACAGGGACGCCCCGCAGCTCGGCGTCGAACTTCCCGACGACGGCTTCGTCGAAGCCGTCCGGCGAGATCACTGAGCGGGGCGGAAGGTCCGCGTGCTCGTCCACCCAGGCGTTGTAGAGCTCTCCGGACCGGACAAGGCTCGGGGCCACGTCCGTAATGCACAGCCGGAGCAGGGAGAGGACGGTCTTGGGAACCTCGTCGCCCGCCAGATACTCCATCTCGGTCTCCGCGAACTCCGGCGACTGGATCTCCGGCGTGTTCATGTGCTCGGTCCAGCGGAAGACCCGCGGCGCGCGCGTCTTCATGAGCTGGGAGGGCTCCGGATCTCGGGCCAGATGCCCGAACAGCGACCCCATCAGCACGTGGTCGGCGATGGTCGGAAGTCCGCCGAACAGGTACGGCAGCGTCGTGAAGTGCTCCTCGAGGATGTCGAGGACCTCGAAGTAGATCTGCTCCAGCACGGGCCGAAGAGCAGGGCTGTCGCCAAGGCCGGCGCGCTTGCCCTCCATCCGCTCCGCGATGAGAGAGCCGTAGTGGTCGAGCTCTTCGTTGGTGCCCTGCGGCTTGAAGGAGCGCCCGAACTCCCGGCCGACGAAGCCGTAGTTCTCGTCCATGAAGTTCCAGCGGTAGTGCCAGGCGACGCGCCCCAGCTCGGCCTCCAGCAATACCTCGAAGAGCCGCACGACGAGCTGTTGCCGCGGGCCCGGCGGATAGGCGGCCGGCTCCGGAAACCGCTCCTCGAGGAAGTCGAAGATCGCCTTCGTGTCCTGGACCACGGTTCCGTCCGGTGCCTCGAGCTGCGGGATCCGATGGTTCTCGCTGGTGGGGCGGACGTACTCCCGAAATCGCCTCGACGCCGGGAGGCGCTCCACGAAGGGAATCCCCTTCTTGCGAAGGTAGCTTCGAGTCTCGGCCGTAGCGTAGGACGCATACGAGCCGTAGAGGACGTAGGGGGATTCGTCTCCCATGGGCTTCTCCAGGCAGCTGGTCAGAAGAATGACAACCGAGGGCCTCTCAGCGCGGGGATCTTCTCGCTCTCGGGCAGGGTGCAGATCCGATCCATCCGCGTGACGCTGCCGTCCGCGTACTCCCAGACGAGCTGCTCGCCGTCGAGGTAGCGCCTGACCACGACCGGTCCCCATCCGAACGCGCGGAAATCGAGCACGCCGTCGTTCCAGATCATGCTGGCCGATGTCCGCGCGCAGTATTCCTTGCCGCGGAGGGTGAACAGCACCGCCCCCTGCGTGTCGTTGGTGGTCTCGCCGAGGGTGCTGTTCGGACCGGCATCGTGGATGAGGCCCGAAGAGGTGACCACCGTACGGCGCCCGCACTGCTCGACGCGCTCCGCGTGGCCGATGTGATCCCCCTCCACACCGATCCAAAGGCCGCGGATGTCCGCCGCTCCGCGGACCAGCGGCTCGGTGCATTCGGCCAGGATCGGAAGCGGGAAGTGGCTGTAGCTGCAGCCGGGCGTGTTCCCCTTCGGGATGTCGGCCGCCATCTTTCCGCTGCCGTCGAGCTCGCGCAGGTCGCAGTGGTCGATGGTGCTGCCGTCGCCCGCGAGGGCGGCCGGGTCGGTCGTGAGCGGGGGGCGGGCGGAGAAGAACAGCTGCCAGAAGGTGGCCAGGAACAGGACCACGACGGAGAGCAGGATTCGAACGAGCCACTTGGTCATCGAAGTCTTCTCGACAGGAGGTCAGGCCCTTCGCTGGCGACTGAAGAGATAGAAGGGGAGCAACGTCAGCACCAACAGGATGCCGACCAGGATCGCCGGCCCGGCCCGGTTGCGCAGACCATTGATCGCAACCTGTCTTTGCGCGTCGAACCCCTGCGGGACCGGCAGGACGCCGTTGCTCTTCGCGTAGTCGTGATAGTGCGAGAGCATTCGTTGCAGTCGATGGGGCAGGATGCCCGCGAGGTCCCTCGTTTCGCCCGGGTCGTTGGCAATGTCGTAGAGGTGCCACTCGCCGTCTCCGGCCGGCCCCCGGTTCATCACGATCTTGTAGTCGCCCTCGTACAGAGCCGCATTGCCTCCGAGCTCGTAGCCCACGGTCTCCCCCTCCCCGTAGACGCGATCGACGCGGCCTTCGAGCAGAGGGACGAGGCTGTGGCCGATCATGGGCTCGACGACCCGACCTCCGTAGCGCTCCCGCGGTGGTTTCGTGCCGGTCAGCTCGAGGATCGTGGGTGCGATGTCGGTGACCCAGCTGAAGGCGTGGGTCATGGAGCGGGCGGATCGCAGGGGCGTGCCCGCGATGATCAGCGGCACGCGCAGGCCGCCTTCGCCCGTGTAGAACTTGTAGTAGGCCAGGGGGGATGCGGCGGCGCTGGCGAAGCTCGCGCCGATCGAGTTGAAGCTTCCCTTCAGGCCGAGCGTGTCGTAGTCGGTGGAATAGCCGCGCCGCCCGAGCGCGAAGCGCAGGAGCGGCGCCTCCGGGTCCGCCGGGCCGGAGGCCTCACTGCCGTTGTCCGAAGTGAAGATCACGATCGTGTTCTCGTACAGGCCTCTTCGCTTCAGGTGCTCGATCAGGCGCCCCATGTGGAAGTCCATGGCTTCCACCATCGCGGCGTAGACGGCCATGCGCTTGGCCTGATAGCGCTTCTCTTCGGGAGAGAGCGCAAACCAGTCCCCGGTCGTCGCCATCGCGACCATTCCAGCTCCCTCCGGGATGATGCCCAGCCGCGCGGCTCTCCGACGGCGCTCGTAGCGCAGGCGATCCCAGCCTTCGTCGTAGACGCCCATGTAGCGGTCGATGAACTCCTGGGGCGCCTGGACCGGGATGTGGACCGCTTGGAAGGGGACGTAGGCGAAGAAGGGTCGTCCGTCATTCGCATTGCTGTCGATGAACTCGATCGTCTTGTCGATCAGGAAGCGCGAGGAGTAGAAGTCCTCCGGAAGCTCGGTCTCCTTCCCGTCTGCGAACCAGTTGGCCTTGTCGTAGATCGGCAGGTAGGCCTTCTGCTCCCAGTTGTCTGCGCCGCTGTCGGCGAGGACGATCGTGCGCTCGAATCCGCGACGGCTCGGCAGGAGATCGGGTGTCATGCCGAGGTGCCACTTGCCGGCGATGTAGGTGTGATAGCCGGCGTCCTCCAGGAGTGTCGCGATCGTTACGACGTTGCGTCCCAGGGTGCCCTGGTAGTGGGCGTGCTGGCTGTGCTCGGGTGGAAGCATCTCTGGAATGTTGGGAACGCCCGCGCGGTGGCTGTCGACACCGGTGAGCAGCATCGCGCGCGAGGGCGCACAGCTCGCGGCGGTGTGATAATTGGTGAACTGCACGCCCTGATCGGCCAGCGCGGAGATCGTTGGCGTTTCGATCTCGCTCCCGTATGGCGCCGTGTCGGTGAAGCCCAGGTCGTCGGCGAGAATCAATACGATGTTTGGGCGTGGCTGGCCTGCCGCGGGCTGCGTCAACCAGAAGATCGCCAGCGCAATGCACCCGATCGTCCGAATCAGAGACCTGGGGAGCTGCCGCCTTCGGGCCCTCATTCCGCCTCTGGCAGCTTCGTGGATGCCAGCACCAGGAGGGATGCGATCACTATTTCGGGAATGATCATCTGCACGAGAAGGGCTGCGTCATGGAACAGCCAGGCCAGCACGCGGAGCGTGGCGACCAGCGCAAGGAGGATGGCCGGCGCGATGAACCACTCGCGCTTGAGCGTCGCCAGCGCCGTCAGGATCATGAGCCCCATGCCGAGAAAGAGCGCACCGACGTCGCCGATCTGGGAGCTCCGCGCCGCGCCATCGAGCAAAGGCATCTCCAGGCCCTTGGCGGCCCCGGCGGGCGAGACGACGAAGCGCAGACCGGTCACGACGAAGCCGATCGCAGGAAGAGCGAGAACGACCCGAAGCACCCCGTTCAGGGTTCCGCTCATCGCCCGGGTCTCTGCGCGACCAACTCCATCATCTTGTGAGCGGTCTCGTGGCCCGAGTTCTGGTTCTGCCCGGTCACGAAGCGCCGCTCGTCGTCGACGACCACGTGAGTGGCGAACATGTCGCGAAACGCGGTCGCGCTCTCGTAGAGCACGCCCGCCTTCCGCAGCTCGGTTTCCGGGTGCTGGGGCGTGGCGTCGATGCCGAGCTCGTGGACCTGTTTGTCGCTCACCCCCGTCATCCTTCGCCCGGCGACCAGAAGGTTTCCGTCGCGATCTTTCGCACGGATGAAGCCCAGTGCGCCGTGACAGACAGAGCCGAGGATCGGCGTCTCGGCGTAGTAGGCCTCGCTCACCTTCCTGCCGAGGACATCGGAGTAGCCGAGGTCGTAGGCGGCCCCCCATCCACCCGCGATGAAGATCGCGTCGTACTGGGTGAAGTCGACGTCGTCGATCCGGAGCGAGTTCTTTACCTTGGCCTGGAGCGCGGGATCCTCGAGATAGCGCTCGTCCTCTGGCGTTCGGACGACGAAGTTGAGCGACTGCGGATCGATGGGAATGGGCCCTCCCTTGACGCTCGCGACGTCCACGTGCATCCCGGCGTCCAGAAAGCCGTAGTACGGGTGGGTGAGTTCCGAGGCCATGACGCCCGTGGCCGGCCCCTCGGTTTCTCCCGGTTCATTCAAGACACCGTGACTCGTGGTGATGACGAGTGCGCGCTTTCCGGCCAGGTCGTAGGTCTCGCCCTCGTAGGTGGGGTGCAGGCCGAGGCGATGAACGATCGTCGGCAGAGAGAGGCCGAGGGTGACGACCCCGAAAAGCAGGATGCCGAGTGCGACGAGGAGTTTCTTTTTCATGATTCGTCCTTTGCGCGGTTGAGGGCTTCCTGGCTTCTTTCCAGTCGGGCGCGGGTGCGAGCCGGAGGACGACACGGCGGCCGGGTCAGCTCCCCGCCACGAAGTCGGCGATGATGCTAGCGAGTTCTCTGCTGCGTCCTTCCTGGAGGAAGTGGCCGCCACCCTGGATCTTCGGGTGCGCGCGTCCCTGCGCGCCCGGCACGCGAGCGATGAAGGGGAGCTCCCCGTTGCGGAACGCCGGGTCGTTGTCCGTGAAGGCGCAGAGGAAGGGCTTGTCCCACGCATCGAGGACCTTCCAGGCCGCCTCGTTCGCGGCGAGTGACGGATCGGTCGGAAGCGTGGGAACGTGACTCGGCATCGACCGGCACCCCATCTTGAAGGACGCGTCGGGAAACGGGGCCTCGTATGCGGCCACCTCCCCGGGAGTGAGCGTTCGGCCGTCGATCATCCCCGCAATCACGAGGCCCACGGGGGGATCCTCGGTCTCCCACCACCACTTCTGCCAGTAGGCGAAGCTGCGCTCGGGCTGCCTCGGGTCCATGCTGGCCACCGCCTGCACCATCTCCGCCAGCGTCGGCGTTGGCTGGCTGTCCCGGAAGTCTCGAACCCAGGCGATGCGGTCGTCGGAGATCGACCGGTCGGGAACCAGCAGACCGGTATTCGCGGCCACCACTCGGGCGAACCGATCGGGGTTTTCGGCGACCAGACGCAGCCCGATCAAGCCCCCCCAATCCTGCGCCACGAGCGTGATCCGGCGGAAGTCGTTCTGCACGAGCCACGCGGTCAGCCAGTCGACCTGACGCTGGTAGCTGTAATCCTCCCGGCGCGCTGGCTTGTCCGATCGCCCGTAGCCGACGAGATCCGGCGCGACCACCCGAAGCCCCCGGCCGGTCAGATCGCCGATCACGTGTCGATAGAGATAGCTCCAAGTCGGCTGCCCGTGCATGCACAGGACGAGCTCTCCCTCTCGCGGGCCCTCGTCCACATGGTGGATGCGAAGTGTCCCGCCGTCCCCGTCCGGAACCTCCGTGTAGTGCGGGCGGTAGGGATAGCCGGGCAGATTCGCGAAGCGTTCGTCCGGGGTTCTGAGGCACTTCATCCGATCAATGCTCCAAACGGTCGTCATACTCCGGGGAAGGCGAAGGTGCGTCGGCGCCTCATCCGGTCTGCCCCGCGGCGAGCAGGCCCGAGACCCTCCGGACGGCCGACTCGAGAGAGCGCCGTGCCGGCGCCGTCAGGTATGGCAGCAGCACGGCGAAGTGGTGCTGGACGCCGCGTTCCTGGTCCGCCCAGGTGACCTGGTCGAGGCCTTCCAGCTCGCGCAAGTGGTCCATCCAGTAGCGGCTGACGATCCAGAGAGCGCGCGCGAGGACGCGAAGATCGACTCGCAGATCGCGGCGGAACATGCCTTCCTTCTTCATGCGCATCAGCAGCTCGTGGAGTGCCGCCAGATCGGCTGCCATGTCGGGGTCGCGCCGAAGAACGTCCGGGTCGCGGCTGAACTGCATGTGATCGCGCAGCAGGAAACGGTTGTCCCAAGCCAGATTCATCGAGAAGAGCACGCACTCGACGTAGTCGCCGGCCACGGCGCCTCGGGGGAAAGCGGCCCGTTGCTCCCGCGCACGCTGACGCAGTCCCGCTTCCAGAGCGACCACGAGGTCGCGCTTGGTCCGGAAGTGGTACCAGAGGTTGCCTTCGGCGATGCCGACGGCGGCCGCGATCTCGGCCAGGGTCGTTCCCGCGTAGCCCTTCTCGTTGAAGAGCCGGCGGCTGGCTTCGAGAATCCGATTCCGTGTCGGGGAGGGATCGGTCATGGGCGCGTTTCTCGCGGAGGCGCTCCGGAGTCGAGGAGTTGACGCCCTAGGCTACATGGCCTAAATCTAGGGTGCAAACCCTAAAATAACGAGCACGAAACCGCCCCCCTGTTTCCAGGCAGACGACCGCCCCTCGATCCGCGCCCCCGCCCCAGGACGGGAGAAGAAGAGGAGACCCCCCGTGACCCTCGCCACGCCGCTCCGGATGATGGGCGCCCCCGGCTCTCCTTACTCCCGGAAGATGCGCTCGTTGCTGCGCTATCGGCGTATTCCGTACGTCTTCATCCTGCAGAACTCGCGCGAGGCGGAGAAGCTGCCGAGGGCGAAGGTCCCCCTCCTGCCCACCTTCTACCTGCCCGGCGACCAGGGCGAGATCGCGCCGGTGACCGACTCGACGCCGCTGATCCGGCGCTTCGAGCAGGCCTTCGAGGGCCGCTCGGTCATCCCGCCCGACCCCGCGCTCGCCTTCCTCGACGAGCTGCTCGAGGACTACGCGGACGAGTGGCTGACGAAGTGCATGTTCCACTACCGCTGGTACCACGAGGCCGACGCGACCAAGGCGCGGCGGGTCTTGCCGCACTGGGCGATGACGGACGTGAGCGACGAGCAGATCGGACCGGTCCAGAAGAGGATCGGGGATCGGCAGATCGGGCGTCTCGGGGTCGTCGGGTCGAACGACGTCACCGCCGAGGTCATCGAGGAGAGCTACGTACGCTTCCTCTCCGCCTTCGATGCGCAGCTCCAGAATAGCCGCTTCCTCTTCGGGCAGAGGCCCGCATCGAGCGACTTCGCCTTCATGGGCCAGCTCACGTGCCTGGCGCTCTTCGACCCGACACCGTCCGCGCTCACCGCAGAACGGGTGCCTCGCGTCTACGGCTGGACCGAGATCATGGAGGATCTCTCCGGGATGGAGGTCGGCGCAGACGACTGGACGAGCGCGAGCGCACTGCCCGATTCTCTTCGTGGCCTTCTCGGCGAAGTCGGTCGCTTCCACGCCCCCTTCCTGCTTGCCAATGCGGAGGCGCTCGCGCGGGGCACCGACCGGGTCGAGACCGAGATCGCGGGCCGCCCGTGGATCCAGAAGCCGTTCCCGTATCAGGGCAAGTGCCTCGCCTGGCTTCGCGACAGCCACGCGAAGCTGGGCCTCGACGCGCGCGCGGCGGTCGACGGCCTGCTCGAAGGAACCGGGTGTGAGGCCCTGTTCCGATGAGCGTCAGCGACGGCGAGCACTACGTGATCCTCGGCTCGGCCGAGTGGGCCGGAAGTGAGTCCAACCCAAGATGAGCCTCATCCTCTACGGCGCCCCCCTCTCTCCCTTCGTTCGAAAGGTGGACGTGCTCTTGCGCGAGAAGGGCGCACCCTTCGAGCTCGAGAGCGTGAACATCATGCCGATGCCCGACTGGTTCAAGGAGATCAGTCCCGCGCGTCGCATCCCCGTCCTGCGGGACACGGAAATCGGGAAGAAAGGCCCCCTCGGCACGATCCCGGACTCCTCCGCAATCTGCGTCTACATCGAACAGAAGTTCCCCGAGCCGGCCTTCTATCCAGACGATCCGTACGAGCGCGGCCGCGCCGTCTGGCTCGAGGAGTACTGCGATACGGAGCTGGCGGGCCCGCTCGGCCTCGGGATCTTCCGGCCCATCCAGTTCAATCGCTTCACGGGCAAGGAACCCGACGTCGAGGCGGCCCGGAAGACGTACTCGAAGCAGCTTCCGAGACCTCTCGACTATCTCGAGAGCGAGATCGGCGGCCGAGAGTTCCTGGTTGGAGACGCGCTCTCCATTGCGGATGTCTCACTCGCGTGTCAGCTCGCTCAGCTCGAGCTCGTCGCCGGCCCGCTCGATGCGGGGCGTTGGCCCGGCGTGGCCGGTCTGGTCGAGCGGTTGACACGGCGGGAGAGCTTCCAGCCTTGCCTCGCGATCTGCCGGAAGATCGTGAAGCAAGAACCGGTCGATCTGCGGGTGTCCTGATGGGCGAGGTGAGCGTCATCGGGCGTCAGCCGCCTGGTCGTGCCGGTTCCCGCCCTGGGGAAGGGGAACCCGGTCGAAAACCTCAAGGCGTTCGGACAGAGCGTCCTCTGCAAGGTCGGATGAGGCCCCACGCCTGGACGAAGAAACGAGGAGACGAGAATCCATGGCACTGACACTGACCGAGGATCAATTGATCCTCCGAGACATGGCCAGGAGCTTCTTCGACGAGAAGTCCCCGGTCGAGCGGATGCGAACGCTGCGTGACTCGCGCGACACGACGGGCTTCTCCCATGAGCTCTGGAAGGAGATGGGGAAGCTCGGCTGGATCGGGATCCCGTTCCCCGAGGCGGTCGGAGGCGCCGAGCTGGGCTACGGCGAACTCGGCGTCGTGCTCTCCGAGTGTGGGCGCGTCCTGGCGCCAGAGCCCTTCGTCTCGACGGTGCTGCTGGGCGGCAACGCGGTGCTGCTCGGCGGCAACGAACCGCTGCAGAAGGAGCTGCTCCCTGATGTGTGCCGGGGCGAGCGCCTGCTCTCCCTGGCGTTCCACGAGCACGGGCGTTTCGCACCCCATGCGGTCGAGACGGGTGCGACGCGCGATGGGGACGGGTTCCGCATTCGCGGGGAGAAGCGGTTCGTCCTCGATGGCCACGTGGCGGACCAGATTGTCACGGTCGCACGGACCGCCGGTGGCTCTGGCGATCGGGCGGGGCTCACGCTGTTCGTGGTCGACGCGGACGCGGCGGGGCTGTCGGTCCAGCGCACCGAGCTCGTCGATGGACGGAATGCGGCACGGGTCACGTTCGACGACGTCACGGTCGATGCGACACGCGTGCTCGGCGAGATCGACCGGGGGGCGGACGTCCTCGACGCCGTCTTCGATCGTGCGACCATCGGGCTGTGTGCCGAGATGGTCGGCACCTTCGAAGAGGCCTTCGAGCGCACCCTCGCGTACCTGAAGACCCGCGAGCAGTTCGGCGTGAAGATCGGCACCTTCCAGGCGCTCCGGCACCGCGCCGCACACATGTTCGGCGGGCTCGAGTTCGCCCGATCCGTGGTGCGCGATGCACAGAGCGCCATCGACGACGGGCGGGGCGACGTCGCCGAGTGCGCGAGCGCCGCGAAGGCGCGCTGCTCGGAGGTTGCGAACCAGATCGGCGCCGAGGCGATCCAGATGCACGGCGGCATCGGAATGACGGACGAGGAGGAGATCGGTCTCTTCTTCAAGCGCCTCAAGGCCGCCGAGCTCACCCTCGGTGATGCCATCTACCACCGCAACCGGTTCGCCGGTCTGCGCGGCTACTGAACGGGCCGAAAGGAGACGACCTCATGTCATCTGCATCCCTCGAAGAGTTCCGCGAGGAGGTCCACGTCTGGATCGAGCAGACGCTACCGGCCGAGCTGAGGGTCGGCTTGCGGAAGGACCTCCCGAAGGAGAGCCGGCGAAGGTGGATCTCGGCCCTGGCCGAGCGCGGCTGGATCGTGCCCGACTGGCCCGTCGAGTACGGCGGGGCGGGGCTCGACCGCAAGCGAGCGGCCATCGTCAAGTCCGAGCTCGCGGCCTTTCGCGCCCCGACCATTCGAGGCTTCGGCGTGAGCATGCTGGGGCCGACGCTGCTCGAGTTCGGGACCGACGAGCAGAAGCGGGAGTTCCTGCCGCCCATCGCCCGCGACGAGGTCCAGTGGTGCCAGGGCTACAGCGAGCCCGGCGCGGGATCGGACCTCGCGAGCCTCCAGACGCGGGCCGTCCGCGAAGGAGACGAGTACGTCATCACGGGCCAGAAGATCTGGACCTCCTATGCCCACGTGGCGGACTGGATCTTCTGCCTCGTGCGCACGGACCCCGACGCGCCCAAGCACGACGGTATCACGTTCATCCTCTTCCCCATGAAGCAGCCGGGTGTGACGGTGTCTCCGCTCAAGCTGATCGACGGCGGCGCCGACTTCTCGCAGGTCTTCTTCGACGGCGCGCGCGCCCAGGCGAAGCACGTCGTCGGGCCGGTGGGCGGCGGCTGGACGGTCGCGAAGCGGCTCCTTCAGCACGAGCGGACGACCGACGGCAGCAGCGAAGAGGGCGGCATCACCGGCGCCATGAAGGAGAGCCTCGTCGACCTCGTGAAGCGCGAAGTCGGCATGGAGGACGGCGCCCTCGCCGATCCGACGATCCGACAGCGGCTCGCGGCCCAGGAGATGGAGAAGCGCGCACTGGGCCTCACGATGGCGCGGGCCATGGCGGAGGCGCGGGCCGGACAGGCCACCCGCGACATCGGATCCCTCGGCAAGTACCGCTGGGCGAGCATGGTGAAGAACGAGCAGGACATCGCGATGCTGGCGCTGGGCACGCAGGGGCTGGGATGGTCCGCCCCCGGCTTCGACGAGCGCGAGCTCGAGCGCACGAAGGCGTGGCTCACGACCCGGGCCGACTCGATCTGGGGCGGCACCAACGAAGTGCAGCTCAACGTGATCGCGAAGCGGGTGCTGCAGATCCCCGAGTAGCGCAGCGCGCGCCCACCCCAGGAGGAGAGCCGATGATCGAGCTCGAACACGACGGTTCGATTCGCGTCGTCACCCTTGCCGACGGACCGAACACGATCGATCCGGCATGGCAGGCGCGGATGCTCGACGTCCTCGCAGCCGTCGAGGACGACTGCGACGGCGATGCCGCCATGGTCCTGACGGGCCGGGGCAAGTTCTTCAGCAGCGGCCTGAACGTCGAGGTCGTCATGGGCCTCGAGGGCGACGACCGGAAGCGCTTCGGCCGCTCGATGATGGAGATCACGAGGCGGCTCCTGCTCCTGCCCGTCCCCACCGTCGCTGCGCTGAACGGTCACGCCTTCGCGGCCGGCGCCTTCCTGGCCCTCGCGTGCGACTACCGGATCATGCGGGCCGATCGTGGCTGGTTCTGCATCTCGGAGGTGGACGTCGGCGTGCCCATCGGAGCTCCGATGATGAACCTCCTGAAGGCCCGCGTCTCGCCCCAGATCGCACGCGACGCGGTCCTCAGCGGCCATCGCTACCCGGCAGAGGAGGCAGCCGCGGCCGGGCTCGTGGACGCGACGGCCGCCGAGGCCGATCTGCTCCCCGATGCCATCAAGCTGGCCAGCAGCCTGGCGACCAAGGAGCGCCGCATCTTCGGGACGCTCAAGCGAACGCTCAATGCGGACATTGCGGCGGGCTTCGACACGAGAGGACACGGAACATGAAGACGAGGATCACCGAGCTGTTCGGAATCGAGCACCCGATCATCCAGGGTGGAATGCATTTCGTCGGCCTGGCGGAGCTCGCCTCGGCCGTGTCCAATGCGGGAGGCCTCGGCATCATCACGGGGCTGACCCAGGGCACGCCCGAGAAGCTCGCCGACGAGATCGCCCGCTGTCGCGAGATGGCCGACAAGCCCTTCGGCGTGAACATGACCTTCCTTCCCGCCGTCAGGCCCCCGGACTATCCGGGGCTCTTCAAGGTGATCGTGGAGAGCGGCGTCGAGGTCGTGGAGACCGCGGGCAACAACCCGTCCCAGTGGCTCCCGATGCTCAAGGAGGCCGGCATCAAGGTCATCCACAAGTGCACCTCCGTCCGCCACGCCCTCAAGGCCCAGCGAATCGGCTGTGATGCCGTCTCCGTGGACGGGTTCGAATGCGGCGGCCACCCCGGCGAGGACGACGTGCCGAACTTCATCCTCCTGCCTCGCGCGGCGGAGGAGCTCGAGATCCCGTTCGTCTCCTCCGGCGGCATGGCGGACGGGCGGAGCCTGGTGGCGTCGCTCGCCATGGGCGCCGAGGGGATGAACATGGGCACCCGGTTCATCGCGACCAAGGAGGCCCCCGTCCACGAGAACGTGAAGCAGGCGCTCGTGGCCGCCTCCGAGCTCGATACGCGCCTCATCATGCGCCCCCTGCGCAACACGGAGCGGGTGCTGACGAACGCCGGAGTCGAACGCCTGCTCGAGAAGGAGAGGGCGCTTGGCTCCGAGCTCAAGTTCGAGGACATCATTCCCGAGGTCGCCGGGATCTACCCGAAGGTCATGCAGGAAGGCGACGTGGACGCGGGCGCGTGGTCGTGCGGCATGGTGGCCGGGCTCATCCACGACGTTCCGACCGTGAAGGAGCTCGTCGACCGGATCATGAGCGAGGCCGACTCGATCATTACGCAGCGCCTGGCGAGCATTCAGGCATCCTGAACGTCAGTGAATGCTTCCGTCGGCCGATTCGAGGAGAGAAGCGATGGCATTCTCATCAGACGTCCTCACGATCGAGCGCAGCGGTGCCGTCGCGACGCTCTGGCTCGACCGACCCGATCGCCGAAACGCGCTCTCCGGGGCCCTCTGGGGTGCGTTTCCCGACGCGCTCGAAGAGCTCGCCGACGACGAAGCGATCCGGGCGATCGTCCTCGCCGGGCGCGGCAAGAGCTTCTGCGTCGGGATCGACCTCGCCGATCTCGGAGGCGGTGGACACCAGGGTGAAGCCGCCAGTCAGGCCGCCGCGAACCTGCGGCAGCTCGAGGTCACGACGCGCTTCCAGAGGGCGATCAGCGCGTTCGCGGAGTGCCCGCTACCCGTGATTGCCGCGGTGCATGGCCACTGTCTCGGCGCTGGGATCGATCTCATCACGGCCTGCGACGTCCGCGTGGCAGCGTCAGACGCGAGCTTCGGCGTACGGGAGACGCGAATCGGGGTCGTGGCCGACGTCGGCACGCTTCAGCGCCTGCCCAGGGTGGTGACCGCCGGACACGTGGCGGAGCTCGCCTACACGGGCAGGGACATCGACGCGGCCCGAGCCGAGAAGATCGGCCTCGTCAACGACGTCTACCCCGACTTCACGGCGACCTACGAAGCGGCCATGGGCCTGGCGAACGAGATCGCTGCGAACTCGCCGCTCGCCGTGCGGGGCACGAAGTTCATCCTCCAGCAGGGCGAGAACCTCACCACCGGGCAAAGCCTTCAGCTGAATGGCCTCTACACCCTCATGACCAGCCTCCAGTCGAACGACCTGCGCGAAGCCATGAAGGCCTTCATGGAGAAGCGGCCGCCGGACTTCACTGGAAGCTGAGGCGCCGGGAAGGAGAGAGAAGATGGGATTCGAGCTGAGCGAGCGGGTGGTCGAGATTCGTGCGCGCCTCGAGGCGTTCATGGACGAGCACATCTTTCCCCGCGAGCACGAGTACGAGGAGTTCGTGAACGACCAGCGGAACCTCTGGCAGGTGCCCCCCTTCGTTCGCGAGCTCAAGGCCAGGGCCCGCGAGCAGGGGCTCTGGAACCTCTTCCTGCCCAAGGAGTACGAGCCCTGGAGCCCCGGGCTCTCGAACCTCGAGATCGCGCCCATCATGGAGACGATGTCCCGCGTGACCTGGGCGCAGGGCATCTTCAACTGCAATGCCCCGGATCGCGGCAACATGGAGGTGCTGGCGAAGTACGGCACGAAGGAGCAGCAGGAGAAGTGGCTGCGGCCGCTCCTCGACGGTGAGATCCGCTCGGCCTACGCAATGACCGAGCCCCAGGTCGCCTCTTCGGACGCCACGAACATGGAGCTCGAGATCCGTCGCGACGGCGACGAGTACGTCCTGAACGGGCGCAAGTGGTGGACGACGGGCGTCGTCAATCCGGACTGCAAGATCATGCTCGTCATGGGGAAGTCGAACCCCGAGAACGACCGCCACACGCAGCATTCGACGATCCTCGTGCCGACGGACACTCCCGGCTTCGAGATCGAGCGGCCGCTGCGCGTCTTCGGCGGCTACCACTCGCCAGGGGGCGAGGGAGACTGCAGCTTCACCGATGTCCGGGTGCCGGCCGAGAACATGATCCTGGGCGAGGGCTGCGGCTTCGAGATCGCTCAGGGGCGCCTCGGCCCCGGGCGGTTCCAGTACGCGATGACCTTCGTGGGCCTGGCGCAGCGCTGCCTGGAGCTGATGTGCGAGCGGGCGACTTCGCGCGTGGCCTTCGGCGAGAAGCTCAGCGACAAGACGAGCGTCCAGCACGAGATCGCGCGGTCGCGCTGCGAGATCGAGCAGTGCCGTCTGCTGGTTCTCGCGGCTGCGGACAAGATGGACCGGGAAGGCCCCAAGGGCGCCAAGGACTACATCTCGATGGTGAAGATCGTGGCACCGCAGATGGCACAGAACGTCGCCGATCGCGCGATCCAGGTGTTCGGAGGAATGGGGGTCTGCCAGGACACGCTGCTCCCGCACGTCTTCACGCAGGGTCGCTTCTGTCGCATCGCAGACGGCCCCGATGAGGTGCACATGTCCCAGCTCGGGAAGCTCACCATCCGCCAGGCCTTGAGCGCGCTGTCCCGTGGCTAGCCCGGAGCTCCCCGCGCACAACGTGCTCGTCGACTGCCGGGAGCTCCATGCCGAGCTGCTCGACCTGGAGACGGGAACCGTCTGGCAATCGCACCGGCCGATCAGCCGCGAGGAGTACGCTGCGCTCGAGCTGCCCGAGAAGCTCGTCCGGGTGGGGATCGGCGCTGGGGTCATGGACGAGCACTACTTCCGTCGCTCTCCCGGCGCCGAGGCGGACGGACCCGTGGCCGAGCGGGAGATCGGGGGGCATCTCTTCATCCACTGCGCGAACCCGCCCAAGGGCGGTCCCGAGACACCGGTGGGGGACGACCCGAAGCTGATGCGGGTCGACAAGCACCACTCGCTCGTCTTCGACGCCGGGCGTGAGCTTCTCGTGATACGGGCGGACGGGTGCGACTTCGTTCAGGTGATCGCGGCGTCGCCCGGAGGTGGCGGCCTGCTCCAGACGGTGGACCTCCGGCTGCCCGAAGGCTGGTCCCTGCGCACCGAGAAGCTCGAATCGCGGACGACGATTCACCTGCCGAACCCGACGCAGGCCTGGTTCTTCGCCAACGGGGCGAGCTTCCAGGGGCCCGTCGACGCATTCGGCGCGTGAGGAGCATCACGTGGGCCGTCGGCGCATACTGATCTGGGCGATCGCCGCGCTTCTCTACGCGGCTTTCGTCGGCTGGTACACGGACTTCGGGGGTCCGCTTCGCGACAGCGAGATCGCGACCTACCTCGCGCGCTTCGAAGCGCTCGGGTTCTCCGAGGAGCGGCGCGAGCGGATCCGTCGCTTCATGGAGAGTGACACAGGTCGGCAGTTCCTGATGGTGAACGTCGTCGACTATGCGGACGATCCGCCCGACGTCCCAGGGGCCGAGCCCGGCGAGTCTGCGCTCCAGCTCATGGACCGCTACATGGAGCACATGTACGCGGAGCTGTTCGCGCGGGCGTGCCACCCGACCGTCGTGGGCAACGCGGTACACACGGCACTCGACCTCGTCGGAGTCGACACCCTCGACACGGCCGAGCGCTGGGACATGGGGGCGCTCTTCCGCTACCGCAGCCGCCGGACCTTCCTCGAGATCGTGACGATCCCGGAGACGCTCGGCCGCCACGAGTTCAAGATCGCCGCGCTCGACAAGACCATCGCGTACCCGATCGAGACGCAGCTGAACCTCGGCGACCCGAGGGTCCTGTTGGGCCTGCTGCTTCTTGCCGCAGCGGCGCTCGGCGATCTGCTCTCGACGCCGGACGGCCGCCACCGCTCGCATCCATCAACGCACCCAGCAGGAGATTGACCCATGTCCGTGGCCACCGAGCTATTCGACCTCACCGGAAAGGTCGCGATCATCACCGGGTCGTCCCGCGGAATCGGCCGGGCGATCGCGCACGAGCTTGCAACCCACGGCGCAAGGGTCGTCATCTCGAGCCGCAAGCCCGAGCCGTGCGATGCCGTTGCGGCGGAGATCAACGCCGCTTGCGCGGATGGCCCCGGCGGGGCGATTGCGATCCCCGCGAGCATCGCCGAGAAGGAAGCCTTGCAGGCCTTGGTCGACCAGACGCGCGAGAAGTGGGGCCGCATCGACATCGCGGTCTGCAACGCCGCGGTCAATCCCTACTACGGGTCCTCGATGGACATCCCCGACTCGGCCTTCGATAAGATCATGTCCTCGAACATCAAGAGCAACCACTGGCTGTGCAACATGGTGCTGCCCGAGATGGTGGAGCGGGAGGATGGCTCGATCATCGTCGTCTCGAGCGCCGGTGGCTTCAAGGCGAGCACGGTGATCGGTGCGTACGCGATCTCGAAGGCCGCGGACATGCAACTCGTGAGGAATCTCGCTGCCGAGTACGGGCCGAAGAACGTGCGCGTGAACGCGATTGCACCAGGACTGATCCGCACCGACTTCGCACGCGCACTCTGGGAGAACCCCAAGACCCTCAAGGCGGCAACCGCTACGACGCCCTTGCGGCGCATCGGCGAACCCGAGGAGCTGGGCGGGATCGCGGTCTTTCTCGCCTCGAAGGCGGGCAGCTACTGCAGCGGCCAGACCTTCGTGGTCGACGGCGGAATGACCATCGCCTGAGCAGCGTCCTCGCGCATCGAAACGAGGGCCGAACGGGAGTAGCGAGCATGGAAGTCAAGGACAAGATCATCGTCGTCACGGGGGCGGCCAGCGGCATCGGCCAGGCGCTTGCCCGTCGCTTCGCCGCCGAAGGCGCGCGTTCGGTCGTTTCGGTGGATCTCGATGCGCAGGGCGCCGAGGCGACGGCGGCCGAAATCAGCGGCATCGCGCTCACCGCGGACGTCTCCGTAGAAGCGGAGATCGCCAACGTCATCGAGGCCAGCGAAGCCCGGGTGGGCGCAATCGATCTCTTCTGCTCCAACGCCGGCATCGGCATGGGGATGGACCTCGGCGCTCCGAACGAGGAGTGGCAGAAGAGCTGGGACGTCAACGTGATGTCCCACGTCTACGCCGCGCGCCATCTCGTGCCGCGCATGATCGAGCGAGGCGGTGGCTACTTCCTGAACACGGCGTCCGCTGCTGGCCTGCTCAACCAGATCGGCGGCGCCGCCTACGCGGTCAGCAAGCACGCGGCCGTTGGCTTCGGCGAATGGCTCGCCCTCACTCACCAGCACCAGGGAATCCGGGTCTCGATGCTATGCCCCCAGGCCGTGCGCACCGCGATGACGGGCGACTCGGTCGCCTCGGCCGCAGCGGCAAGCGATGGCCTGATGGAACCCGATCGCCTGGCCGACTTCGTGATCGAGGGGCTCGCCGACGAACGCTTCCTGATCCTTCCCCATCCCGAGGTGCTCGAGTACATGCGCCGCAAGACCGCCGACTACGACCGCTGGATCGGAGGGATGAATCGCCTCCATCAACGTCTCACTGGCGCATCCAGCGCCTGACCGGAGGACCAGAAGCGAAAGCTTCTGGTTGCACTCTCCGTGCTGCTTTCATTGCCGGTGTTTCTCTTTCTCGCCGCGTGGCTTCTTCCCAGGCCCACCGATACGACACCTTCCTCGAGATCGTGACGATTCCGGAGACGCTCGGCCGCCACGAGTCCAAGCTCGCCGCGCTCGAAAAGACGATCGCCTATCCCGTTGAAACCCAGCTCAACCTCGGCGACCCGAGGGTCCTGCTGGGGCTCCTTCTCTTCTCTGTGGCGGCATTCGGAGACCTGCTTTCGACGCCGGCGAGGCCCCGGAAGTCCGAGCAGCAGCTTCGAGAGCGCGACCACGCCCCGTCGGCCAGGGCCGACTGAGGCGCTTCGCACGCCCCCGGTCCTTCACCGCGTGCGCCGCTCGAATCTAGGCTGTCCGATCCAGGATCCGCGCTCGATAGGCGGTGGGGCTCTCGCCGGTCCAGCGTCGGAACGCCTTGGCGAAGCTCGTCGCGTCGTCGAAGCCGGCCGCCTGCGCGACGTCGATCACACGGCAGCCCGGCCGGCCGAGCAGCCCGAGCGCCAGATTCCGATGCTCGCGATCGACGATCCGGCGGAAGCTGCTTCCCTCGGCCCGCAGGCGCCGCTGGAGCGTGCGGCGCCCGATCCCGAGTCGGCGGGCGACAGACGCCTGGGTGGGCCGCTCGTGCTCCTCCAGGGCGGCGCGGATCTGCTCGGCCACCGCCACCGTGAACTCGGGCGCCAAGGTGCGGAGCTCGCTCTCGAGGAGGTCCTGGAGTCGCGACTGCGCCCGGGGCTGCGCGGCGATCATCGGCTGCCGGAGCGACGCCAGCGGAAGCCGCAGGCGATGGGACGAGGCGCGGAACTCGACGGGACAGCGGAAGAAGCGCTCGTAGGGGGCGACGTCGGGCGGTGGCGCGTGCCGGAACGAGACGCGCAGGGGGGAGAGGTCCGCGATGATCGCCTCGCGGAGGATCCTCAAGATCCCGACGAGACAGGACTCGTAGACCTGACGGCCGAGCGCGTCGTCCACGTCCGCGAGGCGGAGCTCGATGGATAGCGTGGATTCGTCTTCGTGGATGGCGACATCCATCCGATCAGCGATGAGCTTCTGGTACCGCGCCAGGTGCCGGATCGCCTCCAGGCCCGTCTCGCTGACGGCCACCAGCTGCCCGATCATGCCGGCCGCCGCCGCCACCGGGACGGTCTGCGCCAGGTGGAGGCCCAGAGACGGGTCGCCGCTCAGCCGCTCGGCCTCCCGCCACAGGGCCCAGAAGGCCGTGCTCGGCACCCGGGCCGCCGGATCCATCAGCTCCGAGAGACTCACCCCCGCTGGGGCGCAGAGCCGTGCGGGGGCGAGGCCGAGCCTCTGGAAGCCGACGAGCATGCCCCGCGTGACGAATCCGCCGACGAACGTGCTGGGCGCGGCCTCCGCCGATGTGGCGCATTCGACCCGGTTCTTTGACGCGTTGGGCACGGACAAATCCCTCGCACGCTCGCAGGATACCAGAAAATCGTTTGCCAGCGGGCAGTTGAGGAGATCTCCACGTGAAGACCCGAGCCCCGATCGCGGCGCTTGCCGCCGCCCTCATCTCGATCTCCGGACCCGCCGCCGCGGAGCTGTGCCCGGACTACAACCCGCTCCGGAACCCCTACGTCGGGGACCTGCACGTCCATACGGCGTTCTCGTTCGACTCCGTGCTGCTCGGCGTGCAGACGGAGCCGGACGACGCCTACGCCTTCGCCAAGGGCGCCCCGATCGAGCTGGCTCCCACCGGTCCCCCCCCGACCGGGCTTCCGCGCGTCTTCCAGCTCCAGCGGCCTCTCGACTTCGCGGCCGTCTCCGACCACGCGGAGTTCTTCGGCGAGTTCAGCCTCTGCACCGCGGATCCGACCGACCCGGCCTACAACACGCCCTTCTGCAACGCCTACCGCACGGTCGCCTTCGGAAACCGCGACGTCACCACGGCTCCCCCGGGCCAGGTCGCGCTGGGTGTGTTCCTCCAGTTCGCCGCACCGCTCCTCAGCCCGCTCCCGGGGCGCAATCCGATCTGCGGCCCGGGAAACGCCGATTGTCTGGACCGCGCCTCCATGGTCTGGGACGCGTCCCAGGACGCGACCAACTTCGCCAACGATCCCTGCTCGTTCACGGCGTTCAACGCCTACGAGTGGACCGCGAACACTATCTTCCCCGACGCTCCGGCCGGAGCCAACCTCCACCGCAACGTGATCTTCCGCAATGATTCGGTGCCTGCGCTCCCGTCCTCGTACTTCGAGGCGCCGCGTGTCGAGATCCTCTGGGAACAGCTGCGGCAGGACTGCATCGACGGCGACGAGGACTGCGACGCGCTGACGATCCCGCACAACTCGAACCTGAGCTCGGGCCGCATGTTCAAGCCGGTCAACTCAGCCGCGGGGGACCAGCCGCTCACTCCGGAGGACGCCGGGGCCCGCGCGGCCATCGAGCCCGTCGTCGAGGTCACGCAGATCAAGGGCGCCTCGGAGTGCCGCATCTCCATGCGGGCCGACAATGGCGTCCCGTTCCTGGGCAGCGACGAGCTCTGCGACCACGAGAGCTACGACCGCATCGGGATCCTCGACAACCCGATTCCGAACGTGCCGGTGCCCCGGCTCTCCTTCGTGCGCGAGGGCCTCAAGGAGGGCCTCGTCCAGGAGGAGGCGCTCGGCGTGAACCCCTTCAAGCTCGGCATGCTGGGCTCTACCGACGCCCACAACTCCACTCCGGGCCAGACGAGCGAGAAGACGTTCGCGACGACCGGCCAACAGGGGATCAACGACTTCAACCCGCAGCTGACGCTCGCGATCCGCAACGGGACGGGCATCGAGGCCCACGGCGGCGGCCTCGCCGTCGTCTGGGCCGAGCAGAACACGCGCGACTCGCTGTTCGACGCCATCAAGCGCCGGGAGGTCTACGGGACGAGCGGGACGCGGCCGATCGTGCGCTTCCACGGGAGCTGGAACGTCGGCCTCGGCATCTGCAACTCCCAGAACACGAGCAAGATCGCCGACAAGAAGGGCGTGCCCATGGGCGCCGACCTTCCCGTGCGGCCCGGCAACAAGACGCCGCGCTTCGTGGTCTCGGCCCAGCAGGATCCGGACGCGAGCCCGCTGCAGCGCATCCAGATCGTCAAGGGCTGGCTCGACGAGAGCGGCGAGGCGCAGGAGGCGGTCTACGACGTGGCCGGAGACCCGGACAACGGCGCGGGCGTCGACGTCGACACGTGCCAGCCCCTCGGCACCGGCTTCGACTCGCTGTGTACCGTGTGGGGGGACCCCGACTTCGACGGCGGGCAGAAGGCATTCTACTACGCGCGCGTCCTCGAGAATCCGACCTGCCGCTGGAACCAGCAGTTCTGCGCCGACACCTTCGGCAACGTCGGTGACGCCTGCGCGGCGGGGCTGGTGCCGCCGGAGCTCGGGCAGTGCTGCGACGGCACGGCCGCACACCAGAGCTTCTGTGCCGTGCAGCTGGCCCAGCAGTCCGCACAGGGCATCGAGTGCTTCACCCCCCAGATGCGTCCGGACCTGCAGGCCTCCTGCTGCGTCGGCAACTACCTGGACATCCCGAAGACCATCCAGGAGCGCGCCTGGACCTCGCCGATCTGGTACACGCCGTAGGCGTGGCGGGGCCTCCGTCGATGCAACGATCGCAGCTGACGCGCGCGCTCCGCTGGCCGCCGCTCCACTTCGCGCTCGGCGGAGTGCTGCTCTTCGTGGGCGCGGCGGCGTTCGGGCCCGCCGGGGAGACGGCGCCGGGCGCCGGGGACGCGCGCCTGATCCTGGTGGAGGAGGCGCGCGTCGCCGCCCTGCGCGCCCGCCACGAGGGGCGGACGGGACTCCCCGTGGACGCGCACACCGAGCGCAGCCTGGTCGCGCGCTTCGTGGAAGAGGAGATCCTGTACCGCGAGGCGCTCCGCCGCGGGCTCGCCACCGACAACCCGGCCGTGGTCGGGCGGATGCGCCAGAAGCTCGAATTCCTCGGTGAGGGCCACGGCGAGCCGCTCGACGACGAGAACGTACTGCGCCAGGCGGCCGAGCTGGGCCTCGGCGACGAGGACCTGGTCCTGCGGAACATGTTCGTGCGCAACATGCGGCTCCTGCTGGCGCGGGAAGGCGACCGCGAGCCGACCACCGAGGAGCTCGAGTCCTACTTCGCGAGCCACGGGGACGAGTTCCTTCGGCCGGCACGCGTGAGCTGGCGCCACGTCTTCCTGGACGAGGACGAGCGCGGGGACCGCCTGGCCTCGGACGCAGACGGGCTCCTCGCCCGTCTGCGGAGCCGCGCGCCGACCTCGGCCGACGCGGAGGCCCTGGGGGATCCGTTCGTCGCCGGAGGCGAGTTCCACGGCAAAACGCGGCGGCAGGTCACGGCCCGCTTCGGCTCTGCCTTCGCGGCGGCCGTGCTCGAGCTCCCCGAGCGCGAGTGGTCGGGCCCCTTCGCCTCGCCCTTCGGCCTCCACCTCGTCTTCGTCGAGGAGAGGATCGACGCCCACGTGGCACCCCTCGAGGAGGTCCGGGACCGGGTGGTACTCGCCTGGCGGCGCCAGCGCCGCGATCGGCACCTCGAGCGGTCCCTCGCCGAGCTGCGGAGTCGCTACGAGGTGGTCTACGAGAGCGGCGGTCGCCGGGACGGAGGCGCCGGATGAGGGGCCTCTCGTACGCGCTCCTCGCCGGGGCCCTCTCGGTCGGGGCCTGGCTCGCCTCACCCGCTGCCGCGCACCCCCTGGCCCCGGCGCTCCTCGAGCTGCGTGAGCGCGGCGACGGGCAGGTGGAGGTGAAGTTCAAGACGCCGGCCGCCCGGCTCCCGGGCGTGGATCTCTCCCCGGCGCTGCCGAAGGGGTGCGAGCCGCTGGCCCCCCCGACCGTCGCACGGGAGGGCACCGGCGTGGTGGAGCGCTTCACGGCGCGCTGCGGCGCCTCCGGGCTCGTGGGTGCGCGCGTCGGCGTGCGGGGCCTGGAGGCCAGCCCCACGGACGCCCTGCTCCGGGTCGAACTCGCCGATGGCCGTCGCATCCAGGCGGTGCTGCGCGGCTCCCAGCCCTTCCACGTCGTTCCCGAGCGGCCCTCGCGCCTGGGCGTCGTCCGCGACTACCTCCGCCTCGGCCTCGAGCACATCGCGAGCGGCCTCGATCACCTGCTGTTCGTGCTCGGTTTGCTGCTGCTCGTGGGAGGGCGCCTGGCGCCCGTGGTCAAGACCGTCACCGCCTTCACGCTGGGGCACAGCGTGACGCTCTCCCTGGCGGTGCTGGGGTTCGTGCGATTCCCCGTCGGCCTGATCGAGCTGGCCATCGCCGCGAGCGTCTTCGTGCTGGGAGCGGAGCTGGCGCGCGGTCCGGGCGCGCCGGCGAGCCGGCTGCGGCGCTTCCCGTGGGCGATGGCGGGGGCCTTCGGCCTGCTGCACGGCTTCGGCTTCGCCGGTGCCCTGGCCCAGGTCGGGCTCCCCAGCGGCGAGATCCCGCTCTCGCTGTTCGCGTTCAACCTCGGGATCGAGTTGGGCCAGCTCGCGTTCGTCGCGCTCGCGCTCGCGGGGTGGCGGCTGCTGGTGCTGGCGCGGGCTCCGGCGCCGGCCTGGCTGCGCGCGGCGCCGGCCTACGGCATCGGCACCCTGGCGGCCTACTGGTGTCTCGAGCGTGCCGCCAGCCTGTTCCCGTGAGCGGACCGCGGTCAGGCCAGCACTCCAGCGGCTCGCGCTACGCGATCCGCACCGAGTCTGCGTCCGAGCTGAGAACAGCTGGGTTACGGGTGGGCCCTCCTGGATTCGAACCTGGGGGGTGGGGTGGTGCTTCAACGGGGTAGGGCGATCTTCGCTCTCGCCCGGTCAGAATTGGTCGCGCCTGGTTGACTGGGTCCCGCCAAACCTCACTGCGCTCCGGGCAGCGGGGGCCGGAACAGTTGGGATACAACGGGATACAAGCTTCAGCTCTTCGGACCCCTGCGCGGAACCTGCCAACGACTTTGAGACACCTCGGTTGTGAAATTAGTGAGCCCCTCCTGGCTGTGTCGCCTTGATGGGTGGTCCGCTATTTCTTGAGCGTTGGATAGGCTTCGGAATAGACCCAATCCCTGGACTGCGCCGGCACATGGCATCCGAGACAGTCGGTTTCGTAGTTCGTGGCGACGTTCTTCGAAGGAGCGTCGGGCTTGAATAGGGCCCAACCCCAGCCTTGGCCCCAGAGTGGATGGTCGGGGAAGCGCCCCTTCGCGTCTTTGACCATGACGAACCATTGCTTGAGCTGGTCGTTGGCATAGGCGACATTCGGGCCCGTGGTGTAGTTCCCGGCAGTGGCCGCACGAAGCTCCTTTACGAGCACTGCTCCGTCCGGGAACTGACCCGTCTCGCGGAACGCCTCGACCGTGCTCTGCTGCGTATAGACGTCATGAAACCCGCTCGCGTCACCCTCCGGAACGAACCAGCTCCCCATGTGCACGAACTCGGTCCGAAAGTTTGCGGGCCGCTCGATGCTCCCGTCAGCAGATACGTACGGCGAGAACTGGTCCGTCTTCGTGTCTTCTGCGTGGCTGGCTCGCCAGCCTGCAAAGCTCAGTAGACAAACAAGCACTCCGGAACATGCCACCCATTTCTTCATCTCGAATCTCTCCTTCATGCGGCACCACGTCGCGTAGCGACGTGGTGCCCATATGCCGGGCACCGCTCGTCCGGCGGTCACTGCAAGCTACTGACCCATCTGCAGCACGCGCTGGAGGGCGTCGCTCATCCCGCCTGAGCCCTTCTCACCGGCAGCCTTCCCTTCGCGCAAGACGGGGTAATACTGCGTGAAAACGAAATCGTCAGCCGCGGCTGCCGCGTGACAGGCGTTGCACGACCCGGCGGGGAACGGCTTAGCGGTCTTCGTGAGAGTCTTGTGGTCCGGAGTCGAGAAGCTGTAGTAGGCCCAGTTGCCGGGCTCGTTCGGGAAGTGCTGCTTGCTCTTGATGGTCGCTTCCAACCCGATGAAATCGCCCTGGAAGTAGCCTCTGCCGCTAACCGCAGCGGTTGTCCCTACGGCTACGAGTTCCTTGACGAGAATCGTTCCATCTCGGAACGTTCCCGTCTTCTTCCACTCCGCCCAGCTGGCGGGGTCGATGTAGACGTTGTGAAACTCTGGAAACGCAGCCTTCCCATTGTTGAGTTCGTTGGGTGTTACCGGTGTGCCGACGTAGACCCATTCACGATAGCCGGTGGGTCGCTCAAGACTCCCCTTCTTGATGGTGAACGCATCGTCGTCTGCCGCGGCAGTCCCAGCGGTCAGAAAAGCTGCGGCCAGGATTCCCAGATAGGTCTTCAAACTCATTTTCATGTCGCTCTCCTGTGGCTGTTTCGTGGTCGCCTCGACCGCGTGGATTCTGATTCCGCGAAGTGCGAAAGGTTTCACATGTTCAGTTCCTCTGAGAGCCTCCGCAAGGGGGAGGCTCGTCGATGTGGAGAGTCGCTCACGCGGCCTATCAAGACTAGGTCGGAAATTGGTGAGCCCCTCCTGGCTGTGCCGCCACGGGCGGCGGGTTGATGTAGACGGCTTCGGGCAAGGTGGCCGGTTCGGGGCATCTCCGCGGGAAGCGCTCGGGATGAGTCTCATACGCGCGGGCCAGAACCTTCTGGCGATCGGCGAGACGGCCCTTGGCCCTGCCGAAGTAGACATCGGCGGGCGTGAGCATGGCGATGCCCGCGTGTCGATGGTGATGGTTGTACCACGGGAAGAACGAACGGCAGTAGTTCGTAGCCACCTCTTGGCCCTCGAAACGCCCCGGGAAGCCGGGGTGGTACTTCAGGGTCTTGAACTGGGCCTCGGAAAACGGGTTGTCGTCCGAGACCCGAGGACGGCTGAGCGATCGCGTCACCCCGAGGTCGGCGAGGAGCTGTGCCGTGCACTTCGCCGTCATCGGAGCTCCGCGGTCCGAGTGGAGCGTCAGAGTCTTGGGGTTCGCCTCGTACTTCCGGCAGGTTTCCTCGATCAGATTGCTTGCGAGCCGCGCGTTCTCGCGGTCGGCGACCATCCATCCCACCGCATAACGACTGTAGAGATCCAGCAGCACGTAGAGGTAGTAGTAGGTCCACTTCCTCGGCCCGAGCAGCTTCGTGATGTCCCAGCTCCAGACCTCGTTCGGAGCCGTCGCCACGAGCTCGGGCCTGGTGTAGACCGGATGGCGCCGTTGATTGCGGCGCTCCCGGCTCTCTCCGCCTTCGGCCAGGAGGCGGTACATCGTGCGCTCCGAGCACAGATAGCGCCTCTCATCGAGGAGGGTGGCCACGACCTCGCCGGGCGATCGGTCCGCGAAACGGGGCTCGTAGAGCACCTCTCGCACGCGCTCGCGTTCCGACGGAGAGAGTGCTCGGGCAGGAGTCTTCCGGGGCTGCTGCTGCCCGATTGTAGGCCTCGCTTGGCGGTAGAAGGTCGCGCGCGACACGGCCAGGGCTCGACAAGCCGGGGCAACCCCGACCTGTCGAGCCAATCCCTGGGCCGCGCTCACGACTTCTTTCCGCTCTCGAGGTCGAATCCCAGCAGCCCGGCAACTTTTTCCTGCACGTCCAGGATCGTGTGCGCCTTGTGCAGCTCCCTCTTGAGACGAGCTACCTTCGACTCGAGTTCGCGAACCTTCGACGCGAGCGGATTGCGGGCCTTCGGCTTGGCACCGCGTCTCTTGGACGCCAACCCTCGGAGCGCTCCGTCGTGGCGGGCCTTGCGCCACGCCGTCAGGTGAGAACTGTACAGCCCTTCCCGTCGAAGCAGCTGACCCACCTCGCCGGGCTTCGTGCAGCGCTCCGCTTCCTCGAGGATGCGAAGCCGGTATTCCGCCGTGAAGCGACGACGACGCGGCTTCGCCGCGACCTCGGGATCCGGAGGAGAGGTGTTCGGTTCGTTGATCATCGTCAGTCACCTTCCTTCGCCCTACAGTAATTCTGGACGGGTCGGGTGTCTCATCGTTGTTGGCAGAGAGGGGCGTTTCCGCGGGGTTACGGCCGGAGGTTGTAGGTTCGAGTCCCGTCCGCCCCGCCATCTAGCGGATTTCATTCGGCTTTTCGGGCTTCGCCAGACCCGCACGCTTCGCCTGTAAGTGCCCGTCTCCCCAGCATTTCCATTGTCGGGATACGAGCGGGATACAAGTCCGCATCCGCGCGTGTGTCTCGGTCGCAGGTTGTGGTTGAGCATCAGGCTTCGAACCTGGGGGTCTGGGGCGCACAGCGCGAGCGTTCAGTTGGTTTGGCGCGGGGCGCTGATCCTTCCTCTGCGAATCCCTACCGGCGTGCATGCGAATTCGCGGGGTTGCGCCCCTCTCGCGCTTGACCCGCAGGCCCCGAGCCTGGGGCTCAGCCGAGCGGGCGGGTCTGTCGGGTCACCGTGTTGTCTGAGAACGGCTCTCGGGATCCGATTTCGCGTGGGCTTCCAGGTCGATGAGTAGGATTCCCGCGCTGTAGCCCGGCCAGCCCCCACGGGCGGCGGTCGCCGTGAGCGCCCATCGACCTCCGGGGGAGAACACGGGTTCGTGTGGAGAGACGGCGCTCGGTTCCGTGACGATTCGGCACGCCCCTGTCGCCAGGTCGTACAGGTAAAGGAACCAGCTTGCTCCGGGCTCGCCGATCGCGGAATCCGACACTTCCACGAACGCTGAGTCGCCCGAAGGGTGAACCCCCTCCCACTCGTCGTATCCGCCCCCTCGCGGGTGGGCCATCTTGTCTGAGCTGCCATCGGTCATGTCGACCAAGATCCGATCGCTGAAGCCGTCGACGATGCCGTAGGCACTCACGAGGAGGGATTCGTCGGAACGGCCGACGAAGTCCTGGGGTTCGAGGAAGACGGCTCCGACGTTCCACTTGGAGATGACCTCTCGTTCCTCTTCGAGGCGGGGAACTCCTTCCGCGTCGTAGACGATGCGCCCCGTTCGGATGGAGGTTGGCTGGCACAGATACCGAAGCCCTGTTGCCAGGAGAGCGATCGAGCCATCGGGATTCGGCACGTAGAAGGGAACGTTGGTCGTCGACCACGCGATCTGCATTGTCTCTCGCGACACGGCAATCCCTTCCCACGCATTGCGGTGGAGCGGAAGGGGTTCGCCAGCGAACGGCCGGCGCAGAACGAAGAGATCCCCGTTGAACATCCCAGCATCGTGTGGGACCAGCGGGTTCCTCGGAGGGGGTGAGCCGTGTGACGGCCCGAGGAGCAGGAGGTCCCCGTTCGAGAGCACGTGTACACGCGTGAAGCCCGCATGGGAGAAATGGCCCGTGAGCCGGTCGATCTCTCCGGACTCGATGTCCATTCGGAACACGTCACCGACGAGGTTGCTGACAAATACGAAGCTCGTCGGAGTCAACCACTGAGGCTTGGTTCCCCAGTTCGTCAAGAGCGACCACCCCGGCGGGAAGTCGGCGGCGCTCTCGCAGTGGTCCGGTTGTCCGGCGCTTGCGTGATGGGTCAGACGAGCTGGGTGGTTCTCGGCCGCGCACGAATCGAACACGGTCATGGATCCCCTGTCCGGCTCTTCAGCGTCCGCCGAGGCGAGCCGCGCCAGGATCATGACCAGTACCACGATGTGGCTCGTCGCAAGCTTGAGCTCTCTCATCGTATCCTCGCGTTAGCCACCTAGGGTCCAAGACCCGAGGGGAATTCTCACCTCGGGCCGGAAGTTGGGCTTTCGAGTCCCGTCCGCCCCGCCATGAGTCCCCGTTTTTTACTCAACGCATTCCTGAGTCATCGGCTCCTGGGGCCCAGTTGGGGTCCATGGGCGCCGCACGCGGCCAGCGGGGCAGGGCGCGCAGGATAGCCTCGTGGGTTGGTCTCGGGCGCGAGTACCGATCGATACACGCGCGGGGTTCCGCAGGATGGCGAACGCCCCGCCCCGCGCGAGGTTCGCGTAGACCCGGGTCGATGCCGCGTCGGCGTGGCGAAGCGCCGCCTAACCGCCAACCTGGGTGTCGCGTCCAGCCCAAAATGGCGCACGCAACTCTCGCTTGAGGATTTTGCCCGGGCCCGATTTCGGCAAGGGCGCCCCGCATAGTTCGATTGCCTTCGGCACCTTGTAGCCGGCGATCTGCTCGCGACAGTGCGCGATCAGCGCTTCGGCGGTTACGTCGCCCGCGCCATCGCGCAGCACCACCGCCGCGTATACGGCCTCGCCCCACCGCTCGTCAGGCACGCCGAAAACAGCCGCTTCCACTACAGCTGGATGTTGGTAGAGCACTTCCTCGACCTCGGTCGAGTAGACGTTCTCACCCCCCGAAACGATCATGTCCTTGCTCCGATCGACAAGGAAGAGGAACCCCTCGTCGTCCATGTAGCCGAGGTCGCCGGTCCAGTACTGACCGTCCTTGAGGACCGATGCGGTCTGGTCTGGCTTGTTCCAGTAGCCCTGCATGACATTGGGGCCGCGAACGACCACCTCTCCGACTTCCAGATCATCGCACTCGCGAGTGGGATCGTTCGGATCCAGAATGCTCACGGAGACACCGTGTATGGCCTGGCCACAAGAGCGGCCGCGCTTGTCGTCGACGAGCTCCTCTTCGTGACGGAGAAAGGTGGCAATGGGCGAGACTTCTGTTGCGCCGTAGAGTTCGGTGAGTTCGGCGGTGGGAACTGCAGCGTGGATTCTTCGCACGATTTCGGTCGCAATCGGGGAGCCGCCGTGCATGATGACGCGAAGGGTGTCGGTCTTTCGTGGCCTCGCGTCGGCCTCCTCGGCGACGGCAGCAATCATCGTCGGAACACCCAACGTCATCGTGATCGATTCCTTCTCGATCAAGTCGAGTGCGGCGGCGGGATCGAATGCCGCCAACATGACTTGACTGGCGCCCGTCAAGGCGGTCGAAATGATCTGGACCGAGCCGGCGGCGTGGAAGAGCGGGGCCATGACGAGAAAGCGGTCTTGATTCGTCTCGGGCAGAACAGCCAGGAAATGAAAGGCGTTCGCGATCAGGTTGCGATGACTGAGCATGACTCCCTTGGAGGCGCCCGTGGTTCCTCCTGTATAGAAAAGTCCGGCAAGAGAGTTCTCGTCGATTCCACTACCGAGCTCGACCTTCTCCGACGACCCCAGAAGTGCTTCGTAGTCGCCGGGCATGCGAATCACATGTTCGACGAGATCGGCCAGCGCACCGGGGTCGCGATCCGTGATCAGGACGCGCGCGCCGGAATCCTCGAGCGCATAGTGGAGTTCGGGCCCCGCGTGACGAGTGTTGAGCGGAACGACGACGAAGCCCGCCGCCGGCACGCCCATGTACACCTCGACGTAGCGATGGCAGTTACCCACCAGGATGGCGACGCGATCTCCGACCTTGAGGCCGAGACCACGCAAGCCTCCCGCGAGGAGCTCCGCCCGTTTGAGCAGCTCCCCATAGGTCTCGTGCTCGTCGCCGCAGACGAGTGCGGTGCGACCCGAAGAATTTCGCTTCGCACTCTGCAGGATATCGGCGAATGTGGTCACGATTGGCTTTCTATACCGGCTCGGTGATGCCTTGCAGCCTGGCTCGCTGCCTCGAAGATCCGGTCTGACACCGGCGCCATCAGTTCCAGCGCGAAGGCGGCCACCTCTTCGGGCGAGTCCTTGAAGCCGCGGCTGGCCCAGGCCGTGATGGCGCCGTGGAGGGTGCTGCTCGCCAGGTGCGCGAGGTAGTCCCGGTCGAAGTCGCTGATCGGGCCTAGGTCGTTGATGGCGAGGATCCGCCCGAACAGAATCGTTTGTACGGCTTCGCGCGCGGGCTCGAGGAACAGGGCAGTCGGACAGAGCGTGGCGAGGGGCTCGAGGACGTCGAGATGTTCGTGGAGCTGCCCGAAGAGGGCGTCCCCGAGCCCGCTCTCGGCCAGGGGAAGAATGAACGCGTCGTCGCCCACGGCCAGCAACGTGCTCGTGAACAAATCCATCGCGAGGTCGCGGACGACGGCGTCGATCGAGCCGAAGTGCGCGTAGAAGGTCTTCCTCGTCAGCCCCGCGCAGGCGGCGATCTCCGACACCGTGAGGTCCGTGTAGGGCCGGCCGTCGGCGAGGAGCTCCATCAGCGCGTTCCCCACGGCCCGCCGCGAGCGGGCGATGCGGGGATCGAGGGGCCGCTCGACGCCCGGCGTTGCGGCCGGATGAGCCGAGGGGGTTGAAGAACTCGGGGTCACGCGTCCTCCTCTTCTCCCAGGGGCTGGCCGGTTCCAGCCGGTCAAGAAAATATACAATTGACACCTTTGTGTCGATCCTTATTATCCAAATGCTTCCTTTCTTCGAAGCGGCGGGGCCGTCGCGCCTCGCCCGCCGGAGCGATTCATGGCCAGAGAATCCACATTCGAAACAGAATCCAGAAATCTGTTCTACCGCGAAGCGGGCGACCCCTTGCGAACGCCGCCCAAGCCGAGGCAGAGCATCAATCACGATTTCGATCATCTGAGGAAGCGACTCCTGGGAGGCGTGCTCGGACCGGAAGACCTCGATGACCGCTATGAGGAGAGGCTGCGCAACCCCGAAGGCACAATTGCCAGAATGGGAGACCTGGCTTGGGAAGGAGATGAACTGGGAGACAAGGTCGCAGAGATGTTCGAAAGGCTGGGGCCTCGAGAAGGAAGGCGTCTCTTCGACCAGGCTCTGGACAGCGGCATCGACTCCATCGATGCCCCCCCGACTGAGCTCGTGGATCTCTTCGCGCAGCTGGACCGGGAACCCGAATGGCTCGACCGCGAAGCACTCAACAGAGCTGGAACGGTCATCCACAGCGGAGGAGCGGTCATTCCCGTCATTGAGTTCGTCCTCGATGCCCTCATCACCTACTACGGAGGCGCCATATCGAGAGCCATCAATGCGACGGGGAAGATGAACTCGAGGACCAGGCTGATCGAATCCAATGCGTTTCTGTCAAAGATGCCCGTCCCGAACAGCTTGAACCGCTTCGAGGACGGCTTCAAGAGAGCGGTGCGAGTTCGCATCATGCATGCCCAGGTCAGAAGGCATTTCATGAAGAAGGGAAGCCCTCTGGCGGCGAGCTATGAAGACCTTGGCATGCCGATCAGCAATGCGGACATGATGTTCGGTTTGCCGGAGTTCGGGATCGCGCTCATTCTCTTCCACCAACGTCTTGGGGGGAGATACACCGAGCAGGAGCTGGAAGACGGGATCTCACTCTGGGTGTACATAGTCTTCATCATGGGAGGAAAGGAAGAATTCCTCGCCCGAACGCTCGAAGAGCAGTACGAATCACTCAACTACTTCTGGGCGTGCCTGGAAGAGCCGGTAGTCAATTACCGACAAAGCTTCGACGAAATTGCCGAGATCGTCGAAAGCATATTCGGAAGATCGCCTCTGCACAGAATGGCGGGCAAGTGGATTGCAACGCCATTTGCTCGATCGCTCTTCGGAGATCGGCTATGCGAAAAGCTGGGCATCCCTGATTCGAAATTGAAGAGCATCGCGTGGCCGATTGCAGGCGGATTGGTGCGGGCCAGAGAAGCCTACCTGAGAGCAAGGGGCTTCATGAGCAACGCCAAGTCCTACTCCGACTATCGGCAACAGATCGCCTTGAAGAAGATCGCCAAGAAGAGCAGAGCCGCGGATGGCTTCCTGAAGACCAACTATTCCCATCACGACGCATCCGCGACCGAGCATGTGGCGTTCTCCAAGAGAAAGGACGCTGTAGAAGAGTTCATTCTCGAACTGATGGGGATATAGATCAGGCTGTCGTCGCGACTCGATCGCCCGAGGGCTGGCTCGCTGCGGCGGGGGCCGCGAGCCGGGCCTCGAGTCCCCCCGGTGCGCCTCGCGCCATCACGACGACCGCCAAGCAGACGACGACCCCGTAGACCACCAGGAACTGAGCCGCCCGTGGCCAGTCCGGGGTGCCGGCCGGAAGGAAGAGGCCCGCGCCCATCAAGGGGGGCTCCCGCTGGAAGCCCAGGTTGGTCGCGCTTGGCTGTCTGTCAGCCGCCAAGACCCCGTCAGGGCTCCAGCGCCAGAGGTCTCCGGGGGTTGGGATACACGCGGGATACAAGTTTCAGTGTTCCCGACTCCTGCGTTTCCGGGGACTTACAGCCGGAAGTTGGGCTTTCGAGTCCCGTCCGCCCCGCCATAACTAGCCGGATTGACTGAGCAATTCGCGATCTGGCGGTGCTTGGTTCCGCGCTTTGGTCGCGCTTGGTCGTGGCGACGAGTGACTCGTTCGGCCCGCCACACCCGGCGAGCTCCTTGGCCTCCCGCGCTGCGCTCCCGGAGACGCGCGCGTTGGACTGAGGGCGACACGAGCGCCGGGATCCCGGGCAACTCGTGCCCTGGGTTGGTTCGGCACGCCTACGGTCTCGAGAGGTCGAACGCCCACGGGGGAGTTGTCACTCCGTCGCTTATCGTACCTGAGGAACCCCCCTTCTTCGGCCTACCCGTTTGCTGGCCGCCATCGGCGTGGGCGTTACGGTGTTTATCGCGCGGCAGCCGACGAAACGGGAAGATGCCGCGGCGGAAGGGCTTGAGGATGAGTAAGGCGATTCTGATTTACGGCTCCTACGGGTACACGGGCGAATTGATCGTCGATCTGGCCGTGGCCGCGGGGGCGAGGCCGATTCTCGCCGGTCGTTCGGCGGATAAGGTGGAGACGCAGTCCGCGCTGCATGGCGGGGAACACCGCGTGTTTGGGATGGACGATCCTGATCTGTTGATTCGCGGGTTGGAGGGGGTGGGCACTGTGCTGCATTGCGCCGGTCCGTTCTCGCATACGGCCGACGCCATGGCCGAGGCCTGCCTGCACGTCGGCGCGCATTATCTCGACATCACGGGCGAGTTCGCCGTGTTCGAATCAATGAAAAAGCTCCACGCCCGCGCGCAGGACGCCGGCATCATGATCATGCCGGGGACGGGCTTCGACGTCGTGCCCACGGACTGTCTCGCGCTGCACCTGAAGAATCGATTGCCGGACGCCACGGAGCTAACGCTCGCGTTTACGGGTAACGACAAGTTAAGCCGCGGCACCGCCATGACCATGGTCGAGGGCCTCGCGCAAGGCGGCCTGATTCGGCAGAACGGTGTGCTCACGGAAGTCCCCTCGGCGTGGAAGACCCGCGACATCAACTTCGGCGAGGTCACCGAAACGGCCATGACCGTTCCCTGGGGCGATGTTTCGACCGCGTTCCATAGCACGGGCATTCCGAATATCGTTGTTTACATGGGCGCGCCGCCGGGCCTACAACGGGCGGCTCGAATGAGCCGCTATCTCGGCTGGTTGATGGCGATGGCGCCGATTCAATCGCTCCTCAAAGGCCGCATCAAGGCGGGGCCGGCGGGACCGAGCGACCAAGAACGCGAGGCTGGGCGTTCGCTCATTTGGGGCGAAGTGCGTAACGCGGACGGCAAGTCGGTGGAAAGTCGGCTACTTACGCCCGAAGCCTACGCTCTCACCGCGCAAACCGCCTGGGAGATTGCGAAGCGCGCGGCGGCTGGAAACGTCCCGAACGGTTATCAAACCCCGGCGTCGGCCTTCGGCGCGGACTTCATCCTCGAGTTTCCCGGCGTCGAACGCACGGACCTCTAGCGCGCCGACGCTCTCGCCGGTAAGTCCTCGATCCCTCGGTGGACTGGGGAGGAGTCCTAGCCGCATTCCGGGGAGCTCCTGGGGTGCCTGAGGCATCGAAGCTGGCTCTCCGCGGATCTGTGTTCGAAGATGCGATCGAACTCCGCCGCGACCGACCGGGTCCAGCGGTAGAGCCGGCGCGCCCAGTTCGGCTCCCACTGGGAGCGGGTGCTTGCGCGGGTCGCCTTCCGATCCCCCTAGGCTCGTGACAACATCGAGGGTCGGCTTGCTGCGCTTCTGTGCGAGGCCGGCTTCGCGCCGGTAGTCGAATTCGGCCGTTGCGCCACGATCTTCGGCAGCCTCTGGTACTACCGAGCCGCCAGGCCAGCGGAGGAGCGGGCGGGGTCAGGACTCTGAGTCCTTGCTCTGAGATATTGTCAAATGTTGTGGAACGGCCGGTCTACGGACACTCACCACTTGATCCGCATCACTGCAATGGGAGACGCCAGCCCCTTGAGCTCCAGCTGGCGCTCGTCGGCGCAGGAGAAGCGATCGCTCGCCGCGACCAGGACGGCGCGGCTCGCCAGGATCTCGTCTGCGCCTCCAGCACCCGCTACACGAGCCGCGGTATGCACGCCCTTGCCGGCGTAGTCGCTGCCGCGCTGAAGGGCCTCGGCGGTGTGTAGTCCAATCCGAACCCGTGGAGCGAACCCGTGTTCGGTCCGGTGAGTAGCAAGCGCGCGCTGGATGGCGATTGCACAGTCGAGTGCGGCGTCGGCCGTGGAGAAGGTAATGAAGAATCCGTCGCCCTCCTGACTGACTTCCTCGCCGTTGTGTGATTTGAAGCAGGAGCGCAGCGTTCGGTGGTGCCAGCGTTGTAGCTTGTCCCATGCCTCGTCGCCGAGCAGCTCGACCAGCTTGGTGGAATCAACGATGTCGGTGAACATGAAGGTCTTCGTCAGGCGCGTCGGAGGTGAGCCTCCGCTGCTCCTCGCGGCGAGGCTGGCGAGAAGCTCGCTTGCTCGTCTTGCGTCGATCTTCGCCCCCAGCCTCTCGAAGCTCGACAGAGCGGACTCGAGCTCCATGGTTGCAGCGCCGAGGTCCCCCTCGCTCTCGTAGGCCGTCGCCAGCAGAAACTGAGTCTGGGCCGCATCGTAGGACGCATCCAGCTCACACCAGGCCTTCCACGCCCGGCGCAGCTGCGCGATCGCGGGCTCGCCACGCCCCTCCGAGAGCTCGAGTTCCCCCCGCGCGCGCGCGGCGGCAGCGAGAGGCGCCGGGGTGTCGAGCTCGGCGGCCACGGCCTCGAGCTCCGCCACCGTCTCCCGGGCGGCCTCTGTCTCCCCGGCGGCCAGCGCGATGGACACTTTCGCGGGGAGCAGGATCGCATGGCTCTCGGCTGAGAAAGGGTCGTCGGCGAGCGCCCGCTCGATCGCGGCGAGCGCACCCTTGGCGTCCCCTCGGGCCAGGTGCAGTCTCGCCAATGCGGCTTGGGGGTCGAAGCCGAGCTCTAGGGCGTGCCTGCAGGCCTCTTCCGCCCCCTCGAGATCGCCGATACACAGGCGGATCTCTGCCAGCTCCTGCAGGGCCATGCCCGCCATGCGGGGGCTGGAGGCCAGGAGCAGGTCACGGCCCTCGAGGACGTCGCGTTCGGCGTCCTGGAACTTGCCGCGGAAGCGAAGCACCTCTCCGTGGTGAACGCGACAAAGGCCCGGGAAGAACGCGACCGACTCGCGGTCGCACCAGCGGTCGGCCCGCTCGGTCCATTCGGCCGCGCGCCGCCAGTCGGCCCGGTTTCGGCAAGCGACGATCACGCTGCAGTAGATGGCCCCCGAGGCGAAGGGGCCGAGCTCGCCGCTGGTGGCTGCCGCGGTCGCTTCGTCGTGGAGCGCGATTCCCTCCGCCACACGTCCCTCGAAGAGATACACGTGACCGAGCCAGAGGAGGCCCATCGCCTCGACATCGCGGTCGCCCACGCGGCGGCCGATCTCCCGGGCGCGCTCGGCCTGCTCCCGGGCAGCCTCCAGGTTTCCCTGGCTCAAGGCCATTGCGGCAACGCTCCAAGCCAGCAGACCCTGCTCCGCGCACTCCGGCTCGTCCGCCAGGAGGTTCCCGGCCCGCGCTCCCAGGCCGGCCGCGACGGCGGCGTTGCTCTGCTCGAAGTGGAATCGCGCCTGGTGCAATGCCACTCGGGCCTCGGCGCGCGAGTCGCCGACCTCCCCGTAGCCGCGCCCCGCGCGTTCCAGGAGGTCGAGGGCTTCCGCGTAGCGAGCGGTCCAATAGGCAGCCCACGAGAGCCGCTCAAGATCCTCCGGAGCCAGCGGTTGCGAGGCGTCGCGCGACTTGAACAGCTGGTACGCGGAATCCCAGTCGTGGCGCCGGTATGCATCTCGCCCTTGGACCAGCGCGTCGCTGCTGACCTCATCCATCGCGAACCATGATAGCGCCAGCGGGTTTCAGGCCGCACTTCGCCGCTCGGCCTGCGCACCCTCGATGAAGCGGGGTCGGGTGGCGCTTGAACGGGGTAGGCCGGTCTTCGCTCGCGCCCGGTCCGAATTGGTCGCACCTGGTTGACTGGGTCCCGCCAAACCTCACTGCGCTCCGCGCAGCGGGGGGTTTCGGAGAAGTTGGGATACAACGGGATACAAACTTCATCTCTTCGGACCCCTGCGTTTCCGCGGGGTTACGGCCGGAGGTTGTAGGTTCGAGTCCCGTCCTCCCCGCCATAAGTCTCCGGATTCGCTGAGCAGTTCGCCTTCTGGCGGGGCTTGGTTCCGCGGTTTGGTTGCGGCTGGTTCTGGCGCCGACTGGCCCGTTTCACCCGCCACGACCGGACCAGGCAGCGGTCTTCGGGGGCCGAGCGAAGATCGAGAGTTCCATTCCTTGGAAACTCATGTGGGCGACGGCACGCGTGCAACGCCGATCATCGCTTCGCGCATCACGAGGGCGGCGAGTTGGTCTTCGGTGAAACCGTCTGTTCCTTCCGGCCGGAGCGGAAGGACGAGATACCTCGTCTCCGCGGTGGTGTCCCAGACGCGGACTTCGATTTCGGGTTCGAGCTCCAGTCCCATTTCCCGCAACACGCGCCGCGGTTCGCGAACCACCCGCGCGCGATACTCGGGGCTCTTGTACCAGTCCGGGGGCAGGCCGAGGACCGGCCACGCGGTGCACGAGCACTGGGTGCAGACGATCAGGTTCTTGCGCTCGGGGGTGTCTTCGAGGACGACGATGTACTCGCCCTGTGGTCCCTCGAAGCCGAGCTCCGCGCAGGCCGCCGTGCCGTCGGCGAGGAGGCGCGCCCTGTACGCGGGGTCCGTCCACGCCCTGGCGACCACCCGGGCGCCGTTGTGCCAGTCGAGTCCTTCTTCGATCCGCTCGACGGCGTCGAGCGCGCCTTCCGGGAGGTGTCCCTTCTCGACGAGCGCTTCGGCCACGGCGTCTGCGCGCGCTTCGGGGCTCGCGATCTCGTCTCCGCCCATCAGGCTTCCTCCAGGTAGCTCTCCCACAGGTCCACCACGACGGGCGCGTTCGTTTCGGCGTCGTCTCCCCACAGCTCCGACGCCTCGAACTCGACGTGATAGGTGGCCTCGCATCGCTTCGGCAGACCGTGAGAGCTCGCATCGGGGTACGAGAACGGCGGCGCGACGTGGACCACGGTACCGGTGCGTCCGCGAACGTAGCGGGGCACGCGCGTGTGGCCGGGCTTGTGATCGTCACGCACGCGCACCCTCGCACCGCAGCGGAATCGCGGCTCGCGGGGTTCTGAGCGGCCGTCGCCCGGGTTCGGCCGCACCGGGAGCGCCAGGGGAATGCGACCTCCGGCGCGACGCTCGAGGTCGGCGAGATCGAGGACGCCCTTCTCGACGAGCAGGGTCGTCGCGCCCGTCAGCACCCGCTCGTAGTAGCGCGCCTGCAGATAGTGGACGGGCTGCATGCGCTCGATGGCATGGCGATACTCGTCGGCGTTGTAGGCGCGCAGAAACCCGATCGAGGCGAGATTGATTCGAAAGGCCGTGGCCTCCCAGGGTTCGTGGAAGGTCGGCTCGTCTGCCTCGACCTCGACGGCGCCGAACCCCGCGACACCGCCCAGATCGTAGATCCCGTCCATTCGCGAAGGATAGGTCAGCGCGGGCTGGGCCGTGGGGGCGTGCTAGGTGCCGAGCGGTGGCGGCCCACGACGCGGGATCGCCATCCAGCCGAGGGCCCTCCCACCGGCGGGATACAACGGGATACAAGATTCACTGCTCCGGACCCTTGCGTTTCCGAGGACTTACAGCCGGAGGTTGTAGGTTCGATTCCCGCGTCTGCTCTCCGCAGGATTACTGCGCAATGAAGGCCTCTAGTTGTAGGCGAGACGCCCCCGCGCGGGATTTGCTGGCGAGGGCCGGATCGGCGCGCCGATAGCTAGGCGTCGCGCCGCTGAGCCCGCCTTCGCCTCCAGGCCGCCATCTCGAGCATCACGTTCTTGGCCACGAACCGCAGGAAGCCCGCCGGGCTGCGCCGGAGCGAACGCAGGATCATGCGCCGCATGTGGGGCATTGCGTCGTAGCTCCCCTCGCGCTGGCCGTGCCCCACGTGCAGGGCCAGGTTGGGCACGTCGACCACCTCCAGGGACGCCGTGAGCCGCAGCTTCTCCGTCTTCGGGAGGAGACAGGCCTCGTCGTCGCAGGCCTGATAGCGGACCTCGACTTCCAGCTCGAGGGAGTCCCGGTCCAGGGGACGCGTCTCACTGGCGACCCGCGCGTCCGGGTAGAACGGGATCACCACGTCGAAGCTCTCGCTCCAGACCGGAAGCTCGACCTCGAGCCCCGGCAGCCGGAGGGGCTCGGTCGCGGGGTACTGCGCCTCGCCGAAGACCAGGCCCTCGGGGCCGCGGACCGAGACCGTCGTCGGAATCATGCCCTCCGGCACAGGCCGTCCATAGAGATGAAGCCCCGGGGCGAGCTCGAAGCGGACCACGAGCCGGCGGATGATGCCCTGGCGGATCGTCCCCTGGCCGCCGTGTACCGCGGCGGTGATGTGTACCTCCGGGTCCTCGCAGACCGCCCGCGGCGCGTCCTCCGCGAGCTCGATGCGGCCGAGGGCGGCATCGATCAGGGTCTCCGGACTGTCGCGCTTCTTGTAGGTGTCGTGGAAGAACTTCGCGACCACCACGCCGTCCTCGTCGCAGACGAAGACGCCGGGGTAGGGGAGACCGTAGAGGAAGGCGTCGTCCGGCTCGAGCTGGTCGTTCAGGATGCCGTAGTCCCGGATCACCCGGCTTCCCAGGTCCGAGAGCAGCGGATAGGGGATCGACTGCTTCTCCGCGAACGCGCGGAGCGCCTCCTGGTCGTCGTAGGAGACGGCGTAGAGCTTGATCCCCTCCGTCTCGAAGCGGGGGTGGGCGTCGCGCAGCTCGCCGAGCTGCGTCCAGCAGGGGGGTCACCAGACCGCGGATCGGTAGAAGACCACAACGGCCTTGGACGCGCCCCGATCGGCGTGGAAGTCGATCTCGCGCCCGCGGGCGTCGGGCAGTCGGAAGTCCGGGAGCCGCTCGCCGACCGCGGGCCCGATGGAGCGGCCCGGATCGAGTCCGAGGCGGCCCGGGTGGCCGAGGGGGGCGGGGGCGTCGAAGCCGTGCTGGTCGCGTTCGATGGTCATGCGGGGCTGCTCCCGGGACGCGCGCCCAGCATGCGCGGTTCGGGGCTTTCGATCAACCCAGGCCCGTGGCACTCGCCAGGCCGGCACTACGGCGGTTGGACCGCTTGCCTCGATGGATCGGTGTAAATTCTCTCCTCGGCGGCTGAGTCGTCTTCAGCCTGGTGCAGGAGATAGAGGAGGCAAAGACCTTGAAGACCGGAATCCTGATCTCGTTGGCGATCATCGCCGTCTGTTGCATCGCCTTCGCGGGCATCATCACTCGTGACGGAGAAGCGATCGTTCCGGAGGGAGAAGGAACCATTCGCTTGGATGCTGGCAGTTTCGAAGCATTTCCTCTGCCGGACTACGCAGCGAAATACGTCACGGACGAGTACAAGAGCTATCTCGTCGAGGTCGAGCCGGGGATCAAAGTTCACGTGCTGGAAGTGGGGGCCGGATTCCCTGTGTTTCTCCAGCACGGCAATCCGACCTCTGGATTCCTCTATCGGAAGGTGGCCGAAGAGCTGCCGACCCACCGAGTTCGGGTGATCATGCCGACCTTGGTGGGCCTGGGGTTCTCGGGCAAGATTCCAGCGAGGGAGCACACGCTGGACAATCACATCCGCTGGATCCATGGCGTCCTCGAGCAACTGAAGCTGACCGAACTGGTCTATGCGGGCCAGGACTGGGGTGGGCCGATTGGCATGGGGGCGCTCGCGCGTTCACCCGACCTGCTGAAGGGCGCTGTGTTGCTGAACACCGGATTCAACGCCCCGAAAGAGGAGATGGAACTTTCCCGCGCCCATGCCATCGTCAAGACGCCGGTGGTCGGCGAACTCCTCTTGGAGGTCTTTCTCTCGATCTTCGAGCGGCTGCCTCGGATGCAGGGCGACCCCGCTTCTCTTCCGGCCGAGCTGGTGGAGCTGTACGGCAGGCCCGTGGAGGAAAGCGGCAATGACAAAGCCCCGCTTGCGATGATGCGCATGGTGACCGACGGCCCGGATCATCCCAGTACGCCGGCGATGCGGGTGATCGAAGAGTATGTGCAGGGTCTGGATATTCCTGCTGAAATCGTCTGGGGAATGAATGACCCGATCCTGGCCAAAGGGCTCCCGTTCATGAAGCAGAACTTCCCCGACGCGCCCGTCACAGAGACGGAAGGCGGGCATTTCCTACAGGAGGAGGTGCCCGTTGAAATCGCCGCGGCCCTGTTGCGGGTCATGGATCAGATTCAAAGGTCAGAAAACGGGGACACGAGCGGAGCCGGTGCCACGTAGGTCCGGCGGGGCCTGCTGGTCAACGCACGAGCTACTCGTTGTACTCGAGGACCTGGTCGAGGTGGATGGAGCCCTCGGCGCCCGATTCCAGCACGTAGCTGAACGCCTCGTTCGCGAGCTCGCGGTCGACGTAGGCGTCCGCCACCTTGTCGGCCGAAGTCCGGCTGGGGCTCGGCCTTGACGTAGGGGTAGGCGTAGGCCACGCCGGAGTAGGTGACGACGCGGAACTCGCCCTTGCGGTTGTTCGGCTCGACCTTTCGGATCTTCATAGAGTGACCTCGTCCTCCAGCTCGCGGATCAGGCGCAGCACCCGTGCCGAGGCCCGACCCTTCATGGGCTGCCAGCTCTCCACTTCACCACGAGCTTGCCGTCCTTGTAGACGTGTACGTGGCGAGGGGCGTGGTCCCCGGTCCAGGTGAGGAAGACGTAGTTTCCTCGCCGGACCTTGCCCATGGCCAATGGTGCGGCGGGTGTAGCGGGCGTGCGAGAATCCTCAAGTGCTTCGGCTGGATTGGGTTCTCGGGAGGCACAGGGTCCAGGCCCAACCTGCTGCTCTCGAGCACCTTCGGTCTGCGTCTCTGGCCGGTGGGCCGGCCGTTGCTCGCCCAGGCCGCGCTCGCGCTCGTGATCAGCGAGCTCCCGGGTCTAATGGGTGCCACGCAGCAAGCTCGCGTCACTCGTCGGGCGGTAGGCCGTCCCAGTCCGCGCTGAGCTCGATCCCGAACAGCCCCAGCAGTACCATCCGACCGCTCCGCAGCATGCAGGGCTGTGCCTAGTAGGGGGGTGCTCGATGGAAGTCCTGATTGCGTTCCTGATGGCGACGGTGGCCAACACCATCCTCGGCGTCGACGGCGGCGTGCTGGCCGACGTCCAGATCGGCAAGCTCGGGCTCACGGAGCGTTCGCACCTCTGGGCGCGATCTCTCACGCTGTTCGCGGCAGCCTGCGTCCGGGTCGCAATGATCTTTGCGGTCTCCTCGCTCGCCTTCCTGCTCGAGCCGCAGAGCGACTGGTGGTGGTTGCCGAACCGCTGGTTCAGCGAACACCCCGAAGAGCTCGTATGGCGGAACCTGCTGCTGTTCCTCGGCGCCGGCGTCGTCATGGCGATCGTGATCTACGAGTACTGGCACGGCTTTCAGGAGGCGGCGCTTGGCCCGCACGAGCACCATGCCGAGCAGACGACGGAGACGAAGAGCGGCTTCGCGCGTGGCCTTCGCATCGCGCTCGCCCTGCTCGGCGTGCAGCTGCTGCTCGGCATCTTCGGCGTCGACCAGGTATTCCTGATGATGTCGCTGATGGACATCGACACCCAGTTCGGCTGGATGGTAGTCAGCATCCTGATCGCCAATCTCATCATGATCGTAGGCATGGTCCCGATCTCGCGGATCATCCGGCGCTCGCCGCACACCAAGTTCCTGACGCTCAGCATGCTCATCGTGATCGCAGTGAAGCTCGCGATCGACGGCTCGGGCGGCCACTTCTCTGATGGACTGATGATGTTCATCCTCTTCATGTTGCTGATGAACGACGGGGCACAGGCCTTCCGTGACCGGCTCGTCAGCCAACGGCTCGCGCGGAAGCAGGCGAGCGCGACCGCCTAGCGTGGAGCCCGCGGGCGACGTCGTAGCTCCCGTGCACGTAGAGCAGCGGACACAGCACGCTCTCCCAACCGAAGTGCAGGACGAAGGCCACCAGGCTCAGGGCGATCGCATGTCGCACGTCGTCCACCCTACACCAGCTGCGATACGATGGACGGGATGCAGGGGAGAGTCGGATGTCGGGCGGCGCCTTTCGAACTGCGGGACACGCGTGGGACGGTTCACCGGCTCGAACAATGCGCGGGCGCCTGGCTGCTGCTGGTCTTCCATCGCCACCTCCATTGACTGCCGTGCCGGGAGCACGTCTCGCAGTTGCGGAGACACGGGGAAGAGATCGAGGCGCTCGGCCTGCGCGTGCTCGTCGTGACTTTCGAGGCCCCGGAGGTGGCGGAGGAGTATGTGGGCGAGACGAAACTTCCCTGGCCGCTGCTGATCGACTCATCCCGCCGGCTCTATGCTGCCTACGGCATGGGTCGCGGCGGGGGCTGGGCGATCTGGGGTCCGGCCACATGGTGGGCCTATGCCAAACTGTTGGCGCGAGGGCGTCGCCCCCGGCCTGCGTCGGGGGACGTCCATCAGCTCGGGGGGGACGTCCTGATCGATCCGGGCGGGACCGTGGCCCTCCACCACGTCGGCGAGGGCCCGGCCGATCGCCCTGGGATCTCGTGGCTCCTCGACCCGGTCCGGCGGGCAGCGGAGCGCTCGGGCGCCCGGGGAGCAGACCGTCCCACGCTGTGACCGCACGCCCGCGCGCCCCCGGCCCTCTGTGCCCCCAAGGCCAGCGCCCGTTCTCAATCAGCCTGTTCACCGTCGGTCCCGACGGCTAATCGCCCGAGCGATTCTCCTTCACGGTGGCGAGGCCCTTCGCGTGCAGGCGAAGCGCGAGATCGGGGCCCGACTCGACCCTGGGGTCGCTGAGCGCGGCGCGGATCTCGCCAGCGAGGCGCCCCGCGTCGAGCAGGCGGGTGGGGTCGGCCCCGACCTGCTCCGGAAGCTGGAGCATCCAGGATGTCGGAGGCGCTGGCGTGTCCCCCCAACGGACACCCGGTCGGTAGACCAGGTACACGTCCCATGCCGGGCACCTCAGATCCAGCACGCCTGCGAACGCATTCGCGAGGGCTCGCTCGGCGTCCCAGAAGTGCTCGATACGCGGGTCGGAGAATGCAGCCGCCTCCGCCTCGGCTTTCTCGGCCGTATCCGCGGGCAGCATGGGCACCCAGATCACGAGCCCGTGAAGCGGGAGATCCTCCCACTCCTCGAAAATGCCTCGCACCACTCCCTGGCCGTACTGACAGACCGTGCACGTCGGAGAGAGGAGGGTGACCAGGCGGGTGTGCTCGTGATGCTGGTCGTAGGCGGCTCGGATCCGGGCGACGTCGGCGATCTCCATGCGGACCTCCTCAGCGCTGCCCGCGGAGCGCCGCCTCGACAAGGGCCCGAGGGGGGACGCCCGACGCCCCGTACATGCGACAGCTCAGCGAGAAGGTCGCCCGCTGCGCGGCGGACGGTTCGATGTCCACGCCTTCGATCCGAACGGACGGCGAGCCCAGGAAGCGAAGGGCCTCGGCCTCCTCTGGGTCGTGGACCTCGATCTCCTCGATCTCAGCCGTGATTCCTTCATCCCGGAGGACCTGGCGAACCAAGGCGACCGGTCGCGATCGTGTGGCGGGTCGAGCCAACCAGCCCATTTGGGGCCTTGAGCACACCTTGAGCACGGGTTCCGCGGAACAAACCCTCACGATTCCGAGGGCTTATCGCCGGGGTCGCCGGGTTCGAGTCCCGTCCGCCCCGCCAAAGTGCTCGATTCTGCTTGGGTTTTCGTGTGGCATTTTGTGCCTTGAGCACAGCTTGAGCACGCGGCCGCCCTCGAAAGTCTCGTCGGCGCGCGTGGTGGGCCCCGAATGCTTCCACCAGCGCCGGGTCCGCGAGCTTCGCGTACCGCTCCGTCTCCCGTAGCATGACATGAGGAAGGGTCGAACAGATCCGCCCGCCCTCGTCCGGCGCTCTCTACCGAGGCGAAAGCAGCCGAAGGCTTGAACATGTCGATCAGAGGCAATGGGAGCCGCGAACCCGCTCACTCAAGCTGGGAGGCGGCCTCGAGAGCGGCTCCGGCGGGCGAGAGGCCGGGTGCACCTGTCGCCCATTCCGCGCGACAACGCGGTGTGTTCGGCGGCGGGGCTTGGTCGATCGGGCGCATCGCCAGCATCGAGCTCGCGGTAGATCACACCTGGGTGATTATCTTCCTGCTCGTCACACTTTCGCTCGGTGCCCGATTCCAGTTCTCCCATGAGAGCTGGAGCACGCTGCTGACCTGGAGCACGGCGGTTGCGACGAGCGCGCTCTTCTTCGCCTCGATCTTGCTGCACGAGCTAGGCCACAGCCTCGTCGCCCAGCGTCTCGGCGTCCGCGTCCGGTCCATCACCCTGTTCATTTTCGGCGGCCTCGCGCAGCTCGACTCGGAGCCGCGGCGTCCCCGAGATGAGCTCCTCATCGCAGCGGCCGGGCCCCTGGTCAGCGTCTTCCTCGGACTCGCATTCGTGCTCGCCTCGCGCGTCTCGGCCGGGGCTGGCGGGCTCGGAGCGGTGGCGGCAGAGAGCTTCGCGTGGCTCGGCCGCATCAACCTGATCGTGGCCGCCTTCAATGTAGTCCCCGGGTTCCCGCTGGACGGCGGGCGCGTGCTGCGGGGGATCCTCTGGGGCGTCACCGGCAGCTTCGAGCGTGCGACCGCTATCGCCGCGTTCAGTGGCTCGCTGTTCGCGTATGCCCTGATCGGGTCTGGAATCTTCGCCGCGCTCCTGGCCGGACAGCTGCTGGGCGGGCTGTGGCTGGTGTTCATCGGGTGGTTTCTGCTCTCCGCGGCCCGGGCCACGGTTGACCAGATGATGATCGAGCGGATTCTCGAGGTCGCCCGCGCCGGTGATGCCATGGAGTCGGTGAGAGATGCGTGCGTCTCGGGATCCGAGACGGTCGCGGAGCTGGCGTCCGAAGCGGTCCTGCGCCGGGGTCTGCGCACTTTCTACGTCGTTGACTCGCAGGGTCGATTGCGGGGGCTCGTCACGCTCAAGGAGCTAGCGCAGGTGCCGACCGGCGAGCGCGGGACGCTGTGTCTCGAGGACGTCATGATTCCTGTCGACCGACTCGAGGTGCTCGCGCCCGACGACGATGGTTGGGCGGCGCTGCGCCGCATGAGCGAGCGCGCCGTCAATCAGCTCCCGATCCTCGAGGACGGGCGTCTGCTCGGTGCCCTTACGCGCGAGCGTCTGCTCGCCCTCGTCCAGGCGCAGCTAGCGCTTGGCACGCAGCCGGCGGGTCCAGCCCGGCGCGCCGATTGACTTCCATGAGCTCTCCAGATCCGAGGCGCGACCGCTAGAGACCCAGCGGCCTCGCGGTACATTGGCCCGCAGCCCGGGCAGGCCGTGGCGTTCGGCAGCTTGCTCCGGACCTTGTAGGTGTCGTGCTCGCGCTCGCGGATGAGCCGATCGCGCCGCTGACCTTCGAGCGGGGGAGCCTCGGGTCGCCCTCGCCTGATCCGGGCCGACCTCCCTCCAGGAACCGCGTGGCGGGATCGCCGGCGCGGCGGGGGGCAAGAGAAGAGGCGCGGAGCGCGGCCTTCGAATCGGTCGAGGGCTCTCGCGGATCTTCGTGCCCTGCTTCTTCTCGGGTCGGTTCCGCTTTGCGTCTCCGCGCCTCGCCGATCGAGGCGGCAAGGCGCGTGCCGCCTACCCCTGCGCGCCGCCGCCCGCCCGACAGGCAGTGTCGGGCGAGGGCACTCGCCGCTTGTCGCACCTCGTCACGTGCGGTTCGTGGCGGACTGGGGCATGGAGTCACGTCTGCCAGCTACGGACCGGGCTTCTGGGGAACGCCGCTGCAACCCCATCCCCGAGCCCAAGAGCGTGGTGTCGTCTGCACGTCTAGGAGCTGCCGCGCTTCGGCGCCTGGGCGGGCTCCCCCTGCGGGCGGACCGCGGACACCTCGGCCAGCCGGGGCCCGACGAGTCGCTCCCAGTCGCGCCAAGCTAGGCGGATCGCGTGGGAGTGGCTTCCACCGACGAAGGTGATCTGGTCGGTCTCCCCGAGTAGCGGGCTCGCGTAGACCGCCATGTCGTAGAGGTTCCCGAAGGGCGGCACCGCTCCAACGTCGCAGTCGGGACAGAGCTTCTCGATCTCGGCCTCGCTGGCGAGCTCAACCGGCTGGTGACCGTGGACCTCGCTCAGGCGCTCGAGGTCCACCTCGTGGTGGGCTGGCACGACGGCCATGACGTACCGCTCCCCCGACCGCGTCACGACGGCCTTCGCGAACGCGTGCGCGGGCGTGTGGGTGTGGTGCGCGGTCTCCTGCGCGGTGTAGTCCCGCTCGTGGGGGACGACGTCGTAGCGCACGCCGTCCTCGTCGAGGAACTT
>CAMYLJ010000018.1 GCA_947259215.1 uncultured delta proteobacterium
GCGGAAGAGCGAAGTATTCCAGGTCACCTTTCTCTTTGCGGGCGCTGTTGCACTTACTCTGTGAATCCGCGCCGCCTAACAAGCGCTTGCAGCTGACCGAGCCTAGCCAGGCGAATTCGGTCCTTGGTACCCTGGGGACCAACTCAGGCGCGTTCCCGCTGCTCGGGGCCGGCCCGACAGCTGAAGCGCCAGACCGTTAGGCCGCGCCCACTGGAGTACCCTGTGCTCACGCTGTACGACAATCCGTTCAGCCCCTTCGCCCGAAAAGTGCGGATGGTGCTTCGCTTCAAGGGCCTGCAGTATGGCTCGGTCGACGCCTTGGCCTTGGCCGAGCACGACCGTCTCGTCCATGTCAATCCGCGCGCTGAGGTGCCTGTCCTCGTCGACGGTGGCGTCACGGTGACGGATTCGGCCGACATCGTCTCCTACCTGGAGGATCGATTCCCGAATCCCGCAGTTCTTCCCATCGGCCCCGAACTCCGTGCGAAGGCACGGCGGTGGCAACGACTCTCCGACACGCTGCTGGATGCGATCATCCACGACATCTCTATCTGGACTTGGCCTAGCCACCATCGATCAGATCAGCCCCCCAGGGTGCTGCTCGAGGCAGGTCGACGGGAGTTGCACCAGATTCTGGTCGATCTCGAAAGCTCGATCGATGTCTCCGGCTTCGTGTGCGATCAGCTGTCCATCGCTGACTTTTCGTTGTTTCCTCATGTTTCGTCACTGAAGCCACTTGCGGTTCTCCTCGAAGAGGCAGCGTACCCGAAGCTTCTACGCTGGAATCGGACGATGCGGATGCAGTTAGCTGTGCAAGAAGATCTCGAATACGTGAAACGGAGTGCGATCGAGAAGTTTGGCTCGGGCCAATCGCCCTACGAAGACGAGAAGATCGTGTGGCGAGGGGACCGGATCGAGTGGCTCCTGGCCCATGGATTTCAAGACTGGTTTGTCTCGGAGCTCTCACGCGGCCGCGCCATCGTTCCGAATCCGGTGCAAGGCGCGGCCTAACAAGGCACTGCAGCTGCCGTGGCACAGCGCGTTTCAATCGAGCTTTGATAGAGTTTGGCAATGAACTTGGGTGCCTCAGCGGCCGTCGGCGGCCTGTGCCACGCAGCTGAGCGCCCGGTCCGTTAGGCAGCGCCACGGGGCCAGGTACTCATGAAGATCGCCCTACGTGGGATGGGCTCCCGCGAACTGCTCGACGAGATGGAAGAATCCGGCGCGAGCGAACTGGTTGGCGGGATCCACAACGGGCTGTTCTTCGACTCTTTCTGGCCGAATTCTCGCCTGGACGACTTTCTTCGGGAAGCGGCGAGCCGAGGTTCACTCGACCTCAATCCGTGGATGGAATTTGACCGAAAGGAGATCGAGCAATCTGACTTCCTACGCGTGCGCTCCCGCAAGGTGGTCTCGGACTCTCCTGCCGACTACGAGCGCATGCGCGCCGACGTGGACCGTCTTCCGTGGATTGGGGACGATCCGAAGCGCCGTTTCCGCCTTCCGGATCGCCTTTCTCTTTCGAAGATCCGGTTGAAGCCCAACCAGATTGCGGGCGTCGGCCAGTGGACCTCGGAGTACGTGATTCCAAGAGGCGTTCGAATGCTCTCTGAGGACGCTCGATTCTCGGGGATCGAATTTCGACCGATTTTCGAGACCCGAACCGGTGCTCCGTTCGATGAGTATTTCCAACTCTATTCGGATCAGATTCTCGGATTTCGAGAGCTAGACGTTGCATCCCCTGAGGTTCGCTCGCCTCACCCCGAGGAACAGGGATATGACGCTCTAGGCTGCCTCTGCTACGACACCAAGACATTAGAAGAAGCTCTGGATTTCAACCGAACTGGCGAGCATCTTGTGAGCTTCGAGTTTCCCGACTGGATTGTTCGCTCGTCCGTGCGAGACTGGTTTCGCAAACACAAGCTTCGGGGTTGGGCCTTCGAACCGGTCCTAGAACTTGGTACGCGATCCTACGAGGAATACTTCGAACTTTGGTCTTCGCTGTACCGCCTGCTCGATGAATGTGGTGGACACACAATTAGGTGCCAGAGGCTCGGCGCTACTTAGCTTCACATTTGAAGCGCAACGTTCTCTAGGCTGCATGGAAGCGCTCCTCCGGGGTGTCGTAGTCATACCTCTTTCGGGGCCGGGCATCGGAGCCCAACGCATGAACCCGGCGATGAGGCAGAAATCCCGACTACGGTGCGCGTCAACGGCACCGTCGGATGGCCTGTCGTTCCCGAGAACTCGGACTGCGCGGCAATCTTGAGGATTGCTCGATCAGCCCGCTATCCCTCGTCCTCGATGGCTACGGCCCTTCGCGCCCTGCCCTTGACGCTGCCAACCATCAGCCGCGCGAACCGCAGTCCCAAGAACGAGCAAGCCGATGACCATGGGATCCAATTGCTGGCCTTCGTTGTTGCCCGAGGAACTTCGAGGCAACTCGAGCTCACCTAGTCCTCAAGGCGCACAGAAATGCGAGCGCAGTCGAAGAGTGGAGGCTCACCAGGCGACTGGTAGGCGGCGGGCCAGCGCGTAGCGTCGCCTAGCTCCTTCGAGGTCGCCGGTCCCTTCGATGACGCGCCCGATCCAGAACTGGGTGGAGGCACAGTCGAGCTCCCGCCCGAGCTCTACGGAGCGGCGGCGCTCCGCGGGCCGGCTCAGTCCTTACGGCGACTCCTTCCGAGGGTCGTCTCCCGGTAGCGGCTCGACGCGGCGAGGGACTCGGGATCCAGCACGGCGCCGAGCAGCACGTCGCCGTCCGCAAAGGCCGTCAGCCCTGCGCCCATGCTGCGCGCGACGGCGTTGACGTGCTCCTTGGTGACGATCACGGGAACCGTGGGCTTTGCCGCCAGCTCCGCTGCCAGGGCGGAAACCTCTCCCGCGAGGGCATCGGCAGCCACTACGCGGTTGACCAGACCTGCGGCCTTCGCTTCGGCGGGAGTGAAGCGTCGGCAAGTCATCACCAGCTCCTTCGTGAGCGCGGGACCGATCTCCCGCACGAGACGCGGGATGCCCCCCCACGCGAGCGGAATCCCGAGATCCACCTCGGGGATCGAGAACACCGCATCCTCCGCGGCGACACGCAGGTCGCAGGCCACCATCAACACGAGCCCGCCGCCCACGGCGTAGCCGTGGACCTGGGCGATGGTCACCGCCCGCATCTGCTCCACGGCATCGGCCATGCGCAGTCCGAGCTGGCCTACCTCACGCCGCTCGGACCACGCGGGGCCGCCCTCGCGCGGCACCGCCCCGGCCACCGGCGGGTCCTTGAGGTCCGCCCCGGCCGAGAATGCCCGCCCGGCGCCGCTCACCACGACGACCCGCACCTCCGCCTGCCGGTCGAACCAAGCGGCTGCGTCGCGGATCTCGCGCATCATGGTCGCCCCCAGGGCGTTCAGTCGCTCCGGGCGGTTCAGGGTGAGATGGCCCACAGCGCCATCGGTATCTGCGCGAATGGTCTCGAACTCCAAGATCAGATCTCCTCTGGCGCGAATGCACGGGGTCCTCGCGCCGGCGACGAGCCGCGGTTCGGCTTCCCGTCCGGAGCGGTCGGCGTATGCTCCGGCGTGTAGGCACGCAACTCCCAGCCGGCGTCGCCCGGCCAGCGCCAGGGCAGCGGGCAGATCTGCCCGGGTCGCTGAATCGCGAGACCGGCTTCGAGGGCCGCGCGAACGATGGCGCGCTGACCCTCCGCGTCGCCCGGCGCGCCGGTCTGATGGCCAAGGGGCGCATGCACGTAGACGGAACGCGGCGGCGCCACCGCCTCGGTGATGTCCCACGCGGAGGTCATGGATACGGTTGGCACGCCGGCGGCCTCGATCTCTCTCGCGATCAGTCCCACGGACTGATGGCAGACGGGTCAGGCGGGCACCAGGTAGGCGAGGTCCGCTTCCTGTCGCAGCACCAGGTCGCGAAGTCGCGGCGCGAGCTCCTCCCGCACACGACGCGCAGAGTAGATCCCGCCCATGAACGAGAGCGCCGGACCCGCAAAGCCGCCCAACACGCCCTCGGCGATCAGCTCGCGCAGCGCGCGCAGCGGAAACACACAGCCGGGATCGCGGGCTGCATCGCGAACGTCGTACCCGAAGTGGGAGACACGCAGGCGCGCTGCCGGAGTGTCCGGCGGCAACTCCCGGTGCGACGTGTCGTTGCGAAAGTGGAAGGGCTCCTGGTCGTCGCGATGGACGCCGCCCGAGGCGATCAACGCCACTCTCGTGGCTGCGAGCGGGCGCTCGACCGGCGTCCAGGGCGTGGGCTCGCGCGCCGGGTCGTGTTCGACCCAGCGGTAGGGCGCCTGGCGCGCGTAGAGCCGACGCGTGCGTTCGATGTAGGGGACGGTGTTGGACGGCCTGACCATGCCCCGCCAACGATACCTCAGCGGCCCGGGCACGTGTTGCCCAGTGGCCCAGCCGTTGACATTGCCAGCTGGCGTCGACCCGAAGAAGGCCTCGACCTCCCAGCGCTCGCTGCGGCCGGGTCACGCAGTCGAGGCGGCGGCGGCAATTTTCCGCACCGACATCGTGAACTCACCCGCTGAGCAGAAACGGCGCGGCGATACCGCCCGGAAGAGCCTGTTGGAGGCGCACCACGCCGACGCCCAACGCGTCGTCGCTCAGTCCGGCGGGCGCGTTGTGGAGGTGCTGGGTGAGGGCGTCCTGGCGGAGTTCCCGGTTCCCGGGGAGGCGCTGCGGGCAACGCGCCTGCTGGGCGATGCTGCGGGCAGCCAGGGTCTGCGGATCGCCGGGCTCCACTTCTCACGCTTGGGCTCCAGGTCTCGGAGTCAACCGTCTCCAAGTACTTGCCTCGCCGACGGAAGCCGCCCTCCCTGGGCTGGGTCGGTAGGGGCGTTGTCGTTTTGCTCACTCGCGGCGAGACGTCTTGTCTCCCCGCGGGTGGAGGCTGCGGCGGCTCCTCGAAAGCTCCGCGACACCCAGCCGAAGTCGGCTCACCGACACCGCGTTCTCGATCCCCCACCGACGGGCTAGGGCCATCAGACTAGGGCGAACTTCCTCAGTCTTCGGCTCCTGCGACACAACGCCGCGTTGCCCTGTCAAGCAGCCGACACCGAAGCGTGCCATTCGTGTAATTCCTCACATCTTGAAGTCCGACGGCCGGCATCGCGCTTGCACTGAGTTCGGCGGGACATACCAACGGATTGCACGGAGGGGAGGGAACTTGTCCGGGGGCGGTGAAAAAGGAGCAGATCCATGCATGCGGCTCGCTTCCTACAGGATTTGAATATCGGTCTTCGGCTCCTTCCCCTGGCTCCACGGGTTGGAGCGATTTTGGTGATGGGGATCCTCCTGTCGCCCTTGAGCCAGGCATGGGCGGGAGGGGTGTGCCCCGACGATGTTCCCGCACAGGTGGACATCCCAGCTCACACCGGCGCGAACCCCAGGTTCTCGACCAGCTCAGCCCACGCAACGCTTACCGCCACGCCCGCGTCCTCCCATTGCTTGGTCGAAGGAAGCATAACGACCGACAGCGCACCCGACGCGACGCCGATCCGGTTCAACCTGTTCCTGCCCAATACCGGCATCGGCCTTCCCCCCATCGGTAGGCTGCTCCTTCTTGGCAACGGCGGCTTTTCCGGAGTTTTGAGGGGTGCCGACGCCAGAGTTCGAAGGGCACTTAGCGCAGGCTTCGCCGTCGCAGACACCGATTCTGGCCATAGCGGCGAGGATCGCTCCGGGCACCGCGCCGGTTGGGCGAGTGGCGCACCCGAAAAGCGGAGGAACTACCACTACCAAGCCATGCACGTCGTGACGGTCGCGGCCAAGGCCATCGTCGATACCTATTACACGCCTTCCACGGAGGGTGACCTGCCCACGTTTACGTACTTCGAAGGCTGCTCCAACGGTGGACGGGAAGGATTGATCGAGGCGCAAGAGTTTCCGGACGACTTTGACGGCATCATCGCAGGGGCCCCCTCGATCGGCAGGTCCGACCGAATGCTTTCGTGGATTATCGCGGTCGACCAGGCAGCGTATAAGGATGGGTACCTGTCGCCGGCGGAGTCTCCCTTGTTCGGTTCGATCTTCGGCGCGCCGCTGCAGAAGGACAGTGTCCTTCCTTTTCCGTCGCGCATCTTCAATCCCCCCGGTTTGCCTTTCTTGGTGGGAGTAATCCCTGGGAAGTTCGAGGCCCTCAGCGACACCGTACTCGACCTGTGCGATGGATTGGACGGGATCGTCGATGGCATTCTGGACGATCCTCGCACCTGCCCGGTGGAGGCGATTCTCGGCGCGTTGCCGAGGGGCGAATGTCCGGATTGCTTCACCGATCCAGAGATCGAGATCGTTCGCCTCATTTACGCGCCATCCGACAACGTTCCTGGCGCAGAAGACACGCCGCTCCGAGGGTGGGACGGTGGTGGTATCGACGCAGATTTTCCCGACGGCCCGTTCGTACCGTTGGGCCTGCGAGATCCGCGATCGGGTCAACGCCTCCCGACGCTTCCGTCCCCCCTGCAAGTCTGCTCTGTACCGCCCTCCTCTTATCCGCCCTCCTTCTGTTCTGGCCCGGACGGACTCGCGAACCTCATTCCCCTTCTTCCTGATGGAGCTGGAGACTTCCCGTTCTTCGAATCAATCCTGAGATACTTCGTCTTCGACACGGACCCGCTTGCGCCGGTCTCGCAGGAAGATCAGCGACGCTTCATCTTGGACTTCGACTTGACCAACGAAGCCGATGTCGAACTGGCTCGAGCCCGAATGGCGGATGGCGACGGGATGAACCCTGACCTGAGCGAGTTCCGTGACAACGGTAGCAAGCTGATCATGTACGTCGGCTGGGCGGATCTGGGGGTCGGGCCGATGCGGACGCTCAACTACTATAGGGACGTTGCCCGGACGACCGGCGGAAACACGCAGGATTTCGCTCGGCTCTTCATGGTGCCCGGAATGCATCATTGCATCCCCGGCCCAGGGGCCTTGGATCCGGGTCCGGTGCCCAAGGCATCCGATATCTTTGCAGCGCTGATCAGCTGGGTGGAGTCTGAGGTTCCGCCCAATTCATTTGCTGGCGAGACCGTTGTTCCCGCCCGCCCGTTCACCCGTGACGGTATCACCCGGCCCATATGCGCCTATCCACAGGTAGCGAGGCAAATCGATCCTGACGGCAGCGAAACTGAGGCCGCGAATTTCCACTGCGTGAACAGCGTGTTTCCGGTCGGCATCGACATCAAGCCCGGCAGCGACGTTCCTATCAACCTAATGCGCGACGACTTCATTCCGGTGGCCATCCTCGGCTCCGACACCTTCGACGTGGCGGACGTGGACGTGACCACGCTGGCCTTCGGTCCCACCGGCGCTGCACCTGCGCACGAGGACGGCGGGCACCCGAAAGACGTCAACGAAGACGACTTTACGGACCTCACATCCCACTACCAAACGCAAGAGACGGGGATCGCCTTTGGGGATGAAGAGGCGTGCGTCACGGGCGAGCTGCTCGATGGCACGCCGTTCGAGGGCTGCGACGACATCAGAACCGTGCCAGCCTGCGCCGATGAGTACGACAACGACGAAGACGGCCTCGTGGATTTCCCCGCGGACCCCGGGTGTGAAGACCTCTTCGACAAGAGCGAGGTCGGCGGGGAGTGCGGCCCCGGCTTCGAGCTGGCCCTGATCATGCCGGGACTGATGTGGCTGGGGCGGAGGCGGCGGCACTAGACTCCTTCGTGCAGCCGCGTCCACACCCGGTTCCCCAGCGGCCATACGGGAGCGGCAGGCAGAGTGGATAGGGGGACCCACAGGCGGAAGGATGAGCTTCATAGAGACCGTGCGCCGAGCTCGGGAGTTTCTGCGGGATGAAGGCCGGATCAGCCTCCGGGGCCTGAAGCGTGAGTTCAATCTCGACGACGAGGCTCTCGACGAGTTGGTCGAGGAACTCGTTGACGTGCAGCAGGTTGCCGCTCGCGAGGGCAAGGTGGTGTCGTGGATAGGCCCAGCGGGCGGCGAGCCCGAGACACGGCCAGTAGCCGTCCCCACCACCCCTGAGCCGGAGCCAGCGGCCGAAGCCGAGCGCCGGCAGCTCACCGTGCTGTTCTGCGACCTGGTCGATTCAACCCGACTGGCAGCTGGGCTCGACCCCGAGGACTGGCGCGAGGTGATGCGCGGCTATCAGGAGGCCGCGACCCAGGTCATCGAACGCTTGGACGGCCACGTGGCACAGTACCTGGGCGATGGGCTCCTGGTCTACTTCGGCTGGCCGCGCGCCCACGAGGACGATGCGGAGCGGGGGGTGCGCGCAGGGCTCGGGATCGTCGAGGCTGTGACCGCGGGCAACGATGCGCTCGACGCGAAGCACGGCCTCCGTCTCGCGGTGCGGATCGGCATCCACACCGGCCCGGTCGTGGTCGGCGAGATGGGCAGCGGCGAGCATCGCGAGACGCTCGCCCTGGGCGACACGACGAACCTGGCGGCGCGCCTCCAGGGGGTCGCCGAGACCGACACGGTGGTGGTGAGTGCCGCGACCCTGCGTCTCGTGCGCGGGATCTTCATCACGGGTGACCGGGGCTCGTACATGCTGAAGGGCTTCGCCGAGCCCGTGGCCGTGCACCGCATCGTGCGGCCGAGCGGCGTTCGCAGCCGCCTCGACCTGGCGGCCGGGAAGCTCACCCCCTTCGTCGGCCGGGAGCAGGAGGTGGACCTGCTGCTGAGCCGCTGGGAGCAGGTCCAGGAGGGCCACGGGCAGGTAGTGCTGGTGGACGGCGACGCGGGCATCGGGAAGTCGCGCCTTGTGCAGCTGCTGCACGCGCGGCTGGCCGAGGAGCGGCACAGCTGGCTCGAGTGCTGCTCCTCTCGCTACCACCGAAGCAGCGCCTTCCGTCCCATCATCGAGTTGCTGGAGGAGGCGCTTCGCTTCTCGCCCGAGGACGCCCCCGAGGCGAGGGTGGCCCTGCTCGAGGCGGCGCTGGGCCGCGCGGTATTCGACGCGTCCCAGACCCTGCCGCTGCTCGCCACCCTACTCTCCCTCCCCCTTCCCGATCGCTATTCACCGCTGTTCTTGAGCCCGGAGGCCCAGCGCCACCAGACCCTCGAGCTGCTGGCCAACTGGCTGTTCAGCCTGACGGAGCAGCAAGCGATGGTGCTCGTCATAGAGGATCTGCAGTGGGCCGATCCCTCGACCCTGGAGCTCCTGGGACGGCTGGTCGAGCAGGTGCCCACGGTGCCGCTGCTCCTGGTGCTGTCCGCCCGGCCCGAGTTCACGGCTCCGTGGGGAACGCGCTCGCACCTGCTGCACCTGACCTTGAGCCCGCTCACGCGCCCCCAGATGACGACCATGGTGGACGCGATTGCCGGAGAGCGGGCGCTGCCGGGCACGGTGGTCAAGGAGGTGGTTACGCGGTCCGATGGGGTGCCGCTCTTCGTGGAGGAGCTGACGAAGAGCGCCCTGGAGAGCGACCGGCTCGAGGGGCTCGAGATTCCCGCGACGCTCCAGGATGCGCTCATGGCGCGGCTCGACCGGCTCGGTGCGGCCAAGGAGGTCGCGCAGCTGGCGTCGGTGCTGGGTCGCGAGTTCCCCCACGCGCTGCTCGCGGCCGTCTCCCCGCTCGAGGCCCCGGGGCTCGAAGCCGCAATCCGCCGACTCCTGGAAGCCGAGATCCTCTACCAGCGGGGCGCACCGCCGAGCGCCACGTACCATTTCAAGCACGCGCTGATCGAGGATGCGGCCTACAGATCGCTGCTGCGGAGCGCGCGGCAGCGACATCACGAGCGGGTCGTTCGGATTCTCCAGGAGCACTTCCCGGGGCGCGTCGCGTCCGAACCCGAGCTGGCGGCGCACCACTGTGCGGAGGCGGGCCTCGTCGCGGAGGCGATCACCTACTTCCAACAGGCCGGCGAGGCTGCGTATGCCCGGTCGGCCCAGGTCGAAGCGGTCACGCATCTGACGAGTGCGCTGGATCTGCTCGACGGGCTTCCTGAATCGGCCGAGCGCGATCAGCGTGAAGCCACGCTCCAGCTCGCGCTCGGCGCGTCCCTGATCGCCGCCAAGGGCTACTCCCATGAGGACGTCGAGCGGGCCTACGGACGCGCTCGAGAGCTCTCCCGGAGCCTTGGGGACGAGCCGCAGCTCTTCCAGGCCGTCCACGGGCTCCGCGCCCTCCACACGACGCGGGGGGAGTTGCAATCCGCCCGGGAGCTTGCGGAGCAGGCCCTCCGCCTCGCCCAGCAGTCCGGAGAACCGGCCCAGCTGCTCAACGCCTTCATCGGTGCGGGCAGTGTCCTCAACTTCCTAGGAGAATGGGCCGGCTCCGTCGACCATTTCGAGCAGGCGGTTGAGCTGTGCGATGCTTCGGGGCACGGGTCGCTATGGGAAAGTAAGACCTCACGAAGGCACCCACTCGATCCAAGGGTTGGCTCGCGGGCCTTCCTCCCCACGTCCCTCTGGGTGCTCGGATATCCGGAGCGCGCCCTTGCGCGATGCCGGGAGCTGGTGGAGGCGGGGCGGGAGAGCGACCACCCTTTTAGCCTAGCGTTCGCTGTCTTTTGGGTGGGCCTGTTCCATCTGGCCCGTGGAGAGCGCAAGCCGACCCGCGCGTGGGCTGAGGAAGCCATCGCGATCTCGGAGCAGCAGCGGTTCCCCCTTTTCTTGCAGATCGGAAGGATCTTGCGAGGCTGGGCGCTGGCGGCCTCACCGCGCGGGGAGCGGGGACTCGAAGAACTCCGCCAGGGGCTGGCGGAGCTTGCCGGAGAGGGGGCCTCAGGTCTGGGAAGCTTTGCGCTGTGGATGCTCGCCGACGCGTCCCGAAGGGTCGGCCGCCTGGATGATGCACTGGGGGCCTTGAACGCCGCCTTCGCCTTGTCGCAGCAGAAGCACAGCGTCTTCTGGGACGCGGAGATCCATCGACTCAAGGGAGACATCCTTCTCGAACGGCACCCGGCGGTACAGGAGGAAGCCGAGGCTTGCTTCCGACGGGCCCTCGAGGTGGCGCGCGAGCAGCAGGCCAGGTCCTTCGAGCTCCGCGCCGCTACCTCCCTCGCCCGCCTCTGGCAGCGCCAGGGCAAGTGCACCGAAGCCCGCGAACTCCTCCAGCCCGTCTACGACTGGTTCACGGAAGGGTTCGACACGCCGGACCTGAAGGATGCGAAGGCGCTGCTGGAGGAGCTGGGGTCGTGAGCCTCGTCGAGACCATCCGCCGTGAGCGAATTGACTCAGGTGGTTACTCCCGCTCAGCCCCTCACAATCGCAGTCACTCGTTCCCGGGACCTCGTCGCCAATGGCCGGCCGAGGACGAGCACGAACCTACCGACCCCGCACCTAAAGACAGCTGCGCCCAGGAGCTACCTCCCGCTGCTTCCAGCCTGCTTCCAATTCGGAGCCGGCGCGAAACCGGAAAAACCAGCGGCATGCCGGTTTACTCCAGCGTTCGCCCGGCTGCGCTGGCGTGCGACCGGCTGCCCGAAGCCGCGTAGGCTTTCTCGACTGGAAATCGGGATCAGGGACACGAAATCCCTGACTCAGGCGCGCGTAAGTGCTTGATTCTGGAGGCGCCGCCCGGATTCGAACCGGGGATCAGGGATTTGCAGTCCCGTGCCTTACCACTTGGCTACGGCGCCTGGAGAACGGGAGCCGGGCGCGGCTCCCGGGGAGGGAGAGGGGTACCGCGCGCCGGTCGCGGCGTCAAACCCCGAGTGAAGACGACGAGTTGGGCGGGCGGAGGCGCTAGGCCAGGCCGCGCCGCGGCGAGTCCGCCACCCGCGTGGCGAGTCCCCGGATCATGCGCACGGCGAGGGCGGGGTTGCAGGTCACGAGCTGCTCCAGCTCGGCTTCGTTGAAGATACAGGCCCACACGGTGGTGGAGGCGCGCAGGGTCACCTCCTGGGCCGCGCCGGTCAGGGTCGAGACGTGGCCGAGGAAGGTGCCCTCCTGGTTCTCCTCCTCCACGGTCTCGCCGTCGCGCTCGACGCGGATGGTGCCGGAGAGGAGCACGTAGGTGTGGTGGGTCTGGACGCCGCTGCCGCAGATCACCTCGCCCGGGTCGAACTTCACGATGTAGCGCTCGAAGCCGGGCGCGCGGCAGAGCGACGCCCACAGCGGGTCCACCAGCGAGGCGACGAGCTGCGCCACCTCTTCCGAGCTGGCGTTCGCGCTGTGCGCGGCCGCGACGGTGATCGCGTCGAAGCCGAGACCCTCCGCGGCGGAGCGGAGGCGCGCCATCACCTCGGCCGCGCCGCCGGGCCGGAGCGCGGGGTCGATGGCGAGCAGGCCCATCACCAGCTCCTCCAACAGGCGGGGGCAGTGCAGGCGCACCTCCGAGAGCGACGGCAGGCCGTAGACGTTGCCCGCCTGCTTGCGGCGGGTCTCCGGGCGCTTGTTGAGGTCGATCCCGGTGTAGAGCGCCCAGGCGGTGGCGCCCACGCCGAAGAGGTCCGTGCGCATGTCGTAGGCGCCGCCACCCTTGCCCTGCTCGGGGGCGCGGTAGCCGTGGGTGCCGGCGCCGACCAGCAGGTGTCCCAGCTGCATCTGGCCCGGCGTCATGCGCGCGGCCTGGGCGACACCGAAGTCGGTCAGCACGAAGCCGCCGTTGCCGTCGAGCAGCACGTTCGAGGGCTTCACGTCCAGGTGCAGGATGCCCGCGCGGTGCGCGGCCGTGAGGGCGGCGAGCAGGTCCGACAAGAGGCGCCAGGTCTGCTCCTCGTCGAAGCGGCCGATGAAGGGCCAGGCATCGGCCAGGCTCCCGGCCGGGAAGTACTCGAGGGCCGCGAAGGTCGGGGCGCCTGCCAGGCTCCAGTCGTAGAGGCGCGGGATGCGCTCGTTCTGGATCGCCAGCAGCGCCGCCAGCTCGCGCTTCAAGGTGCTCTTGGCGTGGGGCGTGTCGGCGCCGCGCAACACCTTGACGGCCACCTGCTCGGGCGGGGCGTTGCCGCTCGAGCCCGGGTTGAGACAGCGCGCCAGGAAGACCGAGCCGAAGCCGCCCTTTCCCAGCCGCCGCTGCAGCTGGTAGCGATAGCCCCAGCGGCCCTGGAGGATGTCTCCGGGCTGGGGCGCGACGACCTGCGCCTCCTCGGACGAGGAAGCGCGCTCGGTCGCCGAGTCCGAGATCGCCGAGCCGCTGGAAATGGCCGCCTTCCTCCCCTGCCCGGGTCTATCGGCCGCCCGGCGGGCCGGTTTCAGCCCTTCCCCCGGGGGAGGCCAATTCGGAGGATCGTCCTCGCAGGCGTTCGCGGGAGCCCTAGGCTCCCCGCGTGCTCCGTGGACCCGCCATTGTGCTGGGGGGCGCGATCGCCGGCGCGTCGCTGCTCTGCCTCGGCGGCGGCTGCGCGCCCCGCGACGCCGGGGGCGCCCCCGACCCGGCGGTCCGCTTCTCGCTGCTGGCGGTGGGCGACACCGGCGAGCCCCCGGGCTGGTGGAAGATCTTCGAGGGCCGCCTGGCGGTCGCCCGGGGCCTCGCGGCCGAACACCGCCGCCAGCCCGCGAGCGCCTTCGCCCTGCTCGGCGACAACTTCTACCCGAAGGGCGTGTCCCCGGACGACCTGCTCGAGCGCGTTCGACACAATGTCGTGTCACCCTACTGCCCCTTCGTCGCGCTCACCCCCGACGCCCCGCCCGGCCTGCACGGGGCCTGCCCGGAGCCCGGCGCACCGGGCCCGCTCTTCGCGGTGCTGGGCAACCACGACTACGGGCGCAGCGCGAGCCCGCGCCTCCAGCGCGAGGCCATCCCGGAGTGGCTGGGCAACTGGACCATGGCGCCGGACGCGGTCGCTCTCCACCGGCCCGCGGAGGGCGTGGACGTGATCCTGGTGGAGACCGAGGAGTTCCTCGAGTCGGGCTCCCACCGGCGCCCCCTCGTCGAGGCGCTGCGCGCGAGCCGCGGCCCCTGGCGCATCCTGATCCTGCACCGTCCGCTGGCCTTCGGGCCGCGCGGCACGGGCGCGATCGCAGAGAGCGCCCTGAAACGCGTCGAGGAGGCCATCCTCCGGGCCGGCGTTCCGATCCACGTGGCCCTGTCCGGCGACGACCACAACCTGGCCCTGGTGCGCATGGACGCCCCGGGGCCGCTGCTGAACGTGGTCGCCGGGAGCGGCTCCAGCGTGCGCGCGGTCCGCGAGCCCCACGAGCGCATGCTCTTCGCATTGGCGGACTACGGCTTCGCCCGGGTGGATCGGGTGGTGGACGCGGCCGGGGATCGGCTCGTGGTGTCGCTCTTCCGGGTGTCGCGCTTTCCGCGCTACGGCGAGCCGCAGCGGGTGGCGCGCTGGGCGCTGGCTCCGGATGGGACGCTGCGAGAGGAGTGAGCCCAGCGGCCGGCTCCCCCCGTACGCGTGCGTCACTCCAGGGCGACGGGCACGCGACGTCCGGCGACCGGGAGCACGAAGCCGTTCTCCCCTGCTTCCACCTGCGCCAGCAATTCCGCCTGGGGCTGCTGAAGGAAGCGTGCGGGAAGACCCTCGGGCACCAGGTCGCGCTTCACGCTGCAGACCAGCGCACCGTCGCGCGCGGACGGGCGCAGGCTGTGGGCGTCGAGGACCTCCTCGCTGCGGTCGGAGAGGCGGATCGTGCCGCGGTCGAGGTCCACGTCCGTCACGAAGAAGCCCGTTTCCTCCACCTCCACCTCGCCGCGGAAGCGGCCCACCTGCACGATGTACTTCCCCTCGTCGGGCAGGAAGCGCACCGCGCGATCGAAGCGTTCGCGCAGCTTGCGGTTCTTGAAGGGGACTCCCTCGTGGGTCCAGCGACCGTCCCGGTGCAGGACCAGGCCGAAGGGAAGGAGCGGAGGAGGCCCGGGCACGCCTAGCTGCCGGGCAGGGGCTCCGGCTCGGCGGAGCCGTCGGGCGCCACGCGGAAGGCGCCGAGGAAGTCGTAGCGGTTCCACAGGACGACGCGCGTCTCGTCGCCGTCGTCTCCGCGGTAGACCCACTTCTCGTTCCACTTCACGCCGTGCTCCTCGTGGGTGCGCGGGTCGTTGACGCTCCCCAGCTGGTCCGTGGGCGCGCCCAGGAGCTTCCAGACCCGGCCCCGATCGATGCGTGCGTCGTCGGCCATGGCGCTAGCGGTCACACTCCCCGCCGATCATGTTGACGAAGTCGAAGGTGGGGATGATGTCGGCGAGCAGGCAGCCCTTCAGCATCTCGGGCATGGGCTGGAGGTTGAGCAGGCTCGGCGGCCGGCAGCGGACCTTCACCGGCACGGCCGAGCCGTCGGACACCAGGTAGAAACCGAGCTCGCCGTTGGCGCTCTCCACCACCGAGTAGGCCTCGCCCGCCGGGACCATGGGCCCCTCGGTCACGGCCTTGAACTGCTGGATCAGCTCTTCCATGTGGTTGAAGACGCGGCCCTTGGCGGGCCAGCGCACGCGCGGGTCGAGCACGTTCACCGGGCCCGGGCCGAGCTTCTCGAGGCGCTCCAGGCACTGCTCGATGATCCGCAGGCTCTGGTGCATCTCCTCCACGCAGACGAGGTAGCGGTCGTAGTTGTCCCCGACCTCGCCCACCGGCACGTCGAAGTCGAGCTCGGCGTAGGTGAGGTAGGGCTCGTCCTTGCGCACGTCGAGCGGGACGCCGGCGGCGCGCAGCAGGGGCCCGGTCACCCCGAAGGCGATGAGCCGCTCCTTGTCGAGCACACCGGTTCCGCGCATGCGGTCGATGAAGATGCGGTTGGCCGTGATCACGGCGTCGAAGTCCTTCAGCAGCTCACGGATGCGGGCGATGTGGTCGCGGCACTGCTCCGGGAAGCCCGCCGGCATGTCGTGCTTCACGCCGCCGATGCGGATGTAGTTGGTCGTGACGCGGGCACCGCAGAGCGCCTCCGTCAGGTCCCAGGTCAGCTCGCGGGCCTGGATCCCGTACAGGAAGGGCGTCATGGCCGCGAGCTCCAGGCAGGCGGCGCCGCAGCGGGTCAGGTGGTCGGCCAGGCGCGAGAGCTCCGAGCCCATCACCCGCTGCCACTGGCAGCGCTCCGGCGTCTCGAGCCCGAGCAGCTTCTCCACGCCCAGGCAGAAGCCCAGGTTGGCCAGGATGGCGGAGTTGTAGTTCAGGCGGTCCGTGTACGGGATGCACTGGTACCAGGAGCCGCTCTCGCACTCCTTCTCGAAGCCGCGGTGCAGGTAGCCCACCTGGATGTCGAGGTCGACGATGCTCTCGCCGTCGAGCTCGATCAGGAATTTCACCGTCCCGTGCGTGGCGGGATGGGAAGGCCCCATGTTGAGGATCTGGTGCTCGGTGTGGAGGTCGCGGTCGAAGTCGTCGTCCGACGTTTCACGCTCGCGATAGGTCAGCCACTGATCTTCGGCCATCCCGCGGTCTCCGCTCAGTTCTCGGGGCCGACGAGCGGCTGGCGCCGCTCCTTGGCGTAGTCCTTGCGCAGGGGGTGTCCCTCGAACTCCTCGTACAGCAGCAGCCGGCGCAGGTCCGGGTGACCGTCGAAGCGGATGCCGTAGAGGTCCCAGACCTCGCGCTCGAGCCAGTTGGCGCCCGGCCAGACCGGAATCGCGCTCGGGACCGTGCAGTCGTCCTCCGGCACGCCGACCTTCACGCGCAGGCGGTGGTTCTTCTCGAGGGAGTAGAGGTGGTAGACCACCTCGAAGCGCGGATTCCCGTCCTGCTCCAGGTGGTCCACGGCGCACAGGTCCGTGAGCATCTGGAAGGCGCACTCCGGGTCGTCGCGCAGGAAGTGCAGCGCATCCGGCAGGCGCGCGCGTTCCACCACCGCCGTGGCGTCGCCGTGCTGGGCGTGGGTGGCCGTGACGGCGTCGCCGTGGGCGTCCAGCAGGCGCCGCAGGGCCGCGGAGCCGAAGTCCTCCATCAGGACTTCCCGGCCGGCGCGGACTGGCGGTCGTACTCGGCACGCAGGAAGTCGAGGCGGCGCTTCAGCAGGTGCTCCGGCACCAGCAGCTGCTCCTTGTGGAAGTTCATGGCGCCGCGCTCGTAGGTGGAGATCTCGCACTCCCGCGACAGCACGATGGCCTCCTCGGGGCAGGCCTCCTCGCACAGGCCGCAGAACATGCAGCGCGACATGTCGATGTCGAAGACCTCGGGGTAGCGCTCGATGCCGGAGCCCGCGAGCTCGCCGGGCAGGATGCTGATGCAGTCCGTGGGGCACGCGAACTCGCACAGGCCGCAGGCCACGCACTTGGGCTGGCCGTTGTCGAGCGCCACCAGCACGGGCATGCCCCGGAAGGCGTCGGCGTAGTCGACGCGCTCCTCCGGGTACTGCACCACGAAGTCGGTGCGATCGCCGGTGATGAAGCCCCGCATGTTGCGGAAGAAGTGGCGCGAGGCCGTGGCGAAGCCCTTCACGATCATGGGGACGTAGAGGCGCTCCAGGAACCCCAGGTTCTCGTGGCGCTTCACCTTCACGACGCGGACCGGCATCGGCGCCGAGTATAGGCAAGCGGGCCCGGCTGACCAGAGCTGCAGGCCGGTAACTCCCCGATTCAAGCGGGAAATCCGGCGTCGGGCCGGGCGGCGACTAGGCCGGCTCGCCGGCCCGCGCCATGGCGGCCCGTGCGCGGGCGAAGCGCTGATCCAGCACCGCCGCGAAGGCGTCGTCGCTGAAGATGTAGAGGGCATCCTCGCGGATCCCGCGCACGGCGTGGCGGGCCACGGCCTCCGGGGTCGCACCGACGGCCATGCCGACCTCGATCGTCTCCATCCCGGGCTTCGCCTCGCCCAGCTCCGCCGGCCGGTTGCGCGCCGCGAGGTGCAGGTTGGTCTGGGTGAAGGAGGGGCACAGGACGCTCACGCCGATGCCGTGGGGCGCCAGCTCCCCGGCCAGCGCCTCGCTGTAGCCCACCACGGCGTACTTGGTCGTGCTGTACATCCCGAGGGCTCCGCCGGAGAGGAACCCGCCCACCGACGCCGTGTTCAGGATGTGCGCCGGCTCGCCCTGGGCCACCAGCCGCGGCCCGAAGACGTCGCAGCCGAAGCGCACCCCGTGGAAGTTCACGCCCAGGAGCCACTCCCAGTCCGCGTCGGTCGTGTCGAGGAGCGAGCCGCCCTGGCAGACCCCGGCGTTGTTGCAGACGAGGTGGGCCCCGCCGAGCTCGGCCCATACCGTGTCGGCCAGGGACTCGACCTGCTTGCGGCGCGAGACGTCCGCCCGCACCACGATGGCTTCCGCCCCGCCGGCGCGCAGCTCCTCGGCCAGGGCCGACACCGGGCCTTCCTCGACGTCCACCAGCGCCAGGCGCATGCGCTCGCCGGCGAGGGCGCGGGCCAGGCCTGCGCCGATGCCACTGCCGGCACCCGTGACCACCGCCACCCTGCCGGCCAGCTCCTTCACGCGTCGCCCCGTTCGAACTCGGGGATCACGTACTTCCCCATCAGCTCGATGGTCTGCATCACCTTCTCGTGGGGGATCTTGTACGGGTTCACTAGGCAGAGCAGCAGATCGGCTCCGGTCGCCTCGTAGGCCTTGCAGCGCTCGATCACCTCGTCGGGATCGCCGGCAATCACGGCGTTCATGGCCAGCAGCGCGTCCAGGGAGGCCAGCTCGTGCAGGCGCTTCTCCACGGCCTCGCGAGCCTGCTCCAGGTAGTCGTAGGTGCCGTCGGCCTCGGCCTTCAGCTCCTCGAGCCAGAGCGGCACCGACGAGACCAGCTCTGCGGAGGTCTTGGCGTACCACGCGAAGGACTCGCGCGAGACGTCGTACGACTCCTGCTGGCTGGGCGCGCAGTTCACCATGGTGAAGCAGGCGGCCCGGTTGTTCACCACGGCGCCCACGGGCTTCTCGCAGGCGACCTGGCCGGCGCGGTAGAGATCGATCCGCTCCTTCAGCTCCGCAGGCGGCGTGCCCACGCTGAAGGAGAGCAGGCCAAGTCCCAGCTGGCCCATCATGCGGTGCCCGTCCGGGCTGCCCGTGGCGCCCCAGATCGGCGGGTGCGGCTTCTGGAGGGGCTTCGGCTGCACGCGCCGGCGCGGCATGCTCCAGTGCTCGCCTTCGAACTGCGCGTACTCCTCGGTCCAGCAGGTGACGATGTGCTCCACCGCCTCGCGCCACATGCCGCGGGTCTCGTTGGGATGGACGCCGAAGCCCTCCATCTCGATGCGGGTGCTGGAGCGGCCGGTGCCGAACTCCACGCGCCCGTCGGAGAGCAGGTCGAGCACGGCCGCCGACTCGGCGGAGCGCACCGGGTGGTTGTAGGGCTTCGGGCCGAGTCGCACGCCGTAGCCGATCTTGATGCGCTCCGTGCTCGCGGCGATGGCGCCGTACAGCACCTCCGGGTTGGAGCAGTGGGAGTACTCCTCCAGGAAGTGGTGCTCGACGGTCCAGACCGAGTCGAAGCCCGCCGCCTCGCCGGCCACGGTCTGCGCGAGGGTGTTCTTGAAGGCCTCGTGCTCGCTGTGCTCGCCCCAGGGCCGCGCGACCGGAATCTCGTAGAACAACGCGAACTTCATGACTCGCCTCCAGAGCGCGGACGCTAGCTATGGGTGCGAGGCTCGGCCAGCCGGCCGGACCCCTACACGCCGTTCAGGGCCTCGGCCGCATCCAGTACGCCCCCGATGTCGTGGAAGTCCACCGTGACGAAGTTCGGGATCTGGGCCTGGATGTCGCGGCACAGGAAGGCGCGCTCCGTCAGGGCCGGCCCGTGGTTCGCCAGGTCGGCGAGGATCGGACTCCCCGCGGTGGCCGTGATGAAGTGGTTCAGGATGAAGAGGTCCGCTCCCGGATCGCCCCGGTTGTCGACGCAGCCCTCCGGGCCGAAGAGACGCGCGGTCAGGACGTCGAGAGGATCGTCGAACAGGCTGAAGTCGAAGTCCGTCTCGAACGCGAAGTCCCACACGTAGTGATGCCACGGCAGGCTGGCAGCGGGATCGTCGGTCAGCACCACGAGCCGGCGTCCGGCGCGGATCATCTCGCGCAGGCTCGGCCAGGGCTCGCCCGGAACCTGGACGTGCGCGTGCGCCAGCAGGCCGCTGGCCGCGAAGGCCGCGGCGGTGTCCGTCTCGCTGATGTACGCCTCGAAGATGATCGTCACGACCTCCGTGGGGTGCGCCTCGAGGAAGGCTCGGATCCAGCCCAGCCCCTCCACCAGGTCGATGCGCCCCAGGTCCTGGCCTCCGAGCTGGCAGGAGCTGTGGCAGAGCCAGCTGGCGCCAGCCTCGTAGTGGGTGTCGAGCATCAGACCGCGCATCCCGTCGACGAGCTGCTGGCGCAGGCTCGCGGTGTGGTTCGCCACCAGCGGGTCGAAGCCGTCGTCGAGAGCCGACATGGCGTTGTGGGAGGTGGCGTAGGCCAGCTGGTTGTAGGCGCGGTCGCAGATCGGGGCGTCGTTGCAGAGGAGCTCTTCCTGGGAGGAGACCACCTGGCCCTGGTCCACGAGGTCCACGTCGCCGTCGCGGTCGACGTCGGCCGCCAGACACTCGACCGCTTCGTCCGGATCCACGCCCAGGCAGGCGGAGACCGCCTCCACGTCGGCCGCGTCCACGACCCCGTCCCCGGTGACATCGCCGGACGGGGGCAGACAAGCGAGCGTCAGGGCCAGGAGGGAGCCGGTGAGGCGGCACGCAGCAAGCTTCCAGCGCATCGGATGCCACCATACCACGCGGGCAGCGGGTCGCCCGGAGCGGCTACTCCTCGGCGCGGGCTTCGGCCAGCCGGTCGGCGTGGTAGGAGCTGCGGACCAGGGGACCGGCGGCTGCGTCGCGGAAGCCGAGCTCGCGGGCGCGCTCGGCCCAGGCGTCGAAGGCCTCGGGCGCGACCCAGCGGTCCACCGGGAGATGATCCGGCGAAGGCCGGAGGTACTGACCCAGGGTGACGAGGCGCACGCCGTGGGTGCGCAGGTCGCGCAGGGTCTGGTCGATCTCGAGGTCCGTCTCGCCCAGGCCCAGCATGATCCCGCTCTTGGTGGGAATCTCCGGCGCGAGCTTCGCGGCCCGGGCCAGCAGCCCGAGCGAGCGCGCGTAGCGACCCGCCTTGCGCACGGACCGCTGGAGTCGCTCGACCGTCTCGAGGTTGTGGTTCAGCACGTCCGGCCTCGCGTCGAGCACCGTCCGCAGGTCCCGCTCGCAGCCCTTGTAGTCCGGGATCAGCACCTCGATCCCGGTGCCGGGGCAGCGCTCGCGGATGGCGCGCACCGTGGCCGCCATCTGACCGGCGCCGCCGTCCGCGAGATCGTCCCGCGCCACCGCGGTCACGACGGCGAATCGCAGCCCCAGCTCCGCCACCGCCTGCGCGACGCGCGCGGGCTCGCCCGGATCGAGCGCGCCGGGCCGCCCCGTCGCCACGTCGCAGAAGCCGCAGGCGCGCGTGCAAGTGTTGCCGCCGATCATAAAGGTGGCCGTGCCGCGCGACCAGCATTCGCCGAGGTTGGGGCAGGCCGCCGAGAAGCAGACCGTGTTCAGGCGCTGGCCCTCGACGAGCTGCTGGACGCGTTCGAACTCCGGGCTCGCGCGCAGGCGCACCCGCAGCCACGGGGGCCGCTCGCGGCCGACCTCCGGGGCGGCGCTCACGCGAACCTCCGGCGCAGCGCCTCGCCGACGGCGACGCGCGCGCGTGCGGAGAGGTCCGCCGGGGCGCCCTCCCCGAGCTCCCGGGCCAGCGTCGTCATCGTCACCCCGTGCAGACCGCAGGGCACGATGGCCCCGAAGCCAGCCAGGTCCGGCTCCACGTTGAGCGCGAAGCCGTGGCAGGTCACCCAGCCGCGCAGCCCCACCCCGATGGAGGCGAGCTTGCGCGGCGGGTCGGCGGCGGCGGCGAAGACACCGGTCATTCCGTCCACGACGGTAGCCGTCACGCCCAGCTCGGCCACGGCCTCCACCAGCGCGGCCTCCAGGTCGCGCAGGTAGCGATGCACGTCGCGGCGGTCCCGAGCGCCGAGGTCGAGGATCGGATACCCCACGAGCTGCCCGGGGCCGTGCCAGGTGACGTCGCCGCCGCGCGCGACCTCGTGCACCTCGACGCCGCGCCGCGCCAGGGCGGCCGGCGACTCCAGCAGGTGCTCCGTGCGCGTGCTGCGCCCGAGGGTCACGACCGGCGGATGCTCGAGCAGCAGCACCACTTCGGGCCTCGACCCGCTGCGGACGCCGTCGAGACACTTGCGCTGTCGCTCCAGGCCCTCGGCGTAGGGAACGGCGCCGAGCCACTCGATGCCGAGCTCAGTCGGCATCGCCCTCGTCCGCCAGCAGCTCCTGGGGCTGCTCGAGTACGCGCTTCAGCTCCGCCAGGAACTGCGCGGCCTTGGCGCCGTCCAGCACCCGGTGATCCACCCCCAGGCCGAGCATGATGCGGCGTCCCAGGGTCAGCTCGCCGCCGTCGACCACGGGCACCTCGCGCATGCCGCCGACGGAGAGCACCGTCGCCTGGGGCGGCGTGATGATGGCGTAGAAGAAGTCGACGCCGAACATGCCCAGGTTCGAGATCGTGAAGGTGCCGTCGCTGTAGTCGTCCGGCGAGAGCTTCTTCTCCCGGGCCTTCTGGATCAGGGAATCGGTGGACTCGGCCAGGTCCGCCAGGGAGCGCCCCTGGCAGTCCTTCACCACCGGCGCCACCAGCTCGTCGCCCACGGCCACGGCCACGCCCACGTTCACCGGCTGGAAGAGCACGATGCGATCGTCGCGCCAGGTGGCGTTCACCTCGGGCTGCCGGCCCAGGGTCACGGCCGCCGCCTTCACCAGCATGTGGGTGTAGGTGATGCGCTGCCCGTCGGCCTTCAGACGCTCGCGCAGCGCCTGCATGGGCGCCGCGTCCACGTCCATGGAGACGTAGAAGTGGGGCGTCGACTGCTTGCTCTCGGTCATCTGGCGGATCAGGAACTTCCGCTTCTGGGAGAGCTTGATCTCGTCGCCGTAGAGCGCCTCGGCGCGGTCGGAGCCGCCGGCCTGCTCCCGCTCCAGGTGCTTGCGCAGGTCACGCTTGGTGACGCGTCCGCCGGGTCCGGTGCCCGTCACGCGAGAGAGATCGATTCCCATCTCGTCCGCGATGCGGGCCGCCACGGGGGTGACCGGCACGTCGCCCTGCGCGGGCTGGGCCATCTCCTCCAGCGCCTTGGCGTAGCCCTCCACGTCGGAGACCAGCACCGCGCCCTCGGGGCCGCTGCCGCCGATCTCGCTCAGGTCCACGCCGCGCTCGCCCGCCACCACCCGGGCCCGGGGCGTGGCGCGCACCCGGTCCGGGTCCGGCAGGAAGAAGGCCAGCCGCGATTCGCGCGCTGGCAGCGCCAGGGCGGAGGGCGCCGGTGCGGCCGGCGCCGCGGGTGCGGGCACAGCGGCCGGGACCGGTGCCGCTACCGGAGCGGGCGCCGGCGGCGGTGCCTGGGGAGACGCGGACGGCTCCGCGGACGGGGCTGCTGCCGGCGCTGCGACCGGCGTCCCCGCCGCGAGCCCCGCCACCAGCGCCGCCACGTCCTCGTCGCTGTCGGACTCGAGCCGCACCACGGCGATCGGCGTCCCGACGGAGACGGTCTCGCCCTCGCGCACGAGGATCTTCACCAGCGTGCCGGAGACGTAGGCCTCGTACTCCATGTCGGCCTTGTCCGTCTCCACCTCGAGCAGCACCTCGCCCCGCTGGATCGCGTCGCCCTCGCGCTTGCGCCAGACGTTGACGGTGCCCTCCTCCATGGTGTCGGAGAGCTTCGGCATCTTGATTTCGCGGGGCATCGCGTCCTCCCCCGTGACTCAGGTACAGATCTTCAGCGCCGCGCGGAACAGGTCCTCGGCGCTGGGCAGGGCGGCCTGCTCCAGGTTTCTGGCGTAGGGCGTCGGCACGTCCGCCGCCCCCACGCGCTGGACCGGCGCGTCGAGCTCGTGGAACAGGTGCTCCTGCAGGCGCGCGGCGATCTCGGCGCCGACGCCGAGCGTGCGCCAGCCCTCCTCGGCCACCACGCAGCGCCGGGTGCGTGCCACCGAGGCGTAGAGGGCGTCCCAGTCGAACGGATCGAGGGTACGCGGGTCCCAGACCTCGGCCTCGATGCCCTCTTCCGCCAGCGCCTCCGCCGCCTTCAGCGCGTCGTGCACCATGAAGGACCACGCCACCAGGGTGACGTCGCGCCCCGGGCGCTTCGTCTCGGCCTGGCCGAGCGGGATCAGGAGCTCCTCGGACTCCTCGGGCACGGGCCCCTTCACCGAGTAGAGCCGCTCGTGCTCGACGAAGAGCACCGGGTCGTCGCAGCGGATCGACGTCTTCAGCAGGCCCTTGGCGTCGTGGGGCGTGGAAGGGATCACGACCCGGATGCCCGGGGCGTTCACGAACCAGGACTCGATCGAGTGGGAATGCTGGGCGCCCTTCTGGGTGCCGCCGCCACCCGGCGCGCGGATCGTCAGCGGCAGGTCGAACTGCCCGCCGAACATGTACCGCATCTTCGCCACGTGGTTCACGATCTGGTCCATGGCCACGATCGCGAAGTTCATGGTCATGAGCTCCGGCACGGGACGCAGCCCGCCGAAGGCCGCACCCAGCGCCAGCCCCACGATGCCGGCCTCGGCGATCGGCGTGTCGCGCACGCGCCGCTCGCCGAACTCCGCCATCAGCCCCTCGGTGGCCCGGAAGGTGCCGCCGAAGAGCCCGATGTCCTCGCCCATCAGGAAGACGCGCTCGTCGCGGCGCATCTCCTCGGCCATGGCCTCGATCAGGGCCTCGTAGAAGCGGATCTCACGCATGGGGATCGCTCGGGTAGCGCTCGCGGAACATGTGCTCGTAGAGCATCTCGGGTCCGGGCTCGGGGCTCTCGTCCGCGAAGCGCACGGCCTCTTCGACCTGGGCCTCGATCTCGCGCTCCATCTCGTCCAGGCGCTCCTGGGTCACGACCTCCGCATCCAGCATCTGCCGGGCCAGACGCGGGATGGGATCGCGCTTGCGCCAGAGCTCCTCCTCGGCCCGGGCGCGGTAGCGGCCGGGGTCGGTCATGGAGTGGCCCTGGTAGCGGTAGCAGCGGGCCTCGATCAGCGCGGGGCCGGCCCCGCCGCGCACCAGGCGCACGACCTCCTCGCAGCGCTGGCGCACCTCCATCACGTCCATGCCGTCGATCAGGTAGCCGGGGATGCCGTAGCCGGCGGCCTTCTTGTGCACCTCGGTGAATGCCGACGACAGGCGCACGTCGGTGCCGATGCCGTAGAAGTTGTTCTCGCACACGAAGATGACGGGAAGGTTCCAGATCGTGGCGAAGTTGAGCCCCTCGTGCCAGACGCCCTGGTTGGTGGCGCCGTCGCCGAAGAAGGCCATGGTGATGTGGTCGTCTTCGCGGTAGGCGGACGCCAGCCCGAGACCCACGGCGATGGGGATGGAAGCACCGACGATGCCCGTGCCGCCGAAGAAGTAGTGCTCGGCGTCGGCCAGGTGCATGGAGCCGCCCTTGCCCTTGCAGCAGCCCGTGACGCGCCCGAAGAGCTCCGCCATCAGGGCCTTGGGATCGCCGCCGCGCACGAGGAAGTGGCCGTGATCGCGGTAGGTGTCGATCACGTTGTCGTCCTGGTTGAGCGCGTTGATGGCGCCGACCGCCACCGCCTCCTGGCCGATGTACAGGTGGGTGAAGCCGCCGATCTTGCCCTCGCCGTAGCACTCGGCGATGCGCTCCTCGATCCGGCGGATCAGCAGCATCTGCCGGTACATCTTGATCTGGTCGGTCGGCGAGATCATGCGGCCTCCCGGCTTGGCTAGAGGGTGTACTCCGCCTCTTCCAGCAGCTCGCGCACGCGATGCAGGAAGCCGTTGGCGGGCGCGCCGTCCACGGCGCGGTGGTCGTAGGACAGGGCCAGGTGCATGGTGGGGCGGATCACGATGGCGTCCTCGCCGTCGAGCTCGCGCACCACCGGGCGTTTGGCGATCTCGCCCATGCGCAGGATGCCGACCTGCGGCTGGTTGATGATCGCGAAGCCGTAGAGGTTTCCGTGACGCCCGGGGTTCGAGACCGTGAAGGTCCCTCCGCGCAGCTCGTCGGGCGAGAGCTTCTTGCCGCGGGCGCGGCCCGAGAGGTCTTCGATGGCCGCCGCCAGTCCCGCCAGCGAGAGGCGGTCCGCGTGGCGCACCACCGGCACCACCAGCCCCTTGTCGGTCTCCACCGCTACCCCGATGTGGACGCCCTGCTTCTCGACGATGGCGTCCTCCACCACCGACGCATTCAGGCGCGGGTATTCGCGCAGGGCGCGCACCGTCGCGTGGACGATGAAGGGCAGGAAGGTGAGCGAGTAGCCGTTGGCCTCGCGGAACGCCCGCTTGTGGCCATCGCGGAAGCGCGCCACGCCGCCCATGTCCACCTCGGCCACGGTGCCGACGTGGGGGCTCGTCTGCTTCGAGAGCACCATGTGCTCCGCCACGATCCGGCGCAGCGGGGTCATGGGAACGACCCGGTCACCCTCCTGCAGCTCGTAGTGCATGTAGGCCGGCAGCTCGCCCCGTGCCGCCGGAGCCCGCGGCGCCGCAGGCGCGGCAGCGGCCGCCGGAGGAGCGGACGGCGCGGCGACGGCGGCGACATCGCGCTTGGTCACCCGGCCCGAGACGCCGCTGCCGGCCACGTCGCCCAGGTCGACCTGGGAGTCCTCGGCCATGCGTCGGGCGACGGGCGTGGCCCGGGCCTCGACCGCGGCTGCCGACGGCGCCGCCGCGGGAGCCGCTGCTGCGGCGGCCGGTGCCGCGGCCGCAGCCGGCTCGACCGGAGCCGGAGGCGCGGCCGCCGCCTCGGCGCCGGGCGCGATCTGCGCCAGCACGCTGCCCACGGGCACGGTCTCGCCCTCGGGAACCAGGATCTTCTCCACCACGCCAGCGGTCGGCGACGGGATCTCGGCGTCCACCTTGTCGGTGGTCACCTCCACCAGGGGCTGGTCCACCCGGACCACGTCGCCCTCCTTCACCAGCCAGCGCGACACGGTGCCCTCGACGACGCTCTCGCCCAGGGCGGGTAGTTCGACTCCGACAGACGCCATGCTCGCTCCGCTCGCGCGACGCCGCGCGCCGCTAGAAGTTGATGCCGCGGCCCTCGGCCAGCAGCGCCGCCTCGTGGATGGCCTCCGCCAGCGTGGGATGCGCGTGGGTGGTGGCCGCGATCTCGGCGGTGGTGCACTCCAGGGTCATGGCCAGGCCGATCTCGGCCACCAGCTCCGTGGCGCCCGCCCCTACCAGGTGCGCCCCTACGATCTCGCCGTACCTGGGCTCGGCGATGAGCTTCACGAAGCCGGCGGAGTGCGCGGCGGCGATCGCCTTCCCGGACGCGGTGAACGGGAAGGACCCCACCCGGATGCCGTCGCCGAACTCCTCGCGTGCCTCGGCCTCGCTGCGGCCGATCCAGGCCACCTGGGGCTGGGCGTAGATGCAGCCGGGAATCGTGCGGTGGTCGAGGGGCGGCCGCTTCATGCCGGCCATCCACTCGGCCACGGCCGTGCCCTCGTGGGACGCCTTGTGGGCCAGCAGCGGCCCCCCGATGAGGTCGCCGATGGCCCAGACCCCGGCCGCGGTGGTGCGCAGCTCGGCGTCCACGCGCACGAAGCCCTTGTCGTCGGTCTCGACGCCGACGCTCTCGAGCCCCAGGTCCTCGGAGAGGGGGCGGCGGCCGATGGCCACCAGCACCTGATCGGCCTCGATCTCCGCCTCTTCGGCGCCGGAGACGCGCACCCGCAGGCCGCCGTTCGCGCGCTTCAGCTCCTCGAAGCGCGTGCCCGTCTTCACCTCGATGCGCTTGCGCCGATACTCGCGCTGGAGCGTCGCCGCCACGTCGTGGTCGGCGCCAGGCAGCATCTGCTCGGCCATCTCGATCATCGTCACCTGGGAGCCGTAGTTCGCGTAGATGTAGGCGAACTCCACGCCCACGGCGCCGGCGCCGATCACGACCATGCGCTCGGGCACCGTCTTCGACTCGAGCGCCTCGCGCGAGGTCAGGACCCGCTGGCCGTCCACCTCGATCCCGGGCGGGACCCACTCCGTGGAGCCCGTGGCCAGCAGGATGCGCTCGGCGCGGACCTCGCCCGCATCCTCGCCCGTCACCTGCACCGCTCCGGGCCCGGCCAGGCGCCCGCGGCCGGAGACCAGCGTGACCGCGTTCTTGCGGAAGAGCGAGTGCACGCCCTTGCACAGGCGATCGGCGGTCTTGCGGCTGTGGTCGATCGCCTTGCCGTAGTCGAGCACCAGGCCCTGGGGCGTCACGCCGAACGTGTCGCCGTGCAGGCGCAGGGTCTCCACCAGCTCGGCGCCGGTCAGCAGGGCCTTGGACGGAATGCAGCCCCAGTTGAGGCACACCCCACCGGGCCGATCCTCCTCGATCACGGCCACCTGCATGCCGAGCTGGGCAGCGCGGATCGCCGCCACGTAGCCGCCGGGACCGGCCCCCACGACGGCGAGATCGAACGTGCGCGCAGCGCTCACCGAGGCCCTCCTCCCCGAGCGTCCGTGTCGGAACGCCGGAGACGTTTCTTTAGCCCGGTGGACAGGTTAGCGCCGGGAGGTACCGCCGCCTGAGAGGTGGGGAAACGTCCCGGAATCGCCTCAGGCGACGGGCTTTTCCACCACCGGCAGCTCGAGCTCGGCGGTCTCCCGGTGGCGGCCGTCGGCCGGGATGGGCTCCGCCTGGACCCGCTCCTGGAGCTTGATCAGCCCGTCCAGGACCGCCTCCGGCCGCGGCGGGCACCCGGGGATGTAGACGTCCACCGGGATGATGGTGTCGATGCCCTGCACCACCGCGTAGTTGTTGTAGGGACCGCCCGAACAGGTGCAGGCGCCAAAGGCGATCACCCACTTGGGCTCCGCCATCTGGTCGTAGACCTTCTTCAGGATCGGCGCCTGGCGGTGGGTGATGGTGCCCACCACCATGAGCAGGTCCGACTGCCGGGGCGAGAAGCGCGGCAGCGCGCAGCCGAAGCGGTCCAGGTCGTAGCGGGGGCCCGCGACGCTCATGAACTCCATGCCGCAGCAGGCGGTCACGAACGGATAGAGGAACATCGAATACTTGCGGCCCCAGTTCAGGACCGCTTCCGCGCGCGTCGTCTGGAAGCTGTCGCCTCCCTGCCGCAGCAGCTCGAGCTGGCGCCGGGCGGCCTGGTACGGCGCGGCGTCGTAGGACATGCTTCCTCCTCGGCAGCGAGGGTAGCGCCTCTGGTATCCTTCGCCCTCCGCATGAGCGACCTTCCGCACAGCGCATCCCCCGGCCTCTCGGGGCGCCGCGTCTTGCTGGCCTGGGGCGTGCACCTGCTCACGGCCAGCGGCGCCGTCGTCGGTGCAGTCGCCCTGGCCGCCACGGCGGCGGGCGCGTTCAGCGCCGCCGCGCTCTGGATGCTCGTGGCCCTGGCCATCGACTCCGTGGACGGATCCTTGGCGCGCGCGGTGCGGGTCAAGGAAGCGGTGCCCCGCATCGACGGCCGCCGCCTGGACGACGTGGTCGACTTCCTGAACTACGGGATCGTGCCCGCGGTCTTCATGCTGGCGGCGGGGAATCTCCTGGCACCCGGCTGGATCGCGGCTCCGATCCTGGCCAGCGCCTACCAGTTCTCCCAGGTCGAGGCCAAGACCGAGGACGATTTCTTCCTCGGGTTCCCGTCGTACTGGAACGTGGTGGCGATCTACCTGTGGCTGCTCGGAATCGGTCCCGCGCTGGGAACCGCGATCGTGTGCCTGTTCTCGGTCCTGGCCTTCGTGCCCCTGAAGTACCTGTATCCGAGCCACATGGGTGTCGGCCGGCGCGGGATGGCGGCCGCCTCGGTGATCTGGATCATCGCACTGGCGGTGGCCTGCGCCTGGCCCGAGCCGGCCGCGCGTTGGCGCCTGCCGGAGATCACCCTGGCGCTTCCGGCGGGGTACCTGGCGGCGTCGTTCTGGCTCGGCGGGATTCACCGCGCCTGAAGCAGCTTCACCAGGTCGGCTGCCCGCCACGGCTTGCGCACGAAGCGGTCCACCCCGAGCTTCGCGAACTCCTCGCTGCGCTCGAAGGCGCTGTTGCCGAGGATCGCGATCTCCGGTCGCAGCCGACGGATGCGCTCCACCAGGGACCCGATCTCCACGCCCGGGATCTCGAAGTCCAGGATCACGCTGCGGATGCCCTCGTCGTGCTCGAGCAGGCGCAGGGCCTCGACGTCGTCCCCAGCGGCGTAGCAGCCGGCGCCGGCGCTCTCCAGGATGGCCCGGGCCACGTGGCGGAAGAGCTCGTCGTCGTCCACCACCAGCACGCGCCCGTCCCACGGCCAGCGCAGGTCGAGCGGCTCCTCGACGCCGAGAACCATCTCCACCAGCGGCACGTGCGTGCGTTCGCCGCGGCGGCGCAGGATCCAGAGGCGCGTGCCCGCCCCATCCTCGGGGTGGGTGCGGACCTCCCAGATCGAGCGACGCCGGCTCGCGACAGCCACCGTCGCCCAGCCGCGGACGGCCGCCTGCGGATCCGGGAGCCGGCCCTCGGCGAAGGCGTCGGCGAAGCGCTCCGCGTCGGGGCCCGCCTGCGTCTCCCCGAGCAGCACGCGCGCCGCCGGGTTCGCGTAGCGGATGCGCCCGTCCGCGTCCGTCTCGACCAGCGCCAGGGACGCGCCCGCCGCGCTGGCGCCGCTACGCCCCAACGCCGCCACCGCCACCGCCTCGCGGATCTCCTCCACGTCGAAGGGCTTCTCGACGAAGCGGAAGATCCGCGCCCGCTCGGCGGCCGCCTTGAGGTCGCCCGAGGGGAATCCGGTGATCAGGATCGAGGCCATGTCCGGCCGGATGGCAGACAGGGCCTGGGCGACGTGCAGACCGTGCACGTGGTTCTTCAGCATCCAGTCCACCACCAACACGTCCGGCCGGAAGCGCACCCCGATCTCCAGGCCCTCGCGTCCGGACTCCGCCACCCGCACCTCGTGCCCATCCCGGGCCAGGAAGCGCCCCAGGTACTCGCGGTAGCTCTGCTCGTCGTCGACGACCAGCACCTTGCTCATGAACTCTCCTCGGCCGAGCGGCCCGGGCAGAGCGGCAGCTCGACGGTCAGCGTCGTGCCGCTTCCCGGCTGGCTCTCGACCCGGATCGCCCCTCCGTGATCCGTCACGATTCCGTGTGAGATGCTGAGACCCAGACCCGTCCCGCCTTCCGCGCGCCGCGTGCTGTAGAACGGATCGAACAGGAAGGTCTTCTCCTCGACGCTCATACCCCGGCCGCGGTCGCGCACCGAGACGCGCGCGACGCCGGGACCGGCCTCGGTCCAGACCTCGACCACGCCACCCGCCTCGCCCGCCTCGACGGCGTTGCGGATCAGGTTGAGCAGAACCTGCTCGACGCCCGTTCGGCTGACCCGGACCGGCAGCGGCTCGGGGGCGGCGCGGAACCGCACCTCGGCGCCCGCCGGCTCCGCCATGTGGCGGGCGAGGTCGCGGACGCCCTCCACGCAGGCCTCGAGATCGCAGGGCTCCGGGGGTGGCGCCTCCTGTCCGGCGAACTGGAGCACACTCTTCACGATGCGGGCGCAGCGGTGAGCGTGCGTCACCACGTCCTCGATCCCCCGGCGCTCGTCCTCGTCGGCGTCGCGCTCACCCATGGAATCCTGCAGGTAGCGGGACGCCAGCAGGATCGAGCCGATCGGGTTGTTGATCTCGTGGGCGATGCCCGCCGCCAGGGTGCCGATGGAGGCCAGGCGCTCCGCGCTCTGCAGCCGCTCCTGCGCTCGCGCCAGGTCCGCCTCGGCGCGGCGCTCCTCGCGGATGTCCTCGAACATCGCGATGCCGTAGCGGGGCGCGCCGTTGTCGTCGCGGATCAGGGTCCCGGTCACCCGCACGGGAAGGGCCTCGCCTTCCGCTCCCAGGACGCGCTTCTCGAGGGTGAAGCTCTGGATCTCGTCGCGGTCGAGCTGGCGCAGCAGCTGCTTGTCGCGCGCCACGTCGTCCGGGTGTGTGAGATCGAGGAACTTCCGCGAGCACAGATCGTCGGCGCCGCTGCCCAGCATCCGGGCCAGCGTGCGGTTCACCTTCAGCAGGCGCAGGTCCGCACCCACCAGGGCCATGCCGAGGGGGCCTTCCTCGAAGATCAGGCGGAAGCGCTCCTCGCTGTCGCGCCGCGCGTCTTCGGCGGCGCGGCGCTCGCTGACGTCGCGAACGATGGCCAGGATCTCGTCGTCGCCCGTCGGCACCAACCGGGTCTCGTAGGTGTCCACCTCGCCTGTCGCGCGCTGGTGGGTGTACTCGACCAGCTCCAGCCGGCCGCTGGCGCAGGTCCGATCCAGCAGGCCGAGCGCCCATGCGAGCCGCTCCGGGGACAGGAACTCGGCCAGCGGGCGGCCCACGAACCAGGGGGGCGCGAAGCGGACGCGCAGGTCCGCCCCGGCGTGCACGTCGAGCAGCGTCCCATCCCGAGCGATCCGGATCAGGCTGTCGGGGGAGCCCTCGAGCAGGGCGCGCTGGCGCGCCTCGCTGCGCCGGAGCGAGTCCTCGGCCTGCTTGCGCTCGCTGATGTCGCGCAGGAGCGCCAGCACCTCGGCCTTCCCGCTCGGGACGAAGCGCACCTCCACCTGGCGCGGACCCTCCGGCGTCGGGATCTCCACTTCGACGCTCTGCGAGCGACCACTGCGGCAGATGCGCGCGACCAGCCGCGGTCCTGCCTCCGCCATTTCCGGGGGCAGCACGTCCGCGAGCGTGCGACCCACCACGTCGCGGCGCAGAAGCGACGCGTAGAGCGGACCCGTGTGCAGGTCCAGGATGGTCCCGTCGGCGGCGATCCGTCCCAGCAGATCCGGCGTGGCCTCGACCAGCGCGCGGTGTCGCTCCTCGCTGGCGCGGAGCTCCGCCAGGGCGCGCGAGAGGTCTTCGGTGCGGCGCGCCACGCGCTCTTCCAGCGACCGCTGCATCGCCCTCAGCGCGCGCTCGGCCCGCTTGGCGGCGGAGACGTCGCGCACCACCACCTGGACCGCCGGCTTCCCCTCCCACTGGATCACCCGCTCCACGGACTCGACCTCGAGCTCGCGGCCGTCGGGCGCCGTGACCCGGTTCTCCACCAGCTCGAGAGGCGTCTCGCCGGCGCTCACCCGCGCCAGCTGGTCCTGGGACAGCGCGCGCTGCTCCGGATGCACGAAGTCGAGGACGTGGCGGCCCACCAGATCGCGGGGCTCGAAGCCGCCGCCCGCCAGGCGCACCGCGGCGTGATTCGCGAACAGCAGGACGCCGTCCCGGTGCACCACGACCGGCTCCGGGCACTGATCGATCAGCTCCCGGTAGCGGGCCTCGCTCTCGCGCAGGGCGCTCTCGGCCTCCAGACGGGCGAGGCGCTCGCGCTCCAGGGCAGCGACCCGGGCGCGAAGACGTCCGATCTCCAGGTCGAGATCCGACCTCGTTGGGGGGGCTGTCATGGATTCCTCGCGGGTCGGCGGACACGGGGCTGGCCGCCGATGGGATCAGCATGTAAGGAGCCGACGGAAATGGGAAGTGGTGAAAGACCTCCAGGCATTCGCCCACTTGCCGGTTCGTGAGCCATACTTGCCCCCGTGCTGCGCGACGAGCGACCCACCGGCGTCCTGCTGATCAACCTGGGCTCCCCCGACGCCCCCGAGACGGGCCCGGTGCGCCGGTACCTGCGCGAGTTCCTGTCGGACCCGCGGGTGCTGGACCTGCCGCAGCCGCTCCGGGGACTCCTGCTCTACGGGGTCATCCTGCCCTTCCGGCCCCGACGCTCCGCGGCCCAGTACCGCAGCATCTGGACCCCGGACGGCTCGCCACTGGTCGTGAACGGCCGCGCCCTGGCGGACGCCCTGGCCAAGGAGCTGGGCGACGGCTTCCGGGTCGCCCTGGCGATGCGCTACGGGGGACCGTCGCTCCCGGACGCCCTGGCGACGCTCGCCGCGGAGGACGTGGCGCGCATCCGCGTGCTGCCGCTCTTCCCCCAGTACGCCTCGGCCAGCAGCGGCTCGGCCCTGGCCCGCGCCTACGAGCTGGCGGGAGCCATGAACAACGTCCCCGCGCTCGACGTGGTGTGCACGGACTTCTTCGACGACCCCGGCTTCGTGGCGGCCACCGCGGAGGTGGCGCGGCCGCAGCTCGCGGCCTTCGATCCGGACTTCGTGCTGCTGAGCTACCACGGGCTGCCGGAACGGCAGGTGCGGGCCAGCGAGACGCGCGCCGGCCACTGCCTGGCTTCGGCCGGCTGCTGCGACGCGGTCGCCCACGCGAACCGCTGGTGCTATCGCGCCCAGTGCTTCGCCACCAGCCGCGCGCTGGCGGCGGCGCTCGACCTCGAGCCGGAGCGTCACGCCACCGCGTTCCAGTCGCGCCTGGCCGGAGACCGCTGGATCGAGCCCCACACGGACAAGCTCCTGCCGGAGCTGGCCGCTCGCGGCGTGCGGCGCCTGGCCGTGCTCTGTCCGTCCTTCGTGGCCGACTGCCTGGAGACCCTGGAGGAGATCGGCGTGCGCGCCCGCGATCAGTGGCGCGACGTGGGCGGCGAGGCCCTGGAGCTCGTCCCCTGCGTGAACGCCCACCCGACCTGGGTGCGCAGCCTGGCGGACCGGGTGCGCGGGACGCCGGGGGCCGGCTAGGCGCCGCCGGCGCGGCTCCGGTTGCGGTAGAGCGAGGCGTCGACCGCCTCGCGCATGGCCGCCTCGTCGAAGCCGCCACCCAGGAACGCGTTCACGGCGCGGGCGGTGGCGGCCGGGTCCTCGATCGCCACGCGGTAGTGGACCTCGATCAGCTCGAAGTTCGCCCGCTTCTTGCACAGCAGGCGGGTGCGCACGATGTCGTTCCGGTACGCCTCCTTCATCGCCTCCTGCTCGGCGCTCGTGTCGCCCTGGTCGAGGCGCGCGATCATCTTGTCCTGGCTGGCCAGCACCTCGTCCAGGTCGCGGCGCATGAAGATCACGCGGTAGTCGTTGTCGTCCGGAAGATCCTTGATCAGGAAGGAGATGGCCTTCACCGCCTTGCCGCGGCCTTCCCGCAGGTAGGACTTGTCCGTCTCCTTCTCCAGGTCCTTGATGCGCTCGAGCTCGAAGTAGCCCTTCGGGTTGTCCACGTCCGCGCTGCGCACGCCGTCGCTCAGGATCGGGACGCCTCCCGCCTCGAGCATCTTCATCATCATCGAGGTACCCGAGCGCGGCAGCCCGCTCACGATGACGATGGGCTCGCCCTGGCGACTCCCGAACAGCCTGCGGCGGAGGGATTCGAGCACGGCTGGGCTCCTAGATGGTCACGCCGAAGAGGCCCTTGACGGCGAACCCGGCGGCGAGCGAGAGCACGAGCGCCCACAGCACGACTCCCCCCTCTCCGTCGGGGAGCGGCCCCAGGGCGCGCGGATGGACGCCGAGCTCCATCGACAGCACCGGGCCGCCGGCGGGCAGCGCGGTCTCTCCGGGGTAGAGGATGGCCTCGAACCCGCGCAGCCGCTTGAGTGGCACCTTGCGCGGCTCTCCGCCGACCGCCCAGCCCTTGGGGAAGGTCTCGTCGCCCACCGTCAGGGCCAGCACGTGATCGCCGGCCTCTTCGGCGCGCAGCCGCCAGAAGACCTGGTGGTCGGCGGTCTGCACCGGCGGCGCGTCGAGCACGATTCCGTCGGGCAGCGTCAGCGCCACGTCCCGGGTCGAGACGCCGGCGTCCGGGTCGAGGGTCACGTGCAGCAGCTCGACGGACCCCTTGGGCGACGGGTCGTAGGCGTAGTTCGCGACCAGCTGCGCCAGGATCACCACGAAGGGCCCGATCATCACGACCATGGGGATCATGTGGTTCCCCAGGTAGACGACGTTCTTTCCCAGGATGGCGCCGGTGGACTTCAGCACCTGCAGGATATCGTGGCTGAAGAGCCGGATCTCCAGCAGCCGCATGCTGATCTGGCTCTTCACGCGGGCGAGCGCCTTCTGGTTCGAGACGGCCTTGTAGACCAGGATCGCCAGCAGGCCCATCAGGGCCGGCCAGAGCACCAGGTCGAACGCCGCCGGCCCGTGCCCGAAGGGCGCGAGCACGACATCGAAGGCCGCGGAGGAGACGCTGTTGAAAGTCTGCACGAAACGAAAGCTTCGGGGCTAGGAGATGTAGCCGAGTCCCTTGAGGCGGTCCCGGATGTCGTCGTCCGAGCCCGCGTCCTCGAAGTGCAGCATCTCCTTCTCGAGGACGTGGGTGATGAACTCCTCGGCGGTCGCGTAGCCCGCCACGTCGGCCACCTTGCGCAGGCGATCGTGGAGGTCGCGATCGATCTTGACCTTGATGCTGTTTCCTCTGAGCATCGAACGTTCTCCTTGTCGGCGGCTCGGGCCTACTGGATCGGCTGCCCGACCATGCCGGGCAGCGGCTCGACTCCGTAGTGGGCCAGCAGGGTGACGGTCAGGTCCGTGAGGTCGTAGCCACTCCCGCTGAGGGTGCGGTTCACGAGCAGGATGCCGGGTACGACGTCCGGCGACATCAGGTGGTTGCCGGACCAGCGCGACAGGTTGTCGGCAAAGACCTCTTCGGTGATCTCGCCGAGGGTCGAGTCGTCCGAGGCGCCGTAGCCGGCGTCGTAGCCCACCACCAGATCCGGCCCCTCGTCGCGGCGCTCCTCGCTGTAGACGTCCGCACCGCGGTCGACGCGCAACACCACCTGCTTGCCGTTCTTCGGGTCGCGCAGCGCTTCGAGTCTCCCGGAGATCTCCGCGGCGAGCGCGTCGGCCTCTTCCGGCGCGACGCTGCCTTGCCCTTCGCGACCGGCCAGATTCAGGTAGAGGCCGTTGAAGCCGAGGCCGTACGCCCGGGTGCGCGACCAGTCGACGTCGCCCGCCACGATCTGGCCCGTGCGCGCGCCGTCGGTCAGCACCAGGTAGCCCGCGTCGCGCAGCCAGGCGTTCAGGTGGAGCTGGCGGGTGTAGGTCTGGAAGCCGTGGTCGCTCATCACGATCAGCAGCGTGTCGGGCGGAAGCCGCTTGCGGACCTCGCCCAGCTGGCGGTCCACGTCGCGGTAGAAGCGCTCGACGTCGTGGGCGTGACGGCCTGCGACGGCGGGGTCCTGGGCGGGATGGGGCGGTGCACCGGGGTGCTTCGGGTCGGCGTGGCGCCAGAGCATGTGGCACTGGAGGTCGATGTCCGACAGGTAGACGAAGGTGGCGTCGCCCGGCTCGAAGCGATCGAGCGCCAGGCGCACCAGCTTCTGGTTGTCCTCCTGGACCAGCGCCACCTGCTTCAGGTAGTCGTCGTCGTCGAAGACGCCGTCGGAGAGCGCATCCGTCTCCTCCGGCATCCCCTGGGTGTAGTACGGGCCGACCGCATCGAAGAGCTCGATCGCGAACTCGTCGGGGCTCGTGAGGGGCACCGCCGGGCCGGCGGGCGAGATGTTCACCGGCGATGCGTAGACCTGGAACCCCGGCGAGAGCTCCTTCGCGTAGAAGCGCAGCGTGCCCGCGATGGACGAGAGGCCCAGGGGCAGCGCCTCGAACTCGACCTCCAGCCACTCCGACCACTCGCCCTCGCGGAGAAGCGCGCGCTGCCCGCCGACCTCGACCACCATGGCCTTGCGGTCGGCGCCCAGGTGGAAGGTCACGCCGAGGGTCAGGTAGTCGGCCTTCGACGGCAGCTGGCCGGGCTCGAGGCGGAACTGGTCGGGCGGACCGCGCAGGACGCCGCGGACCGTCTCCGGCGTGCCGTCCAGGTCGAGGTCCTGCACCCGCACCAGCTCGATGTCGCCCTTGGGATCCTCGTCCTCGACGGGGCGGTCGCTGTAGAAGGTGTAGGTGCCGAAGCCGCCGCGGACGTCCACGGTCCCCATGCCGCCCAGCACCCGGGCGTCGGAGGGGGGCGTCGGGAAGTTGCCCGGAACGCGGTAGACCTCGACGTCCACGCCGCGATCCTCGAGGACGTCCCACCACGGCACGCCGCCGCGGTTGTTCACCACCTCCGGGGTCGAGATGGGAATCACGTAGCCGAAGAAGCGGACCGCCGAGCCCGGGTCGTCGACGGGCGGCGTCGCCGAGGAGATGGGCTTGTAGGTCGCGGGATCACGGTGGATGAAATCGAAGATCCCGTGTCCACCGGGATTCATGCCCGTCACGAAGTTCGACCACGCGACGGGGCTCTGGGGCGGGACCGACGTGCCCAGGGTCTGGAGGCTGCCCTCGGCGCGCAGCGCCGCGAAGTTCGGCATCGCGCCTTCCGCGAGCAGCCGCTCGAGGATCACGGGATCCATGCCATCGACGCCCACGACGAAGACGCCGGCGCGTTCGGGGGCCGCCTGGGCTGGGGAGCAGAAGAGGAGGACCGGCAGCAGGAACAGGGTCCGGGGCCAACGCAGGGTACTCATGACTGGCTGCTTGCCTTTCGTTCGGGCTCGGAGCCGGCGAGGACCAGCGCGCCCGGGGCCGCGCCGCTCTGCTCGAGACTCGCCGGGTCGAGCATGCCCCGCACCGAGCCTTCCTGGCTCTCTTCGGGGAAGATCATCTCGCCCTGCATGTAGCGGGGAATCTCCTGTCCGAAGAGCCTCAGCACGCTGGCCGGGATGTCGATCAGGCGGGGATTCTCCGCGGAGATCGTGCGGTTGCAGAGGAAGACCCCGGGGACGATCGACGGGTCCACGCAGTGGTCCCCCGACCAGCTGCGATCGTTGTCGCTGAAGACCGTCTCCGTCACCTGCCCGGTCGCGCACTCCCAGCTGAACCGATAGCCGCCCTCCCAGCCCACCAGGAGGTCCGGCGCGTCGAAACGATAGGGGCCGCGGAAGAACTGCTGGGAGACGGCGACGCGGCGCACGCACGACTCCCCCGTCTGCGGGTCCACGAGCCGGCCGAGCTTGTCGGCGATCTCCTGGACGAGCTTCCGGTACTCGCTCCCCTCCTCGACGATGCCCGACCGCTCGCGGCCCTTGCGGTTGATGAAGACGCCCGTCAGCCCGAGCGCGAACGCCCGGGTGCGGCTCCAGTCGACGCCGTCCAGGAAGTCGCCGCTGATGCGGGCGTTCTCGTCCTTCAGGAACAGGTAGCCGTTGTCGCGCAGCCAGCTGTTCACGTTGACGCAGCGCCGGAAGTTCGTGAAGCCGTGGTCGCTGATCACCATGAAGGTGGTGTCGGGGTCGTCCACCAGGTGCCAGACCTTGCCCAGCAGCTGATCGCACTTCTCGTAGACCTGTGCGATCGCGTCCTTCCAGACCTCGGTGTCCTTGCCGGCGTTGGCCGGGTGGGTCGGGTCCAGGTAGCGGTAGAACATGTGCTGCACGCGGTCGGTGGTGTCGAAGACGGTCGTGATCAGGCCTTTCTTCGACTGGGCGACGGCGTCGAGGAACATGCGCTCGCGCTCTTCGTAGATGAACATCGCCTGGTCGAAGAAGACCTTCTCGTCGATCACGCGGTTGTTCAGCGCCCAGGTGTCCTCGGCCAGGCCCAGGGTCGCAAACTTGCCCTGCTTCTTGGCCAGGTAGATCGCGTAGACCTCGGGATGCGCGATCGGCATCGCCGGGTTCTCCGGATCGATGTGGATCGGCGTCATGTAGAGGTTCACCTCGGGCTGGGTGGACACGAGGTAGAACCTCGCGATCCCCCGCACCTTGATGCCGAGGCCCGCGCTGAACGCGAGCTCGACCCAGTCCGAGTACTCGCCCACGACGAGCGTCACCGGCTCCAGCCCCTCGATCTCGAGCTCCGCCGATTTCCCGTCCTGCGCGGGGCGCAGGCTGAAGGGCAAGGTCATGCGTCCACCCGACTTGAGCATGGTGTGGTCGGGGCCCACGATGCGCGAGCGGATGACGTCTCCCCGGCGGCGCAGCACCGTCTGCTCGCCCCCGACGAACTTCGCCTGCCCGTCCGTCGTCTCGGTGCTGAAGAACGAGAAGGTGCCCTGGCTTCCGCGCAGGTCCGGGACGCACATGCCCGAGAGCAGCAGCCCGTTCTTGAAGGGCACGGGCGGGAACGTGATCGGCACCCGCTGGATGATCGAGAAGATGTTCTTCTCGCCGAGCAGCTTCCAGAAGTGCTGGCTCTTCTGCAGCAGCTTCATGCGCGCCTTGCCGAGCGGGATCAGATAGCGGCCGATGTTGAGCACCCGCTTGGCGGCGACGATGTCGGTCGAGCTCAGCATCGGCGCGTAGGTGCAGGGGTCGCGGGTCAGGAAGTCGTAGATGCAGTGCTGGCTCGCGTCGACACCGGTCGCGAAAGTCGACCAGGCCACGGGCGACATCGAGGGCACGCTGGTGTCGAGCGGCCGGAAGACGCCGCGTTCGGCGAGCTTCTGGAAGTTCGGCATCCGGCCCTCGAGCATGAACTTGCTGACGAGGCCCGGATCCAGCCCGTCGAGGCCGAGGATCACCACCCGCTTCGCGCGGGCGCGCTTGTAGGGATTGCCCACGGTGATCGCGCGGTAGAGCAGCCGGATCGGCCAGGTGAGGATGATCGCGAAGGCGATCGCGAAGGTGGCGATCAGGACCAGCAGCGAGCCCACGAAGGCGAAGCCGGCACCGGGCCCGATGTAGGCGTGGGCCTCGCCCGCGGCGAGGAGGGCCGGGACCAGAGCCAGCGCGGCCGATCGCGCCCGTGCGCGTCGCGAGGCGCTTTTCCTCGGAGACATCGTCTGCGGCTTCCCTCCCGCGGGGGGTTCGAGGCTGGCCCGGATTCGAGCGACCCGTAACAATAGGGTACCCCTCAGGAACGGACAGGTTATGGCGCGAGGGCGCGGGGATCCGCTTCATTTCCCCGGGTCGCCTGCAAGCTGCGTCCGCTGGAGCCCTTATGAGACCCTTCTGCGTGTTCGTGATCTGCCTGGCGCTCGCCGCCTGCTCGGCGAGCCCGCGCGAGTCACTGGACGAGGCGCGCCAGGCGCTGGCCGAGTCGCGCTACGCGGACGCCGTCGCGGCCGCGGACGCGGGCCTCGGCGGGACTGCCGACGACGTGACGGTCTGGGGCCTCGAGCTGGTGAAGCTCGAGGCGCTGGCGCGCGCCGGGCGCGGGGACGAGACGCTGGCGCAGCTCCAGCTCTTGGCCGCCGCGCGTCCCGAGCAGATCCCGGCCTCGCAGTACACCGCCACGGCCGGCCAGCTGCGCGCCGCCGAGCAGGCCGTGGCCGCGATCCAGGTCCTGGACCTCGGCCTCCAGCGCTTTCCCGACGAGCCGACCCTGGTGGCCCTGATCGAAGAGGCCAAGGCCGCGCCGGCCCCGGGGAGCGACGAGCTCGAGATGCTGAAGTCGCTCGGCTACGTCCAGTAGCCCCGGATCCGCCCCCGGGGGGCTTCGCGCCCGGCGCTAGCCCAGGGCGTCGGCAGCGCGCAGCCCGGACGCCATGGCGTCCGCGACCGCGACGCCCTCGACGTAGCCGCCCGCCAGCGCCAGGCCGGGCAGCCGCGCGACGCGGGCCCGGGCCTCCCCGATGCGCGCAACGTGGTGGCGATCCGGCTGCGGCACGGCCCGGGACCAGCGCACCACCGCCAGGGTCTCGGGCAGGGTGGCCAGCCCGAGGATGGCGTCGAGCTCGTCGATCAGGCCGGCGACCAGCTCCGCGTCGGGCACGTCCACCAGCTCGGGCCGACGCGCGCCGCCGAGCATGCAGGTGAGGAGAGCACGGCCTTGCGGAGCCCGGTCCGGAAAGAGCTGGCTCATGAAGAGGCAGCCGAGCAGGCAGATCCCCGCGGCGCGCGGGACCAGGAAGCCGAAGCCCTCGAGCGAGGTGCGCACGCGGGCCGGGTCGACGCCCAGGTGCACCACTACCAGCGGCGCGTACGCCACGCCTCCCAATGCCTCCGCGACTTCCGCGTCCACGCCCTTCAGGAGCGCGGCGGCTTGGGGCGCCGGCACCGCCAGCACCAAGCGACCGACCCGCAGCTCGCGCTCGCCGTCCGGTCCCGCGAGCGCCACACGCCAGACGTCGTCGTCGCGCGCGAGCCCGACGGCGCGGGTCCCGGGCCGCAGCCGCTCGCCCAGCCCCGCCGCCAGGCCCGCAGCCAGGCCGCCGAGCCCGTCCCGGGTGGAGTGGATCCCCGGCAGACCGCGCGGCGCGGCGCGGTCGCGGGCGGACGCGAGCGCGCCGCGCGCGATGGAGCCGTGGCTGCGCTCGAACCCGACGAGCGACGGGAAGACCGCCTCGGCGCCGAGCTGGCGCTCATCGCCGGCGTACACGCCGGTCAGGAAGGGACCCACCAGGCGCTCCGCCACCTCCGCACCCAGGCGCCGCCCCGTGAACTCGGCCACGGACTCGCCGGCGGCGTCGCCCCGGCGCACGAAGGGCTCGGCCAGCAGCCGGAGCTTCCCGCGGAGCGACAGCAGCGGCGTGCGCGCCGCGGCGGCAAGCCCGGTGGGAAGCGGCTCCAGGCGGCCGGCGTGGAGCAGGAAGCGGAGCCGATTGGCCGGCGTCGCGGCGACGAGCGCATCGTGTACGCCGGCGCGCTCGAGCAACGCGCGGGCCGCGGGCTTCACCGCCAGCGTGTTGGGCCCGTGCTCCACCAGGTAGCCAGCGGTGCGCTCGCTCTGCATCACGCCGCCGGGTCGCTCGCCGGCGTCGACTACCAGGACGTCGCGCCCGCGCTCGCGGAACGTCTGCGCGGCGGCCAGGCCCGCCGCACCCGCGCCCACCACCAGCGCCTCCACGTCGGTCCCCGCCACCGTCAGAGCGCCTGGGCGGCCCGGACGAAGGCGCGCACCCCTTCGACGGGCGTGTCGGGGAGGATGCCGTGGCCCAGGTTCAGGATGTGGCCGCGCGCGGCCGCACCGGCCTCCGCCAGCCCGCGCACCAGCTCGGCGATGCGTTCGGGCGGCGCGGCGAGGGCGCACGGATCGAGATTCCCCTGCACGCTGGCACGCCCGCCCGCGCGTCGCGCGGCGTCCGCCAGGTCGACCCGCCAGTCGAGGGAGATGACGTCCGCTCCCGCCTCGAGCATCTCGTCCACCACGTGGGCGCCGTCGTTGACGTACAGGATCAGGGGCGCGGCGTCGCGGTCGAGCTTGGACGCGATCTCCCGGTGCACGGGCAGCACCCACGTGCGGTACTCCTCGGGCCCGAGGAGCCCCGCCCAGGTATCGAAGAGCTGCACCACCTGGGCGCCCGCCTCGATCTGCGCGTTCAGGTAGGCGACCGTGAGCGCGGTCAGGCGGTCGAGCAGCGCCCGCAGGACCTCGGGCTCGCGGTGCAGCATGCGCTTCAGCGCCCCGAAGTGGCGCGAGCCGGAACCCTCGACCAGGTAGGCGGCCAGGGTGAAGGGAGCGCCGGCGAAGCCGATCAGCGGCACGCGCGCGGCCGCCAGCTCATCCCGCAGCCGGTGCAGGATCTCGAAGACGTAGGGCACGGCATCGCGCGGGTCCGGCACCCGCAGGCGCTCCACCTGCGCGCGCGTGCGCACGGGCTCGGCCAGGGTGGGCCCGGGCCGGAAGTCCACCTCGACCCCCATGCCGAGCACGGGGACGAAGATGTCGGAGAAGAGGATCACCGCCTCGGTTCCGACGAGCTCGAGCGGCTGGAGCGACACCTCGACGGCGCGGTCCACGTCGCGGCACAGCTCCAGGAAGGAGACCTGCTCCCGCACGGCGCGGTACTCGGGCAGGTAGCGTCCGGCCTGGCGCATCAGCCAGACCGGCGGGCGGTCGACCGGCTCGCCGCGGCAGGCCGCGAGCAGCCGCTGGCTCCGGTCCATCAATAGCCCCGCAGCCGCGCCCAGCGCTCCCGGTGCCAGCCCGCATCGCCGAACGTCTGCTGGGCGACCCTCGCGCGCTTCAGGTAGAAGCCGATGTCGTACTCGTCGGTCATGCCGACTCCGCCGAACATCTGCACCGCCTCGTTGGCGGTCAGCAGGGCGGCGTCCGAGCAGCGGGCCTTGGCCAGGGACACGAGCTCGGCAGCCTCGGCGTCGCCGGCGTCGACGGCGCGCGCCGCCGCCATCACCGCCGAGCGGCAGAGCTCGATCTCGATGTAGACGTTGGCCGCGCGGTGCTTCAGCGCCTGGAAGCTCCCGATGGGGGCGTCGAACTGCTCGCGGCTCTTCAGGTGCTCGAGGGTCAGCTCGAAGGCCCGGGCCATGGAGCCCAGCATCTCGCCCGTGAGCCCGACGCTGGCGTAGTCCACCACCTCCTCGAGCAGCGCGCCGCCGGCGTCCGGAGAGCCGAGCGCAGCGTCCTGGGACACGTCTACGTCGTCGAGCTTCACCAGGGCCGCGTTGCGGTGGTCGATGCGGGTCTGCGGGACCACCTGCACGCCCGTCGCGTCGGACGCCACGAGGAAGAGACCGATGCCGCCGCCGCAGCGCGCCGCCACCACCAGCAGGTCGGCGCCGACGGCGTCCAGGACCTGGATCTTCTGGCCCGAAAGCCGCCAGCCCGACCCGCGGGGCGCCGCCGTCGCCTCGATCCGCGTCGGGTCGTAGCGCGACCCGGCCTCCTGGTAGGCGAGGGCCGCCACCACGTCGCCGGATGCGATCCGCGGCAGCCAGGCGGCCTGTTGCGCCTCGCTTCCGGCGCGCTGGATCGCCCGGCCCGCCAGCAGCACGCAGCCGAGGAACGGCTCGGGCGCCAGTCCCCGGCCCAGGGCTTCGAGCACGCAGACCAGCTCCGCCAGCCCCATGTCGGCGCCGCCGTGCTGCTCGGCGAACGGGATCCCCACCCAGCCGAGCTCGGCCATCTGGCGCCAGAGGTCGCGCGAGTAGCCGATCGGGTCCCGGGCATCGCGCAGCGCGCGCACCCGCGACACCGGCGCGTGCTCGGCCGCGAAGTCGGCCGCGGTCTTGGCCAGAAGCTCCTGATCTTCGCTGAGGACCAGCTGCATGCAGTTCTCCTAGTCCGGCAGACCGAGCACGTGCTTGGCGATGATGTTGCGCTGGATCTCGGAGGTGCCGCCCTCGATCGAGTTGCCGCGGGAGCGCAGCCAGTCGCGGGTCAGCTCGCGCTCGAAGTCGTCGAAGCCCTCCCCTTCCCAGCCAAGGCCCTGGGGTCCCAGGATCTCCACCAGCAGCTCGTGCCGGCGCATGTTGAGCTCCGTGCCGTAGACCTTGAAGATCGAGCTCTCGGGGCCGGGCTGGTGACCCGCCTTGGCGGCGTCGCGCGTGCGCTGCACGGTCAGCATGAACGCCCGCGCGTCCATCTCGGCCTGGACGACGCGGTCGCGGACGCGGGGGTCGGCGATGCGCCCCTGGTCCTCGCCCAGATGGTCCCGCGCCACGTCCGGCAGGCCGCGTCGCGACGATGCACCGCCCGCGGAGCCGAAGGCGTCGGCGATCATGCTGCGCTCGTGGCCCAGGAGCGCCTTGGCCACGGTCCAGCCGCCGTCGATCGTGCCGAGTACGTTGCGGACGGGAACGCGCACCCCGTCGAAGTGGGTCTCGCAGAAGGGCGACGACCCGCTGATCAGGAGGATGGGCGAGACCGAGACGCCCGGGGAATCCATGTCGATCAGCAGGAAGGTGATGCCCTCCTGCTTCTTGCCGTCGGCCTTGGTGCGCACCAGCGCGAAGATCCAGTCGCACTGGTCGGCGTAGGAGGTCCAGATCTTCTGGCCCGTCACTACGAACTCGTCGCCTTCGCGCAGCGCGCGGGTCTGGAGCGAAGCCAGGTCCGAGCCCGCGCCGGGCTCCGAGTAGCCCTGGCACCAGCGGATCTCGCCGCGACCGATGCGCGGCAGGTGCTCGCGCTTCTGCTCCTCGTCGCCGAACTGGAGCAGGGTCGGGCCGATCATGGTCAGGCCGAAGCCGATCAGCGCCGGCGGGATCCGCAGCGACCGCATCTCCTGGGCCAGCACCTTGGCCTCGGCGGGCGAGAGGCCGCCGCCGCCGTACTCCCGCGGCCAGCTGGGCGCCGTCCAGCCCCGCTCGGCCATGCGCTCGAGCCAGCGCTTGCGGTCGGGGTCCGAGAAGGTCCACTTGCGCCCGCCCCAGACGCCCTCCAGTGGATTCGAGCCGCGCCCCACCAGTCCGGGCGGACAGTTCTGCTCGAGCCAGGCGCGCGTGTCGGCGCGAAATTCCGCGATGTCGGCCATCGTGCTCCTCCGGCACCGGATTCTACCTCCCGGGGCGCGCACCCGCCCGCGGGGCGAGTGCTACCTTGCACGGCATGCGGATCGTGCTGGCCAGTCCCCGCGGCTTCTGCGCGGGCGTGGATCGCGCCATCGAGATCGTGGAGCTCGCGCTCGAGCGCTTCGGTCCTCCCGTCTACGTGCGCCACGAGATCGTCCACAACCGCCATGTGGTCGACCGCCTGCGCGAGAAGGGAGCCGTCTTCATCGAGGACCCGGCCGACGTGCGCCCGGGTGCGCTCCTGATCTTCAGCGCCCACGGCGTCTCGCCGGCGGTGCGCGAGGCGGCCGAGCGCCGCGAGCTGCGCACCATCGACGCCACCTGCCCGCTCGTCACCAAGGTGCACGTGGAGGCGGCGCGCTTCGCCCGCGAGGGCTACGAGATCGTGCTGATCGGCCACGCCGGCCACGTGGAGGTGGAGGGCACCATGGGCCACGCGCCGGGGCGGATCCACCTGGTGGAATCTCCCGACGACGTCGCGGCACTCGAGGTCGAGGACCCGCAGAAGCTCGCCTGCGTGACGCAGACCACGCTCTCGGTGGACGACACGGCGGACGTGATGCACGCCCTGCGCGCGCGCTTCCCCGAGATCCGGCTGCCGCGCAAGGACGACATCTGCTACGCGACCCAGAATCGCCAGAACGCGGTGAAGGCGCTGGTGGAGGAGGCCGACGTGGTGCTCGTCGTGGGTGCGCCGACGTCCTCCAACAGCAACCGGCTGGTGGAGATCGCCGCCAAGTCCGGCGCCCGCGCCCACCGGGTGGAGAGCGCCGACGACATCCGAGCCGAGTGGCTGGAAGGCGCGGGCTGCGTCGGCGTCACCGCGGGCGCGTCGGCCCCCGAGGTGCTGGTCAGCCAGGTCGTGGAGCGTCTCCAGACACTGGCGGACGGCAACGCCCAGGTGGTGGCGTCCCCCGTGGTCGACGAGGGCGTCGTGTTCCAGCTTCCGGCGACGCTGCGCGAGGCTGCGCGATAGCCCCACACCCGACCCTCGGGTACCGTCGCCTCCCTCCCATGTCCCCCGCCCCCCCGGACGACGACCCCTCCCACGAGGTGGAGGAGGAGGTCGAGGCCCTCGGCGATCCCGAGACCTCCTCCCCGTTGCCGAGCGGGGCCCTGGCCGCCGGCGCGGCCGTGCGCCCGTCGGACGCGCGCCGGACCGCCGACCGCGAGATCTGGGGCCTGGCCTGGCCGGTGATCCTGTCCCAGGTGCTCGTCAGCTTCTCGTCGCTCCTCGACATCGCCATGGTGGGGCGCCTCTCCCGGGACGCGGTGGCGGCGGTCGGCTATGCGACCCAGTACCAGTGGCTCACCCAGTCGCTGCTCTTCGCCGTCGGCATCGCGTGCGTGGCGCTCATGTCGCGGGCGATCGGCGCCGGCCAGCCGGCGCGGGCGCGGCAGGCCCACGCGGCATCGGTGATCGTCGCCACCGGCCTCGCCCTGGTCGTGACGGCCGTGTCCCTGGCCCTGCCCGGCAGCCTCCTGCGCCTGCTCAACGCGCAGCCCGAGGTCGTGGCGCTCGGCATCCCGTACCTCCAGCTCACCCTGGGTTCGACCCTGCTCCTGTCCGTGGCGATCGTGGTGGAGTTCGCGCTGCGCGCGGACAAGGACACGCGCACCCCGATGCGGATCGCCTTCGTCGCCAGCCTGGTGAAGATCGCGTTGAACGCGCTCCTGATCTTCGGCCTCTTCGGGCTGCCGCGCCTCGAGCTGGTGGGCGCGGGCCTGGCGACGGTGGCCTCCCAGGCCGTCGCGCTCGCGCTCTTCGTGGCGGTCTCGCGCCGCGCGCGCGCGGCATCGCCGGTGCGGCTGGGCAGCCGCGACCTCAGGAGCGCCGGGCCCCGGATCGGCGAGGTCGTGCGGCTGGCACTGCCCGCCGTGGCCGAGCGCGTGGTGATGAACGGGGCCATGATGGCCTACTTCACCTTCATCGGGACCTACGGCACGGCCGCGATCGCGGCCTACACCATCGGGATCCGCGTGCTCTCCTTCTCCTGGATCCCGGGGATCGGCTTCTCCACCGCCGCCTCCACCCTGGTGGGCCAGGCCCTCGGCGCCAGCGACCCCGACGGCGCCAGGCGTGCGGGCTGGCGCGCGGTGCAGCTGGCGCTGGCGGTGTCGATCGTGCTGGGCGGGCTCTTCGCCGCAGGCCGGGTGGAGCTGGCGCAGCTCTTCACCAATGATGCGGGCGTCGTGGACGAGCTCGGACCCTTCATGCTCGTGCTGGCGCTGTCCCAGCCCTTCATGGGTCTGCACTTCACCCTGGGCGGCGCCCTGCGCGGCGCCGGGGACACGGTGACGCCTCTCGCAGCCGTCACCCTCGGCAACTGGGCGCTGCGGGTGCCGGTGGCCTTCGCCTGCGCCACGATCCTGGAAGCGCCGGTGCTCTGGCTGTGGGGCGCGATGATGCTCGACCATCTGGCGCGCGCCGTCTGGATGCTCGTGGCGTTTCAGCGAGGTCGCTGGCAAGAACGTCTCGGCGTCTAGGGCTGTTGCCCTGACCGGTGCGTCAGGGCACGCGAGGCTGAGGCCGCAAGCGCGGGCCCTCCGGGCCCGGGTGCGCAGCGAGCCGCAGGCGAGCGGAGTTCATCGAACTAGCACCCAGGCTTCGTGATCTGGAAACGGTCCCTCAGCCAGCCACGCAGATTGACGAAGCGGCCGTCGAGGGTGCAGCCGTCCACGTCGAGGACCAGCGAGCCGAGCTCGCGCAGGGACACGGCCATGGCGGGGTGGTCCAGGGGCGCATCGCCGATCTGGCCCGACGAGCCCGCCACCACGAAGACGGCGCCCTCCCGGCCACGCTTCGAATAGGCGCCGTCGCCCTCCGGATCTCCGTCGCCGGCGTCGAGCGCGCCCGTGCGCGCCCGGGCGGGGTCGCCGCCCGTCGGCCCGAGCAGCCGCGAGCGCTCGTAGCCGTGGCTGTGGCCGGCGAGCACCAGGTCCACGCCCGCCTCCTCGAGCAGGGGCAGCACGTCGGCCTGGAAGGGGTGGCGGCGCGCGTCGGCGGCGTCGTCGGCGCTGGTGCCGCGGGAGTAGATCGGCCGGTGCCAGTAGGCCACGAGCCAGTCCGAGCGCACCGCCGCCAGGTCGCGCCGCAGCCAGTCGACCATGACCCTGAGCTTGCTGCCCTCGGTGTCGAGAGCCACGAAGTGCACGTTGGCGTGGTCGAAGCTGTAGTAGGCCTCGCTGCCGGACGGAACCCCGCCGGCCTCGCCGGCGGCGGGCAACGCGAAGGCCTGGAAGAAGGGGCCACGCTGGCGGCGGGTGTCGGAGCTCTTGGAGTCGTGGTTCCCGACCACGGGCCAGAGCGCCGTCTGCCGCAGGAGCTCGGGGTACATCTCGAACACGGCGCGCTGGTGCTCGGGCTCGGAGCCGGTCGGGTAGGCGTTGTCTCCGAGCATCAGCCAGACGTCGGGGAGCCGGCCGTCTGCGAAGCGCAGGTAGCCGTCGCGCACGGCACGGGGCCGCCAGTCGGCGGTGCCCGAGTCGCCCAGCACCCAGATGCGCGCGGGGGACCGGCTGCCCGCGGGCGGTGGCACTCGGAACGCGTAGGGCCCGCCGCCCTCCAGCAGCTCGCCGTCGGCCGCGACGGCGTAGTGGACGGTCGCGCCGGGCTCGAGCCCCTCGAGCACCACCTCGTGGGAAGAGCCGGGGACCGAGGCGGCGCTGCGGGTCAGCGCGTCCGGAGATGAGCCGTAGCGGACCTCGCCGGCCACGGGGCGGTTCGTGCCCCAGAGCACGACCGCGCTGGTGGGCGCCAACCGCTGCACGTAGGGCGCTCGCAGGAGGCGCAGCGGCGCGTCGGCCGGCAGCAGGGCCAGCTCGAGGTCGAAGTAGAGCGCCCCGCGCTCGCGCCAGTGGGAGCGCAGGTCCACGGACAGCACGTTCTCCCCACTGCGCAAGGTGTCCGGATCGAGCCACAGCTCCCGCCGATCGTCCGACGGAGAGGTCGCCGTCGCGGCGGGGAGCTCCGGGTCGAGCGGGGCATGCAGCACGTTGCTGCGCGCGATCTCGCGCCCGTTCAGGAACACCACCGCCCCGTCGTCGCGCACCAGGGAGAGGCGAATCCGGGCCACCGCCGAGGGATCGCCCAGCTCGAAGGCGTGGCGCAGGGCGGTGGAGCGATCGTCGTCCTCGCGACCGAGCGCGTCGGGCAGCCGGGTACGCACGCCGCTGCGCCCGAAACCGATCGGGGCCGGACCCTCCGCCCAGCCGGCGTCGTCGAATCCGGGCTCCCGCCAGCCCTCGGAGGAGACGTCAGCGTAGCGCCAGACGGAGCCGGCGGGGATCACCACCCGCGCGTCGTCCGCGCGCGGAGCGCACGCCACGACCAGCCCGATACCCAAGAGGAGGCGGAGCGCGGTTCTCAGCGGCGTCCCTCGACGGCGAACACGAGCTGGTCGTCGGCCAGATCCACCTGGATGCTGCCGCCCTTCTGGAGCGCGCCGAAGAGCAGCTCGTCGGCGAGCCGGTCCTTCAGCTCGGTCTGGATCAGCCGCGCCATGGGCCGGGCGCCGAAGTCCGGGTCGTAGCCCTTGCGGGCCAGCCACTCCCGGGCGGCGTCCGACAGGACGATCGCCACCTTGCGCTCGCGCAGCTGGTCTTCCACCTCGCGCACGAACTTCTCGACCACGCGGCCGATCACCTCCGGCGGCAGCGGCGCGAACGTCACCACCTCGTCCAGCCGGTTGCGGAACTCCGGACTGAAGAGCCGCTTCAGCTCCTGGCTACCGTCTCCCCTGCGACCACCCCCGAACCCGATGGCCTGGGCGGCCATGTCCCGCGTCCCGGCATTGGACGTCATGATCAGAGTCACGTGGCGGAAGTCCGCCTCGCGCCCCTGGTTGTCGGTCAGGGTGGCGCGGTCCATCACCTGGAGCAGGATGTCGAACAGGTCCTGGTGGGCCTTCTCGATCTCGTCGAGCAGCAGGACGGCGTAGGGGCTGTTGCGCACCTTCTCCACCAGCTGCCCGCCCTGGTCGTAGCCCACGTAGCCCGGCGGAGCGCCGATCAGGCGCGACACCGCGTGCTTCTCCATGTACTCGCTCATGTCGAAGCGCAGGAAGGGCACGCCCAGGGTGGCCGCCAGCTGGCGCGCCAGCTCCGTCTTGCCCACTCCGGTGGGCCCGGTGAAGAGGAAGGAGCCCATGGGCCGGTCGGGCCCGCCGAGACCCGCGCGGGCGCGGCGCACGGCCTTCACCAGCGTGGCGATGGCCGGATCCTGCCCGAACACGACGGAGCGCAGGTCCTCCTCCAGGCGCTCCAGGCGGGTGCGGTCCGACGCGGACGCGTGGGCCCGCGGGATCTGCGCCATGCGCGCCACGACGGCCTCCACGTCGCGCACGCCGACGGTCTTGCGCTGCTTGCCCGTGGGCCGCAGGCGCACCGCGGCGCCGGCCTCGTCCATCACGTCGATGGCCTTGTCGGGCAGGAAGCGGTCGTTCAGGTGCTTCAGCGACAGGTCCACGGCGGCCTTCAGGGCACCCGACGTGAAGCGCACCCCGTGGTGCTCCTCGTAGCGCGAACGCAGCCCCTCGAGGATCCGCACGGCTTCGTCCCGGCTGGGCTCATGCACGTCCACCCGCTGGAAGCGGCGCGCCAGGGCGCGGTCCTTCTCGAAGTGGCGGTACTCGGCGTAGGTGGTGGAGCCCATGCAGCGGAACTCCCCCGACTGCAGCAGGGGCTTCAGCAGGTTCGACGCGTCCACGGTGCCGCCCTGGGCCGAGCCGGCCCCCAGGATGGTGTGGATCTCGTCGATGAACAGGATCGGGTTCTTGCGGGCCTGGATCGCCGCCACCAGCGCCTTGAAGCGTGCCTCGAAGTCACCGCGGTACTTGGTGCCGGCCAGCAGCGCCCCCAGGTCCAGCGAGAACACCTCGGCGTCCCGCAGGTCGTCGGGCACGCGGCCTTCGTGGATGCGCCGGGCCAGCCCCTCGGCCAGGGCCGTCTTCCCCACGCCCGCCTCGCCTACGAAGATCGGGTTGTTCTTGCGCCGGCGCGCCAGCACGTGGACGATGCGCTCGAGCTCGCGCCCGCGGCCCACCAGCGGGTCGAGCTTGCCCTGGGCGGCGCGCGCGGTGAGGTCGCTGGCCCAGGCGGACAGCGGATCGACCTCGGTCTCGCCCTCCGCCAGCTCGTCGCCGTCGCCGAGCGGAACGCCCTGGCTGCCGCCCTGCCCGTCCGGGACCTTGGCGATCCCGTGGGAGATGTAGCGGAGGACGTCGAGGCGCGAGACGCCTTCGTTGCGCAGCAGCGCCACGGCGTAGGAGTCGGGCTCCTGGAAGATCGCCGCCAGCAGGTCTCCCGCCTCGACGGTCTCCTTCTCCGCGCTCTCGGCGTGCTGGATCGCACTCTGGAGCACGCGGTGGAAGGCCAGGGTCTGGCGCGCCTCGACCGGCTCGTCGCCCGGCTCGGACTCCAGGTCCTCGTCGAAGAAGCGCTGGAGGGCCTGCTTCAGCACGTCCACGTTGGCCCCCACCTTGCGCAGCACGTCGGCGCCGCGGTCCTCGTGGAGCAGGGCGTAGAGCAGGTGCTCCACGGTCAGGTACGCGTGCCGGCGGGCCAGCGCCTCGCGCCACGCCGCCTGGAGCATCAGCTGGAGCTCGCGAGGGATCTCGCTCATTCGGGCTCGACTCCCGCGCGCAGCGGGAAGCCCCGGTCCTCGGCCGCGCCGTGGACGGCCGACACCTTGGTCTCGGCCACCTCGAGCACGTAGACGCCGGCCACGCCCGCCCCGTTTTGGTGCACGTGGAGCATGATCTGCGTGGCCTCGGCCGGGCTCTTCTCGAAGATCTGCTCCAGAACTCCCACCACGAACTCCATGGGCGTGTAGTCGTCGTTGAACAGGATCACCTTGAACCGCGGTGGGCGCGCCAGCTTCCGTCGCGTCTCGGTCGCGACGTCGCCCTCGTGGATGGGATCTCCCCCTCCGGGCTGCCGCGGAGGCCCGCCGGGGCCGACGCCGCGAATCCGAGGGAGGCTCCCCACCTCCCTAGGATAGGACGCGACCCCGCGGTCGCTACACTGGCTGCGATGCCGCAGTTCGAGCTGCTCGAGGGGGTGGCGTCGCTTCCGCCCCACGAATGGAACGCGCTGGTCGGCGGCGACTCGCCGTTCCTGGAGTGGGAGTGGCTGGCGTCCCTGGAGGAGGCAGACGCCGTGGGCGAGGCCTGCGGCTGGGCCCCGCGGCCCCTGGTGGCGCGCGAGGGCGGCCGGCTGGTGGCCGCCTGCCCGCTCTACGTGAAGGGCCACAGCGAAGGCGAGTTCGTCTTCGACTGGGGCTGGGCCGACGCGGCCGAGCGCGCCGGGATCGCCTACTACCCGAAGCTGCTGGTGGGCGTCCCCTTCACGCCGGTGACGGGCAACCGCTTCCTGGTGGCGGCGGGCGAGGACCGCGACCGCTGGATCGCCGGCCTGGCAGGCGCCCTGCGCGAGCTCTGCGGCGGAAACGGGCTCTCCGGGGTGCACGTGAACTTCTGCCGCGAGGCCGAGCTCGAGCCCGTGCGGGACGCGGGCTACCTGCTGCGGGTGGGCCTGCAGTACCACTGGCACAACGCCGGCTACGCGGGCTTCGAGGACTGGCTGGCGCGCTTTCGCAGCAAGCGCCGCAACCAGATCCGCCGGGAGCGGCGCTCGCTGGCAGACCACGACGTGTGCATTCGCGTGCTCGAAGGCGACGACCTGGGCGCGGACCACGCCGAGGCGCTGCACCGGATCTACCGCGCGACGATCGACAAGAATCCCTGGGGCCGGCGCTACCTGAACCGGCGCTTCTTCGAGCTGCTGGTCGAGCGCTTCCGCCATCGCCTGTGCGTGCTGCTCGCGACCCGCGGCGACGAGCTCGTGGCGGGCACCATCAACGTGCGCAAGGGCGAGGCACTCTACGGCCGCTACTGGGGCTGCCTGCGCGAGATCCCCCACCTGCATTTCAACCTCTGCTACTACGCGGCGATCGAGCACTGCATCGGCCAGGGGCTCCAGCGCTTCGAGCCCGGCGCGGGAGGCGACTACAAGCAGGTCCGCGGCTTCGACGCCCAGCCCACCTACAGCCTGCACTACCTGGCCGACTCGCGGCTGGCGCAGGCCGTGGAGCGCTTCCTCGAAGCCGAGCGCGCGGAGGCCCACGACGCCATCGACTGGCTGCGCGACCGCAGCGCGTACAAGGACGGCGCCCTACCCGGGAGCTAGCCGCCGGAGTCCGGGCGTGCGCCCCTCGTGCGCAGCTCCTCGCGCAGCTCGTCCATCTTCCCGTGCAGCCGCTGGAGCATCAGCTCCGACTTCACGCCCGACATGTAGTCGAGGTCGGCCTTCAGCCGGTCCTTCTTGGCGGAGCGGTTCTGGCTCATCATGATGACCGGCGCCTGGATCGCGGCTAGGCACGAGAGCACCAGGTTCAGGAAGATGAAGGGGAACTCGTCGAAGGGCAGGAACCAGAACTGGAGCATGTTCAGGCCCATCCAGCCGAACAGCACCACTGCGAAGGCGAAGATGAAGCTCCAGCTCCCGCCGAACTCGGCTACCTGGTCCGCCACGCGCTCGCCCAGGCTCATGTGCCCCTCGAGCTCCTCGTTCACGTTCTTGGAGGTGAGGGAGAGGATCAGCTCGTTGGTGGAGCGCAGGCGCTTGCCCATCTCGCCCAGCATCGAGATCGCCACGCCGGGGCGCTCCTGGAGGAAGCGCATGAAGTCGTCGCGAGACATCTCGCGCAGCTCGGTGTCCTCGGACGCCCGGGCGGTGGCGGTGCGGGGCATGCCCGAGAGCAGGGCCAGCTCGCCCACGAACTCGCCGGGGCCGAGCTTGCTCACCACCACCTCGCCCACACCGACCTGGGCGGGGATCATCACGTTCACGGAGCCGGACTCCACCAGGAACATCGAGTCCCCGGGATCGCTGCGGTGGAACAGGATCTCGCCCGCCGCGATCGAGCGGTGGTGCCACAGCTCTTCGACCACCGCCGCGTCTTCCGGCTTCAGGTCCTCGAAGATGGGGATCCGGGCCAGCAGTTCCTGGGACATGGGCTCTCCCCCGAGGGTTCGGCGCATTCTATCCATCGGCCGCGTCTGGAGCCACCACGCGTCCCTGGGGGGGCTGGACCCCCGACCCGCCCCCCCGCAGGAGCCGACGGACACGGTCGATGCCGTCGTCCAGCACCAGGTAGAAGACCGGCACGATCACCAGGGTGAGGATCGTGGAGGAGAACATGCCAGCGGCCGTGGCCACGGCCATGGGCTGCCGCGACTCGGCCCCGGGGCCCACCCCCAGGGCGGCGGGCAGCACCCCGAAGATCATCGAGATGGCGGTCATCAGGACCGGCCGCATGCGCACGGGGGCCGCGGTGCGCATGGCCTCCACCTTCTCCATCCCGCGCTCCCGCAGCTGGTTGGCGTAGTCCACCAGCAGGATCGAGTTCTTGGTGACGAGGCCGAAGAGCAGGATGATCCCGATCAGGCTGAAGAGATTCAGGGTCATGCCGGGGCGCCCGAACTGCGCCAGCACGAAGAGGCCGCCCAGGGCCCCGGTCATGGCCAGGGGCAGCGCCAGCATCACCGTGAGCGGGTGCAGCCAGCTCTCGAACTGGGCGGCCAGGACCATGTAGATCACGAGGATGGCCAGGCCGAGCAGCAGCCCGAACTGGCGCGCGCTCTCCATCATCTGCTCGGCTTCGCCCGAGAAGTCGAGGGTCACACCCTCGGGCAGCGCGCCGCGGGCGATCTCCTGCACGTCGGCCAACGCTGCGGCCATGGCCTTCCCCTCGAGGTTCGAAGAGATCGTGACGCTGCGCTGGCGGCCGGCGCGGGTGATGGCCGAGGGCGCGGCGCCGGTCTCGATCTCCACCAGGTTGCGCAGCTCGATCAGCTCGCCGCCGCGGCCGCGCACCGAGAGGCCCAGGATGTCCTCGGGCCGGGAGCGGTCGGCCCGGTCGAGGCGCACGCGGATGTCGTAGCCGTGCCCGGCCTCCTTGAAGGTGGCCACGTCGAGACCGCCGATCATCGCCTGCACCGCCGACGCCACCGACGCGGCGTCGATCCCCAGGGCGGCCGCCTTCTGGCGGTCCGGCAGGACCCGCACCTCGGGCAGGCCGAGCTTCAGGCTCTTGCCCAGGTCCACGAAGCCCTCGCGGGCCTCGAGCTCCCGGATCATGCGGTCGGCCAGCGCGTCGAGCTGGGCCAGGGAGAGGTTGCCCTGGAGCTGGAACTCGAAGCTGGCGGCGCCGCCACTGGCCGGCGACATGTCGAACACGTTCACGCTCTGGCCCGGGATCTTCTTCAGGGCGTCGCGTGCGTCGGGCATCAGGTCCTTGGTGCTGCGGCGCCGCTCGGCGCGCGGCTTCAGGGTGACGAACATCAGGCCGACGTTGGAGGCGCCCTCGGGCGAGTCCGGCCCGGCGATGCCGACGCCGGCGAACACCCCCTCCACCTCCGGCTGGGCCAGGACCCAGTCCTCGCCCCGCTCCAGGATCTCGAGGGTCGATTCCCGGGCAGTTCCCGGCGGCGTTTCGATCGTCACCATGAAGTGCCCGCGGTCCTCGGGCGGGAAGAACTCGCCGTCCAGGAGCCCGCCGAAGACCAGAGCCATCACGAAGGAGACGCTCGCCAGCCCGAGCACCGCCCGGCGGTGCGCCAGGGACCAGTCGAGCAGCTGCTGGTAGCCACGCTCGAGCCACTGGAAACCCCGCTCGAGCCGGTGGTAGATGCTGCCGTGGCCCCGCTCGGCCGGCGGCGGCATGCGCGCGGCCAGCATGGGCGTGAGGGTCAAAGCAACGAAGAGCGACACCATCACCGCACTGGCCACGGTGATCCCGAACTCGCGCAGGAAGTTCCCGACGATGCCTTCCGCGAACGCCACCGGCAGGAAGACCGCGGCGATGGAGACGGTGGCCGCGGTGGCGGCGAAGGCAATCTCGTTGGCGCCGCGGGAAGCCGCCTCGAAGGGCTCCTCGCCCGCCTCCCGGTGCCGTTCGATGTTCTCCAGCACCACGATGGCGTCGTCGATCACCACCCCCACGGCCAGGGTCAGCCCGAGCAGGGTCATCACGTTCAGGGTGAAGCCGAGCAGCCACATCACGCCGAACGTGGCGATGATCGACAGGGGAATCGCCGAAGCCACGATCAGGGTCGGGCGCGTGCGTCTCAAGAAGACGAACACCGTGAGCACGGCGAGCACCGCACCGAACAAGAGCGCGAAGAGGGTCTCGTCCACCGCCTCGCGGATGGCGAGGGTGAAGTCGATGGTGTTGTTGCCGAAGCGGATGTCGGAGGGCATGCCGTCCTGCATGCCTGCGATTCGCAGGTACGCCTCGTCGGCGATCGCCACGCTGTTTCCATCGCGCTGCTTCAGGATCCCGATCGCGGTACAGCGCTCGCCGTTGTAGCGGGCGATGACCTCGACGTCCTCCGCCCCGTCCTCCACCCGGGCCACGTCGCGCAGATGCACCGGGGCGCCTTCCTGCCATGCGACCACCAGTCCCTCCAGATCCTCGATGGAGCGGAACTGCGCGTCGGTCTTCACCGCGTAGTCGAGACGGCTGCTCTCGACCCGGCCGCCAGGGACGTCCACGTGCTCCCGGTGCAGGGCGGCGATCACGTCGCTGGCCGCCAGGCGCCGCGCGCGCAGCGCCTCCCCGTCGAGCCAGATCCGGATGTTGCGCTCGAGGGCGCCGAAGATGGGCGCGGCACCGACGCCCTCGATGGTCTCGAGCCGCGGCTTGACGCTGTACTTGAGGTACTCGGTGTTCTCGACGATGTCCCGCTCGCTCATCATCGGGAACCACAGGATCGGGAAGTCCCCCATCGAGAACTTCTGGACGAGTGGCGGCTCCACGTCTGCGGGCAGGCCGTAGCGCGCCTGGGCCACCTTTTCGCGCACGTCCTGGGTGGCCACGTCCAGGTCCACGCCGAGCTCGAAGGTGACGGTGACGACGCTGATACTGGCCTGGCTAACGGACTCGACGCTGCGCACCCCGGAGACCGTGTTGACGAACTCCTCGATGACGTCCGTCACGTCCTCTTCCATCACCTCCGGACTGGCGCCCTCCAGGGTGGCCTGGACCTGGACCACGGGGAACTCCATCCGCGGGAACTGATCCACGCCCAGGCGCGCGTAGCCGAGCAGGCCGAAGACGACCAGCGAGAGGGTGAGCATCCAAGTGAAGACCGGACGCCGGATGCAGAGGTCCGGCAGGCTCACGGTCGGGCCGTCTGCTCGTCCCTCGGGCCCCCGGCCACGCCGGTGGCGAGCTTGCCGTCGGGAGTGCGCGGCTCGACCCGGGCGCCGTTCACCAGCGAGTAGTGCCCGCGCACCACCACCCGATCGCCCGCCTCGAGGCCGCTCCGCACCTCGACGCGGCCGTCGCGGTGGAGACCCGTCTCGATCAGCAGGCGCTGCACGCGCTGGTCGGGACCGAGCCGGAAGACCACCTCGCCGTCGGCCCGCTGGAGCACCGCCTCCTCGGCGATCATCGGCACCCCGGAACGCTGCGAGACGCCCAGGTCCACGCGTGCGAAGAGGCCGGGACGCAATCGGCCGTCGGCATTGTCGAGAGCCGCTCGCACCAGCAGGGTGTGGCTCCGCGGATCGATGGTGGGCGACACGAACCGCACCACCGCGGCGAAGACCGCGTCGGGGTACGGCGCCACCCGCACCGCCACCTGCTGCCCCGTCCGCACCCGGGAAGCGTCCGCCTCGGGCAGGTGGAACTCCGCGTCGATGGGGTCCATGGCCACCAGCCCGAAGAGATGGGTTCCGGGCTGTACGAACTCGCCCTTCGACACCCGACGCACCGCCACCACCCCGTCGAAGGGCGCCACCACCGAGGCGTCCTCCCGGGCGTGCTCTGCCACGCCCAGGCGCGCGCGGGCGCCGTCGCGGCGCGAGCGCGCCAGGTGGAGCTCGGTCTCGGTCTGGTCGAGCCGTGCCTGGGAGGCCACGCCGCGGCCGTGCAGGGCGCGGATGCGCCCGACCTCCCGCTCCGCCTCGGCCAGGGACGCCTGCGCCTCGGCGAGCCGGGCGCGGGCGTCGTCCACCTCCAGGCTGCGCCGCTCGGGGTCGATCGTGAGGACGACCTCGCCCTCCGCCACGGGACTGCCCTCGTCGCGCAGGATCTCGGTGACCTGGCCGCCCACCTCCGCCGCCACCAGGGCCTGGTTGCGGGCGACGAGCTCGCCGGTGGCCTCGATGCGCTCGTCCAGATCGACCACCTCGACCGCCGCCACCACGACCGGCGGCAGGTCCTCTCCCGGCGCCACCTCCTGGCCGCAGCCCGCGGTCAGGAGCCCGGCCAGAGCGAGCGCGAGCGCGCCTGCCCGTCTCATGCTTCCCTCTCGGGGGCGGGCGCGGAGGCGTCCCGCACGAGGCCCAGCAGCATGCCGTCCACGGCGACGTCGATCAGGTCCGGCGCCCACTCCACATCGGCGCGGCTGGTCCGCAGCGAGATGAGACCGTGACAGAACGTCCAGATCGCCTGCAGCACCACCTCGACGTCCGGTGCGCCCAGCCGCCCGGCCCGGAGCAGCTCCGTCAGGGGAGCGTCCAGCAGGCTCCGCACCTCGTCGGTGGCGGGCGGCTCGCCGCCCTCCTGGAGCGTGGCGACGAAGAGCTGGTAGTGGGCGGGGTTGTCCAGGCCGAACGCGAGCCAGGCGCGCAGCATGGCGCGCACGCTCGCCACTGGATCGGGCCGCGCGGCGGAGCGCAGGAGCGCCGCCACCTCCCGGAACAGGTCGTCGAGCACGGCCTCCACCAGACGGCGCTTGTCGCCGAAGTGGTGGTAGAGCGTCGGCAGCGCATAGCCGGAGCCGGCCGCCAGGCGTCGCATGGAAAGGCCCTCGACCCCCTCTTCCGCGAGCAGGGCCTCGGCGGCGTCCAGGATGGCGCGGCGTGTCTCGTCGCGCTGGCGCTGGCGGCGCTGTTCGGAAGGGCTGAAAGCCATGGGGAGACCCCGGATCTGAACGCTGTTCTGCAGCCTGAACGGCGTTATAGCCCAGCAGGCCGTACGCGCCAGCAAGGCGGCGGTGCGAACGACCCTTTCTCCCCGTAGGGGAAGCCAAGGAGACGACGAATCCCGCATGGACCCCATTGCCCACCTGCTCGTGATCGTTGCCTGCCTGCTGCTCTCGGCCTTCTTCTCCGGCAGCGAAACCGCCCTGCTCCGCCTGCGCCAGGAGGAGATCGACCACGGAGCCCGGGAGGGCTCCGGCCCGGCCGGGGTGGCCGTCCGGAGCCTGCTGGACTCCACCTCGCGACTGCTGGTCACCATCCTGCTCGGCAACAACGTGGTGAACATCCTGGCGGCCTCGGTGGCCTCTGCCATGGCCGTCTACTACCTCGGCGAGCAGCTCGGAATCGCGGTCGCCACCATCACGCTGACCCTGATCGTGCTCATCTTCTGCGAGGTGATTCCGAAGGCGTGGGCCGCGCACAATCCGCGGCCTTTCGCCCACCGGGTGGCCCTGCCCCTCTACCTGCTCCACCAGGGGCTGCGGCCCCTGCACCTGTTGTTCGACCGGCTGGTCGAGCCCCTGGTGCGCTCGATCGCCGGAGAGACGACGGACGCGGACGGCCCTGCCTCCAGCGAGGAGATCCTGCGCATGGTCGAGCGCGCCCGGGAGGGCCAGCCCCAGGGCTCGGCGCTGGCGATCATCGGATCGGCCGCCGACGCGGCGGACACCAACGTTGGGGAGATCATGGTGCCGCGCACCGAGATGACCGCCTTCCCCGTCGACACGCCGCCGGCGGAGCTGCTGGACCGCCTGCTGGAGGGCCGCTACACGCGCCTGCCCATCTACGAGGGCTCGATCGACCACGTGCTCGGAATCGTGCACCTGAAGGACCTGATCGTCCACGTGCACGAGAAGGCGGCCGATGTGCGACCGATCCTGAAGCCCCTGCTGCGTGTCCCGCCGCGCAAGCGCATCCTGCCCCTGCTGCGCGACATGCAGCGCAGCTTCTGCCACATGGCGGTGGTGAAGGACGAGTTCGGGGTGACGGAAGGGCTCGTGACCCAGGAGGACATCCTGGAGGAGCTGGTGGGCGAGATCCGGGACGAGTTCGACCGCGACGAGCTGCTGGAGATCCAGGCGCTCGACCCCGAGACCTTCCAGGCCGTGGGCCGGGTCAAGGTGCAGGACTTCAACCGCGAGACGGGCTGGGAGGTGCCGGCGGAGCCCGGGGACACCCTCGGCGGGCTGGTCTTCAACGCGTTGGGGCGCTCGCCCCAACGCGCCGACGCCGTGGCCCTGGAGGGCTACCGCCTGGTGGTGGCCGGCCTCTCGGGCGCTCGCATCACCCAGGTGCGGGTGGAGCGCGTCCCGCCGCCGGCGCAGCGCAAGCAGCAGGGCGCGTAGGGGCGCCTCGGCGGCCGGGAGGGGTCCGATCGAACCCCCGAGGTGGCGCGAGCGACACGCCCCTTTGAAGTTCCGATGACTTCCGGCCCGGGCGGAGTCCCGCGCCCCCGTGGGCTCCAGTATCCTCTCGCCGTGGCAGAGCGAATCCTCGTCGTGGACGACGAGCCGGATCTGCTGGAGCTCGTCCGCTTCAACCTGGACCAGGCCGGCTACCGCGTGGACACGGCCCAGTCGGGGCGTGAGGCCATGACGATGCTGCGGCGCTCGGCGCCGGATCTGATGGTGCTGGACCTGATGCTGCCGGACCTCTCGGGCGAAGACGTCTGCCGCCAGCTGCGGGCCGACCCCCGGCTGGCGCACCTCCCGGTCATCATGCTGACCGCCAAGTCCGAGGAGGTGGACCGGGTCGTGGGCTTCGAGCTCGGCGCCGACGACTACGTCAGCAAGCCCTTCAGCCCCCGGGAGCTGGTGCTGCGCATCCGCGCGGTGCTGCGACGGGGAAGCGGAGCACCGCCGTCGGAGGGGCCGCTCGAGCGGGGCGCGCTGCGGCTCGACGCCGAGCGCCATCGTTGCACCGTGCAGGACCAGGAGATCACGCTCACGGCCAAGGAGTTCCAGCTGCTGGAGTCGCTCATGCGGCGGCCGGGCCGGGTGATGAGCCGTGAGAAGCTGCTGGACGAGGTCTGGGGCGCCGACATCGCGGTCACCACCCGCACCATCGACACCCACCTGAAGCGCCTGCGCGAGAAGCTCGGGGTCGCCGCCGACCTGATCGAAACCGTGCGCGGGGTGGGCTATCGCTTCGCCGAGTAGCGCGCGGCGGTCCGCGCGCCCGGGAGGCGGCCCGTGACCTCCATCCAGCTCAAGCTCCTGTGGGTCCTGGCGGCGCTCGTCGCCGTGACGGTGGCCGGCCTCGCCTGGACCGCCGAGCGCAGCCTGCGCGCCCGGGAGCTGGAGCGGATCGAAAGCGCCCTGCTGGCCCGCAGCGAGCTGGTACGCGAGCAGGTGGGCGCGACTCCGCTGCTACCGGCCTACACGCCCGAGCTCGACGCCCTGGCCCGGCGCGCCGCTGCCGCCGCCCGGGCGCGGGTCACGCTCGTCGCCGCGGACGGCAGCGTGGTGGCCGACTCCGACGTCCCGCCGGACGCGGTGCCCCGGGTGGAGAACCACGCCGGACGTCCGGAGATCGAGGCCGCCCTGGCGGGCCGGGTGGGCGTGAGCTCCCGGCGCAGCGCCACGGTGCTGCGGGAGCTGCTCTACCTGGCCGTCCCGATGCCGGCGGGCGGGGCCACGCGGCTGGCGATGGACCTGGCGGAGGTGGACGCCGCCGTCGCCGACCTGCGCCGGAAGCTCGCCGTGGCGAGCGCCGTGGCCTTGGCCGGCGCCCTGCTGCTGGCCCTGGCGATCTCGTCCTACGTCGTGCGCCCGCTGCGCATGATCCTGGGGACGTTGCAGCAGATGACCGACGGCAACCTCGAGGCACGCGCGCCGGCGCACTCGCGCGACGAGCTCGGGCGCATCGGGCGGGCGCTCAACGCCATGGCGGACCAGCTGCGCCAGCGCCTGGCCCAGATCACCGCCGAGAAGGACCGGCTCGACGCGGTGCTCGAGAGCATGGTGGACGGCGTGCTGGTGCTCGACACCCAGGGGCGGGTGAGCCTGGCCAACCCCCGCGCGCGGGAGCTGCTCGAGCTCTACGGGCCCGTCGAGGGACGCACCCTGCTCGAGGTCGTGCGCAACCCCCAGATCGACCAGAGCCTGCGCGCGGCGGCGGAAGCGACCGCGCCCGTGGTGAGCGAGGTCGAGATGACCGCGCCCGGCCACGCGCCGCGCACCCTGCTGCTGCACGCGGTGAGCTTCCCCGCCGACGGCGCGCGCATGGGCACGGTGGCCGTCTTCCACGACCTGACCGACCTGCGGCGGCTCGAGAACGTGCGCCGCGACTTCGTCGCCAACGCCTCCCACGAGCTGCAGACGCCGCTGACCGCCATCCGCGGCTTCGCCGAGACCCTGCTGGCCAGCCCCATCGAGCCCCCCGAGGCCCGCTCCCAGCTCGACGTCATCCTGCGCAACGCCGAGCGCCTCGCGGAGCTGATCCGGGACATGCTGGAGCTCTCCCGGATCGAGAGCCGGCGTGCGCCGCTCCAGCCGAGCGAGCTGGACCTGGAGCGGCTCACGCGCATCGTGCTGCGCGACATGGAGCCCCGCATGAAGGAGCGGGCTCTCGACGTGGCCCTTCACGACGAGGAAGCCGCGCCCGCCTGGGCCGACCGTCGGGCCGTCGAGCAAGTGCTGACCAACCTGCTCGACAACGCGGCCAAGTACACGGACCCCGGGGGCTCCGTGCGCGTGGAGATCACGCGCCGTGAGGGCGCCGTGCGCGTGTCCGTGGGCGACACCGGGATCGGCATCCCGAGCGAACACCTGGGTCGCATCTTCGAGCGCTTCTACCGGGTGGACAAGGCTCGCTCCCGGGCCCTGGGGGGCACGGGCCTCGGTCTCGCGATCGTGAAGCACCTGGTCCAGGCCATGGGCGGCGAGATCTTCGTCGAGAGCGAGCCCGGGCGCGGAACGATCTTCCACTTCACCCTTCCGAGCGACGAACCGCGCTCCACCTGAGCCGGAGGCGGCGCGCGCAGCCTCCACGCCGCGCGACACTGCGCGCCTTCACTTCCTGCGCTCGTGATAGCCTCGTCACGCGATCGTCACCGGCGGCTCGTAGCGTGCTCGCCGGATGACATTCCCGCGCAATCCACAAGGAGGGGGCTCGTGAGAGCGTCACGATTCGTTCCGTTGGGGCTGGCGTTGGCAGCGCTGGTCCTGTTCGCATCCGGAGAGACCCGTGCTGACGACGTGGGAGACGCCAGCGAGGTCGGCGGCGCGGCCACTCGGCGCCCCGCGCCGGAGGCGAAGGAGACCGCCTGCAGCGGCCCGGCCTGCGACGCCGTGGTGGACGACATCCTGCGGGTCCTGAAGGACCGGGGGATCGTCAGCGAGGCGGAGTACAACCGCATGGCCGCCAAGAACGCGACCTACGAGGAGAAGAAGAGCGAGCGTTGGCGACCCGAGATCGACTGGTCGGGCGACTTCCGCTGGCGCTTCGAGAACTTCTGGTTCCACAGCGACCCGTTGAACCCGGACGATACGTCGCGGACCCGCATCCGCTACCGCTTCCGCCTGAAGGGCAAGGTCAACATCAACGAGTACGCCGACGTGATCTTCCGGCTGGCGTCCGGCGGTTTTGACGACCGCAGCACCAACCAGACCCTGGGTGGCTCCCTTGCCGACTTCGACACCGACGACATCCGCCTCGACCTGGCGTACGCCCGGGTCAAGGCCCCGAGCGACTGGATTCCCCTGCCCGACGGGAAGCTGGTCGTCGAGCTGGGGAAGATGCCCAACCCCTTCCACTGGAAGGCCAGCGGCGAGAAGATCGGCAAGGACTACATGCTCTGGGACCAGGACATCACGCTGGAAGGGGGCCAGCTCCGGCTGAGCACGCAGCCCGCCGAGTCGACCAAGCTCTACGCCCACTGGGGCTACTACATCATCGACGAGAACAGCCGGCGCAAGGATCCGCACTTCTGGGGCCTCCAGGGCGGCGTGCGCCACCAGGCCTCCGAGGACTGGAAGCTCGGCGGGCGAGTGACCTGGTACGAGTTCCGCTCGATCGACTCGCAGTTCAACGTGCGCAGCGCCATCGCGGAGGCGCCAGGCGCCACCACGGCAGGCGGCGGCACCATCCTCGACGGGCTGAACGGGTCGGCCACCGGCGCGAACTTCAGCGTGATCGAGACCGCCGGCTACGTGAAGTACGAGGGGATCGAAGGCTGGCCGCTGCTGCTCTACGCCGACTACTCGAAGAACCTGAACGCCTCCCGCTCGAACCTCTTCGGGACGTCCAGACAGGACACGGCCTGGGGCGTGGGCGTCGAGGCCGGCAGCAGCAAGAAGCTCCTCAAGCTCGGCCTGGGCTACTGGTGGATCGAAGCCAACGCCTTCCCGTCGCAGTTCATCGACAGCGATCTCTTCGACGGGCGCACCAACCACAAGGGCATCGGGGTCTACGGATCCAAGCAGGTGATGAAGAACACGGAGTTCAAGCTCACGATGTTCTGGTCCAACCCCATCAAGAACGCCCTGCCTGCGTACGCGGTATCGGTGGACAGGGGAGACCGGATCCGGATGTACGCCGACGTGGAGTTCAAGTTCTAGAAGGCAGCGCGAGAACGCATTCAGCGCTCTACCCCGGAACCCGCGGTCGTACTCCCCTGCGGCCGCGGGTTCTTCTTTGCGAGGAGCCCAGGGCTCAGCGCGAGGGAGGCTCCACCACGGTGTAGGCGGTGTCTTCGCCCTTGGGCCGCGACTCCAGCGGCGACTCACCCTTCACCAGGTAGTGGACGGTCTCGGCGATGTTGGCCGTGTGGTCGCCGATGCGCTCGACGTTCTTGGCCACGAAGAGCAGGTGGGTGCCCGCGCCGATGGTGCGCGGGTCCTCCATCATGTAGGTCAGCAGCTCCCGGAAGACGCCGTGGAAGCGGTCGTCCACCTCCTCGTCGCTGCGCCAGACCGCGAGCGCCCGGGCGGCGTCGCGCTCCTGGTAGGCCTCGATCACCTCCAGCAGGTGATCCCGCACCAGGCCGCCCAGGCGCGCGATGCGCGGCATCACGCGAGCCGCGGCGCCATTGCCGATGGCGTGGGCGTGCTTGGCCGCGTTCTTGGCCAGGTCGCCGATGCGCTCCAGGTCCGACGAGATCTTGACCGCCGACACGACGTTGCGCAGGTCCACCGCCATGGGCTGGCGCAGGGCGAGCGCCCTCAGTGCGGCCTCGCCGATCTCGCGCTCCAGGGCGTCCACCTCGGCGTCGCGCGTGCGGATCTCGTCGGCCAGGGCGAGGTCGCCGCGCTCGAGCGCGTCCAGGGCCGCCTCCAGCAGCGAGGCCGCCAGACGGCCCATGTCGGCGATCTGCTGGCCGAGCCGCTGGAGCTCCTGCTCGTAGGAGCGGACGATGTGTTCGTGGCTCACGGAACCCTTCCTCCGGGGCCCGGGGGACGGCCTACCCGAAGCGACCCGTGATGTAGTCCTGCGTCCGCTCGTCGCGGGGGTTGGTGAAGATCTTCCCGGTCTCCCCCTCCTCCACCAGGATGCCCAGGTGGAAGAACGCCGTGCGCTGGGAGACCCGGGCCGCCTGCTGCATGTTGTGGGTCACGATCACGATCGTGAAGTTCGCGCGCAGCTCGTCGATCAGCTCCTCGATCTTGGCCGTGGCGATCGGATCCAGCGCCGAGCAGGGCTCGTCCATCAGGATCACCTCGGGGCTCACCGCAATGGCGCGCGCGATGCACAGCCGCTGCTGCTGTCCGCCGGACAGGCCGGTGCCCGGTTGACTGAGCCGGTCCCGAACCTCGTTCCACAGACCGGCGCGTCGCAGACTGGTTTCCACGATTTCATCCAGCTCCGATTGGTTACGTGCGAAGCCGTGGATACGCGGGCCGTACGCAATGTTTTCGTATACCGACTTGGGAAACGGATTGGGTTTCTGGAACACCATGCCGACGCGGGCGCGCAGGGTCACGACATCGGTCTGTTTGTCATAGATGTCGTGGCCTTCGAGTTTAATCGTGCCGGTGACGCGCGCCGATTCGACGGTGTCGTTCATTCGGTTCAAGCACCGTAAGAACGTCGACTTACCGCATCCCGATGGGCCGATCATCGCCAGCACCTCGCTGTAGCCGATATCGATATTATTTTCACGAATCGCCTGCTTCTCCCCGTAGAAAACATTCACGTTACGGGCGGTGATGATGGGTCTGTCTACCGTCACGCGACCGACGGTCTTGACGGCAGCGTCCGCTTCCGCCGACGACGGTTCCTGCTGGCTTTCGGTGTCTTTGAGCAAGTCTTGCACAAATAAATTCGTCTGATTATCTAGCACGAAAAGTACCTCACTGGTATTGCCAACACTACCACCGACGTTCGAACCGTCTGCGCAGCCAAACGGCCAGGGCGTTCATCGAGACCAGAAACCCGAGCAGCACCATGATCGCGGCGGACGTCCGTTCGACGAACGCGCGTTCCGGACTATCCGCCCACAGATAGATCTGCACGGGCAGGACCGTCGAGGGGTCTAGTGGGCCCTGCGGTATATCGACAATGAAAGCGACCATGCCAATCATCAATAGCGGCGCCGACTCGCCAAGCGCCTGCGCCATACCGATGATGGTCCCGGTCAGCATGCCCGGCATCGCCAGGGGAAGCGTGTGGTGCGTCATCGCCTGCATTTGCGATGCGCCCATGCCCAACGCCGCCTCGCGTATCGAGGGCGGGACCGACTTGAGCGCTGCGCGGCTGGCTATGATTATTGTGGGCAGGGTCATCAGCGATAATACCAATCCGCCCACTACGGGCGCCGAACGAGGCAGTCCAAAATAGTTGAGGAACACGGCAAGCCCGAGCAATCCAAACACGATTGACGGTACGGCAGCCAGGTTGTTGATGTTAACCTCAATCAGATCGGTCCACCGGTTCTTAGGCGCGAACTCCTCGAGGTAAACCGCGGCGGCGACGCCAATGGGGAACGAGAGCAACAGCGTCACGAGCAGCGTGTAGAATGACCCCACCGCTGCACCCCAGATCCCCGCGAGTTCCGGTTCCCGCGAATCGCCGGCGGTAAAAAACGTTGTGTTAAAACGCTTTTCCAGCCGCTCTTGGTCTATGAGTTGGTCGATCCAGGCGATTTGCTGGAGAGGCGCCGCGCCGTTTCTGGCACTTCACGCTCGATGTGTCCTTTGATCAGCATATCAACGTCGTCGTCTGCCGGAACCCAAACCGGTTGTCGCGTACCGATGAGCTCCGGGTTTTCCTTCACCATGTCCTGCAGCTGAAACGCGGCGCCGCTGCTGAACAGCCCGTAAAGCTTGCGCTTTGCGGTCCTTACCCGCACATCTGGAAATTCACGGCTCACGGCGTTTTTCACCAGCCGGCCGTAATCAGCGCTCATCAATGATCGTGCACTACGATTCCCCTCGGGGTCGATAATATTCTCGTCGAAATCTATGTCCAGCTTCACGTAGGTCTGCTGAAATGCCGTATAACCATTGGAGATGATGCTTATGAACAGTATCGATACGAACAGCATACCCAGGGCTATCGAGCACACGCCGTACAGTCTGAATCGGCGCTCCCTGGCATACCGGCGTTTTAAGCTGGCCTGTACTTTTTTTGCAGTCTCGGTACTCATGAGTTCGCAGTCCTATTCATATTGTTCGCGGTACCTACGCACTACTGTCAATGCGATCACATTCAACAGTAGCGTCACTATAAACAGCATGAGTCCAAGCGCGAATGCAGCCAGTGTCTTCGGGCTATCGAATTCCTGGTCGCCTACGAGAAGGGTTACGATTTGCACGGTCACCGTGGTGACGCTCTCCAATGGATTAGCGGTCAGGTTTGCCGTTAGCCCCGCCGCCATGACCACGATCATGGTCTCGCCAATCGCCCTCGACACCGCCAACAGCAACCCACCGACAATCCCGGGAAGGGCGGCGGGAATGATGACCCGGGTAATAGTCTCCGACTGGGTCGCGCCGAGCGCGTAGGAGCCGTCGCGCATGGTCTGGGGCACCGCATTGATGACGTCATCGGACAACGACGACACGAAGGGGATGATCATTATGCCCATCACCAGGCCGGCGGCGAGCGCGCTTTCTGACGATACATCAACTCCCATGCCCGAAAAGCCGTCGCGGATAGCCGGCGCGATAACCAAGGCGGCGAAGAAACCATAGACCACGGTCGGAATGCCCGCGAGAATCTCCAAAATCGGCTTCACCGTAGCGCGAATTCGCTGTGACGCATACTCCGATAAGAAAATCGCCGACATCAGCCCGATGGGCGCAGCCACTGTTATTGCAATGACTGTTATCAGCATCGTTCCCGCGAACAGCGGCACCGCGCCGAAGGCCCCGGAGGATCCTACCTGATCCTCGCGGATCGCAGTCTGCGGGCTCCACTCGAGCCCGAAGATAAAATCAAATACCGGCACCGCTTGAAAGAAGCGAATGGATTCGAACAGCACCGACAAAACGATGCCGATAGTCGTAAAGATCGCCAGTGTCGAGCAGGTGATCAACAAGACCTTGATAATTGCCTCGACACGGTTGCGCGCCCAGAAATCGGGTGTAATCTTGCGCCACGCCAGACCCATGCCGAACATGGCGACCAACAAAAATGTCACCGCTAACGCCGCTTTGCTGGTGTCCCTGAGGCTGCCATAGTGCTCGGCAGCGGCCTGCATGTCCGGGCTCAACTCTCGCGACACCACGCTCCCTGCCAGCTGATTGCGCAGGTC
>CAMYLJ010000019.1 GCA_947259215.1 uncultured delta proteobacterium
ATGTAGCCGAAGCCGTATACCGCCGTCGCAAAGGCGGCCAGCACGACGCCGACGGTCACGAAGCGCCTGCGGATGCAGGCCATCACGAGCCCGCGGTAGCGCTCGTAGAAGCCGCCGCCGTAGGGATCGTCGGCCTCTCCCTCCTTCTGCTTCGGCGGCTTCAGGAACATCACCCCGAGGACGGGGGTCACGGTGACCGCCGTGACCCAGGAGAGGGAGAGCGAGATCAACACCACCTTGAAGAGCGAGCGGCAGTACTCGCCGGTGCCGTCGTTGGAGAGGCCGATGGCCCCGAAGGCCATCACGGCCACCGCCGTGGCGCCGAGGAGCGGCATGGAGGTCTGCCCCACCACCTCGACGGCGGCATCTTCGGCCCGCATCCCCTTCTGCTGGCGGACCATGATGCCGTCCACCACCACGATGGCGTTGTCCACCAGCATGCCGAGGGCGATCACCAGGGCGCCGAGCGAGATCCGCTCCAGCGCCACGTCCCAGGGCCCCATGAAGATGAAGGTCGCGCAGATCGTGAGTCCCAGGACGAAGCCGATGATGAGGCTGCTGCGCAAGCCCATGAAGAAGACCAGCACGCCCACCACGATGACCACGGCCTCGACCAGGTTGACCAGGAACGCGTTGATGGCCGTGGTGGTGGCGGCGGACTGGAGCGAGATGATGCCGGCCTCGACGCCGAGCGGGACCTGGTCCAGCAGCTCCCCGGCGCGGGCATTGACCGCGTCTCCCATCTCCACGACGTTGCCGCCCTTCACGGTCGAGATGCCGAGGCCGATGGCGCGGTGGCCGTCGTAGCGGAGCAGGGTGCTGGGCGGCTCCACGTAGCCGCGGCGCACGCTCGCCACGTCGCGCAGGTAGATCTGCTGGTCGGCACCCTCCTCGCTCAGCAGCAGATCCTCGAAGTCCTCGACCCTCTCGATCTCGCCGCTCGGCTGGATCGAGATGAACTCGGGTCCGACGTCCACACGCCCGGAGCTCGCAGCCAGGTTCTTGGCCTGCAGGGCCTGCTCGATGGTGGCGGGCTTGATCCCGAGCTGGGACAGGCGGTCGCGGTCGAGCTCGACGTAGACGGCCTCCTTGCGCTCGCCCCAGAAGTCGATCTTGGCCACGTCCTGCACCAGCAGGAGCTCCTTCTGGTAGAGCTTGGCCACGTCGCGCAGCTCGGCGTCGGTGTAGTCGTCTCCGTAGATGGCGAGGAAGACGCCCCACACGTCGCCGAAGTCGTCGTTCACCACCGAGGGGCCGGCGCCCGGCGGGAGCTGCCCCTGGACGTCGCCCACCTTGCGGCGCAGCTCGTCCCAGACCTGGGGCAGGGCGAACTTGTCGTACTCGTCCTTGATGTGGGCCTTGATCTGGGAGGCGCCCCAGTAGGAGGTGGACTCGATCCAGTCGAGCTGGCCGAGCTGCTGCACCGCCTTCTCGATCTTGTCGCTGACCTCCTCCTCCACCTCGGCGGCGGTGGCGCCGGGGTAGGGCGTGTTCACCAGGCCATCCTTGATGGTGAACTCGGGGTCTTCCAGGCGGGCGAGGCCGCCGTAGGCCTGGATCCCGCCGACCAGTCCGACGAAGGTCAGGACGAGGACCGTCGTCCGGTTGTTGAGCGCCCAGGCGGCCAGGTTCATGTCAGGGCTGCTCTGCCTGGCGCTCCCAGCGCCGGACCTGCATGCCGGGGCGGAGCTGGGACATGCCCGAGATCGCCACCGTCTCGCCGTTCTGGATGCCGCTGGTCACGATGACCTGGTCCTCGGCGAGCTCGCCCAGGGTGACGTTTCGCGACTCGACCATGCCCGTATCCGGGTCCACGATCCAGACCATGGGCTGGCTCTCCTCGTCGGCGATCACCGCGCGCGTCGGGAGAGCGACCTCCGTCACGTTCGCGAGGTCTCCCACCTTGACCCTCACCTTGGCGGTCATGCCCGGGAGCACCACGATGTTTTCGGGCTGCTGGAACCGGAAGGTGGCCTCGAAGGTGCGGGTCGTCGGGTCGGCGGTGGTGGCCATCTCCTTCAGGCGGGCCGGGAAGACGTCGTCCGGGAGCGAGGTCACGATCACCTGCGGGTCGAGCCGTTCGTTCACCTCGTCGTAGTCGTCCCGCGACGGGCGCCGCCCGGCCATGTCCCGCTCCGGCACCGACACCTTGATCTCGAGCATGCTGTCGTCCTCGAAGATCAGCACGGGCTCCTTGGCCTGCACGTTGGCGAAGTCCTCCACCAGCTTGCGCGACATGATGCCGTCGAAGGGTGCGCGCAGGATGGTGTCATCGAGGGCCTTCTGCTGGATCTTCACCTCGGCCGCCGCGACGTCGACCTGCGCCTGGGCGTCGTTCAGGTCCTGGTCGGAGACCGCTCCGGTCTTGTGCGCCTGGCGGATCCGCCCCACGTAGGTCCGGCGGTTGCGCTCCGCAGCCTTCGCCTGCTCGAGCTGGTTCTCGTAGTCGCGCGGGTCGAGCCGCGCGAGGACCTCGCCCTGCTTGACGCGCTGCCCTTCTTTGTAGACGAACTCGGTGATGCGCCCCTGCACCTCGAAAGCCATGTCGGCCTGCTGGATGGCCTTGAGCCGACCCGGGTACTCGCGGGTGCCGGTCAGGCCACCGCCGATGGTCAGCATCTTGATCGGCCGCACCACGGGCTCGGGCGGCGGCGGCTCCTCGGAGCAGCCGAGGCCGCCTGCGGCCAGGGCCAGCGCGGCGGCGGCGGCAGTCGCGTGCATTCGTCTCATCCGGGGGAACCTCCGCGGGGGGGACGTTATCACGATCCTTCGGGGATCCGGTACATGGGCGGGCGCCGGCGCACGGATTCCAGCAGGCCGAGGTCTCCCGTCTCGAGCTCGTAGCCCTGGGGGTGCGGCGGGCGCGGCTCCATGCCCAGGCGCTGGAGGACGCGGGGATCCTGGTAGTAGCCGACGTAGGTATGGAAGACGAGTCCCGGCAGGAAGGCCGGCTGCGTCGCGGCCAGCTCGTCCAGCAGCTCGAGCCTCACGTCGCCGGGCAGCCTCGCGAAGTCCGGCGAGCCTCGCCCCGCGGCCCGCTCGGCCAGGGCGGCGAGCCCCTGCACGACGGCCGGTCGCAGGTCGGGCGTCCTGCGCATGGCCGCGTCGATGGCGGCGGCCAGGCCGAGAGCTCCCGCGCCCGGAAGCCGGCCGTCGGGGCTCGGCGGGATGATCTCGTCCAGGACGCCCGTCAGGGTGCGGGTCTCGTCGGGGGAGAGGCCGGGGGGCGCGCTGGGGTCGTTCATGGGCTCGCTCAGTCGAACAAGTTGCTGAGGTTCTTCTTGATCCGGTCGGCGATGTACAGCGCCAGCGCCTGGATGGTGTTGGTGGGGTTCACGCCCGCGGACGTGACGAAGATGCTCCCGTCGACGATGAAGAGGTTGCGCACGTCGTGGCAGCGGCCCCAGTCGTTCACCACGGAGCGCTCCGGGTCTGTCCCCATGCGCGCCGTCCCCATCAGGTGCCAGCCCGCCACGCCGAGGGGCGCCTCGGCGAAGGTCGCGTGGGCTCCGGAGGCCTCGAGCACCTCCTTGCCGCGGGCCACGGCGTGGTCGAGCATCGCGCGGCTGTTGTCGCTCAGCGTGTAGTCGATCTTCGGAGCGGGGATGCCGTTGCCGTCGACGAGGTCCGGGTCGAGGGTCACGCGGTTGTGCTGCTCCGGAAGGTCCTCGCAGATGGCCACCATGCCGGCGGTGCGGTCGAAGAGCCGGCCGTAGGCCGCGTGGTGGCCGGCGCCCCAGGGGATCTGGCCGGACGACATGCCCCAGAGCGCGGTCGAGAGCGGCGCGATGCCGCGCAGCGTCTCGAACGAGTAGCCGCGCAGGAAGCCCCGCGCGGCGTCGGTCTCGTAGAACTCCTGGCTGATCAGGCAGCAGCCCGTCGGTCCCTTGTAGCCCTCCAGGGGCTCGTCGAAGACGCCGGTCACCATGGCGTAGGGGTGGAACATCAGGTTGCGGCCCACCAGGCCGCTGCGGTTGGCGAGCCCGTCGGGGAAGAGCGCGGAGCGCGAGTTCAGGAGCAGCCGCGGGGTGCCGACGCCGTTGCAGGCCAGCACCACGATCTCGGCGCGCTGGTGGTGCTCGACACCGTCGGCGTCGTAGTAGATCACGCCGTCCGCCATGCCGTCTTCGGACACGCTGATCTCGCGCACGCGGCAGCGGGTCTTCAGGTGGACGCCGCTGCGGACCGCCAGCGGCCAGTAGGTGACGTCGGTGCTGCCCTTGGCGCCCTGGGCGCAGCCCATGATGCAGGGCCCGAGGTTGATGCAGGGCGCGCGGCCCTCGTACTCGCGCGTCGCGATGGCGCTGTCCGAGGGCCAGCAGTGCCAGCCGAGCCGGTTGAAGCCGCGCAGCAGGGTCTCTCCGAGCGTGCCGAGGGGGACCGGCGGCAGCGGCGGCTCCTTCGGCGGGTAGGCCGGGTCGCCCGCCAGGCCCGCCACGCCCATCATGCGCGCGTTCTGGTCGTAGTAGGGCTCGAGCGTCGCGTAGTCGAGCGGCCAGTCGTCGCCGACGCCGTCCAGGCTGCGCGTGCGGAAGTCTCCCGGGTGGAAGCGCGGGAAGTGGGCGGCGTAGAGGATGGTGCTGCCGCCCACCGCGTTGAAGTTGGAGACGGCGATCGGCGAGTCGGCCTCGTTGATCGGGTAGTCCTCGGGGCGCCCGCGGCCGTTCGGGCTCAGGCCGAAATCGCCGAAGCGGCGCATCTCCCAGTGCATGCCCGTGGTGGGGTAGCTGGCCGGGTCGATCCAGTCGCCCTGCTCGAGGCACAGGATGTTCATCCGCGTCTCGGCCAGGCTCCAGGCCAGCGCGGCGCCGGAAGCGCCGGCTCCGACGATCAGGACGTCGACGGGGGTGTCGGACATGGAGATGGGCGCGAGGCTAGCGGGTTCGGACCGCGGTGCCTTCCACGCGCAGGCACACGCGGTTGTAGAGGAGCGTCACGAGCTGATACCAGGAGAAGGTCGCGTCCACCAGGGCGTCGGCGCCCTCGGCCTGGGCCAGGGCGGCGTCGATCACGGCGTCGCCCGTCGGGTTCGTGTTCCCGATCGGGAAGAACAGGACGGAGGTCGCGCAGTCGCTGCCTTCGACCTTCTCCGCCACTACGGGGAATTTCTTCTCGACCTTGCGATGCGAGGCGATCGTCAGGTCACCGACGCGGGTGCTGCAACCCAGCGTGACGGCCAGCAGCAGCAGCAGCGGGACCAGCGACCTCATTGCAGCGTCCCCAGGTCGCCCGTCACGCGCAGGCACTCCTTGCTGTAGAGGATCGTGTAGGTGATGTCGCTGTAGAGGACGACGTCGGTCAGCACGTTGCCCTCCTTCGCCCCCTGCATCGCGTCCTCCATCGCGTCCTCGACCCGGGGCGTCATGTCCCGTGACGTCGGGATCAGGCCGAGCGCGCGAAAGACGCAGCTCTGGCCCTCTACGTCCCGCTTGACGAGCTTCGGCTCGACGTCGATGTCCTGGTTGGACACGAGCGGGAGGACGGCCGCCTCGTAGCTGCACCCGGCCGCGAATGCGGCCAGCATCAAAAGGGCTCCAGTCTTCGCCAGCATGGCACGCATGCTACCACCCCCGCGCGCCGCGCGCGCCGATGCGAGCGCGATTTCGTCGTCGGCGCCTCACGGGAGCGCCCCGGCGTAGCCAGCCGCGATCTCCCGGCGGGCGCCCGGGTCGCCCCGGAAGACGTCGTCGACGAATCGCTCCGTACCGGCCGGGTCGATGCCGCCGCGGCGCAGGCCGACCCCGATGTAGCGGTAGGTGAGCGGCTCGCCCTCCCAGTGGTTGACGCCGTGCGAGCCGGCGATCCGGCCGATCTCGCGCAGGAAGGGCTCGGGCTCCGCGGACCCGGACTCGACGAACGCCACCGTCGCGCTGGTCACGTCCTGGGCGTACTGGGCGTCCGCCGCTGCCGCCGAGGACGAGCTGGCCGAGAGCGAGACCGAGATCGAGGAGATGGAGCCCGAGCTGTCGGAGAAGGAGCGGCAGGCGCTCTGCGCGAGGCCGGTACCCAGGATCGCGGCCACGAGCACGGCGGTGTGCCAGGAGCGGGGGGGCAGCAACGGGACTCCTCCGTTTGCGAGGTCTCGCCTACGCTACAGCATCCCGCGGCATCCGCGGTATGGGGAAGGCCGCAAAGAGATCCGAGGTAGGCGTGGACGAGGAGATTCTGCGACATCTTGGCCCCCTGGCGCCCCTGGCGGGCACCTGGGAGGGCGAGAAGGGCCAGGACGTGGCGCCGGCCGACGACCGCGGCACGGAGCACAACGCTTTCCGCGAGCGCATCAGCTTCGATCCCTGCGGCCCGGTCGAGAACCACGAGCAGGTCCTCTACGCGCTGCGGTACGGGACCACGGCCTGGCGCATCGGTGAGGGCGAGCCCTTCCACGAGGAGACGGGCATCTGGCTCTGGGACGCCGACCGGAAGCTCGTGATGCGCGCCTTCGTCGTTCCGAGGGGCGTCACCGTTCTGGCCGGCGGCCAGGCTGAGCCGGACGCCAGGAGCTTCCGCATGGCTGCGGACGTGGGTTCCGAGACCTTCGGGATCTGCTCCAACCCGTTCCTCGACGAGGAGTTCAAGACCGTCCGCTACGAGCTGGAGGTCACCATCCACGACGAAGGCTCGTTCACCTACGCCGAGGACACCCAGCTCCTCATGAAGGGCAAGCCCGACCTCTTCCACCACACCGACACCAACACCCTCCACCGCATCTAGCAGGCAGCGAGGAACGTCCCCGCTTCAGGAGAGGATCAAGTCGAGGCGGCGGCGGGTGAAGCGGAGGCGGCGCTTCAGGGGGTCCTTGACGAGCGAGCTGATCTCGCCGAGCAGGTAGAAGTAGAAGAGGCGGGCGCGCAGCTCGACCTCCAGGCCGCGGAAGCCGATCTGGCGCAGGAGATCGGTCAGGAAGGCCAGGCGCGCGGCGTCTACCCGCCGCACGCGCCGCGCGGGTACCCGATCGAAGGAGGCCCACGCGCGCACGGCCAGCTCCGTTTCGAGGAGCTGGCCGGGCTCGCTCTCCCGCACCACGCGCTCGGCCAGCGCCCGCAGCTGGGCCTTCGGGCCTCCCGGAAGCGCCCGGACCTGCTCGATGATGTCCGAGGTGGAGGGGGCCTCCCAGGCGGTCAGCACTGCGTCCACCAGGTCCTCGCGGTCCCGGAAGTGCCAGTAGAAGCTGCCCTTGGTGACGCGGAGCCGGTCGGCAAGGCGTTCGATCCGCAGCCCGTCGGGCCCGTCGCGGCCGAGCGCGGCGAGCCCGGCCTCGACCCAGTCGGAGCGGGCCAGGGGCGAGCGAGCGCGGCGGGCGGCGGACATGGCGTCCTCCCAAGATCGACCTCACCATACGCTAGGGTACGGCACGACGCGAGGCCGGAATACGGCCTCTGAGGGGGCACGCATGAGCGCACGAGCACGACGGATCTTCACGACATCGATCGCAATCCTGGCGGGCACCGCGATGGTGGCGCTGGCCGCCTTCTTCCTGGACGTGGACGTCCGGGTTCGGGCCGGGCACGCGGCCGACGCGGGGCCGAAGGAGTGGTCGCGCACCCAGCCCTTCCCGACCCACGACGTCTACTACCCCGGCACCGAGGCCCTGGCCCCCGACGAGATGCGCGTCGTCGCTTGCGGCACCGGGATGCCCCAGCCGCGCCTGAAGCAGGCCGCGGCCTGCTTCCTGGTCGAGCTCGGAAACGGTGACAAGTTCATCTTCGACATGGGCGAGGGCTCGTTCGAGCGCATCATGTCGCTCGGCATTCCGCTCGACCAGCTCGACAAGGTCTTCCTCGGCCACCTGCACCTGGATCACGCGGGCGACTTCCCGGCCTTCTATTTCACGGGGCCCGTCAACAACCGCCTGACTCCGCTGCGCGTCTGGGGGCCGAGCGGCGTTCGGCCCGAGTGGGGCACGAAGACCTGGGCCGCCAAGATGCAGGAGCAGTGGGCCTGGGAGAAAGCCGGACGGGGCAGCGCGGTCGACCCGCGCGGGCTCGCGCTGGAGGTGAACGAGTTCGATTGGACCGCCGTCAACAACGTCATCTACGACGAGAACGGCGTCGTGATCCGCACGCTGCCCGCGATCCACCTCGATCAGTCCGTGAGCTTCATCCTGGATTGGAAGGGTCTTCGCTTCGCCTTTTCCAGCGACACGCTCCCCAACAAGTGGTGGCGCGAGCACGCCACGAACGCCGACCTCTCGATCCACGAGTGCTTCATCCCGCCGCAGCTGATGATGGCGCGCTACGGGATGGCGCCGTCCGAAGCTGTGTACGTGGGCACCCAGGGTCACACCGCGGCCCAGGCGTTCGGCAAGATCATGTCGCTCACGAAGCCGCGCCACGCCGTCTGCTACCACTTCCAGAACGACTTCGACACGGCGCCCGTCGTCCTCGGCGAGATTCGCAAGACCTACGACGGTCCGCTCGATCTGGCCGAGGACTTCATGACCTGGAACGTGACGAAGGACCGCATCCGCTCGCGCATGGGCGTCCCCAACCACGACGCCTTCCCGGCGCCGGTGCAGCGCGCGAAGCAGCCGCCGGACTCCATGAATGCCTACCAGTGGACGGAGTTCAGCCTCTCCGGCGTGGAGCCGGAGTCGGCCCGGGTGACCAACGAGCTGATCCAGGCCTTCAACGAGCGCAACGGCACAAACATCAAACCCGGGATCACGGGTCTCCCCTTCCGAAAGCAGCCCTGAGCCGCCGCATCCGGTCTACCCTGGACTCCGACCGCCGGACCGGTCGGAAGGAGTCCCGCCGTGGCTGCAACCTGGACGTGGATCGGACGTCGCCCTCGTGCTCGAGGCGCCCTGGCGCTGGCGTGGCTGTGGCTGGCCCTCGGGCTCGCGCTGCCGGCCGCAGGCCAGCGCGCCCTCAGCCTGGAGGAGGCGCTGCGCATCGCCCACGAGAAGAGCCCGGGTCTGGCCCTGGCGCAGGCCGACGAGGAGCGCGCCTTCGCGGCGACTCGCACGGCGCGCCAGTACGCGAACCCGAGCCTCCTCGGCCAGGCGGGGCCCTTCCTGGCTCGCCGCGCCGATGTCGCCGCAGGCACCGCGATCGTGGTCGAGCTGAGCCAGCCCATCGAGCTGCCGATGCTGCGCAGCGCCCGCCGCCGCGCGGCCGGGGCCGGACTCGAGTCGGCGCGGGCCGGGACCCGGGCCGCGGAGGCGGAGCTGGTCGCGCGGGTGAAGCGCGCCTTCTCCGACGTGCTCGTGTCTCAGGAGCTCCTGAAGGTGGACAGCGAGGAGCGTGACCTCCTGACCCAGGTGCGCGACGGGATCGAGCGCGCGGTGCGGGTGGGGGAGGGACCCGGACTCGATCTCGCGCGGGCGGAGACCGAGCTCCTGATCGCGCGCCGGGATGTGGTCGCCGCGGAGCTCGGTCTGGTGGAGGCGCGGATCGCACTGGCCAGCGCCGTGGGAGATCCGGCCGGCGAGTTCGGCGCCGAGGGGGAGATTCCGCCGATTCCGATCCCTCCGCTGGCGGAGCTGCGCGGGCGGCTGGCGCGGGACAACCCGCGGGTCGCCGAGGCGCGCAGGGAGCTCGAGCGCACGGAGAGCGTGCTGAGCGTGGAGCGCCATCGGCGCTTCGACGGCCTGGAGTTCCAGACCGATTGGGTGCGCGACCCCGAAAACGACTTCGTCGTGGTCGGTCTGCGGGTCCCGCTCCCGCTCTGGAACCGACGCGGGGGCGAGATCGCCGAGGCCCAGGCCGGCGTGAAGCGCGCCCGCGCCGCGCTGGCCCTCCAGGAGCTGGCCCTCAACCGCGAGCTGGAGGACCTCTACGCCCTGCATCGCCTGGCCAGCGAGCACGTGATCCTGATCGAGCAGGGGCTGGTCCAGCAGTCGCAGCGCGCGCTGCGGGGCGCGCGGGCCGCCTACCGCTCCGGCGACCGCGGTATCCTGGAGTATCTCGACGCCCAGCGGACCTTCCGGGAGGTGCGGCTCGATCTGCTGACCGCGCGGGCGCAGACGCAGCGCGCGGCCATCGAGATCGAACGCCTGGCCGGCACGACGAGGTGAGCTTGCGATTCGCACGACGTCCGTGGCTCCTGCTCGGGTTCGGCCTGCTGGTCGCGGCTCCGCAGGCCGGCGCCCAGCCGGCCGGGGACTCCGACCCGGCGGTGATCGAGGTGGACGCGCTGCTCGATGGGCGACTCCGCACGGCGGAGGTGCGGAGCGCGCTCCTGCGGCGCAGCCTGCGGATCCCGGCCACGGTGGAGCTCGACCCGGGCCGCGTGAGCCGCATCGACGCGGGCGTCGACGGGAGGGTCGTCGAGGTGAACGTGGTCGCGGGTCAGCCCGTCGCGGCCGGCGAGGCCCTGGCGCGGGTCACGAGCCCCGAGCTGACCCGCGCGCAGGTCGCGCTGCTCGGGGCCCGGGCCGAGGTGTCCCTCCAGCGCCGGGCGGTGCAGCGCGCGGGCGAGCTGGTGGAGGCGGAGGTGATCGCCCAGGCCGAGCTCGAGCGGCGCCAGAACGATCTCTTCATGGCATCGACCGCGGTGCAGTCGCACCGGGACCAGCTCACCCTGATGGGCATGTCCGAAGCCGAGATCCGGGACGTGGAGCGCAGCGAGAGCATCCGCTCGCAGGTCGCCATCGTGGCGGGCCGCGCAGGAGTGGTGATCGAGCGCGCCGTGGACCGGGACCAGGTGGTGGCCCGCGGCGAGCCGCTCTTCGCCGTGGCCGACCTGACCCGGGTGCAGGTGGAGGGGCGCGTGCCGGAGCGGGAGGTGGCCTTCGTGGCGTACGCCGAGGGGGTCCAGGTCGAGATTCCGGCCGCGGGCCGCAGCGCGATCGCGGGCGAGGAGTTCTACGTGGCCCCCACCGTCGATCCCACCACGCGTACGGTCACCGTGCGGACCTTCGTGGACAGCCCGGATGGGATCATCAAGCCCAACATGCTGGCCACGCTCGTGCTGCTCGGTCGCCGGCAGGAGCAGCTCGCGGTCCCCGCCCAGGCGGTGGTGCGCGACGGGAACGACGAGCACGTCTTCGTGCGCGAAGGGGAGGGCCGCTACCGCTTCGCGGCCATCGCTGCCGAGCGCGAGATCGACGGCCTGCGCGCGGTGGCGGAGGGCCTCTCCGAGGGCGACGTGGTGGTGGTGGACGGCGCCTTCCGGCTGAACGCGGAGCGGAAGCGGCGCCTGGGCCGCTAGGAGCCGGATCGTGGTCGACCATCTCATCCGCCTGGCGCTTCGCCGTCGGATCGTCGTGGCGGCGGCGGCGGGCGCGCTGCTGGTGGCCGGGTTGGCGGCGACCCGCGGGCTCCCGGTGGATGCCTTCCCGGACGTCACCAACGTGCAGGTGCTGGTGGCGACCGAGGCGCCGGGCAACGCGCCCGAGGACGTCGAGCGTCTGGTCACGATCCCCCTCGAGCTGGTGCTGACCGGCATGCCGGGCCTGCTCGAGGTCCGCTCGGTCAGCCGCAACGCCCTGTCGCAGATTACCCTGGTGTTCGCCGACGAGGTGGACGTCTACGACGCCCGGGCATTGGTGCTGGAGCGGCTGGAGTCCGCCGAGGGCAGTCTCGCGCCGGGCGTGACGCCCACCCTGGGTCCCGTCACCACGGGCCTGTCGGAGGTCTACCTCTACACTCTCGAGCGCCCCGACGATGGCGAGCGGCCGCTCTCGCCGAGGGACCTGACGGACCGACGCAGCGTGCAGGACTGGGTGGTGCGGCCGCTCCTGCGCGGCATCCCGGGCGTGGCGGACGTGGCGTCCATCGGGGGCTTCGAGCGTCAGTACCAGATCCACGTGGATCCCGAGCGGTTGGCGTACTTCGGCCTGACCGCGCGCGACGTCTACGAGGCGGTCGCCAAGAACAACGCCAACAGCGGCGGCGGCATCCTGCCCCGCTACGACGAGCAGTTCCTGGTGCGCGGAATCGGGCTGATCCGCTCGCTCCAGGACATTCGCGACATCGTGCTGCGCGAGAGCGCCGGGACGCCCGTGTTCGTGCGCGACGTCGCCGAAGTCGAGATCGGCCGCGCGGTCCGCTACGGCGCCGTGGTCAAGAACGGCACCACGGAGGCCGCGGGCGGGATCGTGCTGATGCAGGCCGGCGGCAACGCCCGCTCCATCGTGAGCACGGTGAAGGAGCGGGTGGCCGAGCTGAACGGCTCGAACGCGATCCCCGACGGGCTGCAGATCGTCCCCTTCTACGACCGCTCGCAGCTGGTGGACGGGGCGCTGCGCACCGTGGCCACGGTGCTGGTCCAGGGTGTCGCGCTGGTGGTGGTGATGCTCTTCCTGTTCCTGGGCAACCTGCGCAGCGCGCTGATCGTGGTCGCCACGCTGGTCCTGACGCCGCTCGTCACGTTCCTGGTGATGGGGCGCAGCGGGATCTCCGCCAACCTGATGTCCCTCGGCGGGATGGCCATCGCGATCGGCATGATGGTGGACGGCTCGGTGGTGGTGGTGGAGAACACCTACCGCTACCTGACGCGCCACGGGGACAAGCCCCTCTCGCGCCGCGCCATGGTGCAGTGGGCGGCGGCGGAGGTCGGGACGCCGGTGCTCTTCGGCGTCGGGGTGATCTGTCTCGTCTTCGTTCCCCTGATGACCCTGGAGGGCATGGAGGGCAAGCTCTTCTCGCCCCTGGCCTACGTGATCGCCATCGCGATGTTCGTGTCGCTGGTGGTCTCGCTCACGCTCTCGCCCGTACTGTGCAGCTACTTCCTGCGGCCCGGTACCGGCAAGGGCACGGTCCTGGTCGAGCGCATCGAGGGGCCCTACCTGCGACTGCTGACCACCGCCCTCCGCCACGGCGGCTGGACCCTCGCCATCGCGGTCGCGCTGCTGGTCGGGAGCTGGTCGCTCTTTCCGCTGCTGGGCACGGCCTTCGTTCCCGAGCTGCAGGAGGGCTCGCTGGTTCCGAGCATCATGCGCTCCCCGAACATGTCCCTGGAAGAATCGGTGGAGCTCGAGATGGAGGCCATGCGTCTCGTGGCGGAGACGCCCGGCGTGGCCCGGGTGGTGTCGAGCCTGGGTCGCGGCGGGGACCCGAGCGAGGTCCAGCCCGAGTGGGAGTCCGTTCCGATTGCGAGCCTGCTGCCGCGGGACGAGTGGCCGCCGGGCTGGAGCCAGGACGACGTGGCGGACGCCATGCGGGAGAAGCTGCGCGCCATCGCCGGCATCAGCGTGGTGATGGCCCAGCCCATCTCCGACCGGGTGGACGAGATGATCGCCGGCGTGCGAGCCGACCTGGCCATCAAGCTCTTCGGCGAGGACCTGGACCTGCTGCGCGAGAAGGCCGAGGAGATCGCCGAGGCCGTGCGCGCCGTGGACGGTGCGCGCGACGTCCGGGTGGAGCGGGTGACCGGCCAGCAGTATCTCACCATCGAGATCGACCGGCGCGCGATCGCGCGCTACGGCCTGAACGTGGCCGACGTGAACGACGCGATCCAGACCGCCATCGGGGGGCGCACGACCACCGAGATCTACGAGGGCCAGCGCCGCTTCGCGGCCGTGGTGCGCTTCCCCGAGCGCTTCCGCAACAGCCGGGACGCCATCGGCGCCATCCGGCTGCGCTCGTCCATGGGCGCCGTGGTCCCGCTCTCCGCACTGGCCACGATCGACATCCGGGAAGGGCCGGTGCAGATCAGCCGCGAGGGCGGGCAGCGGCGGATCTACGTGGCGGCGGGCGTCCACGGGCGCGATCTCGGCGGGTTCGTGGCGGAGGTGCAGGCCGCCGTTGCCGAGCGCGTGGCGCTGCCGCAGGGCTATCGGCTGGAGTGGGGCGGTCAGTTCGAGAACCTGGAGCGGGCTCGCGCGCGGCTCATTCTGATCATCCCGCTCACCTTCGCCGCGGTCTTCTTCCTGCTCTACCTGTTCTTCGACTCGGTGAAGTACGCGCTGCTCATCATGCTGGTGATTCCGTTCGCCACCATCGGCGGCATCCTCGGGCTCGTCCTCTCCGGGGAGTACCTGTCCGTCCCAGCCTCCGTCGGCTTCATCACCCTCGGCGGCATGGCCGTGATGAACGGCGTGGTGCTGGTGTCGTTCATCCGCGACCTCCAGGCCCAGGGACGCCAGCGCGTGTCGGCCATCGTGCGCGGCTGCAGAGACCGCCTGCGCCCGGTGCTGATGACGGCCAGCACCTCGCTGCTGGGCCTGGCGCCCTTCCTCGTGGCCACGGGGCCCGGCTCGGAGGTGCAGCGCCCGCTGGCGGTGGTGGTGATCGGCGGCCTCCTGACCTGCACGCCGCTCACCCTGATCGTGCTGCCGGTGCTCTACGAGTTCGCCAGCGGCGACGACGAGGAGGACGACGACCTGGAGTCCGTGGCCGACCTCCGCGCCCGCCGCTACCCCGCCCGCTTCTCGTCCTGAAGCGGGGGATCAGTGGGCGGCGAGGAGGAGGACGCGGGTGCCGCCGGCGTCGGGGCGCCAGGCGATCCCCACCGTGTCGTCGGCCGCCGCCACGTGGGCGCCCCAGCCGGCGTCCGCCGGCAGCGGAATGCGCGTGCCGGCTCGCGTCTCCAGGTCGACGAGGTGCACGGCGTCGCGGGTCAGCTGCGCCAGCTGGCGGCCGCTCCAGGACCAGCCCAGGCCCGATTGCGTGCGCGCCAGGGGCACGAGCGTGGCGCGCTCGAGGTCGGCCTTCCACACCCAGCTCGTGCGCGGCGTGGCGGCCAGGCAGAGCACTTCCGGCGCTCCTGCCCCGGCGGGCTGGCAGTCGAGCGACAGCGCGGAACGGCTGACGGCGTGCGAGGCGGCGCCGTTGCGAGCGGGATCGAGCCAGCGGGTTTCCACCAGGCGGACCTGGGGAGACACGAGCCACAGCATGCGCCGCCAGCTGCCACCGCTCCCGCGCGGGTCGCTGCCCCAGGACAGCTCGAGCGCGTGGGCCGCGTCGGCGACGTAGCGGGAGTGATCCTCGTCGCTCGGGTGCGGCCACTCGACACGCTCGATCGCCGCGTCTCCGAGCCGGCCGCGCAGGAAGTGGGAGAGCCCGTCGTACCGGTGCACGGCAAGCTGCCAGCCCTCGCCGCCCGCGCCGAGCTGCCAGTGGTGCCCGACGTCCGCCGAAGGCAGGGGCAGGCGCCAGACGACCTGGTCGGGCGTCCGGGGATCGACCAGCCGCAGCTCCAGGTCGTCGTCCTCGGTCCATCCCAGCAGCAGCGCGCGCGCGCCGCCCGGAAAGGCGACCGCCTCGGCCTGGACGAGCGTGGGCTCGGCGCCGTCCTCCACCAGCACATGATGCACGCGACCGCTGCGCATCTCCCCGTCCGCAACGCGCGCTGCGAGCCACTGACCGCCGGGTGCTACGGCCAGGCCCCAGATCTCCTGGTCGAGCTGCCAGTCGCCCAGCACGTGCGCCTCGGCCGCGCGCTCCGCGACCGGCGGGACGTTCGCGGCGTAGGGATCGTCCGCCAGGCGGGTGAGGAAGGCCTGGCTGCCCGCCAGGGTCGGGAGAAGCGCCAGCCCGGCCAGCACCACCGCCAGCGGTCGCGCGGCCCGGCGTCCGCTGACCCAGAGGGCTCCGGCCGCGCCGGCCAGCGGGAGCAGCAGCAGGCGCGCTTCGCTTCCGATGGCGTAGAGGTGCAGGCCCGCGTCGGGGCTCGTGGCGGCCGCGATCGACACCGCGATCCCGGGTAGCGCCAGCAGGGCGAGCAGCGCGGCCGTGAGCGCCGGCGAACCAGGCGGCAGATCGCCGGGCTCGCCGTCCGATCCCGGACCACCGCGGGCGGCCAGGCGCAGGCACCAGAGTGCCCCGATGCTCATGGCAGCCACGAACGCCCAGTCGCTTCCGGTGCGCCATGCCAGGTCCGGGCCGCTCGCCAACAGGGGCAGGGCCGCGACGGCCGCCATGGCGCCCAGGGCCGCGAGCCAGGGCCGGCGTCGCCCCAGCATCACCACCAGAGCGAGGATCATGAGCGCGAGCGGTGCGCCCTGGGGCAGGGCGCCCGTCAGGGACAGCGGCGTGCTGAAGAAGCCGGCGCAGAAGGCCGCCAGCACCGCGGCCGCGTGCGCCACCCGGGGGTTCGTGCGCAGCGCCGCGAGCTGCACGTCCACGTCGTCGAGCCACGCCTGGAGGGTGCCGACGTCGTCGCGAAGGATCGCCAGGTTGCGCACTTCCCCGCCGCGCGTCTGCACCCGCAGGCGCGGCCCGCGCAGACCGGTCTCGAGCTGGAGCTCGATCAGCTCGTCGTAGCGCAGCGACTCGCTCCGGCCCGCAGCCTCGAGGGCGGCCCCGGCGTCGAGCGGCAGAGGCTCCGGGAGCCCGGTCAGGTGGTGCAGCCGGGTGGGCTCGAGCACCAGCGCCTCGCCGGTCGTTCCGCGCAGAGCGAGGGCGAGGCGACGCCCCGTCCCTTCCGTGGCTGGAGCGTCCGACGCCTCGGCCTCGGGGAACGCGCGGTCGATGGCCTGGAGCCGGCGCGCCAGGCTCGGGTGGCTCGCCATCTGCTCCGCGTCGGCGCGCAGGCGGCGCGGCATGCCGTTGGCGGTGTGAAGCTTCGCCAGGGCGCGCTTCAACGCCCCGGGATCGCCGCAGAGCGCCACGGCCCGCAGGTCGCTCTCGGTCTCGTGCTGGCGGTTGCGGCCGGCCTTGCGCACGCCGAGCGCCACCAGGGCGACCACCCACAAGACCGGGACCCAGGTGGCGAGGTCCGGCGAGGCGAGCCCGGCCAGGGGCACGGCGGCGGGCGCGAGCAGCACCAGGACGCCGGTCACCCGCTGCAAGCGGCGGATCTTGCGCCCGTCCCACTCCTCCAGGTGCGCCACCTCGTGGGCGAAGACCGCCGCGGCCTCATCCGGCGTCAGGCCTTGGAGGAGAGCGCGGGTGAAGATCACGCGCGGGGTCCGGCGGTGGGGGAACGCGGCGGCGTTGTGCATGCCCCCGCCCTCGGGTCCGCACACGTACACCGTCGGAGCCGCCGCGTCCGCGCGCGCGGAAAGGGTGTCGAAGCGTTCGCGGAGCACCGGGTCCTGCACCTCCTGCGCCCGCAGGATCGGCAGGAGCAGGCGGTCGTGGCCCCACATCCAGGCCGCCAGCAGCGCGAAGAGGCCGGCCGCCAGCGCCGGCGCCGCCGCGCCGGCGGCCTTCACGAGGAAGGGCGTTGCAGCGAGCACCAGCCAGAAGCCGGGTATGGCGAGCAGGAGCCGCAGGCCGAAGCCGAGCCAGGCTCCGAAGCGCAGGTTGTCGCCGAGCACGCGCCGCCGCGAGCGGAATCCGCCGGCGGCGGCCGCCAGGGCCAGCAGCGGGAGCATCGCCACGAGCAGCGGGAGCATCCGGCGCGAAACGCTCGCGTCGCCCAGCGCCGCGGCCAGGGCGAAGGGCTGGAGCAGCGTCAGCGCCACCACCACCAGGATCACCCTGCCCCGATTGCGCTGGATGCGCTCGCACACGTCCGGCGCCTCCGCGGACGCCTCGAGACGGCGGCCCAGCAGGGCGCCGGCCCCCGCCGCGATCGCGGCCGAGGCCGCGACCGCGCCGGCCACGCGCAGCCAGCTGGGATCCAGCAGCGGTTCCATGGACGCTCCCGTGCGCGCGCCGGAGGGCGCGACGCCTCTTGGGGCTCTTCGTCGGACGGGGCGGGGCCTTTCGGAGCTGCGCTGTCCCGAGGCGGCAGCCTCGGCGCAGCGGATGGGGCTGGATGCGCGTGCCTCCGGCGATCTCCCGGGTTGCCCCGTGGCAAGGCCGCTGCCTAAGGTGCCCGCCTGCGCGTGCCGATCCACCCCGCAGGCATGTCCGCCCGGCGACCCGGCAACTTTGGAACCCACCTGCTCGACTCCGGCGTCTGCAGCCTCGAGCAGATCGAGCGCGCCACCCAGACCAAGGTGGTCTACGGGGGCCGGCTGGGGACGAACCTGGTGGAGCTGGGCCTCCTGGACGTCGAGACCGTCGAGGCGCAGCTCGCGGCCTTCCTCGGCGTGGCGGCGCCGAACGCCGCCTGGCTCGAGGCGCCGGACTCGCAGGCCCTGGCTGCGGTCCCGGCCGAGGTGGCCGCGGAGCACGGCGTGATCCCCTTGCAGCGCGAGGGTCGCCTGCTGCACGTGGCCATGCGCGATCCCACGGATCCGAGCTCGCGCGACGAGGTGGGGCGGGCGACCGGCTTCGCGATCCGCGGCTACGCGATCTCCGAGCTGCGCCTGTCCTCCCTGCTGGAGCGCCACTACGGCATCGCACCGGAGATGCGCTTCAGCGAAGGCGGTGGACCTCCGCCCGTCGACGCATCGGCGGACTACGACCCGTCCGTCAGCGGCAGCTTCAGCGAGGATCTGATCGACGAGGCGACCTTCACCTCGCTGACGGAGGGCTGGCGGCACGCGAGCCTGGGCCGGGGGGCGGAGGCCGCGACGGCCGACGCGACGCCGGCCGAGATCGCGCTCACGCCGGCCGCGCCGGATCCCCGCGCCGACGTGGGCGACGTCGCGCGGCTCGAGGCCGAGCTGCTGCGCGCCAGCGACCGCGACGGGGTGGCGAGGGCGGCGCTCCGCCTGGCGCGGCTGCACACCCGCGCCGCGGCGCTCTTCGTCGTGCGCGGTGGGATCGTCACGGGCTTCCGCGGCGACGGCGAGCTCGTGGCCCCGGTTCTCGACGGGATCCTGCTGCCGCTGGATCTGGAGAGCGCGTTCTCGCGAGCGGCGGTCTCCGGCGATCCCGGTCGCATCCCGGCGCCCCCGGACGGCGTGGATCGGCGGATCCTGGCGGCGCTGAAGCGGGAGGACGCCTGCGAGTTCGTGGTCCACCCGGTCCGGATCCGTCACCACGTGGTCAACCTGCTGTACGCGGACAACGGCCCGGGTCCCCTGGCAGAGACGTCGCTGGCCGCGCTGGGCGCCGTCTGCGACCTGCTCTCGCGCGCCTACGCCGGCCTGATCCTGCGCCGCAAGCAGCGGCTGTCGCCGCCGTCCGCGGCCTGAAACGCCGCCCGAAACCCCTGTCCGGACGCGGCGGTGTCTCGGCTTCTGCGCGACGGAGGGGATTTCCTTCAGTCTCTCCGGGGGCTTGGCGCGTATCTCTCGTGCAACTTCTCGCTCAATCCGGTCTTTGCCCGATCCGATGAAGACCCTACTGCGCGTCCGCTGCGGGCGCGTTGCTGGAGGAGGGTCGGAAGCAGCATGGGGTCCCCCCTGACGTCGGGGCGCGGGTTGGCGCTCGCCTGTTGGATCGGGAGCTGCCTGGCGGCGACTCCGGCGACGGGTATCACCCTCGACTGGGACGCGGTCGGCTGGCCGGGCGGCGCCGGGACGCTCAGCAACACGTTCCTGAACGTGGGTGGGTCGACCATGGACATCACGGTCACCATCAGCGATTCGAGCCCGGCGTCCCTCAACACGGGCACCTCTCCCGTCACGAACAACACCTTCACGCCGCCGAGCAGCAGCGGCAACGACCTCTTCATCCAGGCCACGGGCAACAACGACGGCACCGGCGGCAACACCGGTATCGAGATCCGCCTCGACTTCAGCGGCGCGGGCGTGACCAGCCTGAACTTCGACCTCTACGACGTCGACCTGGGCGGGAACCCCTGGACCGACGTCCTGATCATCCGCGCCACCCCGGCCGGCGGAGGCGTGCCGATCCTGCCGACCAGCGTCACCGCTCCCCCCACTGCGACCCCGAGCTGGAGCTACGATCCGGTGGCGGGACAGGTGACCGGCACCGGCGGAGCCGCCTCCAACAGCGACAACGGCACGGTGGAGATCGACTTCGCGACGCCCATCACGAGCGTCACGGTCGAGTACCTGAACGGGGACGACTTCGGCGGGAACCAGTGGATCGGGATCGGCGACCTGATCTTCGCGCCCGAGCCCGGCCCGACCTGGCTGGTCCTGAGCGTGCTCGCCGCGTTCGCCTGCATCCGCCGGCGACGCTGAGCCCCTGCTGCGCGCGGGCTCGCCCGCGCCGCCCGATCGCGTAGCCTCCGGGCGAGGAGGGCGAGCCATGGCGGCGCGGGCGGACATCCGAGCGTGAGGGCCCTGGTGCTGGCGGCTGGCTGGGCCACCCGCCTGGGGGCCCTGGCCGCGGATCGGCCCAAGCACCTGCTGCCCGTCGGACGCACCACGCCGCTCGACCGGGTGGTGGAGCAGCTCGACGCGGTCGCCGCCGTGGCCCGCATCGACGTGGTGACCCACGAGCGCTTCCGGCCCGCCTTCGACGCCTGGGGCGCCCGGCGCACGACCCGCGCCGCGCTCGCGGTGCGCAGCAACGGCACCCGCACGCCCGAGAGCCGGCTCGGCGCGGTAGGCGACCTGGCGCGCTACCTGGAGCAGGAGTCCCCGGGCGAGCCGCTGCTCGTGCTCGGTGGCGACATGCTCTTCGACTTCGCCCTGGACGCCCTGGCGGAGGTGGCCCGGCGCGAGCCGGTCACCGCCGTCTACGACGTGGGCTCGCCGGATCTCGCGCGCCGCTACGCCAGCGTGTCCCTGGACGCCACGGGCCGCGTGACGCGCTTTCGCGAGAAGGACCCGCGGCCGACGGGCACGCTCGCCGCGCCGGCGATCTACGGGCTGCCCCCGGACGCCCAGGACGACGTGGGCCGCTACCTGGCAGAGGGCGAGCCCCCGGACAACCTGGGCTTCCTGATGCAGTGGTGGGTGGGACGCCGCGTCGTGCGCGGTGTCCGGGTGCGCGGCTCCTGGATCGACGTGGGCAGCCCCGACGAGTACGCGCGGGCCGTGCGCGAGTTCGGAAACGACGGCTAGGCCGACTCGGGCTCCTCTCCCGCGGCCTCTCCCTCGGCCTCTGCCTCTCCCTCGGGCGGGGCCTGGGCCGGCATGTGCTCCACGCGCAGGCGCGCGATCCGGCGCTGCGCGACCTCGAGCACCGTCAGCCGGAAGTCCTCCACCATCACCACGTCGCCCTTCTCGGGGAGCCGGCCGAGCTGTGCCACCACGTGTCCGCCCAGGGTGTCCTCGGCCTCGTGGTCCAGCTCGAGACCCAGTACCGCGTCCGCCTCGGGCAGCGGCAGGCCGCCGTTCACCTCCCAGCGGCCGGGCGCCAGCTCGCGCACGCCGCGGACCGGAGCGTCGAACTCGTCGGCGATGGGCCCCACGATCTTCTCGATCGCGTCCTCCAGGAAGACCATGCCGGTGGCCGTGCCGTGCTCGTCCAGCACGATCGCCACGTGGTTGCGCCGTCGCTGGAACTCGACGATCAGCTCCGAGAGCGGCGTCGTCTCCGACACGAACACCGGGGGATGGGCCAGGGCGCGGAGGTCCGGCTCCGGCTCGGGGCGGCCGAAGACGTCCTTCACGTGGACGATGCCCACCACCGAGTCCAGGCCGTCCTCGCACAGGGGCAGGCGCGAGTGCCCGCTCGAGCGCAGGCGCTCCAGGTTCTCGGCGCGCCCGTCGCGCAGCGAGAGGAGTACCACGTCCAGCCGCGGCACCAGGATGTGCCGCACCTCCAGGTCGATCATCTGGAAGACGTTCTCCGAGAGCTCCCACACGCGCTCGTTGATGTGTCCCGCCTGGGCGGAGCGCGACAGGATGTGCCGGATCTCCTCGGCCGTATGGCTCGAGTCGCCGCCGTGGTCCGGTGTGAGACCCCCCGCGCGCAGCATCCGGTTGGAGATCTCGTTCACCACCCAGATGAAGGGGCGGAAGACGGCGGCGAAACCGCGCAGGGGAATGGCGGTGTTGAGCGTCATCCGCTCGGAGCGCGCGAGGGCCCACATCTTCGGCGCCTGCTCGCCCACGGTCATGTGCAGGATCGTGATCACCGTGAAGGCCAGCACCAGCGCCACCCCGCGCAGGATCGGGTCGTCCGGGGCGACGTGGATGCCCACGGCCTCGGCGCCGGCCACGATCAGCACGGAGACGGCGGGCTCTCCCAGCGCGCCGAGCACCAGGCTGGCGATGGTGATGCCGAGCTGACACGCGGACAGGTAGCGGTCCAGGTGCTTCAGGATGTGCTCGGCGATCTTCGCCGTGCGGTTCCCGGTGTCCGCCAGGGTGACGATGCGCGAGCGGCGCACCTTCACCAGGGCGAACTCCGCCGCCACGAAGAACCCGTTCAGCAGCACGAAGAAGAGCGTCAGCCCGAGACGCCAGGCGACGCCGAAGAGGTCGAGGGAGTGTTGGCTTTCCATGTGTTATCGGAGCTGAGCGCCGTGAGTCTGACGGACTCGGGACCCGCAGTCCAGCGGCGGCGCGCGTCGTGTACGATCCACGCGCCTAGACCCGCCTCAGCGTGACGCCGCAGAGATCCAGGCGCTCGCCGGCGCGGGCGCGATCGGCCGCCTCGACGTCGAAGCCCATCAGGCGCTCGGCCGGACCGGGGACGAAGCGCAGGCGGCCCGGCTCGAGGGCGATCGCGAAGCCTTCGCCCTCGGCCGTCACGGGTTGGTCGAGGAGCTCTCCCCAGCGGCGGGCCAGACGCTCCGGCTCGGGGCTCGCGACCTCGGCCGCGGTGATCGTGCGCGAGACGTCGCTGCGACTCCGCTCGCTCCAGCCCGGGCCCGCCCAGTGCCAGGAGGCCGGCGGTCGCGGCTGGTCCAGGGAGAGCAGGGGGCCACCGGTGTCCTTCGGGTGCAGGTGGATCCCGGCGATGTCGTCGAGCGCGCCCTCCCAGGCCAGGCGCACGCCCTGCGCCTCCACCCGCGCGCGGTCGCGCGCCAGGTCGTCCGACTGCAGCATCAGCATGTAGCCGCCGTCGCCGCCGTCGCCGCCGTGGCGCGCCCGGTAGCGCGCCGCCGGGGCGTTCTCGACCACCGGCGACACCACCTCCAGGAAGGTGTCCCCGATCGGCAGCACCGCGTTCTCGAGTCCGAAGACCTTCACGCCCGGGTCCTGGAACGGCGCGCCGGCGCCGAGCTCCTGGGTGAGCTCGGCGACGGCACCCGCCAGGTCCTCGGCCACCAGCACGACCTGGCGCAGCCTCATGCGCCGCTCCCGGCCCGGGCCGGGCCGAAGGCCTGGCGCGCGGGCTGCATCGAGACCACGTAGAGTGGATCGCGGCCGCGCTCCGCCTCCACCAACGCGTCGCGCTCGGGCCGCGGCAGCGTCTCGAAGTGCTCGGCGGCGTCGAAGATCACCGGCCAGAGCCGCACGTCCGAGGGCAGCACCGTGGTGGCGATCGGGTGCGAGAGCGCGTAGCGCACCCGCTCGCGGATCGTCGCCGGATCCGTGTGGGGCTCGTACCAGGTGCTGTACTCCCGCCAGACGCCGTCGGCCCAGGGGCCGCGGGCGATCGCCTTGATGCCGATGGCGCCGACACCGCGGCGTTCGGCGGTCTCCAGCAGCGGGCGGTAGTCGAGGGCCGGGTCCGGGTCGGCCGCCTGGAGCGGGTTCAAGGGGAACATCACGCTGTCGAAGGGATAGCGCTCCAGGGCCTCGCGCAACACGCCGCAGTGGTGGCCCGTGATCCCGAGAAAACGCACGCGTCCCGCGTCTCGGGCCTCTTCGAAGGCCGCGATGGCGCCGCGGGGGCCGAGCACCTGCTCCAGCTCGACGCGGCTCGAGAGGGCGTGGCACTGGTAGAGATCGAGCCGGTCCGTGCGCAGGCGCTCGAGCGAGCGGGCCAGCTCCTCCCGCGCGCCAACGGCGCGGCGCTCGCGGGTCTTGCAGGCCAGGAACATGCGCTCGCGGTGGCGCTCCACCGATGGGCCGAGGCGCAGCTCGGCGTCGCCGTAGGAGGGCGCCACGTCGAAATGGTTGACGCCGCGGGCGAGGGCGTCCTCGACGGCGGCGTCCGCGTCCGTCTGGTCCAGGGGCCAGAGCGCGGCGGCGCCGAAGGCCAGCAGCGACGAGGCGTGGCCGGTGCGGCCGAGCGGGCGGGTGGCGAGACTCGCGGGCACGCTCCCAGTCTACCCCGGCCCCGGTACCCCGGCCCTAGCCGCCGCGCGGCACGAGCATGGCGTCGTCGATTCCGACGCCGACCCCGCCGAACGGGCCCGGGTAGCCGATGGCGGCGTGGGACGCCGGGTCCGCGTAGAACGCCAGGCAGGCCAGGGTCTTGATCCCGGCGTAGAGCTGGCGCTGCAGGTCCCAGCGGCCGTTCTGGAGGTCCGCCAGGACGCGGTCCTGGGCGGCGGCGTCGAGGGCGCTGAAGAGACGCAGCTTCGCCGCCAGCGGCCAGACCCCGAACTCCAGGGTCAGCAGCGCCGTCTGGAGCAGCTCGCCGCTCGGTCCGAAGCGGGCGAGCCAGTCGTCGGCCAGCGCGGCGGGGTCGATGCCCCCCGCGCCGATCCGCCTGGCGCCGTCGGGGCCGACGATGCGCCGGGTGGCGAGGTTGAAGGTGAGGTAGGTCCGCGGCGAGAGGACCCGCAGCGCGCGGCCGGGGGGCGGACCGAGCGCGGCGGACACGGAGGACGGGGCCCCGCAGCCCAGGGGAAGCAGGCCCGCCGCGGCGGCGGCGCCGACCGCGCGCAGGAAGCCGCGGCGGTCGAGGGCGGCGACCGCGTCGGCCAGGGCGGGCGGCGGCACGCCGGGCCCGCTCACGCGCCGATCCCCGTGGTGATGCGCAGGGCGTTGGCCAGGATCGTGATCTGCGGGTTCACGCCGGTGTTGGTGGGGAGCGCCGAGCCGTCCACGACGTAGAGGCCCGTGGCGCCAAAGACCGCGCCGCGCACGTCGCAGACGGCGCGCTCCGGCGTGCGCCCCATCGCCGCGCCGCCGAAGAGGTGCACGGCGTAGAGGCCCGCCAGCCCGGCCGGTGTCAGGCGCTCGGGCAGGACCGTGTCGATCTGGTCCTCGCGCACGAGCGGGGCATGCTCGAGGAGCGGCAGGTAGACCTCCTCGGCGCCCGCGGCGAGGTAGCAGCGCGCGGCCGCCACCACGCCTTCTCGCAGGCGGGCCAGGTCTTCGGCCCGAAGCGCGTAGTGGAAGCGGCCGCGGCCCGCGGCATCCAGCTCGATGCGTCCGCGCGCGCGGTCGCGCAGCAGCACCACCGTGCGCGCCAGGTAGGGCAGGGCGCGCATGGCCGCCTCGTGGCGGGATCCGAAGCCGGGCAGCGCCATGGCGGTCGCCACCGGGTGCACCGCGGTGTTCTCGAGCATGAAGCCCGGGCCGCCGTGGCCGAAGACGTCGGCGAACTCCGTGATCCCCCAGAGCATCGTGGGTCCGTAGTAGCCGTGCACCGGCTCCGGGAAGCGCGCCGCCACGTAGAGGCTCGAGTGGAGCTGGAGACCCCGTCCGACGTTCGGGTTGCGCTCGCCGAGGCCGCTCCGCAGCAGTAGCGCCGGCGTCTCGAGCACGCCGGCGGCGGCGCAGGCCAGCGGTGTCTCCACCCGTACGCGCGCGCCGTCGGCGCGGCGGGCCTCCACCGCGCGCACGGCGCCCGCCTCCAGCACGATGCGCTCGGCGCGCGTCTCGGCCAGCACCTGCGCGCCCGCCCGTTGCGCGCGCGGCACGTAGGTGAGGAGCGTCGACTGCTTGGCGCCCGTGGGGCAGCCGAAGTTGCACAGACCCTGGTTGGAGCAGCCCGCGACGTTGCGGTGCATGCCCTCGTTGGCCCAGCCGAGGCGGTCGGCGCCCTCCGCCAGGCGGGCGGCGTTCTTGTTCACGCGGCCCGGCGTCACCGGGCTCGCGTGGACGTCGCGCCAGGCCTGGCCGACCCACGGGTCCCAGCGGTCGGGGCGAAGCCCGTCGAGGCCGTGCTCGTCGCGCCAGGCGGCCAGCACCTCGGGTGGTGTCGGCCAGCAGAGGGCGTCGTTCACCACCGTCGAGCCACCGACGCAGGCGCCGGCGTAGATCGCCTGGCCGGTGCCCTCGACGGCGGTGTTGTGGAAGAGGCGCGCGAGCATCTCGCCCTCGCGGCCGTTGAAGTCGGCGGTGCCCAGGGAGGGGCCCGCCTCCAGCACGAGCACGCGGCGGCCGCTCTCGGCCAGGCTGGCGGCGGCCGGGCCGCCCCCGGCTCCGCTCCCGATCACCACGGCGTCCGCGCGCAGGCGCTCCACCGCGGGATCAGGCCGGGAAGAGCGCGTCGATCCGGGACACCAGCTCGTCCGGAAGTCGCAGCCCGGATGCCTTCGCGTTCTCCTCGATCTGGCCGGTGGTGGTGGCGCCCACGATCACGCTGGAGACGCCGGGATCGCGCAGGCACCAGGCCAGCGCGAGCTGGGCCACGCTGATGCCGAGCTCGTCGGCCGCGGGCTTCAGGCGTTCCACCCGCTCGATCACCTCCTCGGCGAGGAAGGCGTTCATGAACTGGTTGCGCTCCGCGTCGACGGCCCGCGAGCCCGCGGGCCGCGCGCCGCCCGAGTACTTCCCCGTCAGCACGCCCTGGGCCAGGGGGCTGAAGACCACCTGTCCCAGTCCCTCCTGGCGACAGACCGGCAGCACGTTGGCTTCGATTCCCCGGCGCAGGATCGAGTACTGGGGCTGGTTCGAGATGGGGCGGTAGGCGTCCCGCTGATCGGCGATGCGGCAGGCGTCCACGATCTGATGGGCGCGCCACTCGGAGACGCCCCAGTAGAGCAGCTTGCCCTGGCGCACGAGGTCCTCGTAGGCGCGCACCGTCTCCTCGATGGGCGTCGTCGGGTCCGGCCGGTGGCACTGGTGCACGTCCAGGTAGTCCGTGCCGAGGCGCCGCAGCGAGGCCTCCACGCTCTCGAAGATGTGCTTGCGCGAGAGGCCGCGGTCGTTTGGACGCTCGCTCATCGGGAAGAAGCACTTGGTGGCGATCACCACGTAGGGGCGGGGGATTCCGCGCAGGGCCTCGCCCAGCGCCTGCTCGCCCTTGCCGCCCGCGTAGGCGTCGGCCGTGTCGAAGAAGTTGACGCCGAGGTCGAAGGCGGCGTGGACCACCTCGCGCGTGCGCGGGACGTCCACCGCCGAACCGAAGGTGAGCCACGAGCCGAGGGCCACCTCCGAGACCTGGAGGCCGCTGGCACCGAGTCTTCGGTATTCCATGGTCCGAGTCTAGGCCAGACGAAGGATCGAAAGTCGGCCGGGGCCGACTTCCCAGCCTGCTTAGCGCTGTCGCTGAGACCGACCACACGCCTGGACCACGCGCACGAGCACCCAGCCCCAGAGCGCATTGGCGGCCAGGACCACCCCGGGCGTGGCCAGGCCCAGCTCGAGTCCGGCGAGCCCGCGTCCGGCCTGCGGGAAGAACCAGAGCAGCGTGGCCGCGCTGGGCGCCAGCGACAGCGCGAGTCCGGCCCGGACCGGGGTGAGTCCGGCCCGGCGCACCAGGGGATACCCGAGCCCCCAGAGCCCGCCCCAGAGCAGGCGGTTCTCGAGCCAGGGCCAGGACAGGCCTGGCCGCAGCGCGACGCCGATGGCCGCCAGCAGGTCGGCGCGCGCGAGAAGCCAGACGGCCAGGGAGTTGGCCAGCGCGCCCACGGCTCCACCCAGGTAGGCGGCGGCGAAGCGGCCCCACATGGCCGGGATCCTATCATGGCCCTTACGCGCTTCGGCCCTTCCGCCCTCCGGCGCGGCGGGTACACTGCTGCCGCCGTGTTGCGCCTGGCCACCGAAACCGACGCCGACTGGACCCGCCGCGCCCTCGCCGGAATCGACGAGGTGCTGCTGGACCACGCCCACGCCGAGAAGAAGGCCGCCTCCGGCGCGCTCACCCTGATCTTCCGCTACCCGGATCGCTCGGGGCTGCTGGCGCCGCTCTCGGCGCTGGCGCGCGAGGAGCTGGAACACTTCGAGCGGGTGCTGGAGCAGCTGGCGCGCCGCGGCGTCGACTACGGCCGCCAGCGTCCGAGCCCCTACGCGGGCCAGCTCCAGAGCGCGGTGCGAAGCTTCGAGCCCGCGCGCCTGGTGGACACGCTGCTGGTCTCGGCGTTGATCGAGGCGCGGAGCTGCGAGCGCTTCGGCCTGCTGGCCGACGCCGTCGACGACCCGGAGCTGGCGGCGCTCTACCGCGGGCTCCTCGCCAGCGAGGCCCGGCACCACGCGCTCTACGTCGAGCTGGCGGAGCGCGTGCAGAGCCGGCCGGAGGTGCGCGAGCGCCTGGCGGAGCTGGCGGAACGCGAGGCGCAGGTGGTGGCCGAAGCGCCGCCCTGGCCGCGCCTGCACACCTAGACCCGTACCCAGGAGACCGAGATCCCATGGAGATCACCAGCGAGAGCGTCACGATTCCCGTCGAGGGGTCCAGCATGGCCGGCTATCTGGCCCGGCCCGCCGAGGGCGGTCCCTTCCCGGCGGTGATCGTCTACATGGAGATCTTCGGCGTGAACTTCCACATCCGGGAGGTGACCGAGCGCGTCGCCGCCGAGGGCTACGTGGCCATCGCGCCGGACTACTTCCACCGCACGGGGCCGGGCATCGAGCTGGCCTACGACGACGCGGGCATGGCCGAGGGCTTCAAGCACCTGAATCAGCTCCAGGCGGACCAGATGATCAGCGACGCCCGCGCCACCCTGGCCTGGCTGCGCGCCCGCGACGACGTGCGCGGCGACCGGATTGGCGCCATGGGCTTCTGCATCGGCGGCCACATGACCTACCTCACCGCCTGCGCGACCGACGTGGCCGCCGCCGCCAGCTTCTACGGCGGGGGCATTGCGGGCGACGCGGGCCCGGGCGGCGGCGAGTCCACCCTGGGCCGCACGGGCAAGATCCGCGGCAAGATCCTGTGCCTCTTCGGCGACGCGGATCCCTTCATTCCCATGGATCAGATCGAGGCCATCAAGCGCAAGCTGAACGAGGAGGACGTGCGCCACGAGGTGGCGATCTACAAGGGCGCGGGCCACGGCTGGTTCTGCGACCAGCGCCCGGACCACCGCGAGGAGGCGGCGGCCGACGCCTGGGAGAAGGTGAAGGCCCTCTTCGCCGCCGAGCTCGCCGGCTAGCACGGCGCACCCTCCCGCGACTCCGCAGCCCCCTTAGCGCCGTGCGTCCAGCTCGAAGCGCACCGGTACCTCGAGCCAGCCGTAGACCCAGGGCAGGTTCCCCGCGCGCGTGACGCTGCTCTCGGCGGCGCGATCCAGGCTCGGGTGGCCCGACGATCCCACCAGGGTGATCGCCTGAGCCAGGCCGCTGGCGTGGTCGATCTCGAAGCCCACGGTGGCAACGCCTTCGAGCCCCCGGGCCCGCGCGAGCCGCGGGTACTGGAGCGCGGCCTGGATCCGGCGACGGATCTCCGCCAGCCGCTCGTCGACACTCGGCCCCACCGCGGGCGCGTCGACGGAGCCCGCGGCCACGTCCGGGGCGTCCGCCGCAGCCGGCGCGGTCAGCAGCAGCAGGGCCAGGCCGACGGCGACGCGCCTCACAGCGTGACCTCCAGCATCACGCGCACGTCCCAGTTGCGGCCCGCCGACGGGAAGAAGCGCCGCTCGCGCAGCGGAGCGAAGGTCAGCGGGTCGAAGAAGGTGCGGATGCCGCCCACCTCGGCGAACTCCTGGTCGAAGAGGTTGTAGAGGTTGGTCTCGATGCCGAGCCTCAGGTGCTCGCCGATCCGGGGCCGCCAGGCGAAGTGGGTGTCGAAGACCTGGTAGCTCCCCAGGTCGCCGAAGTCGCCCGCGAAGTCGTTCACGAAGGGGCGCGGGCCGACGAAGTTGCCGTTGAGACCCGCCTCCAGGTCGTGGGGCAGCAGGAAGCGGACGCCGGCCGTGCCCCGGTGCTCCGGGATCAGCGGGAGCTTCGCGCCCTCCAGCCCGGTGAGGTCGTCCCGGATCAGCTCGACGTCGTCCCAGGTGTAGCTCCCGTAGATCTCGAGCCAGGGCCAGGGCCGGAGGGTCGCCTGGAACTCCACGCCCCGGTGGCGCGTGCGGTCGAGGTTCACGTTCCGCCCCAGGAAGCCGATCTCCGGGTTGAGGAAGATCTCGTCGCGCACGTTCATCTGGTAGACGGCGAGGTTGGCCTCGGCTTTCTCCATCCGCAGCTTGGCGCCGGCCTCGTAGGTGTCCGACGTCTCCTGGTCGAGGAAGGGGTTGAAGCCGAAGAATCCGAACGCCTCGTCCAGGTTGGGAAAGCGGAAGCCGCGGGCCCAGGAGGCGTAGAGCGAGAGCGGATCGCAGGCCCGCCAGGTGAGGGCAGCCCGCGGGCTCCAGGCCGTCTGATTGGTCTGGAAGTCGAGGTCGTTGATGCGGTCCTCGCCGCTGCGGTCGTTCACCTCGTAGCGGACGCCGCCCGAGAGGATCAGGTCCTCGAGGATGTGGAAGCTGTCCTGGATGAAGCCCCCGTACATGGTGCGCCGGGCCGGCGTGTCCGACGGAAAGCTGAACACGAGCGGCGGGAACGAGCGGTCCTCGAAGAGGCTCTCGGCGTCGGCCCTCTCGCGCAGCCAGTCGCCGCCCATGACGAGCTGGTTGGCGTGGCCGAAGATCGTCCGGTCGACCGTGAGCGTCGCGTGGACGCCGGCCATCGACGAGTCGAGGTCCGAGCGGAAGGTGCTGATGGCGGTCCCGAGGCCGCCCGCGTCGGTGCGCGAGGTGTACCAGGCCTGAGCCGCGAAGAGGACGTCCTCGGCCAGGAAGACGTCGAGGGTGCCGTCCACGAAGCGCACGCGGGTCCGCTGCGAGTTCTCGTCCGTGCTGGGCTCGGCCGCGCTCCGGCCCAGCAGGTCGATCTCCTCCTCGCCGAGGGTGCCCGGGAAGTTGCGGCGGTCGCTCGAGTAGCCTCCCTTGACCTCGAGGCGGGCCACGTCGCCCAGATCCAGGCCGAGCTTGAGCTGGCCGCCGTGGTTGCGGAACCCGCTCCGGTCGCGAAAGCCCTCGCTGCTCAGCCCGTCCAGGAAGATCGACGCGCTCAGCGGGCCGTGGCTGCCGCCGGCGAAGAGGCTGCCCAGGTACATGTCGAAGGAACCGACGCGGCCGCGCAGGTCGAAGCGCGGCGGCCCCTCGCCCGAGCGGGTCACGATGTTGATCACGCCGGCCTGGGCGTTGTCGCCCCAGGCGGCGTTCACCGGGCCGCGCACCACCTCGACGCGCTCCACGTCGTCCAGGCGCACCAGCGCCCAGTCCGCGACGCTGTCCCGGGCCTGGTTCACGCGGCGCCCGTCCACCAGCACCAGGGTGCCGGAGCCGTTGCCGCCGCCGTTGTTGAAGCCGCGGGCCTCGATCGTGTAGCCCGCGGGGTTGCTGGTGTTGTTGGTGACGTAGATCCCGGCTTCCCGCCGCAGCAGGTCCGGCAGGTCCCGGGCTCCGCTCTTCTCGATGTCCTCGCGCTCGATCACGCTGATGTTGCCGGGTGTCTCCAGGTTGCCGCGGCCGGCGCGCGTGGTGGTGGCGGTCACCTCGCCCACCTGTCGCACCACGACGGGCGGGTCGGCGGGGGTCGGATCCGCGTCGGCCGCCGTCGCGCTTCCGGCCAGCAGGAGGGTGACGAGAACGGCTGCGAAACGCGCCATGGAGACCTCCGCCCCCTCCGCGGAGAGCGAGATGGCTGCCGCCCGGGCAGGTCTCCTGGCTTGTGGGTGTTCGCGACGGGTCTGCCGCGAAGCCTCCCCGCGCCTTCCCGGAGCCCGTGGCTCCAGTGGCACGTTGCGGGGCGGCTACCCAGTCACAGTGGCGGGACCGCGGCCGATTTGCACGGCACTTCCCTTTTCACCCTGTTTGGGCACCCGGGCGTCTTGTTCCGCGCTTGATACACCCCGGGCGGGGGGGCGTCAAATCCGGGCCGTGGGGCGTCTACGCGCAGTCGCTGTCGCCGCGCAGGGTGCAGAGCTTCTTGGCGAGCAGCTCGGCCCAGAAGTCGATGGCGGCCTTCACGTCCGCCCAGTCGTCCATGTTCTTGATCGTCTTGCCGCCGACGCGGTGGTCCACGGCGGCGCCGAGGATCTGGCCCGTGGCGCCGTCGGTGATCTTGGCCTCCATGGTGGCCTGTCCGACGAAGGCGGGCTTGCCGGTGGCCACGCTCTTGAGCTCCGACATGAGACGCATCTGCGGCACGTAGGTGGAGACGGTGTCGAGTGTGACGCTGCGGTTCCCCAGGCGGGTGAACGCCACGGACACCCGCAGCGTCTTGGCACCGGGGATGCTCACCATCTGGTAGTCCTTGGACAGGCGCTCGTAGACCGCGGCGTGGAAGTAGTTGGCGAGGCCCTGGCTCTGCTCCGGAGTCAGCTTCGCCTCGACGTCCGCGCCGCGCCAGAACTGCACCGGGTCGAGGAGCATCTTGTCGTACTGCTTCCAGTCCGCGTCCTTGCGCAGGTACCGCAGCTGCGCGCCCTCGCCGGGATTCTCTTCGAGCATCGAGTAGTCCGAGAGGAAGCCTTTCTCCTGGACGTTGCGAGCCCGCTTGCTGGCGGCGCAGCCGAACGACAGCGCGAGTGCGAGCAGGGCGACGGCGATTCGGGTCATGCCACTTTCCCTCCGGAAGTTCGGCCGAGGTTGTACGAGCGCGCTCGGCCCGCGTCAAGCCAGGACGTCGTCCAGGGCCGCCGCCAGCCGCTCCACCGAGCTGCGGCGGGCGTTCTCTCCCATCAGGCCGATGCGCCAGATCGTGCCCGCCAGCTTGCCCAGGCCCCCGCCCACCTCGATCCCGTGGCGCTCGAGGAGCGCGCGGCGTACGTCGGCCTCGCCGTGCCGCACCACCGCGTCCGGAAGCCGCAGGGTGGTGAGGGGCGGCAGCCGATGCTCGGCCGGCACCAGGGGCTCGAAGCCCCGGGCGCCGAGGGTCTCCAGCAGCGCGGCCGCGGCGTCGCGGTGCCGGCGCTCCCGCGCCTCCATGCCCTCCTCCTCGACGAGGCGCAGCGCCTCGGCCAGGCCGAGCACCATGGAGATGGGCGCCGTGTGGTGATAGGCGCGGTCGGCGCCGTAGTAGCCGGCCAGGAGCGACACGTCGAGATACCAGCTCTGCACCGGACGGCTGCGCGCGCGCACCCGCGCCAGGGCACGCTCGCCGAAGGAGACGGGCGAGAGCCCCGGCGGGCAGGAGAGACACTTCTGGGTCCCGCTGTAGGCGGCGTCCACGCCCCAGGCGTCCAGGTCGACGCGGATGCCGCCGAGCGAGGTGACGCAGTCCAGCACCACCAGCGCGCCGGCCTCGCGCGCGGCGCGCGCGATGGGCTCCACCGGCTGGCAGACGCCGGTGGAGGTCTCGGCGTGCACGAAGGCGACCACCCGCGGCGCCGCGCGCCGGACGGCGTCCGCCATGGCAGTGGGGTCGAGGGCCGTGCCCCACTCCGTCTCGACGCGTGTCACGCGCGCGCCGGCCCGCGAGGCCACCTCGCACATGCGCTCGCCGAAGACGCCGGCCACGCCGACGACGATCGCGTCGTCGGGCTCGAGCAGGTTCACGAGGCAGGCCTCCATCCCCGCGCTGCCGGTGGCGGAGAGGGGCAGGGTGAGGGCGTTCGCGGTTCCGAAGAGCCGGCGCAGGCGCCCCTGCACCTCGTCCATTACGGCCAGGAACGCCGGGTCGAGGTGGCCGACCAGCGGCTGCGACAGCGCCTGGAGCACGCGAGGCGCGACGTTCGAGGGTCCGGGGCCCAGGAGCAGGCGGGCGGGCAGATCCGTCATGGCGGGCAGGGTAGCGGGCAGGTACGCTCGGGCCGTTCTGCCCCGGGGGACATCCTTCCCGGGAGCGCTCCTCCGACCTATGGTCCCGTGCAGGGGGGAACCGCGGCGCCATGACGCGCTGGCTCATCCTGACGTTCGCGCTCGGCGGCCTCGGGCTGGGCGCCTGGGCGCTGCTCACCACGCGCGGCGCCACCCACACAGAAATCGATGCGTCGTCCGAGGCGGCGCTGGAGCAGGTGCTGCGGGAGACCGCGGAGGAGTCGCCGTGATCCGCGTGCGGACGCGCGAGGCCTACGAGAAGGAGGAGGCGGAGCGGCTCGCACCCTACGCGGTGTGCAGCGGCGGGTCGGCGGGCCGGGTCGTGGCAGAGCCGGACCATCCCTACCGCACCGCCTTCCAGCGCGATCGCGACCGCATCATCCATGCCCGCGCCTTCCGACGGCTCGAGTACAAGACCCAGGTCTTCGTCTTCCACGAGGGCGACCACTACCGCAACCGGCTCACCCACACGCTCGAAGGCGCCCAGATCGCGCGCACGCTGGCCCGCGCGTTGCGCCTGAACGAGGACCTGGCCGAGGCCGTGGTGCTGGCCCACGACCTGGGGCACACGCCCTTCGGCCACGCCGGGGAGCGCGCCCTGGCGAAGCTCCTGGAGGACGACGGCGGCTTCGACCACAACCGCCAGAGCCTGCGCGTGGTGGACCTGCTGGAGGAGCGCTACCCGGGCTTTCTCGGACTGAATCTGACGGATGAGACCCGCGCGGGCATCCTCAAGCACGGCCAGCGTTTTTCGCATCCGATCGCGCTTCCGCCGGAGACCCCGCATCCCTCCCTGGAGGCGCGGGTGGCGGACCTGGCCGACGAGATCGCGTACACGAACCACGACCTGGACGACGGCCTGCGCTCGGGCCTGCTGCGGCCCGAGGACCTGGACGAGGTGGCGCTGTGGTGCGAAGCCCGGGAGACCGTGCGCGCGCGGGGCGAGATGCCGGAGCGCGTGGCGCTCTCGCAGACCATCGTGGCCCTGATGAACCGGCTGGTGACGGATCTGATCGAGGAGACGGCGCGGCGTCTCGACGCCGCCTCCGTCGACGCGCTCGATGAGGTGCGCGCGTCGCGCGAGCCCCTGGTGGCGCTCCCGGAGGAGTGCGCCTCGAAGGCGCGCGACCTGAAGCGCTTCCTGCTTCAGCGCCTCTACCGGCACCCGCGCGTGCTGGCCATGAACCGCAAGGCGGAGCGGCTGCTGGGCGACCTGTACCGCGCCTACCGCGAGAGCCCGGAGCTGCTGCCGCCCCGGGTGCGGGAGCGCTTCCCGGAGGAGGGCGAGGCCCGCGCCGTGGCGGACTACGTGGCCGGCATGACCGACCGCTTTGCATTGGACGAGCACCGCGTGCTGCTGGATCCCCATGAGCGGCGCTAGCGACGAGGTGCGCGTGGTGTTCGTGACGGCCCCCGACGGCGCCACCGGCGGGCGCATCGCCCGCAGCCTGGTGTCGGAGCGGCTGGCCGCATGCGTCAACCTGGTGCCGGGCGTGCGCTCGATCTATCGCTGGGAGGGAGCCGTGGAGGAGGACGACGAAGTGCTGCTCGTGATCAAGACGTGCGGGGACCGCGTCGAGCCGCTGCGCGAGCGCGTGCTGGCGCTCCACCCCTACGACGTGCCCGAGGTGCTCGCACTGCCGTCGGCCGGCGGCAGCGAGCCCTACCTGGAGTGGGTGCGCAAGGAGTCCCGCCCGTGACGGCAGAGCCTCGCCGGAAGTGGGCGCGCAAGGAGTCCCGCCCGTGAGTCTCGCCGACGCCCTGGAGCGGGCGGCGGGGGCGCTGCCCGCCGCCGCCGACGCCCTGCGCGATGCCAACGGCGATCCCGATCGGGTCCTCGACGCGCTCGGAAGCGAGGGCGCCGGGCCGGTGCTCGTCTGGTTGCTGGCCAACGAGGTCGCCGACGCCGGCGAGCTGCTGGAGTCCTGGGTCGAGCGCGACGAGGGTCCGGCGCTGCTGGCGGCGCTGGACGAAGCCGAGCTGTCGAAGCCGGCGCGCAAGCTGCTGCGCAAGGCGCGCCACCGCCTGCGCTCGCGGGGCGTGGCGGTCGAGGAGCCGACGCCGGAGCCGCGCGTGGCACGGCTCGCCGGCGGCGAGGGCGAGGGCCTCGACGCGGCCTTCGTCTCGCCCATCGACCCGACCGGCATGCGGATCGTGACCTGGATCGAGGCCCATCCCGGCGGCGGCGCCCGGCTGCTCCAGATCGTGGTCGACGCCCGCCGCGGCGTGGTCGAGTGCGAGGTCTACAGCGCCACCAAGGGGCGGGCGCGCCGCTTCGCCCGCGATCTCGCGAACCGCGACAAGCTGCCCGCGACGCCGGTGGAGCAGAGCGCGGCCCGGGCCCTGCTGGCGCGCGCCGTAGCGCGCCAGCCCGCCGACCGGCCCCTGCCGCGGGCGTTCGCCGAGCTGCGCTCGCACCTGACCGAGCCCGCCGACGGCGCCACGCCGGGCGAGCTCGCGCAAGCGGCCCTGGAGGCGCAGGCCGGACCGGCCGGCGTGCGGCGCGTCGTGGAGCTCCTGCGCGAGCGGGTGATCCTGCCCTGGCTGCTGCCCCAGGAAGGCCTGCGCGCGGCGGCCGAGAAGCTCCAGGAGCTGGAGAAGGGCAAGATCATCGTCTCGGGCCCGCGCAAGCGCGAGCAGGCGGAGGAGATCCTGAAGGAGACGGCGGCCTCGCTGGTGGACGCCGAGGAGGCGGCCCGGGTGGCGGAGTGGCTGCGCGAGACGGCCTACCTGCTCTGGAAGGCCGAGCGCGAGGCGGATGCGGGCGCCTGCCTGGGCGCGGCCCGCGACGTGCTGGACGGATCCCCCCAGGAGAGCGAGCTTCCGCTGGCGCTGTTGGAGCTGGCGCTCGCGCCCCTGCTGGAGCGCCTGCGAGAGGAGGAGCGCGAGGAGGACGAATCCTCGCTCCTGGTGAAGCCTTAACGGACCGCGGAGATCCCGGCGGCCCGCCCCCGTGGCGGAACGACGCCGGCGCCCGCGCAGTCGAGGAAGACGATGAGACGCAGATTCGGACGCCGACGAGGAGGAGAGGGCGAGGACGCCATCGACGCGGGGGCCGCGCTGGAGCGGCTGCGCAGCGGGGGCTTCGTGGAAGCCGCCTCGCTCGAGCCGATCGAGGTGATGGGAGTGCCCGCCAGCCTGGCCGCGCTCGGTGCCGGCGAAGGCACGGATGGAAAGCCCCTGCTGGTGGCCTTCTCGCCGCGGGCCGGAGACGCCCTGCTCGGCGCCCTGGCCGGCGCCGCGACCCGCGTTGCCGAGGGTGCCTTCGAGGGCGGGACCGCCCTGGCGGTGGCGCCGGTCTGGACCCCGGCGGCCCGTCGCCGCCTCGGCCTGGCGGCGCCGCGCTTCCGGTTCGCGGCGCGCGAGGCCGCCGCGCTCGCCGACGGCGTCGCGGCTCCCGAGTCGGAAGCGGCCGCTGCGCCCGCGCTCGTCACACCCGCCCAGGTGGCGGCGCGGATCGCCGATCCCGCCCAGGCGGAGCTCTTCGCCCGGGCGACGGCCGGCCTGGCCGGCCTGGCGGCGAAGCACGGCGGCTCGCTGCGCGGGGTCGCGGACAGCGTCGAGCTGGTGCTCCAGGCCCGGCGGGTGGCGAGCGTGCAGGCCGGCGACGGGATTGCGCTCGAGACCTGGCTTCCCCGCCGCGCGAGCGACCGGCTCGACGCCGCGGGTCTGGCCGACGCCCTGGACCGCCTGGAGGGTCAGCTGCGCAAGCGGCTGAACGACCGCCACGTGCGCGAGGGCGAGGAGGGGCTCCGGGCGCGGCTCGTGGGCGACCTGGCCAGCTCGGCCGGCCTGCGCTCCGTGGCTCGCTGGCCCCTCCCCGGGAGCGATCCCGAGGGCCTGGACTTCGTGGCCCTCGACGCCGAGGGCCGCCCCGTGGCCGGCGCGATCCGGCGCTCCCTCGACCTGGCGGGGCTCGGTCCCATCCTGGACGCGGTGCTGGCCGTCCCGGCGGCCCTGCCGGTCGCGCTGGCCGGCGCCGCGCCCCCGGTTCGGATCGAGATGCCGCGCCTGCTCGTGGCCTCGGATGGCTTCAGTGACGCGGTGATGCACGTGCTTTCCGAGATCACGCTCGAAGTCTCGCGCGTGTCGCTGGCGGACGCTTCGCTCACGCCCCAGACCGTGAACGAGGGTCGCGAGTCCGCCCCGGCCGCGCGCCGGGAGGGCGGTCGGGGCCGCTCGCGGCGCCGCGGCGGACGCCGTCGCGACGGGGAGAAGCCCGCGCCGGCCGCGTCCGCCGAGGAGTCGCAGGCCTCGGAGCCCGCGCCGCCGCGCTTCGCCGAGCTCAGCGCCTTCGATCTCGATGGCGACGACGACGAGGAGCGCCCGCGGCGCTCGCGCCGCCGCGGGGGCCGCCGCCGCCGCGAGGGAGGTCGCGGCGGCGGTGGGGGTAGTGCGGCCAAGGACGAGGGCGACGACGCCGAAGCCGAGCCCGAACGGCCGCGCGCCAGGGGCCGCCGCGCCGAGGGGCGCCGCGCCGAGGCGCGACCGGAGCCGGAGCCCGCCGCCGCCGAGGCGGACGCGGTTTCCGAGCCGGATGTGGACGACGCCGAGCTCGACGGAGACCTCGTGCCCCTGGCCGAAGACGTCCCGGAGCCGGAGGTCGTGCAGGCCGAGCCCGCCTACGACGACGAGGAAGAGGTCGCCGCGGAGGTCTCCGAGGAGGAGAAGCGTCGCCAGGCGCGCGAGTCGCGCCGCCGGACCGCGCAGGCCGAGCCCGAGGCGCCGCCTGCGCCGCCGGAGCGTCCGCGCCGGGCGGTGATCGTGGCGCACGCCGATCGCGGGTCGGTCGCCGCGGCGATCCTGCTGGCGCGCGAGACGCGCCAGCTCGAGGGCCTGTGGATCTACGAGCAGGCGGACCTGATGACCTTCTTCCGCAGCGTGGCGACGGACCTGCGCGACGACGTGCCGATCTTCCTGGTGGGCTTCACGGCGTGGCCGGCGGTGGACACTCTCCAGGCCGCGTCGCTCTACCGCGGGCGGATCCGCTGGTTCGACCATCACGCCTGGCCGCCCGAAGACCTGGAGGCGATGGCGCGCACCATCGGCGAGGACGCCCTGCACGTCGTGCCCCACCTGGACAGCCCGCTTCCGCTGGTGCTCGGCGCCTGTACGCGCCGCAGCCGCTTCTCGGACAAGCTGGTGGACCTGGCCACCGCGCGCTTCACGGAGCACGACTTCACGCGCTGGGGCCGGCTCTGGTGGTCCCGCATCGGGGAGCTGCTGACGAGCGAAGGGGACCGCCGCTCGGTGGTCGAGCCGCTCCTGGCCGGGCGGCCGAGCGACCTGGCCAAGGCGGCGTCCCGGGCGTCCGCGCCCGACCCGCCGCCGGAGCTGGCCTGGGCCACGGAGCGCGACTTCCCGCTGGCCCACTTCGGGGGCTACACGCTCGTGCTGGTGGGTGTGGACCCGGAGATCGACCCCTACCTGGCGGCGCGGATCGTGCGCGAGCGCTACGGCGCGCAGCTCTCGCTGGCCTGGCGCGGGGACGACGAAGTGGTGGTGCTGGCCGGCGAGGACGCGAAGTCGAAGCGCGACCTCGACCTCCAGGCCATGGCCGAGCACCTCGCCAACAAGCACGACTGGATCGATCCGCTTCCGGGTGCGGACCACGTGGCGCGGTTTCGCGTGCGCGAGCGCGCCACGATTCCCGACCACACGGACGCCGTGGTGGCGGAGATCGCCATGGGGCGTTCGATCCTCGAGGGCTGAGCCCTGGCCGCCGCCGCCCAGCTGGTGGAGGTCTTCTCCTCGGTGCAGGGCGAGGGGCCGTACGTCGGGACGTCCACGCTCTTCGTGCGCCTCGGGGGCTGCGACCTGCGCTGCGCCTGGTGCGACTCTCCGCACACCTGGCGCCCGGCACCCCACGCACGCTTCGAAACCGGCCGCGGGAGCGGCACCTTTCGCGAGCGGCCGAATCCCGTAGCGCTGGAGGACGTGCTCGCCGCGGCCGAGGCGCTCGACGTGGCGGCCCACCGCTTCGTCAGCCTGACGGGCGGCGAGCCCCTGCTCCAGCCGACCGCCGTGGCTGCGCTGGCGCAAGGGCTGCGCGCGCGCGGGCCGCGCATCCTGCTCGAGACCCACGGGCTCGCGGTGGATGCGCTGGCCGAGGTGGTCGCCCACGTGGACGTCGTGTCCATGGACTGGAAGCTCGCCAGCGACGTGCGGCGCGCGAGCGACCCGGCGGGCTCTCGCGCCGCGCCGTTCCACGCCGCCCACGCCCGCTTCCTGGCCGTGGCCCGGCGCGCCCCCGAGGTGGTGGTGAAGCTGGTCGTGACCCCGGCCAGCGAGGACGCCGAGCTCGAGGAGGCCTGGCGGCGGGTGGCCGAGGTCGATCCGGGCATCCCGGTCGTGCTCCAGCCCGTCACACCCTGTGGCGACGTGAAGGCGTCCGTCGGCGTCGAACGCCTGCTGGCGCTGGCGGCTCGCGCGGAGTCCGGGCTCCGCGACGTGCGCATCATTCCCCAGACCCACGTCCAGATCGGCGCCCTCTAGCGGCCGAAACGGGCCGGCTCAAGCGGCCCTCCGGTTCCTCCGATTCTCCGGGTTTCCCCCCGGAGGCCGGTCTTGGATCGCCGAAGGGCCGAGCGCATCAAGAAGCGCGTGACCTGCGAGGTGCGGGTGGGCCGCGACTCGCACCGCGGGATCGTGCTGGACGTGTCGGGAACCGGGCTCTTCGTCCAGGCCGCCGTGCGGATCCCGCCCGGAGCGATCGTGGACGTGATCGTCCACCCGGCCGACGGTCCCGAGTTCCTGGTGCGCGCGCGGGTCGCGCGCCAGAAGCAGACCGATCCCCGGCTCGTGTCGGTGGTCGCCGCCGGCGTGGGGCTCCAGATCCTCGAGGCGCCCGAGGCGTACTACCGCGACCTGGTCGGCTACTCGCAGGAACGGTCCCCGGCCCCGACGCGGAAGCGTGCCTCCGTGAGCACCGCGACCCCCGCCGCGGGAGCGGGAGCCCCGGAGCTGAAGCCCTTCCGCGTGCAGGTGCGGAAGGGCAGCCGCCAGAAGACCGTCAAGCTCGAGGCTGCCGACGAGGCGGCGGCGCGCAAGGCCGCGGCCGCCAAGCAGGGCGAGGGCTGGGAGATCCTGGAGGTCAGCGACGGCTGAGGTCAGCGGCTGGCGGCGGCGATGGCCTCCGCGGCGGCGGAAAGGTTGTCGGCGCGGGGTACGGCCGGATCGACGCTGGCGGCCTCGTCGCGCCCACGCCCGCTCAGCACCAGGACGGCGCCCGCGAGACCAGCGCGCGCCGCCAACGCCACGTCGCCCGCGTGATCGCCGATCATCCAGCTGCGGGCCAGGTCCGCCCCCAGCTCGTCGCGCGCCCGCTCCAGCAGGGCCGGGGACGGCTTGCGGCAGCCACAGCCGTCGTCCGGGTGGTGCGGGCAGTGGTAGCTGGCGTCGATGACGACTCCTCGTGCGGCCAGGTCGTCCACCAGGTGCTTCTGGAAGCGCTCGAAGTCCTGGGGGCCGAAGCGGCCCCGCGCGATCCCGCTCTGGTTCGTCACGATCGCCAGCCGGAAGCCCAGGGCCGTCAGTCGCCGGAGGCCCTCGGCGACTCCGGGCAGGAGCCGGTAGTCCTCCACGCGAAAGGTGTAGCCGCGGTCCTCGGTGAGCGTGCCGTCGCGGTCGAGGAAGACGTAGGCGCTCATGCGCCGAGGATATCCCGGTTGAGGAAGACGCAGGCGTTCATGCGCCGAGGATATCCCGGTCGAGGAAGACGTAGGCGTTCATGCGCCGAGGCTATCACGCAGGCTGCGGAGGGCATCGGGCCCAGCCTCCGCGACGCGTCCGCCGAAGCGCTCGGCCAGGTAGGCCTCGGTCAGGGCCGCGAAGGCCGCGGCCGCCGGGCCGGGGAGCGCCACCGCCACCTGGCGCGCGAACGTCCGGGCGGGCACGGAAGGCGCGCGCACGAGCCCGCGCCGCGCCAGCAGTCGCAGCGCCGCCGCGTACCAGTCCGGCACGGGGCTCCGGCGCCGGCCGCCCCGCAGTCGCGCCAGCGTGAGGAAGACCGCCAGCAGCAGCGCCGTCGCGACCACGACGCGGCCGTCCACGAACCGGCCGGGGTCCGTGTTGCGAGGGGCGGCCTCGGCGGGGGCCCGGGCGCCGGGCTCCCGCCAGCGCCGCCAGGCGAGCCACGCGGAACGCAGGGCGCGGCCCTGGGTGGAGCGATCGAACTCCACCACGCGCTGGAACCACCAGAGCTCGACGGCACTGGCGAACTCGCGCAGGTGAAACAGCGGTCCGTCGGCGCCCGCGATGAGCCGCAGGTCGGGAGGCGTCGGGTCGTAGCGCACCCAGCCCGCCTCCTCGAAGTGCAGCTCCACCCAGGCGTGGGCGTCGGCGCGGGAGAGCGTGACGAAGCCGCCGATGCGGTTGGTGCGACCGCCGGCGAACCCGTTCACGAGCCGCATGGGAAGCCCGAGGGAGCGTCCGAGCACCACCATGGCGCTGGCGAAGTACTCGCAGTGGCCCTCGCTCCCGCGCTCCAGGAAGATCTCTACCGGAGAGCGCGGCTCGGTCGGGTCGATCACCGGCGGCGTGTGGCTGTAGCGGCCGTTCTGGCGCAGGTGGGCCTCGAGCCGCGCCGCGCGCTCGGCGTCGCTCGCGGCGCCCTCCACGATGCGCGCGGCCAGCTCGCCCACCCAGGGCGAGAGCGCGGGCAGCTGGAGGTAGCGCTCGGGATCCCGGGGCGGGGGCGCGGCGCGGTCGGCCACCAGGGCACTGCGCGCCGGCTCGGCGCTGTGGCTCGACACCGTGTAGCTCACGCGCTCGTCCGCCTGGACCGAGACGGAGAGGCCGCCGTTCGCGTCTCGCTCGACGTGCGCCAGGGGACCCGAGATCGTGCGGGGCCGGCCGGCGCTGAAGAGCACGCCCGCCGTCACGGGTTCGCGCACGATGCGCTGCACCAGGTCGGGCGCCGGCCCGCCGGGCTCCACGTCGATGCCCCACTCGACCAGTCCCGGGATACGCCGGCGCCGCGCGGGCTGCACCGACCAGCGGCGGCCGTCGAAGCGGTCGAAGGCCAGACCGCGCCAGTAGCCCGCGCCGGACACCGGCTCGTCGCCCGAGAGCGTCTCCACGTGCAGCACGGCGCGGGTGTCCGTGCGGATGCGGCCGAGCTCGCCGAGCTCCACCTGATCCGAGAAGCCCGAGGTCGCCATCCGCGGCGCCAGGCTCCCCCCGCGGATCACTGCGGAGTGCATGCGCGGCAGCACCACGAACATCGCCAGGGCCAGCAGCACGGACAGCGTCGAGGCCACGAGCGTCGTGCGCAGCAGCCCGGGCGTGGTGACGCGGGAGGCCGCCAGCGGATCGCCCGCCTCGAGCGCCTCGGCGTGGAGGGTGTGGATCAGGAGCGTCCAGACCGTGGCCAGCAGGAAGACCACGAGCAGCGCGGGGAAGAAGACCGAGTCCGTCAGGTTCGAGGCGAGGATCAGCTGGAAGAGGGCCAGCGCGACCAGCAGGAACTCGGATTTCCTCGGGCGTGCGTCGAGGAGCTGGAGCCCCTGGGTGAGGGTCGCGAAGTGGGCCAGGGCGATGATGAAGGCGTGGCCCCGCAGCCAGAGCGCCACGGTCACCGCAGCGATCGCGAGCAGGCCGCCGTTCAGCAGCGCCGGGCTGCGCTGCCACGCCTGGGGCCGCTCGCGCAGCAGGAAGGCCGCTCCCAGCGACGCCACCTGCGCCGCCACGGCCCACGGCGCGAGCTGGCCCGTCGCGGCCAGGCTGGCGCTTGCGGCGCCCACCATGACCAGCGCGCCCACGGGGCGCGGTGTGTCCACGGCATGCCGGAACCCGGCGCGGGTCACGCCGGCTCCCCACTCGCCTGCACGGCGCCTCGTCCCGCTTCCACCCGCGCCAGGAAGGCCAGCAGCCGGGCGCGGTGGCGGCGGCCGTCGCCGGCCTCGAAGCGGGGACCGTCGGTGCGGAGCGCCACTCGCAGCCCGGCGTCGAGGAAGGCCACCACCTCGGAGGCCGCGCGCCGCACCGCCCGTTCGAAGCCGGGTCCCGGCGCGCCGCGCGTCGCGAGGCGCACCTCCACCCGCGCGTTGCTCTCGCTGGCCGTGTCGCGGACCAGCAGCTCGCCGCTGCGGAGCGATGCGCGCCAGTCGACGCGGCGGTGCGGGTCGCCTGCGGCGTAGCCGCGCAGGCCCTCGACTTCGGTGCCCGCGCCGCGCGCCGTGCGGGAGGTCTCGCCCGGGCGCCGATCGCCGGCGTTCGGCGGGCGCACGCCGCCCGGATCCACCGCCGGGTACACCAGGGCCTGCTCGGGCTGCTCCAGCAGCAGCGCCTTGGAGAAGAGCCCGAAGGGAAAGCGCGTCGACACGCGGAAGCCGCCCAGCCAGAGCGGGCCGCGGGCCTCGGCCGCCAGGGCGTAGACCCGCGTCTCCGTGGCCTCGGGGCCCACCCGCAGCACGAAGACCCGACCCAGGCTCGGGCCCATCTCGTCGGGACGCGATCCGGCGGCGAGATCCTCCACGACCAGCGCGAAGGCGGGAACCCGGCGCTGGGCGTTGCTGACCTCCAGGGCGACCGGTGCCGGCTGGTCGGCGAAGAGCTCCCGCGGCAGCCGCCGGCGCACCGACACGCCGCGCAGTGCGGACTCCGAGAGCACGCCCGACAGCACCAGGAACGACAGCATGAAGGACAGCACGAGGTACAGCAGGTTGTTCCCCGTGTTGAGTGCCGCGAAGCCGACGCCGAAGGTCAGCGCGAAGAAGATCCAGCCGGCGCGCGTGGGGCGCAGGGTGCGCGGCGGTCGCAGGGCGCGGCGGATGCGGCGCCCGAGGGCGCCTAGAGCGGCACGGGTACCCGTTCGAGGATGTCGCGAACGATCCACTCGGCCTCCTCCGAGCCGCGGGGGGCGCCGCCACGCGGATCCACCACCACGCGGTGGGCGAGGACGCCGATCGCCAGGTCGCGCACGTCCTCGGGAATGCAGTAGTCGCGGCCGTCCACCAGGGCGCGCGCCTGGGCGGCGCGGCGCAGCGCCACGGCGCCTCGCGTCGACACGCCCACCTGGAGCTGCTCGCTCTCGCGGGTCTCGTGCACCAGCCCCAGCAGGTAGTGCGCCAGGGAGTCGTCGAGCTTCACCTCGCCGGCGGCCAGGCGCATGGCCTCGACGGTGGCCACGTCCACCACGGGTGCCAGCTTCGGCAGCTCGCTGGCGGCGGGGTCGTCGCGCAGGACCGCGGCCTCCGCGTCCGGGTCCGGGTACCCGATGTGCAGCCGCATCAGGAAGCGGTCGAGCTGGGACTCGGGCAGGGGATTCGTGCCGTGGTGCTCCAGCGGATTCTGGGTGGCCACCACGAAGAACGGGCTCGGGAGCGGGTGGCGCACGCCGTCGATGGTGACGGCGCCCTCGCTCATGGCCTCGAGCAGCGCGGACTGGGTCTTCGGGCTGGCGCGGTTGATCTCGTCCGCCAGCACCACGTGGGCGAAGAGGGGGCCCGGCTGGAAGACGAACGCGCCGCTCGGTCGGCCCTCGCGGATCTCCGGCACCGAGGCGCCGAGGATGTCGCCGGGGAGGAGGTCGCTCGTGAACTGGATACGCCGGAAGCTCGCGTCCACGGACAGGGCGAGGGCGTGGGCCAGGGTGGTCTTGCCGACGCCGGGTACGTCCTCGAGCAGCAGGTGCCCGCCGGCCACCAGCGCCTCCACGGCCTGGCGCACCACCTCCGGCTTGCCGCGCAGCGCGCGCTCCACGTTGCTGCGCAGGCGAGCGGCAACGTCGCCGGCATCCCCGGGTCCAAGGGGCACGATCTCGCGATCGCCAGCGTTCGCCGGGGGACGGGTCATCGTGTGGCTCATCGGCCGGGGTGCGCTCCATCCTGAGGTGCCTCGTGGGAGGTCCGGGTTCCCGGATTCCGAGACACCTCGTGCGAGCCCCGGGTTCCTGGATTCGGCAGGCTAGGCACGATGCCGGATGAGTTCGTCGCGATCCGGGTGCTGGCGCGCAGCCCCGCCGTGGCCGGGCAGGTCGTGGCCGAGGCCCACGCCCTGGGTGCGGCGGGGCTCGAAGAGGGAGGGTCGCCCGAGGCCCCGGAGCTGGTCGTATACGCGCCCGCGGCCGCCGCCCGGTCACTTCGCCACGGTCTGGTCGAGGCCTTGGGGCAGGGGGCCCGGGTGGGCCCGGCGGTGGCCGTCCCGGCCCGCGACTGGTCCGTCGCCTGGAAGGAAGGCCTCGGACCGGTCGTGATCTCCGCGCGGCTGGCCCTGCGGCCGCCCTTCGCGGAGCACGCGCCGGCGGCCGGGCAGGCGGTGCTGGTGGTGGAGCCCGGCCAGGCCTTCGGGACGGGCCACCACGCCTCGACCCGCCTGGCGCTGGCGCTCCTCGACGAGGCGCTGGCCGAGCGGCCGGGGGCGTGCGTGCTCGACGTGGGCACGGGGAGCGGCGTCCTGGCGCTGGCGGCGGCGGCGCTCGGGGCTTCGCGGAGCGTGGGCTTCGACCTGGACGCCGTGGCGGTGGCCGAGGCCCGGCGCAACCTGCGCGTGAATCCCGGCTCCGCGGGGGTGGATTTCTTCGTGGGCGGCGTGGAAGCGCTGGGGGCGGAGCGCTTCGACGTGGTGGCGGCCAACCTGCTTCGGAGCGAGCTCGTCCGGGTCCTGGGCGCCCTGGTCGCGCGCCTCGCGGAGCGCGGCGAGCTCGTCCTCTCGGGCCTGCTCGCGGCCGACCTCCCGCTGCTTGCTCCCGAGCTCGAGCGCCACGGCCTGGCGGTCGTGGCGACGCGCCGGGAAGGGGAGGGCGGCGACGACTGGGTGGGCCTACGACTCGCCCGCAACGGCTCTTGATCCCCACGGGGGCAAACTTCCCCCGCCGAACCCGTTCAGTGCAGGAGAGTGGCGGCCGATGCGCACGGAGCAGGCATCGGTTCCCGGGCCGTCGGGCCCGTCGACGCGAGCGATCGAACGCCCATGGATCAGACACCCACCGCTCCCACCGTGCGCGCCCTGGTGGCCGACGACGACCCGGTGGTGCGGATGCTCGTCGCGTCGGCGTTGCGCTCCCTGGACCTGGTGGTCGAAGAAGTCGAGGACGGCGGCGCCGCGATCGCGGCGGCCCGTCGCCAGATGCCCGACCTCATCGTCCTCGACGTGCAGATGCCCAAGAAAAACGGCTTCGACGCCTGCGCCGCGATCCGCGAGCTGCCCGGCGGGAGCGACGTCCCGGTCCTGATCGTCACCGGCCTCGAGGAGTTGTCCTTCATCGAGCGGGCCTTCCGGGCGGGTGCCACCGACTTCCTGACCAAGCCCATCGACGCCCAGCTCCTGCAGCACCGGGTCCGCTTCCAGATGCGTGCCAGCCGCGCGTTCGCCGAGCTGCGCGACACCCTGGCCGAGCTCGGCGCCAGCCAGCACCGGCTGGCGAAGTCCCAGCACCTCGCACGCCTGGGGGACTGGGAGTGGCAGGTCTCGAGCGATCGCCTCTTCTTCTCGGAACGGGCGAGCCGGGTCCTCCGCTGCGATGGCGAACCGCCCGTCTCCTCCGCGGAGTTCCTCGACCGCTGCGTGCATCCGGACGATCGCAGTGCCGTCGCCAAGAACCTGCACGACGCGATGAACGGCTTCGGAGACATCGAGTTCGATCACCGTCTTCCCGACGGCGAGCGGGTGGTGCATCAGTTCCTGGAGGCCGCGGAATCGGTTCCCGGGGAGGAGCCCACGCTGGCGGGCACCGTCCAGGACGTGACCGACCGTCGCAAGGCCGAGGAGCGCATCCGCCAGCTGGCCTTCTACGACACCCTCACCGGGCTGCCCAACCGCAGGGTGCTCGAGGAGCGGCTCAAGCGGGCGGTGCTCTTCGCGGGTCGCGCCAGGACGCAGGTGGCGCTGCTCTTCCTGGATCTCGACCGCTTCAAGCGGATCAACGACACGCTGGGCCACGCGACCGGCGACAAGGTGCTGAAGGAGATCGCCGAGCGTCTGGTCGGCGCGTTGCGGACGGGCGACGCCCTCGCGAGGACGCCCGAGGGCGCGGGTCCCCAGACGTCCGTCTCCCGCTTCGGGGGCGACGAGTTCGCCGTCCTGCTCACCGGGTTGAGCGATGTGCAGGACGCTGGACGCGTCGCGCGCCGGCTCCTCTCGGTGATCGGAGAGCCGGTCGCGCTCCCGGAAGGCGAGGTGAAGGTCACTGCCAGCATCGGAATCGCCGTCTTCCCCACCGACGGCAGCGAGAGCGACGGCCTGTTCCGCAGCGCCGACATGGCCATGCACCACGCCAAGGAGCAGGGACGGGACAACCACCAGTTCTTCAGCGCCTCCATGAACGAGGCCGCCACCCAGGCGATGCACGTGGAGCGCGCGCTCGGCGAGGCCCTGGAGCGAGGAGGCCTGCTGCTCCACTACCAGCCCCAGATCGCGACCGGGTCCGGGCAGGTGGTCGGCGCGGAGGCCCTGGTGCGGCTCCAGGATCCCGCCGGCGGGCTGATCTCTCCGGGTGCCTTCATCCCGGTGGCGGAGGAGAGCGGCCTCATCGTTCCGGTCGGTGCCTGGGTGCTGCGCGGCGCGTGCCAGCAGTTCGCGCAGTGGCGTAGCGAGGGTTGGGAGGGAGGCCGCATCTCCGTGAACGTCTCCAACGTCCAGCTGCGCAGCCTCGATTTCGTGGACACCGTGGATCGCGCCCTGGCCGACGCCGGCCTGGAGCCCCAGGACCTGGAGCTGGAGCTCACCGAGGGCGTCTTTGTCGAGGCGCGCGGGCGCGAGGTGCTCCAGGAGCTGCGTTCTCGGGGCATCGTGATCGCGATCGACGACTTCGGGACCGGCTTCTCGTCACTGAGCTATCTGAAAGACCTGCCGGTGGACGTCCTCAAGATCGACCGCGCCTTCGTGAGCGAGATCGATTCGGGCGGCGGCGCGATCGTCGGCGCCTTCATCGCCCTGGCGCGGGAGCTCGGGTGCAGCGTCGTGGCGGAAGGCGTCGAGACCGAGGCCGAGGTGGAGTTCCTGAAGCAGCACGGCTGCGACGTCCTGCAGGGCTTCCTGTTCAGCCGTCCCGTGAGCGCCGAAGAGCTCGACTGGCGCAGGCCGGCCTCCGCCGCCGCGGCGAGCTGACGCTCAGGGGTCGCAGACCCCGAACTGCTGCACCGCCAGGCCCTCGTGGACGCGCTCGAGCTCCTCGCCGGCCTGGCTGAGGAGCGCGTCGGCGTCCTCGAGCGAGCCGGCCCGGCCGCGGGCTTCGAGATCCTTGCACAGCAGGGACAGCCTGCGGGCGCCGAGCTGGGCGCTGCTCGACTTGAGCGTGTGCATGGCGCGGGCCAGGGCCTCGGCGTCGCCCGCGTCGGCGGCGTGCCGGGCGGCCTCGAAGAGCTGGCGCGAGGACTCCAGGTAGGTCGTCACCACGCGGGTCACGAGCCCCTGCTCGCCGCCCGCGTCGAGCGTGCGCAGCGTGTCGAGCACGGACTCGTCGAGGCTCGGGGCCGCGTCCGCGGGCCGCTCCGGCGCCGCGACCTCCTCGGCCTTCGCCGCGAGCTCCGGCGTCGTCCACTTCTGGAGCACGCGGCGCAGATCCTCGCGCGTGAAGGGCTTGCTGACGTAGTCGTCCATGCCCGCCGCGAGGCACTCCTGGCGGTCGCTGCGCATGGCGTGGGCGGTGAGGGCCACGATGGGCAGCCGCGCCCGGCTGCTCTCGCCCGCGGTCTTCGCCTCCCGGGCGCGGATGGCGCGGGTCGCCGCGAAGCCGTCCATCTCGGGCATCTGGCAGTCCATGAAGACGAGCTCGAAGGTCTGCTCGGCGAGCCGGTCCACGGCGCGGCGGCCGTTGGGGACGGCCTCCACGCTGCAGCCCAGGCTCTCCAGCATGGCGGCCGCGACCTGCTGATTGACCTCGTTGTCCTCGGCCAGGAGGACGCGCGCGGGAAACGAGACGCCCTCGCCGGAGGGCGGCTCCTCTTCGGCTCTCCCGGGCACGCCCTTCGCGCTCTCGTTCAGGGCATCGACGAAGGCGGCGTAGAGCTCGGCCTTGCGTACCGGCTTGCTCAGGCGCACGGAGATGCCGAGCTCCTCTTCCTCGGCGGTCTTGAGGGAAGACCCCACCGAGGTCAGCACGACGATCTCGGGCTGGGGCAGCGCGTCGTTGCTGCGCAGCGCGCGCGCCACGTCGACCCCGGTCATGTCCGGCATCATCATGTCCAGCGCGATGAGTTCGAAGGCACGGCCCTGGGCGGCCGCCTGCTCCAGGGTGGCGAGGGCCTGCGGGCCGTCCTCGGCTTCCTGCGCCTCCGCGTCCCAGGATGCCAGGTGGTGCATCAGGATGCTGCGATTCGTGGCGTTGTCATCGACGACCAGGACCCGGACCCCGACCAGATCGACCCGCTCCGTGGTGGCCGCGGCCTGGGGCGCGGCTGCCGGCTCCACCGGGACCCGGAACCAGAACCGCGAGCCCTGGCCTTCGTGGCTCTCGAACCCGATCTCGCCCTGCATGAGCTCGACCAGCTGCTTGGAGATGGCGAGTCCGAGGCCGGTGCCGCCGAACTGCCGCGCCATGGAGCCGTCGGCCTGGGTGAAGGACTGGAAGATGCGGTCGCGGTGGTCTGCCGGAACGCCGATGCCGGTATCCACGACGGCAAACTCCAGCTCGAGACGTGCCGGCTCGCCTTCGACGGTCTCCTCATCCGGGCGTGTCGCATCGGTGACGCGGATCAGGACCTCGCCCTCCTCGGTGAACTTGATCGCATTGGCGACGAGGTTGGTGAGGACCTGACGCACACGCATGGGATCGGCGAGCACGCAGGCGGGAACCGCATCCTCGACGAAGCAGCTCAGCTCGAGGCCCTTCTGCTGCGCCTGCTCGGCCAGCAGCTCCGCGACGTCGTCCACGCCCTCTCGCACGTCCAGCGGGCGCAGGTCGAGCTGGAGCTTGCCCGCCTCTGCGCGGGAGAAGTCGAGCACGTCGCTGATGACGCCGAGCAGGAGCTGCGCCGAGTGGTGCACCGTGCGCGCGAACTTCTCCTGCTTGGGGCCGAGCTTCGTCTCGAGCAGGAGCTCGGTCATGCCGAGCACGCCGTTCATCGGCGTCCGGATCTCGTGGCTCATGTTGGCGAGGAACTGGGACTTCGCGCGGCTCGCGTCCTCGGCCTGCCGGGCCAGCTCGAAGGCCTCCTCGGTGCGCAGCCGCAGCTCGGCGGTGCGCTCCTCGACCTGGGATTCGAGGTTCTGCTGGTGGTCCTGCGCCTGGGCGCGGTAGTCGCGCAGGCGCCCGAGCATCACGTTCAGCGCCTGTGCCAGCGCGCCCACCTCGTCCTGGGAGGACGTCTCGACGGTCTGGTCGAAGTTCCCGCCCGCCACGTCGCGGGTGACGGCCGCGAGCTGGCGCACCGGCCCGGCCAGGCGGCGGGTCGCGAAGAACACGAGGACGGCCGCCCCGAGCGAGACGCCCAGCAGGACGCTGCCGGCCCGCCCGAGAATCCCGCCCAGGTGGCTCGGGCCCCGGGTGTCGCGCAGGCCCACCTGGAGATGGCCGATCACCTTCGGCAGCCGCGCACCGTCCGGCAGCACCGGCAGCAGGCTGCCCGCCTTGCCCGAGGACAGCGCCCGGACCGGGACGACCACGTCCGCGAAGCGGCGGCCTTCCGCGTCCACGAGCTCGCGGGCACGGACCGCGCCGGACTGGAGCGCTTCGTCGACCCGGAGCGCGGGCAGGGGAGGGCTCCCGGGGTTCGCGCGCTCGGCGAGGGGTGTGCCCTCGCGGTCGACGAAGCGCAGGTAGGCGACTTCGGGGTGGGCCGCCAGCAGGTCGGCGAGCACCGCGATCGCCTCGGCGTCCCGCGTGAAGAGGCCGCGCGGACTGGCGTCGGCCACCGTCAGGGCGAGGGCCTGGCCCCGCTCCAGCAGGCCCTCCCGGTCGTCCCGGGAGACCAGGTGCGCCAGGAGCAGCAGGGAGGCGACCGCCATCGTCGCGATCACGGACAGGCCCAGGAGATTCAACCGGGCCTCGAGGCTCATCCGGATCGGACCTGTCATCGGAATTCACGCCCCCGCAACGCCGGGGCTGATCGGCCCCGCGCGGCAGCCGCTTGAGGTGTCGGATGCCGGCTCAAGCCTGACCCGGGGGGATCCGAAAAACGAGACGGGAGCCTTCTCTGCAGTCGATGCACGCGACCGCGCAAGCCTGGCTCGCCCGGCAATGCGAGAGCATTCCGGGCACCTCGAGGGCCGTCGTCGTGCTGCGCGCGACCGGGGCGGAAGCGTTCGTGGTGGCGGCCCGCTGGCCCGAAGACGCGGCGCCGAGCACGGAGTTGGCGGCGGCTGCGGGCCAGGCCGCTCGGCGCGGAGAGGTCGGGCGCCGCAGCGAGCCCCCCGACGACGCGTCGCCCCTGGGAGCCAGTCGCATCGCCGTGCCGTTCGAGCTCGCCTCGGGGGTCTCGGGCGCCGTCGGCATCGAGATCCGAGACGCGAAGGCAGCCGGTTCCGAGGAGCTGATGCGTCGCCTGGCGGCCGCCGCGGGCTCGCTCGAGGAGCCCGCTTCGAGCGCGGCACCCGATCGGCTCGCGGCGCTGCTGGCCCTCGTCGGCATCGCCCTCGGGCGCCCCCGCTTCCGCGACGCTGCGACCGCCGTCGCGACGGAGCTGGCGACCCTGCTCCGCTGCGAACGCGTGAGCGTCGGCTTCGAGCAGCGCGGCAACACGGGGGTGGACGCCCTGTCCCACAGCGCCAGCTTCGATCCGAGGTCGGCGCTGGTCCGCGACATCGCTGCGGCCATGGACGAGGCGCGCGATCAGGACCTCTGCCTCGTGTACCCGGCCCGCGCCGGCGGTGCGGCCCGGGTGGCGCGGGCCCACGAGGGACTCGCGCGCGACCACGGAGCCGGGATCATCTGCACGGTCCCGATCGCCGGCCAGGAGCGGCTGGTCGGCGCGCTCACCTTCGAGTGGAGCGCCGCGGACACGGGCGACGCCGCCGCGCTTGCCTTCGCCGAGGACGCCACGGCCGTGCTGGGTCCGATCCTCGAGCTCAAGCGCCGCGGCGATACACGCGCGCTGGAACGCGCGCGCGAGTTCGCGCGCACCCAGTGGAAGAATCTCCGGGGAGCGGGGCACCACCAGCTCAAGGGCACGGTTGGCGCCGCGCTCCTGCTGCTGCTCCTGCTCGCGTTCGTCCCCGGCACCCACCGGGTGGCCGCCGACGCCGCGCTCGAGGGCCGGGTGCAGCGGGCGATCGTGGCGGGCCTCGACGGCTACATCGCTCAGGCGGACGCCCGCGCGGGCGACGTGGTGCGCAAGGGGCAGGTGCTGGGCCGGCTCGACGAGCGCGACCTGGCGCTCGAGCATCGCAAGTGGGTCGGCCGGCGCGAGCAGCTGCGCGGCGAGTACCGCGAGGCCATGGCGGGCCACGACCGCATCCGCCTCAACATCCTGAGCGCGCGGCTCGCTCAGGCCGGCGCCCAGATCGAGCTGCTCGAAGGCCACCTCGCCCGCACGCGGCTGGTGGCGCCCTTCGACGGCGTGATCGTGAGCGGCGATCTGAGCCAGTCCCTGGGCTCGCCCGTGGAGAAGGGGGCACTGCTCTTCCAGGTGGCTCCGCTCGAGGGCTATCGGATCATCTTGAAGGTGGACGAGCGGGACATCGCCGGCCTCGAGGTCGGCCAGCCGGGACGGCTCGCGCTCTCGGCCCTGCCCGGTCGCTCGCTTCCCTTCACGCTGGAGCGGATCACGCCCGTCTCGGTCGCCGAGGAAGGCCGCAACTACTTCCGGGTGGAGGCGCGGCTCGATGAGCCCGCCGACTCCCTGCGCCCGGGCATGGAAGGCGTGGCCAAGATCGAGGCCGGCCGGCGCCGCCTGCTCTGGATCTGGACCCACCGGATGGTGGACTGGCTGCGGCTCGTCGTGTGGTCCTGGTGGCCGTAGGCCCATGGCGGAGAATCTCTTCAGCCCTTCCTGGTACCGCGTGGCCGGGCTGCGGCCGGGCATTCGCCGCCACGTCCGCTTCCACCGCCACCACTACCGCGGCCAGCTGTGGTACCTGCTCCAGGATCCCTCCAGCGGCCGCTGCCACCGGCTCACGCCGACCGCCTATCGGATCGCGGGCCTGATGGACGGCCGGCGCACCGCCCAGGAGATCTGGGAGGTTGCGAACGAGCAGCTCGGCGACGACGGGCCGACCCAGGGAGAGACGATTCGCCTGCTGGGGCTGCTGCACGGCGCGGACGTGCTCCGCTGCGACGTCTCGCCCGATACCGCGGAGCTCTTCCGGCGCACGCAGCGACGGGAGCAGGCGGAGTGGTGGCGCCGCTACCTGAACCCCCTCGCCCTGCGCCAGCCGCTCTTCGACCCGGCGACCTTCCTGGCGCGCTGGCTGCATCTGGTGCAGCCGCTCTTCTCGCGGCTCGGGGCCGCCGTGTGGTGCGCCGTCGTCGGGCTGGCGCTGCTGCTGGCGGCGGGCCACTGGAGCGAGCTGCAGGAGGGCGTCACCGCCGAGCTGCTGGATCCGCGCAATCTCGTGCTGATCTGGCTGCTGTACCCGGCGATCAAGCTGCTGCACGAGTTCGGTCACGCCTTCGCGGCCCGGGTCTGGGGCGGCGAGGTGCGCGAGATGGGGATCCTCTTCCTGGTGCTCGTGCCGATCCCGTACGTCGATGCCTCCGCGGCCTCGGCCTTCCCGGACAAGCGCAGGCGCATGCTGGTGGGCGCCATGGGAATCATGGTCGAGCTCTTTGTCGCCGCGCTGGCGCTCTTCGTCTGGCTGGCCGTGGAGCCCGGCCTCATCCGCACCGCCGCCTACGACGTGATGCTGATCGGCGGCGTGTCGAGCCTGCTCTTCAACGGGAATCCCCTGCTGCGCTTCGACGGCTACTACGTCTTCTCGGACGCCGTCGAGATCCCCAACCTGTCCGCCCGCTCCAACCAGTATCTCGGGTACCTGGTGCAGAAGCGGGTCTTCGGCCTGGAGAATGTGCGCGAGCCGGTGACCGCGCCGGGCGAGGAGCCGTGGTTCGTCGGCTACGGGATCGCTGCGTTTGCCTACCGCCTGATGGTGATGGTCGGGATCGCGCTCTTCGTGGCGGGCCGCTTCTTCGTGGTGGGAGTCGCGCTGGCACTCTTCGCCGTAGCGATGCAGGTGGTGGTGCCGGTCCTGCGCCACGCGTCGTTCGTGCTCACGAGTCCCCGCCTCGCCGAGAGGCGCCCGCGCGCCGTCGTCGCCACGTTCGGAGGGGCGGCGGCGCTGGCGGTGCTGCTAGGGGTCGTGCCGTTCCCGCTTTCGACCGCCGCCCAGGGCGTCGTCTGGCCGCCGGAGGGTGCGGAGGTGCGGGCCGGGGCGGAGGGCTTCGTGGAGAGGATCCTGTTCGCGCCCGGCTCCCGGGTGAGCGCCGGCCAGGCCGTGATCCGTGCGCGCGATCCCTCGCTGGAGGCCGAGGTCGCGGTGCTGGAGGCGGAGCTGCGCGAGCTTCGCGCGCGCCGGCACGCGGAGCGCGTCTCCGACCAGGTACGCGCGGAGATGACCCTCGAGGAGATCCGCACCAGCGAGGCGTCTCTCGCCGACGGGCGCCGCCGGGCGAGCGAGACCCTGGTGCGCGCGTCGGCCGACGGGACCTTCCTGGTGCCTCGCGCCCTCGACCTGGTGGGCAGCTACCTGCAGCAGGGCCAGCTGGTCGGGCACGTCGTGGGACCTTCCGTCTCCACGGTGCGCGTCGTCGTGCCGCAGCAGGACGTGGCGCGGGTTCGCGAGCGCACGCGGGGTGTCGAGGTGCGGCTCGCGAGCCGCCTCTCCGAGCCGGTGGTGGGGGAGATCCTGCGCATCGTTCCCGCGGCCAGCGAGCGGCTTCCGAGCGCTGCGCTGGGCACGACCGGCGGCGGCCCGCTGCCCGTCGATCCCGAGGACCGCGACGGCCTGCGGACCCTGGAGCCGGTGTTCCAGCTCGATGTGCGGATTCCGAGCGGGCTCGCCTCCCACCGCATCGGCGAGCGCGCCTACGTGCGCTTCGAGCACGGCGCCGAGCCCCTCGGCATCCGCGCCTGGGGCGCGCTGCGACGGCTCCTGTTGAGGCGGCTCGGTGTCTAGCGTCGCGCTGCGGCCGGGCGTCTCCGCCGGCACCTACCCCGAGCGCGAGGAATCGCCCGAGCCGCGGCTCGAGCGCCTGGTCCGGGACGGTCTCGGCGCGCTGGCGCGGCGGCGCCACGCCGACCGCAAGCGGCGCGACGGGTTCCTGCGCTCCGTCGAGGAGGCGGGCGCCGGCCTCGCCCAGGCGAGCGCCGCGCAGATCGACGAGTGCGTGCAGGGCGCGCGCCGGGAGCTCATCTCCTCGGGGCTCGGGGATCCCGCGCTGGCGCGCGCCTTCGCCCTCGTGCGCGAGGTGGCCCGCCGGACCCTGGGGATGACCCACTACGACGTCCAGCTCGTCGGGGGCTGGGTGATGGCCCAGGGAATGCTGGCCGAGATGGAGACCGGCGAGGGCAAGACCTTGACCGCCACCTTGCCCGCCTGCGCGGCCGCCCTGGCCGGCATCCCCGTGCACGTGGTCTCGGTCAACGACTACCTGGTGCAGCGCGACGCCGACGCGATGCGCCCGGTCTACGAGGCCCTGGGGCTGCGCGTGGGCGCGGTGACCGAGAGCCAGCGCGAGCCCGCCGCGCGCCGGGCGGCCTACGCCTGCGACGTCACCTACGTCACGAACAAGCAGCTCGCCTTCGACTACCTGCGCGACGGCCTGGTGCGCGGTCCGCGTCGCGATCCGATCTCGCTCCGGCTCGAGCGCCTGCGGGACGAGCCGGAGCAGGGCGAGGAGCTCATGCTGCGCGGTCTCTGCTTCGCGATCGTGGACGAGGCCGACAGCGTGCTGATCGACGAGGCGCGCACGCCGCTCATCCTCTCCGGACCCGGTGCGTCGCCCGACGAGCCCCGGACCTACGCCCGCGCCCTCGAGCTGGCCCGCGCTCTCGAGGAGGGCGATGATTTCCAGCTGGATCGCGGCGCGCGCGTCGCCGCCCTGACGGAGCGCGGGCGGGATCGCCTGGAGGAACGGGCGCAGCCGCTCGGGGGGTTCTGGACCGGCCCTCGGCGCCGGGAGGAATGGGTGGTCCAGGCGCTGTGCGCGTTCCATCTCTACCAGCGCGATCGGCACTACCTGGTGCGCAACGAGAAGGTCGAGATCATCGACCAGCCGACAGGGCGGGTCACGCCGGACCGCTCCTGGGAGCGCGGCCTGCACCAGCTGATCGAGGCCAAGGAGAGCGTCCCGCTGACGCCTCCGCGCGAGACGATCGCGCGCATCAGCTACCAGCGCTTCTTCCGGCGCTACCTCCGCCTCGCCGGAATGACCGGCACCGCGCGGGAGGTGGCGCGCGAGCTCTGGTCCGTCTACCGGCTGAACACGGTTCCGGTCCCGCCCCGGCTTCCGAGCCGGCGCGAGCGGCTCCCCACGCGGGTGTTCGCTGCGGATGCGGAGCGCTGGTCGGCGGTGGTGGCGCGCGTCGCCGAGATCCACCGGGCGGGGAGGGCGGTCCTGGTCGGGACCTGCTCGGTGGCCTCTTCGGAGCACCTCTCCGGGCTGCTGCGCGACGCGGGTCTCGCCCACCAGGTGCTGAACGCGCGCCAGGACGCCGAGGAGGCCGCGGTCGTGGCCGCGGCCGGCCAGCCGGGACGGATCACCGTGGCCACCAACATGGCCGGCCGCGGAACGGACATCGGCCTGGATCCCGAGGTCGCCGAGAGGGGAGGGCTCTACGTCATCGCCACCCGGCGCGGCGACGCCCGCCGCATCGATCGCCAGCTCTTCGGCCGCTGCGGGCGCCAGGGCGATCCGGGCAGCTGCGAGGCGATCCTGGCGGCGGACGACGAGCCGCTCCGCCTCTACTACCGCGCCTGGCTGCTGGGTCCGGCTCAGAGGTTGTCACGCAACGGTGCCCCCTTGGGGAGGCGAATCGGGGAACTGCTCACGTGGCTCCCGCAGCGTGCCGAAGAGCGTAGGCACGCACGGTTGCGCAGAAGCCTGATGGAGGTGGAGGACTACCTGCGGGACCTCCTCGCCTTCTCGGGCGGCGCGGAGTAGTGCGCGGAGTTGTGGGCAGGCATGAAGGGCGTTCGCGAGAGGTGGCAGGCCTGGGTCGGGCGGGTTCCGAAGCCCGTGCGGCTGGTGGGGCCCTTCGCCCTGCTGAGTCTGGCGCTCGTCCTGGGGCCGGGCCTGATCGGGCAACGCCCCGCCGAGGACGCGGCGCCGGCGCCGGCGCCGACGTCCGCCGCGGTCGCCGAGACCGAGTGGCAGGACTACGCGTCGATCGAGCCGCTCGCGGCCTCCGACGCCCTCGCCGATGCGGGCACGGCCACCTCCGACGCTCCCTCGACGCTCGAGTGCATCATCGAGCCGAACCAGGTGGTGGCCATCGGCAGCCCGGTGACCGGACGCATCGAGTCGATCCTGGTCGAGCGCGCCGACGTGGTGGAGGCGGGCCAGGCCCTGGTGAAGCTGGACTCGCGGGTCGAGGTCGCCGCCGTCGCCGTGGCGCGGGGCCGCGCCGAGATGGACGGCCAGCTCCTGGCTCGTGAGGCGGCGGCCGAGCTGGACGAGCGCAAGAAGGAGCGCGCGCTCCATCTCTTCGAGCGCAACACGCTCTCCCTCGACCTGAAGGAGGAGGCGGAGACCCAGGCCGAGCTCTCCCAGCGCGAGCTCCAGCAGGCTCGCGAGGCGCAACGCCTGGCCGCCCTCGAGCTGAAGCAGGCGCAGGAGCTGCTGGCGCGCAGGACCATCCGCAGCCCGGTCTCCGGCGTCGTGCTCGAGCGCCTGATGGCGCCCGGCGAGGTGGTGGACGAGGAGACCATCGTCCGGGTCGCGGAGATCGACCCGCTGCTGGTGGAGGTGATCCTGCCCTCGGCGATGTTCGGCTCGATCCAGCCGGGCACGCGCGCCGCGATCACGCCCGACGTGCCCGGGGACGAGGTGCACGTGGCCTCGGTCACGATCGTGGACCGCGTGATCGACGCGGCCAGCGGCACCTTCGCCGTGCGCCTCGTGCTGCCGAATCCCGACCACGCCATTCCGGGCGGCCTGCACTGTCAGGTGCGCTTCCTCGACGAGTAGGCCCGCGACGTGGAGCGCCTCGGTCCCCTGCTTCGCATCAGCGCGGGCCTCGTCCTTCTGACGTCCGTCATCCTGATCGGGCTCGACATCGCGGGATTCCTGCCGGTGCCCTCGAACCGCGCCGTCGAAGAGCGCGTGCGCCTGTGCGAGACGCTGGCGGCCCAGGCGGCAGCGGCGGTGGAGCACGATGACTTCGCCGCGGTGCGGTCCACGCTCCGGACCACGGTGCGCCGCAACACGGAGGTCCTGTCCGCGGCGCTGCGCACGGCGGACGGGCGACTCGTGGTCGTGGCCGGCGAGCACCGGATGCTCTGGAACCCGGACGACCCGGAACGCTCGACGGCCACCCACGTGCGGGTCCCGCTCTTCCGCAGCGGTGGGCCGTGGGGCACGATCGAGGTTCGCTTCCAGAGCCCGGAGTCGGCGGGGCTGCTGGCGGCGCTGTGGCAGCGCCCGCTGGTGCGCATCCTCGTGCTGGTGGGTGCGCTCGGCTTCGTGGCGTACCTGCTCTTCATGCGCCGGACCCTGCGTCACCTGGACCCCTCGGCCGTGATCCCCGGGCGGGTCCAGGCGACCCTCGACGTGATGGCCGAGGGGGTGCTGCTCCTCGACCAGGACGAGCGCATCGTGCTGGCCAACCAGGCCTTCGCGGACTGCGTCGGCCGCGAGCCGGCCTCGCTGCTCGGCGTGAAAGCCTCGGGCCTCGGCTGGAAGACCCCGCACAGCCGGGAGGACGCGCGCCGCTTACCCTGGGTGGACGCCCTGCGCGACTCGGAGGCGGTGACGGCGATTCCCCTGGTGCTGGACGTCGAGAACGAAGGCTCGCGCGTCTTCATGGTGAACGGCTGCCCGATCCTGGACGGCTGGGAGCGGGCCAAGGGGGCCATCGCCACCTTCGACGACGTGACCGAGCTGGAGCAGAAGCGCGTGGCGCTGGAAGAGGCGCTCAAGATGCTCGAGGAGTCGCAGGAGGAGATCCAGGTCCAGAACGAAGAGCTCAAGGTCCTGGCGCAATCCGACCCTCTGACGGGCGTGCCCAACCGCCGCTCCTTCATGGAGCGCTTCGAGGTCGCGTTCTCGGCGGCGACGCAGCGGGACGACCAGCTGGCCTGCGTGATGGCGGACATCGACCATTTCAAGCGGGTCAACGACGACCACGGCCACGTGGTGGGGGACGAGGTGATCCGGCGGGTGGCGGAGGCGCTGGGGGCGACGCTGCGCAGCAGTGACGCGGTGGGGCGCTACGGCGGCGAGGAGTTCTGCATCTTCCTGGTCGGCGCCGACGCCGCCACCGCCGTTCGGACGGCCGAGCGCCTGCGCGCCAAGATCGACTCGCCGGGCTTCGCCCGGGTTCCGATCAGCGTGAGCTTCGGCGTCTCGTCGCTCGCCTTTGGCGCTGCGAACCTGTCCGGGCTGATCGACCAGGCCGATGAGGCGCTCTACGCCTCCAAGCGGGCGGGGCGCAACCGGGTGACGCGCTGGGACGAGCGGGAAGCCGTCTGAGGTCGGCGTCGCCATCACGCGCGCGCAACTCGCCGGCAATCCCTTCGGGAAAAGCGGCTCTTGCGCGGTTTAGTGGTCGGCTCGTCCGGCCGATAGTGAGGTGAATCACCAACATGGACGGTGTTGGTAGTCGGCTGGAGACCTCCGTGGCGAAGCGTCCCCCCCCGCGCGATTCGCGGCGCCCGCTCCTCGAGGAGCTGGAGCAACGGATCCTGCTGTCCGCGGATGTCATGCCCGTCCCGCTCGACCCGGACGTGTTGGATCCTCAGGCGTCGCAGGATTCCGCCTCGCAGGTGGAGATGCTGGACGACGAGGCGGCGGCCGCCCCGTCGGTCGCGACCCCCTCGCGCGAGCTGGCCTTCGTCGACACGGGCGTGCAGGGCTGGGAGCAGCTCGTCGATGACCTCGAAGCGGGTCGGGAAGGCCGCTCCCTCGAGGTGGTGCTGCTCGACGCCGAGCGCGACGGCATCGAGCAGATCAGCGAGGTCCTGGCCGACTACCGCGCGCTCGACGCCGTCCACATCGTTTCCCACGGCAGCGAGGGTGCCGTGCAGCTCGGCAGCGCCTGGCTCAGCGCAGAGACGCTCGACGGTCATCGCGACCAGATTGCTTCGTGGGGCACAGCCCTGTCCCAGAACGGCGACCTCCTCTTCTACGGCTGCGACCTGGCGGGGGAGGAGCAAGGCGCCGCCTTCGTGTCGTCGCTCGCCGAGCTCACCGGGGCGGACGTCGCGGCGAGCGCCGACCCGACCGGGAGTTCCCTGCTCGGCGGCGACTGGGAGCTCGAGTACACGACGGGCGGCATCGAGTCCCGCACCGCGTTCGGCGCCGAGCTCCAGCAGAGCTGGAGCCAGGTCCTGGCAGCCGGCGTCGACGCGAGCTCCAGCGGATCGACCACGGATCAGGCAAGCATCAGCGTGTCCCACACGACCTCCGGGACGAACCGTCTGATGCTGGTCGGCGTGTCGATGCAGCCCAACGCTGAGAGCGTGAGCTCCGTGACCTACAACGGGGCCAGTCTGACGCTCGTCGGGACGGAGGAGAATCCCGGCGGAAAGGCCCGTGTCGAGATCTGGCAACTGCTCGCTCCCGAGACGGGAACCCACGACGTGGTCGTGAACCTCACCGGTACCAGCCACAAGGGCGTTGGGGTCGGTGTGATGACCTTCACCGGTGTCAATCAGACTGCACCCACGCTGACCTTCTCAAGCGATTCCGGTAACTCGGCGACGGCCTCGACGACGCTGAGCTCCGCGGCCGATGACCTCGTGTTCGGTGTCGTTGGGTCACACAAGGGAGCGGCCGCTGCGCCCGGCGCCGGCCAGACCGAGTACTGGGATGTCGCCATCAACAGTGCCAACGGCAGTGGCACGATCGAGGCGGGCGCCGCCTCCGTCGCGACCTCGTGGACCGTCAATGATGACGAGTGGTCGGCCGCTGCCGTCTCGGTCCAGTCGGACACCAACTCAGCCCAGACGGCCTCGTTGTCCCCGGTACAGGACTCCTACATCCAGCTCAAGAACCCGACCACGAACGCCGGCAGCTCGGGCTCGATGGTCATCGACCGCGAGACGAGCGATCTCCAGCGCGCTCTCGTGGAGTTCGACCTGAGCTCGATCCCGGCAGGCTCGACCATCACCAGCGCGACCCTGAACCTCGAGGCCACGCAGGTCGGGGGGGCGCTCACGGTCGATGTCTACCAGCTGTTGGAGTCATGGGCCGAAGGATCGACCACGTGGAACAACTGGTCCACGCCGGGAGGAGTCTTCGACGCCGCGGCTCTCGACTCCCTCACGACGAACTCGACCGGACAGCACAGCTTCGACATCACGGCTCTCGTCCAGGACTGGCTCGACGGCGCCGAGCCCAACCACGGAGTGCTGGTGGGCAGCCCGGATGGGGGAGGCGACCGAACGGTCACGTACGACAGTCGGGAAGGCGGCGTCCCGCCGAGCCTCGACATCGTCTACACGGCCGTCGCGCCGGACGCGGCGATCTCCGTCTCCGGCAGCGACACGACGGTCGCGGGCAGCGCCTACACGCTGAACCTGAGCAGCTCGTACCCCGGCAGCATCACCGGTTGGACCATCGACTGGGGCGACGGCACGACGGAGGCCATCGTAGGCTCCCCCTCCTCCGTGACCCACGTCTACACCCGTGCAGGCTTCACCTACAACATCCTGGCCGCTGCGTCGGACGGAAGCTCCACCTTCTTCGAGAGCGAGCTGCTGGTCCCGAGCTACACGACCAACGACGGCCTCGTGCGCTACGAGCCGATCAGCGGCGCGTCCCTGCAGCAGTTCGCCACCGGCGACGGCCTGACCGATCCGTACGAGGTGATCGTGGGCCCCGACGGCAACTTCTACGTGACCGGCATGGGCTCCGACAACGTGCTGCGGTACGACCGGAGCGGCAATTTCATCGACGAGTTCGTGGTCGCCAACGACGGCGGCCTGGACGAGCCCGTCGGCATCGCGTTCGGCCCCGACGGCAACCTCTACGTCTCCAGCTTCAACACCAACAGCATCCTGCGCTACGACGGAGCGACCGGGGCCTTCATCGACTCCTTCGCGTCCGGCGGTGGGCTCACGGGTCCCATGGCGATGGCGTTCGGCGCGGACGGGAACCTCTACGTCGCGGGATTCTCCTCGGGCAACGTGGTCCGCTACAACGGCACCACCGGGGCCTTCATCGACGTCTTCGCGAGCGGCCTGTCCACGCCCGAGGACCTCGCATTCGGACCCGACGGCCACCTCTACGTCACCTCACCGAGCATCAACGAGGTGCTGCGCTTCAACGGGACGACCGGGGCCTCCATGGGCGTCTTCACCTCCGGGGGCAGCCTGGACGGCGCGACGGGCCTGGCCTTCTCCCCCGACGGCTACCTCTACGTGGCGAGCTACTACGGCGACAACGTGTTGCGCTTCGACGCAGCGACCGGGGCCTACGTCGACGAGTTCTTTGCGGGGGGCACCGGGGGCCTCGACGGCCCGACCTACCTCAACTTCGTTCCGGCCCACCAGGTCACGGCCACCGTCGCGCCGGGCACGGCGATCTGGGCCGAGGGCGGCTCCAACATTCCGGAGACGGCGGCCTGGACCGGATCGGCTTTCGGGCCCGAGAGCTCCACCGCCACCACGGGTGAGTGGCGGGTCATGCAGGGTGCGGAGTCACCCACCCGGGACGAGAAGATCGTCATCGGCGTCACCGAGGACGGGAAGACCTCGGGCATGCTCTGGAACGGCGCGACCTGGAGCGCCTTCCCGATGGGCTCGCTCGCCAGCGTCGACCAGACGTTCTGGTGGAGCGTCGACGTCCGCTACGAGGCCGCCAGCGGCGACGCCGTGGTGGTCTGGGCCAACGGAAGCTCGGGCAGCGCTGGGTTGTCGTACGCCACGTGGGACGGCAGCAGCTGGAGCTCGGTGCAGACCATCGCCACGCCCCTGAGCGGGACGGTCCGCCAGATCCAGCTCGAGGCCAGCCCGACCTCCGACGAGATGGTGCTGGTCGTGAGCAACTCCAGCAGCCAGGACTACGCCCTGGTCTGGAACGGCTCGAACTGGACCGACGCGCCCTCGCAGATCCTCAGCGGCTCGGGGACCGGCAACGACCGCACGGACATCTACGTGGCCTACGAGCAACAGAGCAGCCACGCGCTGGTCACCTACGCCACGGGCTCCACGGGGGTCTCCACCCACGTCTGGAACGGAACGGCGTGGGTCGCAGGCGCGAGCGCCGCGGCCCCGGGAAGCGTCACGGGCAATGCGCGCTGGACCACGCTCGCCTCGGATCCCGGCAGCGACCGGATCGCCATGGGCGTGCTGACCTACAACAACGAGCTCTGGCTCAGCGTGTGGGACGGCTCCGGCTGGACCGACACGACCCTGGTATCGACGTCGTCTCCGACCACGACGGCACCCACGATCGCCGTCGCATTCGAGAGCGACTCCGGCCAGGCGCTGGCCGCCTACGGCGAGAGCGGCGTCAGCAACGTCCGCTACCGGACCTGGAGTGGCTCGGGCTGGTCCGCGGAGCAGACCGACGGGCCCGCGCTCGGCGCCACGCCCAACTCGATGACGCTCGACTCCGACCCCGGCTCCGATCGCATCATGCTCTCGGTGCAGGATTCCGGAAGCGACCTCAACTACGTGCTCTGGGACGGCGGCGGCTGGGGCGCCCCGAGCGAGCTGGAGACGACTAGCGGCGAGACGAAGAACCAGCCCTTCCTCTTCCTGTGGGATCAGGCCGACCTGAACAATGCGCCGACCGATCTACAGACAACGGCAACCAGCAACGGCGGACTGACTCTGAACGAAGACGCAGGCAACGACGCCTACTTCGTTGCGGATGATGGTGGCGGCCTGCTCGGCGGACTCACCACCGTGACCATCGAAGCTTCGTTTTCAATCAGTACACCCGGAGCGGACCTCTCGCCGCTTTTGTCCTACACCGCCGGCACGAATGACGAAGAACTTGCCCTGTTTCTGAAAAGTGACGGCCGCATCTGGTTCGGGACCAGTTCGAACGGAACACCCATTCAGTCTACAACCGGCTCCTACAATCAGCTGTTCGACGGCGCGCAACATCATGTCGCCGTAAGCTGGGATTCGTCGACGGGCGCGGTCGTATTCTACGTTGACGGGTCGCCGGTCGAGTCCTTCGCAGGTTATCAGACCGGAACGACCATTGACGGCGGCGGTGAACTTGTGTTTGGGCAGGACCAGGATTCGGTCCTCGGCGGTTTCAAGACGATCGATGTGTTCTCCGGCGTGCTCTACGACGTCCGGATCTTCAATGATATCCGTACGGCCGGCGAAATCAGCAGCAGCTACGACACGACGTTACCGCCGACTGAGCCGGGCATGATCGCGAACTGGACATTCAATGATCTGTCCACGACCGGTGTCGTAACGGACGCGGTCAGCGGCAACAATCTCACCGAGCAGCATGTGGTCGACGTCGGCTTCAGTGCGAGCATTCCGGCACTCACATTCACGGTATCGGAAGATGCCCCGGACCTGACGGTGATCGGCAGCGTGACCGCGATCGATCCGGATGTGGGCGATACCTTCAACTACACGCTGCTCGATGATGCCGGCGGACGCTTCGCGCTCGATGCTTCGACGGGACAGATCACGGTGGCCGACACCTCGCTGATCGACTTTGAGTCGGCAAGCTCACACAACATTACCGTCAGGGTAACCGACGCCGGCTTGCTGACCTACGATGAGGTGTTCACCATCTCGATTAGAGATGCCAATGATGCGCCGACCGGAGTCGACGACTCCTACTCGACGGCCGAGGACACGCCGCTGACGGTCGCCGCCGCCGGCGTCCTGGCCAACGATGGCGACGTCAATGGCGACCCGCTGAGTGCGATCTTGGACTCCGGGCCGGGCAACGGCACCCTGGTGCTGAACACGGACGGCTCGTTCACCTATACCCCCGACGCTGACTTCGCCGGGGCGGACAGCTTCACGTATCGGGCCCAGGACCCGGGCCTGGCGACCTCCGAAGTGGTGACCGTAAGCATCGACGTCACGCCGGTGAACGACGCGCCGGTCCGCACCACCGGGTCGGTCACGAACCTGACCGTCGCGGAGGACTCGGGTCTGACCTCGCTCGGGCTGGCTGGACTCGGATATGGCCCCGGCGGGGGCACCGACGAAGCGGGCCAGAGCCTCACCTACGAGGTCTTCGTCATCCCGGACGCGAACTTCTTCGGGAAGATCTACCTGGCGGACGGCATCACCCAGGTCTCCACGGGCGTCTACACGCTCGGCGAGATGCAGGGCATGCAGTTTGCCCCGGTCGCGGACGCGAATGGCGGCCCCTCGTTCTTCAGCTTCCGGGTCCAGGACTCGGGCGGGACGACCAACGGTGGCAGCGACACCCTGGCCGAGTCGATCCAGATCACGATCACCCCGGTCAACGACGCCCCGACCGCGGTGGGCGAGAGCTACGCGACCGCCGAGGACACGCCCCTCAGCGTTGCGGCGTCCGGTGTCCTCGCCAACGACGGCGACGTGGATGGCGATGCCCTGAGCGCCGTCCTGCTGAGCGGACCGAGCAACGGGACGCTAGGGCTGAACGCCGACGGCTCGTTTACCTATACCCCGGACGCCGATTTCAACGGCACGGACAGCTTCAGCTACGAGGCCCGGGACCCGAGCCTGTTGGGCTCCGGATCGGTCACCGTGACCATCGACGTCACCCCGGTCAATGACGCGCCGGTCATCGGTCTTCCGGGCGGGCCCATCAACTACTCGGAGGGGGACGGGCCGACCCTGATCGATCCGGGCGCGACGGTCAGCGACATCGATTCGCCGAATTTCGACGGCGGTACGCTCACCGTGGACTTCACTGCGAACGGCACGATCGATGACCGACTCGCAATCGACAGCCAGGGAGGCCCCGGCAACATCAGCATCCAGGGCAGCGACGTCCGCTACAACTTCGGCTCGGGGCCGGTCGTGATCGGGACGTTCAGCGGGGGAGGGGACGGATTTTCACCGCTCGTCATCACTCTGGACGCAGACGCCGACGAGATCGCAGTGCAGGCGCTCCTCCGGAGCGTCACCTACGAGAACGTCTCCGATACGCCGAGCACGGCGACCCGAACGGTCCGGTTCGTCCTGACCGACGGCGATGGCGACAGCAGCAACGTCGAGACCGAGTTCATCAACGTCGGGCCCACGAACGATCCCCCGGCGATCACGATTGCGAACCCGGCACTCTCCTACACCGAGAACGATCCGCCTCTCGTGATCGATGCCGGTCTCACGCTGTCGGACCCCGATGATACCGACCTCGTGGGAGCGACGGTCAGCATTTCGGCGGGCTTCGCGCCGGGCGAGGACGAGGTCCTCTTTACCGATCAGCTCGGGATCACGGGCAGCTACGACGCGGGGACGGGTGTCCTCACCCTGAGTGGCACGGCCTCCGTGGCTGACTACCAGACCGCGCTGCGGAGCGTGACCTATCGCAATACCAGTGAGGCTCCCAGCACGGTGCAGCGGACCGTCAGCGTCGTGGTGGACGACGGCTTCGACACGGGAAGCGACTCGCGCCAGATCGACGTCACCCCGGTGAACGACGCCCCGACCGCCACGGACGACGGCTACACGGTGGCGGAGGACGGGACGCTGACCGTGGCGGCGGCGGGCGTCCTGACCAACGACAGCGACGTGGACGGCGACCCGCTGACGGCCAGTCTGGTCAGCGGCCCGACCGACGGGACCTTGGTGCTGAACGCCGACGGCTCCTTCACCTACACGCCGGACGCCGACTTCCACGGGACCGACAGCTTCACCTACGTGGCGAACGACGGGACGGTGGACTCCGCCTCGGCGACCGTCACCATCACGGTGGATCCGGTGAACGACGCTCCGACCGCCGCGGACGACGGCTACACGATGGCGGAGGACGGGACGCTGACCGTGGCGGCCGCGGGGGTGCTGACCAACGACGGCGACGTGGACGGGGGCCCGCTCACGGCCGGCCTGGTGACCGGCCCGAGCAACGGGACGCTCGCGCTGAACGCCGACGGCTCGTTCACCTACACGCCGGACGCCGACTTCCACGGGACCGACAGCTTCACCTACGTGGCCAACGACGGGACGGTGGACTCGGCGGCCGCCACGGTGACCATTACGGTCGACCCGGTGAACGACGCTCCGACCGCCGCGGACGACGGCTACTCGGTGGCGGAGGACGGGACGCTGACCGTGGCGGCCGCGGGGGTGCTG
>CAMYLJ010000020.1 GCA_947259215.1 uncultured delta proteobacterium
GGAGTCCATCAGCGCGCTCCACTCAGTCGTCGCTCCGCGAGCCCCCGCTCCGCCCTCGACTCCGAGTCCCGGACGCCGACGCCCCCGACACCGCGCGACGCAGAAAGACAAGAACTTGCCGCCCCCGGGACAGAACACGCCACCGGACCCTGCGGCCGCAAGCCCAGCGCCCCGCAGCCCGCGCGGGCCCCGGGGTGACCGCCGGGCGCGCAGCGGTCTCAGCGACAGCGCCAAGCAGGCTCGGAAGTCGGCTGAAGCCGACTTCCCAGCCTTCTCTCCCCGAGGGCGAGCGAAGTCACGATAAATGAGAGCCACCGCGCTCGCGCGCGACGACGAACGCGGACGCCACGCAAGCGCGGCGCCCGGCGCCGCGCGCGCAGCGAGCCGGAGGCGAGCGAAGGCCGAGCCGCCGGGCGGAGCCCGGCGAAGGCTCGAACTAGCGGGGCAGGCCGAATTCGACGCGGCGGTTGAACTGCCAGGACGACTCGTCGTGGCCGGGCTTCGCCGGACGCGACTCGCCGTAGCTGACCGCCGTGATCTCGTCCTTCGGGACGCCCAGGCTCGTCAGATAGCGCTTGACCGCCACGGCGCGGCGCTCGCCGAGAGCCAGGTTGTACTCCTCGCTTCCGCGCTCGTCGCAGTGGCCCTCGAGCACCACGTGATCCCAGTCGCGATCGCCGATGGTCTCGGCGTTCTGCTGCAAGGTCGGCCGGGCTTCGGACCGGACCTCCGCACGGTCGTAGTCGAAGTAGACCGTCTCGAGACCCGGCGCCGGCTTGGTCGCGATCGGCTGGCCGATCCCCGAGCCCTCACTGAACTCGCCGCGAGCACCTGCGTCTTCCTTCGGCGTCGACGCGCACGCCACGGCCAGCAGTCCGGCAGCGGCGAGAGCGATCGACCCCTGCGTGAACGAACTTCGCACGATTGGATCCCTCCGGCTGAGTACGAGCCTGCGATGCCTCTGGCGGGCCCCATTTCCCGCACGGGCGCGCCGGCAGGCTCGGCTGCGCCGCGCTCTGGCTTGTTCGGCAGTTCAGTATGAAAACTCAAGCCCCGAAACGCAATTTCGGAGCAGCGGCGGCTCCAATTCCCTCTCGAAGCGAGGGTTTTTCGCTACGCCAAGCCTTGCTGGACCAGATGCTCCGCCAGCAGGGTCGCACCCTTGGAGGCTCCCATCTTGGTGTTGTGGGAGAGGAGCACGAGCTTGATGCCGTGCGGGAGGGCGCGGTCCTCGCGCACGCGACCGACGACGGTGGTCATCCCGCCGTTCAGGTCCCGGTCGAGACGCGGCTGCGGACGGTAGGGGTCTTCGAGCACCCGGATCAGCTCCGAAGGCGACGAGGGCAGGCCCAGGTCCGTGAACTCGCGGCCGAAGGAGCCCAGCGCCTCGCACACCTCGGCGGGCGAGGCGGCACGCTCCAGGCTGACGGACACGGACTCGAAGTGCCCATCGCGCACGTTGACGCGGGTGCAGGTGGCCGAGACCGGCAGGTCGAGGGGCTCGATCCGCTCGCCGGCCAGGCTGCCGAGCACCTTGCGCGTCTCCTTCTCCACCTTCTCCTCTTCGCCCGGGATGTATGGGACGACGTTGTCGAGGATGTCCATCGCTGCGACGCCCGGGCTCTTGCCCGCACCGGAGAGTGCCTGGAACGAGGTCATCACCACCGCCCGCAGCCCGAAGGCGCGCGCCAGCGGCGCCAGCACGATCACGAGACCGATGGCGGTGCAGTTCGGCTGGGGGGCGACGAAGCCTTTCCAGCCGCGCTCACGCTGCTGCCTCTTCAGGAGCGCGGCGTGCTCCAGGTTCAAGCCGGGCACGAGAATCGGAACGTCGTCCTCGTAGCGGAACGCCGAGGCCGTAGAGATGACCGGCACCTCTTCCGCGTAGATCGGCTCGAGCTGGCGCGCGGCGTCGCTCTCCACAGCGGAGAAGACCAGGTCGACGCCGGAGAGGTCGAGCCTCGCCGCCTCCACGACCGGCATCTCGGCGAGGCGCTGCGGGAAGGGCTCGTCGCACAGCCAGGAGGAGGAGCCGTCGCTGCGGGTGATGGCCGCGGCGTAGGGCTTGCCGGCGCTGCGTTCGCTGGCGGCCAGGGCCACCAGCTCGAACCACGGGTGGTCCGCCAGCGCGACCAGGAACTGCTGTCCGGCCAGGCCCGTGGCGCCCACCACGGCGACGCGGCGTCGGAACTCCGATGACATGGAGAGACTCCTCGACGGGGAGGTACCGAATTCGTAGGCCGGCGACCACGGCCGCGGGCCCCGGGCCGCTGGGGTAGGATGCCCCGCGGATGGCGCCGGAACTCGTCGAGCTCCGGGGCTCCGACGCCCCGGACGCCGCTGCAAGCGCAGCCGCCCGCACCGACACGCTGCTGCGCTGGAGCCTGGCTGCGGCCTGGGCGGCCGCTGCCGTGGCGGGCCCCGAGCCGTGGCTGCTGCCGGCGCCCGTGGCGCGGGTGGCGCTGGGGGCGTGCGCCGCGCTCGCCGCCCTGGACCTGTGGCCTCGCGCCTCGGCGGTCGCGGGCCTGGCGGCTTCGCTCGCCGCGCTTCCGACGGGCGTGGCCCTGGCGCCCTGGCTGGCCGTGCTCGGGGCCGCCGCGGCGCGGGTGGGACTGCGCCTGGGTCCGTCGGGCGAGCGCCTGACCCGGGTGCGCGAGGCGCGCCTCCGGCGCAGCCAGGCGCTGCTGGCCAGCGAGCTCCACCGTCGCCGCTCGCAGCGCCTGTCCGAGCCGGCCCGCAGCAGCGAGCTCGCGCGCGCGGGAGACGCCTTCGAGCGCGCCGGCCGGGCGCGCGCGGAGCTGCGCGCCCTCGGCGTCGAGCGCGGCGCCCGCCCGCTGGCCGCGCGGCTGGCCGCTGCCCTCACACCCCCCGCCCTGGCCGAGCCCCTGGCCCGCCACCTCGACCGCGGAGACTAGGAAACGATTTCGCTGCTGCGGAGGGCGCTGATCTCGGCGTCGGCGAGGCCGCACTCGCGCAGGACCTCGTCGGTGTGCTCGCCGAGGAGGGGCGGGCGGCGTTCGATGCGGCCGGGGCTGGACTCGAGCTTGACCGGGATGCCGGTCGTTTCGAAGGTCCCCACCTCCGGATGCTCGAGCGCCACGCGCATGCCGCGCGCCAGCACCTGCGGGTCGGAGAAGACCTGCGCCAGGTCGAGCACGGGACCGGCGGGCACGCCGGCCTCGTTGATCACCTCCACCCAGTGGTCCACGGACTGGGCCGCCAGCGCCGCCTCGATCTCCGCGCTGAGGGCGTCGCGGTTCGCCACCCGCGCCACGGGGTCGGCGAAGCGCGGATCGGCGAGCCAATCCTCGTGCCCCAGTGCACGGGCGAGATTCTCGAACATGCTCGGGCGCCCCGCGGCGATGTTGAGGTAGCCGTCCTGGGCCCGGAAGCGCCCGTAGGGCGAGGCCAGCGGATGGTGCTGGCCGGCAGGCCCGGGGGCCTGCCCGCTCTCGAAGAACATGCCCGCACTCCAGGACATCACGCCCACCAGCCCCTCGAGGAGCGACGTGTTCACCACCTGCCCGCGCCCGCTGCGCTCGCGCTCGAAGAGCGCCAGCGCGATCCCCTGGGACGCGAAGATCCCCGCCAGCAGGTCCCCGATCGCGATGCCCGCGCGGGTGGGGCCGCTCTCGGGCGTGCCGGTGACGCTCATGAAGCCACTCATGCCCTGGGCGATCTGGTCGAAGCCCGGGCGATCGCGGTAGGGCCCGTCGGGGCCGAAGCCCGAGATGGCGCAGTAGACGAGCCGTGGATGGCGGCCGAGCAGCGCGTCCGCGCCGAGGCCGCGCGACTCCATCACGCCGGGCCGGAAGTTCTCCACCACCACGTCGAAGTGCGGCAGCACGCGCCGGAAGAGCTCGCGGCCGCCCTCGGCGCGCAGGTCACAGGCGAGCGAGCGCTTGCCGCGGTTGCTCGAGAGGAAGAAGTACGAGTCCCGCTCGGCCCCGGGCGGGCGGAACTCGCGGCCTTCCGGCGACTCGAGCTTCACGACGTCGGCGCCGTGGTCCGAGAGCAGCATCGTGCAGAAGGGACCCGCCAGGTAGCGGGTCAGGTCGAGGACGCGGATCCCGGCAAGGGCCGGGGGCCGCCCCATGACTAACGGCCCCGGAAGCGGGGCGGCCGCTTCTCCAGGAAGGCGCGCACGCCTTCCTGGTAGTCCTCGCTCTCGAAGCAGGCGCGCACCACCTCGGCCACCGCGGCGTGGTCGCGCGCCTCCGGGTCCCGGCCCAGCTCGAGGATCGAGCGCTTCACGGCGCGCACCGTGAGGGGCGCGTTGGCCGCGATCTGCTCGGCCAGCTTGCGCACGTGGGCCTCGAGCTCGGCCTTGGGCACGACGGCGTTCACGAGTCCCATGGCGAGGGCCTCGTCGGCCGCGAAACGGCGGGCCGTGAAGAAGATCTCCTTGGCGCGCGAGGGACCCACCACGTCCACCAGGGCCTTGATCCCGAGCATGGCGTAGCCGAGGCCGAGGCGCGCCGCTGGGATCGCGAAGACCGCGTCGTCGGCCGCGAAGCGCAGGTCCGCGTTCAACGCGATCGCGCAGCCTCCCCCCACGCAGAAGCCGTGGATCAGCGCCAGCAGCGGCTTCTCGAGCTGGGCCAGCGCCACGAAGGCGTCCGCGTTGCGGCGGTCGTAGCTCTTCGACGCGTCGGCCCCGGTGCGCGTCTCCTCGAACTCGGAGATGTCCGCACCCGAGACGAAGGCCACGTCGCCTTCGCCGCGCAGGATCACGACGCGCACGGCGTCATCCGACGCCAGGTCCTCGACCGCGGGCGGGATCGCCTGCCACATCTCGACCGAGATGGCGTTGCGCCGCTCCGGGTGGTCGAAGACGATCCACCCGAGCGCACCGTCCTTCTCGACGCGCACCCGTCCGGCCATGGCGACCCAGGGTAGCCGAACTAGCGGTAGCGGATGGCCTCGAGCGCGGCCTCGCCGAAGGTGTCGTGGTCGCAGTGCGCGCGGGAGGGCCAGCCGTCGATGGCCGTGGCCCGCAGCGAGGCGTCGCAGACCGCTTTGCCGGCGCCGAGCTCGATGGCCAGCGCCCAGGCGCGGGCGGCCGGACCCGGCTCGGCCTCGAGCCGGCAGGCGACGCACTCGGGCCCGTCCACCTGAACGGCCAGGTCGAAGACCGCGCGCCGCGGAGCGCCGCGCTCTCCCACCTCGGCCGCCAGGGCTCGCTTCACCTGGCCCCACTCCAGCAGGAAGCGCTGCTCGCCGCGGCGGTAGAGGATCCCGCGCTCGGTGGGCTTCGGGTCCGCGAGGAGATGCACGCGGTAGCGCGAGGGCACCTCGGGCGCGTGCAGGGGGTCTACCATGCCTTGCGAATCGGCTGGGCCGGCCGGCAGCTTGAAGGCCCCCGCGCCGGCTCGCGCCCCCCCGGGCGATTGGTAAGCTCGGCCGCTCCGATCGGGAGACTCCTGCATGCCTGCGAAGCCCGGCCCGGCGGCCCAGCGCGAAGCCCAGGTCCGCGCCGAGCCCCACGCCCGCATCACCCTGCTGCGCCACGGCGAGCCCGACTGGGTGCCGCGCGGCGGCTCGACAGTCGGCGACCCCGGCCTGACGCCCTTCGGCCGCGACCAGGCGGAGGCCGCGGCCGGCGCCCTCACTGGCGAGCGCATCGACGCCATCTACGTGAGTCCCTACCAGCGGGCGCAGGAAACCGCGGCGCCGCTGGCCAAGGCCACCGGGGTGGATCCGGTGACGGTGGACGACCTGGCGGAGATCGGCATCGACTTCGAGGGCCTGTCCCAGGAGCAGGTCGACAAGACCTTCGTCGAGGCGTCGCGGCGCCCGCTCGAGGAGCACTGGGACGGCTGGCCCGGCGGGGAGAGCTTCACGGACTTCCACGCTCGCGTGACCCGCGGCATCGTGGACGTCCTCGGCCGCCAGGGGATCCGCGGCACCCGCGACAAGGACTTCACGGTCTGGAGCATGCCCGAGGAGCGCCCGTCCATCGTGATCGTGGCCCACGGCGGCACCAACTCGGTGCTGCTGACCCACCTGCTCGACGTGCGGCCGGTGCCCTGGGAGTGGATGCGCTTCGAGAGCGCGCTCTGCGCCTTCTCGGTGGTGCAGGCGCGCCCGCTCGGCGACCGCGGCCACGTGTGGTCGCTCCAGAACTTCAACGAGATCGACCCGCAGCGCGCGGCGGGGCTGCTGTAGAGCGCGCTCTCCCATGTCCCCCGTCCCTCTTTCCGACGGCGCGCCCCTCGACGAGCGTGAGCGCGCGCGCGGACGCCGGCTGGCCATCACGAGCCACCCGGCGGGGATGACCCACCGCATGGTCTTCACCGAGCACCTGACCACCCTGGCGCTGCTGGCCCTGGGCGCGGGCGAGGCGCTGGTGGGGCTCCAGCGTGGCGTGGTCTACCTGTCGGTGCTGCTCCAGCTCCCGATCCTGCGGCTGGTGGGCCGCGTCTCGAAGCGGCGGCTGCTGGTGGCGGGGCAGTGCGTGGCGCTGGCCGGAAGCGTGCCGCTGCTCTTCTTCGGGGGCCTCGCGGCCCTGGAGCCGCCGCGCGGCGTGGTGGTGGCGCTGGTGGCGTTCGCCGTGGCCGCGGCGGGCTTCTCGATTTCGGAGACGGTGTGGTTCCCACTCCTCCACGGCTACCAGGAACGGGCGCGCATCGGGCGCTTCTTCGGGACCCTGCGCACCGGCTGGCACCTCAGCCTGATCGTCTACTTCCTCGGGGCACAGCGCTGGCTCGAGGCCCACCCGGGCGATTTCGCGCCGCTCTTCGGGCTGGGCTTCGCCCTTGGTCTCGTGCGCGTCGTGCTGATCGCGCGCCTGCCGGAGCGCAGCGAGCGGACGGGAGCCGTCATCCACGTGCGCGAGGCGGTGGCCCTGCTGCGCGCCCAGCCGCTCCTGCGCCGCTACCTGGCCGGGATCGCCACCGCCGGCGCGGTGCGCTCGGTGGTCTTCACGTTCGCGGTGGTGATGATGCGCAGGGTCGTGGGATTCAGCGAGGGACAGATCCTGTACACGACGGTGGCCATCTTCACCGGCGGGCTGGCGACCCTGCTGCTGTGGGGACGGGTCGTGGACCGCGTGGGCCCCTACCCGGTGTTCCGCTGGGCCGCGCTGGGACAGGCGGCACTGATCCTGGGCTTCCTGTTCGTGAGCGAGAGCGACACAGCGAGCCTGACGCTCGCGGTCGCGCTCTTCTTCGGGCTGTGGGCGCTCGGCGCCGGCTTCGACGTGGCCGACACCCACGTGATCTTCCAGCTCGCGCCCGAGGACGCGCCCGCCCGCACGCTCGTGGTGGCGCGGGTCACCGAGACCACCTTCCGCGGGGCGGCTCCCCTGCTGGTAGGAGCCGGGCTGGGCTGGCTGCTGGCGACGCAGCTCGATCCGCTCTCGGTCTACCGCGCACTCTTCGTCGCCTGCGCCGTCGTCCAGATCCTGGCGATCTGGCCCCTGCGGGCCTTCCGGGGCTCGCTGTAGCACGAGCGACCGAGCGCTCGAGACGCACGCCGGCTAGCGCTCCAGCAGCTCGGCCAGCTCGCGCAGCGAGCCCACGCGGTGGAAGGCCCGCGGCGCCGGCTCCGGCGGCTCGCCCGCCTCGTGCAGGTCGATCCAGGCGGCGTGCATGCCCGCCGCCAGGGGGCCGAGCACGTCGCACTCGAAGTTGTCGCCCACCATCAGGGCCTCGTCCGCGCGCGCGTCGAGCACCTCGAGCGCGTGCTCGAAGGCGCGGGTCTCGGGCTTGCCGACGCCGAGCTCGCCCTCGATCTGCACGTGGTCGAAGAAGCGCGCCAGCCCGAAGCGCTCCACCTTGGCGCGTTGCGGACGCGCGGCGCCGTTGGTGACGAGCGCCATCCGGGGCACTCGCGCGCGCAGGCCCTCGAGCACCTCGAGCACGCCCGCCTCCAGGCACAGGCTGGACTCCCGGTGCTCCGTGTAGAAGAGGGCGGCGCGCTCCACCAGGGCGGACTCCTCGCGCTCGAAGGCCGCCAGCACGCGCGTGAGGATCACCCGCCGCGCGGCCACGAGATCGAGCCGCCCCGTGCGATGGCGCTCGGGGTCGGACCAGAACCAGTCGGTCACCCGATCGATCTCGACGCGCACGTCCGCGGCTGCGAGCCCGAGCTGCGCGTCGGCGACGAACGCCGATACCGCGTCCCAGGCCTCCGCCACGCCGCTCCGCCCGTCGAGGATCGTGTCATCCAGGTCGAGCAGCAGCGCGCGGATCCCGCTTCCGTCGGGCAGGCTCGGCATGCGGCGCAGGGTAGCGCCCCGGAGCGACGCGGGGGGCACTTCGGTAGCCTCGACCCCGGATGCCCGCCGAACGGCCCCACCTCTTCCTCGTGCGCCTCTCGGGCGACCTGTCCACCAAGGCCTCCTGGACGCGCAGCCGCTTCGTGCGCCGCCTGCGCGACAACCTGCGGGACGCCCTGGAGAGCGAGGGCATCGCGGCCCGCGTGCGGCTGACGAGGACGCGCCTGTTCGTCGACGCCGACGACGCCCGCGCGGCCGCGGTGCTCGCCCGCGGCTTCGGCGTGCAGTCGGTCTCGCGCGCGGAGCGCAGGCCGGCGCCGAGCCTGGACGCGGTGGTCGAAGCGGGAGCGGAGCTCTTCGGCGAGGCGGTGCGGGGACGCCGGTTCGCGGTGCGCGCCCGGCGGGTGGGCGATCGCGACCGCATCGCCATTCGCGCGCGCGAGGTGGAGCGCGAGCTCGGGACGGCGCTGCTCCCGAACGCCGCGGGCGTGGACCTGGACCACCCCGAGGTCACCGCGCACGTGGAGCTGATGGAAGACGGCGCCTACTTCTTCGCAGAGCGGCTGGCCGGGCCCGGCGGCCTGCCCGTGGGCGTCGAGGGACGCGCGCTGGCCCTGGTCTCCGGCGGCTTCGACTCGGCGGTCGCCGCCTGGCACCTGCTGAAGCGGGGCGTCGGGCTCCACTACCTCTTCTGCAATCTCGGCGGCAGGAGCCACGAGCTCGGCGTGCTGAAAGTGATGCAGGTGGTCGCGCAGCGCTGGTCCTACGGCTCGCGGCCGAAGCTCTTTGCCGTGGACTTCGACGCGGTCACGCACGAGCTGCGCGAGCGCACGCAGACGCGGTACTGGCAGGTGATCCTGAAGCGGCTGATGCTGCGCGCGGGAGAGCGCGTGGCCGCCGAGATCGGCGCGGCGGCGCTCGTCACGGGCGAGGCCCTGGGCCAGGTCTCGTCCCAGACCCTCGCCAACCTGGCCGTGATCGCGCGGGCCACGGAGCTGCCGGTCCTGCGCCCGCTGGTGGGCTTCAACAAGGACGCCATCATCGCCGACGCGGGCCGGGTCGGCACCGCGGAGCTCTCGGCCGCGGTGGCGGAGTACTGCGCCATGGTTCCGCGCAGGCCCGCCACGGCGGCGACGCGGGAGGCGGTGGAGCGGGAGGAAGCCAAGCTCGACCCGGCGACCCTGGAGCGCGCGCTGTCCGACCGCACGGTCTTCGACCTGCGCGCGCTCGACCCGGACAAGATCTCGATCCCCGAGCTCGAGGTGGACGCGGTGCCCGACGGCGCCACCGTGATCGACCTGCGCTCGCGCGCGGCGTTCGGCGGCTGGCACTGGCCCGGCGCGCTTCAGCTCGACCTGGACCGCGCCCTGGCGTCCTACGCCAGCTTCGCACGCGACGCCCGCTACGTGCTGGTGTGCGAGTTCGGTCTCAAGAGCGCGCACCTGGCCGAGCGCATGCGGCGCGACGGATTCGACGCCAGCAACTTCCACGGCGGGCTGCGCGGGCTCCTGGCGCACGCCGAGCAGCGCGGGCTCGCGAGCCGAGAGCTGCTGGGCCTGTAGCGGCGACCGTCGCCCCTCAGGCCTCCACGATCCGCACCACGAGCCTCCGCCGGCGCGGCCCTTCGAGCTCCACCAGCATGATTCCCTGCCAGGTGCCGAGCTGGAGGTCGCCCTCGTCGATGGGGACCGTCTCCGACGGGCCCAGGATCGCGGCCTGGATATGGGCGTGGGCGTTGCCGTCCACGCGGTCGTGGAGCCAGCCGCCACCCTTGGGAACCAGGCGCTCGAGCGCGTCCACGAGATCGACCCCGATGTTGGGATCGTCGTTCTCGTTCACGACGACCGCCGCGGTGGCATGCAGCACCATCACGTGGCACAGCCCGTCCCGCACGCCCGACGCCTTCACGACGCGCCGGACCTCCTCGGTGATGTCCCGCGTCTCGCGCGTCTCGCGCGTCTCCACCACGAAGCTCTCCGCCATCCCCGAGAGCTTAGCGGGGACCGGGAGACTGGAGACGCTGGCGCAGAGCCCGGCGCTCGGCGGGCGGGAGCTGCTGGTAGCGCTGCCAGCGCTGGCGGAGCGCGTCGCGCTCGGCCGGGGTCTTGCCCCGCCAGCGGTCGGCGTTGCGTTCGAGGCGCTGGCGCTCGGCAGGCGGGGCGTCGTTCCAGCGCCGCAGCCGCTCCTGCACCGCCTCGCGACGCTCCGGCGGAAGCTCGTCGAAGCGCCGGCGCAGCTCGCCGCGCAGCTGACGGCGCTCCTCCGGCGACGCGTCGCGCCAGCGCCGACGCAGCTCGCGCCGCTCGTCCGCGGGCACGTCGCGCAGGACCTCGCGGGCCGCCGCCCGCTCGCCGCGCTGGCGCCGCTCGCGAAGCTCGCGCTGGCGCTCCGGCGGCAGGTCGCGGTAGAAGCGCTCGCCCACCTCCCGGCGGATCTCCCGGCGCTCATCCGGAGAGGCGTCGCGCCAGCGCCTGCGGAGCTCGCGCCGCTCCTCGGCCGGGAGCTGGCGCAGGCCCTCGCGGAACTCGCGGCGCAGATCGGCGTCGCCCGGGTCGTCGGCCCGGGCCGCTGCGGCGAGCGGCCCGGCGAGACAGGCGAACGCCAGGGCGATGCGCAGGATGCGCGCCACGCTACCCCCAGTCCTCCAGCTCGCCGAGCTGCTCCAGCAGCTCGAGGTTCTCCAGCAGCTCGAGGTCGTCCAGCGACTCGACGCTGACCGCCAGTGCGACGTCCTCGTCCGAGAGATCGGGCGTCAGGGCCACCTCCACCGCGGTCGGCTCCGGGGCCGGCGTGCGCGCGATCGGAGCACGCTCCTCGGCGCTGCGGCGATCGCCGAGGGACGCGATCCAGAGCGCCAGCGCGGCCACCGCCGCCACCAGGGCGGCGTTGCGCAGCCAGCGGCCGCGGCGCGGCGGTGTCGCGCGGGCGACCGAACCGACGCCGCTCGCGCGCGCAGCCGCTTCCCGCACGCGCGCCAGCAGTGCGGCGGGAATCGCCGGCTCCGGGACCGCGCGGAGTGCGGCGTCCACGCCGCGCAGCGCCTCGAGCCGGGCCGCCACCTCGGGTCGGGCCAGCAGCGCGGCGAGCCGACGCTCCGCCTCGGCGTCGAGCTCCCCGTCCAGGTGCGCCGAGAGCAGCGCGTCCAGCTCCTCGGGCGCGATCGGCTCGCTCATGCCTCTCCTCCCGCGGGCAGGCGCTGTGCCAGCGCGCTGCGCGCGCGGTGCACCAGCGCCTTCACCGACTTCTCGGTCGTGTCCAACGCCGCGGCGACCTCCGCGTACGAGAGGCCCTCCACCGCCGCCAGCCAGAGGGCGCTCCGCTGCCGCTCCGGCAGCTCCGCCAGCTCGCGGTCGAGCGCCTCGCCGAGATGACGCGCGTGGGCCACGTCGTCGGCGGCCGGCCCCTGTGCGGCGAGGGCCAGGGGCGGCCCGTCGTCCGCGTCGGTGCTTTCGTGGGGGTTCCGCCGCCGGGGGCGGCGCAGCTCGTTCAGCGCCAGGTTGGTGGCGATGGTGTAGAGCCAGGTCGAGAAGCGCGCGTCGGGCCGGTAGCGCTCGCGAGCCTTGAAGACCCTCACGAAGACCTCCTGTGCCAGCTCCTCCGCGCTGGCCGCATCGCGCAGCATGCGTTCCAGGTACCGCATGACGCGCCCCGCCCAACGGCCGAAGAGCGCGTCGAAGGCGGCGGCGTCGCCATCCCGAAACGCGAGCATGAGCCGGACGTCTTCGTCCTGCGACTGCGCGCGCGCCTCCACGGAAGGTTCAACCGTCCGCGATGCCGAAGGTTTCGCAGGCACAAGACAATTGACGTCCCCACGGGGCGGCAACTTGAGAGGGGACGTTGGTTCAGAAGTTTAGAAACTGCCGCAGTTTCTAAACTTCTGAACCAACGTCCCCTCCGCTCAGCTGGCGCAGGAAGCTGAGGAGGGCGGCGTTGAAAGCCGACTCGGCCTCGAGGTTCACGATGTGGCCCGCGCCCGGGATGACGACGTGGTGGGCCTTGGGGAGCTTCGCGGCCATCACCTCGGCGGCCCGCAGGTAGGGGCGATCCTCCTCGCCGACCAGCACCAGGGCCGGCACCTCGATCCGGTCGAGCTCGTCGATCACCGGGGGCGCGGGTCCCGACACGCGGCGACCGAACTCGCCCACAGCCAGCGGGTCCTGGGCTTCGATGGCCCGGGCCGCTGCCCTGGCGGCGGGCCGCTGCGGGTCGCGGCCGACCGTGGTGGCCGCGGCGCGGCCCGAGGTGAGGGCCCCCATCCCGCGCTCGGCCAGGATCTCGGCGGTGCGCTCCACCTGGGCCTGCCAGCGCGCGGCCGCCTCCGGGTTCTTGAAGCCGGGGCCGCTGTCGATCAGGAGCAGCGCGCGCACGCGGCCCGGGTGGGCCAGGGCGAAGTGCAGGGAGACGAGCCCCCCGAGCGAGAGGCCCCCCACGACGGCGGGTTCGCCCGGCGCGGCGAAGTCCAGCACCCGCGCCAGGTCGTCCACGACCTGGTCCAGCCGGTAGCCGTCGGGGTCGGCGGGGGCACCCGAGCGGCCGTGCCCGCGGAAGTCCCACAGCACCACCCGCCAACCGGCGGCGACCAGCGGCTCCACCTGGGGCCGGAAGTTCTCGTGGGTGGTCGCCAGCGCGCAGGAGAGGACCAGCGGCGGTCCTTCGCCGTGGGCTTCCGCGTAGAGCCGGACTCCGTCCGAGGCGACGACCTCGCTCACGCGCTCTCCAGCACGCTGCGCAGCGCGCGGGCCATGCCCTCGATCTGGTCCTTCATGGGGCCCTTGATGGTGAACTCCGGGACCAGCGGCTTCGTGCGGCCCTCCATCGCGATCCGCACCCACGTGTCCGCGCCCTGCTCCTCGAACGAGAGCTCACCGCGCAGCTCCCGCCAGACGTTCCCGTCGCACACCTTCTCGAAGCGCACGTTCCCGTCCATCAGGAAATCGAAGTGGAAGGTGGCCGTCCCCTCGCGCCCCAGGGCGGTGTAGTGGGAGCGGGCCGTCTTGCGATCGGCGCCGCTCTCGATGATCTCGGTCCGCGTGTCGGGGAAGAGATCGACCAGCGTCTCGTCCCGCGCGATCACCGCCACGGCGAGGTCGCGGGCCACCGCCACCTCGAAGCTCTTCTCCAGGTGCATCTCAGCGGACCTCCAGGGCCAGGGTCGGCAACAGGACCGGCCCGACCGGAGGCAGGCTCTCGAGCCAGGCGGCGACGCGGCGGACGGGCGCCGGAAGCGGAAGCGGCAGGGCGCTGCGCAGTCCCACGCCCTGGAGCAGGTCGCGCAGCTCGGCCGCCAGCGGGCGCGGCGGCGGGTAGACCACCACCTCGACGTCCGCGTCCGGCGCCAGCTTCAGCATCTCGCGCAGGCGGGCCACGGCCGTGTGGATGCCGCCGAGCTCGTCCACCAGACCGCGCTCCAGGGCCTGCTCGCCGGTCCAGACGCGGCCGCGCGCCACCGGTTCGAGCGCCGCGCGGTCGATCTCGCGGCCGGCCACCACCCGGTCCAGGAAGAGCTGGTAGGTGCGTTCCACCTCCGCACCCAGGCGCTTGCGTGCGTCGTCGTCCAGCGGCTCGCTCAGGGTGTAGAGCTTCGCGTGGGGCCCGCGGTACAGAGCCTCGACGCCGATGCCGAGCTTCTCGTACAGGCGCCGGATGACGGGCCGGATCGTCACCACCCCGATGGAGCCGGTGATGGTGCCGGGTTCCGCCACGATGGCGTCGGCTCCGCAGGCCACGTAGTAGCCGCCCGAAGCCGCGACGTCGGAGAAAGAGACCACCAGCGGCTTCTCGCGCCGGGCGCGCTGGGTGGCGTGCCAGACCAGGTCCGAAGCCAGCGCCGACCCGCCGGGGCTGTCGACGCGGAACAGGATGGCGTCCACGTCCTCCGCCTCGGCCGCGTCCGCGATGGCCTTGGAGACCGTGGTCGACGCCAACACGGGATTTCCGCTGCCGCTGCGATCTGCCTCGCCGGTCACGACGCTGCCGGTCCCGTAGACCACCGCCACCCGCGCCACGGGTTCGAAGCCGACGCTCGCGCCGTCGACGGCGGCCCAGGTCTTGTGCTCGATCCGCGTGCGGTCCTCGCCCAGGTCGTCCAGGACGTCAGCCAGGTAGGCGCTGCCGTCGATCAGACCCACCTCCACCAGGTCTTCCGCATCCGAGAGGCCGTCCGCGATGGCGGCGCGCACGGCTTCCTCGGGAATGCCGCGTCCGGCGGCCACGCCAGCGACGAACTGGGCGTCGATCGAGTCGAGCAGCCAGTTGGCCATCTCCCGGTGAGCCTCGCTCATCTCGCGCCCGGCCAGGAAGTCGGCGGCGGTCTTGTGGGGACCGACGCGCTCCACCTCGAGGTCGATCCCGAGCTTGTCCCACATGCCGCCGAGGAAGAGATACTCGGCCGCCAGACCCACGAACGGGATGCTCGTGCCCGGCGCCAGATACACCTTCTCGGCCGCGCTGGCGATGTAGTACTCGATGTTGGCGCCAATCGGCTCCACCTCCAGGTAGGCGATCGTCGGGAGGCCGGCCTCGCGCATGCGCAGCAGCGATGCGCGGATCTCCTGGGCCTTGGCCCAGCCGAGGCTGGAGCGCTGGATGCGCAGCACCACCGCGTGCAGGCGGTCGTCACGCTCCGCCTTGCGCAGCTGCGAGTAGAGCCCGAGGAACGAGCGGGGCACGTCGCCGAAGACACGGGCGATCAGGGGCGAGCGGGCGGCCTCCACGTACTGGCCCTGGATGTCGAGCACCAGCACGCTGCCGCGATCCACGTCGACGCCGCGTGGCGCCAGCCACAGGTAGACCAGGCCGAGCACACCGAGCAGCACCAGGACCCGCAGAATCCTGCGCATCGCAAGCCTCCTTCGAGGGGAAGCCGGAACGCTAGGCTATCATGCTCCCCGATGCCCAAGGAGGTCTACGTCGCCGGCGTCGGCCTGACGAAGGTCGACCTCACGGGACGCAGCTTCGCGACGGTCTTCGACCTGTTCGGGGAGGCCTGCCAGCGCGCCCTCCAGGACTCGCCGGTCCGCTCCTTCGACGCCCTCCAGATCGGGATCATGGGCACCGAGGAGTTCGAGAACCGGGCCAACATCGCCGCCAAGGTGGCCGACCGACTGGGCCTGACGGGCGTTCCTGCCATCCGCAGCGAGACCGCGTCGTCCTCGGGCGCCGCCGCCTTCCACGAGGCCTACTACAAGGTGGCCTCCGGCGAGTGCGAGAGCGTGCTGGTGCTGGCGGGCGAGCGCATGAAGACCGTCACCACCCAGGTGGCCACGACCATCATGTCGAAGACGGTGGATCCCGTGGAGCGGCGCTTCGGCTTCACCATGCCGGCGCTGATCGCGCTGGTCACCCAGGCCTGGTTCCGCGACCGCAAGCTGCGCGGCGACCGGGTGGCGGAGATCTGCTCGCGTCTGATGGTGCGCGCCCACGCCCTCGGCGCCGAGAATCCGCTCGCCGCCTTCTACGGCCGGCCCGAGCCGCCGGAGGCCTACTTCGACGAGGCCAGCAATCAGCCCGTGGCGACGCCGCTGACCAAGAAGGACTGCTCCCCCATCTGCGACGGCGCCGCGGCGGTGATCCTGACCGCGCGCCCGCAGGCGATCCGGGTCGCCGGGCTCGGCTCGGCCACCGAGACCTCGTCGATCCTCGACCGCGAAGAGCTCGGCTGCCTGGCCGCGACCCGGCATGCGGCGGAGGTGGCCTACTGGCGCGCCGGCATCGCCAATCCCCGCGAGCTGGAGGGCCTGGTGGTCGAGGCCCACGACGCCTTCAACAGCCTGCTCCCGATCAGCCTCGCGGACCTGGGCCTGGTGGACGCCGACGCGGCCTGCGAGGCGCTGGTCGGCAGCCTGAAGGCCCACCCGGGCGATCCCCTCGCGCACGCCATCACCGGCGCCCGCGGACCGCTGCCGACGAACCTGTCCGGCGGGCTCAAGGCCCGCGGTCATCCGGTGGGCGGAACCGGTCTCTTCCAGATCGCCGAGACCTTCCTCCAGATCAGCGAGCGCTTCCCCAATCCGCGGGCGCAGGTGCGCGGGGCGCGCCTGGGCCTGGCCCACTCGATCGGCGGCCCCGGCAACAACGTCTATGTGACCCTGCTCGAGGCCACCGGTAGCCGCCGCCGCCGCGAGCGCGTGGCGCCCCCGCGCATCCACTTCCAGCCCGCGGTAAAGAGCGACGACGCCGACGAGGCGAGCCTCCACGGCGCGCGTGCCGTGGTCGAGGGTGCCACCTCGATCCACGTGACCGGCAGCGAGGGTGCCGAGCCGGTCCACGTGGCACTGCTGCGGATCGGCGGTCGCCGCGTGTTCGCCAAGCTCGACCACCCCCCCGCCGAGGACGAGCCCCTGGAGGACCTGCTGGCGGGGCGTCGCGTGCGCCTGCTGGTGAAGGACGATGGCGGCCACTACTTCCAGATCCCGCGCGAGCGCGGCTTCGACGTGGGGCGCATCGTGAAGGCCATCCGTCAGCGCGTGCGAGGCGGCGAGGCCGCTTGACCGAGGACCGGGTCCGCCGTCTGCGTGCGATCCTGACGCTGGCGGCGCTGGCGCTCGCCGCGCGGCTGGTCTTCGGGGACGATCCCTGGACCGGCGGCATCGCCGAGCGCGAGGCCGAAGGCCACCCGCTGCGACCGGTGGACTTCGCGCGCACCTGGCGCTGGTGGGCGTCGGCTGCGGGACTGGTCGCGACCGGACTCGCGCTGGTGACGGTGCGCCGCTGGCTCGGACCCGGCGAGCCCGTGGTACGGCCCGAGCTGGCGCCAAGCCCGCGCCCCCGCTGGCTCGTGCCGGCGCTCGTCGCAGCCATGCTGGCCGCGGCGTTCGGCGCCGCACCGCGGCTCGACCACAGCCTGTGGGACGACGAGGAGTACACCGCCCGCAAGGCGGTTCACGGCTACTACCGCGAGGGGCCGGATGGCGATCCGATCTTTCTCGCGGTCCGCTGGCGCGACACCTTCCTCTACAACCTCGGCCGTCCCAACAACCACGTCCCCTTCAGCGTGCTGGCGCGGATCTCGGTAGGCGCGTGGGAGTCGCTGACGCGACCCGCCTGGCGCCACGTGGACGAGCGCGCGCTGCGGCTCCCCGCCTACGTCGCGGGAATCCTGGCGGTCGGCGCCCTGGGCGCGCTCGTCACGCGGCTCGGGAGCGCCCGCGCCGGCGTCTTCGCCGCCTGGCTGCTGGCGTTCCACCCCTGGCTCCTGCGCTACGCGTCGGAAGCACGCGGCTACGCGCAGGTGTTGCTGCTCGTTCCGCTGGTCCTGCTCGGAGCCATCGCCGTGCTGCAGCGCGGGAGCTGGCGTCGCTGGCTCGCCTTCGGCGCCGCGGAGGTGGCGCTGCTGTGGACGTACCCGGGCTGCATCGCATTCCTGCTGCTCGTGAACGCGGGCCTCGTGGCCGAGATCGCGCGCGCCCACGGGCGCTCGCCGGAGGGCCGGCAGCAGGCGACTCGCTGGCTCGTGAGCGGCGTCGCGGCCGGCGTGGTCTTCGGACTGCTGATGGCGCCGAACCTGGCGATCTTCCTGCTCCACAGCGAGTCGACCCGCGAGGTCCTGAAGACCCGCTTCTGGCTCGACACCGCGAGCCACCTGTGGAGCGGCATGGCGTGGACCCACGGTGGGCGCGGCGAGCCGTACGTCGAGCTCGGCGACGCGGCGCGCGCCGCGCCGCTCCTCTTCCGCGCGATGCTCGGCGTCAGTCTGCTGGGCGTCGTCGCGGGAGCGCTGCGGCTGGTCGCCGGCGGCGGCGTCCGCGCCTGGCTCGTGCCCGCACTGCTGCTGCCCGGCCTGCTGACGGCGCTCGGGGTGGTCGCGCGCGAGTCGCTGGTGCACGAGTGGTACTTCCTGTTCGCGCTGCCGGGCCTGGCGACGCTCCTGGCCCTGGGCCTGGACGCGCCCTTCGCTCGCGCGCGTTTTGGATCGCGGACGGCCGCGGTCTCCGCCGGTCTCCTCGTCGCGTACCTGGCGGGCTACGCCTGGCTCACCCACGACATGCGCGCCAGCCTGCGCGCCGATCCGGTGCAGCCGCTGCGCGACGTGGTGCGGCTCGCGCGCCCCGTCGCCGACCCGTTCGACCCGGCGAACGCGCAGATCCTGACTGCATCCTGGGGCCTCACTCCCCGCTACTACGATCCGCTGGTGCATCTGGTCGGGAAGCCGGAGGTGCTGCGAGCGCTGATGCGCGACTCCGCAGCGACAGGGCGCCCGCTCTTCGCATCGGTGGGACGCCCCCAGCTGGCGCGGCGACGACACCCCGAGCTCTGGGAGCTGGTGCAGCGCGAGGACCTCTTCGAAGAGGTCGCGCACTTGCGAGGCTCCGAGCCTCGCGGCGAGTTCCTCGTCTTCCGATACCGCGGTGCGACGCCTTAGCGCGTTGCGCGGAGTGGGACGCCGAAGACCGCCTCGAAGAGGTCGGCCCTCTCCTGGGCGGCTTCGAGCTCGATCAGGGGGGTGTCGAGCGCGGGGGCGGCGGGAGTCAGGCGCAGCTCGACGACCCCGGGACCCGGCTTCACCTCGAGCGCCGCGACCGCGCCCCGGTGCTGGCGGTCCAGGCCCTCCGCGATCCGCAACAACGCGGCCAGCACGCACACCCGGGCACGGTCCTCGGCGCCGAGACTCGCGTAGCCGGGATCGCCGTCGTGCGGACGCGGGCCCCGGTGGTAGCGCGCCACCAGCGCCACCAGATCCCGGTCCTCGGCCGCCACCCCCACCAGCTCGCTGGCGCGGATCAGGTAGGCGCTGTGCTCGTGATGGCGATCGCCCGAGATGAAGCGTCCGGCGTCGTGGAGGAGGGCCGCCGCTTCCAGCAGGCCGCCTTCCGTCGGGCCGCGACCGTGCAACTCCGTCGTCTGGGCGAACAGGCTGAGCGCGTGGCGGCGCACGCACTCGGCGTGGGCGGGATCGCAATGGAAGCGGTCCGCCAGCGCCCGGGCCGAGGCGAGCAGCTGCTCGCGCCAGTCGTCGTGGACCTCCGCCTCGGTCCCCGAGAGCACGTCGCGGAGCAGCGCGTCGCGCAGCGCCACCCGCGGCACCAGGATCCGGCGCGCGCCCGACAGCACGGCCAGGTGCTGGTAGACGACGGCGGCCGGCAGGATCACGTCCGCGCGGTCCGGCAGCAAGCCGAAGCGGCGGCTGCGTTCGTTCGGCGACAGGGCCGCCAGCTCGCCCATCCAGCGCTCGAGGACGCGCACGTCCAGCACCTCGACGCCCGCCTCGCTGCGGCGCCCGCGCCCGTCGGCCTCGAGATCGGCCAGGGCCTCGATGTTGCCGCCGGTCGCCACGAAACGGTCGACGGGCTGAGAGCCCAGGCGATCGGCGATGCGGTAGTCGCAACGACCGGCGTGCTGGGAGACCAGCGCCAGGAACGCGTCACCCTCGACGGCGCCGCTCTCGCGCCGCGCGGCCTCCAGCAGGCGCACCGCGCCGAGCGGATGCGAAGCGGCCGCCACCGCGTGGCCGTCCTCGACGAGCGTCACCTCGGCGCTCCCGCCGCCGACGTCCACCAGCAGCGAGCGCCCGCGACGGGTGTCGATCCGCACCTCCACGGCCCGCGCCAGCAGCCACGCCTCCTCGGTGCCGGAGAGCACCCGCACCGGGGCCGGCGCCGCCTCGGAGAGGAGCGCCACCACCTCGTCCCGGTTGGAGGCCTCGCGCACGGCGGAGGTCGCCACCGCGCTCACACGTTGGGCGCCGTACTGGGTGCAGAGCTTGGCGAAGCCGGCGAGGGCCGCCGAGGCCGCCTGGATCGAGGCCTCCCCGATCCGCCCCTCCCGAAAGACGTCCTCGCCCAGCCGGACGGGAACGCGGTCGCGGGTCAGCAGCACCGGCTCGCTGCCGTCGGCTTCCACGATCTGGAGGCGGAGCGCGTTCGACCCGATGTCGATCACCGCTCCCCGCACCGGCCGCTCGCGTCGACGCGCCATCTCGGGGGAGCTTAGCGGCCGGCCGGGATGAAACCCTTAGCTACGCCGGGGCGACGCGAGGCGGACATCCTTAGCCTTCGCCGGGCTTCGCCCGGCGGCTCGGCCTTCGCTCGCGTGCGGCTCGCTGCGCGCGCGGCGCTCTGCGCCGCGCTTGCGTGGCGTCAACCTCCGTCGTCGCGCGCGGGCGCGGAGGCTCGCTCTCTCGGCGCGGTTAGAGAACGATTACGCCGCGGGCGTTGACTCCCTTTTCCAGGTCGTCGAAGGCGCGCTGGGCGTCGTCGATGGAGTAGGTCTGGGTGATCAGCTCGTCGAGCTTCAGGCGGCCGCGCTGGTAGAGCCTGATCAGCTTCGGGATGTCGTTCTTGGGTGCGCCGGAGCCGTAGGCCGAGCCCAGGATCGCCTTCTCCTCCATCCACATCATGGCGGCGGGGAACGTGGCCGTGGCGTCGAACTTGGGCACGCCGATCATCACGGCGGTGCCGCCCTTGCGCACGCTGTTGTAGGTCTGGACGATCGTCTCGCCCAGGCCGATCACCTCGAAACCGTAGTCCGCGCCGAGCCCGCCGGTGATCTCCTTCACCTTGGCCACCGCGTCGCCGTCGTTCGTGGGGTTCACGGTGTGGGTGGCACCGAACTGCTGGGCGTACTCCAGCTTCTTGTCCACCAGGTCCACGGCGATGATGGTCTCGGCGCCAGCCAGCGCGCAGCCCTGGATCACGTTCAGACCCACGCCGCCAGCTCCGATCACCACGCACGAGGAGCCGGGTACGACCTTGGCGCGGTTGATGGCCGCACCCACGCCGGTCATGACGCCGCAGCCGACCAGGGCCGCCTTGTCCGCGGGAGTGTCCGGATCGACCTTGATCAGGTTGTCCACATGCATGGTGGAGTACTCGGCCATGACCCCGACGCCGGAGAACGCATTGAGGGTGTTCCCGTCCTTGTCCCGGCGCGGCATCGTGCCGTCCTTCGGCCCCACGAAGCCCTTGGCCCAGTCGTCGCAGAGGGTGGTGCGGCCTTCCTGACAGAAGCGGCACTGGCCGCAGATCGGGATCCAGCAGGGGATGATCTTGTCGCCCACGGCGAAGTCACGGACACCCTCGCCCACCTCGACGATCTTGCCGCAGGCCTCGTGGCCCAGGACCACCGGCGGCGGGATCGGCATGGTGCCATTGGTGGCAGAGAGGTCGCTGTGGCAGACGCCGATGGCCTCCATCTTGATGGTGACCTGGTTGGCGGCCGGGGAATCGACCTCGATCTCTTCGATGCTGACGGGCTGGTTCCACTGGCGGACGACGACCGCCTTTCCGTGGTAGGCCATGGGGGATCTCCTTCGCCCGCCGCGCGGGGGGTTCTCCAGACAGGCTGCGAAAGTCTAGGAAAGCGTCGATTCCGGTGTCAAACGAGACCGGGCACACAAACGCCGGGCCGCAGCTGCCTATACTGACTGCGACCCGGAGGTGCCCCCATGTCCGTGCGCCCGTTCCGCCCCGAAGACGCCCCCGCGCTGGCCGCCCTGTCGGCGGCCTGTCTGCGCGCCGAAGCGGACTTCGTGCTGAACCCGCTGTGGGAGAGCCCGGCCGAGCTCTTCGCGGAGTTCGCGCGCCACGGGATCGACCCCGAGGAGCACATGCTCGTGGACGAGGCGGGCGACGGCACCCTGGTGGGCCTGTCGGGATTCCTGCGGCGCCCGGGTGCCAACCTGGCGGGCCTGCTGTGCCCCGTGGTGGACGCCCGTGATCGCGGCCAGGGCCACGGCGGCACGCTGCTGCGCGCGGCGCTCGACCACGGCGCGCGCGAGCTCGGCCTCAAGCTCGTGGTGGCGGGGATCGGGACCCGCAATCGCGCCGGCTACTCGCTGCTCACGAGCCAGGGCTTCCGTCCCGTGCGCCAGCACTTCCTGATGCGCTGCGAAGCGGCGCCGGAGCCCGTGCCGTCGCCCGTGGCCGACGTGGCCTTCGAGGACGCGACCGCCGAGGACGCGGAAGCGATCCACGCCATCTACGAGGCCTGCGGCTTCGAGCCCCGCAGTGCCGAGCAGATGACCGCCGCCATCGCCCACGCCGGCCGCGCCCACGCCGTGGCCCGCCACGGCAAACGCGTCGTCGCATTCGCCGAGATCGAGACCCACTGGCCCGCGCGGGTCTGGGTGGCCTACGTCGGCGTGGCCCCGGAGCTGCGCGCCCGGGGCCTCGGCTCCGCCCTCACCGCCTGGGCGGTCCGCCAACGTTTCGAGGATGGCGCGAAGAGCGCACTGCTGATGCTCTCCCCCGCCAACCGCACCGCCTTCCGCGCCTACGAAAAAGTAGGCTTCCGCCGCCACCGCACCTTCGACGTCCTCGAGCGCGGGTTGTAGGGGCGGCTTGGCCCTCGGGGCGGGGGCGGAGCGGGGGCTCGCTGCGCTCCTCCGGGGTTCCGCGCGCAAACGGAGTCCCGAGCCAAGGGAGGAGTCCGTCGGCGCGCTCCACCAAGTCGTCGCTCCGCGAGCCCCCGCTCCGCCCTCGCGACGACGGGGAAGCGCGCACCCCGACTGCTACGCGGGACGACGAAGCTTGCCCTGACCGCTCCATGAACACCACCGGAGGCCGAGGCCGCAAGCGCCGCTTCTAGCGGCGCGCGCAGCGAGCCAAAGGCGAGCGGAGTCACGATAAATGAAGAGCCACCCGAGCCCCGCGGACGCCGAGGCGCCGCGCGGCCCGACGAAGAGTCAAACCAGTTCGATCGTCGCGATCTCGCGCGGGCAGTACACGCGGATCGCGGGCCCGGCGACGCCGAAGCCGCGGTTCACGTAGAGGGTCGAGCGGTTGGCGTGGTAGAGGCCGCTATTGAAGCGGGTCAGGAACCGCGCCAGGTTGAGGCTTCCGCCCGGCAGCGCGAGCTGGCCGCCGTGGGTGTGCCCGGCCAGCACCAGCTCGAAGCCCAGGCGCGAGGCCTGGGGAAAGAGCTGGGGCCGGTGCACCAGCAGGATCACGGGGCCGTCGTGGGGACGCTGCTCCGCCAGGTCCTGGAGCTCCGGCACGGCGACCTCCTGGTCCGTCCACGCCGCGAGCCGGCCCGGGTCGTCCACGCCCGCCACGTACAGAGGCGCATCGACGGGCAGCCGCGCGAGCTCGCCTCGCAGCAGACGGATGTTGGGGGCGAAGCGACCGAGCCCCTCCACCACCACGTCGACGCCGGTGTAGGTGTCGTGATTGCCGAGCACGGCGAAGACGCCGTGGCGTGCGCGCAGCCCCGCCAGACCCTTGGAGCCCTCCTCCACGTAGCGCGGGTCGAAGTCGAAGATGTCGCCGGTGAGCGCGATCAGATCCGGCTCCAGGGCGTTGGCCGCATCCACCATCCGAGCCAGCCACGGGCCCTCCATGCCGTTTCCGATGTGCAGGTCGCTGAGCTGCACGATGCGCAGGCCGCGCAGGTCTTCGTGCAGCCCCTCCAAGGGAACGCGCAGGTGCGTGTGCTGGACCTGGCGCTGGCCGCCCGTGAAGCCCCAGACGAGGAGCAGCGCGAGCGCCCCCACCACGGGGATCGTGGCCACCCGGAAGGCCTGGAACAGCGTCTCGCCTCCGACGCCCAGCGCGTTCAGCAGCCCCGCCAGTGGCAGGAACCCGACCCACGTCAGCACGATCAAGCTCCCGACGAGAAGCGTCCCGAGTCCGAGGGCGATGTAGGCCTGCGCGACGGCACCCCCCCAGCCGCCTTCACGCCGAGCGTTGCGCAGGACCGGGATGGCGAACGCGTTGGCGGCCACCAGCGCGGCGGCCAGAACGAGGCCCACGGCCAGCCCCGGACCCGGGCGCCCGGCCAGCACCACCGTGATCCAGTGTCCCACCACGACCTGCATCACGCCGAGCAGCAGACCCAGGGTGACGAAGAACCGGTTGAAGAGCCGGGCGCGGATGCGTCGCCAGAGGGGTGTGATGATCTGAGCGAGCGTCACGGGGCGTCCTCGCGGGTGCGCGGAGAAGGTAGCGGTCTAGAAGCGGTCGGCCGACCAGAAGAGGCAGCGATCCGGCGGCAGGACGCGGCGCAGCAGCTCCGCGTCGCTCTCGCCCGCGACGGGCTCGAGACCGGCCGCCTGGCAGAGCGCGGTCGCGTCGAGGCAGCGGAGCATGGCATTGGGATCGCCCAGCGGATGCAGCGCGACGCCCTCGGGCGCCAGCGCCTTCTCCAGAGCCGCGTCGGCGGGCGCGGCGCCGAAGGCGCCGCCCTCGGCGAACAGCGCGGCGAGCAGCGCGGCGAGGTCGTCGGCCGCGTCGGGACGGCGACCGAACTCGGCCAGGATCGGATGCTCGGAGAGCGTGATGAGGCGCGCGTACGCCACGGCCTCGCCGCCTCGCAGTGCGACGCGGAAGTCTTCGCCCGGGTTTCCGGTGAGGCGCAGGCTTCCCTCCCAGTCCTCGTCCCCCTCGCGCACCACGGTGCACGAACGCGACGCGGAGTAGTCGGCGTGGATCGCCACCACGGCTTCCAGGTCGCGCGCTCGCTCGAACGCGGCGATCTCGACCTCCGACGCGCCGGCCCCCGCCGCGTCGGCGCGCGTGTAGATGGCCCGCGCGAAGGGCCAGCTGTGCCAGCCGAGGCGCTCGTACCAGGGGATGGGCCCCGCGAAGAGCATGCCCAGGGCGAGCCCGCGCGCGCGCATGGCGTCCTCGGCGGCACGCAGCAAGCGGCTCCCCACGCCGCCCTTGCGTGCGTCGGCGCGGGTGTAGACCGACCCGATCCCGCCCAGGGGGAGCACCGCGTCGCCCGCCCGCAGCCGGCGCGGAAAGATCTGCACGCAGGAGAGCAGGCGACCGTCTTCCTCGGCCACCCAGAAGTTCTCGTCGCGGTAGCTCGGGTCGTCCTCGACGTAGCGGCGGAAGAAGTCGCGCCCGCGCCAGCCGTCACCCACGTCCCAGGGGTCCAGCAGCTCGAGCACGGCTTCGCGCTCGCCTTCACGCAGGGTCCGGATCTCCACGGCGGCCGAGTATACTCCCCCCATGCCCGACGACGACGCCAAGGCCCTCTACAAGGAGGGCTTCGACCACTTCGTGAACGGCCGCCTCGGCGACGCCGTCGCCTGCTACCGCCGCGCCCTCGACGCCCAGCCGGAGCTGGCGATCGCCTGGAACGCCCTCGCCATGGCGCTGCAACGCCAGGGCGACCTCGACGGCGCCGTCGAGGCCGCGCGGAAGCTCGTCGAGCTCGAGCCGGACGAACCGCTGGGGCACACGAGCCTGTCCATGATCTACATGGAAAAGGGGATGATTCCCGAGGCCGAGGACGAGAAGGCGGTGGCGATGCGGCTCCAGATGAAGAAGCAGGGAGGCGGGTAGGTCTCCTTGTGCGCGCGCCGAGGGGGGCTGGGGTCCTTCGCGGACTCGGACGCGCGGGACGCATTCGTCTTCGCGAGGCGCGGCTCGCGGCCTCGATCTGCGGTGGATGGATGGGTGCGGCGCGGAGATGGTGGCGCCCGGCCGCCCCGGCGGGCGAGCTAGCGGCCCGCCGCCTTGCGCGCGGCCTCCAGGGCGGCGTCGTAGTCGGGGTGGTCGGCGATCTCGCCGACGTACTGGGCGTGCACGATCTTGTCGCTCGCGTCCACCACGAAGACCGCCCGCGCGTCCAGGCGCAGCTCCTTCACGTGCGTGCCCCAGGCGTCGCCGAAGGACATGCTGCGGTGGTCCGAGATGCACTCCACCTGGTCCACGCCCGCCGCGCCGCACCAGCGGCCGGCGGCGAACGGCAGATCCGCGGAGATCGTGTAGATCGCGACGCCGTCGCCGAGCTTCGCGGCCTCTTCGTTGAAGCGGCGGGTCTGCTTGTCGCAGACCGGCGTGTCGAGGCTCGGGATGACGCTGAAGATCCGCACCTTGCCCTTGGAGGACGCCAGGGTCACGTCCTGGAGCTTGGTGTCCACAGCCGTGAAGTCCGGGGCATCGTCGCCCACCTGGAGCTCGGGGCCGATCAGGGTCAGGGGGTTGCCGCGCATGGTGACTGCGCCGCTGCGCTCGCTGGGCATGGGGGTGTCCTCCTTGCTGAATGGGGTGGACCAGTCTAGTGGACCGGAGCGCCCCTGGCTCTCACCCGCGCCCGGAGCAGCCGTGCGAAGCCCAGGAGCAGGAACAGCGTCACGCCCGGCGCGGGGACCGGAACCGCCAGGATCGGCCCGCGGCTCCCCAGCGCCACGATCATCGACTGGGCGCCGCTCGTCGGATCGAGGGCGATGAGCTCGTCCTCGCGGATCGTCGCCAGGCGTCCGTCCGGCAGCACCTCGAGCTGGAAGTACGCGTCGCCGGTGTTGAGTGCGATGTAGGTGAGCGCGCCGTTGTCCGCGACGCGGGCCACGCCCGCGCCGGGGATCGTGAGGTACAGCTCCTCCTCCAGGAACACGGCGTCGTCCATCACGATCCGGTCGGCGTAGACCTGCTCCATCGTGAGGAAGCCCGTCGTCGTCTCGAAGCTGTGGATCCAGAGCGCGCCGGGAAGCCAGAGCTCCTGCTCGTTCCGGGCCACGATGTCGCGCGGGGTGCGGCCGAACAGGATCCGCGGCTCCAGCTCGAAGATCAGGTCCCCGGTCTCGATGTCGAAGGCGAGGATGAAGGAGCTCGAGCCGGAGAGGAAGTTCGAGGTGGCCCAGAGAGTGCCGCCGATGCGCTCCAGGCCGTCGAAGAAGCCGAAGTCGCGGCCCTGCTCGAAGAAGAGGCTCTGGTCTCCGGTGTCGCCGTCGATCCGGACGATCCGGCGCACCCCCTGGATTGGCGAAGGGTCGGTCGTCACCGACGCGAAGATCGAGCCGTCGGCGTCGAGGGCCAGCGCTTGGACCCCCACCAGCAGATCGCCCTTGGCGATGAGCTGGGTGTCGCCCGTCGTGGGGTTCACCCGGTGAATCTCATCGCCGCGCCCGAAGAGCACGTCGCCCGGGGCGTAGAGCGAGACGGCGCCGGCAGGAGCCGCCAGCGCCAGCAGCGAGACCAACGCGACGGATAAGGCGGGATGCATGGGGACCTCCGCCTCACCCCCTTTTTTGAAGTGGCCGGAATCACGCCCGCGTGTCACGTGGTCCACGCCCCGGGGGCTCGACTAGACTCCCCGGATGGCCCAGCGACCGAAATCCTTCCAGCTGTCCCCTGACGTCCACGCCTACCTGGTCGAGCACGGCACACCCCCCGACGCCATCCAGAGCGAGCTGATCGAGGAGACCCGCGCCCTCGGCGGGATATCGATCATGCAGGTGGCACCCGAGCAGGGCGCCTTCCTGACGATCCTGACCCGCATGCTGGGCGTCCGGCGTGCGGTCGAGGTGGGAACCTTCACCGGCTACTCGTCGCTCTGCATCGCGCGCGGCCTGCCCGAGGACGGACGGCTCACCACCTGCGACATCAGCGAGGACTGGACCTCGATCGCACGCAGGTACTGGGAGAAGGCCGGCGTGGCCGACCGCATCGAGCTGCGGATCGGGCCGGCCATCGATTCGCTGCGGGCGCTGCCCGAGGACGAGCCGCTCGATCTCGGCTTCATCGACGCCGACAAGCTCGGCTACTCGGACTACTACGAGGAGATCCTGAAGCGCCTGCGCCCCGGCGGCGTGATCCTGGTGGACAACGTGCTTTGGTCCGGCAGCGTGGTGGACCCGTCGCAGACCGACCCCAACACCGAGGCCATTCGCGGCTTCAACGACATACTGGCGGCGGACGAGCGCGTGGACCGCGTGATGCTCCCGATCGCCGACGGCCTCGCGCTGGCGCGCAAACGCTAGCCAGGCGTCTCCCCGCGCTGCCAGCGTGCGGCGCACTCTACCACCCAGCGCGCGTGGGAGCGGACGGCGACTAGGTGCTCCGGAGTGGGCCCGGGCACGCGCTCGCGCGGGTTGGTCCACGCCAGGGGACCCCAGTGGCAGCCGGCGTGGCCGAAGCCCTCGAGCCGGTTATGCATGGGCACCATCAGCAGCCCGTGCTCGGCCAGGTTCGCCCACAGGGAGATCAGGGCCAGCTCACCGCCGCCGCGGCCGCCGGCGCCCGCCGACACGAAGGCCGCTCCCACTTTTCCGACCAGGGCGCCCCGCATCCAGGCGGGCGAGAGCCGCTCGCAGAAGGCCCGCATGGACGACTCGACGCCCGCCATGTGAACGCCGCTTCCGAGGACCAGCGCGTCGGCCTCGAGGACGTCCTGCTCGCCCGCCTCCTCGGCGCTCCGCACGGCGGCGTCGGCACCCGCTTCGCTCGCGGCCTCGGCGAAGACCTCGGCCATGCGGGCGGTGCGACCGGTCTGGGAGGCCACGACGACGAGAACGCGCATGCCGCGCCAGTGTATCCGCTAGCTGACGGAGCCCAAGGGCTCCGTTTGCGGCGCAAGCCGACCCAGGACCTCGTCCTGGGTCGGCCTGCTAGCCCGCGCGCAATCGATCGAGCGTGGCCCGGAAGTCGGCCGGGTCGTGGCTGTCGGCAACCACCTCCTGGTAGGCCAGGTGCGCGGCGTGGAGCATCTGGCGCGGAGCGCCGGAGCGGTCGTCGGGTCCGGGGCCGTAGACGGGATCGCCGGCCACCGGAGCACCGAGCCAGGCCAGCGTCGCGCGCACCTGGTGCAGGAAGCCCGTCTCGAGGTCCACCTCCACCAGGCAGGCGTCGCCCAGGCGCTCCGCCACGCGCCACTCGAGCCGGCCCGTGCGCGCGCCCGCCCCGGCGGCGGCGACGTCCGGGAAGACGCGCACCCGCGCGGGCCGGTGCTGCGTCACCACGAGACCGACCTCGGCGCGCCCCGTGTCGGGGAGCGACCCCAGCGCGATGGCGCGGTAGCGCTTGTGCACCCGGTGGCGCCGGAAGGCGTGGCGCAGCCGCCGCCAGGCGTCGTCGCGGGTGGCGAGCACCACCGCGCCGGAGGTGTCCACGTCCAGGCGGTGCACGACCCCGCTTCGCAGCCCGCCTTCGCCCACCCCGTGGATCTCCGGCGCGCGCGCCACGGCGAAGTTGAGCAGCGTGCCGGTCTCGCCTTCCTCCAGGGGATGCACCGGCACGCCGGCGGGCTTGTCGAGGACGAGCCAGCCGTCGCCCTCGGCCAGGACGGGGAACGCAGGCTCGGGCTGCGGCACGGCGTGCAGCTCGGCGCGCGGCGTGAACGGCTCCACCTCCACCCGCGCACCCGCGGAGAGGCACGCGCCCTTGTCGCCGGGACCGACCTCGCGTCCGTCCACGCGCACGCCGCCCCGGGCCAGCAGCCAGCGCACGTCGGCGCGCGACAGGCCGAGGCTCCGGGCCAGCAGCACGTCGAGGCGCGCGCCGGCGGCGTCGGCGTCCACCTCCAGGATGCGAGCGGTGACAACGTGGGGCACGCGGGCATTCTACTTGACATCGAGATCCCCGCGGGTAGGATGGATGCCATGTCCGGCGACCACCCCCGCCTCCGCGCGCGCAGCATCGCGTCGATTATTGGCCGGGGGCCCGGGTCCGCCGGACGCTGACGCGAAGGCACAGCGGAGTTCGGCAGGCCGCGGGCAATCAGGCTCGCGGCCTTTTTCGTTGGGGCGAAGCATGGCGGCGCACACCGATCCGAATCGCATCCAGGTGATGGACACGACCCTGCGCGACGGGGAGCAGACCCCGGACATCGCGTACACGCCCGAGGAGAAGCTCCAGCTGGCGCGGATCCTGCTCGGAGAGGTGAAGGTCGACCGGATCGAGATCGCCCAGGTGAAGGTGTCCGAGGGCGAGGCTGCGGCCGCGCGCCGCATCACGAGCTGGGCGCGCAAGCAGGGCTGGATCGACCGGATCGAGATCCTGGGGCTGGCCGACGGCACCTCGTCGGTGGACTGGATCGCGAGCGCGCGCGGGAAGGTGCTGAACCTGCTGGTCAAGGGATCCGAGGCCCACTGCCGCGGCCAGCTCGGCGTCGCGCCGAAGACGCACCGAGAACGCGCGGCCGAGACGGTGGGGTACGCCCGCAAGCGGCGCATGACGGTGAACGCCTATCTCGAGGACTGGTCGAACGGCGTGCGCGACTCCTTCGACTACGTCTTCGCCATGGTGCAGTGCCTGGCGGAGGCGGGCGTCGCGCGCATCTATCTGCCCGACACCCTCGGCATCTTCTCGCCGCCCCAGGTGCAGCGCTACGTCGAGCTCATGACCGCCACCTGGCCCGACGTGCACTTCGAGTTCCACGGTCACAACGACTACGGCCTCGCCACCGCCAACTGCCTGGTGGCCGTCGAGTCGGGAGCTCGCGGCGTGCACACGAGCGTGAACGGCCTCGGCGAACGCGCCGGCAACGCGCGCCTGGCGGAGGTGGTGGCCGCGCTGCACGACCAGACCGGCTACCGCACCGGCGTGGACGAATCGCGCCTCGGCACGGTCTCGAGCGTGGTGGAGAGCTTCAGCGGCAAGGACATGCCCGGCAACACGCCCATCGTGGGACGCGACGTCTTCACCCAGACCGCGGGCATCCACGCCGACGGCGACGTGAAGGGCGAGCTCTACCACAGCCGGCTCGCGCCCGAGCGCTTCGGACGCCGCCGCCGCTACGCCCTCGGCAAGCTCTCGGGCAAGGCGTCCCTGAGCCAGAACCTGAAGGACCTGGGCATCGAGCTGGCGGACACCGACCGCGACCTGGTGCTGCGGCGCATCGTCGAGCTGGGCGACAAGAAACACACCGTCGTGCCCGAGGATCTGCCCTACATCATCGCCGACGTGCTCCAGACGCCGAGCGAGCAGCGCCTGCGGGTGCACTCGTACCGGGTCAGCGTGGCCACCGGCGAGCTGCCACTGGCCGAGGTGGTGATCGCCTACCAGGGCAAGGAGGCCAAGGCGCAGGCCCAGGGCGACGGCGGCTACGACGCCTTCATGAACGCCCTGAAGAAGGCGCTGCGCGGCTTCCGGATCGCGGTGCCTCGCCTGGTGGACTACCGCGTCCGCATCCCGCCCGGGGGGCGCACGGCGGCCCTGGTCGAGACCGTGATCTCCTGGGAGGGCGGCTTCAGGACCCTCGGGGTGGACTCGGACCAGATGGGCGCCGCCGTGATCGCAACTGAAAAAATGCTGAACCTGGTGGCGGACGGGCGCACGGCGTCCGATTGACGCCAGCGGCCCCGTCTCCCTACCCTCCGGCAAACCGTCGAGGACGCGCTCGTTGGCTCTCCCCCGCGCCCTCATTTCCGCGATCGTCTGGGTCCCGCTGCTGGCCTGCTCCAGCACACCGGCCCCGGACCCCCAGTACCGGCCGACGGAGTCGGTGCTGGAAGTGGTGGCCGTGCTGCGAAGACACATCCCGGACGACACCTACCGCTTCCCGCCCGCACTCGACTTCACGGGTCGCAACGTCTACCGCTCCTCCCTGATCCGGCTGGAGAACCTGGAGCAGGTCCACGCCGACGCGCTCCGCTCGGGCTACATGGACGAGGTGATCGCCTTCGCCAAGGGACGCGCCCTCGAGCGCATCCGGGCCTTCGCGCTGGCCGCGGAGGCCTACCGCAAGGCCGCGCTGCGCCAGGGGAGCCTCGAGATGGAGGCCCTGCGCAGCGCCTCGCTCTGCGACACCCTGGAGGAGTCCGCGAACCTCGGCTACGACCCGGACCGCCCGCCCGAATCCGAGGGGGACGAAACCCCGCCGCCCGGCGAGTCCCAGCTGCTGGCGGGGTACGAGCAGCGCGTGACCCTGCTGGAGGCCCTGGAGGACGAGGCGACGGAGACGCACTATCAGTTCATGATCCTCGAGGAAATCGAGCGTGCCGACGCCGCCCGCGCGCGCTGGTTCGCGTCCGTGCGGCTGCTGTCCGCCGACGGCAACGTGCGCGCGCTGGCCGAGCGCCAGCGGCTGGTGGTGCGGCACCGCGAGAGCAAGAATGCCAACCGGCACATGCTGGCACTGGCCGACCTCTACGCGGACATGGCCGACGAGTACGTCCAGTCGAACCCGCCGGAAGGCCTGCGCTTCGACCCGCCCACCTTCCAGGAGCTGGTGGACGCGGCGGCGCGCCTCTACGAGGCGGTCGCCAACCAGGACGGCTCGACCGAGAAGCTCCAGGCCCAGCAGCGGCTCGAGGCCTTCCTCGCCTTCACCTTGCAGGTGGACCGTGATCGCTTCACCCAGTAGTCGCGCGCGGGCCAGGGGCCCGCTGGGGCGCGCACGCGCCACGGGCCTGCTGCTGGCATTCGCGGCGCTCCTCGGCGCCTGCGCGTCGCCGGCCCCGCCGCCGGTGGGCTCGCCGCTCGAGCCCCTGGGCAGCGTGGGGAGCCGGGTGCCGGACGATCCGGACCTGCTGGGCCGCGACCTGGCGCTGGCCGCCCTGGGAGGCACGCGACGGGAGAGCGCGCCGCTGCTGGCGGAGCTCGAGGCCTTCGACGCCGAACGCCTGGCCGCCGGCCAGCGACCCAGCGGGCTCGTCCCCGCGGCCCAGGACCTGGTGAACGCCACCCTGGACGACGGGGTGGCCTACCGCCGCGCCAGCCGCGAGCTGCTGGATCGCGACGACGTCCACTTCGACGACGCCTTCAAGCACCGGCTCGAGGCCTCGGTGAAGGACGACCCGCTGGCGCTGGCGAACCGCCGCCTGCGGGACGAGCTGGTGAAGGACACCGCCCAGATCGTGAACGCGCTCGTCGCACCGGTGATGAAGGCCGCCATGACGCCCGCCCTCTTCGGCATTCGCGGCGGCTGGGCGCTCTTCCGCTCGATCGTCAACCTGGCCGTGGCCGAGGCCATGGAGGACGAGCTCGAGCTGCGCGAGCGCCAGGCCCTGGCGCACTGGAAGCAGTTCCTCGACGAGAACCCCGACGCGCCCGAGGCCGCGGAGATCGTGCGCCGCACCGAGGAGACCCAGGTGCGCTGGAACCGCACCCGCCGCGATCGCGCCATGCGGGTGGCCCAGAAGGCCGCGGACCGCAAGCAGTGGGCGGCGGCCCTGATCTTCGCCAGCCAGGCGGAGCGCTATTCGCCCGAGGACGGCGACGCGGAGAAGCTGCGCGAGCGGGCTGCGCGCGAGCTCGAGCGCGAGCGCGCCGAGCGGGCGCGCAGCCTGTCCGCGGACCCCACGACGGCGTTCCTCGACGCGGACCCCGAAGCCCAGGCGCTGGCGCTGGCGCTGCTCTCTCCGGCGGGCCAGCTGGAGGAGACCGCCGACGAGATCCTGGCGGACGATCCGCAGGGCGCATTCGCGGGCGAGGCGGCCTACGCGCTGGCGCTGGCGGAGTCCGAATCCCGGGACGACCCGGACGAGGACGACCACTGGAAGATGTTCGCGGACGTGGCCGACGACGACAAGGCCCAGGAGAACATGGCGCGCCACGCGGACGCCCTGGTCGGCAATCCGCGCCTCAACCCCTACAGCGCCTTCCGGGACGCGCGCAGCGCGGACCGCCGGAGTCGCTTCTCCTGGATCCTCTTCGGCCCCCTGTACAAGGGCCCCCAGGACCGCAACCTGCCGGGCGGTCTCGAGTGGCTGCTCGACGCTCCGAGCTACCTCCAGATGGTCACGACCTTCCCCAGCCGGCTGGTGCAGTACCGCTGGATGAAGCAGTGGCCCTTCGGGCGGGGCGCCGCCCGCCACGCGCGCCAGTACCTTGCGACGAACCCGGACGGCGAGCACGTCCCCGAGGTGGCCGACTGGCTCGGGGACTGGGAGCAGCGCCGGGGCAATCACCTCGCTGCCTGGCAGTTCGCCGAAGCCGCGGGCGAAGACGAGGACGAGCTCGCGGATCTGCGCGAGCGCGCGTCGGAACAGGCGCTCCAGTCCGCGCTGCACCAGAGGCGCCCGGACCTGCGGCTGCGCATGCTGCGCCAGATCGTGCAGACCTTCCAGGACACCGAGGCCGGCGCCGAGGCGGGCATGCTGGCCCGCGAGGAGCTCCGCCACGCGAGCTACCAGCGCATACGCATCAGCCGCCAGTTCCTGCGCGAGAACCCGGAGGTGGCGGGTCCCGACGGCATCGGCCTCGTGCCGGGCCTGCTGGACGGCGAGAAGGACAACGGCGAGCTGCACCCCGACGGCGTCGTCCTGACCGGCGGACGCGTGCTCGAGTTCAACTTCATCGGCGAGAGCGGCCGCGAGCGCGGGGAGCCCGTGCAGCGGCGCAAGCGCATCTCCGACGAGCGGCTGGCGCGGCTGGTGACGAAGCTCGACGAGACCACCATCGAGAACCAGGCCGAGGACCCGGACGACTTCGTGGGGGCGGACCCGGACCGCGACCTCTTCTTCGAACGCGCGCGCCTCGGTGTGGCCGACGCGCCGGACCGGCGCGCGGGCGCGCGCTCCGACTACACCTTCCTCGGCATGCGCGAGCGCTACGGCCTCGTGCGCAGCCGCGAGTCGATCCTGCCCTTCGAGCTCGTGCTGCAGGCCTCGCTGCCGGACCTCTCCCTCGGCGCCTTCCCGCGCATCCGCACGCCGAAGGAGACGCCGGACGCCATGCTCTTCCGCTAGCGCACCTGGCTCCACACGAAGCCCCGGAAGGGCACCGTGAAGCCCGCCCGCCTAGGCCTCGGGCTGCGCCTCGGGCGCCGGCACCTCGCCGAAGCCCTCGGAGTCCTCGATCACGCGGTACCACTCCCAGCGCGAGCCGTCCGGGTCGCTGGCCCAGACCTTGTTCTGCTTGGCGTAGCAGCAGGTCTTCTCGTCCTCGACCAGGTGGTCGAGCCCGGCGCCCCGCAGGCGCTCGCTGGCGGCGGAGACGTCCTCGTCCTCGAAGACCTCGACGCCCAGGTGGTTCAGACGCTCCGGCGCGTCCGGCGCCTCGAAGAGCACGAGCTTGAGCGGCGGAGCGTCGATGGCGAAGTTGGCGTAGCCCGGCTTCCGCTTGTTGGGCGCGATGCCGAACATCGCGGAGTAGAAGGCCACGGCGGCCTCGAGGTCGCGGACATTCAGGGCGAGCTGGAGACGCATGCTGGATCCTCCGGGGTCCTGGGGTGCCGAACCCATCGATCAATTTCGATGCATTCTAGACATCGCATCGAAATCTGTCAATATGTTTTCATGCCCGCCCGAGCCGCCCGCACCCGCCCCGAGGGGTGCTGCCCCCTCCAGCCCATCCGACCCCTGGCGGCCCGCCAGCGGGAGCGGCTGGTGCGCGTCTTCAAGGCCCTGGCCGACCCCACCCGGCTGGAGATCCTGCGCCTGGTGGCGGCCCAGCCCGCCCCGACCTGCGTCTGCGACGTGGTGGACCACTTCGACCTCGCCCAGCCCACCATCTCGCACCACCTGAAGGTGCTGCGCGAGGCGGGCCTGCTGCAGACCTCGAAGCTCGGGATCTGGTCCTTCTACGCCTTGGCCCCGGACGCCGAGGACCTGTTGGCCCGGGGCAGCGAGCTGCTGCCGACCCGCTAGCAGAGCGGGGACGTTCCTCGGAATTTCCGTCGCGTGCCAGACCTCGGAGACGCCAGGGCAGGAATGTCCCGAGATGCAAGACTCGAGCAACGTCCCCTCGCGGGCGTGGATCCGATCGCCCTCTTCCGCAGCCTGGCTGTCGGAGGACGCCGTCCCTACTCGATCGTGAAGTGAGGGTTCCAGGCCACCTCCCACAGGAAGCCATCGGGATCGGCGAAGTAGCCCGAGTAGCCGCCCCAGAAGACCTTCTGGGGCTCCTTCACCAGGCTGGCGCCGGCGTCCACGGCGCGCTTCACCAGGGCGTCCACCTCTTCCGGGCTCGCGACGTTGTGGGCGAGGGTGAAGCCGCGAAAGCCGCTGCCCTCGGCGGACACGCTGGCGTCCTCGGCCAGGGCCTCGCGCGCGTAGAGCGAGAGCCAGGTGCCCCGCAGCACGAAGAACGCGATGCCCTCCGGCCCGTCGCGCTGGGGCAGGCCCAGGCCGTCGCGGTAGAACGCGACCGACGTTTCGAGATCGGCGACACCGAGGGTGACGAGCGAGATGCGCGGATCCACGGAGGTCCTCCGGACTACAGCCACACGATCACGGCGAAGGCGATGAAGCCGAGGTAGCACGCCAGGGTGACGAGCCCCACCGCGCGCCAGCCGCGCGGCTCGTCCCGCCGCGCCAGCACGAGCGCGCCCGCCAGGGTGCCGAGCAGCTCCAACGCGACGAAGAGCCTGCCCCCGTGCCGAGGGTCCCAGTAGGAGACGGGACTGACGAAGCGCCAGTCGGAGAACGGCAGGAGGTGGGCGTGGGCGTCCTCGCGATGCAGGGGCAGGTCCGTCAGGCAATGGAGCGCGGCGGCGGCGAAGAACGCGAGGGCCGCGCTCGAGCCGAGCCGCCAGGCGACGAGCGCGAGGAGCGCGAAGAGCGGCAACGAGTTGAAGACGTCGAACAAGCCCTGCCAACCCGGATCGAAGTAGAGCTCCGACCAGATCCGGCGCTCGGGCGCGCCGCGCCCGAGCCGCTCCACCAGGTAGAAGAGCAGCATCGGCGCGTCCGGGGCCAGCGCGCCACCACTGATCGCGAGCCAGTGGCGTCGCCAGGCGCCGTGTCCGAGCACGACGCCGCCGAGAACCACGTGGGCGGGAGTGTTCACGGAGGAGCGACCCTCAGGCCGTTGCCGGCTCCCGCGCCCCCGGCGCCCGCAGCCAGCCGACGAGGACCGCAGCCACGTAGAGCGCCACCAGCGCGTCGAACCCGACGCAGGCCATGGCGTACCAGGGCGGCACGTAGGCCGCGTCGGCCACGGCCGGGAGCACGAAGTCCCAGGCCGCGTGCAGCGCCCAGCCCGCCGCCAGGAACCAGGGCGAGCGGGCGATGCCGAGCAGGGCGAAGACGCCGAACAGCGCCGTCCCGAGCCACTCAGCGGTCAGCGCCGCCGCGCTGCGGGCGCCGAGCCCCATGCCGGGATACGCCAGGGCCGCCAGCAGGAGCCCCACGCCGATCCACCCCCACTGGGTCCTCGGCGCGGTCCGGCAGAGCGCCACGAAGACCAGCGCGGCCAGCGCCCCGAGCGCGAAGCCCATCAGGTCGAGCACGCGCGCAGGGTACCACGCGCACCCACGCGTCAGTCGAAGGAGACCACCAGGTAGCGCTGGCCGACGTCGGGCGTGCCCTCGTACTCCTCGCCCCAGGCTTCGGTCAAGAACTCCGCCTCGACCTCGAACAAACGGTCGCGCGCGGTGCCGGGCTCGGGCAGCTCGACGGCGATGCTGTCCGAGAGCACCACCTGGCCGAGCTCCTCGACGCCCACCATGTAGACGTTCTTTGCGCCCGCAGCGTGAAAGCTCGCGATCAGGTCACGCAGGGCCGCGGGGTCAGCCTCGAAGGTCCCGTGCCCGGGCTGGTCGAGCCAGCCGCGGGCGGGGACGGCGCTGCCCTCGCGCAGCTCCTCCTCGACCCACGCGTTGTCCTCGGCCACCCACTCGGTCGCGTCGCCCTCCAGCGTGTACACCGCCTCGGTGGCCACCGTGTTGAAGCCGAACTTCAGCGCCCCGATGCAGACGAGCGCGATGAGCCACGACCCGACCTTGCGACCCATGAGCCACCTCCCGGTTGCACCGGGTATCGACGGGTCGCGGAGCGGCCTTGAGGATTCAGGGGCCGCCGAAGATCCAGCCGTAGCGTGCCCGGGGCTAGCGAGGCCGGTGCTGCGTGCCTTCGCCCGCAGTGATGAAGAGCCCGGCGCTGGGGGCGTGGACGCTCGCCGTGTGCCAGGTCCCGCGCGGCACCACGACGAACGCGCCCGGCTCGCGAAGCTCGACGATCTGCTCTCCGGGGTCCAGTTCGAGCACGAAGTCCACGGAGCCGGACATCAAGCACACCAGCTCGTCGCCGTCCGGATGCATCTCCCAGCTGTCCCAGCTCTCCGCGAACTCGATCCAGGCCACGAGTCGTCCGGGTCCGAGGTGATCGTACTTCCCGTCGATCAGGTCGGGCCAGAAAGAATCCGTCACCTCGAGCGGCACGACGCTGCCGTCCTCTCCGAGATGGGCGTAGCTGGCGGGGAAGCGCTGGACGGGCGGGGGGGACGAGGACATGGCGCGGTCTCCTCCCACGCATCGTTTCACGAACCTCGCACCGCTGGCAAGCTCGAGCCGACGCTCGGGCAGCGCCCGGGGCGTCCCGGGCCCGCGGCAGGACGCCGGCGGAATGGGGTACGCTGGAGGCGCAGCTCGCGGAGGGTCGTCCCTGCCCGAATCGCCCACAGGCGTACCCCAGCTCTATCCCCGGCTCGCCTACCGCGACGTGGATGCGGCGGTCGCCTGGCTCTCACGCGCATTCGGACTGCAAGAACGCGAGGCGGCGCGCTTCTTGGCGCCGGACGGCCGCCGGCAGATCGCGGAGATGCAGCTCGGGGCGGGTCTCGTGATGCTCGGACGCGCCGGCGTCCACGACCTCCAGAGCCCCGTGGACCTCGGCGGGCGCAACCAGATGGTGATGGCGTACGTCGACGACGTGGACGCACACTTCTGCCGGGCGCAGGCCGAGGGTGCGCGGATCCAGATGGAGCTGGCGGACATGCCCTGGGGCGATCGCCGCTACGAGGCCCTCGACGCCGAGGGCCACCGCTGGTACTTCGCCACGCGCGTGCGCGACGTGGCGCCCGAAGACTGGAAACAGGCGGTCGGCGGCTCCGGCTAGTCGCCGACATCAAGGGGGAAAGAGCATGTCCGACGACTACGCCACGGCCATCCGCAAGGCGTTCCAGGGCGAGGTGTATGGCGAAGCGCTCTTCCGCGGGCTCGCCGAACGCACCACCGACGCCACCCGCGCCCACAAGTGGCGCGCGCTCGAGCGACTCGAGACCGAGACGAAGGAGCGCATCCGGCCGCTGGCCGAGCAGATCTGCGGCGAGATCCGCGAGGACGCCTCCGAACGCGAGCGCGGCGAGAAGGACGCGGCGAAGTTCTCCCCGATCCCGTGGCCGAGCCTGATGGGGGCCTTCCGGAACGAGCTGCTGAACTTCGTCGCCGGCTTCGAGGAGCTGGAAGCCGAGGGTCCGGACGAGGATCGCGCCCTGCTCCAGCAGATCACCGCCCACGAGCGCGCGCTGCTGGCCTTCGCCGAGCGGGAGGTCGACGGGCGAGGCGACGTCTCGCTGGAGCCTGTGCTCGACCTCCTGGCCGAGCCCCCGCCCCGCTCCTGACGGGGCGCTCAGGCCGAAGCGGTCTGCCGCGCAGCCAGCGCCAGCATCAACAGCGTGGTGCCGCTGAAGAGCAGGTTGACGCCGAGCATGAGCCCGATGGCCCAGATCGCCGAGGAGGGCCATTGCATCCAGATCAGCAGCCCGAGCAGCCCGCCCAGCAGTCCGCCCAGCAGCATCATGGGCCAGCCCGGCACGTGGTCGCGCACCTGAAACGCGAGAATCATCCGCGACACGCCCTCCACCAGCAGGAACGCGGCCAGGATGAGGGTCAGGGTCAGGGCACCCGCCATGGGTCGCGTGATCACCAGCAGCCCCGCCACCACATAGAGGATCGCGCCCAGCAGGTGCAGCAGGAAGCCGGACCAGGCCCGCACCTGGAAGCTCTCCACCACGTGCACTACGCCCGAGAAGAGCAGCAGCCAACCCAGCACGACTGCGGAGGCGAGCGTCGCCACGTACGGCGACCCGATGGCCAGCACTCCCACCACGATCTGCACGATCGCCAGTACCAGGACCCAGCCCGAGCGCGCGCGAATCGCCTCCAGGGAACCCGTTGCCGGCATGCCTGATCCTCCCGACGTGATGGGGCTCGCGTGCCGGCAGCCTACCACGCAGGCGGCGCGCCGGCGGCTCAGCCGGTGAGCTGGCGCAGGATCGTGGCCGAGTCGAAATACACCCGCTCACATACCAGCTCCGCGCCCTCGAACACGAAGAACGCGGTCATGCGGCAACGGAAGCTGCGGCCCGTGGGCTCGAGCGGGCCGAGCGGGCCCTCGTGGGTCCCGAGCAGCCAGAACTCGCTGATCACCGCGTCGTCCGCGTGGTGCAGGGCGATCAGCTCGTTCCGCTGGTCGGGGAAGGCGGTGCGGGTCTCGCGGAAGTACTCGCGCACCTCGGCCTCGCCGTCGTGGACGCGATCGGTGGCGATGAGTTCGTAGCGCGGGTGTCCGAACGTAGCGATGGTGGTGTCGAAGTCGTGGACGTTCTCGCTCTCCATGTGCCGCCGCACGATCTCCTCGCGCGTCTTGCGCAGCTCGGCATCCAGCACGGGGATCCTCCTATCCGGCCTGGGGCTCTGGGAAGCGGTACTCCACCTGGTCGAACGCGTCGACCGGAAACACGTAGAGCAGGCGCAGCACCACGCTGCCCGTGTTGCACACCACGTGCTCCGCATTGCCCGGGATGAAGACGGCGCTCCCCGCGCGCACGGCGTGCTCGCGTCCGGCGATCTCGACGAAGCCCTCGCCCTCCAGGATGTAGTACGCCTCCACCGGCTCGTGGCAGTGGAGGCGGACCGGCGCGTCACCGGGCGGGATCTCGGCGACGCCCACGGTCAGGGACGACGTCGGCGTCCGATCCCCGGAGAGCAGCGTGCGCCAGCGCACGCCGACCCGGCCGCCCTCGCTCCAGCGCTCCTCCGGACTGTCGGACTCGTGCACGACGGTGGGCTCGCTCTTCACGACGACATCCCTGGCGCTCATTTCGCCGGCAGGCTGCGCGCGTGGGCCACGCCCCGCTCGACCCAGGTCTTCAGGTCCGCGTCGGAACGGATGCCCTTCGTCGAGACGTACACCATGCCCCGCAACGGCTTGCCCGTGAAGTCCATCTCGCGAGCGTGGGGATGGGCGAGCGCCGTCTCGTAGGCGTCCGGTCCGACCCGCACGAAGATCTCCTTCCCCAACACCCCACACGCCATGTTGCCGGACACGAGGAACGAGAGGCCGCCGAACATCTTCTTCTCCGAAACGCTGCGGCGGCGCTTCAGCACGCGCCGCATGCGATCCGCGAGCTCTTCATCGTAGGCCATCGAAGACCCCCAGGCGTTCCGCCCGCAACCCCACCCTACCACGCAGCCCGGCGACGCTTCGATCGCTGGTACCCTGGCCCGGGTTGCCTGTCACCTCCTTCGATCACGTCGCGATTCCCAGCGAGAAGCCCGAAGAGCTGCTGCGATTCTACCGGGCGCTCGGATTCTCCGCGCCGGAGCCCGGCGCCTGGCGCGCCAGCGGCGTGCCCTTCTTCTCCCTGGTCTTCGGCGACCAGAAGATCAACGTGCACGCCCCGGAGATGTGGCGGAACCCCGCGTTCAGCCTGCGCGGCCCCGCCGCCCGGCCCGGGTGCGGCGACTTCTGCTTCGTCTGGTCGGGCAGCCTCGAGGAGCTGCGCGCGACGCTCGCGCAGGCCGGGGCGGCCATCGAGGCCGGTCCGGTCGAGCTGGCGGGCGGGCGGGACCTGGGCCGCGCGCGCGGGACGAGCGTGTACACGAGGGACCCCGATCGGAACCTGCTCGAGTTCATCCTGTACGAGTAGCGACCTGGGGGAACGTCGCCCTCAGGTGGCTTCGGCGCGCGGCTCTATGGCGAAGACCGGGAACTTCTCCACGAGGGTCTGCATGTGCTCGAGGCTCGGGGACTCCGTCCCGAAGTAGAGCCGGGCCGCACGCCCGCGCGAGCGCGTGAAGGCTCGCTCGCCGACATAGGCCAGCAGGATGGGCGCGCGCTCCTCGGGGGGCAGCTCGCGGAGATGCACGGGGGTGCGCCCAGCGTGGAGGATGCAGGCGTCGCCCTTCGCTGCGCGCACGTTCTTCACCCAGCTCCGCTCGCCGGCCAGCGACACCAGGTAGCGCCTGCCTTCGTACCGCGCCGGGGACATGGACAGGCGGACGGGCCTGCCGGACCGTCGGCCGCGGACCTCCAGGGTCACGCTGCGGGGCGTGATCCCGAGCGCGGTGATCCGCGGTGCGACCCGGCGGTTGAGCCAGTCCACGAGGCCCATCGCCGGAGGCTACAAGTCGGGGAGATGCTCGCCTGTCAGCCAGCAGACGTGAGGAGCGTGAACCGATCCGGGTCCTGGTGCGTATGCCCGGGTGGATTGATCCATCGAGGTGCTGCGATGCTCGCCCACTTCGCCGTGCTCGTCGCCATGGAGGCGGCGTCCGCCGTGACCTCCCGCTACGTCCTGCCCGCCTTCACGCGACGGCTCGAGCGCGCCAGCGTGCCGGGCCGGATCGCGCTCTGCGGGGCCGCGGCGGCCGTGGGGCTGTCGGCCCTGGCCACCCGACCGACCTTCGCGCGCGGAGTCGTGCAATCCCTCGCGCTCTCCCAGGCCGGGCGAGCGGTCACGTCCCTGCGCAAGACAGCCTGAACCAGAGGCGCTTGCCGGGGGCGGCTCCGCGCCCGACGTGGCAGACTACTCGCGGAGCCCCGGATGACTCACCCGCGACCCACGACGACGCTCGGCATGCTGGCGCTGCTGTTCGCCCTCGCGGCGGGCGGCGGCGCAACCGGAGAGGAGCAGGAGCGTCCGAAGCCTGCGCCCGGGGAGCATGCGCACTGGGGCTACGGAGCGGAGGACGGGCCCGCAGCCTGGCCGAAGCTCAGCCCCGAGTGGCGCGTGTGCGGCTCGGGCCGCTCCCAGTCCCCGATCGACCTGGTCCCGACGCGCGCAGACACCGGGGAAGCCGCCATCTCGCTCGACTACCGTCCGGCCTCCCTGCGCATCGCCCGCAAGGGGTACGTGACGGAGGTCCTGAACAACGGTCACACCATCCAGGTCGACGTCGAGGAGGACAGCGAGCTGCGCACCGCAGGGCGCAGGTACCAGCTGCTCCAGTACCACTTTCACGCCCCCAGCGAGCACGCGGTCGCGGGCCGCCGCTTCCCCATGGAGATGCATCTGGTGCATCGCAGCGACGACGGCGAGCTCGCCGTGGTGGGGGTCTTGATCGAGGAAGGCGCCATGAATCCGGCGGCGAGAAAGATCTGGGAGAACCTGCCCGCCCAGGAGGGCGAGCGGGCGCACTACGAGAACCTGGAAATCGACCCCTCGGACCTGATTCCGCCGCAGCACCGCTGGTATCACTACCGGGGATCGCTCACCACCCCTCCGTGCACGGAGGGCGTGGAGTGGTTCGTGATCGCGGATCCGATCTCGCTCTCGAAGGAGCAGATCCGGAACTTCACGGCGCTCTACTCGGGCAACGCCCGTCCGCTCCAGCCGCGCAACGCCCGCGAGATCTTCTTCGAGCGCTTCGATTGAGGAGAATCCCATGTCGGATCCGACCGTGTCCGGAGCGTGCCTGTGCGGAACGGTCCGCTTCCGCGCGCGCATGCCGAGCCTCTTCTGCGGTCACTGCCACTGCACGATGTGCCGCAGGAACCACGGGGCCGGCTTCGTCAGCTGGTTCGCCGTACCGGACGAACAGTTCGCGATCGAGAAGGGCGAGTCCGAACTCGTGCGCTTCGCATCCTCGGACCACGGAACGCGGTCGTTCTGCGGACGCTGCGGCAGCTCGCTCTTCTGCGAGTCCAGCCGGCACCCCGGCAAGATCGACATTGTGCTCGCCAACATGGACGGCCCGATCGACCGCCCGCCCCAGGTCCACGTCTACTTCGACGACCGGGCCGACTGGGTCTTCGCGGAGGACGGTCTGCCACGGCTCGGCGGCGAAACCGGGCTCGAGCCCCTGAAGCCCGACAGCGAAGCCGACTGACGCGAGTCGGATGCCGGCGCGCCATAGGAAAGACCCATCGCGGAGCCGCTCCGGACCCTGTGGCGCCTCCTCTCGTTTCGCGCGACTGCCGCGGAGCTCGAGGGCCTGGATCGCCGCCACCTGCTCCTCGGGGTCGCGTGCGTCTGGCTGGTCGGAATCGGTCGCTACTGGGACAACCCGCGCGTCAGCCTCGCCGAGCACACCGGCGTGGGACCGATCGTCTACGTCTTCATCCTGGCGGCGCTCCTGTTCTGGAGCATCCGGCCGCTTCGGCCCCAGCACTGGTCCTACGCCCACCTCTTCACGTTCATCGCGTTGACTGCCCCGCCGGGCCTCCTCTACGCCATCCCGGTGGAGCGCCTGTCCGACCTCGCGACGGCGCGCTCGCTGAACGCGGCCTTCCTCGCGGTCGTCGCGACCTGGCGCGTCGCTCTCTTGTTCCGGTACCTGCGAGTGCACGCGCGGCTCGATCGGGGCGCCGTCCTCGTGGGAGCACTGCTCCCCCTCTGCCTGATCGTGACCGTGCTGTGGTTCCTGAACCTCGACCGGGTCGTCTTCGACATCATGTCCGGCAACCGGGACGACGACTCCGGGGACACGCTTGCCTACGTCGTGCTGACCTGGATCACGCTGTCGGCCGTCGCGGCCTTCCTGCCCCTGGCCTGCGCCTACGGCCTGCTCTGCTACCGGGCCCGGGTGCTGGCCCGCCCTAGTTCGTGAACAGGTCGAAGATGCTGCCGAGCTTGCTGCTGTCGGCGCGGAAGAGCTCGGTGTGCTGGCAGTGCTGGCAGGTCACCGTGGTGAACTTCTTGTTCTGCACGTCGAAGATCTTCGCCAGCATGCCTCCCGTGACGCGGATCTGACCGACATCGTACTGGTTGTGGCTGCAGCGGATGCAGCGGTAGCCCGCCGCCATGGGATCGGTCGCGGTCATGACTCACCTCCATCGATCAGTCTAGAGAGCGAACGTGCGCCCCGTCGAGCCTCTCGAGGCTCGCCACCCGCTACTCGAGCTGGATGCGGGCGTGCACGTGCACGAACACGTCGCTGAAGCCGCCTTCGAGAACGGGCGGAGCGACGGCGGCGCCGTCGGCCATGATCATTCCGTAGTTCCGCCGTGCCTGGGGATCCTGGGTCGACGCGATCAGCTGAAGCTCCACGATGGCGTAGCCGGAAGCGCCCAGGCTGGTGCGGATCAGCTCCGCGTCCTCCCGGAACGCCGCGAGCGCCTGCTTCACCAGGTCGCGTTCGATCTCGATCCGGCTCTCTGGCGTGAGCGCGAAGCCCACGGACTGGAGGTTCACGCGCGTTTGGAGCGTCCCAACCAGTCTGCGGAGCGCCTCGAAATCCTTCGACGAGACGATCAGCTGCTGCTCCGCACGCCAGCGCTTCTGTTTCTGGGGCGTCAGCGTCTGCTGCGTGGTGTAGGACCCCGTGCGGACACGGAACCCCTCGCGATCGCTGATCTGATCCGCGGCCCATGCGATCTCCTGGTTCACCTGGTTGGCCGCCTCGGCCGCCTCCATGGCCGTGTGGGTAGCCGCCAGGACCACGGTCATCTCGTCGTTGGCCACCTTCGTCCCACGGCTCACGCGGAAGGTCACGTGGTCCCTCATGTCGGGATCGATCTCCGCAGCGGCGGCTCCCCCGGCCAGCAGGACAACGCCCAGGGCGAGGACGAAACAGATCTTCACGCTCGCTTCCTCCGCACGGCTTCTAGCCGGACAACAGCTCCACCGGATGCGCGATCTGCACATCCCAACCGATCTCCCTCGCCCCCCGCTGAAGCTGGATCAGACATCCAGGATTTCCGCTGACGACGACGTCCGGGCTCGCGTCGCGCAGGCTCCGGATCTTGCGCCCGAGGACGGCGGCGCTCATCTCCGGCTGGGTCAGGTTGTAGGTCCCGGCCGCCCCGCAGCACGACGTCGGGTCGGCGTGCTCCACCAGCTCGACGCCGGGGATCTGCTGGAGCAGCCGCCGCGGCGCCGCGGAGACACCCTGACCGTGGACCAGGTGGCAGGGGTCGTCGTACGCGACCCGGAGCCTGCGCTCCGGCGCCGGCGGGCGCATGCCCACCGCGTCGAGGAACTCGCACACGTCGCGCACGTGCCCGGCGAACTCCTCGCCGCCGGCGATCCCGTGGTCGCCCGCCTCGCGCAGGAAGGCGCCGCAGCCGGCGGAGTTGCTGACTACGGCGTCGAGGCCCTCGCCGCTGAAGGCCTGGACGTTGCGGTCGAGCAGCTCGCGCGCCAGCTCCGCCTGACCCGCGTGGGCCTGGAGGGCGCCGCAGCAGCCCTGGCCCGGGACCACGTGGACCTCGAAGCCGTTCTTCGCCAGGAGGCGCACCGTGGCCTGGTTCACGGCGCCGAAGATCTCCGGCATCACGCAGCCCACCAGGAAGCCGACGCGGCCACGCGTCTCGCCCTCGGCCGGGACGACGGACGGGAGCGGGCGGCGCTGGCTGCGCGACGGGACCCGGGGCGCGCCGTCGGCCAGGTGGCGCGCGCCAGCGGGAAGCAGCCTCGCAGCGAGCCGGTCCAGGCGCAGCTGCTGGGCGACGCGCAGCAGACTCAGCGCGGCGCCCAGGCGACGCGGCTTCGGGACGAGCTCGCGCAGCAGGAAGCGCTCGAGCTTCGGGCCCGGGCCGCCGCGGATGCCCGCGTCGGCGACGGCCGCGCGCGTCTCTTCCAGCAGCGCCCCGAAGCGCACGCCCGACGGGCAGGCCGTCTCGCAGGCCCGGCAGCCGAGGCAGAGCTGGGCCTCCTCGGCGACGACCTCGCCCAGCGGGATCCTGCCCTCGGCGACCCCGCGCATGAGGTAGACGCGGCCGCGCGGGCTCGAGGTCTCGCGGCCGGTCTCGCGGTAGGTGGGGCACACCGGCAGGCAGAGACCGCAGTGCACGCAATCCAACGTCTTGGGGTAGAGCTCGCGCGGGATGCTCGGCGCCGGGGGCTCTCGCGTCGCGGGTGCCTCCCACATCACAGGCCCCCTGCGAAGCGGCCCGGGTTGAGGGTGCCCCTGGGATCGAACTGCTGCTTCAGCGCGCGGAAGAGGGGGGTCGCCTCGCAGGGCTCGCCGAAGACGTCGCCGGCGCTCTTGGCCCAGCCCGGGGCGGACTCCAGCAGCGCGCTCCCGCCGCCCGCGCGGGCGGCTTCGCGGACGGCGCGCCAGGCGGAGTCCACCAGATTGGAATCGGCGGCCGCGTGGAGCGGGAAGCCGGCGAAGAGGAAGCCGGCGCCCGGGTAGCCGAGGAGTGCAGCGCCCGCGCGTGCCAGCGGCACGGCGGCCGCGACGATGCGCGCCGGCTGCACCACCAGCCGGAAGCGGAGTCCGCTCTCCGGAGGCGGGCCGCACTGGACGCCGCGCAGCCGCGCCATCAGCTCCGGGCCGTGCTCCACCGCGCCGGCCAGCCCGAGACCCTCCCGGGCACGCTTCACCTCGGGCTCGGCGCCAGCGAGCTCGACGACCGCGAGCCACTGTCCGGACTCCGGGCCGCTCGCGTCGACGCGGCCCGCGAGGTGCGGGTCCACCAGCGCGAGCGCGCGCACGGCGGGCAGCTCCGCGATGCGCGCAGCGTGGCGGAAGCCGGCGTCCGCGCCGTCGATCCACGCGGACAGGAGCAGGCTCGTCTCGGGCAACGGCCGCAGGCGAAGCCAGGCGGACTCGATCACCCCTAGGGTCCCGCAGCCACCGACGTGGAGCTTCGCCAGGTCATAGCCGGTGACGTTCTTCACCACGCGACCGCCGCAGCGGGTGCGCTCGCCCGAGGCCAGGGCCACGCCCAGGCCGAGCACGTGGTCGCGCGGCGGGCCGAAGCGGTGGACGCGCGGGCCGAGCGCCGCGCGCGCCAGGGCGCCGCCCAGCGTGGCGGCCTCGTCCGGTGCCTCGATCGGGAGGTCCCAGCCCACGCTGGCTGCCCGCAGGCGCAGCTCCGCCAACGGCGCGCCCGCCTGCGCGTGGGCGACCCCCTCGTCCGCGTCCAGCACGTCGACGTCGCTCAGGTGTTCGGTGGAGAGCCAGACGTCGGCGCGCCGCGGCGGATTGCCGAATGCCAGTCCGCTGCCGGCGCCGCGGACGATGGCCGCAGCGTCCGACTGGGAGAGGACGCGCAGCGCCTCGGCCAGCGCGTCCGCGTCGGACGGCCTCACGCTCGCGGGAACCGGTACGCCGTCGAGAGACGCCTCCGGATGCTCCTGCACCGCGTCCGCTCCGAGGGCACCGCGCAGCGCCTCCAGGCTCACAGCGGCACCCTCTCGTAGCCGCGGGCCTTGGGGTCGCTCTCCCTGCAGAAGCGGGTGGTGGGAAAGATCTTCCCCGGGTTGCAGACGCCGTCGGGATCGAAGGCGGCGCGCAGGCGGCGCATGGCGTCGAGATCCGCCTCGTCGAAGAGCAGGCCCATGTAGTCCTGCTTCTCGGTGCCGATGCCGTGCTCGCCGGTGATGACGCCGCCCGCGGCGACGCAGGTGCGCAGGATCTCCTCGCCGGCCTTCACGACCCGGGCCAGCTCGTCTTCGTCCCGGCGGTCGAAGGAGATGTTCGGGTGCAGGTTGCCGTCGCCGGCATGGAAGACGTTGGAGAGCTTCAGACCGTGGCGGTCCCCGATCGCGCAGACCTCGGCGATCACCTCGGGCAGCTTGGTCCGCGGCACCACCGCGTCGTGCACGTAGAGATCCGGCGCCAACCTTCCCATGGCACCGAAGGCGCCCTTGCGCGCGCGCCAGAAACGCTGGCGCTCGGCTTCGTCCCGCGCGAGCTCCACGCGGGCGGCGCCGTCCTCGGCGCAGAGCTTCTTCACCCGGTGCACGTCCTGGTCCACCGCCTCGCGAGCGCCGTCCAGCTCCACGATCAGCACGGCGCCCGCGTCGGTGGGAAGTCCCGCGGCGTAGACGCTGGCCTCCACGGCCTCGATGGTGCGGCGGTCCACGATCTCCAGCGCCGCCGGCACGAGCCCACCCCGGATCATGGCGCCGACCGCCCGGCAGGCCGTCACCACGTCCGGGAAGATCCCGAGCAGGGTCTCCACCGCCTCCGGCAGCGGCGTCAGCCGGACCGTCGCCTCGGTCACGACGCCGAGGGTGCCCTCGCTTCCGACGACCGCGCCCACCAGGTCGTAGCCCGGCGCCCAGCCCGCCGCCGAGCCCAGGCGCATCACGTCGCCGTCGGGCAGCACGAGCTGGAGGGCCAGCACGTGGTTGGTGGTGGTGCCGTGCTTCAGGGTGTGGGGGCCGCCGGAGTTCTCGGCCACGTTGCCGCCGATCGTGCAGGCGAGCTGACTCGACGGGTCCGGCGCGTAGTAGAGCTGCTGGGGCCGGGCCACGTCCGAGAGATGCGCGTTCACCACGCCCGGCTGCACCCGGGCCCAGCGCTCCTCCGGACAGAGCTCGAGCACCGCGTCCATGCGCGAGCACTCGATCACGACCCCGCCCTCGAGCGCCACGGCACCGCCGGAGAGGCCCGTCCCCGCGCCGCGGGGCACGAAGGGGACGCCGCGCGCGCGGCAGGCCTTGACCACCCGCGACACCTCCTCGGCGTCGCGAGGCAGCACCACGGCCGCCGGCGTGGCGCTGTGGAGCGTCAGCCCGTCGCACTCGTAGACGAAGAGCTCCTCCGGACGCCACAGGCAGGCGTCCCGTCCGACGATGGCGGCCAGCGCGTCGGTGAGCTGCGGATCGGGGCTCACGGAAGGGAGTCTAGCCGAGGCCGAGACGCTCGAGATCGTCCTCGGAGAGGCCGAGATAGTGGCCGATCTCGTGCTTCACGGTGACCTGGATCTGCTCCACCAGATCCTCCTCGCTGCGGCAGACCTTCTCCAGGTTCTTCCGGTAGAGGATCACCCGGTCCACGTCGGGGTTCGGATGCGTGACGCTGGCCTCGGTCCGGGGCACGCCGATGAAGATCCCCAGGATCTGGGGCGAGACGTTCTCCTCGTCCACCAGCTCCGGCCTGGGGAAGTCCTCCATCAGCACCGGCACGTCCTGGACGTAGTCGCGGATGGAGCGCGGCAGGTCGGCGATGGCCGCGGCGGCAGCGCGCTCGAAGGCATCGGCGTCCATCTCGGCGGGAAGCGGGTAGTGGTCCGGGTCGAGGGCGTCCGCACGCTCGAAGCAGCGCCGCACCTCGACCGGATCGCCGTCCGAGCGCTCCAGCACCAGCCCCAGGTGGTAGACCGCGTGGCTCGACTCCGGGTCCATGGCGACGGAACGCTCCAGCGGACGCTGGGCGTTCTCGAAGCGGCCCATCTCGAACAGGATCTGGCCCTCGAAGGCGCGGTAGATGGCCTGCTCGCCGCCGGCCTTCAGGGCCCGGCGCACCAGGAACAGGGCGCCCTCCAGGTCGTCCAGGTAGAAGAGGGCCTTCGACTTCAGGTAGTGGATCTCGGCCTCGGTGGGCCGGTCCGGGCGCGGCAGCTCCTCGCCGCCCGCCAGCAGCTCGTCGCAGTGGCGGAGCGCCTGCTCGTGCTCGCCGAAATCCTCCACCAGCAGCTCGGCCCGGTTCAGGTGGGCGGTCAGGAACTTCGGGTCCGCCGCCAGCGCCTGCTCGAACTCGAACAGCGCCTCCTCCACCTTGCCCTCGTCCCACAGGATCTCGCCGCGGCCGTTGTGGGCCTCGGCGCCCGCCGGATGGGACTGGAGCGCCTTGTCCAGGTACACCAGCGCCTCGTCCGTCCGCCCGTGGTGGGCGGCGTCCATGGCCCGGTCCAGCCAGTCCCAGTACTGATCGTTGTCACGCATCGGGTCGCAGCTCAGGGGGCCCGACAGGGTGAACGCGGGCCGCGGAATCAGAGCGAGGATAGCAGAAGCCGGTTACACATTTAGGTGTCTAGCCTCGACGGAACAAGCCCCTAACTAGCTGGAATTGAACAACAAAACACAGTTTTGCCAGAGACTGGGCCCCGCGGGGTTCGGATCCGCGGGACGCGAGGAAGAGCCCGGCCGGCGCGCCTATTCGGCGGAGACCGGGACGGCTTCGCCGGACAGCATTGCCTTGTGGATGAGGATGCGTCGGCAGCTCCCGCAGACCTCGATGGTCTTGCCGGAGATCAGGTTCACGAAGGCCTGCGGCGGGATGCCCACCCGACAGCCCGAGCAGAGCTCCGTCGAGACGACGGCGACGCCGGGGCGTCGGCGCTCCACCACCTTCTGGTACGTCCGGAGGAGATCCGGCGGCAGCTTGGCGGCAGCCTCGTCCCGGGCCACGGTCAGCCGCGCCTGCTCGCCGGTCAGCTCCTGCTCCCGGGCGTCGAGGCGCTTTCTGAGGACGTCCACCCGCGCACCCACCTCCCGAGCCTTGTCCTCGGCGGCCGAGAGGGCCTCACGGGCCTCGTCCACGCGTTCCATGGCCTCCAGGATCGCGGTCTCCAGATCCCCCTCGGACTGCTTCAGACCGTCGATCTCGGCCAGCAGGGCCGTGTACTCCTCGTTGGTCTTCACGACCGCCGTCTTGCCCTCGCGGTCCTTGCGGCGCTCCTCGGTGCTGGCCAGCTCGCTCTCCTGCTCGCGGCGGGCCAGCTCCACCTCCTCGACCCGGGTGCGGGCGGCGGCCAGCGTCTCCTCGGCCTTGGCGCGGTCGGCATCGGCGGCCTGGCGCAGCCCCGGAAGGCCCGACACCTCGGCCTCGACGCCCGCCAGCTCGTCGTCCACCTGCTGGAGGGCCACGAGCTGTCGCAGGGTGTCGCGCAAGGGAGGGACCTCGGAGGTAAAAGGCGAGCGGGAGGGTAGCGCGCGCCCGGGCCGGCGCGCGGGGTATCCTCTGGCTCGGGGGAGCCAGCAGGAGGCCCGATGGCAGGCATGGAATGGGTGGCGGTCGTGACGCTTCTCGTGCTGGCGGAGTACCTGTACTTCGCCATGCAGGCAGGGATGTCCCGGGGCCGCTACGAGGTGCCGGCACCCGCCACGACGGGCAATGAAACCTTCGAGCGGGTCTTCCGGGTCCAGGCCAACATGCTGGAGCAGCTGATCGCCTTCCTGCCCTCGCTCTGGCTGTTTGCGTACTACGTGCACCCGGGCGTCGCCGCGCTCCTCGGGCTGGTCTTCGGGGTCGGACGCTTCCTCTACGGACGCGGCTACGTCGAGAGCCCGGAGAAGCGCGGGCCCGGCTTCCTCACGAGCTTCGCCGCCACGCTGGTCCTGCTGCTGGGCGGCCTCTGCGGAGCGGTGATTCGGGCCCTGTGAGCGAGCCCCAGCTGTCTCCGCTCGAGCGCTTCCTGCGCATCTTCACGGACGTGCGTCCGGGCGAGGGCCCCACCGCGCTCGTGCTCTTCGCCAACGTCTTCCTGGTGCTCTGCGCCTACTACCTGGTGAAGCCGCTGCGCGAGGGCTGGATCTCCATCTCGGACGTGGGCGACCTCAGCAAGATGGAGGTGAAGGCCTACTCCGCCTTCGGGCAGAGCCTGCTGCTCGTCCCGATCGTGCAGTGGTACGGCAAGCTTTCGGCGCGTGTCCCGCGCGCGCGGCTGATCGCAGGCGCCACCCTTTTCTGCATGACGAACCTGGTGGCCTTCTGGTTCCTGCAGCCGGACTTCTTCTTCGAACACCTGCCGGGGACGGGCGTCGTCTTCTACCTCTGGGTGGGGATGTTCGGGGTCTTCGTGGTGGCCCAGTTCTGGGCCTTCGCGGCGGACCTCTACAGCGACGGGCCTGGCAAGCGCCTGATTCCGCTGATCGCGATCGGCGCCACCGCCGGCGCGGCCGCCGGCTCCTCGCTGACCGGCGTGCTGGTGGAGTCTGAAGAACTGGTGAAGCGTTCGTTGCTGCTGGTTGCGATCGTGCCGCTCGGCGCTTCTATAGGACTCACGTGGTGGGCGGACCGGCGCGGCCCCCTGGGGCAGGGATCTCCCCCGCGCGCGCCGACTCCCCCGGACGACCCCGGGCGCCGCAGCGGGGCCATCCGGCTGGTCATCGCCAGCAGCTACCTGCTGCCGGTGGCGCTGATCACGTTGCTGATGAACTGGGTGAACACCAACGGAGAGAACGTGCTCTTCCGCGTGGTCCAGGAATCGCTGTCGCAGCAGGCCGCGGGCCTCGGCATCGCCGATCCGGAGGCGCTCGACCGCTTCCGACAGGACGGAACGACGGCCTTTTACGGCAACTTCTTCCTATGGGTGAACGCGATCGCATTGCTGCTCCAGGCCCTCGTGGCATCGCGTCTGTTGAAGTATGGGGGCTTCGGCGCGATCCTCATGCTGATGCCGGCGATCGCCCTCCTGGGCTACGCCGTGATGGCCCTGCTGCCCGTCCTGGCCGTGATCAAGGTGATGAAGATCGCCGAGAATTCGACCGATTACTCGATCAACAACACGGCCCGGCACGTGCTCTGGCTACCGGTCTCCGCGGAGACCACATACAAGGGGAAGCCCACCGTGGACACCCTGTTCGCACGCCTCGGCGACTTCTTCGCCGCCCTGACGGTGGCGGTGGGCGTGCAGGTGCTGGCGCTGTCGACGGGCGGCTTCCTGGCCTTCACGGTCGCGCTCGTGGTCGCGTGGATGGTGCTCGGTGTGAATGTGGTGCGCGAGAACCTCCGCCTCACCCAGGAGGCAGAGCCCGATGCGGCGTAGCGCGGCCCTGCTCGCGGCCTTGGCGCTCTGCCTGCCTGTCCTGTCCGCCCGCGCGGATGACGTGGACGGCAAAGACGGGCCCAAGCTGCGCCAGCGGCGTCCTCCCCGGACCCGCGTGGCCCCGATCTTCGAAGACCCGGTGCTCCAGCGCATGTGGGACCTGGACCGGATCGCGCCCTTCGAGGACAAGGCCCCGCTCTGGAGCTACGCGGACCGCGGTCTCGAAGCGGAGGTGCTCGGCGCCCTGCGCGAGCTGAAGCTGCTGGACGCCGTGCGCCGCAAGAAGCTGGCGGTGGTGCTGGTGGAGATCTCGGACGTCGAGCGCCCGAGGGTCGCCAACATCAACGGCGACGTGATGCTCTACGCCGCAAGCCTGCCCAAGATCGCCATCCTGCTCGGCGCCTTCGAGAAGATCGCCGAGGGCAAGCTCCGCCTGGACGCCGAGACCGAGCGCCAGCTCGAGGACATGATCCGCGTGTCCTCGAACACGGCCGCCACCGCCATGGCCCGCAAGGTGGGCAAGCGGTACATCGCCCGCACCATGCTCTCGCCGCGCTACCGCCTCTACGACCCCGAGCACAACGGCGGCCTCTGGGTGGGGAAGGACTACGCCAAGAAGGGCCTGTGGAAGCGCGACCCGCTCCACAACCTCTCCCACGGCGCCACGGCCATGCAGGTGGCGCGCTACTACTACCTGCTGCAGACCGGGAACCTGGTCACGCCCGCGTACTCCCGGAAGATGAAGCAGATCCTCTCCAAGCCGGCGATCCAACACAAGTTCGTGAGCGGGCTCAACATGGTGAACCCGGCGGCGCTGCTCTTCCGCAAGTCCGGAAGCTGGCGCACCTTCCACTCGGACAGCGTGCTGGTGGAGCGCGATGGACGCGCCTACATCGCCGTGGCGCTGGCCGACAGCCCGGACGCCAAGCGCTGGCTCGGGCCCATCATCGTGTCCCTGGACTCCATCGTGTTCGGGAAGTCCTGGCTCCACGGCCTGGCCGGCGTGAACTAGGAGCCCGTCGGCTCCGGGAACTCGTCCGGCGACGCGTCCGGGATCGGCCGCGCCGGGACGTTCGACCAGGGGAGGACCTCCTCCGGCGGCGGCGGATGCGCGACCTCCCACGCCTCCAGGCGATCGATCAGGATCCGCTGCACCTCCGCACCGACGTCGCGGTGGAGCTCCGCCGAGTTCTTGCGCAGCACGTTGGAAAGCATGACGGCGATGTAGTCGAGCTTCTTGTGGGTCTCGACGCCCTCCACCACCGCGATGGAGTTCATGTAGTTCATGCGGTTGCCGAGGTACTTGCCGCACTCGAAGCCCTTCTCCGGCTTGCAGCCGTAGAGCGAGCCCGACTTGAAGTAGACCGCGAAGTCGTAGAGCGCGCGCGAGGACGCGTAGCGGATGCGTCCGTCGGTCAGGTAGAGCAGCCGCTTGATCTCCAGGCTCGACCACACGTCCACGAGCTTGCCCTGCTCCATGAACAGCAGGTAACGCATCAGCTCGCCCGCCGTGGAGACGCTGTTGGTGCCGGGCACGCGCCCCTTGCCGGTGCGGGTAAAGAAGCTCCCCTGGCGCAGCTTCTCCGGGTCGAGGCCGTTGCGCGCGATCGGCTCGATCATGGCCTCGCGGTAGAGCTTGCCGAGCTGGCTCTTCGGGGTGTTCTTCAGGAAGGCGTCCGCTTCTTCCCGAGGCACCGGGTAGCGCGTACCGAAGTGCTTGAGCAGCAGCAGCTCGGACTGGAGCTTCCCGGCCGCGGCGTTGGAGCTGGCGGAGGCCATCCAGTCGAGCCAGGTGTACAGGTTGGCGGCGTCGCCGATCGCGATGGGCCGCTTCTCGTAGGCCGGCTCGCCGGGCGTCCAGAAGGGGACGTCGTGGCTGTCGAACTTGATCCAGTCGTCCGCCACCACCCGCGTGTCCCGCAGGATGCGGTGGCGGGCGTCCTTGTCCTCGGGGTAGACGTCGGCCAGGGCCTGGAACCAACCCAGCAGCACCAGGATCTTCCCGACGCTCCCCGGGTTCTGGACCTTGTCCGGGTTGTGGAGCACCAGGCGCGGCTCGCCGTCGATGGAGATGTCGAGGACGACGAGGCCGTAGTCGTCGGCGTCCTCCCCCAGCATCGCGACCACCCGCTCGGTCAACTCCGGATCGGGCTCGGGCAGCACGAAGTCGTGCTGGTCCAGCAGGCGCAGCGTCACCTCCTTCAGGTAGAGCTGACCGCCCCAGGGCAGGATGCGGCCCTGCATCTCGCCTTCCTGCACCAGGCGGTAGGCCTCGAGCCGCGGGATCCCGGTCTGCGGGTAGGCGTCGATCGGGTAGGCGCCGGCGCTAGCGGCCAGCAACGCGGCAGCGCAGAGCAGGGCGAGGCGCGCGGCTCTCATCACTCCACCTCCTTGGGGACGCCGTTCAGGTCCACCCAGTTGCTCCCGCGGTCGCCGAGGCGGGCGTCCAGGGAGAGCAGGTACTCGTTTCGCTGGGCGCTCTTGCTCTCGACGAAGGGCCGCAGCTGGAGCAGCGCCAGCTTGCCGCCCTTGAACGCGAACTCCACGTCCGCCGGCTTCGGCGGGCCCGCCTCCTCGCGCAGCGACGGGAACTGGTCGGGCGCGGTCTTCGCGAAGGCCACCAGCTGCTGGATCTCACCCGGCCGGAGCACCTGCTGGGTGCCGCTCGCGGGCACGTGGTCGACGCCCCCGGCCAGGGTGACGATCGCCTTGTCGGGCGCCGTGGCCTGGGCCAGGAAGCGGGTCTCGGAGCCATCGGCGCGCACCAGGAGCGACTCGGTGGCCTGCCCCTCCACGGCCCCGCCGACGCCCTCGGAGACCGCGATGGAGAGCCAGTTGGGATCGCCCGTGTCCACGTCGGCCGTGACCATCACGCCCGACTTCTCCGCCGGGAAGGCAAGCTGCACCACCACGGCGGGGAAGACGTACTCCGGGCCCTCCATGTTGTTCTGGCGCCAGCTGTAGGCGCGCTCGGTGAAGGGCGAGGCCCAGACCTGGCGCACGGCGCGCTTGATCTCGTCCTTGCCCACCACGTTCGGCAGGGTCAGGTTGAGACCCGCGCCGGTGAAGCCGGCCAGGTCCTCCACGTTGGTGTCGCTGCGCACGAAGACGCCGTAGGTCCCGTCGGCGCCGAAGGTCTCGTCGAGGGCACGCGAGAGCTCGGCGTCGAAGTCCGGCGGGAAGCCGGTGGTCTCGATCCAGCTGCGCAGGCGGGTGAGGAACTCCCGCACCGCCTTTTCCTGCGCCTCGGACTGCCCGTCCAGCGCGGCGATGGCCGCGTAGCGCGCGCGCATCCAGTCCCAGACCGACGGGCCGCCGGGCTCGAGCGGGCGATCGAGCTGCTTGCGGAAGACGCCGAAGGGGATCACGAAGCCCGGCGGCACCGCGGCGCCGAAGTGGTGCTTCAGCTCGCCCAGGTTGGCGCCCTTCGGACCGGAGAGGCGCCCCGAGTCCGCGGCGCGGAGCGTCGTCAGCGGCACCACGTGCACCTCGGAAAGGTCGAGCTTCACCAGGTCCGGGCGGATCACCACGTCGCCGGCCGCGGCCGCGCCCCCGCCGCGCGGTCCGAAGACGGCGTCCCAGGAGGGTCCGTCCTCCGCCAGCTGCACCACCCCGCCCGGGCTCACCGCCAGCACCGCGGGCTGGCCGATGCGCTGTTTCACCGCGGGCAGCGCCAGCTCACCCACCACGACGTTCGGGATGCCGAGGTTGCGGGCCAGGAGCTGCACGTGGGAGAGGGAGCTGCCCTCGCCCAAGGTCAGGATGCCGGCCACGGGCGGCAGCTCTGCCACGGTCTCGGGCAGCAGGTAGATGCCGTCGCGCCGCAGGCCGTGGAGCTCGCCGTCGGGGGCCAACAGCGCGCCCCGGGCCAGGCCCGGGTTCAGCGCCCGCAGGCCCGCGCCGCGGGTCACGCCGAAGAGCTGGTGCTCGATCCCGCCCACGCGGTTGGCGTCGTTTCCCAGGTCGTCGACGATGGCGCTGTAGAAGAGCAGCGGGCTCCCGCGCACGCGGAACTGCGGGTAGAGCCGGGCCTCCGGGTCGAGGACGGCGAAGCGCTCCACCTGCGGCGCGAAGTTGAACTCGATCCAGCGCCCGGCCCACTCCGGGACCCGCGCCAGGTAGCGGACCTCTTCGCGCCAGACGTCCACGGTGAGGGGCGCGGCGGCTTCGATCCGCGCCACGCTGGAGCGCACGCCCTGGACGCCGCGCTCCGAGACGAGACCCGTCCCGTAGAGCGCCTCGATGGCGCGCTCGACCCAGAAGAGGCGCTCGAGGCGGGTCGCCTTCGCGAGCTCCGGCAGCAGGGCGTTGCCCGCGGCGTAGGCCTCGTCCTCCAGCACCAGGCTCGCCTCGAGCAGCGAGCGCCGGCCGGCGGGCGTCGTCGACTCCTTGTCGAAGAGGTCGCGGTAGTAGGCCAGGTAGCGGGCCGCCAGCACGAAGCGGTCGCCCGTGGATTCCGCCGCGCGCAGCTTCTCGGCGTGGCGCACCAGCATGGCGCCGACGCGCTCGTCCGCACTCGCCTCGCCGATGGCGGTCAGCGCGTCTGCCGCGCCGCGCCCGGCGTAGAGTCGGTCGATGGCCGCGGCCAGCTCCTCGTACAGCGGCCGTGCGGCATCGCGGCCCTTCTCCGCGTCGTACGCGCGCACGCGCGCCGCGTCCTCGGCGTCGGGTGAATTGTGGATCTTCGCGCGCAGGGCGTTGAAGCCCGGGTCCTCTACGGCCACGTCGATCGCGAGCTGGCGCACCGCCGCGGCGCTGGTGGCGTCGGTCGTGCGCGGGAGCAGCCGCAGGGACTCGCGCGCGAGGAAGTAGCGCGCGGGGTCGAGCCACTCCGGGTCGGCGAGGATGGCGTCGACGATCCGGGCCGCGCCCGCCTCCTCGTCTTCGATCTGCAGGGCGCCGCGGTAACGGAGGGCGCCGTGGAAGATCCAGCCCTGGTCCACGCCCATCATGAAGCGCTCCAGCAGGATCTGGCGCAGGCCGTCGAGATCCGGCGAACCACCGCGGAACGTGTCGCCCGAGAGGTCGGCGAGGACGTTGCCCACCCGGTAGCCGCCATCCCGCAACGCCACGGTGCGCGCGTTCCACTCGCCGTGCTGGATGCCCCCGCCGCGCTTCTCGCACGGATAGGGCTTCGGCGGGTGGACGGTACCGTCGGCGCAGAACCAGCGGATGCGCTCGAAGGGGCCCTTGGGCGAACCCTTCATCTCCACGATCCAGCTGCGCAGGGTGGCCTCGTCCGGTAGCGCCGCCGCGGCCGGGGCCGCGAGCGCGAAGACCGCGAACCATGACAGAAGGGTGGGGAGGCGTGAAGCCTGACGTCTGGGGGGCGACATAGGGGGCAGAGCATACCCCAGGGTTCGCAGCTGTCGGGGTGGTATGGTGGCCCCGGCATGTGGCGACGACTGGGAATCGAGCCCGGCGAAGGCCGGCTCTTCGCGTGGGCCGCAGCGACCCTCTTCCTGTTGGGGTGGGCCTACGTCTCGGTCACGAACGTGTCCGAGGTCTTCTTCATCAAGCGGATCGACGTCCGCTACCTGCCCCTGGCCTTCCTGGCGAGCTCCGCCGTCCTGGTGGTGACGACACTGGCCCTCGGCCGCTTCGCGGTGAACCGCAACCGGGTGCGGCTGCTGCCCGCGGTGCTGCTGGGCCTCGGCCTCGTGCTGATACCCCTGTGGCTGGCAGTGGGGAGCGACCTCACGCCGGTCCTCGGGCTGCTGGTGATCGTGTCGAAGCAGATCCAGGCCCTGGGCCTGCTGATCTTCCTGCTGGCCCTGAGCGACCTGCTCCACCCGCGCCAGGCCAAGCGTCTATTCGCGCCACTGATGGCCGGCATGACCCTCGGCACCATGCTCGGGAGCTTCGCGTCGGAACCCCTCGGACGCTGGCTCGGCATCGACGCCCTGCTGCCCATCTCGACGGCGGTGCTGGCGGGCTCGGCCCTGATGGCGATCCCGCTGCGCCGCGGCGTGCGTCGGCGCCTCGGTGGACGCGGCGAGGGCGACGAGGTGATACCCACGCCCGTAGCCACGACGACGCCGAGCGAGGAGGCCGGGTTCGGGAGCCTGTGGCGCGAAAGCCGACTCTTCCGCCTGCTGGCGCTGACGACCCTGGCCTCGGGGCTCCTCGGCCCGATGCTCTACTTCCAGTTCCAGTACGTCGCGGACCTGGCCACCCGGGGCGAGGGCGGCGAGGGCGCCCTGCTGCGGATCCTGGCGTGGTTCCGCGGCTCGGTGAGCTTCTTCATCCTCTTCACGCAGCTCGGCCTGACGGGCGTGATCTACCGACGCATCGGCCTCCCCCTGGCCGCCGCCATCTCACCGGGCGTGTACCTGCTCGGGTTCGCCGGAGTGGCGGTGAACCAGTCGCTGCCCGCGGGCGTCGGTGGACTCGCGGGCGCCAAGTTCGTGGACAACGCCATCTACGACCCCGCCCTGCGCGTTCTCTACAACCTCTTCCGGGAAGGCGTGCGCTCCCAGGCGGTGGCGTTCCTCGAGGGCCCGGTGAAGCGCGGCGGCGGGGTGCTCGGGAATCTGCTGACCCAGGCGCTGATCCTGGTGGTGGGCCCGTTCCTCGTGCCCTGGGTTGGGCTCGCGCTGGCGGGAGGCTGGCTGGCGGTGGCGCTCGTCCTGTGGCGACTCTACCCGGAGCTCCTGATGGGTGCGGTCAACGCCCGGGGCCCCCGCAGCTTCGACCAGCTGCCTCTGGACGAACTCCTCGACCCCTCCACCGAGCGCGTGCTGGCGCGTCAGCTCCTGAGTCCCGATCCGCAGGTCGTGCGCCTGGCCATCGACCTGTGCAGCGAGGGAAGTCCCGAGCGGGCCGTGGCCGCCCTGGCCGAGGCCGTCCGGGAAGCACCGGGCGACACGCGATCCCTGCTCGTGGACAGCCTGGACCGGTTGCTCGAAGCATCGGTCGTGACGAGCGCCGTGACCCACGCGAAGGCGGCCCAGGACCTGGCCGACCTGCTGGCCCAGCCGGGCAAGCTGGAGGGCATCGACCGCGCCAACGTGGTGCAGGCCTACGGCCGCCTGACCGAAGGCGCCCCGAGCGAGGACGACCGCGCCCTGCTCGAGCGCGCCCGTGCCGAACGCAGCCCGGGCGTGCGGCTGGCGGCGCGGGTCGCGCTGGCGCGGCGCGGCGATCTGCAGGCCGGGGATCTGCTGCCGGAGCTGGGCGAGGCCGCGACCGGGCCGGACCCCGTCGCGCGCCAGATCGCGCGCGAGGAGCTCCGGGCCCTGCTCGTGCAGGGCGATCCCGAGACGGATCCAACGGAGTGGGCACAGACCCACGAGGTCCTGCTGCGGGGCCTCGCCCGCGCCGACGAGCGCGCGACGACCGCCGAGGCCCTGGCGGACGTGGCGGAGCAGCATCCGAACTGGACCGCCGCGGCCCGCGAGCCGATGCTCGCGCTCCTCGAAGACCCGGATTCCGCAACGCGGGCGGCGGCCATGCGCTTCGTCGGGGCGGCGGGGATGGCGGAGGTGGCGAAGCGACTGGTCGGAGCCGTCGACGCGGAGGATGCGGACGAGGCGATCGCAGCCTGCCGCAGCCTGCGGGCGCTCGGCCCCGCCGCGGCCGACGTGCTGCTGGTGGAGCTCTCCTACGGCCGCCGCAGCCGCCGCGACACCTTGCTGCGTCTGGTGGGCGAGCTCGAGGTGGAAGAGCAGACGTTGCTCACCCTCTACGAGCGCGAGCTGGACGCGCTCCACCGCACGGTCCTCAACTGCTCGGCCCTGCGCTCGCGGGCTTCGTCCATCGTGATCCAGCGCCTGGAGGAACGAATCGGCGAAGGCACGCACACGACGTTGTTGCTGCTCGCCGCGCTACACCATGAAGAGTCGATCGCGCAGCTGGCGGAACACCTGAAGCGCACTCCCGACCCGCGGCGGCGCGCCATCCTGCTCGAAGCCCTGGAGGCGTTGCTCCAACCCGAGGAGAAGCGGCTGCTGCTGCCGCTGCTCGAGGACAGCTCCACCCAGCACAAGGCGACGCGCGCCGCCGAGCGGCTCGGCATCCCGATCCCGAGCAGCGAGATCGCGGCGCGCGATCTGGAGGCGGATTCCGACGAGCTGACGCGCATGCTCTTCGCAGCCACCGGCCTGTCCCAGGACGGCGAAGTGGCCGGAGTGGCGGTTCTGGACGATGCTAGAGGCACCTTGAAGCCCGTCGAGATCGCCCTCTCCCTGCGCCGGACGCCGCTCTTCGAGCGTCTCTCGACCCGGCACCTGGTGGACATCGCCGGGGTGGTGCACCAGGAGCGCCATTCCGCCGGGACCGTGCTCTTTCACGAGGGCGATCTCGGCACCAGCATGTTCCTGATCGTCGAAGGTCGCATCCGCATCCGACGCGGCAGCCAGGACATCGGGGTGCTCGGGCCGGAGGAGTTCTTCGGTGAGATGGGCCTGCTGGAGGCGGCCCCGCGCACGGCGACCGCGCTCTGTGACTGCGACGTGCAGCTGCTGCGCCTCGAGCGCGACGAGCTGCTGGCCCTGATGGAGGAGCTGCCGGCCATCGCGATCGGCGTGGCCCAGGAACTCTCCCGCCGCTACCGGACCGTGCTGGAGCAGATTCCCGCATAGCCGCGTGCGGGCTTTCTCTAGCCCGTCACCCGCACCAGGTAGTTGCCGCGCGACTCGTCGTAGTCGAGCTCTACCAGGTCGCGCTTCTCCAGGTCCTGGAGGACCGCGGCGAAGGAATCGTAGCCGAAGGCCTGCTCGTTGAAGCCCGGATCCACGCGGCGCACGGTCTGCTTCACCATCGAGCCCCAGATCTGGTCGTAATCGCGCTCGAGCGAGCGGATGATCTCCATCACCGTGTCGCTGGCCTCGTCCTTCTTGGAGACCTTGGCCGTCGTCTTGCGCCGGGTGGGGCGGGGCTTCTCCGCGGCAGTGACGAGGTCGTCGTAGTAGATGAACTCGTCGGAGGCGTTCACGAGCAGATCCGACGTGGAGGACTTGACGCCGCAGCCGATGACGCGCTTGTCGTTCTCCTTCAGCTTGGCCACGAGCGGGGAGAAATCGCTGTCTCCGGAGACCAGAGTGAAGACGTCGATGTGCTGCTTGGCGTAACAGAGGTCCAGGGCGTCCACGACCATGTGGATGTCGGCGCTGTTCTTGCCGGAGACGCCGGTCTGCGGAATGTCCACCATCTCGACGCCGTGGCGGTGGAAGGTCTCGGTCTGCTTCCGGTAGCCGCTCCAGTCGCAGTAGGCGCGCTTGTAGACGATCCGCCCCTTCTCGAGCAGGCGCTTCAGCACCAGCTCGATGCGGAACGCACCCCACTTCATGCGCCGGGCGCCGATGGCGAGGTTCTCGAAATCGATGAAGACGGCGATCCGCGGTTCGTCAGCCACGCGCGCAGCATAGCAGAGGCGTCCGCGCCGGATTGCACTACCTTGCGAGACCGGAGGCAGGACTCGTGACGCAAAGACTCGCCGTTGCGATCAGCGCCGTGCTGCTCGCCGCCTGCGCGTCGAACGCAGGGCCCGCCTGGGAGAGGCCGGAAGGCACCGCCGAACAGCGCGACCGCGACGAGGGAGACTGCATGACCCGCGCGCTCAGCATGGGCAACACCTCGCCCCCGGGACCCGGCAACCGCGCGCGCATCGACCGCGAGTTCGAGCGCTGCATGCAGCAGCGCGGCTGGACCCGCAGCGAGAACTGAGGCTCGCCCCGGTCTCCCGGGACCGCCCCCGCTCCTCAGTGCGGGGGGCTCCAGAGGGCGAGGACGCGGGCCACGTAGGCGCGGGTCTCGGCGGGGACGCGCTCGTGCCGCACCGCGCCGGGGCCGGCGTGGTAGCCGGCGAGGGCGCGCGGCCAGCTTCCGAGACGGTCGTACAGGCGTCGCAGGTAGCGCGTCCCTGCCAGCACGTTCTCCCGCGGGTCGAAGACACAGACGACGCCCAGCTGACGGGCCGTGGCGGGCATGAGCTGCATCAGCCCCTGAGCTCCCGCGTGCGAGACCGCGTCGTGGCGGCCGGCGCTCTCCACCCGGATCACGCTGCGCAGGAGCGCCGGATCCACGCCGTAGCGCAGGGACGCGTCGCGGACGGCCTGGCGGGTGCGCGTCCGCAGGCCGTAGTCGCTGGCCGCCCACCAGGGATGGGGCGGGCACGGGGCTGCGACCGTAGGTCGGACGTCGGGCGCCGTCTCGCGCGGCTCGAGCGCGCGCAGCGCGGCCAGGCGGCGTCCCAGGGCCTCGTCCCCTCGCGCCGGCTCCGCGGCCAGCGCCGCCGCGAGCGCGAGTGCGCCCCCGACACGCCTCACGTCGGACCCCCAGCCAGCGCAGCCAGGTCGAAGACCAGCTCGAACGCCTCCTCGGCTCCGTCCAGGCGCTGGGCACCCAGGACGTGCAGGCGCACGCCGCCGTCCGGCGCACGCTCGTAGCGGCCGCGCACTTCGCTGTAGCCGGTGTGCCCGGGGCCACGTTCGTCCAGGGCGCGCGCGATCCCGCCGAAGAGGCCCGCGTCCACGCGCCGCGGCATCAGGAGCATGACCTCCGCGTCGTCGCCGAAGCGCGCGCGGGCGGTGCCGGTGACGCCGGCCAGGGCCGGCTCCGCGCTGTAGTCGCGCGCGCGGGGCGAGAAGCCCGCTTCCAGGCGCGCGTCGCCCAGATCGCCGCCCTCGAGATCGACGCCCGCCACGATGGCACGCCGGCTCACCACCACGAAGCGCGCTCCCAGACTCTCCATGGACGCGGCGTAGGCGCGGAAGGACGGAAAGCTCTGGTAGCTGAAGGAGAGCGCGGGGAAGCCGTCCCCAGCGGCCAGCAGGTCCTCGCCGCGCGCGACCTCGGCGCCTCCCACGTCCATTGGCCGGGGCGCAGAAGGCGCTGGTGCCGGCGACGCCACGGGCGCGGGAAGCAGGCGCAAGGGCGGCGCGGCCTCGACCAGGGGCACGTCGGCGCTGCGCCACGCCAGGTAGAGGGCGATCCACACCGCCACCGCCGCGTGGCAGGCGAAGCGGACGAACCCGTTCATCGGGTTCCGCCGGCGCGCCGCTGCAACGAGAGCATCCGCCGCACCAGGTCGGCGGAGCGATCCAGGTCCACGGGCTCCGGCGGTGCGGCGAAGCTCGCGAGCGGGTCCGGGTGCGCCGCGCGCGCGTCGGCCGGGGCGCCCTCCCCAGCGGTCGCGGCGTCGGCGGGCGCGGCCACGAGCGCCTCCGCGACCTCCGGCAGATCGTCCTGCACGGGTGCCGACGCCGATCCTTCCTGCCACTCCGACGGCGTCAGCGCGTACTCCCGGACCGGCGGCGCTTGCGACTCCGCTGCCACGGGCGCCGGGGGCGCAGGCTCCTCGGCCTCCGCGGCGAGATCCAGGGTCCGCGTCCGCTCCGTCGCGGGCGGATCCGGGAGCGCGGGCAGCACCGCGTCCCAGCCCCACTGCGCGCCGAACGCGTAGACCGCAGCCAGTCCCAGTAGCAGGGCGAGTGCCAGTCGGATCACGGCGCACCTCCGGCGGCGTCGTAGGCCAGGCGGATCTCGTGAACGCCCGCGGCGTGAGCCGCGGCCGCCACGTCGGAGAGAGGCGAGCGCTCCATGCGCAGCACCACCGAGGGTGGTGCCGACGCGCGCAGCCGCGCCTCGAGCTCGACGACGCTGACGGGCTCTCCGTCGAGGAAGACCTGGAGCCGGCCGCCCGCCTGCCGCACGCTGATGGTGCGGCCGGCGAGGTCGGCCCCGGCGCGCCGGCTCTCCGCCATCTGCGGCAGGTCGACGTCGACCGTCTGCTCGCGCCCGAAGCGCGCGCCCACCAGCGCCAGGGCCAGGCAGAAGAGCGTACAGGCGAGCACGTCGATGAAGTAGACGCCGTAGCCCAGGAGCGAGGTGGAGCCGCCCTTCACGCCGGCGCGCCCTCCACCGGCCCCCGCTCCTTCAGCCACACGCCCACCAGCGCGATGCCGAAGCCGACGAAGCTGCTCCGCAGCGCCAGCCCGAGGGCGTGCACCAGGGGACCGGGCTCGATCTCGTCGGGAGAGAGACCGACGAAGCCGCGAACCATCCCCGACAACGTGCCCAGCATCCCGAGCAGCAGCGCCGACTCCACAGCCGGATCGAGCCAACCGGGCGTGGCAGACGACGGCAGCCCGCCCAGGGCGAAGACGCTCCGACGCAGGGCGAGTCCGAACACGCCGACCGCCAGCACGAGCTGCGGCACCAGCACCCAGCCCACGGCGTCGACGGCGTCGGCGAAGCCCAGCCAGGCGGCCAGCGCGGCCGTCTCCGGCGCGAGCCCCAGCTGCGCCGCCGCCACCAGCGGCGCCGCCAGCAGCGCCGCCAGCACCAGACCCGCGGCGCTAGCGCGCACCGCGCCGGGCCAGGCTGCGCCCGCGGGCGGCGCGGGGCTCCGCGGCGGGCAGGCCGCCGCGGAGCTCGTCCAGCCCGAGGTCGAAGCCCGCCGACTCGAGCAGCGACTCCACCACGGCTGCGGCGTACTCGTCGGGCAGCCGGTCGAGCATGCGCCAGGCGACGCGCTCGGCGCGCCCCGCGCGCACGGACTCGTCGCACGAAGTCAGGTACGCCTCGCGCTGGAGCAGCTCGAACACCGCCTTGTCCAGATCCTCCTGGGGCACCGGCGAGAGGTAGCGACCCACCACCTCCTTCTTCCAGCGCTCGTGCTCGCTCACCCACTCGCGGCACGGGTCGCTCTCGGCCGCGGCCGCTCCGGCGCTCGCGGCCAGCACCAGCGCCGCCGCGCCGGCGGCTCCACGTCGGGTCCGGATCGTCATTCGCGATGTCCTCCACGGGCGAAGTGCTGGATCTGGTCGAGCGAGGCGCCGGAGCCGGCGACGACGGAGCCGCCACCCGCGGGCAGGCCGAGCGCCCGCCCGACGACGCTGCCGAGGTCGCCCCAGTCCTCGCTCTTGCCCTCGCCGGCCAGCAGGGCCGAGAGGCCCAGGCCGTCGTCGCCGGCGAATAGCGTGTCGAGCCTGCGCGCCAGCTGGCGCTCGATCAGCACGTCGAGGAGCCTGCGCACCGCCACCCGCTCCGTCTGGAGCTGGCGCGAACGCGCGTAGTAGCGGGCGTAGAGACCCTCCACCCGGCGCGAGAACGCCAGCGCGCCGTCCGAGCCCAGCTCCTTCAGCGGAAGCTCGCGGCTCTCGTGGGAGGCCCAGCTCGCGTTCAGGAGCGCGCCCGCGGTGCTCGCGTCCTGCTCGCGACCCAGCCGACCCGCCAGCCGCGACATCCCCGACGCCACCCCCTGAAACTGGTCGGCGAAGAATTCCTTGCGCGCCTCCGGCGACTCCGGCTCGCGGGCGCCCGCCATGCGTGCGGCCTCGGCGAGCTCGCGCGCGTCGGCCCGCATGCGCACGACGGAAGGCTGGATGGCGCGGAGCCCTTCCTCCTGCGCCTCCAGGCGCGAGGCGTAGGCCTCCACGTAGTCCACCAGCGCTTCGGCGGCATTCTCCTCGGAGCCCGCGTGCTCCACGTCGCGGCGCGCGGACTCGAGCTTGCGATCGAAGCGCTCCACCAGCGGCTGTATCTCCTTCTCGCGCTCGCGGATCTCCTCCTGGGACTCCAGGATGCGACCCATGAGCTCGGGGATCTGCTCGATGGCGCGCTCGCGCGGGGTTCCCGCGCGAGCGACCGCGGCAGCGAGGAGCAGGACGGCGAGTACGACGGCGATGGTGATGCGGCTCATCAACGAAACTCCCGGGCGACCTCTTGCAGAAGGGGTCGCACCGTGTCGGGCAGGCGAAGGTCGGGCAGGGGACGGCGGCCGGCGACGGCACCGAGCGCCACGAGCGTGTTCCGACCCGGATCCGAGCGCCGCAGGCGGCGCTGAGCGGCGCCGAGCGCCTCGCCACAGCGCGAGAAGCCGGCCAGGTCGCGGGCGCGCAGCCAGGCCGTGCACTCGGCGGCGCGGGCGCGCGCCTCGGCTTCGCGATCGCCGATCAGGGACGCCGTGCGTGCGGCTCCCGCGAAGTGCGGGGCCGCCAGCGCGTACTCGCCGCCCCCGTAGAGCGCGAGCCCGGCGTCGAGCTGCATGTTCATCTCGGCGACACGATCCGGCGCGGGCGGCTTCGCGCACGCGCCGAGGGCGGCCGCGGCCAGTGCGGCCGCGGCCGCGACGCGGAGCCGCGTCGCACGATCGGGCCCCCTGTTCCCGGCGGACGGGCCCCGCGCTCGGTCCCTCGTGCGCAATCCCATCGGCTGACCTCCTCTCTCACCCACCCTCTGACACAGCGCGGGCGCGAGAGGCTCAACAGCGATGCAAGGGAGCGTCCTGGCGTCAGTTTCCGCCCGCGCCGCCGCGGCGCGACTTG
>CAMYLJ010000021.1 GCA_947259215.1 uncultured delta proteobacterium
CCGACCTGCTCACGCTGACGGTGCCGGAGATGACCGTGCTCGTCGGCGGCATGCGCGCCCTCGACGCCAACACCGGCGGGGCGGACCACGGAGTGTTCAGCGACCGTCCGGGCACCCTCTCCAACGACTTCTTCGTGAACCTGCTCGACATGTCCACGAAGTGGGAGAAGTCCTCGGAGATGGAGGGCGGCTACGAGGGTCGGGATCGCGCGACGGGCGAGCTGAAGTGGACGGCCACCCCGGTCGACCTCATCTTCGGCTCGCACTCCGAGCTGCGCGCGATCGCCGAGGTCTATGCCGCCCAGGACGGCCGCGAGAAGTTCGTGCAGGACTTCATCGACGCCTGGACCAAGGTGATGAACCTCGACCGCTTCGACGTGTAGTCGTGGGGACAAAGGTGCTCGAGAGCTGCTGAGCCGCCGCTCGCCCTCAGCAAGGGCTGGCCCGACGTGCCCGAGTGGGTCTTCTTGCGCTGTGGCCGGCACCTCTTCGTGGGAGGAGCGGCACTTCAGCCGCGTCTGGGAGCGCCTGCGGCGCCGGGCCCTGCGCGAAGGGATCCGGCCGCTCAAGCTCCACGCCACGCGCCACACCTGGGCCACCCTGGCGCTCCAGGCCGGGAAGTCGGTGCGCTGGGTGGCCGACCAGCTCGGGCACGCCGATCCGGCTCTCACGATGCGCGTCTACGCCCACGCGATGCGCGAAGAAGAGACGGACCTGTCGTTTGCGGAGTTCGGCGCGACGCGGGACGACTCCCGGCGTCTCTATACGTCTCCGGAATCCGACGACGGCTGGAGCGAGTCGCGTAAACGCCCGGATTTCCTGGTGGGCCGCGTGGGGATCGAACCCACGACCAACGGGTTAAAAGCCCGGTGCTCTACCAGCTGAGCTAGCGGCCCGGGGGGAGGATAACCCACGGGGCGGCGGGGGCTTGCGGGGATCCGTCCTTCGGGCCGGATGCGCCCTCCCCGGCCGGAGTTTGCCTATGGTTTGCCAAACTCCCCCGCTCCGCCGTAGAGGATCGCTTCGGCGGCGGCGGCCTCTTGGCCACTAGTACGAGTGAGTTGACGAACACGCTGATCGACGGCGACTGCGTCAACCTCTCTGCAACGATCACCTCGATGGGCGGCAACGTGGAGAGCCCGGGCGACACCTGTGCGCTCGCGGACCCGACCGATCAGGTGAACGTCACTGCCGCTCAGCTCGCCCTCGGGTCGCTCCAGGACAACGGCGGGGCGACGCAGACCCACGCACTCCTTCCGGGCAGCGTGGCCATCGACGCAGCCGTAGACTGCCCGCCGCCCGACGCGGATCAACGCGGCGTGTCGCGGCCGCAGAGCGCAGCGTGAGATAGCGGAGCCTACGAGGCAGTGCTCGTGCTGCCGGTGGAGATCGACATCAAGCCCGGCAGTGACCCGAACTCCATCAACCCGTTCAGCCGTGGCGTCATCCCCGTCGCCATACTCGGCTCCGACACGTTCGATGTGGAGGACGTGGATGTGACCAGCTTGGCGTTCGGACCCGATGGCGCGGCTCCCGCCCACAAGAAGGGTGGTCACTTGGAGGACGTGAACGACGACGGGCTTACGGATCTCGTGTCGCACTACCGGACACAAGAGACGGGCGTCGCTGCCGGCGACGAGGAAGCCTGCCTCACGGGCGAGACGCTGAACGGCACACCCTTCGAGGGCTGCGATGCCATTCGGACCGTGGGGCGCCGCAGACGCGCGATCCATTAGGCTCGCACCAGACCCGACTCGACGCGCCCCGCTTCGGCGGGGCGTTGTCGTCGAGGAGGGGACAGCGTCTAGGCGGGTCTTCGCGGGCGTCGGGTAGGCCTGGAGACGGAGAAGCCGACTCCCCAGGCCGCCGAGGGCGTCGTCATATCACTCCCTGCCCTGCGCGCAGCGCAGCACGGTCTCGTCCAAGCACTTCTCGTAAGCTTCTTCGATGGCCTTTCGCACCTTGTCGCGGCTATAGAAGTTCTCCAGTAACTCGCCCGGCACATCATCAGATACGAAGAAGTCCAGCCTTGCATCTCGGTCGGCGGCGCAGAGGCGCTCTGCGGCCTTCTCACAGTCGGTGTCGCCCAACTCCGTCGGGTCAATTCGCATGATAGCCATCAGTAGGAGTGCCATGACAACCGCCCCCAGGAGGAATCCCACCAGAAGATTATTGCTGAACAATTCGATTGCCTCCCTGAGATCGGGCCTCATGGCAAATGTAGGGGACCGTGGAGCTTTGCTCCGGAGCCCTCACGCAACCGGCCGGGCGTCGTCCTTCACACAGTTGTCCGACAGCGCGTAGGGCTCCTCCTTGCCTATGATGCTGCGGCGTAGGCGGCGGCACTAGCGCTTTTCGTGCCGCCGCCCCCTCACCCGCATCGCCCGGCGGAGGAGGCGATCGCGGCGCTCGGGTGAGGGCTCGTCCGTAGCCAGTCGCTCCAGCTCCCTGGCCACAGCCGCCAGCAGCTCCCGCAGGGCCAGATTCTCGGCGTAGAGCTGGCGGGCGAGGGCGTGGGGGTCGGTGGTCATCATGGCCGCCAAGGTCGAGCCTGGGCGTGTCAGCGGCGGACGCAGGCAAGTCGCGAGGGCCGCTCGCAAGCCCGCGTTAGCGCCTAGGCCGCAAGTGCCCTTGCCCCGCTTGGTACAGCGCTGCAATTCGTGACGCTTCCAAGGCGGGAAGACCCGCGCCGGGTGGGGCCGAACGCGACAGGCCGCCGATTCCTGCGACCGGCGAATGGGGCAGGATGGCAGACAATCTGTACAGGCACAGGCTTTCTGCCGGCGCAACTCGTTGGCATCCCGCTTGCAGTTCGTGGTAACGGATTCCAGCGACAGACTGCGGCGATCAAGGCGATCCAGCGCAGATCGCGCTGAAGAAGGAGGTCATCATGAAGACAGGAATTCTTGTTTCATTGGCCGCGCTGGCGTTGACCGTCTTCGCGGTTTCAGAGGCACAGGGCAAGAACGGAAAACTGCTCAAGGTGAGGCTCTTCGGAAGCAGCTTTACCACGAGTTCGCAGGATGATGGAACGCCCACGCCGGTGACAGATGCGTTCACCTCTTACCAAAGCGGAATCGCCAAAGGGTCCGGGAGCCCTCTCGTTTCTGCGCAAACCGTAACCGAGGCGGCTCATGCGGATGCCCGCTGCCCCGTCGAGCTGCCGGTTGGGAACGACCTGACCACCAGCTTCGTTTGGACGTACAAGGACGGCTCGATCCTTTCCGGAACAAGCGGAGCAGGGAGCTTCTTCTGCAGTGACGGCGTGGTCTTCGTTGGCGAGCTTCTAGGCATCATCACAGGAGGCGATGGGCGATTTGAAGGCGCGACGGGCACCTGGGTGGGAACGGCGCGGATAGAGAACTCCCGCCTTACGGCGGAATTCAGCGTAGACCTCGACTGAGCGATCGGTGCGAGAAAACCAGAACTCGAGGCACCCAACGGGGGGGCCGCCATTTTTCCGGCATCTTCACTTTGGGCGTGTGCCAAGGTGACAACGTCCCAGGCGGACATCAGCCTCTCCGGCGATAGCAGCGCCGTTGGGACGAGCAGCGCTAGTCCCAGCGCAAGCTTTACCGGCAGCGCCGCGGTCTCGACCACGTTCCCGATGCCCGAGCCAACTACCGCCCTCCTCCTCGCCTCCGGGCTGGTGGGATTGGCCACGCAGAGGCGGCGGCACTAGAGCCCTCTGGGAGAGCCGAGTCTTCGACGCGCCCCGCTTCGGCGAGGCGTTGTCGTTTCACAAGGGACGGCGATGGCCTTCGCTTCGCTCCCCTAGCCGACGGGTTCTCGGCGTAGAGCATGCGGGCCAGGTCGTGGGGATCAGCAACAGCCACGACGCCAGTATGGCCCCGGACGTGTCGGAAGTGGTCACGCGAAGGGCGGACTCCCTCTCGGAAGCGGCCTCCGCGACGAATCTCGGGACTGCGCCTACTATTGGTCCAGGAGGATGCCCCCGCATGGCTGAGCTGATCCTCATCTCAGTCGGCGAAAGGAGCGCCCCTTCTCCTACGCGATTTTCAGAATCGGCTACCCGCTGCTCTTGATCAGCGGCCTGGCAATTGGCGCGCTTCTGCTGCTCGGCGCCTTTGGCTAGAGCAGCCCTTCCGGGAGGCAGAGCGGATAGAGACCCACAGGCGGAAGGATGAGCTTCATAGAGATCGTGCGCCGAGCCCGGGAGCTCCTGCGAGATGAAGGCCGGATCAGCCTTCGGGGCCTGAAGCGTGAGTTCAATCTCGACGACCAGGCTCTCGACGAGTTGGTCGAGGAACTCGTTGACGTGCAGCAGGTTGCCGCTCGCGAGGGCAAGGTGGTGTCGTGGATAGGCCCTGCCGCCGAGCGCGAAGCACCGGTGGCCGCCACGGCACCCACGCCCGAGCCCGCTAGCGAAGCCGAGCGCCGGCAGCTCACCGTGCTCTTCTGCGACTTGGTGGACTCGACCCGCCTCGCGGCTGAGATGGACCCCGAGGACTGGCGCGAGGTGGTGCGCGGCTACCAGCAGGCCGCCGGCGAGGTGATCGAGCGCTACGACGGCCACGTGGCCCAGTACCTGGGCGATGGCCTCCTGGTCTACTTCGGCTGGCCCCGCGCCCACGAGGACGACGCGGAGCGGGGGGTGCGAGCGGGGATCGGAATCGTGGAAGCTATCGCCGAGCGCAACCCGCAGCTCGCGGAGCAGCACGGCCTCGAGCTAGCCGTGCGGATCGGCATCCACACCGGCCTGGTCGTGGTCGGCGAGATGGGCGCCGGCGAGCACCGCGAGACGCTCGCCCTGGGCGACACGACGAACCTGGCGGCGCGCCTCCAGGGGGTGGCCGAGCCCGACACGGTCGTGGTGAGTCCCGCGACCCTGCGCCTCGTACGCGGGATCTTCATTACCAGGGACCGGGGCCCGCAGCGGCTGAAGGGCTTCGCCGAGCCCGTGGCCGTGCACCGGGTCGTGCGGCCGAGTGGCGTTCGGAGCCGCCTCGACCTGGCGGCCGGGAAGCTCACCCCCTTCGTCGGCCGTGAGCAGGAGGTGGGCCTGCTGCTGAGCCGCTGGGAGCAGCTCCAGGAGGGCCACGGGCAGGTGGTGCTGGTGGACGGCGAGGCGGGCATCGGGAAGTCGCGCCTCGTGCAGCTCCTGCACGCGCGGCTGGCCGACGATCGGCACAGCTGGCTCGAGTGCTGCTCCTCCCGCTACCACCAAAGCAGCGCCTTCCGGCCCATCATCGAGCTGCTGGAGGAGGCGCTTCGCTTCTCGCCCGAGGACTCGCCCGGGGCGAAGCTGGCGCTGCTCGAGGCGGCGCTGGGCCGCACCGGATTTTCTGCATCCGAGACGCTGCCGCTGCTCACCACCTTGCTCTCGCTGCCTCTTCCCGACCGCTACCAACCGCCGTTCTTGAGCCCGGAGGCCCAGCGCCACCGAACCCTCGAGCTGCTGGCCGACTGGTTGTTCAGCCTGACCGCGGAGCAGGCGATGGTGCTCGTCGTGGAGGATCTGCAGTGGGCCGATCCCTCGACCCTGGAGCTGCTGGGACGGCTGATCGAGCAGGTGCCCACGGTGCCGCTGCTCCTGGTACTGACCGCTCGACCCGAGTTCGCGCCTCCGTGGGGCACGCGCTCGCACCTGCTGCACCTGACGTTGAGCCCGCTCACGCGCCCCCAGATGGCGACCATGGTGGACGCGATTGCCGGAGAGCGGGCACTGCCGGGGAAGGTGGTCGAGGAGGTGGTGACGAGGGCCGGTGGGGTGCCGCTCTTCGTGGAGGAGCTGACGAAGGGCGCCCTGAAGGCCGACCGGCTCGAGGCGCTCGGGATTCCCGCGACGCTCCAGGATGCGCTCATGGCGCGGCTCGACCGGCTCGGTCCGGCCAAGGAGGTCGCGCAGCTGGCGTCGGTGCTGGGTCGCGAGTTCACCCACGAGCTGCTCGTGGCCGTCTCGCCGCTCGAGGCCCCGGTGCTCGAAGCCGCCATCCGCCGGCTGCTAGAGGCGGAGATCCTCTACCAGCGCGGCGCGGCACCGAGCGCCACCTACAGCTTCAAGCACGCGCTGATCGAGGATGCAGCCTATGGGTCGCTGCTTCGGAGCGCGCGCCAGCGGCTGCATGAACGGATTGCTGAGCTCCTCGAGAAAGAGTTTCCGGAGCGCACGGCGGCGCAGCCCGAGCTCCTAGCGCATCACTATGAGCATGCGGGACGGACGGCGGAAGCCATTTCGTACTACCAGCGCGCGGGTGAGGGGGCGAAGGCTCGCTCCTCGAACCTGGAGGCGATCGCGCACCTCGAGCGCGGTGTGGAGCTTACGCAGAAGCTTCCGGAAGACGCCGAGCGCCACGAGCTCGAGCTGGCACTCCAGCTCGACCTAGGGGCTGCCCTCATCGCTGCCCAGGGCTTCGGCACGGAGGAGACGCGACGGGCCTGGGAGCGGGCGCAGACGCTCTGCGACCGGGGAGTAAGCCCCGAGCGGCTGGCATCGGCGCTCTACGGCCTCTCGACCTTTCACGGGATGAGCTCGGAGCTTGACGCCTCGATCGAGCTCGGAGAGCGTCTCATCGCGCTGGCGCAACGGACCCGGGATCCGGGCCACCGATTGCTGGGCTACACCGCCACCGGATATAGCAAGTTCTGGCAAGGGCGGTTCCGGGAGTGCCTCGAGGACACGGACGCGGCGCTGGCCAGCTACGACCCCGCTCGTCATGCAATGCTGGCCTACGGAACGGACCCGGTCGTGGTGCCGTCCGTGTTCGGGAGCTGGGCGCTGTGGAATCTGGGGCATCCCGATCGGGCAGTCGCGCGCGCCGAGGAGGCGATCGCGCACGTTCGCGCGATCTCCCAGCCCTTTCGGCTCGCCACGGCACTCTCTGGCGCGTGCGCGCTCTACGCATTTCGCCGTGATTGGGAGGCATGCGAGCAGCGCGCCGAAGAGAACATCACGGTCTCGGAGCGCCACGGCTTTCCGCTGCCTGCCGGCACAGGCAAGGCGTTCCGTGCGCTCGCGCGGGCATCCACCCGCGGCGATGACACCCTCGCGGCTGCGGTGGAGGGAGTCTCCGCGGCCGCGCGTACCGGGCAGCAGTCCGGAGCGCCAGCCTTCCTGTGGATGCTTGCCTGCATCCATCGCGCGACGTGCTCCGAGGCCCGTGCCCTCGGCGTCGTGGAGCAGGCGCTCGCGGTCGGAGAGCGGCTCGGGCAACGGTTCTTCGATGCCGAGCTGCTGCGCCTCAAGGGTGACCTGCGCCTCTGCCTCCCGGATCCTCGGGAGCAAGAGGTCGAGGGGCTCTTTCGCGAGGCCCTCGAGGTCGCCCGCGCCCAGGAGGCGAAGTCCCTCGAGCTCCGCGCCGCCACCTCCCTCGCACGTCTCTGGCAGCAACAGGGAAAGCAGGCCGAGGCCCGCGAGCTCCTCCAGCCGGTCTACGACTGGTTCACCGAAGGCTTCGACACGCCGGATCTGAAGCACGCGAAGGCACTGCTGGAGGAGCTGGCTTAGGACCGAGCCCTCCCAACACCGGATCGATCTCTTTTCCAAGCACATCCTCGACGCCATCGAAGCGGCCTATGCGCGGGGCGATGAGGCCCAGGCCAACGCCCTGGTCGAGCACTTCGCCCGGGCCATCCTCCGGGCCGGCGGTAGCTGCGAGCCCTAGGCTCGACCTGACGAGGCTGCCGGCAGTCGGGTACTGGTGGGTACGGCCGTTCCCTTCTGGTGGAACGCTAGTTCCCTTTGCCTCTCGGCCTGCGACACGCGGTCGCGTCGCAAGTACCTGGAATCCCTACGAGCCGCAAAAGTGTCCCCGAAGGCACGGATATTGCTGCTGATTGGGCCCGGGAAGGGGATCGCGCGTTGTCGCGCTGATCTGGCTGAGTTCTGTGTGCCCTCTCCCTGCTTGCCAACCCTGGGGAGGGACCCGATGCGCCGTAGAATCCTGCCGATCCTCACCTGTGCGACCCTGTTGCTCGGCGGCCTGCCCGGCACGGCTCACGCGCTGCCGCTGATCTTCGACAGCTTCGACGGGGGTTCTTCCTCCAGCATCCGGGGTCCCGGGTTTTCGCCCGGCACTTTCGTCGTCAGCGTCGCCCAGCCGACGCTCATCGACGGCATCGCCGTTCTGACCGACATGGCCAGCGCCAGCAACATTAAGTTCGTGATCTTCGACCATGCGGGCCACGTTCCGCTGCTGATAAGCGCCTCGCAGGCGTTCGCCGATGACGGGGGCATCTTCACCTGGAAGCAGTCGAATCCGATCAACTTCACGCTGATGCCGGGGGTGCAGTACGACATCGGCGCCATCTCGGACACCGGGGGTCTCTGGGCTTTCGACTTGGTCGCGAACTCCCAGAACGGAATCACCAACTCCGTGTCGAATCCGAACTTCTCCAACTTCGCTGCCCCGACCCAAGTTGGCCATGCGGCCGCCGACGCGGCCGTCCGCCTGTTCGGGCAGGTGCCCGAACCCACCACCGCCCTCCTCCTTGTCTCCGGCCTGGTAGGACTAGCGGTGCGGAGGCGGCGGCACTAGCCGCTTCCGCCAGGAGGAGCCACGCAGTGCCCCGCTTCGGCGGGGCGTTGTCGTTTGGGGCTTCGCAGCGCTGCCGCTAGCCACCCGCGACGTTGACTTGGTTGCGCCCGATGTTTACCTGGATGCTCGGTCCCAGGAGCTTCCGCACCTGGGCCAGCGCCTTCACGGCCTGCACGTAGCGGCGTTCGGCGCGGTCTCGGTGGCGGTCCATGTAATCCGCCATCGGCAGATCCATCCCCCGCGGCCGCGGACCCGGACGTCACGAAGTCGTGACGACCCGCCGGGGGCGGATGACCTGCGAGGCGGCGGGACGTCGCTGACGCTCGACCACAGCAGGCGCACAGGGCCGCATCAGCCCTTGCCAGCAGCCTTGCAGCGCAGCATGCGCCAAGGACGATGGCCTGCGGCGCCCGGGCCGCCCAGCGTCGTCAGCACGAGATCGTAGTCGAACTCCTCGCCGTGGGGCGCTTCGTCGTCCGGGTCCGGATCGAATCCGTCCACTGCGAGCACGGCGTGCTCGCACCCGGATAGCTCGATCACCAGGTTGGAGAGGAATCCCGGCCCGCTGTCATCGTCTTCGCCGAGGGGCTCGCCCTCGGGGTCGAGGAGGCGGACCACGGAGTCGTTGAACTCGCCGCCGGCCCGATCGAAGAGGGATACGCTGACGAAGCCGCCTCCCCTCCTGGGCAGGCGGAAGTAGTCGATGTCTCCCGGCGTGAGGCGTCCGCTCACGATCGAGAACGACCGGATGCCTCGAAGGCCCGGCAGGCGCGGTGCGGTGGCCGGCTCGTCGTTGCGCCCTTCCCCCTCGCCCACCCGAGCGACGTCCCGGACCAGCGCCAGCTCGAGGAAATAGCGGAACGCCTCCTCGTGCGTGCTGCCGTCGAACGCGTCGTCGCCGAAGCCGCTCACCGCCACCTTCCAGCGGCCCGAGCGATCGACGGGTACGGCGATGCGCGAGAGGAACCCGGAGCCGCCGTCGTCGTTGACGCTGCGCGGTCCGTCCTCCCCCGGAGCGAAGATCCCGATCACCGGATCGTCGAATTCCCCGGCGTCGCGCGCAAACAGCGATACCGCGAGCACGTCGCCAGCGCGGGCCCACAACTCGAAGAAATCCACGTCGCCGGGCGCGATCCGGCCCCAGACGCCCGCGCCACGGCCGTCGCCTGCCGGCCGCGGTACGACGCGCGTCGCGTGCTGTGACTCGTCGTTGGGCTCTCGCTCGAAGCCGGCCCCCCCGAACCCGAAGGCGAGGAGCACCGTCGTCACCAGGGCCACGGTTCGCATCTTCACGTCACGGTCCTCCTTGGAATGGCTCGTCGCCGCGGGCGCGCTCCCGCGCCAGGACGTGCAGCTCGATGGGTGCGCTCCGGCCACGGACCGGACGGGGTCCGAGGCTCTGAAAGTCGTCGATCTCGCCGCGACAGCGGGCAGCGGTAGTCTCGTCGATGACGATCTGCGCAGCGAGATCGCGTGTGAGTCCTTCGAGGCGCGCGGCCAGGTTCGTGGTGTTCCCGAGCACACACCAGATGTCCCGATCGATGGAGCGAATCGTGCCGACGAAGCCCTCCCCGGTCGCGACGCCGACACCCACTTCGAGGCCGCCTTCGCCCCCGGCGCGTCTCCCCAGCTGCCGCACCGCCGGTCCGATCCGCCGGGCGGCGCGCAGGGCCGCGCGCTCCTTGTCGGCGAGGGGACCCGACGCGCCGAAGACCGCCATCAGCCCGTCGCCGCTGAAGTCCACCACGGCTCCCCCTTCGGCGCGCACCAGCTCGCTCACCCGCGCGGTGTAGTCGCTGATGGTCGAGAAGATCTCGCCGGGCTGCCGCGCCTCGGAGAAGCGGGTGTAGCCCTGGATGTCGGCGAACAGCACCGTCACCTCGCGGGAGCCGGGCTCGAGATCCACGCCGCGCTCGAGCTGCTCGCGCACGGCGCCCGGCACGAACTTGCGCATCCGGTCCATCATCTCCCGCTCGTCGCGCACCAGCTGGTCCTGGTCGAAGCGCTGGAGCTGCAGGGCGGCGTGGTCTGCGACGGTACCCAGCAGGACCACCTCGGTGTCCGTGAAGACGTCCCCGGAGCGCTTCTCGCCCAGGCAGATCAGCGCGCCGATCTGACCGTCCGAGAGCACGGGAACCAGCATCTCGACCCCCATGGCATCGAGCGCAGCGGCCTCCGCCTCGCCCAGGGAGGCCACCCCGCGCCGCCGCAAGCGACGGCTGGAGAGCGGTCCCGCGAAGAGCTCGAGGGTCTGGACCAGGGGCGATTCCAGGGCGAAGGCCGGTGCGAACGCGGGCCCGTCGGCGAAGACCGGCGCCAGCACCGCGTCCGCCGGCGCGTAGATGGTGGTGCAGACCGGGTCGAGCAGCTGGCGCAGCCGTCTGCCCAGATGGTCGAAGAGGTCGGCGGGCTTCTCGCAACGGCTCATCTCGGACCAGAGCTCGCGCACGCCGCGCTCGAAGGCACGGCGCTCCACGAAGAGCAGATCCGCCAGACGCGGCTCGATGGTCGAGCGTGTGAACAGCAGCAGGCCGGCGGCCAGCAGCGAGAGTGTCGCCTGGGCGATGGTAGGGTCGAGGACGGCTTCCAGCGAGTCCGCGGCACGGGGGATCGCGAAGAGCGTGGCTCCGATCAACGCGATGGATAGCAGCGTGAAGCTGGTGGCTCGGGTGATCAGGCCGTTCACGTCGAAGAGGTTGTCGTAGCTGAGTGCGATCCAGATGGAGATCGGCACCAGCACGACGGCCAGCAGGCTGAGCTCGTAGAGCCACCAGAACTCGGGCCGGACCAGGGTGACCAGACCCGCCAGCAGGGCCGGGACCAGCCCGACGTAGAAGCCGAGCACGACCCACTTGATCTGCCGCTTCCCCGTCGCCCGGGAGGCGCGGAAGTTCGCCACCAGCAGGACGCCCCCACAGGCGATCGACCCGATCGAGGCCAGCAGGTTCAACGGCAGGCCCCACTCGGAGGGAAACGGAAGACCGAAGGCCCACGACGAGGCCGCCGGTCCCAGCACCAGGAAGACCGCCGGCGCGATGCGCCAGAAGCGGCCCTCCCGCGCGGTCTCCGCGGGAAAGACGAGCAGGGTACGCAGCACGAATGGAATCGTGACCGCCAGTCCCCCGGCGAACACCACGATGGCGGCGTAGGTCTGGAGCCGCGAGCCGCCGAAGAAATAGGTCCAGTGCAGCGCGTAGCCGATCATGCCCACGAAGAAGAGCCGAGCCGCGCGCAGCCCCCGCGAGCGCACGAACGCGAGCGCGCCCGTGGCGGCGAAGCACAGGGAGAGCAGCGTGGCGCGCCAGGGCCAGCGCACCGGCAGCAGCTCGATCCGCGCCTGCGCCTCGGCGCCCTCCCGCCGGTAGCGGACCTCGACGCTCGGCGCGCTGCCCGCCGCGCCAGCGTCGAGGGTCCCGTACACGTCGGCCACGAAGGCCGCCTTCCCCACTCCGGCCAGGGACCGGCCACCGACCTCGACCAGCTCGTCGCCCACGCGCAGGCTCGAGCGGTCCGCCTCCACGGCACTCCAGAAGCTCCGCACCCGCGGCCCCGCTTCGGGCCCCGCCGCCGCCTCCACGTGGAAGGGGATCCACGCCAGCCCGCCCCCCAGGAGCACGCTCAGGTGCAACAGGAAGCACACGCCCCAGACCCCGAGCAGGGTCCAGAGCAGCAGCGCGTCCCGGCTTCGCAGCAGGCCCATCGCCTGGCGTCGCCTCAGGAGTCCGAAAGGATGGTGCGGATGGTCACCTTGAGCCGGTGCACCGTCGCCGTCACGTCGTCCTCCGCCGAGTGGTCGAAGATGTCCTTCTCACCGACCATCTCGAGGAAGGGGGTCGAGCCCGGAGGCAGCCCCAGGGCGTCGATGAGCGTGGCCTCGGCCGCGGGAGGCAGCGTCGTCCAGCGGATGCGGATCTGCGAGGCGCCTGCCTGCTGGCCGCCGCCGCCACCACCACCGGCGCCACCGCCGCCGCCGCCGCCGCCGCCGGCACCACCCCCAGCGCCACCGGTGCCAGAGAGCCCGATGCGGCTCTCGACGGCCGGCTCGCGCCAGGTCGGGAAGCAGAAGCCGACACAGTCGATGCCGAGGATGCTGGAGTTGCCGAGGTCCCGGTACGACTCCGCGATCACGGTGGTCTTGCCGTCGCGGGTGAACTCGAGCATCAGCGTGAGTGTCGTGCCCGAGAAGTCCTGCGGCACCGTGTTGCCCGCGGCGTCCTTCTCGAGGGGGATGGCCGAGGTGTCCTCGACGCGGCCCGTGTCCTTGTCGGCGATCAGCGTGAGGACGCCCTTGATGGCGACGTCCGAGAGCACGGTCGTGCAGACGCCGGGCTCTCCGCTCGCGTCCTCGCAATCGAACTCGTCCAGGCAGGCGCGCTGCGGGTCCGCCTCGCACATGCCGAGGGGGAGCAGCCCGAAGCGCGCGCTCGGCCCCGGCGATCCCGCGAAGGCGGGTGCGAAGGCGACGAGGGCGGCCCCCAGAGCCACCGGAAGTGCAATCGACAGCTGCTTTCTCATCATCGTGTTCCTCCTCCGATACGGACTGGAAGTGCGAGGGACGCCGCGACGACGCCGAGCGCCAACCAGCCCGCCAGATCCCCCACCCGTTGGTACAACGTCGTGACGCGAGAGGTCCTCACCGTCGCTGCTAGCGCGGCCGCCTGGCCGGGCGTTCCGAGCAGGTGGACGCGACCGGTAGGCTCGATCACGGCCGACGGACCGGCGGCGGCCGGACGCACGACGGTCCGGCGGTTCTCGATGGCCCGCAACGCCGCCGCCTGCACCACGTGCAGGGCCGCGGCGCGGTGAGCGTACCAGCCGTCGTTCGAGGGGTTCACCAGCAGCGTCGCCCCGCCGCGCGCCAAGTTGCGCGCCACATCGGGGAAGAGCGCCTCGGCGCACAGGAAGGCGCCCAGCAGGGCGCGGCGGGTGGGCAACACGCGCGGGTCGCTGCCGCTGCGGTAGCGGGCCCGCTCCCCGGCGAAGCGCTCGCCCAGCGGTGCCGACTCCGCGAAGGGAACCAGGTGCATCTTGTCGTAGCGCGCGGCGACCTCGCCCCGGCTCAGGACGAAGACACTGGTGTAGTAGTCGGGCTCCGGGGACGCCAGCCGGTAGTGGGGCGCCCCCACGACGAGCTCGAATTCGAGATCGCGCGTCTCGCCCAGCAGTCGATCGCGCGCCGCGGAGGACTCACGCAGATAGAAGTCGACGGCGTACTCCGGCCAGAAGACGAGCTCCGTGTCGGCGGAGGCGCTGCGCGTGAGCGCGAGCTGGCGCTCCAGGTTGGCGATGCGGCGGGCGGGCTGATGGCGGAGCTCCGGCGCGAGACCCGGCTGCACCAGTGCGACGCGCAGGCTCTCCCCCGGCGAAAGCGGTCCGGAGAGCCGGACGCCCGCATAGGCGAGCGCGACGACCGCCAGCGCGGCGAAGGCGAGGCGCTCGCGCCGGGGCCAACGACCCGCGAGGGCCCCCGAGGCGACTCCGGCGAACACGGCGTTCCCGGTAGCGAGGAGCCAGCCGACGCCGAACGGACCGACCAGATCGGCGACCTGTGCGAAGGGCGAGCCGACCTGGGTGATGGCGGCGAGCGCGAAGGGATTGGCGATCCAGCCGGAGGCGCGCACGAACTCCGCCGCGGTGAAGCCCGCTCCCGCCACGAAGGGCGAGACCGGCCCGCGCCGCGCCTGGAAGGCCAACCACGAGCCGAACAGCGCGTAGGGCGCCGCGTCGACGAGGGCCAGCGCGAGCAGGCCCAGCCAGCCCCAGAGCGCGTCGCCGCCAAAGAAGCCCGCGAGCGTCGCCGGGAACCACCAGGCCACCGAGAGCGTCGCCGCCGCGGCCCAGGCGCCGCCACACAGGGCGCCGCGGGCCGGCGACACGCGGCCGAGCGCCCAGAACAGGGGCGCGAGCGCGACCCAGGCGACGGGCCACCAGGACAGCGGTGGGAAGGCGAGCCCCCACAATCCGCCGGACGCCACGGCCAGTAGCTCCGGCAGGCGACGAGTGCCGAGAGTGGTCAAGACCCCATCGATCTTACCCTTCAGCGTCGGGACGCTGGTAGAAAAATCGCTGAAGATCTGGGGGAAACGATCGATGGCCGGGGGGCTCAGAGGGGCACTGCCAAGCGCCGAGGCCGATGGCCACCTGGTCCACGAGACCGGCCCGCGTCGGTCAGCGCTCGATCACCACCTCGTACCGGTAGGGTGATCCCTCGCCTCCCAGGACGAGCGTGCCGCCCGAGGCCGGGAAGAACACGAGGCCCTGGCGCGCGTCCGGCCCAGGCAGCCGGCGGCCGTCGACCAGGCAGCCGAGCCGGCTCCCCAGATCGAGGACGCCGATGCGTCCGTCGCGTTCGACGATCTCCACGTGGCGCCGGGAGACCTGCCAGGGCAGCTCGTCGGGGATCTCGAGATCGTTGCGGACGTCGGGGTCCAATCGGCCGATCCGGAACGGGAACGCGTCGATGCGCAGGCGCTCCACGGGGATCGCAGCGCGGGCCTGGAGCGTCAGGCCGCGCAGCCAGACGGCGGGAGCCGGTGCCGCGTCGGCGCGCACCGGAGGCGGCGGCAGCTGGGAGAGCGTCCGCGCCACGTCGTCGGCCAGGTGGCGCATCTGCTCGTGGATGAGCGAGCCCGGCGCCTGGTGGAGGATCGAGTGCGCCCGGCCTTCGGGGTTGGTGTAGAGCGCCTCGATCTTCGGGCTGCGCGAGACGAACGTCTCGAAGAGCGGATACTCCAGGGCGCGGATCTCCGAGAGCAGCAGGCTCAGCACGTCCTGCGCCTCGGCCTCCCGATACTTGATCCGCAGATCCACCATCGAGAGCAGGATCCGCGCGCGAGTGCGCGGCAGGCCCCAGGCGTCGAGCAGCTCGAAGACCTTGCGAGCCTCGGCCAGCGAGGCCTGGTCGCTCACGACGACGATCGCGAGGTCGCTCGCCGCAATCGCGTTGCGGGTCAGGATCTCCAGGTCGCTCTTGGTGTCGATGATGACGGTCCCGCGCCAGCCGCTGCGCGCCAGGACCTCTTGCAGGTGGGAGGGCCGATCGATCTCCCGCTTGAGCTCCGCGATTTCGGCGCTCGAGGCCACGTAGTGGACGCCGTACTGGCCCAGGTTCACGGCCGAGGAGAGGCTCCCCGCCCGCAGGGCGCCGAGCAGGTCTTCCTTGGGAGGCGCGGGTTCGAACGCGAACATGCGGTCGACGAGCGGCTGGTCGTCGAGTCCGAACACCAGGACGGGCTCGTCTTCGCGCAAGGCGCGCAGGTAGATCGCGAGGTTGGTCGCGATCGTGGTCTTGCCGACCCCTCCCTTGTTGCTGGTCACGGTGACGACCCGGCAGGGCCGCTGCGGCTCTCCGGCGGCGATCGGCGACACCGCCTTGCGCAGGCGATCGTAGATTCGGCTCAACGCATACCCGGCACTCCCGTCCAACCGCGGATTTCCATATCGCATCGCGGCGGGAGAGGCGACCGTGTCCGGAATCCCTCACCGGGGAATCCCCGGAGCGGGGCGCGCCGCGGCGCAGTCCGGGTCAGACGCGCAGGCGCACGTCGCCGATGCCCTGGAGGAAGGGCCTCGCGTTCGCCATGACGAGACGCTGCCCAAGAGACGTGACGAGGAAGCGCGCCAGCAGGCGACGCGCGGGCCCGCCCCACCAGGCGCGCTGGAGCACGACGCGCGGCGGGAGCGCCTGACGGCGCTGGATCGGGACGATCTCGGGCAGCCGCGCCGCCTCGACCCGGGCGCCGGCGGCGTCGACGGCGTCGGGAGCGGCCCCCTCGCGCAGCACGGGCACCAGCTCGTTGGCCGCCACCACGACGTCGCGGAGCGCGATGTTCAGTCCCTGCGCACCGACGGGCGACATCACGTGGGCCGCGTCCCCGAGGAGCAGCGCTCCGGGCACGCTCCAGCGCGTGACCCGATCCGCCCGGCAGTCGAGCAGGAAGGGATGCTCCAGGTTCCCCACGGAGGCGCGCAGGTGCTCGCCCAGGTCGGGGGTCACGTGCTCGGCCATGTCCTCCAGCCAGCGCTCGATCCCTTGCCGCCGCAGCTCGCCGAAGGTCCCCTTCAGGATCGCCCAGGCCACCTGGGTGCGATCGTCCCAGCTGCGGTAGGCGATCAGCAGGTGGCCGCGGCCCAGGTAGACGCGTACACCCGGGATCGCGTCGAGCGACGGCACCTTGCACCACACGATGTCCATCGGAAGGTCCTGGGCCCTCGCCTCGAAACCGCCGCGCGCGCGCACCAGCGAGCCGCGGCCGTCGGTACCCACCACCAAGTCCGCATGCAGCTCGATCTCGCGCTCCTCGCTGTAGACGCGCACGCCGACGGCGCGCCCGCCCTCGTGCAGCAGCCCGCGCGCGGTGGCACCGCGCAGGAAGCGGAACGCGGGCCGCTTCGCCGCCTCCGCGACGATTCCCTCGAGCAGGGCCGGCTGGGAGAACGCGGCGGGCATGCGGCCGTCGAAGAAGTCCGGCTCGCCCTCGATCCGCACGAGGCGCTGCCGGTTCAGGTACGCCTCCAGCACCCGCGGCTCGGAGCGTGGCACCGCCGCCAGCACGCCGGCGAGGCCCATCTCCTCCAGTGCGGCGATGCCCGTCGGAAGCAGCACCTCGCCACGGAACTCGCGCGCGAAGTCGCGCTGGCGCTCGAGGAGCGTCACCTCCACGCCCCGGTCGGCCAGCAGGAAGGCGAGGCTCGCGCCGGCGGGCCCGCCTCCCACGACGATCACGTGGGCCACTCGCGACCTCCCGCCCCAGCGTAGCCGGCACGCGCTTTGACGGGAATTGGGGGCGCCGATAGAGTCTGGGATCCCAGCGGGCAGCCAGCCCGGGAGCCAGGACGATGGCCGACGCGGACACCAAGAGCGCGAAGAACTACCAGGCGGACGTACCCGCGCCGAACGAGCCCTTCTTCCTGAAGGGGTCGAACAATCTCGACTGGGGCATGAAGAATCGGCTGGCCAACATCTTCGACCCGCGCTCGGGGCGCACCGTGATGCTGGCCTTCGACCACGGCTACTTCCTCGGTCCCACCAGCGGTCTCGAGCGGATCGACCTGGACATCGTCCCGCTGATCGATCACGCCGACACCCTGATGCTGACCCGGGGCATCCTGCGCACCAGCATCCCGCCCACTTACACCGGCGGGATCGTGCTGCGCGCCAGCGGCGGCCCGAGCATCCTGAAGGAGCTCTCGGACGAGGAGATCGCGCTCAGCATCGACGAAGCCATGCGGCTCAACGCGGCGGCCATGGCGGTGCAGGTCTTCATCGGCGGCGAGAACGAGACGAAGTCCGTCCACAACATGACCCGGCTCGTCGACCTGGGGAACCGCCACGGGGTCGCCACCCTGGCCGTGACGGCCGTGGGGAAGGACATGGCGCGCGACGCCCAGTACATGCGCCTCGCCACCCGCATCTGCGCCGAGCTGGGCGCCACCTACGTCAAGACCTACTACGTGGACGAGGGCTTCGAGACCGTCACCGCGAGCTGCCCAGTCCCGATCGTGATCGCCGGCGGCAAGAAGCTGCCCGAGCCGGAGGCCCTCGAGCTGGCGTACAACGCCGTCCAGCAGGGCGCGGCCGGCGTGGACATGGGGCGCAACATCTTCCAGTCGGAGCATCCGTCGGCGATGATCCAGGCCGTGCGCAAGGTGGTCCACGAGGGCTTCAAGCCCGCCGAGGCCTACGAGTTCTTCCGCACGCTGAAGAGCGAGCGCTCCCCCGGCTAGGCAGCGGCTCGAATGGTCTCGCCCCTCTTCCGCAGCATCCGCGACGCGGCCCCCACCCTGAGCGTCGGCATGCTCACCGCCGACCTGGGACACCTGGCCGACGAGATGCGCCTGCTCGAGTCGACCGGCGTGCGCCTGGTGCACTTCGACGTGATGGACGGCTGCTTCTGCCCCATGACCACCCTGGGACCGCCGGTCGTGAAGGCGGTGCGCACCTCGCTGGTGAAGGACGTGCACCTGATGATCGTGGAGCCCCGGACCAAGGTGCGCGACTACGTGGCGGCCGGGGCGGACGTCGTCACCATCCACGCCGAGTCCGGCGAGCACGTGCATCGGGTGCTCCAGGAGCTGGGGAGCCTGCCCAACGCCAACGACCCCGAGCGCGGGATCGTGCGCGGGGTGGCGCTCAACCCGGGAACCCCGCTGGAGACCCTGGAGCCGCTGCTCGACGAGCTGGAGCTGATCCTGCTGCTGGCGGTGAACCCCGGCTGGGGCGGCCAGAGCTTCGCGACGGCGACTCCGCGGCGCCTCGAGCGGGCGCGGCGCATGATCGAGGCCGCGGGGCGCGAGATCCTGCTCGGCGTGGACGGCGGCATCACGCGCCAGAACGTGGGCGACGTAGTGGGGCTCGGCCCCGACGTGATCGTCACCGGGAGCGCCGTCTTCGACGGCAAGGCGCCCGCGGACAACGCCAAGGCCATGCTCGAGGCCGTAGCGGCGGCCGCCGGGAAGGCGTAGCCCGCGATGGAGAGCCGCTGGGTCGAAGCCGACGCCGAGGCGTTCGTCGCGAACTACCCGGGCGTCGACCCCGACCTCGCGCTGCGCGCGTACGCGAGCCGTCTCGTCGGCGCCGAGCCCGCGCTCGTCCTCCACGGCGGGGGCAACACCTCGCTCAAGGGCCGGGCGCACGATGTCTTCGGGGAGCCCCTGGAAGCGCTCTTCGTGAAGGCGTCGGGACACGACCTGGCCACGATCGGGCCCGAAGGCCACGTGGCCGTCGCGCTCGCTCCCCTGCGCCGCCTGTGCGAGCTCGACGCGCTCTCGGACGAGGCGATGCTGGACGAGCTGCGCCGGCAGCTCTTCGACCCTCGCGCGCCGACGCCCTCCATCGAGGCGCCGGTGCACGCGGTCGTGCCCGGGCGCTACGTGGATCACACCCACGCGGACGCGGTGCTGGCCCTCTGCAACCAGCCCGACGGCGAGGCCCACGTGCGCAAGGCCCTGGGCGACGACGTCCTCGTGCTGCCCTATGTGGCCGCCGGCTTCCGCCTGGCCAAGCAGGTGGCCGAGGCCTGCGCCCGCCACCCCGAGGCGCGCGCCATGGTGTGGCTGCACCACGGCATCGTGACCTGGGGAGACCGCGCGCGAGACTCCTACGAGCTCATGATCGCGCTGGTGTCGCGGGCGGAGGCCTATCTCGACGCCCACGCGGGGCGCCCGCCGCAGCCGGCCCGACACACTTCGCTGGAAGAGGCGGAGTCGCGGCTGGCACGCGTGGCGCCGCTGGCGCGCGGTCTGCTGGCGGCCCCGACGGGGGACCCGGACCGGCCGCACCGGCGCATGGTGCTGCGTCCGCTGGTGGACCGCGCGGTCCTCGACTTCGTCGACGCCGAGGGCGCGCGCAGCCTGGCGCTCTCCCCTCCCCTCACCGCGGACCACCTGATCCGCACCAAGCCCCTTCCCGCCTGGATCGATGCGCCCGACTGGGAGGACGACACGCACCTGCGTACCCAGCTCGAGCAGGCGCTGGGCGACTACCGCGCGGAGTACGAGGCGTACCTGACGCGCAACGCCTCGCGGCTCCCGGCCGGCGTGGAGCCGTTCGACGCGCTCCCGCGGGTGCTCTTCCTGCCCGGCCTGGGAGCCCTGTGCGCCGGTCGGGACGCGCGCGCCGCGCGCATCGCCCGGGACATCACCGCCCAGACCGTGGCGGCCAAGACGCGCATCGCGGCCATGGGCGCGGCCTACGAGGGGCTCGACGAAGCGCAGCTCTTCGAGATGGAGTACCGCACGCAGCAGCAGGCGAAGCTGGATCGGACGGAGCCGCTGCTCGCGGGCCAGGTTGCGCTGGTGACGGGCGCCGCCGGTGCCATCGGCTCCGGCATCTGCGGCCGCCTGCTCGAGCAGGGGGCCCACGTCGCCGTCACCGACCTGCCCGGCCCCGCACTCGACGCCCTCGCCTCGGAGCTCGACGCGCGTTTCCCCGACCGCGCCATCGGCGTCCCCCTGGACGTGACCGACGCCGCGTCCGTCGCCGCCGGCTTCGCCGCCGTGAGCCGCAGCTGGGGGGGCGTGGACGCCGTCGTGATCAACGCGGGTCTCGCCCACGTGGCGGGCCTGGAGGAGCTGGACGTGGAGCGCTTCCGCCAGCTCGAGCGCGTGAACGTGGACGGCACGCTCCAGCTGCTGGCCGAAGCGGGCCGGCATCTCCGCCGCCAGGCGACGGGTGGCGACGTCGTCCTCGTCTCGACCAAGAACGTGTTCGCGCCGGGCGCGCGCTTCGGCGCCTACAGCGCCACCAAGGCGGCCGCGCACCAGCTCGCGCGCATCGCCAGCCTCGAGCTGGCCGACCAGGACGTGCGGGTCAACATGGTGGCGCCGGACGCGGTCTTCTCCCACGGCGAGCGGCGCTCGGGCCTGTGGGCGGAGGTGGGGCCGGACCGCATGAAGGCACGCGGCCTGGACGCTGCGGGGCTCGAGGACTACTACCGCAGCCGCAACCTCCTGAAGGCCCGCATCACCGCCGACCACGTGGCCGAGGCGGTGCTCTTCTTCCTCTCGCGGCGCACGCCCACCACGGGCGCGACCCTGCCCGTGGACGGCGGCCTCCCGGACGCCACGCCGCGCTGAAGCAGCGCGACCGAGCCGGATGGGCGAGCGGCGCCACGCGGGGGTACCCTCCCCGCTCGCAGCGAGGGGGGATCACCGCTGGCCGCGGGACGCGTCTACATCACCACCGCCATCGCCTACGTGAACGCGGCCCCGCACCTGGGGCACGCGCTCGAGTACGTGCAGACCGACGCCCTGGCGCGCCACCGCCGTCTGCGCGGGCAGGATCTGCGCTTCCTGACCGGCACCGACGACAACGCGCTGAAGAACGTGCAGGCGGCGACCGCCGCGGGCATGGAGCCCGCCGCCTTCGTGGCGACGAACGCCGAGCACTTCAAGGGGCTGCGCACCACCCTCGGGCTCTGCTACGACGACTTCATCCAGACCGCGTCGGACCCGCGCCACCGTCCGGGCGTCGAGCGCCTGTGGCAGCGCTGTGCCCAGGCCGGCGATCTCTATCAGCGCCACTACGAGGGCCTCTACTGCGTGGGCTGCGAGCAGTTCTACGAGGAATCGGAGCTGACCGACGGCGTCTGCCCCGAGCACAAGACCGCGCCAGAGCGGGTGTCCGAGGAGAACTGGTTCTTCCGGCTCTCCCGCTACCAGGATCGCCTGCTGGAATTGATCGAGTCCGGCGAGCTGAGGATCGAGCCGCGCCAGCGCCGCAACGAGGTGCTGGGCTTCATCCAGCAGGGGCTCCAGGACTTCAGCGTCTCGCGCGACGCCGAGCGCGCCCACAACTGGGGCATTCCGGTGCCGGGCGACCCGAGCCAGGTGATCTACGTCTGGTTCGACGCCCTCGGCAACTACATCACGGCCCTCGACTACGGCGGCGACCGGGCGCTCTACGACCACTGGTGGCTCGGAGCCGACGAGCGCATCCACGTGATCGGCAAGGGCATCCTGCGCTTCCACGCGGTCTACTGGCCGGCCATGCTGCTCTCCGCCCAGGAGCCCCTGCCCTCCACCGTCGCGGTGCACGACTACCTCACGGTCGAGGGCGGCAAGATCAGCAAGTCGCTCGGCAACGTGATCGACCCGAAGGCGCTGGTGGAGCGGTTCGGGCAGGACGCGCTGCGCTGGTGGCTGCTGCGCGACGTCCCCACCCTGGGCGAGGCGGACTTCTCCCTGGCACGGCTCGTGGAACGCGCCAACCAGGACCTGGCCAACGGCCTCGGCAACCTGGCGAACCGCACGTTCTCCATGATCCACCGCTACCGGGACGGCGCCGTGCCGGAAGCGGAGTGGCCCGCGCAGGCCGAGGCGCTGCGCGGGGTGCGGGACGGGGTCGCGGCGGCGATCGACGAGGCCCTGGCACGCTTCGACTTTCGCGCCGCCACCGGCGAGCTCTGGCGCGTGGTGGACGAGGCCAACCGGCTGGTGGACGCGACCAAGCCCTGGGAGCTGGCCAAGGCGGAGCGCGACGGCGCCGCGCCCGCCGCCCTGGACGGAGTGCTGGCGGCCCTCTTCGCCGCGGTCCGCGCCGTGACCGACGAGCTCGAGCCCTTCCTGCCGGAGCTGGCAGCCAAGGTGGGCGAGGCCCTGGGCGATGGCAGCCGCGTGCCGAAGCCGGAGCCCCTCTTCCCGCGCCTCGAGCTCGAGACCTGATCGCTTGGCTTGACTTTCGCTTTTTGTTCGCATAGGCTCCAGGGCGTCACGTCGCCTTTGACGACTGCCCGAACGACCGAGACGACTGGGGTCGGTGGAAGACGGTTCAGCGGTCACCCCCCTGGACGGCGCCCTGGCGGGCTCTTCCGGCCGGCGGGGGCGGCTCGAGAGAGTCGCCCCCTACTCCCAGCGTCCCAGCGCCGAGACGCCGAGACATGGAGACAGAGTGGGCAACCACCACGGGCGACGCGCTCCGGATGTGTCAAGCTTTCCCCGGACTCGCGCCGAGTCCGAGGAGGGACCCCCGATGTACCCCGCGAATCGGACGAAGACGCAGGTCCACGCCGCCGGCCTCGCCCTGGCCGGCCTGCTGGCCCTCGGGGCGCTGCCGCTGGGCGGCTGTGCTCGGGAGGAGCCCGTCTACGGGCGGGCCAGCGCGCCGAGCAATCCGGAGATGATCTCGGACACCGAGGAGATGAGCCGCCGCCAGAGCCGCTAGGCGGTACCGGTTACAGCTCCACCAGCTGCACGGCGATCATGTTGGGGAGCGAGCGCAGGCGCTCGAGGACCTCTTCCGTCGGGGCGTTGTCGATGTTGACCAGCATGCAGGCCTCGCCCCGCTCGCGTACCAGCGCCAGCTGCATGCGCGAGATGTTCAGACCCTCCTCGCCGAGCGCCGAACCCACCGTGCCCACCACGCCCGGCCGGTCGTGGTTGTGGATCAGGAGGGTGGGCCCTTCCGGGATCGCTTCCAGCATGAAGTCGTCCACGCGCACGATCCGCGGCTGGTCGCCGTGGAAGATGGCCCCCGCGACAAGGCGGTCCACGCAGCCCCGCACGCGCGTCGTGATGGCGCTGGCGAAGTCGCTGGCGCGGGTGGTCTTGGACTCCACCACCTTGATGCCGCGCTGCTGGGCCAGTACGGGCGCGTTCACCATGTTGACGTGGTCGCTCACGGATTCGAGCAGGCCCTTCAGGACGGCCACCGTGATGGGCGCCACGCGCAGGTCGGCCACCTCGCCCGCGTACTCGATCTCGATCTCCTCGATGGCCCCCGGGCAGAGCTGGCCCTGGAAGCGACCGAGCTTCTCGGCGAGGGTCAGGTAGGGCCGGATCTGCTCCAGCACCTCGGCCGAGACCGAGGGCATGTTGACGGCGTTGCGCACCAGCCCGGCGAGCAAGAAGTCCCGCACCTGCTCCGCCACGGCCACGGCCACGTTCACCTGGGCCTGCTCGGTCGAGGCGCCCAGGTGCGGCGTGCAGATCACGTTCGGGTGTACGACCAGCGGGTGGTCGGCCGCCGGCGGCTCTTGAACGAAGACGTCGAGGGCGGCGCCGGCCACCCGGCCGTCGTCCAGCGCTTCGAGCAGCGCCTCCTCGTCGATGATCCCGCCCCGGGCGGCGTTCACGATCAGCACGCCGGGCTTCGTCTTCGTGAGCGCCTGGCGTCCGATCAGCCCCGTGGTCTCGCGCGTACGCGGGACGTGGACCGTGATGGCGTCGGCGCGGGCGAAGAGCTCGTCCAAGGGGACCAGCTCCACGTCCAGCCGCTGGGCCGCCTCGGGCGCAATGTGGGGATCCGCGGCGATCACCTTCATGCCGAGGCCCCGGCCGCGCAGGGCCACGATGCGGCCGATGTTGCCCAGGCCGATCACGCCGAGGGTGCGGTTGTACAGCTCGATCCCCGTGAAGCGCTTCTTCTCCCACTTCCCGGTCTTCATGGAAGCGTTGGCCTGGGGCACGTGGCGCGCCAGCGACACCAGCAGCGCGATGGCGTGCTCGGCGGTGGTGACGTTGTTGCCCTCGGGCGTGTTCACCACCGCGATGCCGCGGGCCGTGGCCGCCGCCAGGTCCACGTTGTCGACGCCGATACCGGCGCGGCCCACCACCCGGAGCTTCTCGGCGGCCTCGATCACCTGGGCGGTGACCTTCGTGCCGCTGCGGATCACCAGGCCGTCCGCGTCGCGGATCGCCTCCAGCAGCTCTTCCGGCGAGAGGTTCGGCCGGTAGTCGACCTCCAGGCCCCGGGCCTGCTCGAGGATCTCTCGGCCCTGCTCGGCCAGGCTGTCGCTCACGAGGACCTTGGCCACGAGGGCTCCTTCAGGCGTGGTCGCGCAGCAGCTCGACGGCGGTGCGTACGCCTTCGCCGGTCTTGAACTCGTAGCCGAGGCGCGCCAGCGCGATCTCCACCGCCGCCACCGCGGCGATCGTGTCGAAGGCGTCGAAGTAGCCGAGGTGGGCCAGCCGGAAGATCTTGCCCTTGGCCTTCCCCTGCCCGTCCGCGGTCGTGAACCCGAGCTCGTCCTTCAGGAGCTTCCGCAGCGCCGGCCCGTCGATGCCCTCGGGCACCACGACGGCGGTCGCCGCCGGGCTCGGCGCGTCGGGCGCGTAGAGCTCCAAGCCGAGGGCGCGCATGGCCTCGCGGGTGGCGTGGGCCAGCGCCTCGGTGCGCCGCCAGGTGCCCTCGAGCCCCTGCTCGTCGAGGATGATCTTCAGCGCCTCCTCGAGGCCCATCAGCAGCGACACCGCCGGCGTCCAGGCGGTCTGGTCCCCCTCGAGCGCGCTGCGCTCGGCCGCGACGTCGAAGTAGAAGCGCGGGCAGGTCGCGCTCTCCTGGAAGCGCCAGGCGCGCGGCGACAGTCCCAGGAACGCGAGCCCCGGCGGCAGCATGAAGGCCTTCTGGCTGCCGGAGACCAGCGCGTCGATGTCCCAGGCGTCCATGGGGATGTCGTAGACGCCGACGGCGGTGATGCCGTCCACCACCACCAGCCGCTCGCCCTCCCGCGCGCGCACGGCCTGCACGACCTCGCGCACGGGGTGGCGCACGCAGGTGCTGGTCTCCGAGGCGGTCAGGTAGACGGCCTTCACGTCCGGGTTGGCGTCCAGGGCCTCCCCCACCCGCGCCGGATCCACCGCCTGCCCCCACTCGACGTCGATGCAGGTGGTGCGCACGCAGTAGGCGTCGCAGATCTCCTGCCAGCGCTCGCCGAACTTCCCGCCACGCACCACCAGCGCGTGGTCGCCCGGCGACAGCAGGTTCGAGACCGAGGCGTTCATGGCCCCGGTCCCCGAGGCCGCGAAGATCAGCACGGGCTGCTCGGTCTGGAAGATCCGCTGGAGGCCTTCCTTGCAGTGCTGGAAGATGGGGATGAAGTCCGGGGCCCGGTGGTGGATGATCTCCGGCGCCATGGCCAGGCGCACGCGCTCGGGAACGGGCACCGGGCCCGGGGTGAAGAGTCGGCGCTTCAACATTGTGGCTCTCGCGTGCCAGGGGTGCTCTAACCCCTTGGAATAAAATCGGTTTCACTCTAGGGGCACGCGGAGAGAAGTGTGCCCGACGGCCCCTGGGGCGTCAAGGTTGCTAGCCTGCCAGCGCCATGGCCAGCGACGGACGCGCGCTCCCCGATCTGCTTGCCGTCGCGCCGCGCGGCCCCCTGGATGCCGAGGTGCGCGTCCCCGGCTCGAAGAGCATCTCGAACCGCGCCCTGCTGGTGGCGGCCCTGGCCGAGGGCGAGAGCCGGCTCGAAGGCCTCCAGGCCAGCCAGGACATCGACGTCATGCGCGTGGCCCTGGCGGCCCTCGGCGCCGGCATCGTCCGCGACGACGCGGCGGGTCCGGACGCCTGGCGGGTCGCGGGAACCGGCGGGCGCCTGCGCGCACCGACGGTGACCCTCGACGTGCGCGCCTCGGGCACGGCCGCGCGCTTCCTGATCGGGGTGGCCAGCCTGGTGCCCGGAACCGTGCTGGTGGACGGCACGCCGCGGCTGCGGGAACGGCCGGTGGCCGACGTGGCCGACGCGCTCGGGCGTCTCGGCGCCCAGGTCGAGATCCTCGGGCGGGACGGCTGCCCGCCGGTGCGCGTGCGCGGGGGCAGTCTCGAGGGCGGAACCGCCAGCGTCGACGCGCGCCGCTCCAGCCAGACCGTCTCCTCCCTGCTGCTGGTCGCGCCCTACGCCCGCAAGGACGTGCGTCTCGAGCTGATGGACGGGGCGCTCGTCTCGCGTCGCTACGTGGACGTCACACTCGCCGTGATGCGCGACTTCGGCGCGCGGGCGGCGTGGTCGGCGCCGGGGGTGCTGGAGGTGCGGGCGGGCGCAACCTACACGGGGCGCCGCTACGCCGTCGAGCCGGACGCGTCGGCGGCGGTCTACCCGCTCTGCGCCGCGGCCATCGCCGGCGGCCGCGTGCGGGTGCCGGGCCTGGCGGGCAACTCGCGCCAGGCCGATGTGGCGCTGCTCGAAGTGCTGGAGCGGATGGGCTGCCGCGTCGTGCGCGAGGCCGACGCGGTCGAGGTGTCGGGCCCCGTGGGCGGGCTCCGCGGCGTGGAGGCGGACCTGAACGCCTTTCCCGACGCGGCCGTGGCCCTGGCCGTAGTGGCCGCCTTCGCCGACGGGCCTACCCGGATCCGGAACGTGGCCCACATGCGCCTCAAGGAGACGGACCGCCTGGCGGCCCTGGAGACGGAGCTGAGAAAGCTCGGCTGCGGCGCCCACGCGGATGCGGACTCCCTCGCCATCGAGCCCGGCCCGCTGCACGGCGCGGAGATCGACACCTACGACGACCACCGCATGGCCATGGCCTTCGCGTTGGCGGGCCTGAAGCTCCCCGGCGTCGAGATCCGGGACCCGGGCTGCGCGGCCAAGTCCTGGCCGAATTACTTCGAGGTGCTGGAGCGTCTGTAACCGGGAGGCGCCGGAGCGCCTATAGAATGAGGGGCGCTAGCCGGAGGAGCGCCGCAGCTCCTTGGGCGCGCGCGTGCGATAGAAGCGCCGGGGGCGATTGGTCAGCCAGCGCTCGTCCACGGTGGAAGCGCTGGCCTGCTCGGCGGGGGCGCCGCTGGCGCAGGCCGGGCTGCAGTACCAGACGCCGCGGGACTCCACCGACGCGAGCCCCAGGCTGGCGAGGCAGCGCGGACAGGAGCCGCTGTACGGGCGATAGTCGGTACGCGCGGTCATGGGCGGGCGCAGGGTAGAGAGCGACCGCGAGAACGGCAAGCATCTGAGGAGCATGGCGACAGACGATCCGACACGCGAGCGGCGCGGGTGCCGCATCCAGGCCCGGGAGCTCACCCGGCGCTTCGGCGATCACGTGGCCCTCGACGCCCTGTCCCTGGACGTGGCGCCCGGCGAGGCTTTCGGGCTGCTCGGCGCGAACGGCGCCGGCAAGACCACCTTCATCCGCCTCGTGACGGGCTACCTGGTTCCCACCACGGGCGAGGTGACGATCGACGGACTCTCGCCGGGGGGCGCGCCCCAAGCCGTGCACGCGCGCATCGGCTACGTGGCCGAGACCTCGCGCATCTACCCCGAGCTGCGGGTGCGCGGCTTCCTGCGCTTCGCGGGCGGGGTGCGCGGCCTGGCGGGCGACGTCCTGCACGAGGCGGTGGAGCGAACCCTCGAGCGATTCTCCCTCCGCGACGTGGCCGGGCGCATGGTGGGGAATCTCTCCAAGGGCTACCAGCAGCGGGTCTCCCTGGCCCAGGGCTTCCTGCACGATCCGCCGCTCGTGATCGTGGACGAGCCCTCCAGCGGACTCGACCCGCTCCAGCAGGGCGAGGTCCGCGCGGTGCTGGGCGCCGCCGGCGGCGAGCGCACGGTCCTGCTCTGCACACACGACCTGGCGGAAGCCCGCGAGCTGACCCAGCGGGTAGCCGTGCTGCGAGCGGGACGGCTCGTGGCGCTGGGCCGCACCGAGGAGGTGCTCGGCGGCGACCCGCTCGCCCTCTTCCGGGAGGACGGCGCCCCGTGATCCCGCTGCGCGCCCTCATCCGCAAGGAGCTGGCCGTCCTGTTCACGTCGCCCGTGGCGTACCTGACCCTCGCCATGGTGGGCGTCGTCACGGCGCTGGTCTTCTTCGACCACCTGCGGGTCTACAACCAAACGCTCTTCGTGTGGGCGAGCACCACCATGGGCGGCTTCGAGACCGACACCATCCCCGACTACATCAACCTGCGCACCCTGGTCTTCCTGCCGGTGATGGAGCAGCTGGCGCTGATGTTCATCGGACTCGTGCCGCTGGTGACCATGCGGGTCTTCTCCGAGGAGCGCGCCCGCGGCACCGACGAGCTGCTCGCGACGACCCAGCTCTCTCCCAACCAGATCGTCGCGGGCAAGTTCCTGGTGGCGTACCTCTTCGTCGCGATCATGCTGGCGGTGAGCTTCGTGTACCCGGCCACCTCGATCGTGACTGCCGGCCTCGGGCTGAAGCACCTGGTGGCCGTCTACGTCGGCCTCTTCACCCTGGGGATCGGAATCGCGTCCATCGGGCTCGTCTGCTCGGCCTGGACCACGAGCCAGCTCGTGGCCGCCGTCTCCGCCTACGCGGTGGCGTTCGTCGTGTACGACTTCAGCTGGGCCACGGCGTTCGTGCGCGACCGGGAGTCGCTCGCCTCCCTGCTCGACGCCATCTCGATCCACCCGCGCTTCGGGGGCTTCGCCGAGGGGCTCGTAATCGGCGCGGACGTGGCCTACTTCGCCGCGCTGGCGCTCGTCTGCTTCGGCCTGGCCCGCGTGTCCCTGGACCTGGAGCGGGTGCGCTAGGTGCGGGAGCTCGGACTCGTCGGCGCCATCGCGATCGCCGCGGGCGTGGGCTCCTACTACGTCACCGGCGAGTTCGGGCGCTTCGGGCAGGTGAACGTCGCGCTCGGGGGGCTGGCGCTGGCGCTCTATGCGGTCCGCGCCCTGGGACGCATGCGTCGCCTGGGCGGCACGCCGGTGGCGCGCCGCATGCTGACCACGCGCGCCGCGCTGCTCGTGGCCGTGGTCGCCGCGGCGGTGGCACTCGAGCGCGGCGCGGCGCGCCTGGACCTGCGCTGGGACTGGACCCTCGACCGGCGCCACGAGCTCTCGCCGGCCAGCCGCGACGCGCTGGCGGCGCTGCCGGACGGCCTGGTCGCGACGCTCTACTACGACGCGGAGGATCCGCGCATCCGCGGCACGCGGCTGCTGCTCGAGTCCTTCGCCACCAGCGGTCGCGTCCAGGTGCGCGAACGCGTGCTGGACGACGCTCTGGAGGACCTCGACCGCTTCGGCATCTCGTCGTCCAACAGCGTGCTGCTCGAGGTGGACGACCGCTGGGAGCTCGTCGGCCGGCCCAGCGAAGGCACCGTGTGGGAGGCGCTCGAGCGCCTGCGCGCGCTCGAGCGGCGCACCGTGGTGTACTACGCACGCGGCGCCGGCGAGGGCAACCTGCTGCGCAGCGACGCGCTCGGCTTCTCCGGGCTGGCCGCCGCCCTTCAGACCGAGGGCTACCGGGTGCGCGACCTGGTGATGGCCGCGACGGACGCGATCCCACAGGACGCGGCGGCGCTGCTGGCGATCGCGCCGGAGCGACCCTGGCGGGAGGAGAGCGTGGCGCTCGTGGACGGCTACCTCGCTGGCGGCGGCGGGCTGGTGGCGCTGCTCGAGCCGGGCCGGGAGACGGGCCTCGAGCCGCTGCTGGAGCGCTGGGGCTTCGAGACGCCGGACGCGGTGGTGGTAGACCCGGCGTCGGGCCCGATCGAAGGCGGCGCGCCCGGCGTGAACCCCCTGGCCCACGCCTACGACCGCGACCACCCGATCACGAAGCCCCTGGACGCGAACCGCATGGCCTTCTTCCTGGGCGCGCGGCCGGTGCGCGCCGCCCGCAAGCCGGAGCCCGAGGATCGGCTCTCGGTGCTCGTCCACTCGAGCCCACGCGCCTGGCTGTCGCGCGACTTCGAACGGATTGCGCGCGGCCTGCCGCCCCAAGATCGCGACGGCGCCCCGGACGACCGCCACCCGCTGGCCAGCGCCGGCCGCTATCCCCGCGGCGAACGCGAAGCGCGCGTCGTCGTCTTCGGCGACAGCCGCTTCGCGAGCAACGGCCACCTGCGCGCGCTCTTCAACCTGGACCTGATCCTGAACAGCGTGAACTGGGTGGCCCAGCGCGCCGAAGGGCGGCTCACGCGGCGCCCGAACATCCTGACCGAGATCCAGCAGCCGCTGACGCCGCAGGAGTCCCTCCGCATGTTCTACGGCGTGGGCCTGCTGATCCCGGAGCTGCTGCTGATGGCCGCCGCCATCGCCTGGCTCCGCCAACGCAGCGCCTAGGGGACGTTGGTTCAGAAGTTCAGAAACTTCTCCTGCGGAAGTTTCTGAACTTCTGAACCAACGTCCCCTTTGTCAGCTGCCGGAGGTGGGCTTGGTCGCGAGGGCGATGCCGCGGGCGCCGGCCTGCTGGGCGACGTCGAGGATGTTGACGGCCGTGCCGAGCAGCACCTTGCGGTCGCCGCGCAGGATCACCAGCTTCTCGCGCGCCTGATCGAGGCGCTCCTTCAGCACTGCCGAGAGCTGCTCGTTGCTGACCACGCGCCCGTCTACCTCGATCTCGCCGCGCTCGGTGACGGTCACCGTGACGCCGCTCGGGGTCGTGTCCGCCACCGCCGCCTCGGGCAGGTCCACCGTCTTGCCCTGACTCGAGATCACGGACGTGGTGACCATGAAGATGATCAGAAGCACCAGGAAGACGTCGGTGAGCGGGGTGATGTTGATCTCGGCGATGATCTGGTCGTCGGCGAGATCCTCGCTGCTATGCATGCTGGGGCTGGGCACCCGGCACCTCCTGGGTCGGCGCATCCGGCGTGGGGGCGGCCGTGCCGCCCGCCGACTCCACGTAGAGCAGCGCCTGGACGAAGCGCTCGCACGCCCGCGCCAGCGTGTTGGCGATGTTGGTGACGCGCACGGACAGGTAGTTGAAGAAGAGCAGCGCGGTGATGGCCACCGCCAGGCCCACCGCCGTGGCGACCAGTGCCTCGGAGATGCCGGCCGCTACCACCTCGAAGCCCCCCGCGCCCTCGGCCGCCATGGCCTGGAAGGCGCGGATGATGCCGATCACGGTGCCGAAGAGGCCGACGTACGGGGCCAGGGAGCCCACGGTGCCGAGGATCCACAGGCCGCGTCGCAGGCCGTGCACCGACTCCTGGCGCGAGGTCGCCAGCACGCGGTCCAGGTCCTCGAGCGCGATGTTCTTCCAGCGCAGGCCGTCGAGGAAGATGTTGGCGGCCGGTGAGTCGGCCCGCTCGCAGAGCGAACGCACGGTGGCCACGTCGCGGCGCACGAGCGCGTCCACGACCTCGCGGGTCAGGGCCTTCGTGTGCGCGTCCATTCCCCGGTAGCGCCAGAAGCGCTCGAACACGATGCCCATGCAGACGATCGACGCGATCCCGAGCGGGATCGTCGTGTGCCAGGCCTGCCGCATCAGCTCCAGAATCTCGCCGGTTTCCACGGCTGCCTCCTCTCGCCCCTTCGACCCTTCCCCGGGATGCCGCACGCTCCGAACGGTCTTGCGCGCAACGCATCAGGGTAGCTGAGAACATTGACACCCTCGACCCCCTCACGTACGTTTTTCGTTCCTGGGACGGGGCGTTAGCGCGGCGAAGCGTTCGAATAACCCCGGTCCATGCCGCGTCGAACCGGGGTCATTTCGACGGGGTCGTCGAAGCGTCGCAAAGACCGGGCATTGGCCCGAGGCCTGCAAGCGCAAGAGCCGGAAGGCGCTGCGCAGGCGACGGGAAGCCGATCGAAAGCGACGCGGGAGAGAGCGGACAGGATGATCGGAGAGTCCAGCGAAGACCTCGTCGTGCGGCGGCGGCAGCGACGCGGGTCGCCCATGCGCACCGCCCGTGTGGGGGTTGCCCTCCATACTCAGGCCGCTGGCGCGGGTGCGGCTGCGATCGACTTCCCCGGCATCCTGATCCCGGATGAAGAGAGCGAACGCAGCCGCTGGATCAGCTCCGGGATCGCGCTGCTGGTGCACGCCTCCGTGGTGGGCCTCATCCTGCTCATCGGCTGGCTGGCGCCCGAGGAGATCAAGGAGAAGCTGATCCCGGTGCGGATCCTGAACGAGCCGCCGGCCGCGAAGAGCGATCCGGCGCCGGCGCGGCGGGTGCTGGCGGAGCGCCGCTCCCGCGTCTTCCAGCCCCAGGCCCAGGCCGTGAAGCCCCAGGTGGAGAACCCGCGGGTCGTGGCCCGCGCCGCACCCCAGGTCGCCTCCCAGAAGATCGAGATGAATGCCGTGAACCAGGTGGCAGCGCCCCGGCAGGTAAGCCGCAGGGCCGTCTCGGTGGAGAAGGTGTCCGCAGTGCGTTCGGCCGCGCCCCAGGCGGTGCAGGGCCGCGTCGACGTGGGCGCGACCTCCGGACCGGCCCTCAAGGGCCCGATCGAGGTGGACGCTCCGGTCGGCGCCTCGGTAGGTCCGCGCCAGGTGGCCCGCGTGGGGAACACCATCGGCACGGGTACGGTGAGGCTCGGCGACGGCTCGTCCGTTCAGGAAGGCATCGATTCGAACCGCGACGTCCTCGGCTCGGCGACCGGCCCGCGCCTGGCCGACGTGCGCGCCAACGTGGGCGAGGGCCTGATGGACGGCAGCGGCGGCACCGGCGCGGGCGGCCAGGCTGGCGTGACCTTCGGCCAGTGCTTCAAGCGTCCCGAGGTGCAGGAGTACTGGAACGTGATCCACCGTCGCATGCGCTCGCGCTGGGTGCTGCCGCCGGACGTGCCCGCCAACCAGCAGATCCGGCTCCGCTTCAGCCTCGACGCCGCCGGCTCGGCCCACGGTGTGGAGCTCGTGCCGGGCGGCGACCCGCGTCTCGGTCGCAGCGCCGTCGACGCCCTGCGCAGCGCCGCGCCCTTCCCGCCCATGGGCGATCGCGTCCGCTGCCTCTCCGGCGCGCCGATCGTCGGCACCTTCCGAAACCCGCTGGGCGGCACTGGGACGGGTGGTGGCCGCTAGCCGGCTCGCGGCACTCCTTCCCGCGCTCGCCTTCGCCGCCCTGCCCTTCACCGCTGCGGCGAAGCCGCCCGTGGTGCTGCTCTACGACGACCAGGAGCAGCTCAAGGAGAAGCAGAGCGACACCAACGGCGACGGCAGCTACGACGAGATCGTCCGCTACCAGAACGGCAAGCCCGCCAGCGCCGAGCAGGACTCGAACCACGACGGCCGCATCGACATCTGGATCGCCTACGGCCCGGACGGCCGGCCCACGCGCCAGGAGGCCGACACCAACGGCGACGGCAAGCGCAACCAGTGGATCGAGTTCAGCGGCGCCGACCCCTCAGTGCAGCGCGACGACGCGGACCACGACGGTACGCCGGACAAGGTGCTGCGCTTCGAGAACGGCAAGCCCGCCGAGCTCGAGGAGGACTCGGACCTCGACGGCCGGCCGGACCGCTGGGTGAAGTACCGGGACGGCGAGATCGCCCTGGTGGAGGAGGCACGCCGGGGCGGCGGCAAGGTGGACCTGCGAGCCGAGTTCAACCCGGACGGCAGCAAACGCCGCGAGCAGCAGGACACCACCGCCGACGGCAAGCTCGACATCCTGATCCTGTACGAGCGGGGTGTGAAGTCCCGCGTCGAAGAGGACACCGACGCCGACGGCACGCCCGAGATCGTCACCTTCTACCAGGACGAACTCATCCTGAGCCGCGAGGCCGACACCACGGGCGACGACCGCCGCGACACCGTCTCCACCTATCAGAAAGGTCGCGAGCGCAAGCAGGTGCGCGACCAGGACGGCGACGGCAGGCCCGACTTCATCGCGACCTTCGAGCCCAACGGCGACCGCGAGCGCGAGGAGATCGACGCCCGCGGCACCGGGCGGCTCGACCTGGTGCGCAGCTACGAGCGCGGGATCCGGGTCCTGGAGGAAGAAGACACGGACGGCGACGGCAAGCCGGACGTGGTGACCCAGTACGACGGCGACACCCCGCTCTCCAGCGGCGCCGACACCAACCGCGACGGCAAGCAGGACACCTTCATCGAGTACCGGGACGGCAAGAAGAACCAGCAGCGCGAGGACCGGGACGGCGACGGAGAGGTGGACGCCGTCTACGCCTTCGACGACGCCGGAAACGTCTCCCGGGAAAGCCTGGACGAGGATGGCGACGGCTTCTTCGAGGTGCAGGCCGAGAGCCGGGACGGCAAGCTGGTCCAGCGGAGCGTGCTGCCGAAGGACGGCGAGAAGCCGAAGCGCAGGGAGTTCCACGCCGACGGCCGGCTCGTGCGGGTCGAGCTCGACGAGAGCGGCGACGGCGAGGTGGACCTCTGGAACTTCTACGCGCCGGACGGGAAGCTCGAGAAGCAGGAGCAGGACGCGGACCTGGACGGCCGGGTGGATGCCTGGGTCACCCTGGACACGAAGAGCGGCAAGGAGACCCGGGTCATCAAGGACACGGACGGTGACGGCGAGCCCGACTCCTGGCGCACCAACGACGCCGAAGGCGTGCCCCAGCGCCTGGAAGCGGACAAGACACGCGACGGCAAGCCGGACCGCATCGTGCTCTTCGAGGGCGGCAAGCCCGCGCGCTTCGAAGAGGACACTTCAGGCGACGGCAAGCCGGACCTTCGCGGCGCGCTCGAGGCCGACGGGAGCGTCTCGATCGAGGAGCGCGACACCGACGGCGACGGGACCTTCGACAACCGGGTCAGCTTCGCCGAGGGCGAGAAGCGGCGCGAAGAGCGCGACACCGACGGCGACGGCAAGTACGACGTGAGTCTCCAGTATCGAGGCGGCCAGCAGGTGCGTCAGGAGCAGGACGCCGACGGCGACGGGCGCTTCGAGTCGGTGCTGCTCTTCGAGGCGGGCCGCCAGGCCACCCAGGAGCGTGACAGCGACGGCGACGGCAAGACCGACGTCCGGGTCGAGCTCGACCCCGAGGGCCGACCTGCCCTGGAGCAGGTAGACACGGACCGGGACGGCGGCTTCGACGTGGTCAAGCGCTACGAGGCCGGCACCCTCATCCGCGAGGAGAACGACGGCGACAGCGACGGACGCTACGAGCTCGTGACCCTGCACGCCGGCGGCGGCCCTACCCGTTCGGAGCTCGACGCCGACGGCGACGGCGTGCCGGAGGTGGTGATCGAGTACGCCGACGGCAAGAAGGCGCGCCAGACCGAGGACAAGGACGGCGACGGACGGGTCGACGTGGTGACGGAGTTCGGCCCGGACGAGCAGCCGACGCGCCTGCTGGCCGACACGGACGGCGACGGCAGCCGGGAGACCACCACCATCCTGGAGAAGGGCCAGACGGTCCGCACCGAAAAAGACCTGAACGCCGACGGCCGCCCCGACGTGGTCGCCTACTACGAGAAGGGCGCGATCGTCCGCCAGGAAGAGGACACGGACTTCGACGGCACGATCGACAAGCGCAGCGTCGCGGGCAGGGGCGGCAGCCAGGTGCAGGAAGCGGACACCGACGGCAACGGCAAGATCGACACCTGGCTCAGCGTCGACGCCAAGGGCAACGTCGTGAAGCGCCAGGAGGACACCACCGGGGACGGCAAGCCGAACCGCACCCTGGCCTTGCAGGGAGAGCGGGTGGTGCGCCTGGAGGAAGACCGCTCCGGCCGCGGCTGCACGGACCTTGTGCAGGCCTACGACCCCGACGGCAACGTGAACGAGGAGCGCAAGGACACCTCCGGCAACTGCAAGATCGACGTCTGGACGTTCCTCGAGGGCGGCCGCATCGTGCGCCAGGCCCAGGACACCAGCGGGAACGGCCGGCCGGACGTGCTGACCCAGTTCGACGGCGAGGGCCGGGCCACCATCCAGGAGGTGGTCGAAGGCAAGGGCAAGCAGCCCAGCAAGCGCCTGTTCCTCACCAGCGACGGCAACGTCTCCGCCCAGTGCGTGGACTCCACGGGCGACGGGCGCCTCGACGCCCGCTCCGTCGTCCGCGGGGGTGTGGTCCCCGAGGTGCTCTACGACACCACCGGCGACGGCGTCGCCGACCTGCGCGAGGTCTACGACGGCAACGACCTGGTTCGGGTGGACGCCGACACCAACGGCGACCGCCGTCCCGACACCGTCCAGTACATGGCGGGCGGCCAGATGACTCGCCAGGACGAGGACCACGACGGCGACGGCGTCGCCGACGCCCGCTTCGAGGGCGACCAGGCCGCCAGCCTGCCCCCCGGCACGAAGCTCCCGGGCGCTCGCTTCGGCAAGCTGGAGTGCGGACGCTTCTCGCGCTTCTGGGCGCAGCGCTAGCGCGCATCGGGCGTTGCGGGCCGTGGGCAACCCGTCCCGGCAACGCCCGCGAAGCGTCTCGCCAAGGGGGGGCCACTAGTCCATACTGAGCGGCCCCCGCGGAGGGAACGCGGGGGGGAGATCTCCTGTGTCAGCTCCCCGACACCTCGCATTTCCGGTCGTCACGCGATGAGCCCGCTGGAGCTCGGAGGCGTGGGCCTCTGGCAGCTCCTCAGCGCGGGTGTCGTGGGCCTCTGGCTGGGCGGCGTGCTGGCGCTGACCCGGCTGCCGAGAACGGCTCTCTCTGGCGCCATCTGGGGGCTCGTGGTGTGCGCTGCCCTCTGGTCGCTGGGCGATCTCATCACCGGCCTGGCGCAGGATCTCCTCTGGGAGCAGATCGGTCTGAGCCTCCTCTACTCGGGGGCGATCTTCCTGCCGTCCTTCTGGTGGATCCTGGCACTGCGCTGGGCCGAGGATCGCGGCGTGGCTCCGCCGCTGGACACCCGCCTCTGGAGCCGCGTGCCGCTCCTCTTCGCCGGCGTGATGTGGCTCATCATGCTCACGAACCCCTGGCACGGTCAGTTCGGGGTCCCCATCGTCGGCGGGCGCAACCTCTACGGCCCGCTGTGGTGGGTGATGGCGCTTCCGAACTATCTGCTGATCTTCGGCGCGATCGCCGTGGAGCTGCGGGTGCTGCGGCGCATCGAGGCGCGGGCGATCCGAAGACAGGGAGCTTTCGGGATCGCCGCCGGCGGCGTGGTCCTGCTGGCCAACCTGGCCTACGTGTCGGGCGCGGGCTCCCACGCGAACACCACGCTTCCGGTGCTGACCGCCGCCGCGGTGATCCTGGTGATCGGCATGGTGCGAGAGGGGCTCTACGGCGTCCTGCCGGTGGCCCTGCCGGTGATCGCCTCCAGCGACCCGGACGGGCTCCTGGTGGTGCGGCCCGACGGACGCCTGGTGCACGCCAATCCGCGCGCGCGGGAGCTGCTGGGAACGCTCGAGGTCGCCACCGGCACGCGCATTCCCGACTCCCTGGCGCCCCGGCTGATCGAGCCGGACGGCACGCGGGTAGATCGCTCCGCCCCGGACTGGGAGGAGCGCTGGTGGCAGGGCGTGCTCGGGTGCGGCGGCATCCTCTATCGCTACGAACGCGGCGACGCCACGCCCTGGCTGCGCATGAGCGCCCAGCCCGTACGCGGGCGGCGCGACCGGCTCATCGCCCACTGCCTGCGCGCCCACGACGCGACCGACGAACAGCGCGCCGAGGTCGAGCTGCACCGGGCGCGTCGGCTCGAGAGCGTCGCCCAGCTCTCCCGCGGCGTGGCCCACGACTTCCAGAACCTGCTGACGGTGGCGCGGGGCAACGCCGAGCTGCTGCTCGACCGCATGCCGGGCACACCGGAGGTCCAGCGCAAGCTCCACAAGATCCTGCGTTCCTGCGAGCAGGCCGGCGAGCTTGCGGATCAGCTCCAGCTCTACGCCGGAGCCGTGTCTCCCACGCGGCGTCCCGTGGACCTCTCGGAGCTGGCTCGCGACACCTACGAGATGCTCGATGCCGACGTCCTCTCCGCCCCGATCGACCGCAGCATCGACGTGGAGCTCGACCACACCGCCGACCCCCTGCTGATCGAAGCCGATCCAACCCAGCTTCGGCAGCTGCTGCTGAACCTGTTCGTGAACGCCCGCGACGCTCTCCACGAGCGCGGCGGCGAGATCCACGTCTGCACGGGCCGCGCCACCCTCGACCCGGCGCTCGCCCGGCACCTCGTGCTCGGGCGCGACCGCCCGTCGGCCGCCTACGCCTACCTGACCGTCTCGGACACCGGCACCGGCATGGACCCACAGACCCAGGAGCGCATCTTCGAGCCCTTCTTCAGCACCAAGGGAAAGCAGCGCGGAATCGGGCTCTCCACGGTGTTCGGGATCGCGCGCTCCCACGGCGCCCTGATCGAGCTCGAGAGCGAGCTCGGCCGGGGCACGGTCTTCACGGTCTACTTCCCGATCGCGGACGACGCCACGGACTGAGCCGCGTCGCGCGCGGCGCCCGCGTTTCGCGGGCCCAGCCGCGTGACCGTCGCTTCGCGTCACTGCGTGACCGCCCGTTGGCGCTCGCGACGCCGGATCGCGTCGGTTCCCGGCAGATGCCGTCGGACTTCGACTGCGGGTGCGGACGCGGGAAGCGGCGGACGCGCGGCACATCGCTTGCAGCTTCCCTTCGGCCCGACCGCCGGAGGAACCCTGATGCGTATCCGCTCGATCTTGTGGATCGGCCGTGGCGACGAGCTCGGCTGCGGCGTCGTCGCCGACGCTCCCAGCCTGGACGTGGCCTGGGCCGCGGACCTGGAAGACGCCCTGGCGCTGCCGCTGGGAAGCTTCGAGGGCGCGGTCGTCGACGCGCGCGACGCCGCAGGAGCCGCGGCGGACCTGCGCCGCCTACGGCGGCTGCGTGGCGCCCCGAGCGTGCTGGTGCGGATCGACGCCCACGAAGCGCCGAGCGTCCCTGTCCTGATGGCCGCGGGCGCGGCGGACGTGGTGCTGCGCAGCGGCGACGGCGGAGGCAGCGAGGAGCTGGTGGAGCGGATCGCGAAGCTGCCCTCATCGCTGGGAGCGCCGCCCGCAGCGGGCTCGGGGCGCCAGGCGGCGCCCCACCTGCGCGGCGTGGTGGGGGAGAGCGCGGCCCTGCGGGCCGCCTTCGAGCTGGCGGAGCGGGCGGCCTCGTCCCAGGCCACGGTGCTCGTGGCCGGCGAGACGGGCACCGGCAAGGAGCTCCTGGCCCGCGCCATCCACGCCGGCGGACCGCGCGCCAGCAAGCCCTTCCTGGCCGTGAACTGCGCCGCTTTCACCGAGACGCTGCTCGAGAGCGAGCTCTTCGGCCACGTGCGCGGGGCGTTCACCGGGGCGGACAAGGAGAAGCGCGGCCTGTTCGAGGGCGCCGACGGCGGCACCCTCTTCCTGGACGAGATCGGCGAGACCGCGCCCGGCTTCCAGGCGAAGCTGCTGCGCGTGCTCCAGGAACGCGAGGTGCGCCCGGTCGGCGGCGCGCGCACGCGGAGCGTGGACGTGCGGGTCGTCGCCGCCACCAATCGCGAGCTCCCGCACGAGGTCGAGTGCGGGCGCTTCCGGGAGGACCTCTACTACCGGCTCGCCGTCTTCCCGATCCAGGTGCCGCCGTTGCGGGAGCGGCCCGAGGACGTGTTGCCGCTGGCACGCCACTTCCTGGCGCGCCACGGGCGCCGCGACGGCAAGCGCGGCCTGCGCCTGTCGCGCGACGCGGGCCACCTGCTCCAGGCCTATCCCTGGCCCGGCAATGTGCGCCAGCTCGACAACGAGATGCAGCGGGTCGTGGCCCTCTCGGAGCCCGGCGCGGCCGTGACACCGGCCCTGCTGTCGCCGCCGATCCTGGGCATCGCCGAGCCCGTGACAGCGGTCGGTGAGGGCGAGACCCTGCGCGCCACCCTGGACCGGGTCGAGGCCTGGCTGCTGCGCCGCGCCCTCGACGCCCACGACGGCCGCCGCGCCGCCACCGCCCGCCGCCTGGGGCTCACGCGCGAGGGCCTCTACAAGAAGATGAAGCGGCTGGGCATCGAATGAGGCCTGCCGGGCGGGTTGCGGGAATCCCTCACGAGAGACAGACTATACGCATGAAACGTACGAATCTTGTGCTTGATGAGGAACTTCTCGAGGAGGCCACCCGCCTCTCCGGTGAGAAGACCTACTCGGCCGCCGTGATGCGCGCGCTCGAGGACTTCGTACGCCGGGCCAAGGCGCGGCAGATCCTCGAGCTCCGAGGGTCCGGCCTGTGGGAGGGAGATCTCCGCGAGATGCGTGGAGACAGACGCCGCAAGAAGAAGGCGTCGTGATCCTGGTCGACACCTCCGTCTGGATCGAGGTCTTCAGGGCCCGTCGGCCCTTCGATCTGGAGGCGGCCGTGGACCTCGACGATGTCGTGACCTGCCTCCCGATCGTGCAGGAGATTCTCCAGGGCTTCCGGGAGGAGGGCGCGTACCGAAGGGCCCGCGACGCCATGCTCTCGTTCCCGATCGTCGAGTCACCCCTTGGGAGCGACATCTTCCTGGACGCAGTGGGTCTCTACCGGGCCGCCCGCCGAGGCGGGAGAGCGGTCCGGTCTGCCGTGGATTGCCTCATCGCCGCCTGCGCGATACGCCACGACCTCGAAGTGCTGCATCGAGACCGGGACTTCGCGGAGATCGCACGAGTCTCGGCGCTCCGCCAACGGACTCCATGATGCCTCGCGGAGACGGAGGCGGCCTGCGTCCAGCCCTCTGAGCGACCCGGCGTTCCGTTCCCTCGCGATCGCCGCCGTGGAGTACCCTGGATGCTCACGCGGCTCGATGCCACTCGGCCGCTAGGAGACGGCTCGATGAGAACTGCGGAACTCGCGACGCCCATGGGCGTCGTGCTGGCGATGCTCTTGAGCATGCTCGGGTGCGAGAGCGATCGACCGGAGCCGGCAGAACGCCCGGCGGTAGAACCGGCCCCTGCAGCCGTCGACGCGGCCCGGCTGACGGCAGCGGACGGCGAGCCGGGAAGCTGGATGTCCTACGGACGGACCTACAGCGAGCAGCGCTACAGCCCCCTCGAACAGATCAACACCGAAACCGTGGGCGAGCTGGGGCTGGCCTGGTCCTTCGATCTCGAGACGGAACGCGGCATCGAGGCCACCTCGCTCGTGGTCGACGGCGTGATGTACACCACGTCCGCCTGGAGCATCGTGCACGCCCTCGATGCGCGAACCGGAGAGCCGCTCTGGCGCTACGACCCGGGTGTGGCCAAGGACAAGGCCCGGCATGCCTGCTGTGACGCGGTCAACCGCGGGGTCGCCGTCTGGCAGGGGCAGGTCTTCGTGGGCGCGCTCGATGGCCGGCTGCTGGCGCTCGATGCGGCGACCGGCAAGCTCAACTGGGAAGTGGCCACCGTCGACCCGGCGCTGCCCTACACGATTACCGGCGCGCCCCGCGTCATCCGCGGCAAGGTCCTGATCGGGAACGGCGGCGCCGAGTTCGGTGTGCGCGGGTTCCTCGGGGCGTACGACGCCAACACGGGCGAACGGGTCTGGCGCTTCTACACCGTGCCCGGCAATCCGGAGCTCGGCTTCGAGAACGCAGCGATGGCCATGGCCGCGAAGACCTGGAACGGCAAGTGGTGGGAGCTCGGCGGCGGGGGCGGCACGGTGTGGGACGCCATGGCCTACGACCCGGAGCTCGACCTGCTCTACATCGGCGTCGGCAACGGCACGCCCTGGAACCAGGAGATCCGCTCGCCCGGCGGTGGCGACAACCTGTTCCTGTCTTCGATCGTCGCCCTGCGACCGGATACGGGCGAGTACGTGTGGCACTACCAGACCACCCCGGGAGAAAGCTGGGACTACACCGCCACGCAGCACATCATCCTGGCGGACCTCGAGCTCGACGGAAAGCCGCGCCAGGTGTTGATGCAGGCCCCGAAGAACGGGTTCTTCTACGTCCTCGACCGCCGCGACGGCACGCTGCTGAGCGCCGACAACTACATCAACATCACCTGGGCGACCCATGTCGACGTGAAGACCGGTCGGCCCGTCGAGGTTCCGGGCGCGCGCTACAAGGACTCTCCCTTCCTCATGTTCCCCTCGTACCTGGGTGGACACAACTGGCACCCCATGTCCTACAACCCGGACACGGGGCTCGTCTACATTCCGGCGCTCGACATTCCCGCCAACTACGCCCAGCCCGAGAAGTTCCGCTACCGGCCCGGCATCACGAACCTCGGCACGGACGGCATCCTGGCCGGCTTGCCGGATTCACAGGCGGAGCGCGACGCCATGCGCCCACTGGTCGCGGGGAGGCTGCTGGCGTGGAATCCGAAGACGCAGAAGGAGGCCTGGCGGGTCGAACACAAGGGCTCCTGGAATGGCGGCACCCTGACGACCGCGGGCAACCTGGTCTTCCAGGGCACGGCCGATGGCCGGTTCGTCGCCTACAGCGCCGACGAGGGCAAGCGCCTTTGGGACTTCCCGGCCCAGACGGGAATCGTGGCCCCGGCCATGACCTACGAGATCGACGGCGAGCAGTACGTGTCCCTGAACGTCGGCTGGGGGGGCGCCTTCGCCCTCGTCTTCGGAGAGTTCGTCCAGGCGGAGAGCATCCCCAACGTGAGCCGGGTCCTGACGTTCAAGCTCGGGGCCACCGGGCAGCTGCCCGCGGTGGACTGGCAGCCGACGGTGAGCTTCGACCCGCCGCCGCAGACCGCCGACGACGAGACGATTCGAGAGGGATTCGCCGAGTACCAGGATGTCTGCATGGGTTGCCACGGCCTGAACGCGGTGTCCGGACTCCTGATCCCGGACCTGCGTGGCTCCGCCCTGCTGCACGACCAGACTGGCTGGGACGCCGTCGTCCGGAACGGCGCGCTGCGCGAGAACGGCATGGCTGCCTTCGGCGACCAGGTGAGCCCGGAACAGAGCAGGGCCATTCGTGCGTACGTGATCCAGCAGGCCTGGCGCGGGCTGGAAGTGCAGAAGACTGGACTCACGCGCAGGTAGCGGGTCCCCTGCCGGTCACCCCAGCCCGGCCCGACGCCGGAGTCGCAGCAGGCAGACGAGGCCGAGCGTCAGCAGCGCGAGCCGCGAGGGCTCGGGAAGCACGAAGCTCTCGCTGCCCCCGCTCCCGTGGGTTCACTCGACGAGGTAACGGGTGATCAGGTCGCTGATCTCGCGCGCCGCGGTGCCGTCCCGGACCGCCGCCGGCTGGAGCCGGGCGGCTTCGAGCGTGAGCGACTCGGTCGCCTGGATGGCGACGAAGACGGCGAACTCCAGGTTGCGCGGCCGGATCTGCTTGCGGTGGCGCCGAACGAACGCCATGCCTAGATCCAGCAGCCGACGGTTGATGACCCGCGACTGGTCGGCCAGGACTTCCGCCGGCACCCGATCCCGGAGGGCGGCCTCGAGCCGGGGATCGACGGTGTGAGCCCGGACCAGGAGTTCCACGGTCCGCGCCACGCCCTCCCGCGCCGGAAGCTCGAGCGCCTCCTCCATGGCCTGGCCCACGAACCGGAACATCTGGTCGTTCAGCCGACGCCGGAGCTCGGTGAAGATCGCGTCCTTGTTCGGGAAGAACTCGTAGAGGGAGCCGATGCTGACACCGGCCACCTCGGCGATCCGATTGGTGCTGGCGCGGTCGTAGCCCTGCTTGACCAGAACCCGAGCCCCCGCCTCCAGGATGGCGTCGAAGGTGGCCCGCGAGCGCTCCTGTTGCGGGCGTTTTCGCGGGGTTCTGCGCCGGCTGGGGGCCACGGGGAGGTCCTCCAGAACCCGAGTGGAAAATCAGAGCAATTGCTCGGATTCTAGACCGTGACGCCCCGGCGTCGAAAGGGGGACACGATGCAGCGAGATTCCGATCCCACGCAGCGGCTTACGTTCGGGGTGGGCCTGGCGCTGCTGGCCATCTCGGGCCTCCATGTCGTCCTCTGGCTCGTGACCGGCGAGAGCCTGGCAGGCCCGCTCTCGATCCGGCGGCCGATCCTGTTCTTCTTCTCCGCGGGGCTGCTGGCCCTGACGTTCGGGCTGACCCTTCCGCAGCTCCGCGTCGGCGAGCGACCGGTCTCCGAGGCGAGGATCCGAGCGCTCGAGCTGGGCTTCCTGGCCCTGCTGCCCGGGCTCTCCATGATCGGACTCCAGTACTGGCTGGGCTCGGAATCGCACTTTCACGGCACCACGCCGCTCGATCTGCTGTCGAATGCGCTCACGATCGCTGCGGCCATCGCGTACACCGCCGTCGCTGTCGAGCTCACGCGCCTCCTGTGGCGCCGTGGCGGGCGCGACGACGCCCTGGGCTGGGGTCTGCGCCTCGGCTGGGCCCTCCACCTCGTCGCGACCGTCGGCGTGGGCTGGGCGCTGGGCGCCAACGAGGGCGCGCCGGGCCCCCGCCAGCAGGCGCTCTTCCGCATGCACGCCCTGGGCGCCCACTCGGTGCAGCTGCTGCCGCTGCTGGCCTGGCTGCTCTCGGCCTCCGAGCTCGAACGTCGGGCGGTGTTGAAGCGTCTGGCGCTGGCGCTCGCGGGAGGAACGCTCTGGATCGTCGGGTGGGGATGGCTCGCGTGGCGGCAGCTCGCGGTCCAGGACGCGCCGAACGGCGTCGCCGTGATGCTGGGTGCCGCGGTCGCGATCGGCGCACTGCTCGCGGGCGACGCGCTGCGCCGACCCGGCTGGCGACCGCGGCTCGTGCGCGCCTGCCGCATCCCCGGGCCCGCGCACCGCCCGTGGTAGAGTGACGGGACCGTTTCCTCTGCGCAGAGGGCGCCATGCAGTTCGTCGGCATCGCCGTCTGGATCGTGTTGGGCGTCGTGCTCTTCGTGCTGGCCCCGAAGGTCCGGGCCTCCGTGGTGGGCTGGGTGGTGCTGCTGATGGGGCTCGCGGTCTTCGGCGTGCGCCTCCACCACGAAGGCCCCTATCCCTTTCCCGGCCCGATGGACCTCGCTGCCGGGTGCACGGCGATCCTCGTGGGCGCGCTCCTGATCCGGCCGCCCTGGCGCCGCCCAGCCGAGGAAGGCGTCCCGTGGGCGACCCGCGCACTGCTCGGCCTGGCGCCGATCGTCTTCGTGGTGGCGCTCGTCGCGATGGGACACGAGGCCGAGGAGGTGGTGGTGCTCCGCACCACCGATGCCGACGGCGACGTCCGCGAGACGCGGCTCTGGGTCGTGGACCACGACGGCGCACCCTGGGTCGTCACGAGTCTCGGCGGCCCGCACGATGCCGATCTGACCGCAACGCCGAGGGTGGAGATCGTGCGCGGGGGCGAGACGCAGTGCTGGCTGGCCGAGCGTCACGTCGACCGCGCGACCCTGGTGGCCCTGCTCCAGCTCCGTTCCGAGAAGTACCGCGCCCAGCGCATCGCCATCGCCAGTGGGCTCTGGCAGCACTTCGAGGAGCGGGATGATCTGACCCGGATCGCCGTCGGGATCCGCTTCACCCCCTGTCCCTGACGCCGGCATTCGCCCAGGCCAGCCGACCGCAGGCCGTCGCGGTACCCTCCCTCCCATGCCTGACGACACGACCCTGCTCGAGGGGCTCACTCCGGAAGAACAGCGTGAGCTCGAGCTCCAACGCTACGTCAAGGTCGGCAAGGATCTGATCTGGATCGAGGTCGACGGCTGCGTGCGGCGCGAGCCGGCCGAGACGTTGTACTACATCCAGACCGCGCGCGGCATCTTCCGCGTGAGCCGCATCAACGGCCGGGTCATCGAGGTCTGACTCAGTCCTTCGACTGGATCGCGATCAGGTAGTCCATCACCAGATAGATGATCGCGCGCCGCGTGGACTCCTTCGCGGGGCTGGCCGGGACCTCGTCCAGGAGCCGGCGGCCCCAGACGGGCATGTCCGAGCGTCCGTGGGCGGTCACCATGTGCCGCCCATCGACGAACTCCTCGAGCCGCTGCCGGGGAAGCGGCGTGCCGTACTTGGCGCCGAGCAGGCTGAGATCCGGCGGCCGCGAGCGCAACGCCGGCGCCACGGGACCGAGCCCGTCCGCGAGGACGCCGTGGCACGACGCGCAGTACTGCCGGTAGTACGGGTAGCCCGGATGGTCTTCCAGCATTGCCCGCCCGCCCACCGGCTCGGCCCGAGCGATGCCTCCCGCCCCGAACGCGACGGCCAGGAGGCTGACGGCGAATCGCAGCATGTCGTTCCTCGGACTACGGCGCCTGGAGCTGCAGCGAGTCGAAGAAGCGCTCCGCCTGGGCGCGCCCCGGCGAGGTCCAGGCGGCGTCGAAGACGTAGAGGCGGCGCCCGACCAGGAAGGTGCGCACCCGACCCTCGGCGGAGGAGGCGTTCTCGCGGTAGGCCAGCTCGCGCCCTGCGTGGTCGCCGAGCGAGACGGCTTCGAAGGACCCCGCCTGCAGCTCGTCGCGCTCCGCATAGCTCCGGCGCACTCGATCGAGGATGCCGTCGCGCGACTGGAACCAGAGCGCCGCCCGCGGCAGGTCGGTCCAGGTGATCCAGAAGCTCGCCGCCTCGCCCTCGAGCCGGTACTGGTGCTCCACCACCTTGCCCACAGGCGTGCTGCTGCGGCTCGTCTCGTAGACGGGCGCGCCCGGCAACGCGGCCTCGAAGCCCGCGCCCTCCGGCGACAATCCCTGCCACGCCCCGGCCGTGGTGGCCAGGAGCGCGAGGGCGAACGCCCCCGCTGCGATGCGCTTCACGGCATCCCCCTTCCGTTCTGCGCGATCGGCCGCCTAGCCGACCTTCTCCAGCACGTGGATGGCGCAGGCGCTGCCCAGACCGATCACGTGGGTCAGCCCGAGGCGCGCGCCCTCCACCTGGCGCTTGCCGGCCTCGCCCCGCAGGTGGGTCGAGACCTCGAAGATGTTGGCGATCCCGGTGGCTCCGAGCGGGTGGCCCTTCGAGAGCAGGCCGCCCGACACGTTGACCGGCACCCGGCCGCCGAGCGCCGTCTGGCCCTCGTCGATCAGCTTGCCGGCCTCGCCGTCGGCGCACAGGCCGAGGTTCTCGTAGTGCAGGATCTCCGCGGTGGCGAAGCAGTCGTGCAGCTCCACCAGGTCGATGTCGTCGGGGCCGACGCCGGCCATCTCGTAGGCCGCCTGGGCGGCGAGCCGCGTGCAGGTGTTCACGTCCGGCATCACCAGGTCGCGCTCCTGCCAGGGATCGCTGGTCAGGACGGACGCCTTCACGCGCACCGCCCGCCCCATCAGGCCGAGCTCCTTCACCTTGGCCTCGGACGCCAGCACCGCTGCCGCCGAGCCGTCCACGTTCACCGAGCACATGAGCTTGGTGTTGGGGTAGGCGATCATCTCGGCGTTCATCACCTCGTCGAGAGGCGTCTCCTTCTGGTACATGGCCTTCGGGTTCAGGGTGCTGTGGTGGTGGTTCTTCACCGACACCTTGGCGAACTGCTCGAAGGTCGTGCCGTACTTGCGCGCGTGCTCCATCCCGGCCTCGGCGAAAACCGCCGGCATCAGGCCCGAGCCGAGGAGCCCCTCCTTGGGGATGCCCTTGCCGCCGCCGCCCCCACCGAGGAGACCCCGACCCATCTGCTCGACGCCGACGGCGAGCACCACGTCGTAGACGCCCGCCTTGATCGCCAGCCACGCGTCCCGGAAGGCCGTGGCGCCGGTCGCGCAGGCGTTGGAGCAGTTCACGACGGGGATGCCGGTCTGGCCGATCTCCTGGAGCATGCGCTGCCCCACCATGGCGTTGGCCTGGTAGAGGTTGCCGCACCAGAGGCCCTGCATGTCCTGGATCGTGAGACCCGCGTCGTCGAGCGCGCCGAGCGCCGACTCGGCGGCGATCTCGGGCACGCTGCGCTCGGGGAAGCGCCCGAACTTGATCATGTCGATCCCGACCACGTAGACGTCGCTCATGCTGCGCTCCTGCTAGTTGACGGAGCCCCAAGGGCTCCGTTTACGTCGCAAGCCGACCCAAGACCTTGTCTTGGGTCGGCCAGCTAGCCGGCCGCCGGCTGGAAGAAATAGCTGATGTAGGAGTTGCCCTCTTTGTCCTTGCGGCCGAGGGCATCCTTGTAGACCACCTCCACCGGCATCCCCATCGTCAGCTTCTCGGGGTCCGGATCGATCCCGATCAGGTTGCCCTTCACGGTGCCCCCGCCCTCCAGGTCGACGATGGCGGAGATGTAGGGGGTCTCGATCCCGGGAAACGAGCGGTGGACGATGGAGTAGACGTAGAGCGTGCCGCGGTTCTCGAGCCGCTTCGGCGCGAGCGAGTCGCGGGCGCCGCACTTCGAGCAGTGGCGCCGCGCGCCCAGGAAGATGGCGCTACAGCTCGAGCAGACGTGGCCCTCGAGGTAGGGATCGCCGCCCTCGGGCAGCTTCAGGAAGTCGACCACCGGGAGCGGCCCGCTGGCCTGGGTATCATCCGCCATGTCAGGGGCTTCCTTCGCGGTTGATTCTGGAGTCAAGGCGCGGAGAATGCCGGGGCGGCGCGAGGCTGTCAACGGAGGTACCCAGACGCCGTGAGGAGCCTTCTCGTGGCCGCAGCGTTGGCCCTGGCAGCCACGGGCGCCCGCGCCGAAGCGCCCGCCACGGCCGGCTGGGGCTGGACCGAGGGCGCCGCTGGCGGCGGCCGCTACTCACCCCTGGCCGACATCCACCGGGGCAACGTGGGGCGCCTGGAGCCCGTCTGGAGCTACCGCCACGGGGACGTCGCGCGCTCGCGCTGGCGCCCGGACGCCGTCAACCGCAGCACGGCCTTCGAGGCCACGCCGCTCGTGGTGGACGGCCGCCTGCTCTTCAGCACGCCCTTCAACCGGGTGATCGCGCTCGATCCGAAGACCGGCGCCGAGCTCTGGAGCTTCGATCCGGAGATCGACCGCAACCGCTTCTTCGCCAACATGCTGATCAGCCGCGGCGTCGCCTACTGGCACGATCCCGAGGCGCAGGGCTGGTGCACGCGCCGGGTGCTGCTGGCGACGCTCGACGCGCGGCTCATCGCGCTGGATGCGGCCAGCGGGCGCCCCTGCGAGGCGTTCGGACGCGGCGGCGAGGTGGACCTGCTGGCGGGCCTCCCGAACGTGGCGGACTCCTGGGAGTACAACCTCACCTCTCCGCCGACGGTGGTGGGCGACGTCGTCGTCGTGGGGTCGTCGATCGCCGACACCCTCCGCCGCGTGGCGCCGCCGGGCGACGTGCGCGGCTACGACGTGCGCACGGGCGCCCTGCGCTGGACCTTCCGCACCATTCCCGCCCCGGGCGAGCCGGGCAGCGAGACCTGGGAGGACGGCAACGGTCGTGAGCGCTCCGGCGCCGCGAACGTCTGGTCCACCATCACGGCCGACCTCGAACGGGGCCAGGTCTTCCTGCCCGTGAGCACCCCGAGCCCGGACTTCTACGGCGGCGACCGGCTGGGCGCGAACCTCTTCTCCGACAGCCTGGTGGCGCTCGACGCGGCCACGGGCGAGCGCCTCTGGCACTTCCAGACCGTCCACCACGACATCTGGGACTACGACCTGCCGGCGCCCCCGATCCTGGTGCGCGTGCCCCACGCCGGGCGCGTCGTGGACGCCGTGGCGCTCCTCACGAAGACCTCGATGCTCTTCCTGCTGGACCGCGAGACCGGCACGCCGATTCTTCCGGTGGAGGAGCGGCCGGTTCCGGCCTCCGACGTGCCGGGCGAGCGCGCCTGGCCGACCCAGCCCTTCCCGACCCGACCGCCGCCGCTGTCGTCGCAGCGGATCGGCGAAGAGGATCTCTGGGACCTCGACCCGGAGCACCTCGCCGCGTGTCGCGAGTGGCTGGGACGCCTGCGCAACGAGGGCATCTACACACCGCCGAGTCTCGAAGGCAGCCTCGTGCACCCGTCCAACGGCGGTGGCGCCAACTGGTCGGGTGCGTCCTTCGATCCGGTGCGCGGACGCCTCTACGTGCCCGTCAACACCTGGGCACACATCGTCACGCTGAAGCCCGTCTGGGGCGGCGAAGGCAACCTGGAGCGCCGGGGCGCGCGCCCGATGCGCGGCTACCTGCGCGCGGCCTGGTACCTGCTCACGGGACGGGGCACCGGGCTCCGCTATCAGACCCATCCCCTCACCGGCCGTGTTTCGTTCAACCGCGACGGCGTTCCCTGCCTGGCGCCGCCCTGGGGCGAGCTGGTGGCCGTGGATCTCGCGGAGGGGAGCATCCGCTGGCGGGCTCCGGCCGGCGAAGAGAACGGCGTGGAGGGCCTCTTCGGCTACGGGCCGGCCCTGGCCACCGCGGGCGGACTCGTCTTCCACGCCGGCACCCGCGACCTCCACCTGCGGGCCCACGATGCCGACACCGGCGCGCTCCTCGCCCGCTTCCCGCTCCCGGCCGGGCTCCACGCCGGCCCGATCAGCTACAAGCTCGAGCCCGGCGGGCGTCAGTTCCTGGTGGTCGCGCCCGGCGGGCACGTGGGCCTGCGCTCCGAGCCCGGCGACTGGATCCTGGCCTACGCCCTGCCGGCTCAAGCGGACCCCTGAGGCGGTCGATCCGGCGTCCGGGGGATCGAGCCGCGTGCGCATCCTGACCATCGCATCGCTCGTGTGTCTGGTGGTCGTGGGCGCCGGCGTCGGAATCCGTCTCCTGGGGCTGGCCCGCCGCACGCGCCAGGCCCCCGAGCTCTGCGCCGGACTCGGCCTCGTGCTCCTCATCCTGGTGGGGGGCCCCTTCGCGGGGGTCGGCCGCCTGCCCGGCTGGGTCGGCACCGCTGCGGGCGACGCCTTCTTCGCGACCGGAATGCTGCTGACCGCGGCGGGGATCATCTGCCTCTACGCGTTCACGTGGCGGGTCTTCCGACCCGACTCGCGGCTGGCGCTGGCCGGCGTGGTGCTGGCCAGCGGCTTCGCGCTCTGGCGCTGCCTGGCGCTCACGCGCGCGACGGCCGGACTGACCTCCGCGGCGGAGATCCTCCCGATCGCCCGCCCCTACGCGTTCACGATCACGACCGTCCTGGCGGGTGCCTTCCTGTGGACGGCGGTGGAGTCGCTGCTCTACTGGCGGCCGCTGCGACGCCGGCTGGCCCTGGGTCTCGCCGATCCCGTGGTGGTGAATCGCGTCGGGCTGTGGGGCGTATCCGGCCTGGCGGTGGCCGGGATGGTCTTCCAGATCGGGGTCCGCGCGCAAAGCGGCGGACTCGTGCTGCACGACCCCGTGGCGCTCGCGACGACGGCCTGCGCGGCCGTCGTGGTGGGAACCGCCTGGTGGCTGGCCTTCCTGCCGCCGGCCGCCTACCTGGCCCGGGTGCGCCGCCGCGCGCAGGCGCGCGCCTGAGGCGCGCTACTCCGGGCGTTCCGGCATCAGGACCCACAGCAGCAGGTAGAAGAGCACCCCCGAGAAGGCGGTCGCCACGGAGAGCACCACGTAGAGCACCCGCACCAGGGTGGGATCCCAGCCCAGCCACTCCGCCAGACCGCCACACACGCCGGCGATGATGCGATTGTCGCGGGACCGCTGAAGGCCCTTCTGCGCTTTGGCCACGAGTCCTCCTTTCTTTTGGAACGATGATACGCGCGCGGAGCCCGTTCGGTTCACGCGCCCCGACGTGCGGCCTTCCTAGCGGAACCAGCCGTCGCGTTCGTCGAGGCCCTGCTGGATCAGCCCGCGGATGGCGTCCTTCACCACCTCCACCTGCTGCTCGATGCGGGCGTCGTCGTCGTGGGGGTCGCCCTCGAATTCGAGGGGCTCGCCGAAGTGGAGGCGGAACTTCACGGGAAGCGGGATCGCCGCCAGGGGACCGAGCCAGGGAAAGGTCAAGGTGATGGGCAGTGCCGGCGCGCCGATGAGCTTCCCGAGCCAGCCCACCCGGGCCAGGGCCGGGGACTGCTCCTCGGCGCCGACGATCCCGACCGGGACGATGGGCGTCCGGGTCTCCAGCGCGAGGCGCAGGAAGCCCAGGCCGAAGCGCTGGAGCTGGTAGCGCTTCGAGTAGGGCTTCATGAAGCCGCGCTCACCCTCCGGGAAGACCATGATGGCCTCCTCGCGCTCGAGGAGCTGCGCGCAGTTGCGCGGGGTTCCCACGACCGAGCCGAAGCGATGCATGAACACGTTGAAGAACGGGATGCGCGGCAGGTAGTACTCGCCCATGCCGCGGACCATCCGCGGCGGCTCGTGGTCGAAGAAGAGCGAGCCGGCCAGCATGGCCCCGTCGAAGGCGAAGGTGTTCCCGGCGTGATTGCCGATCAGGAGCACCCGTCCTTCGGGCACGCGCTCCAGGCCCGAGGCTTCGACCCGCAGCCAGTAGCGGTACACCATGCCGAGGGTGAGGAGGAGCGAGTGGCCCCACTCGGGGTCGAACCCGAAGGGGTCGTAGCCGTACTCGTTCAGGCGCGTGGGGATCCGGGCCAGGCGCTCGTCCACGTCGGCGCGCAGCGAGCGCAACGGCTCGGGGAGCGGCCAGCGCCATCCGCGCGGCCGTCGCTCGGCGGGGCGTGCCACGAGGGCGCGTTCGCTCACGCCAGCTCGGCCCGGAAGAAGTTCACGGTGGCCCGCCAGGCCGCCGCCGCGGCCTCCGCGTCGTAGACGTCGGGCCGCGTGTCGTTGAAGAAGGCGTGATCCGCCTGGTCGAAGATCGTGAAGTCCGTGCGCACGCCGGCGTCCTGGAGTTCGTGCTCCAGCTTGCGCGCCGCCTCCGGCGGCACGAACTCGTCCTTGCCTGCAAAGACACCGAGCACGGCCGCGCGCAGACCCGAGAGATCGAGGGTCACGTTCGGATGCACGCCGTAGTAGTCGGCCACCGCCCCGATCCGCGGGTCGAGGGTGGCGGCGTAGAGCGCGAGCTGGCCGCCCATGCAGAAGCCGACGACGCCCACCCGACCGCCGTCCACCGCGGGGTGGCCGAGCAGCGCGTCCACGGCGCCGCCCAGGTCCCGCGCAGCGCGCGGGATCTGGAGGTCCAGCATCAGCCGGCCGGCGGCGTCGGGGTCGCTGGTGCGCTCGCCGTGATACAGGTCCGGCGCCAGCGCGACGAAGCCCTCGCGTGCCAGGCGGTCACAGACGTCGCGGATGTGGTCGACGAGCCCCCACCACTCCTGGATCACCAGGACGCCCGGCCCGCGGCCGCTGGCGGGAACGGCCAGGTGACCCGCGATGCGGTCGCTCCCGCTGGTGAACTCGAAGTCGCTGCCCATGCGTCCGCTCTCCCTCGACGGAGCGGAGCATACCGGATCGCCGCGGCCGCCGAGCCGGCGCCCACGGCCGCTCCTCGCGAGGCGCTAGACTTCGCCCATGCCCGCCGCCGAGCCCGCGCCCCCCCACGGCCGGCTGCGTCTGGCGGCGGACGCGGTGCCCGAACGCGTGCGCGGCGTGCTGGCGCGGCTCCGCGAGAGCTCCCACGAGGCCTGGCTGGTGGGCGGCTGCGTCCGGGACCTGGCGCGGGGCGAGCCGGTCCACGACTTCGACATCGCCACCGCCGCGCCGCCGGAGACCGTGTTGGCGCTCTTCCCGCACGCGGTACCCATCGGACTGCGCTTTGGGACCGTGATGATCCCGCACCGCGACGGTCCCCTGGACGTCACGAGCTACCGGGGGGCGAGCCTGGAGGAGGATCTGGCGCATCGCGACCTCAGCGTGAATGCCATGGCGTGGGACCCGGAGAGCGACGTCCTACGCGATCCGTTCGAGGGGCTGGCCGACCTGCGCGGAGGCACGCTGCGCGCCGTGGGCTCGGCCCGCGAGCGGCTGGCCGAAGACCCGTTGCGTGCGGTCCGCATCGCACGCCTCGTCGCGCAGCTGGGATTCGCGCTGCACCCGGATCTCGAGCCGGCGATTCGCGAGGGGCGGGGCGGCACCCGGCGCATGGCGCGGGAGCGGGTGCGGCGCGAGCTCGAGGCGCTGCTGCTGGCGGAGCACGCCGGAGACGGACTCGAGCTGCTGCGGCGAACCGGAATCGAGGCGGATCTCGCGCCCGGCACCGCGGCCGACGCCCCGGCCGTCGTGGACCGACTGCCCCGCGAGCTGGCCGACCGCCTGGCGGGCTGGCTGCGCGAGACCGACGCCGAGACCACCTTGCGCCGGCTGCGCTTCCCCCACGCGCTGGCGGCCCGCGTGGGACGCCGCGTGCGCCTACACCCGCTGGACCTGCAGGCCGACCCGGCTCGCCCGGGCGAGGTGCGCCGGCTGCTGAAGCGCTGCGGTGACGAAGGCATGGGGCCGCTCGTGCGCCTGCGCGCGGCCGAGCTCGACGTTCGCGGTGCGAGCGCGGACGACCCGGTGCGGGCGCGACTGCGCGCGCTCGAGGGCGCCGCGCGGGCCCTGGTCGAACGCGGAACGCTGGCGCTCGGCCGTCGCGACCTGGCCGTCGACGGAAGCGCCGCCATGGCCATCCTGGACTGCGGCCCGGGCCGGCGCGTGGGGCAGGCGCTCGAGTACCTGACCGAGCGCGTGCTCGACGACCCGGCCTGCAACACGCCCGAGCGGCTGGAGGCGTTGCTGCGCGAGTGGGCGGAGTGAGGGCGGTCGCGGGCATCGCGCTGGTGACCGCACTGCTGGCGCTCGCGTGCGCGACCCGGAGCGATCCGTGGAGCTACCGCCTGGCCGGCGGCGGCGCCCACTGGACCAGCGGCGCCGACGATCCGCTGCTCGTCTCCCTGAGCGAGCGCTACCCGGCGTTCTTCGAGGTGATGCTCGACCCGGGCCAGACGCGCGAGCCGGACCTGCGGCCCCTGCGCCACGACCTCGAGCGCGAGCCCGTCGACCAGGGCAACTACGACGCCCTGAACGCGGTCGCGATGGGCTACTTCGAGCTCAACTGGCGCGCGGCCGAGTCCCCCGGCGGCAACACCTACTTCGCCGATTCCTTCCGGGCCGCCAAGCTCCTGTCGCTGCCCTGGCGCGCCTACGGCCTGGTGGACGACGGCCAGCTGCGCGACGCGATCCTGGACTTCTTCGAGGACGCGGCGTCGGGCGACAAGCCAGGCACGGCGGCCACCGCGCCGCGCCTGGCCGGCATCGTCGCCTCGCTCGAGGCGAAGGAGCAGCGCCCGGATCGCCGGGCCCGCATCCACGCGCTGGCGGAGGAGCTGCGCCAGCGGGCCGAACGCCAGCGCGCCGAAGCAGAAGCCGAGAACGCCGCGCCCTAGCCCCTCGACCTCGCTCGCGAGCGACGTGGCGTCGACGCGATGCTCCGGGGTGGTTCGGGCCGTGTGCTACCGTCCGCCGCCATGAATCGGCCGGACGCCCGCCTGCTGACGCGCATCGCCGCCGAGCACGGCACGCCCTGCTACGTCTACGACGCCGACGCGATCCGCGAACGCCTGCGCAGCCTGCAGGCATTCGACGTGGTGCGCTACGCCCAGAAGGCCAGCTCCAACATCCACCTGCTCGGCCTCGTGCGCGAGGAGGGCGCGTTCGTGGACGCCGTATCGCGGGGCGAGCTCGAACGCGCGTTGCGCGCGGGTTTCCAGCCGGGCCGCGATCCCGCGGAGATCGTGTACTGCGCCGATCTGATCGACGAGCCCACCCTGGAGCGGGTGATCGAGCTCGACATCCCGGTGAACGCCGGCTCGACCGACATGCTCGACCAGCTGGGCCACGCGCGGAAGGGCCACCCGGTCTGGCTGCGCATCAATCCGGGCTTCGGCCACGGCCACAGCCGCAAGACCAACACCGGCGGCGACGCCAGCAAGCACGGCATCTGGTACGAGTCCCTGGACGAGGCGCTCGCCCGCCTGGACGCCCACGAGCTCGAACTCCAGGCCCTCCACATGCACATCGGTTCGGGCACGGACTTCGACCACCTGAAGCAGGTGTGCGACGCCATGGTGGCGCAGGTGCGCGCCGCGAGCCGGGACATCGGCACCATCTCGGGCGGCGGCGGCCTGCCGGTCGCCTACCGCAAGGGCGACGCCACCCTCGACGTAGACGAGCTCTACCGGCTCTGGGACGAGGCACGCGGACGCATCCAGGACCTGGTAGGCCACGACGTGACCCTCGAGATCGAGCCCGGCCGCTACGTCACCGCCGAGGCCGGCGTGCTGCTGGCCCGGGTGCGGGCGGTGAAGGACCAGGGCAAGAACCGCTTCTGGATCGTCGACGCCGGCTTCAACGATCTGGTGCGCCCGGCCATGTACGGGAGCTACCACGCGCTCTCGCTGCTCCAGGACGAAGACTGGGTGGAGGGGCCGACCCAGCCCACGGTGGTGGGCGGACCGTTGTGCGAATCCGGCGACGTCTTCACCCAGGAAGAAGGCGGCATCGTCGCGCCACGCCCGCTGCCCGAAGCGAAGGTCGGTGACCTGGTCGTGATCCACCACGCGGGCGCCTACGCCGCGGCCATGGCCAGCAACTACAACACCCGCCCTCTGGCACCGGAGGTGCTGGTGGAGGGCGGCGAGCCGCGGCTCATCCGGCGCCGCCAGGAGCTCGAGGACCTGCTGGCGCTCGAGGACGTCTAGCTCTCGGGACGCACGCGCAGGGTGAGGCCGCGCACCTCCAGCACGGTCACCGAGACGCCCTCCCCCACCGGCGCCAGCTCGCGCTCCGTCACGGCCCGCCAGAGCTCGCCCTCGATGCGCACGCGCCCTTCCGGCGCCAGCGCGTCCACCACCGTTGCGCTCCGCCCCAGGAGGCTCTCGTGACCGGCTCGGTGGGGCGACTCCAGCGCGCGGCGCGCGTACGGGAACAGCACGGCGTCCTTCACGAAGAGCAGCGCGATCACGCTCAGCGCCGCCCAGCCCGGCAGCCCGAAGTGCGACCAGGCGACGCCCACCACCGCGCCTCCCACGAGGTAACCCGGGAGCTGTGCCAGCCAGTAGCGCATGGGAACGCTCATGGTCCCTAGCGTACCGCCTGGCGGCGATCCGGCCCGGCCTCAACCCGGGGCCCCGGGAAGCCGCAACGAGCGGCATGAGGTGTTTGCCCCGCCGGCGGTTTCTGCAGCTGGCGCTGGGCGCCGCGGCGGGCCTGGCGGCCCCGCCCGTCCGCCGCGCGCGCGCGTCCGGGGGCAGCGTCGTGGTGATCGGGGCCGGCATCGCCGGCCTGGCGGCGGCCCGGGAGCTCCACGACGCCGGGACCCGGGTGGTGGTGCTCGAAGCGCGCGGGCGGCTCGGCGGACGGGTGCTGACCGACCGCAGCCTGGGCACGCCGGTGGAGCTCGGGGCCGCCTGGATCCACGGGGCGCGGGAGAACCCCGCCTTCGACCTCGCCCGGAGCCTCGGGGCGAGCACCCGGGCGACGGACTTCGACTCCGTCGCGCTGTACGACGGGGGCGGCAGCCCGGTCGCCGCAGACCGGCTGGAGGCGGTGGCGGGGACGCTCGACGCCCTGACCGGGAAGGTCCGCGCGCTCGCCGAGGGCGCGCCGCCGGATCTCTCCGTGGGCGAGGCCTTCCGCCGCGCCGCGGCGGGCGAGAGTCTCGACCCGTGGCAGCGGCGCGCGCTTGCATGGGCCCGCTTCGCCCTGGTGGCGGACGCGGGCGAGGAGCTCGACCGGTTGTCACTGGCCGGCTGGCAGGAGGGCGACCCCCTCGAGGGCGGCGACCTGCTCCTCGCCGACGGCTACGACCGGATTCCCCGCGGCCTGGCCGAGGGCCTCGACGTGCGCTTCAACACCCCGGTGCGCCAGGTCGTGGTGCGCGCGCGGGAGCTCCGGGTCGAGACCTTCCGCGGGCCGATTCCTGCCGCCCGCGTGCTGATCACGGTGCCGCTCGGCGTCCTGCGCGGGGACGGGCTGGCCTTCGACCCCGAGCTGCCGGACGCGAAGCGCGACGCCGCCGAGCGCCTGGGCGTCGGCCTGCTGAACAAGGTGGCCCTGCGCTTCGCGCTGCCCTTCTGGCCGAGCGAGCCGCACCTGCTGGGCTACGCCTCCGAGCGGGCCGGAGAATACCCGGCCTTCCTGAATCTGGAGGCCGCCTACCGGGCGCCGATCCTCGTGGGCTTCCTCGCCGGCGACGCGGCCCGCGCCGTGGAGTCACGCCCCGACGCCGACGTCGAGGCGGAAGCGCTCGAGGTCCTGCGTCGCATCTTCGGCACGAGCGTGCCGGCGCCGGCGGGGCTGGCCGTCTCGCGCTGGGGCCAGGACCCGTGGGCGGCGGGCGCCCGCTCGTACGTGCCGGTGGGCGTGGATCCCGCCGAACGCGATGCACTGGCCGCGCCGCTCTACGCCGGCCGCGTGCGCTTCGCGGGCGAGGCCACGCACCGCGCGCACCCCGGGAGCGTCCACGGCGCGTGGTGGTCCGGCGTGCGCGAGGCGCGCGCGATCCTCCGGGAATCCTGATGAACTCCGCTCGCCTGCGGCTCGCTGCGCGCACCGCGCGTCGCGCGGCGCTTGCGGGGCGTCCGGGTTCGTGGTCGACGCGAGACGCGGTGGCTCCGTCTCTAGCGCGAGGTGCCGCTGAGGGGCTCGGGGGTGGCTTCCTGCTTGATTCGTTCGTCGTGGCTGCGGCGGGCGTCGACGAGGGCGGGCATGACGGCGTCCAGGTCGTCCTGGGTCCACAGGGACTCGGCGCGGAACGAGCGGATCACCGCGGGCTGCTGCATGATGCCGACGCTACCGCGGGCGATGTGGAAGATCTGGCCCGTGACGTCGTCGGCGGCCGGAGACGCCAGCCAGGTGACCACCGGCGCGATCTGCGCCGGTCCGCGCTCGAAGGAGTCGGCGTCCACCTTCTCGCCCCGGCCCTCGACCAGCGGGATGGTGAGCCGGGTGGCCGCGCCGGGCGAGATGGTGTTCACGGTGCAGGCGTACTTGGCCAGCTCGAGCGCCAGCACCCGTGAAAAGCCGGCGATGCCCGCCTTGGCGGCGCCGTAGTTCGACTGCCCGAAGTTCCCGAGCAGGCCGGACACCGAAGAGAAGTTGATGATCCGGCAGCCCCGGCGATCGGTCTCGCGGATGTAGCGCGCGAAGGGACGCGAGCAGCAATAGTGGCCCTTCAGGTGCACGGCCATGACCGCGTCCCAGTCGTCCTCCTCCAGATTGAAGAGGCTCTTGTCGCGCAGGATGCCGGCGTTGTTCACGAGGACGTCGCAGGCGCCGAAGGCGTCGAGGGCAGCCTGAAAGATCGCGCGCCCACCCTCCACGCTGGCGACGCTGTCCGGGTTCGCGACCGCCTCGCCGCCCGCCTCGCGGATCTCCGCCGCGACCTCCTCCGCGACGCCGCCGGCGCCGGTGCCGTCGGCGGCACCGCCCAGGTCGTTCACCAGCACCCGCGCGCCGTGCCGCGCGAAGTCGAGGGCGATCTCGCGGCCGATGCCGCGGCCGGCCCCCGTCACGATGGCCCCCTTCCCGTCCAGGATTCCCATGGCGTGTGCTCCGCTTCGGGCTGCGGCGCGTCCGTCGGCAGGCCGCGCGCAGCTGCCACGATTCTTCCACAACTCGCCTCCCCCGTGCCCACCCGCGGCCCGGGATCCGTCGAAGGGGCGGCCTACGCTGCGAGCGCCAAAGACCGGAGGACCCCCATGACCGATCGCCCCTACGGCCTCGCGGCCGCCGCCCGCAGCTCCCAGCTCCTGCGCGTGCTGGTGGTGGGAGCGCTGGTGCTCCTGCTCCAGGTCCCCATCGCCCTCATCCACGGCCAGATCACGGATCGCCAGGCCACCCGCGACTCGGCGGTGGCCGAGGTGACGAGCCGCTGGGGCGGTGCCCAGCAGATCCACGGCCCGGTGCTGCGGGTTCCGTTCCGCGCCCGCCGGATCGAGACGCAGGAGAATGGCGCCACGCGCGAGGTCCACACCCTGCGCCACGCGACATTCCTGCCGGATCAGCTGGAAGTGACCGGGGATGCGGAGGGCGAGACCCGCTACCGCGGGATCTACGAGGTGCCCGTCTACCGCGCGGATCTCGAGATCCGCGGGCGCTTCTCGCGACCCGACTTCGCGCACCTCGACGTCGCACCCGGCGACGTGCTGTGGGAGCGCGCGCGGCTGCTGCTGTCCGTCGGCGACGCCCGCGCGCTGCGCAACCGGCCCGAGGCCCACTGGGGCGAGGCCACGATCGCCTTCGAGCCCGGCGGCGATCCCCTGGTGGGGGAGCGCCCGAGCCTCCAGGCGCATCTCGGTGGCGGGCTGGAGGGCGAGGCGTTCGAGTTCCGCATCCCGCTGGTGCTGAACGGAGCCACGAGCCTGGCCTTTGCGCCGATGGGCGCCGACACGCGCGTGCAGCTGACGTCGAACTGGCCCGACCCGAGCTTCCAGGGTGGCTGGCTCCCGACCCGGCGCAGCATCGACCCCGACGGCTTCGACGCGACCTGGGAGGTCTCGCACCTCGGTCGCGGCTATCCGCAGCAGTGGCGGGACGGGCGGGTCGGCGAGGCCGCCCTGCGCAGCGCGGAGTTCGGCGTGAGCTTCCTGGCCCCGGTGGATCCCTACCGCATGGCGCTGCGCTCGGTGAAGTACGAGGTGCTGTTCCTGGCCCTGCCCTTCCTGGCCCTGTGGCTGTTCGAGGTGCTCGCGGGCCTGCGCGTGCATCCGCTCCAGTACCTCTTCGTCGGGTCCGCCCTGTGCCTCTTCTTCCTGCTCCAGCTCTCCCTGGCCGAGCACCTGGGCTTCCTGCACGCCTACGGCCTGGCCGCCGCTGCGGTGTCGCTGCTGGTCACGGCGTACAGCCGCGTGATCCTCGGCGCGCGCCGCCGGGCCGCGGTGATCGGCGGCGTGGTCGCCGCCCTGTACGGATACCTGTACGTGCTGCTTCAGGAGCAGGACTACGCGCTGCTGGTCGGCTCCTTCGGGCTCTTCGTCGCCCTCGCGGTGGTCATGTGGACCACCCGCGCGGTGGACTGGTACGGCCTGGAGGCGCGCCTGCGCGCGCACGTGGACGCGGCGGAAGCGCCCGGAGCGCCTTAGCAGCTGAACTACGCTCGCCTACGGCTAGCTGCGCGTCGGGCGACTCTCGAGTCGCCCTCCTAGCGACTCTGGGCGCGGCCGCGCTCCTGTACGGCGCGGCGCCGGGTCGCGATGGCCTCGGGAGTCACGCGGCGTGCGTTCTCGCGCGCGAGACCGCTCTCGAGGCTCCGCCCCTCGCCGTAGCTGGTCGCGAAGCCGGCGTCGATGATCCGCTTGTAGTCCCGCAGGGTGGTCGGATCGCACGAGAGCATGTCGCGCGCCAGGGACCGGCACGTGGGCAGGAGTTCCTCGGGCTCGACCACGCGGTTCAGCAGTCCCCACGCGAGCGCCTGCTCGGCGTCGAGGAAGTTGCCCGTCAGCGAGAGCTCCTTGGCGCGCAGGATGCCGACGAGACGCGAGAGCTTCTGCGAGAGCCCCCAGCCGGGCAGGATGCCGACGCGCGCGTGGGTGTCGGCGAAGCGCGCGCGCGTGGAGCCCACGAGCACGTCGCAGGCCAGCGCCAGCTCGAAGCCACCGGTGATCGCCACCCCGTTCACGGCCCCGATCAGCGGCTGGGGCAGAGACTCCATGGCGCCGATCAGTTCTTCGCCCCCACCCAGCGCCGAGCGCGTGTCCGGGTCGTCGCCCGCCTCGCCGCCGAGCTCCTTCAGGTCGAGCCCGGCACAGAACGCCCGGTCGCCGGCGCCGGTGACGATCACGGCTCCCACGTCGGCGTCCTCGGCCAGCGCGCGAAACGCGTCGCCGAGCGCGTTCCGCAACGCCCGCGACAGCGCGTTCATGGCCTGCGGCCGGTTCAGGGTGAGGGTTGCGACGCCGTCGGCCTTCTCGATCCGCAGCACGGGCTCGGTCACGGGGGGATCCTCCTGGACCTCAAGCATACCCCCCAGGTCGCGAGACCACCTCAGGACCCACGGCCGAAGTGCCGATGACCCATGCGGTTTCTGCATGGACCTGCACCTCGCCGCCTCGTTCCTGGCCGTCGTGATCGCCACCGGTGCGACCAGCGCCGTGCTGGCGGCGGGCCCCGATCAGCGCGTGAACCGGCTGCTGGCCGTCATGATGGCCGGGGTGGCGTTGTGGGGGACGTGCAACGTGCTGCGCGCCTTCGCGACCGATCCGGAGCAGGCGCGGCTGCTGGCGCTGCTGGCGGCGCCCGGCTGGCTCTTCATCGGCCCCCTGGGCCTCGACACCCTGTCGGAGGTGCTGCCCCAGCGGCGGCGCTGGATCGACCGCATCCTGCCCGTCTCCTACGCCGGGTCGGGGCTGCTGCTGCTCGTGACCTGGTTCAGCTTCTGGGTGCTGGGGCCCGCGCGTCCCGCCGCCGCGGGCTGGCAGAGCGAGCTCGGACCCGGCGCCCTCGTCGCGCTGGCCTACCAGCTGGCGCACATCCTGCCGGCGATCGGCCTCGCCCTGCGCCAGGTGGGCCGCTCGCCTTCGCCCTCCGAACGCAACCAGGTGAAGTGGCTCGCCGTCGGCCTGGCGCTACCCGTGCTCTGCGCCCCGGCCTCCAACGTGGTGCTGCCACTGCTCGGGTACGAGTCGGCCCGTCTCGGGCACCTGTCGCTGGCCCTGTTCGGGGCCATCGTGGCCTGGACCTCGCTGCGCTTCGGCCACTCGCCGCTGGCGCGCCGCGGATTCCTGCGCCAGATCCTGGACGCCCATCCGGACGGGGTGGCCCTGATGCTCTTCAGCGGCCAACTCGCCACGGCCAGCGATGGGCTGGCGCGCCTCGTGGGCATCTCCGCGGCCGAGCTGGCGGGGCGCTCCCTCGGCGAGTTCCTGGATCCGTCGCCCGCGGATCCGCCGCGCGAGGTGCACGACCTGGAATCCGAGCTGCGGACGGCGGGCGGTCGCCGCCTGCCCGTCTCGGTCTCGACGCGGGTGCTCCAGGACCGGCGCGGCCTCGACTTCGCCCTGGTGGTGGTGATCCGCGACCTGCGCGAGGTCGTGGCGCTGCGCAGCGGCCTGGTCACCTCCGGGCGTCTCGCCGCGATCGGCCAGCTCGCCGCGGGCATCGCCCACGAGATCAACAACCCCATGGCCTTCGTGCGCAGCAACCTGGCGCTCCTGCGCGAGCACTGGGACGAGCTGGCCAAGGCCGCACCTCCCGAAGAGGCCCCTCAGCGCCTGGCGGGCGAGGTGGAGGAGCTGCTCGACGAGTCGCTGGAGGGCGTGGAGCGGGCCTGCGCCATCGTGCGCGACATCAACGGATTCGCCCACGCCGGCAGTGGCGCGCGGGGACCCGTGGATCTGCGGCCGCTACTCGACAACGTGCTGCGGGTGGCGTCTCCCCAGCTCCGCGGCGGACGCGCGGTGGAGCGGCGCTACGCCACCTCGCGACCCGTGCTGGGGGCGGAGCAGGAGCTGAAGCAGGTGTTCCTGAACCTGCTGGTGAACGCCGCCCACGCCACGGCCGACGGAGGCACCGTGCGCCTGGAGATCGAGCCCGAGGACGACGCGGTGCTGGTGCACATCCGGGACGACGGCTGCGGCATTCCGGCGGAAGCCATGGAGAAGATCTTCGACCCCTTCTTCACGACCAAGGAGGTGGGCGAAGGCACCGGCATGGGGCTCTTCATCTCCTACCGGATCGTCCGCAACCACGGCGGCACCATCCGCGTGGACTCCGAGCCCGGCCGCGGCACCCACGTGCGCGTGCGGCTGCCCGCCGCGCCCGACTAGGTCGGCTCGGCCTCGGGGTCAGCGCCTCCTTCGCGCACGAGCTGCTGCAGGAAGTCGCCCTCCACCGGCGAGAGGTCGAAGCGCCGGCTCGCGTCGGAGACGAGCGCGCCCAGGCTCCGCTTCGGCTCCTCGACGCGCTGCTGCGAGATCCAGCGCACGGCCTTGCGCAGCTTCTCGCCCTTCGGCTGGAGACTCACGGCGCGTCGACTTCGTCGTCCACGGCCTCGAGGAACTCGCGGAAGCGCTGCTGGATCTCCGCCTCGGTCAGCTTGATGATCATGGTGAGGAGCCGGTAGCGGGGCGCGTCCGGGTTCGACTTCGCGGCGGGATTCGGCTCGATCGAGAGCGCCAGCGCGCGATCGGTCGGAATGGCGGTGACCGCCTTGCTGAAGCCCTCCTGGGTGCCGGTCTTGTCGAGGCCCGTGCCCTCGGAGCTCTTGATGACCGTGCGCAAGAGCACGCTGCCCTCGGGCTTCACCGCCAGCTCCATCTCCGCCTTGGGCTCCACGTCCTGGGGTGCCGGACCGCCGACGGTGGAGCCACCGAAGCCGCCGGCGCGGCGGCTGAGCACGAGCACGGTGAAGACCTGGCGCTCCGGGTCGTAGGAGATGAACTTCCCCTCGATCCCGTAGCGCTTGCTCTTCCTGGCGTGCGCCCCCGGCACGGCCAGCAGCAGCGCCAGCCCGACCAGAACTCCGATCCCGACTGCGCTCCGCATGCCCCCTCCGGAGCCCGAGCGTACGTCAGCCGGACCGGTCCGGGCTAGGCTGGGGCGCGTGGGTGCGGGCTGGCTGATCGTGGGGATCTCCGCCGCTGGCGCGGGCGCGGCTGCCTGGCTCGCCTATCTGCGCTGGAAGGACAGTCACCGTCCCGAGCCCTGGCGCCTGATGCTCCTCACCGCCGTCGCCGGGGGCTCGGCGGTGACGGCGGCGCTCCTCGGGTACCGGCTCCTCGACGCCGTCGGGGCCAGCGCGACCTGGGCAGCGCTGGCCGGCCCCTGGCCCGCCGCCCTGGCGACCGCCGTCGCCATCGGCGCCACCGAGGAGCTGGCAAAGCTGCTGCCCGTGCTGGCCGTCGCGCGCTGGAGCCGGCACTTCGACCAGCTGTGGGACGGTCCCATCTACGCCGGCGCCGCCGGGGTCGGCTTTGCGCTGGCCGAGACGGTGGCCCTGTTCAGCTTCGGCGAGACCACGCTGCTGGAGACCCTGGCGCGGGCCGCCACCACGCCGATCACCCACGCGCTGTTCGCCGCGCCGTGGGGACTCGGACTGGCGCTCTGGGTGCTGCGGGACCGACCCGGCGCGCTGGCGGTCGGGCTGGCCGTCTCCATCGCCGCCCACGCGGCCTACGACCTGCTGCTGGCGCGCCCGGGCACGCACCTCGTCGCGGTCGGGATCGTGCTGGCGCTGTGGGTGGGGCTGATTGCTGCGGGACGCCACCTGTCACGATCATCCTGATGAACTTCGCTCGCCTGCGGCTTGCTGCGCGCCCGGGCCCGGAGGGCCCGGGCTTGCAGGCACTGGACTCCTGGATCGTGCACGCGACGTGGAGGCTCGGTCTTGCTTCGCGGGGCGGAGGCGGTTCGGGCGTTAGCGATCCCGCGCGCCGGGAGTCCGCAGGCGTGACGCGACGTGGACGAGGAGCCAGCCGATGCTGACTGCGGCGGAGGCAAGGGCGGCGCTGCGGATGAGGGGATGCAGGCGCAGGCCGGCGAGGGCGGCGTCGGGGGCGAAGACGCGCAAGGCGTAGGCGACGACGAGCAGGCCGAAGGTCAGGCAGGTGGCGGCGTAGCGCGACTCGCCGGTCTTGCGCCAGCGCCAGGCGAACAACGGCAGGTGGGTCGCGAACACCAGCAGCAGCAGCGCGGGAGTCCAGTCCGGCACGTGGGCTCACCTTGCCAGCGCGCGCACCGGGACGCCAGCTGCGGCGCGGGTCAGCCGCGCGGATGGCGTAGCCGCAGGAACTCGCGCCGGGTGCGGGGTCCGTAGGTGGCGAAGCTCGGGTCCGGCGCCTCGGCGTAGGCGGCACGCGTTCGGCCGAGGGCGTCGCCCGCCTGGTGCCGCCGGATCTCCTCGGGCGCGATCGCGTAGGGACGGGCCGCGTTCAGGCCGAGCACCTTGGCCCGCAGCGCCGGTGTGAGCTTCGGGTAGCCGTAGCGCTCGCGCAGGGGCTCGGCGATCTGGAAGCTGCGGAAGGCCTGGATCTGGTCCTGGGGCGAGCCGTACCAGATCGAGTCCGTGCCCCAGAGCACGTTGTCCTCGCCCACGTAGCGCAGGAGCTTTCCGAGCGCGTGGGCGGCCTGGTCCGGATCGCGCATCAGGAAGCGCCAGGTGCTGCCGAGCTCGGCGTAGACGTTCCCACCCGGCGCGATGCCCTGCTCCCGCACGGCGCGAACCAGGGAGTCGATCCCGGCGCGCCCCGCCGCGGCATCGAAGGCCCGCTCCCGCGTCTGTGTCTCGTAGCCCGAGTGATAGACGATGAAGTGCAGGTCCGGAAAGCGCCGCGCCGCGCGGGCGACATCGTCGCAGGCCGCGTGCGCGCGATCCATGCCGGCGATGGGGAAGCCCTTGTGGACGCACACCACGCGCACGCCCAGGGCTCGGGCCCGCTCGAGGAAGGGAATCCCGGTCTCCTCGTCGTCGAGCCAGAAGCCGCGCCCGTCGGGACCGAACTGCGTGTAGGTCTTCCAGGCCGCGATCGTGAAGCCTGACGCCAGCGCCTGCATGCGGTCGAGCTCACCGGGGAAGTTCGGCTGGACCGGCCCGTGCAGGAGCAGGCGCCGGCTCCCTTCCAGCCGGTCCACCAATGCGCGGGTCGCGTCCGCCTCCCGCATGCTGAGAGGCACCGAGGCCAGGTCGGGCTCGGGCACGAAGGACAGCACCGCCAGGTCCGTGTCGCTGTCCAGGAAGACCTCGCGCACGAACTGCTCCGCGGAGAAGCAGGCCACGGGGTCGCGCTCGCCGCACTCCGCCCAGGGAAACCCGGCCAGGATCTCCTCCCAGGCGTTGGAGCGCTTTCTCCAGCCACCCTGGGGATTTACGTGATGACCCTGAACGTCGAAGATGAACTCGCTTCCGGACACCGCGGCGGCCGCGGCGTCAGCGTCGAGAGCGGCCTCGGCAGGCACGTCGTAGAAGCCGCCCCGCGGCCCGCCGGCCGCGAAGGCGTCGTTCAGGGCCAGCAGGCTGGTGGCCGCCCCGCAGGCCGAGACCAGGAAGCGGCGGCGGTCCAGGCCGAGCCGCCGCGCCCCCGCGTCCGCCCGCCGCAGCGCCTCGCGGCGGGCGCGCGTCACGATGTCGGGGAGCGGCACCGGCGCGAATTCGCCGTTCGTGGCGGTGTCGAGCTTGATCGGGAGCCGCGTGCCCTCGGGATCCCAGCGCGGAAGGCGGCTCACTCCGCCCTCTCCGGCTCCGCCCGCGCCTCGCGTGTGGGGCCGGGTCCGGCGTCCCGGTAGAGGAAGTAGCCGATCAGCATCTCGTCGAAGGACTGCTCGCCCCAGGTGACGAGCACCTCCGGATCGGGGTTGGCCGGATTGTCGGCGGAGTTGTCGAAGGCGGCGCGCGCCACGATGCGCGTCCCGCGGGCCAGGCGCAGCGGCTCGGCCAGCACGTACTGGTGCTGCCAGTTGAAGTTGTAGCGGGGCACCGACAACAGCAGCTCGCTGCGCCCGTCGGGATGCTCGGCCGCGATCGCCATGCGCCGCCCCCGGTAGTGCATGTGGGGCGTCAGCCGGTAGACGACGATGTCCCGGCCGAGCCGATGCACGGCCTCGGCTTCGTGCTCGGGCGCGCCGGGCGGGATCTCGAAGTCGAGGTTCACCGCCGCTCCGATCTTCAGCTCGTGGGCGAGGGGCGCGTCCGAGAGGTAGAGCCCGACCCGCGGCGTATCGACCTCGGGCCGGCCCGTGGTGTTGTAGTGGAGCTGGAAGCGGATACGCGAGCCGCGCGGCAGCCGGAACCCGCCGTCGTCGGGGAAGGGCTCCGGCGCGCGTCCGGGTACGTAGCCGGCGAAGAGGCCCCGGTTCCAGCGGGGGCCCTCGACGTCGGGCGGGGCCCCCCCGTCCGGGTAGACGATGAAGGCGGTGGCGTGGTGGGTGGCGGCGGGATTCGTCGGCCGCACGTCGGCGGCGCGGATCCAGACGTCGCGGTCCAGGTCGACGGCGACCGTCAGGTAGCGGTAGGGCACGACGCCCATGGCGGGGATCTCCTGGCGCGGTGCCTCGAGCACCAGGTCCGGCGTTCCGAGCGGCCACTCCGGGGCCGCCGGGAGCGCGTCGCCAGAGAGCGGGTCCGGCCCCTCGCCCCGCGGCGCCCCCGCCTCGATCCAGTGCACCAGGGTGCGCTCCTCGGCGCGCGGGAGCGCCAGCGCGTTCCGGAAGCGGCCGACGTGGGGGTCGGCCTGCCAGGGGGGCATCCGCCGCGTCCGGATCACCTCGCGCATCATCGGCGACCAGCCCTGGACGGTCGCGAAGTCGTCCATCGACCACGGCGCCGGTCCGCCCGCCTGGTGACAGGCGAGGCAACGGCGCACGAGGATCGGGGCCACGTCGTCCGCGTAGGAGATGCGGGC
>CAMYLJ010000022.1 GCA_947259215.1 uncultured delta proteobacterium
AAGCTCTCTGGCTTCAGGCGGCAACGGCCTCACCCGGGAACCCATCTCGGAGTATCGCAAAGGCCCGAAAGCCCGCGAAGTCAGAGGTACAAGGCGGCGCGTCGCAATGCAACAGCTTCACTCCGACGTCTGGGTCGCTGATTCGTCCCTGCGTTTCCTCGGGCTTGAAATCGGAGCGCGGATGACGGTGGTGCGGCTCCCCGGCCCCAAAATACTCCTGCACTCGCCGGTTGCTCCGACGGCGGAGCTCGTGCGCGAAGTCAAGGCCCTTGGCCCAGTCGCGTATCTCGTGGCGCCCAACCGATTCCATCACCTTTCCGTAGGCGAGTGGCTACGGGCTTGCCCGGAGGCTTTGCTATACGTAGCTCCGGGACTCGACAAGAAGCGCCCTGATCTCAAGATCGCAGGTGTGCTCAGCGACGAGCCTGAACCCGGTTGGGCCGGTACGGTCGATCAAGTCCTCGTCAGCGGATTTCCCCTCGCGAACGAGGTTGTATTCTTCCACCGGCCCAGCAACACCCTCGTCGCAACCGACCTGGCGTTCAACGTTGGTTCGAGCAGTCCTCCGCTCACCCGCCTCGCCTTCCGTCTGAGCCGAGCCTATGGCCGCTTGTCCCCCACGCTCCTTGAGCGGCTCTTCGTCCGTGATCGCTCGGCGTTCCGTCGCTCCTTGGAACGCATCTTCGAATGGCCCTTCGAGCGAGTGGTGGTTGCACATGGCCAGGTGTCGGAGACGGGCGGCCGAGAAGAGCTCGCACGCGGGTACTCGTGGGTTCTTGCCGGGGGGCGCGCCGCCTGACAAGGCGGCTGCAGCGGACCATCACCAGCCAGTTCAATTGACCTTGGTTGTGACCTGGCGGCATAGTGTGTCGACAGGGTCGGATCCGCTCAGCGCTGGTGCCGGCCGCTGAGCGCCGATCTGTCAAGCGGCGAGGTCGGTGCTGTTCGTCATGAAGATCTCCTTGCTCTTCTTGGCTGTGATCCTTGCGGGCTTGCTCTTCCTGACCTTCAGAAGCGGCTGGACGCCGCGAATCGAAGGGGAGCGGTCAATTGCCAGCCTCGAGGATCTAGCCATCGGAGATGTCCGGCAAGCGGTTTTGATCCGCGGCTGGGATCTGAATCTCCCCGTTCTGCTCTGGCTGCACGGCGGGCCAGGGTCGGCCATGACGCCGGTCGCACACATCTTCGGGCGGGAATTGGAGAAGCACTTCATCGTGGTTCACTGGGATCAACGGGGTTCCGGGAGATCGGTGCACGGGGTGCCGCCTGAGAGCCTCAACCTCGAACAGTTCCTTTCGGATACTCATGAACTCATTGGCATGCTCCGTGCTCGCTTCGGGGTTGATCGCGTCTATCTGCTCGGACATTCCTGGGGTTCCGTCCTTGGCCTGCTTACGGCCCAAAGACATCCTGAACTGCTGCATGCCTACGTGGGCATGGGCCAGGTGACGGACGAGCGGCGCTCAGAGGAACTTGGGTTGGCCTATGTCCGCCAGCGCGCTCGCGAACTCGGAGAGGAAGAGGCCCTTCGTGAGCTCGCGGGCTTGAAGCCGCCGTATCTGGAGGATCCCAGGCAGGCCGTCATCCAGCGGAAGTGGCTCTCCCGCTTCGGTGGGAACTTCCATGACGGGAAGCCCTTTCTCCTCTGGAGGGATATCGATCGTCGCTGGGCGCTATCGGCGATCTTCTCTCCCGAGTATTCGTGGCTCGACCTCATGCGATACCTACGAGCGAACTCGAGAATGCAGTCGGCTCTTTACGAGGAGTTCAAGCACGTCAACCTGATGGAAACGGTCCAGAAGGTCGACGTTCCCATCTATTTCCTCATGGGTCGGCATGATCACAACAAGCATCCATCGCTCGTCCAGGAGTACTACGAGCGGATCGAAGCGCCGCAGGGCAAGACTCTGATCTGGTTCGAGGATTCGGCGCACAGTCCCTGCCTCGAGGAGACATCTCGCTTCGTCGAGACCATGGTCACTCGCGTCCTCACCGAGACGCTCGCCGCCCAACAAGGCGCTGCGGCTGACCGGCCACAGCCGCTCCGAAATGCCCGCCAGGCTTCCTGCCGCGGACCGTCCGGCTCGCTTCGAGCTGGTCGCTCCACCCCTGGTGTAGACTGGCCGCGTTACGTCGGGGCTCAGACTGGCCCGGTCGCGTGGACGGCAGCTGAGCGCCGATCCGTCAGGCCGCCACACCGAGATGCTGCATGCCTGCCGAACCGCAAGACAAGGAACTCGGTAGAAAACACCAGCTCCACGGTGTACAGCCGGTTCTGCCGGTCTCGGACGTTGCCGCGAGCGCGGAGTATCTCCACCGCGTGCTTGGCTTCGAGATCGACTTTCTGGAGGGCGAACCTCCGATTCACGCGCGGGTCAAGGTGGTTGGAAGCTGGGGGCACCCCGTCTACATCCATCTCGCTCTAGCCGAGCCGCAGGAGGTTCATCCGAGCGGTGAGATCCGAATCTACGTTGGACGCGACCTGGACGGCCTGTTCGAAGAGTATCGCCGGCTCGGCGTCGACGTTGTCTTTGCGCCAGTCTCTCAACCGTGGGGACTTCGCGAGTTCGCGGTGCGCGAGATCAATCAGCATGTACTTCGATTCTGTGCAGAAGTAGGGGCCTGACAAGGCACTGCAGCTGACCGGTTACGGCGGCCCCGATCTGCCCGCAAGGCGTCCTGCCGCGTGCCACCCGGCTCGCTCCAAGCAGGTCGCTCTACCCCTGGTGTAGACTGGCCGCGTTCCTTCGGGGGTCGGCGCCCTCGGGTCGCATGGCCGGCAGCTGAGCGCCGATCCGTCAGGCGGCAGCGAGAGTCAGCACCTATGTCTTGGGTCAGATCGTCAACGCTTGCAGGCGCCTTGTTATGGGTGGCAAGCATCACGTGTCATGCAAGCGAGCCAGCCGCATCCGAGACCAGCTCGTCTGGCGATGACCCTCGGCAGCTCGTCAGCATGCCCGCGCCAGCTCAGCAACTCCTGCGCAAAGACATGGTTGACCATCTAACAGTCCTCAATCAGATCCTCGCACATCTCGCAGCTTCCGAGTTTCAACAGGCAGGCGAGCTGGCTGAGTCTCGCCTCGGGATCGGCTCCATGGGAAGACACCGGGGGACCGGGATGGGGCCAGGGCGATTCATGCCTCCCGAGATGCACCGACTTGGCATCGGAATGCACCGGTCAGCGAGCGACTTCGCGGCGAACATGAAGGACCAGGACCTCGTGGAGGCGTATTCCGCACTCCAGCGTGTTACGAGTTTCTGCGTTGCCTGCCACGCGAGCTTCCGAATCCGCTGAATGGGCAGTTCCAGCCATCCGTCACGATGCTGCCACCCAACAAGGCGCGGCAACTGACCGTCCACAGCCGACTGCAACCACCAACACGACGGCTTGCCGCGGACGGCGGCGCCTGGTCCGAGCCGGCCGCTCCACCGCTCGTGTAGACTGGCCACGTTCCTTCGGGGCTCAGCGTGCCCCGGTCCCGTGGCCGGCAGCTGAGCGCCCGGTCCATTAGGCAGCAGGAGGCCGCTCGATCTGTCGCTCGTTCGGCACGACACAGATCTCTGGAGCGCCGAGCACGAGTTCTGTTGACAAGCCGGCTTGATCCGGATCCCCGTTCGAATGACGGTGCTCCGACTCGCTGACGGTCAGCTCATCCTCCATTCGCCTACGCCAATCTCGCTCGAGCTCGAGCAGGCACTGCGGGCTCTTGGCCCGGTCGGCTTCATCGCTGTCCCTCAGGCACACGAGAAGTTTGCGGCTCAAGCGTTGGAGCGCTTCCCGGGCGCTCAGCTCCTGGCTGCTCCCGGCGCTCCTTCGGGCCGGAAGTCGCTCAACTTCCATGCCTCGCTCGCTGATCAGGCACCTGCCGCGTGGGAAGACCAGATCGCGAGCCATCTCGTGCTCGGCTTTCGCCTGCACGAGGTGGTGTTGTTTCACCGGTCGTCGCGGACCCTGGTGCTCACCGACTTGTGCTTCATCATCCAGCGCTCGTCGTCCACGGTCGCCCGCCTGTTCTTCCGAGCGAACGGAATGTGGCAACGCTTCGGGCCGAGTCGGATGATTCGCCGGCTCGCGGTGTCGGACCATGCGGCCTTCAAGAGCTCGCTCGAGCGCGTGCTGCGCTGGGACTTTGAGCGCGTCCTGCCGGGGCACGGAGATGTCATCGAGCACGGAGGCCCTGCCGCGCTGCGCGCTGCATGGCCCAGCTAGCGTCTGCTGCCCAACAAGCGCTTGCAGCTGACCGGGTCCCTCTACGCCGCTTCGAGCCATGGTAGCCTTGGAGGCGATCCCGGACGCCTTCACCTACCCCGGGGCCAGCCCGGCAGCTGAAGCGCCACACGGTTGGGCGACAGAGAAGCCAATGGTTACATGTTACTTGCGATATGTGATCGAGCCATCCAAGCTCGAAGAATTCGAGCACTATGCAAAGCTATGGATCCCTCTGGTAGAGCGATTTGGTGGTCAGCATCACGGGTATTTTCTGCCCTCTGAAGGGGCAAGCAGTATCGCACTCGCATTGTTCACTTTCCCCAGCCTCGCGCTCTACGAAGAATGCCGATCGAAATCAGTCCGAGACTCGGAATGTCAAACTGCGATCAGCTACGCGAAGAAAACGGGCTGCATCGTCAGTTTCGAACGCGGCTTTTTCCGACCGGTCTTCGACTGAAGAAATCGGAGAGGGGACTGTCAGGCGGCGGGAGTCATGGGGGCACCCATGCGGGTTCAGTGCTTGCTCTGGGACTTCGGTGACACGTTGTCTCGCGAGACCTTCATCTGGTCAAGCGGGCCGGAGTGGGAGCTTGTGTACCAATCGTTCGACAGTGGTTGGGTGCGCGGCTGCGCGTTGCCGGGTGGCGTCGACTCGTTCGCAATTCTCTCGCGGGACGAGCTTACCTATCTCCAGGCCGGCGGCGGTCCTTCAGAAGGCTTCCTCCTCGAGTACCAGGAGGGGTCCCTTGATCAGCACTATCGCTCCAGCGAGGAATCTCTTTCTCTCAGCACCGTCACGAGCGCATTTCGGCTCTACGCGGCGGAAGATCCCTCCTGGCGTTCCGGAGTCACGTGGAAACGTGACGATCTGGATCAGTATTCCGCCGGCTTTCCACTCCTGGCCATCGCGCTCATCACGGCAGCCGTTCTGGGCCTGATCCTGTGGTGGTGGCGTGCCGCCTGACAACGCGCTGCAGCCGACCTGGCACGGCGCAGGAGCGCACGGTCCGTTACGCAGCGGAATCGATAGATGATCGAGTACCGGCCAGCGAAGCCGCACGACGCGGAGGCCGTCGCGTCTCTTCACGCGCGTAGCTGGCGCGAGAACTATCGGGGCGCCTTTCTGGACGCGTTCCTTGACGGAGACCTCCGTCAGGAGCGACTCCGCGTGTGGCGCGAGCGGCTCGATGATCCTCCTGGCAATCAGTTCGTCCAGGTGGCCGTCGATGGCGCAGACCGGGTTGGTTTCGTTTGTGCGTACGGCGCCCAGCATCGCCAGTGGGGCTCCTTTGTTGACAACCTTCATGTTGCCGATGCGTCCAAGCGAAACGGGATTGGGTCGTCGCTCATGAGGCAAGCCGGAGCCTGGCTGGGCTCCCTGTACCCTGATCTGGGGGTCTATCTCTGGGTGTTGGAAGCGAACTTCTCAGCGAGACGTTTCTACGAGCGCCTGGGCGCCCAGAACGCTGGCGTATCCATCATGGAGACTCACGGTCGAGCCGTGGTACGCAGCTGCCGGTATACCTGGCCACGGCCGGACCTGCTGTCTGCGGCCTAGCCAGGCGTTGCAGCTACCGTGGCACAGCGCGTGGCAATCGACCGGCGCAGGAGCCGACGAGGACTCGAGATGAAGATCAGGGAACTCGAGCGGCAGGAGATCCGCGACATCTGGTCGATCGATCGCGCGGAAGTCATCGACAGAGTCTACCGACACGAGGATGATGAGCTTGTTCTCAAGCCTGAATACTACGACATGCAGGGCTGGCCACCGGGCGAGCCAGAACGCTACGGCCCGATTCTGCTCGATTGCTTCGATCGAGGCGGCACGCTCTACGGAGCGTTCGATGGCGAGACGCTGATTGGCGCGATGGTGCTGGAGAGCCGCTTCATAGGGCGAGAGAAAGACCAGCTCCAGCTCAAGTTCCTTCATGTAAGCCGACGACACCGCCAGGCGGGCCTGGGGCGCACGCTCTTCGAGAAGGCGGTGGCAAGGGCCAGAGAACGCGGCGCCCGTCGCCTGTACATCTCTTCCACGCCATCGGAGAACACGGTGCGCTTCTATCTCCGCCGTGGGTGCCGCCTGACGCACGACGTCGATGCCGCTCTGTTCGAGCTCGAGCCCGAGGACATCCATCTGGAGTTCGACATTCCGGTCTGCGTCTGGGAATGATCACGCATGTCCGTCATCGTGATCGTCGTAGGTCTCCTCATCACCGCCATCGGTCTGCTCGGGCTCGTCTCGCCGGAGCGTCTGATCCATTTCGTGAAATCTGCACAGACGCCGGCCCTCAGGGTCCTGCTCGGCGTGGCGCTCTGGTTCGCTGCCCCCGCTTCACGAGCCCCCGGTGTGCTCCGGATCCTCGCTGTCCTCGTCTTCGTCGCCGGCCTCATCACGCCGTCGTTCGGCCTCGAACGCTCTCGCAAACTCCTGGAGTGGTGGTCGTCCCGCGGAGGCGGGTTCATCCGCGTCTGGTGTTGCATTGCTTCCGCGTTCGGGCTGCTGCTCAGCTATTCGGTGGCGGCCTGAAGCCACCTGTCTTACGAGCACCACCACTCGATTTCGCCATCTCGAGAGGGGACCCAGCATGGGCTTCGTCTTGCTGAAGCTTCTGATCGCCGTCGCAGACGGGCTGATTGGTCCTCTGGTGTAGACTGGCCGCGTGGCCGGCAGCTGAGCGCCGATCCGTCAGGCAGCAACGCGAGGACTCGATGGACGAGCGACAAGCTCACCTCCTACGAAGAGCATTCCTCCTCGGCGCGATCACCGACGCCCTGGCGCTGATCCCCATGCTCGTTCCCGGGGTGGCCAGCCTGCTCTGGGGCTTCAGCGACCCGTCCGGGGCTTATCGGTTCGCCATGGGGTACGGCGCCTCGCTGATGCTCGGGTGGACGGTGCTCTTGCTCTGGGCGTACCAGCGACCCATCGAGCGGCGCTTCGTGGCCGCTCTCACGGTCCTCGTGATCTGCGGCCTCGTACTCACCGAGATCGTCGCGGTGCAGTCGGGGCACCTCCAGCCGTGGCGCATGATTCCAACGTGGTGCCTCCAAGGGGTTCTCCTGTTCCTGTTCGTTTCCGCCTATCACTACCGAGCGTTCAAGCGCTGGGTTGCCGCCTGACGAGTCGCTGCAGAGTTTGGTGCGCTGTAGGAGAGAGATGCGCCGTCCAGCAAGGCGCTGCGACTGACGAGGTTTTCCATGCCTGCCTATCTCTTCATCAAGACCAGGGTGACGGATCCGGATCGATACCAGGAATACGTCAAGGCGGTCCGACCGTTCGCGGAGAAGTACGGAAGCCGCTATCTCGTTCGTAGCTGCCCGGTCGAGGTCCTCGAGGGAGATCCGTCGGAATGGGGCAACTTCTTCCTGCTCGTCTCGGAGTTCCCCTCCGCCGAGAAGGCCCGTGAGTTCTGGCGATCGCAGGACTACGCAAAGATTCGCGCTCTTCGCAGCGGGGCCGGAGAAGTGCACGTCGTCCTTGCGGAGGAGCTACCCAACGATCCTTCGAAGTCCCTGCGCATCGTGCCCGAGCTCGTATAGGGTGCCGCCAGCAATCACTCGGCCGGAAGATCTCGATCGAGAACCGTCATTCGACCCTCGCGGGTCGCGTTCTTGATGGCCTCGTCGCATACACGTCGGACGATGTCCGACAACGGCGAGAGCACGCGGTCTGACGTGTTGAATCCGGACCGTGCGCGAATGTACTCCTTGAGGCGACTCGCCACGATCAAGACCTCGCTGGGGATCTCCGGAGCCGCCTTTCCGGAGGATTCGGTCCGCACGATGCGTCTCTGTCCCCCCTTGCGTTGCTCGCGGCTCACGGGTCTCGTCTCTTCGCCCGAACTGAGCGGGGCCGTTTGCTCCACCGCCCAAGCCTCGCGGTGATTGGCACCGGGGAGATGCACTTCCCAACAAGAGACCGTGCAGAACACAAGCCCCGTCCTCTTGCGATTGCACGTGGAGACGTTGCAGGTCCAGTACATGGAGCCGAGTGCGATGGGCTTCTTGCAGGCGCTGCAGCGTCGCCACTGACCTTCGTTTGCCACCGAGTACCCTCCTGGCGGAAGAGTAGCCGCTCCACGGCTGGTGTAGACTAGCTGCGTTTCTTCGAGGCTCGGTGGGGTCCGGTCATGTCGCCGGCGGCCGAGCACTGATCCATCAGGCGGCAGGAGCCGTGGCGACCACGCTAGTCATTCTTGCGGTAGCTGTGCTCGGTCTCACGGCGGGGGCACTCCTCGCGGAAGGGGCGGTTCTCATCCCATTCTGGCGTTCCCTGCCGCCGGATTCGTTCCTCGACTGGTATCGCAAGAACGGGACGCTTCTGCTGCGGTTCTTCGGGCCGCTCGAAGCCGCAGCGGCGCTCCTCGCAATCCTGGCCGCGATCGCTAGCGGGGCGTCTGGCAGCTCCGGGGCGTCGCTTCTCGCTGCCTCCAGTCTTCTTTCGCTCCTGGTGCTCGCGGCGTTCCCGCTCTACTTCAAGCAGGCGAACACGAGCTTCACGGAAGGCACCATCGCGCTCGATCGTGTTCCGGGAGAGCTCCGCCGCTGGGCCCGTTGGCACTGGGCGCGGGTGGTGACCGCGACCGCTGCCTTCCTCGCGGGCCTGCTGGCAGCCTTGGCCCGGGGTGCCGGGCCTGCCGCCTGACTGAGTTCGAGGAGGATCGACCCTTGGGCGTGCCTTCGCTTTGGAAGCGGCCGTTCGATGCCGTGCTCGTCTTCTTCTTCTGTGTCTTCGCTACCTCGTCTCTCATCCATGAGCAATTCATCGTGTTCGGCATCGATTTATCGACCACGACCAATGTCTTCGGACGTTCCTGGTATTGGTATGCGCGATCATTCGATCCGGTCTTCCTCGATCCGCCCCTCTGGCTTCGCATCATGTGCACCATCGATGCATATGTGTTCGGCGCCACCTATCTGGTTCTCATCTTCGCGTTCGTGAAAGGCCGAAACTGGGTACGGATTCCGGCGCTGCTCTACGGGTCCGCCATCGTCTACTCCACTCTCGTCTACTTCGGATGGGAGTTTCTCGACGAAGCGAACCGCGCGAACGCCAATCTGCTGGCCGTGTTCATCGTCAATGCTTCCTACACGATCGTGCCCCTTCTTCTCATGTGGCGAGTCCGGAATCCGGAGCCCTTCACCTCGAGAGCGATGTGAGTCCTGGCGCAAGGCGACCGAAGCGTGGGCGCCAGCCTGGGAGCGTTTGCCTGGAGCCATCCCGCGACCTCGCGCCACCCGCGAGGGCGCCGCCTGAGGCTCGGGCCATCGTGGTAGGCTTGGGACGCCCGACCGGGGCCATAGCCGAGCGCGCGGACGCCGGGTAGCGGCCTCGAACACCGGAGGAAGCTTCATGGAAACCTCGCTCGTCTGCGTCGCCCTGCTGGGGATCCTGCTGTTCGGCCTCGGTCTCGCCGTGTCCCTCACGCGCGGGCGCACGAACGTCGCGGCAGGAACCTCCGGCGATCCCACCGACACGCTGCATAAGCTCGTGCGGGCTCACGGCAACACGAGTGAGTACGTCGCCATGCTCGCCGTGCTGATCCTGGTGCTGGGTAGTCGCGACTCCTCCACGTGGGGAGTCGCAGCGATGATCGGCGCAACCGCGAGCCGGTACTCGCTCGCTGCCGGCATCATCCTGAGCCCCACCCTGGAGAAGGCCCACCCGCTGCGCTTCCTGGGCGCGCTCGGGACCTACGTATTCGGTCTCACCCTGTGCGGTGCGCTCCTCCGAAGCCTCTAGCAGGCACGTCGGCCCGTGAAAAGGGTCGTCTACGTCGGCCTCGCGACGCTCATCGCCGGCTTCGCCGGGCTCTGGCTGGTCGGGTCTGCGATCAGCGCTCCGGCAACGAACACGGTCGGCGCAGCTCCACAGGCCCTTCGCGCGGAGCGCGTCCGCTTCGCCAGCCAATCCGGTGCGAGCATCGCGGCATGGTACGGGGCACCACTCTCGGGGTCTGCCACTGTCGTGCTCTCCCACGGCGTCCGTGGCTCGCGCCTTCAGCTCTCTGAGCGAGCCCGCTTCCTCCGCGAGGCCGGCTACGGCATCCTCGTCTACGACGCCCAAGCCCATGGCGAAAGTACGGGAACCCACATCACGTTCGGTTACCTCGAGGCGCATGATGCCGCAGCCGCCGTCGCCTACGTCCGCGCACGCAATGCGCAGTCCATCGGCTTCATCGGGCCCTCCTTGGCCGGAGCCTCCGCTCTCCTCGGTCCGGAACCACTCTCCGTCGACGCCCTGGTTCTCGAGGCGGTCTATCCCACGTTCGAGGCGGCCGTAACCAACCGGATCGCGCTTCGGCTTGGCTCTGCCGTCGCTCCACTTCTCTCTCGGCTCCTTCTCCATCAAGTGCAACCCAGGCTGGGCTTCGATCCCTTCCGATTGAACCCCGTCGAGACCATCGGCCGTTCGCAAGCGCCGCTCCTGCTCATCGCCGGGTCTGAAGACCGCCACACCACGCTTGCGGAATCAGAGGCGCTCTTCCGAGCAGCCCGGCGCCCCAAGCAGCTCTGGGTGGTGGAGGGTGCCGCGCACCAGAGCTTCCACCGCTTTGCAGGCACCGAATACGAGCGCCGCGTGCTGGAGTTCTTCGGTCGCTACCTCTGATCGGGTCTGAGAAGGCCCCGAGGTGCGATCGATCCGTGGTACCTTTCCCGGTTATCGCGTAGAGGCGGAGGCGCGATGCAAGTCGACCCCGAGATCCGCGAGCTCGCGCGCCTGTGGCAGGAGATCTGCACCGATCCTGGCCTCGTGTACGTCGGCGCGTTCGACGGCCCGCGCCAGCTGGCGACCTGCACCGCCGCCATCGTGCCCAACCTGACCCGGGGAGCGCGCCCGTACGCGGTCGTCGAGAACGTCTGGACCGACCCCGCGTCCCAGCGCCAGGGGCTCGGCTCCGCCGCGCTCCAGGAGCTGCTATCCCGCTGCTGGGCGGCGGGTTGCTACAAGATCATGCTGTTGTCCGGCGCGCATCGGGGTGGAGCCCACGAGTTCTACGAGCGCAACGGGTTCGACAAGCACGCGAAGCAGGGCTTCATCCTCCGGAAGTAGAGGCGCTCGCGATGCCGATACGCGGCCCCCTGACCCACATCGATCTCTCGATCAGCGATCCCGATCGCTCCATCCCGTTCTACGAGGCGCTGTTCGTGGCCCTGGGGTACGAACGTATCCGCATCGCTGCGCCGGCCTTCCAGGGTCCCAGGCCCCGACGGGCGGCCTGGCAGGTGCGGCTCGACTCCGGCGCGAGCTTCGGGATCGAGGTGCGGCCCTCCTCGGGACCGAACCGCGAACGGCCCAACGACCGCTACGCCCCGGGCATGCACCACATGGCCTTCCACGCCGAAGAGACCCAGGACGTCGACCGCGTCCACCAGGTGATGCTGGCCGCGGGCGCGGACGTGCTGGACGCGCCCGCGGACTACACCGGCCAGCGCGGATACACGCCCGGCTACTACGCCGCGTTCTACGCCGATCCCGACGGGATCAAGATCGAAGTGGCCCACATTCCCGACGGGAATCCCTGAGCCGTCTCGTCGCGGGCATCGAGCCGGTCCCCGCGGTGCTTGCTACCGTGAACGGTCATGCAGTCCCCCGATCTCGATCCGGAGCTGGTGAAGAGCCTGCTCGAGTCCCTGGCGAGCTGGGACCCGCGGGCGTCCGTTCCGCTGGCGCTGACTTACATGCGCACCGGCGACGAAGACGCGCTCAAGGGCTTCGACACCATGGCGCTCGCCACCCCGGTCGCCGGCGAGATGCTGAAGGAGCGCTACCTCAGCCCGACGCCGGACGTGGCGTACCTGCGGACGCTTCCCGACGGCACTCTCGGCAAGGAGTTCGAGCGCTACCTGACGCAGAACGACCTGGACGCGAACCTGCTGCGCGAGTCCGCCTTCATTCCGGCGCACCGCGAGCGCGGGGACGACGTGGGCTACCTGGCCGAGCGGGGATTCCAGCTCCACGACATGTTCCACGTGCTGACCGGCTTCGACACGACCCCGCTCGGCGAGGTCCGTGTGGTCAGCTTCACGGTGGCGCAGACGCCGGCGCCCTACCCGGCCATGATCATCGCGAGCCGTCCGCTTCAAATGGTGCTCTACAAGCCCGAGCTGCTGCCGGCCGTGATGGACGCCATCACCGACGGCTGGGCCCTCGGCAGGAAGGCGAAGCCGCTGATGAGCGTGCACTGGGAGGAGTACTGGGAGCGGCCGCTGGCCGAGCTGCGGCGGGAGCACGATCTTGTCGAAGCGTGAGAGAGCGTAGCGATGCAGCGGGTCCTGGCTCGAGGGCTGCGAGCCCTCTCCGTCGCGCTCTTCGCGATCGGGGTGTGGGCGGACGCGGGCCACGCTTCCCTGTGCGTCTGGGGCGAGGTCGAGCAGCCCGACCCCCGCATGGCCGCCATCACGCACAACTTCCTCACGAGCTCCAGCTTCCGGATCGGCACGAAGGTCCTCGTCCCGGCGATGGAGGGGCAGCCGGCGGGCGGCTACCCGATCCGGTTTCTTCCGGACGGCACTCTCGAATCGAGGTTTTCCGGGGCCGGCACGCGCTGGGCGATCATCCATGGGGCCGTGAAGCTGATGTATCCCGACGGCTTGCCTTCGCACGTCTTCGCGTTCGACCCCAGCTGCGGAACGCTCGTCTCACGGCAAAAGATGGGGGAGCGGCCCTTCCACATCGAGATCCGTCTCGCACCTCCAGGTCCGTGACGTGCTCACGGGCAGCTGCCTCTGCAAGCAGGTGCGATTCGAGGTCCGCGGAGCCCTCGGGCCCGTGCGGCTCTGCCACTGCCCGGCGTGCAAGCGCGCGACCGGCACCGCCTTCTCGGCGAACGCCCGCATTCGCGCACAGGACCTCGCGCTCACGGCCGGCCGCGCCCTGATCTCGGAGTACGAGAGCTCCCCCGGGATCCGCCGCGCCTTCTGCTCGCGCTGCGGGTCCCCGGTCTACGCGCGCGTCGACGCCGAGCCGGACGGCCTGCGGATCCGACTCGGCAGCCTGAACGAGGATCCCGGTGTCCGGCCGGTCGCCCACGTCTGGGTCGGGGACAAGGCTGACTGGTTCACGATCACGGACGAGCTACCGCAGCTCCAGGCCCGCGCGCCGGCTCGCTGATCGACGCGCCGATCCCGGCGCGCGACCCGGGAATGGTACGATTCCGGGAAGGGAGCGTGTGGCATGGTCGAAGTCGCCTACGTGAACGTGTACGTGCGTGAGCTGGAGCCCGCCGTGGCGTTCTACCGCGACAAGCTCGGCCTCTCCCTGTTGCACTCTGACGCCGAGCACGGCTACGCGTCGTTCGCCGCGGGACCGATCCGACTCGGCCTGGCGGTCGCCGGAGCGGACCACGAGGAGCTCGTGGGCCGCCTCACCGGCGTCGGCCTCGCCGTCCCCGACCTGGCGGCCGAGCACGCCCGGCTCGTCGAGCTGGGCGTCACCTTCGCGATGCCGCCGGAGCGGCAGCCGTGGGGCGGTTTCATGGCGCTGGTCGACGACCCGGACGGGAACACGCTCTATCTCGACGAGGTCTCCGCAGCACACGCCTCGCCGGGCGACTGACACGCGGGCGGCCGCCGGAGCGTCCAACCGGACGTGAGCACTGCGTCCCTCTGCATCGGGCTCGCAGGAGCCGGGCTGCTCTTCGCCGCGGGAGCGAGCGCGAACGGAACGGCCGCCCGTGCGCCGGTCCCCTTCGGCGACCCGTGCGCGGCCCTGGCGGCGCTGAGCCCCTCCGCGTCGCGGGAGGACGCGAACGCGCGCGAAGCCGAGCGCTGGGTCTCGGCTCGCGTCAGCGAGGCCATCGAGCGCCTCGTGACCGCGCGCGGGCTGGCGGCACTCGCGCCCGCCTCGAAGCGCGAGCGAGCGGAGGACCTCGTCAACGATCTCTACGCCCGGGACGCGCGCCTGTGGCTGGCTACCAAGCAGGCGATCTGCGGCTGCGCCGTCCTGGCGCGCGATCCGCCGCCCTCGTGCGCCGATCTCGCTCGCGAGGGGCGGCGCGCCCTGTGCGAAGGCACGGGCCCCCGCGGCGGTCGCGGGATCGACGTCTGCCGCCTCACGCGAGGAAGCTAGTGCCGGCCTTTCCCGCCCTCAGGCGTACAACGGAGACGGACGATACGTCGGTCGTGCAGCTCCGTTCCATCCAGCCCGCCCGGCCCCACGCGGGGCGCATTCCGTGACCGAGCTGCTCCTGGAGAGCGCCTGGATCCTGCTCTTCACGGTTCCCGGCGTCGCGCTCGTGATCAAGTTCGCGGTCGAGCGCTGGCGGCGCGGATCCGACTCCGGCCCCTGAGGTACCTTCCCGGGTAGACGGGGAGGCTCCACGTGCCGCCTGTCCAGGCAAGCGACCCGCTCGTGCTCCACGCGCTAGGGGAAGACGACGGCGGAGCGGCCGCGGACGTGCTGGCGGAAGCGTTCGCCGCGGACCCGACCTTGCGCTGGTGCTTCGAGGCGGACGAGCCCGGGTTCGCGGACCGCCTGCGGGCGTACGTGAGGATCGGCCACCGCTGGCACACCGCGCAGGGCCACCCTGCCCACGGCGCGCGCGCCGGCCGGGAGCTGGTGGCGGCGCTGTACGTGGCGCTGCCGGAGGCGCCCACGCCGCTCGCCCTGGGCGACCTCGAGGCGGAGCTGGCGGCGGCCTGCGGCCCGCGCGCCGCGGGGCGCTTCGCCCGCTACAACCAGGCCGTGGAGGAGGCGACGCCCGAGGGGCGTTTCCACGTGCTCGCCCTGCTGGGCGTGCGGCCGGCCTGGCAGGGACGGGGCGTCGGCTCGCGGCTCATCGACTGGACCGCGGAGCTCTGCGACGCCGACCCGGGCTCCGGGGGCGTCGTCCTCGACACGGGCAGCGACGCCAACGTGCGCTTCTATGCCCGCCACGGCTACCGGCCGGTGGCCGCAGTGGAGATCGGGCCGCTCCGCGAGCACGTCCTGCTGCGGGACGCGCGCCGCGACTGAGCCGTGCTGCCTTCCCGCGTCTACCCATTGGGGAATCGCGCAGCCGCGCTCGAGCACGTAGGCTCCGCGGCATGACGACCCTCGTCCTCCCCGCGGCCATTCATCTTCGGCGTCATGGGCGCGGTGGGCCTGGCGCGACCGGAGCGCATTCCCGCCCTCTTCGGCACGCACTCCCTGACGCTGGCTGGGCGCAACGAGGTACGGGCCGTGTACGGCGGCTTCGGGGTCGTCTGCGCCGGCCTGCTGCTCTGGGCGCTCGCGCGACCCGGAGAGCGGGGCGCCGTCTTCCTCTCGCTCGGAGTGGCGCTCTGGGGGATGGCGCTCGGCCGCCTCGTCTCGCTGGCGCTCGACCGCCGCGCCAGCGGCGCGGTCTGGCTGGCGCTCGCGGGCGAGCTGGCCCTCGGCGCCTGCCTCGCCGGCGCCTGGGCGCGATCCGGCTGAGCCCGCCCGCGCGCCGGCTAGCTGACGGAGCCCGAAGGGCTCCGTTTGCGGCGCAGGCCGACCCAAGACTTCGTCTTGGGTCGGCCTGCTAGGCGACCTCGGGCGGAATCTCGAGCGCGTGGCGGGAGCACCAGACGAGATCGCCCTCCTGATAGATCCGCTCCACCAGCGCCTCGCCCAGCGACTCCGGCGCCAGGAAGCGCAGGCGTCGCTGTGCCGGCTCGACGATGCAGCTCGCGATCCGGGGATCGTCGTTGATGCGCGCGAACGCACGCTGAGTGCTGTCCGGTCGTTGCAGGAGCACCAGGTAGAGACGCACGGCGAGAGCCTCCACCTCACAGCTCTGCAAGTTCCACGCCTGCCATGAGCCGCGCTCGCGCCCCGCGGGCAGTTCGCGTGCCGTGATCCTGGGCAGGGCGCTCGTGACGTAGGCAGCAAAACCAGGGATACCTCAGGGGCGCCATTCGCAGGTCCGCGGTGTGCGATAGCCTCCGTGGCATGCGGTGGGTTGCGTGGTTCGTCATCGCGGCCGCGGCCGGGATCAGCCTGACCGCGAGCCTGGGCCATGCGTCCCGGTACCTGAAGTACATCCCGGGCGGGCACACCGGGGGGCATCTCCTGGTGACGTTGGTGCTCTCGCTGGCCGCCAACCTGGGCTTCGCGGACTCGGTCGTACGAGAGCGTCGCCTGGGCATCCCCGGGGTCACCGCACTGGTGCTCGGCGTCGTCACCCTCGAGGAGCTCTCCCAGCGCTGGATCTCCACCCGGGCGGTGCAGACCGAGGACCTGCTCGCCAACACGGCGGGCATCCTCACTGGAGCCCTCGTAGCGTGGTGGCTGCGCTCGCGACGCGAGCGCTAGATGCTGTAGTCGAGCGGCAGGCTCTGGTCCATGTCGAGGGCGGGCAGCTCCGTGCGGGCGCGCCCCACGACCCGCGCCGGCACGCCCGCCACGGTGGTGTGGGGCGGCACATCGTCGAGGACGACGCTGCCCGCGCCCACCTTGGCGCCCTCCCCCACCTCCACGTTGCCCAGGATCTTGGCGCCGGCGCAGAGCAACACGCCGTGCCGGATCTTGGGATGCCGGTCACCCGACTCCTTCCCCGTGCCGCCGAGCGTCACTTCGTGCAGCATGGAGACGTCGTCCTCGACCACGGCCGTCTCGCCGACCACCACGCTCGTGGCGTGATCGATGAAGATGCCGCGGCCAAAGCGCGCTGCGGGATGGATGTCGATCCCGAAGGCCTCGGACATGCGCGACTGGAGCAGCAACGCCAGGCCGTGCCGATCGGCGGCCCACAGCCGATGCGCCGCGCGGTGCAGCGCGAGCCCGTGGTAGCCCTTGAAGTGCAGGAAGGGCTCGAGCTCCGAGCTGCACGCGGGGTTGCGCGCGACGATCGCCACCAGGTCCGCCCGGAGCGCCGCGCTCACGTCGGCATCTCCGGTCAAGGTCTCCACCAGCACGGCGCGCGTGGCTTCCTGCGACAGGCTGCTGCACGCGATCTTGCTGGCGACGAGGCCGGCCAGGGCCTCCTCGAGCCCCGCCGGGGCCAGTACCGACGCCTCGAGAAACGGACGCAAGACGGGCTCGCGCCCGGCCTCCTCTTCCGCCTGGCTGCGGATGCGGTCCCAGACCTCGTCGGGCATGCCCGAGAGCGTACGCCGGCGGCGGCACGGGTCAACGCCCGTGATAGCCTGTACGCCGGAGGCCGACATGGACAAGGCGCTGTTCGCAACCGTCTTCACCACGATCTTCCTGGCGGAGCTCGGCGACAAGACCCAGCTGGCCACCCTGCTCTACGCGGCAGACGTGGACCACCCGAAGGGAACGGTCTTCTGCGCCGCGGCTCTGGCCCTGGTCCTGACCTCGGCCCTGGGCGTGCTCGCGGGCGGCTGGATCTCCCAGCACGTGAGCCCGAGGCTGCTCTCGACGGTGGCCGGGCTCGGGTTCGTCGCCATCGGAGTCTGGACCCTCACCCGCGCCTGAGCCGTTCCAGCCACCCGCCCCCGCCGGAGGCCATGCCCCGTGAAGATCGTGCTGTCCTTGGTCTGGGTCGCGCTGGCGATCGCCTTCGCCCACGCGGGCCGGCAGTTCGCAACGGACGCCGACGCGCCGCTTCCCGTCTTCGAGGCCGAGAGCCCGCGCTTCAGCCTGGAGGGCGAGAGCTTCCACTTCGAGCTGGAGTTGGAGGACACGCCACTGGCCGAGCCCTTCCGCAAGCGCGAGGCGGAGGTGCAGGTTTACCTCCAGGAAGTGGCCGCGGCGCGGCGCCGCGCGAGCCGCCGGGCCAGCTGGATCTGCACGGGCGGCGCGCTGGCCTCGCTGGCGGGCCTGGCCCTCGTCTGGCGACGGGCGCCAGGCCGCGCCTGAGATTCAAGTCGCAGCGTCGAGCTTCCGATCCCGGAGACAGCCCCCGTGACGAGGACGGATCGCATGCAGACCCTCGTGAGCGAGATGCGCTCCCTGACGGTCCAACGGCGCGGGCTGTTGCTGGAATGGGCCTTCGTGGTGGCGGGAGCGGTCGTGCTGGCCGTGCTGGCGCCGGTGGCCGAGGGCGCCGCCCGCGAGGTCCGGGTGCTCTTCGCGGCGGCGGTGGCGCTCTTCTCGCTCGCCGCGGTGCGCGCGGTGGCGGCGACGGTGGAGCTCGTGCACCGCGAGTGTCCGCGCTGCGCCCGCAACTTCTTCGGCCTCACGCGTGGCGTGCCGCTGCCGGCGCGGCGCACCTGCGCCCATTGCGGCCTGCGCATCGACGCTCCGCCCCGCGGCGCGCGCTGAGCGCTCAACGCGGACCGCCGGGGGCAACGCAGGGAGCCTCGTGATAGGCTGACTGCGGAGGAACCCCCATGTCGCTGGCCATGACCCGAGACGAGCGCGAGGCATTTCTCGCCGACCTCCACATCGGCGTCGTGAGCATCCCGGACCCGGAGCGAGGTCCGCTCACCTGCCCCATCTGGTACGCCTACGAGCCCGGCGGCGAAGTCCAGTTCGTCACCGGCGCGACCTCCCGCAAGGCGGCGTTGCTGCGCGGCGCCGGGCGCGCGAGCTTCCTGGTCCAGAGCGAGGAGCTGCCGTACCGCTACGTCAGCGTCGAGGGACCCGTCAGCCTGGCCAGCGCGGATCTCGACAAGCACCTGCGTCCCATCACCCGCCGCTATCTGGGCGAGGAAGGGGCCGACGCCTACCTGGAGGCGACCCGCGACGAGCGCGCCGAGGGGGACCTCGTCGTGCACCTGCGGCCCGAGCGCTGGCTGACGGTCGACTACCGCAAGCAGTTCGAAGCGCCCTAGGCGACGTGCCGTCGGACGCCGGGCCGCCCGCTCCCCAGCGCGTTCGCCACGAGCGCGTCCCGGACTGACCGGCCTTCATGCGGCTCTGGGGCGCGTCGCGCTGAGCGCGTCACGACGCGGGGGGCGTGGTACCCTCCGCGCCCCGTGCTTCGTCCCATCGCGATCCTCGTGGCGCTCGTCGCTGCGCTCTGCGGCGGCGGCGCGCGAGCGGCGGAGCCGCCGTCCGCGCCCACCCCGATCCCCGGCACCCGCGTGGCGCTGCCGGTGCCGCCCGGCTTCACCCTGGCGACGGGCTTCCCCGGCCTGATGTCCCCGGACGCGGGCGCGTCCATCGTGGTGGCCGAGCTGCCCGGCCCCTTCGAGGCCGTGCAGGAGGGCTTCAGCAAGGAGCGGCTGGCTGCGCGGGGTATCGCGCTCGGGCCCAGCGAAGAGGTCGAGGTGAGCGGGCAGCCCGGCCGGCTGCTCCACGCGACCCAGAACGTGCAAGGGAACGCCTACCGCAAGTGGATCCTCGTGTTCGGCAACGACAGCGCGACGGTCTCGATCACGGCCAATCTGCCCCAGATCCTGGAGAAGGATCTCGGCCCGGCGCTGGTGTCCGCGATGCTGGCAACCCGCTGGGATCCGACGCGCGCCCGCGATCTCACCGCGGGGCTGGGGTTCCAGGTGGCGGAGAGCGAGCACCTGAAGGTCAGCCAGCGAATCGCCAACGGGCTGATTCTCGAGCCAGCGGGAGGCGGCCGCGACCCCGACCAGCCCTTCCTGGTGGTGGCTCCGTCGGTCAGCGCCACCGAGATCACGGACCTGGCGGTCTTCGCCAAGTCGCGCCTGACCCAGATGCGCTCGATCCAGGAGCACGAGCTGTTGAGCGAGCGTCCGCTGGTGGTCGATGGCATGCCCGCCCACGAGCTCGTGGCCAAGGGTGTCGATGGCCGCAACGGCGCCATCGTGATCGTATACCAGGCCATCGCCTACGACGGCGCCACCTACTTCCTGCTCCAGGGCTTCTCGCCGCAGAAGGGAAGCGACGTCTACGTCCCCGAGTTCCGGACCATCGCCGAGAGCCTGAAGCGCGACGCCGGCCCGTGAGCGGCCTCGTCACGCACCGCGGCGGCTGTCACTGCGGGCGCGTGCGCTTCGAGATGGACGCGCCCGCGCGCGTCGAGGTGGACGCCTGCAACTGCTCGATCTGCGACCGGCTGGGGTACCTGCACCTGATCGTCCCCGCCCGCCGCTTCCGGCTGCTGTCGGGGAGCGACGACCTCCAGAGCTACACCTTCGGCAGCGGCACGGCGAAGCACAGCTTCTGTCGGGTCTGTGGCATCAAGGCGCACTACGTCCCGCGCTCGCATCCCGACGGCATCAGCGTGAACGCGCGCTGCCTCGACCCGGAAACGCTCGAGGAGCTCGCGCTGCGGAGCACCTTCGACGGGCGCCACTGGGAAGAGCACGTCCACGAGCTGGGGCCGCTGGACGAATGAGGCCCGCGCAGGCCTGGGGTAGCGTCCGGACGTGGACGGCCGCCTCGAGACCCTGCGCCTGCTGCTCACGCCCGTCGCGGAGACCGACCTGGCCGAGGTCCACGCCCTCTGGACCCATCCCGACATCCGCCGCCAGCTCTTCGACGACAGGGAGATGTCGGCCGACGAGGCGCGGGCGCTCCTCGACGCGAGCCGGGCGCACTTCGACGCGGGCGTTCCGGGCCTGTGGCTCGCCCGCGAACGCGAGGGCGGCAGCCTGGCGGGATTCGCCGGCTTCCTGAGCGGGGAGGGCGGACCTCCGAGTCTCGTCTACGGCACCCACCCGGAGCGCTGGGGACGCGGCTACGCCACCGAGGCCGCGCGCGCCGTACTCACCCACGCGCGCGAGACCCTGGGACTCCGCGAGCTGGTGGCCGACGTGGACGAGCCCAACACGGCCTCGCTGCGGGTGCTCGAGAAGCTCGGCTTTCGGCGCGTGCGCCGCGCCGTCGTGAACGGCCGGCCGCTCCTGTACTACGCGCTGCCGCCGGAGGGCCCGCCGTGATCGACGTTGCCTACTGCCGCGCTTCGCCCTCGGACCAGACGCGCAGCAGGCGCCGGTCGGCCTCGTCGAGCTCCGCCTCGGCGTGGAGCGGCAGGTAGAACCACGGGGGCATGTCGCCCTCCTCGACCTCTTCCCACATCTCCTCGCGCAGGTCCTCGCGCTCGTCGGCGTCGTAGCCCTGCCAGTCGGAGAGGTTCATGTGCTCGCGCGCCTCGTGGACGTCGTACACCACCAGCCACGACATCGGCGCCACCCAGGCGTACCAGGGCCAGCGCGTCTCGTGGGAGTGGCAGTCGTAGCAGGCGCGGCGCAGCACCTCGCGCACCTCGTCCGGGGCGTCCACCTCGGAGGCGACCGCGGGATTGCTGCGGGGCAGGGGAACGAGCTGCGCCAGCACGAAGGCGCCAGCGATGAAGAGCAGGATCCGGCGTCGCGTCATCGGTTCTCCTCCCGGTCGTTGCCGGGCCCGCGCACGCGTAGCACACTTCCCAGGAGCATGATCGACAGCGACCGCCAACCCGGCTTGATGGCCCGGCTGCTCGGGCGACCCATCATCACCGCGGTGATGATCGCCTGCACGCTCGGCGGCGCATGGCTCAGCCACCTGCTCCTGGCGGAAGCCGTCTCCCCGCTGCGCGCCGTCCTGGGAGGCGCCGTCGCCGGCGTGGGCTGCGGCCTCCTCGTCACCTTCACGAAGCTCGCGGACTGACGTGGGGCTCGCCGCCCGCTGAGGGGGTGCCGGTGGACTTGAACCAGGTCAGCGTCCCGTGTCGCGACTACGCGGCGTCGCTGCGCTTCTACCGAGGCCTCGGACTGGTGCCGATCGTCGAGGATCCGCCCGGCTACGCCCGCTTCGAGTGCCCCGACGGCGACAGCACGTTCTCGCTCCACGGCCGGGAAGGCGACGACGAGGTGGTGGTCTACTTCGAGGTGGCGGACCTCGACGCCCGGGTCGCGGAGCTCCGCGCCAGCGGCGTGGCGTTCGAAGCGGACCCCGCCGACCAGCCGTGGCTGTGGCGCGAGGCGACCCTGCGGGACCCCGCCGGCAATCTCGTGTGCCTGTACCGCGCCGGCGAGGCCCGACGCTTTCCGCCCTGGCGGGTGGACGGGCGCAGCGCCGCCTCCGGCGCTCGCCCGGCGCACTGGGCACTGGCGCTGTCGGCGCTGGTCTTCGGCGCGGCGGGCGCGCTCTTCCTGGCAGCGCCGGGCACCGTCGCCCGGGCCGGGATCGTCCTGACGAGCGCCAGCGCGGACGGCGACGTGCGCGCCGTCCACGGCGGCCTGGAGCTCGGGCTGGGGATCTTCTTCGCCGCGGCAATGGCGCGACCCGCCTGGCATCGACCCGCCCTCCTCGTCGCCGCGCTGGCCTTCGGCGGGCTCGCGGCCGGGCGGCTCCTGAGCTGGTTCTTCGCCGGCCTGCCGGAGCCCCTGGGGCTGGCGTTGCACGCAGTCGAGGTCACGGGGCTCGCGCTGGCGCTCGCCGCGCTGCGGCGCACGCGCTGAGCGGCCGCTAGCGATAGCGCCGCCCTTCGAGCTCGACCCAGCCGCCCGGGCGCCGGCCGTCGGGATCGTGATGGGTCCAGTGCACGACCCCGCCCTTGTCGTTCCACTCGTACTCGCCCCGAAACCGCACCACATCGCCGCGCGCCAGGCCGGCCACCCGCGGCGCCAGGTCGATGTTGTGCGCCACGAGCACGGTGCCACCGCTGGCCACCTCGAGCAGGAAGCGCTGATGGCGCGAGCCGCGGCGGTCGTCGGGCAGGACGGAGACCACCACGCCCTCGCTCTCCACCACCACGCCCGACGCCTGCGCGGCGACGGCGCGAGCCAGGCCGTCCTCGGGAAGCGTGCGCTCGAGGCCGCGCTCCACGAGCGCGACCAGCGCGAACGCGATCAGGATGGCGGCGGCGCCCCACGCGCCGCGCCCGACGCCCTGCCGACCGCCCCTTCGCGCCATCTGCGAAGGGTACGCGGACCCCGGCGTGTGCGCATGCCGTGAGTGATACGCTCCACACATGCCTCCCCGGCTGGAGTTCTGGTTCGAGTTCGCGAGCACGTACTCCTATCCCGCGGCCGCGCGGGTGGAGGCGCTGGCCGCGGAGCGGGGGGTCGCACTCGTCTGGCGGCCGTTCCTGCTGGGCCCGATCTTCCGCGCCCAGGGCTGGAACGACTCCCCGTTCAACCTCCAGCCGGCCAAGGGCCGCTACATGTGGCGTGACCTCGAACGCACCTGTGGGCGGCTCGGACTGCCCTTCCGGCGTCCGTCGAGCTTCCCGCGCAGCGGGCTCGTGGCCGCGCGCGTGGCCTGCCGCTTCGCCTGCGAGGAGTGGCTGCCGGACTTCGTGGGCGCGGTGTACCGCGCCAACTTCGCCGAGGACCGCGATGTCGCGAGCGCCGAGGTCATCGGCGCGCTGCTCGCCGGCCTCGGCGTCGATGCTCCGCACGCCCTGGCGGAGGCCGCCGCGCCGGAGAGCAAGGCGGCCCTGCGGGAGCAGACCGAGCGAGCGACGCAGCTCGGCATCTTCGGCGCTCCCTCCTGGCTCGCCGGAGGCGAGCTCTTCTGGGGCAACGACCGCCTGGAGGAGGCGCTGGACGCCGCCTTGAGCGCACCCGTCGGGCTGCCGAAGACGTAGCATGAAGTGGTACTGGGTCGTCCTGGCCCTGTGGTACGCATCCCTGGTGCCGGTGGTGATCTGGAACCTGCGCCAGCGCGACAGCTGGGAGCGCCTGGATGCGTACCCGCTGCCACTTCGCGTGCGGCTGCTGCTGCCGTTCACGAAGAGCTGGCGCAGCGCGCTGCGGCCCGCGGACCGGGACTGGATCCACCGCTTCCGCAGAAGCTTCTTGTTGCGCTGCTACGGGGTCGTCATCCTGCCCCCGCTGCTGATCTTCGGCTGGCTCTTCAGCAGCACCTGGGCCCGATACACCCACGCCGTCGAGCGGCGCGAGCGGCTCGAGTCGCGCATCGAGCGCATCGAGGAGGAGCGGGGTTCGCTCGAGAACAGCGAGAGGTACGCCTGGCCGCAGACGCGGGAGCCGCGCGCGCCGTCCCGACCGTAAGGCTGCCGGAGCCCCACGAGCGCGGGCGGCCGCGCAGCCGGTATCGTCTGCGGGTGCTCGACGACCTGACCCTGGACACGGTGCGAAAGGCCCAAGGACGGATCGCCCCGCACGTGGTGCGGACGCCCGTCCTGCGGCACCGCCTCCACGACGACTGCGAGCTGCTGCTGAAGGCCGAGTCGCTGCAGGAGACGGGCTCCTTCAAGTTGCGCGGCGCCTTCAGCCGCATGACGTTGCTGCCCCCGAACTGCCCAGGCGTGGTGGCCCACTCGTCGGGAAACCACGCCCAGGCCGTGGCCCGAGCGTCGCGTATCCTCGGCATCCCCGCCGTCGTCGTGATGAACGAGGACGCGCCCGCGCTGAAGCGGGCGCGCAGCGAGGCGGACGGTGCGGAGGTGATCCTGACTGGACCGGACAGCGAGGAGCGCGCCGCGCGGGCCGGGGCCGTGGCGCGCGAGCGCGGCTTCGTGGCGGTTCCGCCCTATGACGACCTGCAGGTGGCGGCGGGCCAGGGCACCGCGGCGCTCGAGCTGGTGGCGGACGCCGGGCCGCCCGAGCGCTTCTACGCGCCGATCTCCGGCGGCGGCCTCATGGCGGGCTGCGCCACGGTGCTGGCGGCCCTGGCGCCGGACTGCGAGGTCGTGGGCTGCGAGCCGGAGGGCGCCGACGACACCCGCCGCAGCCTGGCGGCCGGTCGGCGCGTGGCGGTCCCGCCCCCGCGCACCATCGCCGACGGCCTGCGGGTGCGCATCCCGGGCAAGCAGACGTTCCCCGTGCTCCAGGCGCATGTCTCGCGGGTCGAGCTGGTGAGCGAGGCCGAGCTGCTGGCGGCCGTGGGCTACGGCCTGCGCGAGCTGCGGCTGGTGCTCGAGCCCTCCGGTGCCGCCTCGCTGGCCCTGGCGCTGCGCGAGGGACGCGGCCGCTGCGGCGTGCTGCTCTCGGGCGGGAACGTCGAGCCGGAGCTCCTGACCCGCGCCCTGGCGGCGTCCGGCTAGTGGGACCGCGGCCGCCCTTCGCCGGCTGGAGGCGTCCCGCGCGCGTGCGCGCCTTTGTTGCCGCCACGCTCGTGACGCTCGTCGTCGGGGCGGGGCTCGCCCTCGTCGCCGCGCCGCTCGCCACGGCGGCAGCGCCCCAGGGCATCGTATCGTTCGAGCTGGCGGGCAACGCCGAGAGCGCGGGGCGCATGCTGGCGTCCTGGGACGAAGGCCAGCGCATCCGAATGGGCATCGCGCTCGGTGCCGACTATCTCTTCCTGCTCGTCTACCCGCTCTCCCTGGTGCTGGCCTGCGGACTCGTGGCCGAGCGTCTGGGCGGGGCGGCAAGCCGCGCCGGCGCGCTCCTCGCCTGGGGCCAGCTCGCCGCGGCCCCGCTCGACGCGGTCGAGAACGCGGCGCTGGTGCAGGTGCTGCTCGGCGCGACGGGCGACGCCTGGCCGGCGCTGGCCCGCGCCTGCGCGGTCCCGAAGTTCGCGCTCGTGGCGCTGGGGCTGGCCTACGCGGCCGTGGGCGGTGCTGCGAGCGCCCTCCGCGGGCGCGCTTGAAAGGCTGCCGCAGCCAGCTAGCGTCGCGGGCGGATCGCAGGAGGGACCGATGGACGAAGGCCAGCTCCAGCAGCGCTTCTCGGACGTCCGCGGCGACACCCGGGCGCTCAGCGAGCCACTCAGCCCCGAGGACGCCTCCGCCCAGTCCATGCCGGACGCGAGCCCGGCGAAGTGGCACCTGGCCCACACCAGCTGGTTCTTCGAGACCTTCGTGCTGGAGGCGGCCCAGCCCGGCTACCGGCTCTACCACCCGCACTACCGGACCCTCTTCAACTCCTACTACCACAGCGTGGGAGACCAGTACCCGCGGCCGCGGCGCGGACTGCTCACGCGGCCCGCATTGGACGACGTGCTCCGCTACCGCAGCCACGTGGACGAGCACGTGCACAAGCTCTTCGAGAACGAGTCGGTGGACGCGCCGCTGGCCTTCGTGATCGACCTCGGGCTCCACCACGAGCAGCAGCACCAGGAGCTGCTGCTGACGGACGTGAAGCACCTCTTCTCCCGCAACCCGCTCGACCCCGCGTACGCGCGCACCCCCGAGGCGCCGGCCGCCGAGTCCGGGGCGCTGGCCTGGCACGGATTCCCCGCCGACACGATCTGGGTAGGCCATGACGGCGGGGGCTTCGCGTTCGACAACGAGAGCCCGCGCCACCGGGTCTTCAGCAACGCCTTCGAGATCGCCTCGCGCCCGGTGACGAACGGCGAGTACCGGGCCTTCGTCGAGGACGACGGCTACGCGCGGCCCGAGCTCTGGCTCTCCGACGGCTGGACCGCGGTGAGCGAGCGCGGCTGGCAGGCGCCCCTCTACTGGCGCCGGCAGGACGGGCGCTGGCGGACCCTGACCCTGGGCGGCGCTCGCGACGTGCGCGACGACGAGCCCGTGTGCCACGTGAGCCTCTACGAGGCGGACGCCTACGCGCGCTGGGCGGACGGGCGGCTCCCTACGGAGGCGGAGTGGGAGCGCGCCGCCGGCGGAGCGTCGCTGGAGGGCAACTTCGCCTCGAGCCGGCTCCTGCACCCCGCTCCGGCGCCCGCGGCGTCGGCGGGTCCCGCGCAGCTCTTCGGCGACGTCTGGGAGTGGACGGCCAGCGGCTACCAGGCCTACCCCGGCTACCGGCCCTCGGCCGGCGCCCTCGGCGAGTACAACGGCAAGTTCATGGCCAACCAAATGGTGCTGCGGGGCGGCTCCTGCGTGACGCCGGCCGGGCACATCCGCCCGAGCTACCGCAACTTCTTCTACCCCGACGCCCGCTGGCAGTTCAGCGGCATCCGCCTCGCCCGCGACGCCTGAGGGGACGTTGGTTAAGAAGTTCAGAAACTGCAGCAGTTTCTGAACTTCTTAACCAACGTCCCCTGCCCTCCGCAGGCGGTTGACCTCCGCGTGGGCGGCACGGGTCGTCTCCGGCAGGCGATAGCGCGGGGCCAGGCGCAGGATCCAGCGGCGTGCCGTCGCCAGCGACACGCGATGGCCGACGGATGCGTAGACGGGCTTTACGCCCGGGCGCGTGCGCACGGCCTGGCCGATCGTCTCGCCGCCGTCGCGCAGCGCCGTGTACGCGCCGCGGCGATCGGCGGGCTCGCGGCAGGTGCCGACGAGCACGCTCTTGGCGCACCCGATCGTCGGCAGGTCCAGGTACACGCCCAGGTGACAGGCGAGACCGAAGCGGCGCGGGTGTGCGAAGCCGTGTCCGTCCGCCAGCAGCAGGTCCGGCCGGCGTTTCAGGCGATCGAAGGCCTCCAGCAGCGGTGGGATCTCGCGAAAGGACAGATAGCCGGGCACGTAGGGAAAACGCGCCCGGACGCGCACCGACGCGGTCTCCAGCACCTCCAGGCTCTCGGCGTCGAGCACCACCAGCGCCGCGAACAGGATCGGGCTGCCGCGGTCGTAGGACACGTCCGCGCCGGCCACACGCCGCACGCGCCCGATGCGGTCGCGGGCCTCCACCCGCCCGCGCAGCCGCTCCTGGAGCGCACGCGCCTCGGGAACCGGAAGGTCCCAGGAGTGGCGAAGCCGGGCCATGCCCGGTAGTAAAGCCCGAGAATGGCCGACGCGAAACGCGACGCGTGGCCGCACTGCCCGGAGTGCGGAGAAGCGGTCGAGTGCGGCTCGGCCCTGGGCCGCGAGCGCTGCTGGTGCCAGGACCTGCCACAGCTTCGGGTAATCGACCCGGACGCCCCGGCCTGCCTGTGCGAGCGCTGCCTGCGCCAACGCCTCAGTCGAGAAGCGCCAGCAGATCCTCCCGGGTGAGCGACGCGGCCGCCCCGGCCTCGCCGAGCGCCGCCTCCGCCAGGCCGCGCTTCCGCTCCTGGAGCGCGGCGATCCGCTCCTCGACGGTGTCCTCCGACACCAGCCGGTAGACCACCACTGGCCGCGTCTGGCCGATGCGGTGGGCGCGGTCGGCCGCCTGGTCCTCGACCGCCGGGTTCCACCACGGGTCGAGGAGCAGCACGCAGTCGGCGGCGGTGAGGTTCAGGCCGGTGCCGCCCGCGCGCAGCGAGACCAGCATCACCGGCGGCCCCGCCTCATCCTGGAAGCGCTCCACCACGGCGCCGCGATCGCGAGTGGAGCCGTCGAGGCGCACGAAGGGCATCCCCGCGTCGTTCAGGTGCGGCTCCACCAGGTCGAGAAGCGACGTCCACTGGGAAAAGACCAGCGCCTTGTGCCCCTCGGCCAGTGCCTGGTCCAGCTCCTCCAGCAGCAGCGCCAGCTTCGACGACGTCTCGGCCGTCTGGCCCGGCACCAGGGCCGGGTGACAGGCCGCCTGGCGCAGGCGCAGCAGCGCCTCCAGGGCCGCCATCACGTTCCCGCCCGCCTGGAGCTTCGCCAGCACCTCCGGCACCGTCGCGGCGCGCACGGCGTCGTAGACCGCGCGCTCGCGCTCGTCGAGCTGGCAGTGCAGCACGACCTCGGTGCGCGCGGGAAGCTCGGGCGCCACCTCGCGCTTGCGCCGCCGCAGCACGAAGGGCCGGATCCGCTCGCGCAGGCGCGCGGCGGTCGCCTCGGAGCCGGCGGCGATCGGCCGCGCGTAGCGCTCGTCGAAGTCGCGGCGCGCGCCCAGGAGGCCGGGGTTCACGAAGTGGATCTGGCTCCAGAGCTCGTCGAGCCGGTTCTCGACCGGAGTGCCGGTCAGGGTGAGGCGCCAGTCAGCGCGCAGGCGGAAGGCGGCCCGGGCCACCTGGCTGTCCGGGTTCTTCACGTTCTGCGCCTCGTCCAGCACCACCGCGTCCCAGGCCTCGCCGGCCAGCGGGTCGGCGTCCAGGCGCAGGATGGCGTAGGTCGTGACCGTGACGTCGGCCGTTGGGTCGAGGGCACGCCCCGGACCGTGGTAGCGCGCGACGCGCAGGCCGGGGCGGAAGCGCGCGATCTCCGCCAGCCAGTTGTGCAGCACGCTGGTCGGCGCCACCACCAGGCTGCGCCCGCGCAGGGCACACAGGGCCTGGAGCGTCTTGCCGAGACCCATGTCGTCGGCGAGGAGCGCGCCGAGACCGGCTTCGCGCAGGAAGGCCAGCCAGCGCACGCCCGCCTGCTGGTAGGGACGCAGCTCGGCAATCAGGTCCGCGGGAAGCTCCGCATCCGGCAGCGCCTCGAAGCCCTCCGCCAGCGCGCGCAGGCGCGCGAAGTCCGGCGGCGGTGGCTCGCCGAGCTCCTCGCACAGCTGCGCCAGGTCCGGCAGCGCGCAGGCGGGGAGCGCCCCGTCCCCGTCGCGCGCCGCCAGCAGATCCGCCAGGCGCTCGCCGTGCGCGGCGAGCCACTCGCCCGGCGGCGCGGCGAAGCCACCGCCCGCCAGGGGCACCAGCGTGTCGCCGCCCCGCCAGGCCGCGAGCACCCGGGCCGGGTCGGCCTGGCGTGGGCCGTCACCCGCGTCCGCCACGAAGCGAACCCCGAAGTCCCGCGCCTCGAGGTCGATCTCGACCCGGAGCGCACCCTCACGGCGAAAGTTCCGGTGGGCGTCACCCACGACGTCGCCCGACCAGCCCGTGAGGCGCGCCGCCAGCTCGACGCCCGCCTCGCCCTCCAGTCGCACGCGCCGGCCCGGCACGAGCTCGAGCTCGGAGGCCAGGCTGCGGACCAGGCGGCGCTCGGCCTCGAGGTCGCGCATCGGAACCGCGCCCTGGAGATGCACCAGCTTGCCCGCGTCGACCCGCGCCGTCGGCGGGTTGCCGTACACCAGGGTGGGGAACGCCTCCAGCGCCTCGCCATCGCGCGAGACCTCGAGCCGCAATCGCGGAGGCTCCTTGGCGGTCGTGGTGGGCAGGCGCGCCGTCCGGATCTCCACGTGGATGCGTCGCGACAGGTCCGGCAGCACCTCGGCCACGAGCTCGAGCGCGCGGTCGGGCGTGAAGATGCGGCCGACGGGCAGCTGCTCCAGCTCGCGCCCGTCGAGCCGAGTCTCGCCCACCGGATGCAGGCTGCGGCCGCTGCGCACGACGCCGTTCAGGAAGCGCTCCTCCACCGCGGGCACCGGCTCCACCCACAGCCGGAAGCCCTCGCCCGCGTCCTCGAGGCGGCCCTCGAGCACCACGGGCTGCGACGAGACCTGGATCGGCTCGCCGTCGAGCCGCACGTCCGGGCAGCGGGCGAGCGCCGCGAACAGCGGCGGGATCACGCCGGGAGGCAGGACGCCGCGCAACCGGGTCCCGAGCGCGCGCTCGGCGTCGATGTCCGCCGGCGCCGCGTCGAAGGCCGGGCCCTCGACCCGGCCCGACGCCACGGCGGCGAGCGTGGAGGTGAGCACGTGACTGCGCCCGCCGGAGAGGACCACGCGCTCCAGGGCCAGGCGACCCTGGCTGCTGGAGAGGCGGTAGGAGATGCGGCCCTCTCCCGCAGCGGCGTCGGCGAAGAGGTCGGTCCCGGCCTCCTCGGCGCGGCGCAGGGCGATCACGGCCGCCGCCACGTGGGCGCACGGATCGTCGGGCGCGGTGCAGTCGCAGGACCAGTCGCCGGCCTCGAGGTCGAGCACGGGCTTGTGCACGATCATCCCCTGGCGCTGGGACACCCTCAGCACCAGCGCCGTCCCGTCCCGGGTGTCGCCTCGCACGGCGCCGCCGCGGGCGAGCTGCACGCCCGTCGACCAGGTCGAGCGCGAGGCCTCCTCGCGAACGGTTTCGAAGAGAGCCTGCATTCTCGCTAGCGCAGCGCAGCCGCGTGCCGGCGCAGCTTGGCCACGGCCTCCAGGATGCGGTCCAGGTCGTCGTCGTCGGCCAGGAGGAAGCCGTGGTGCAGCCAGACCGCCTCCTCGTAGGCGGCGCGCTCCGCCACCGGAAAGCGCAGCGCGCGCCGGGTGGCGGGGGCGCGGATGCCTTCGCCGTAGCGCTCGCGCAGCATCGGCCACTGGCGCGAGGTGGCGTTCAGCAGCGGCTGGTCGGGGAGCGGCACGTAGAAGGGTCCGGTCGCCTCGATGCCCTCGGCCGCCAGGGCCTCCAGGAAGCGGTCGCGGGACACGCCCGCGAAGGACTCGGCGTCGTAGCGCAGCACCCACTCGTAGGCGGCGGGCGTCGTCACGCGCTCGTCCCGCGCAAGCGGAGCCAGCCCGCCCACCTCGGCCAGGCCCTTCGTCAGGCGCTCCACGGCGCGGGCGCGGCGGGCGCCGCGCTCCGTCAGCCGCTCGAGCTGGCCGAGCAGGAGCGCCGCCTGGAGCTCCGTCAGCCGCGCGTTGGTCCCGAAGAGCCAGGGCTCGAGCTCCGCCGAGGGCCCCTCGTGGCGGCCGCAGTTCACGTACGCGTGGCAGCGCGCGGCGAGCTCGTCGTCGTTGGTGATGAGGGCGCCACCCTCGCCCGAGGTCATGAGCTTCGTGGTCTGGAAGCTGAACGAGCCGAGGTCGCCCCACGACCCGACCCCGCGCTCGCGCCAGCGGGCGCCGTGGGCGTGGGCGCAGTCCTCGACCACACGCAGGTCGTGGCGCCGCGCGCACTCGCCGACGGCGTCCAGGTCCGCGACGCTGGCTCCCAGGTGCACCGGCACGATCGCGCGGGTGCGGCGCGTCACGGCCGCCTCGAGCGCGCCCGGATCGAGGCACCAGGTCCGCGGATCCGCGTCCACGAAGACCGGCACCGCGTTCACGCGCACCACCGCCGCCGCAGTCGCCACCCAGGTGTAGACGGGCACGATCACCTCGTCGCCCGCCGCCAGATCCAGCGCGCACAGTGCCGCCTCGAGCGTGACCGAGCCGTTGGCGGCGCAGATGCCGTGGCGGGCGTCGTGGGCCGCGGCAAAGCCGGCAGCGAACTCCGCCGCCAGCGGACCCGGCGCCGGGTGGCCGCCCCAGTCCCCGGACGCCAGCACGGCCAGCAGGCGCTCGCGATCGCCGGGGCTGGCCTCGGGCCAGCGCGCCGCGGGCGGCCGCGCGCAGACCGGCGTGCCGCCGAAGAGCGCCAGGGTCTCCATGCCCGGTAGGGTAGCCGGCCGGCCTACGCCGCGGCGCGCAGGGCGCGGATCATGCCGTCGCGCCGGGGGCCGAGCTCCGACTGCCGCCGCTCGCGCTGGTCGCGATCGCGCCAGACCGCCAGCACGCGCCCGATCACGTCCGGGTTGGTGAGGATCGACTCCGGCGGGTCCAGCAGGTTCAGCACCCGCACCACGGCGCGCAGCACCACCACGTCCTCGCGCATGGCGGGGAAGAGGCCCTCCTGGAGGACCGAGCGCATGAAGGCCTTGGGATCCACGGGACGCGTCGGGTCCGCGGGGCCGTCGAGCTCCGAGAGCGTGTCGCTCCGCTGGGCGGCCATCACGTCGCGCGCGTCGCGGTCCTGCATGCGCGCGGACTCGTACCAGGGGTCGAGCTCGCGGCGGGTGGCGAGATCGAAGGCGCGGGCACAGGCCGCCGGGTCGTCCGGGTGGGCCAGCACGGCGTCGGCCAGCAGGAAGGCGTGGACCAGCGCCAGCGAGCAGCCGCGCCCGTACATGGGGTTGGTGCAGACCGCTGCATCCCCCACCGCGTGCACACCGAGCACCAGCGGGCGGCCGTCGCGCACGAAGCGCCGCCGCCGGTTCTTCAGGCCCGCCATGGGCCAGACGTCGGTCACGGGCTCCGAGCGCGCGGGATCGATCCAGTCCCGCACGGGCGGCAGCTCGCGGGCGGCCACCTCGAAGAACGGCTGGCGCAGCAGCGCGCGCAGCGGCGCGTCGTCCTTCGACGCGGCCAGGGTCACGGAGAAGATGCCGGAGTCGCCGGGGAAGACCGCGTACTTCAGGTAGCCGATGTCCATCCCCACCAGGCCGTTCGACGTGGGTGGCTTCTGCCCCTCGCGCAGGCGATAGAAGCGCGAGGTGTAGAAGATCCCGCACTCCTCGGTCTCCTCGTCGGGGCGCTCGCCGCCGGCGGCCGCCAGCCAGTCGGGGAGCTTCGAGCGCCGGCCGGTGGCGTCGACCACGACGTCGGCCTGCCAGGTTTCCTCGCCTTCGGGCGTCCGCACGCGCACGCCGGTGACCCGCGGCACGTCGGCGTCGGGCTTGGCGTCGAGCCCTAGGCAGGCCACGCCACCGCGCCAGGTCACGTGGGGCTGCTCCAGCACCTTGTGACGCAGCACCCACTCGAAGGTGATGCGGCGACAGGCCAGCAGCACGAGCTCCTCGTCGCCGGGCTCGGGCTCGTAGGGCAGGAGCTCCGGCGGGAAATGGTCGCCGAAGCGCATCTCGTGTGCACCCGCGTCGAGGAGCGCGCGATGCACGTCCGGCGCGTGCTCCAGCAGCAGGTTGCGCAGCCGCGAGAGGAACGCGTGGGAGTGCCAGACCTGGGGCGCGCCCTTGCGCTGCCAGGTGCGGAAGGCCTCCACGGGATCGGGCGGCAGCGGGTTCCCGTCCTGCTCCGCGATCACCACCTCCACGCCGCGCCGGGACAGCGCCAGCGCGGTACCGAGGCCCGCCATGCTTCCACCGAGGACGATCGCCTTCACGCGAGATCCCCCTGCCGGCGCGTGAGCCAGTCCACCAGGATCCGGTTCAGCTCCTCGGGCATCTCCTGCTGGGTCCAGTGTCCGCACTTCTCGATCATCACGGTCTCGAGGTCGCTGCACAGGCTCGGCATGCCCGACGCCAGCATCGGGGAAAGCGCCATGTCCCACTCCGCCGTCACCATCAGGCAGGGCAGCTCCAGCTTGGCGACGCCGATCTCCGGGATCAGCTGCTTGTTGCGGTCGATGTTGCGGTACCAGTTGACGCCGCCGCGGAAGCCCGTCGTCTCGAACGCGCGCACGTAGACGTCCAGATCCTCGGCGCTCACGATCGGATGGCCCACGGGCTCCAGCTCCGGCAGGCGCCGGAACGGGTTGGCGTCGAAGCCGTCCTCGGCCATGCGCGCGGCGGCGTCCTGAGGCGTCACGCCGCCCACCAGCAGGCGTTCGAAGAGCAGCCGCACCTGGTCGTCCATCACGCCCTCGGCCAGCCCGGGCTCCTGGAACCACAGGATGTAGAGCCTCTCGTCCTGCCCGCCGGCCATCATCCGCAGCACGTCGGTGCTCGGGAACGGCACGTAGGGGGTGTTCACGCCGATCACGCCGGCGGTGCGGTCGGGAAAGCGCACGGGCATCGCCCAGGCGACGAAGCCCCCCCAGTCGTGGCCGGCGAAGACCGCCTTCTCGATCCCGAGCGCGTCGAGCAGCGCGACCAGGTCGTCGGTCAGGTGCACCAGGTCGTAGGCCTCGATCGGCTCGGGCCGGTCGCTGCCGCCGTAGCCGCGCTGATCGGGCGCGATGGCGCGAAAGCCGGCGTCCGCCAGGGCGCGGACCTGGTGACGCCACGACCAGGCCAGCTCCGGGAAGCCGTGACACAGCACCACCGGGAGTCCCTCGCCGGCCTCGTGCACCGAGAGAGTGACGCCGGTCGCGAGGGGCACGCGCCGCGCCTCGGGGAAGCCGCTCATGTCTCCTCCTGCTGGATCTGCGTCAGCACCTGACGCGACAGCTGCTTCAGGAAGTCGAGGATCTCGCGGCGCTCGTCCGGGTCGTCGCGCACGATGCCGTGCACCGCGAGGCCCTGCATCAGCAGGAAGGCCACGTTGCGCAGGGTCGTGAGCCGCGCGCTGCGGGTGAGCGACTCCGGGAAGACCTGGCGCGCGAAGGCCGCAAAACGCTCGTCCAGCTGGTGCGCCACGGGCTCGAGGCTCGCGCGCAGCTCCGGCTCGGTGCGCGCGGCCACCACGAGCTCCAGCAGTGCGTAGGCGCTCGGGTCCGAGAAGATCTCCCACAAGAGGTCCACGCCCGCCGACACCAGGTCGGTGCCCGCGGGCAGCGCGGAGACGGCCCGCGCGAACTCCGCCAGGCGACGCTCGGCCAGGTGCTCCACGGCCGCCGCCACCAGCTCCGCGCGGGTGGGGAAATGGTGGAGCTGGGCGCCGCGGGAGAGGCCGGCGCGCTCCGCCACCAGGGTCGTCGTGGTGTGGGCCCAGCCGTGCTCGGCCAGGCACTCGAGGGCCGCGTCCAGCAGCCGCTCGCGGGTCTCCGCGGAGCGCTCGGCCTGGGTGCGTCGCTCCCTGCGGGGGGCAGCTGCGGTACCTTGTCGAGCCACGAGACGATGGCTAGCTTATCGGAAAGAAACAAGCAAGCCTGATTGTTTCTTGTCAACCGGCCACCGCGAGGTCCCGCATGCTCCCTCCCCGCCTGCGCTTCGGCATCTTCCTGGCCCCGTTCCACCCGGTGACCGAGAACCCGACCCTGGCCATCCAGCGCGACCTCGAGCTGGTCGAGCACCTGGACCGTCTGGGCTACGACGAGGCCTGGATCGGGGAGCACCACTCGGCGGGCTACGAGATCATCGCCTCGCCGGAGATCTTCATCGCCGCCGCCGCCGAGCGCACCCGCCAGATCCGGCTCGGCACCGGCGTCGTCTCCCTCCCCTACCACCACCCGCTGATGGTGGCCGAGCGCATCAACCAGCTCGACCACATGACGCGTGGCCGGGTGATCTTCGGCGCCGGCCCGGGTCAGCTCCCGTCCGACGCCTTCATGCTCGGCATCGACGTGTCGAAGCAGCGCGAGCGCATGGACGAGGCGCTCGGCGTGATCGCGCGCCTGCTGCGCGGCGAAAAGGTCAGCCACGAGTCCGAGTGGTTCACGCTTCACGACGGCCAGCTCCAGCTGATCCCCTGGAGCCGGCCCCACGTGGAGATGGCCGTGGCGGCGTCGATCTCACCGTCGGGCCCGCGGGCCGCCGGCAAGTACGGCATGGGGATGCTGTCGGTCGCCGCCACCAGCGAGCAGGGCTTCGAGGCCCTGGCCGGCCACTGGCAGATCTACGAGCAGAAGGCGGCGGAGCACGGCCACGCGGTGGACCGCGCCAACTGGCGGCTCGTCGGCCCCATGCATGTGGCCGAGACCCGCGAGCAGGCGGAGCGCGACATGCAGCACGGGCTCCTCGACTTCCTGCACTACTTCAAGGAGATCCTGCCGATCCCGATCGCCGACGATCTCACCACGGAGGGCGCGATCGCGCTGCTGCGCGAGCGCGGCATCGGCGTGGTGGGCACGCCCGACGACGCGGCCGAGCAGATCGAGCGGCTCCAGAAGCAGTCCGGTGGCTTCGGGACCTTCCTCTTCCTGGGCGTGAACGCCGCCCCCTGGGAGGCCACGAAGCGGAGCTACGAGCTCTTCGCCCGCCACGTGGCGCCGCGCTTCCAGAACCTGAACGACAACCGCATCCAGAGCCTCGCCTGGGCGAAGACCAACAGCGCCCGCTTCATCGGCGCGCTGATGGGGGCCATCGGTCAGGAGATCCAGAAGCACGTGGCCGAGCAGCAGGCGAAGAAGCCGGCCGACTCCTAGCCCGCTGACCTTCGCTCGCCTGCGGAAGAGGAAGGATCGAAAGCCGGCCGGGGGCCGACTTGCCAGCTTGCTGGGCGCTGTCGCTGAGACCGCTGCGCGTCGGGCAGGAGCCCTCTTTGCAGCTACCTTCGACGGCGCGCCGCGAGAGACAGGAATTCATGCAGACGGCAGAGCCCACCCCCAAGGACCTGGACTACGGGGCATTCAGCGAGCACGCGCCGTGGCAGCTGGACCCGGAGCGCCTCGCCTGGCGCCGGGGCCTTTCGGACGTGCGCGACGCCACGGCCCGAGAAGTGCCCGACCTGGTGCGGCGCCGCGCGCTGCCGCCCTTCCGGCGCTTCGGCCGCACCAGCGCCCTCGTCGGGAGCGCGCTCGCAGCCTGGGCCCTGCGCGAGCGTCGGCGCGGCAGCGGCGAGAGTCGCAGCGGCCTCTCCCGGCGCCTGCGCCAGGCCTTCGAACGCCTCGGCCCCTCGTACATCAAGCTGGGGCAGATCCTCTCCGCCGGGAAGGGCGTCTTCCCCGACGAGCTGGTGGACGAGTTCGAGCACTGCCGCGACCGCGTCACCCCCGAGTCCTTCGACCACGTGGAAGAGGTGGTGCGCGAGGAGCTCGGACGGCCGCTGGACCAGATCTTCTCCCGCTTCGAGCGCGAGGCGATGGCGTCGGCCTCCATCGCCCAGGTGCACGCCGCCACCCTGCGCAGCGGCGAGGACGTGGTGGTGAAGGTGCAGCGGCCGCGGGTAGCGGAGCGCGTGCGCCAGGACATCCGCGCCATGGCGTGGATCGCGCCGCTGCTGGTGGGACGCATCCCCGTGGCGGCGCTGGCCAACCCGCCGACCCTGGTGGAGCTCTTCGCCGAGACCATCCTGGAAGAGCTCGACTTCCGGCTCGAGGCGGAGAACATGCTCGACATCGCGCGGGTCCTGCGCGAGGCGGGCCACGGCATCGTCGTCGTGCCGCGGCCGCACCCGGAGCTGGTGACGCCGCGCGTGCTGGTGATGGAGCGCCTGGAGGGCTTCTCGTACGAGGACGTGGAGGGCATGCGCGCCGCCGGCGTGAACACCCACGACCTGGTGGTGGACCTCTTCGTCACCTTCCTCGAGGGCGCCATGATCTACGGCGTCTTCCACGGCGACCTGCACGGCGGCAACCTGGCGGTCCAGCCCGACGGCCGCATCGCGCTCTACGACTACGGCATCACGGCGCGCATGGACGAGAGCCGCCGACTGGCCTTCCTGCGCATGATGATGACCGGCGCCGCCAGCGACATGCGCGGCCAGCTGGCCGCCTACCGCGACCTCGGCGCGCTGCCGCCGGACGTGGACATCGACGGTGTGCTGCGCGCCTTGAAGATCGACCAGCCGGTGCGCGACCCCACCAAGATGAGTCCCGAGCAGCTCACCAGCGAGATCCGCGAGGTGACGAAGGCACTGCTCGGCTACGGGGCCAAGCTGCCCAAGCCGCTGATGCTCTTCGTGAAGAACATGATCTTCCTCGACGCGGCCATCGCCAGCCTGGCCCCGGACGTGAATCTCTTCGCCCAGATGCTGAAGATCTACGGCTATTTCGCGCGCACCCACGGCGAGCGCATCGCGCGCGAGATCGGCTTCGACCCGCGCACGCAGCCGATGGACCTGACCGCCACCAAGGCCTCCCTGGGCCTCGAGCCCGGCGTGGAGTCGCTCAGCCACGAGGAGCTCCAGGAGCGCCGCGTCGAGCTCTCGGACAAGATCCGCGAGGGCGGCGGGCCGCTGTAGCGCCGAATGGCTACCCTCCCGGGCTTGCGGAGGAGACCATGGCCTACACGTTCTTCGAGCTGGAGCAGGACGGGCCGGTAGCGACCCTGTGGCTGAACGCGCCCGAGAAGCGCAACGCCATGGGGCCCGCCTTCTGGAAGGAGCTGCCGCTGGCGATGCAGGCGCTCGGCGCCGACGACGCGGTGCGCGCCGTGGTGATCGCAGGCCGCGGGCCTCATTTCACCGCCGGTCTCGACCTGAAGACCATGGGCGGCAACATCGCCGGGAGCGGCGCCAGCGACCACAGCGAGGCCTCGCGGCGCTGGGCGCTGCTGTCCGAGATCGGACGCCTCCAGGGGTCGATCACGGCGGTGGCCGACTGCCCGAAGCCGGTGATCGCGGCCATCCACGGCTACTGCATCGGCGGAGGCATCGACCTCATCACCGCCGCCGACGTGCGCGTCTGCTCCGAGGACGCGGTCTTCAGCATCCGCGAGACCCGGATCGCCATCGTCGCCGACGTCGGCACGCTGCAGCGCCTGCCGGGCATCGTGGGCCGCGGTGTGGCCAACGAGCTGGCGCTGACCGGCGACGACTTCGGGGCGGAGCGCGCGAAGGAAATCGGTCTGGTGAACTCCGTGCACGCCGACCCCAACGCCACCCTGAAGACGGCCCAGGAGATGGCCCAGCGTATCGCGCGCAACTCCCCCCTGGCCGTGCAGGGCACGAAGGCGGTGCTGCGCTACTGCGAGGACAAGAGCACCGAGGACGGCCTGCGCTACGTGGCCGCCTGGAACGCCGCCTTCCTCCAGAGCGAAGACCTGCGCGAGGCGATGACCGCCTTCCTCCAGAAGCGCGACCCGGAGTTCAAGGGCCGCTAGCCGGACACGGCCATGTCCTCCAACGACGCCCCGCGCCGGATCGTCTACGACGACCCCGAGAACGTCTGCTTCGGCTGCAGCCCCCACAACGCGCGCGGGCTCCGGATGGAGTTCCACGAGACCGCGCCCGGCCAGGTCGAGTGCCGCTACACCGCGGAGCGCCACTGGTGCGGCGCGCCGGACGTCGTCCACGGCGGCGTGCAGGCGGCGTTGCTGGACGAGGTGATGGGAGTCGCGGTCCACTCGGGCGAGGGAGAGCGCGCGTGGATCGTGACCGCCGAGCTGCGCCTGCGCTACCGGCGTCCGGTCCCCGCCGGAAAGCCCCTGGTGATCCGCGGACAGCGGCTGCGCAGCGAGGGAGACGACGTGTACGTGGAAGGGCGCATCTGCGACGAGTCGGGAACCGCCCTCACGACGGCCGAGTCCCGCTGGCGCCGGCTCGAGGGGACGTTGGTTAAGAAGTTCAGTTGAAGGACACGGTAGCCAGGAGTGCCCTCCATCAGGCGGTGTCCATCAACTGAACTTCTTAACCAACGTCCCCTCGGCGCTCGACGATCAGCACCTGCACCTGGCCGCGCGGTCCCACGTACCAGGACGCCGTCGTCGAGACGGCACTCACGACGAGCGACGCGAAGACCGCGGACCAGAAGCCCGCGAGCGTCATGGCGTCGAGCATGGCCGCGACCAGGGCGAGCATGCCGGCGTTCACCACCACCAGGAACAGGCCCAGGCTCAGCAGGGTGAGCGGCAGGGTCAAGACGATCGCGATGGGCCGCACCACCGCGTTCACCACGCCGAGCAAGACCGCCGCCACCAGCAGGGTGAGGGTGCCCTCGACCCGCAGGCCCGGGACGATGGCGGAGGCGATCCAGATCGCCAGGGCCGTCACGCCGGTGCGCAGGAGGAAGCCGGTCACCGGGCCGCCTCCGGCCGGTCGAGCTGCCAGGCCAGCAGGGTCTCCAGATCGTCCGCCGCCGAGGCGGCCTGCTCGCGCACGTACTCGTGGCGGGCATGCAGGCCGATCTCCACCAGCCGCTGCACGCGGCGTCGGTCGAGCTGGCCGAAGCGGCGGGCCAGGTGACCGAAGCCCGCCAGGGCGTCTCCCTTCACCAGTGCGTTGCGGTGCCGCGCCAGCCGCGCGCAGCAGATCTCCGCCCAGCGGCTGTCGTCCGCCTCGTGGGCCACGCGCAGGATCAGGTCGCGCAGCTCCGCCGGGCGATCGCGCTCGACGGCCTTCTCGAACAGCCGGATCAGCTCGTCGGATTCCATCTCGTACCCAGCGGCTACGCGATCGCCTTGGCGTCGCGCAGCCGCGCCACCTCGTCGGCGGCGAAGCCCCAGTCCGCCAGGGCCTCGTCGGTGTGCTCGCCCGCCGCGCAGGGAGGCCGCACCACCTCGGTCCGGGTGCGGCTGAAGCGCGGCGCGGGGCCGGGCTGGGTGTGGCCGGCGACCTGGATGAAGGTGCCGCGCGCGACGTTGTGGGGATGCTCGGCGGCCTCGCCCATGTTCAGCACCGGCGCGAAGCAGACGTCGCTGCCCTCCATGACGGCGCACCACTCGTCTCGGGTCTTCTGCTTGAAGATCCCGGCGAGCCGCTCTTTCAGCTCGGGCCAGCGCGCGCGGTCCATCTGACGCGGCAGGTCCTCGCCCTCCAGCGCGGTGAGCTTCAGGAGCTGGGCGTAGAACTGGGGCTCGATCGAGCCGATGGAGACGTACTTGCCGTCGGCGGTCTCGAAGACGTCGTAGAAGTGGGCGCCGGTGTCGAGCAGGTTGCTGCCGCGCTCGTCGGTCCAGAAGCCCATGGCGCGCATGCCGTGCATCATGGTCATCAGCGTCGCGGCGCCGTCCACCATGGCGGCGTCCACCACCTGCCCCTGCCCGGAGCGCTGCGCCTCGAGCAGCGCGCACACGATCCCGTACGCCAGGAACATGCCGCCGCCGCCGAAGTCGCCCACCAGGTTGAGCGGCGGCACCGGCGCCTCGCCGCGGCGGCCGATGGGATCCAGCGCGCCCGCCAGCGCGATGTAGTTGATGTCGTGGCCGGCGGTCGAAGCGTAGGGGCCGTCCTGGCCCCAGCCCGTCATGCGTCCGAACACCAGGCGCGGATTGCGGGCCAGGCAGACGTCCGGGCCGAGTCCCAGGCGCTCCATCACGCCCGGGCGGAAGCCTTCGTAGATCGCGTCGGCCTTCTCCACCAGGCGCAGCACGGTCTCCACGCCCTCGGGATGCTTGAGGTCGACGCCGACGCTGCGGCGATTGCGCGCCAGGAAGTCCAGCGACGTGGCGCCGGCGTTGCCGCCGCCCACGTTCTGGGCGCGGTCGATGCGCAGCACCTCGGCGCCCATGTCCGAAAGCAGCATGCCCGCGAAGGGGCCGGGGCCGATGCCCGCGATCTCGATGATGCGAATGCCGTCGAGGGGTCCCATGCGTCCTCCGCGTCGCCGCCGGAGGCCGATGCTAGCGCGCCTAGGGGAAGACGCCCCGACGGCGCTTGGCCTCGGCGACGCGCCCGATCCCGAGGATCAGCGCCGCCGTGCGCAGGTCCACGCCCTCGCGCTCGGCCTTCTCGGAGACCGCGTGGTAGGCCCGCTGCATGATGGAGATGAGCTTGGCGTTCACCTCCTCCTCGCTCCAGAAGAACTGCTGGGAGCCCTGGACCCACTCGAAGTACGAGACGGTGACGCCGCCGGCGTTGGCCAGGATGTCCGGGACCACGATGACGCCCCGCTGCCGCAGGATGGCGTCGGCCTCCAGGCTCGTGGGCCCGTTGGCGCCCTCCACCACGAAGTGGCAGCGCAGGCGGTGGGCGTTCTCCCCGGTGATCTGGTTCTGGATCGCCGCCGGGATCAGGACGTCGCACGGCAGCTCCAGCAGCTCCGCGTTGGTCACCGGCTCGGCACCGGGGTAGCCCTTGAGCTCGCCCTGCGCGTCCAGCCACTCGCCCACGGCGTATACGTCGAGGCCCTCCGGCAGGTGGACGCCACCGGCCACGTCCGACACCGCCACCACCCGCGCGCCCAGCTGCTGGGCGATCGTGGCTGCCGCGCGCGCCACGTTGCCGAAGCCCTGGATCGCGATGGTGGAGCCGGCCATGTCGAGCCCGCGGTGACGCAGCGCCTCGATCACGCAGGAGATCACGCCGCGGCCGGTGGCTTCGAGGCGCCCGTGGCTGCCGCCGATCTCGATCGGCTTGCCGGTCACCACGCCCGGCACCGCGAATCCCTTCTGCTGGGAATAGGTGTCCATGATCCAGGCCATCACCTGCTCGTTCGTCCCGAGGTCCGGCGCGGGAATGTCGGTGTCGGGCCCGATCAGCTCGATGATCTCGGAGGTGTAGCGGCGGGTGATGCGCTGGAGCTCGCGCTGCGAGAGCTCACGGGGGCAGATCCGGATGCCGCCCTTGGCCCCGCCGAAGGGCAGCCCCACGATGGCGCACTTCCAGGTCATCCACATGGAGAGGGCCGTGGTCTCCCCGAGGTTGACGTCGAGGTCGTAGCGGATGCCGCCCTTGGTCGGCCCCATGGTGAGCAGGTGCTGGACGCGGTAGCCGAAGACCGTCATCACGCGCTCGTAGTCGTCGCGCCGGAACGGGAAGGACACCACGTGGGCCCGCTGGGGCGTGCGCAGGCGCTCCCAGATGTTCTCATCGAGCCCCATCCGGCGCGCCGTCTGGTCGAGCTGGGCCACGGCCAGCCGGTACATCGGCGTATCCCACTCGAGGTTGGGCACGCTGCACCAGTCCGGGGTGGGGTCGGTCACGGGCGGTTCCTCCTGCTCGGCTTGCCGGAGAGCGTAGGTTTCCGCCACCCTCGATGCCCGGGAAGATGGAGGGTCACATGGGCAACCGGGTCTGCGTCCTGACGGGCGGCACCTCGGGCATCGGACGGGCTGCCGCCTTCGCGCTGGCCCGCGGGGGCTGGCGGCTCGCCCTCGTGTGCCGGAGCGCGGCCCGAGGCGAGGAGACCGCCGCCGAGATCGAGGCGAACACCGGCAACGGGGACGCGGAGCTGGTGCTGGCGGATCTCTCGCAGCAGGCTGAAATTCACAGGGCAGCGGCGGAGATCCGCGAGCGCTACCCCGCGATCCATCTGCTGCTGAACAACGCGGGCGTGGTGCACACGCGCTTCCAGACCACGGCCGACGGCCTCGAGTCCACCCTGGCGATCAACCACCTGGCCTACTTCCTGCTGACCGAGCTGCTGCGCGAGCGGCTCGTCGCCAGCGCGCCGGCCCGCATCGTGTCGGTGGCATCGGACGCGCATCGCTTCGCGCGGCTCGAGCTGGACGACCTGGAGTTCCGCCGCCGCGGCTACCGCGGCATGCGGGTCTACGGCACCTCGAAGCTGCTGAACATCCTGTGGAACCGCGAGCTGGCGCGCCGGCTCGAGGGAACCGGCGTCACCGCCAACTGCGCCCACCCGGGCGGCGTGAACACCCGGCTCGGCGACGACAACGGACGCTTGCTGGCGCTGTTCGGCGGGCTGGTGAAACGCTTCCTGCGCACGCCGGAGAAGGGCGCCGAGACGCCGGTCTGGCTGGCCACCGCCAGCGAGCTGGAAGGCACGACGGGCGGCTACTTCGCCGACTGCCGGCCACGCCGCCCGAGCGACGCCGCCTTGGACGACGAAACCGGGCGCCGGCTGTGGGCGATCAGCGAGCGGATGTGCGGGCTGACGACCGGGGCATAGCGTCCGGCCGCTCGCGCCCGACCCAGAGCAGACCGAAGGGCCCCACTCCGAGCAGCAGCACGGTCGAGGGCTCCAGCAGCGACACGTTGTCCACGGCCAGGCCGGAGTCGAAGAGGTTGTCGTTCATGTCGAAGACCGCGATCCCGAGAGAGTAGGTCCCGGCGCCGGGCAGCACGCTACCCACCGCCGAGAGGTCGAACGTGCGCCAGCCGGTCTCGCTGTCGAAACCGGCGATGACCGGTACGCCGGCGATGCCCTCGAACTCGGTGTCGGCGTCCACCAGCAGGAAGATCTGACTGAAGGCGACCGGATCGTTCACGTCGTGCACGTGGACGATCGCGAAGTCCGGGAAGGCGTCGCCGTACTGGTTCACCGCGTCCGACTCGTCGCTCAGGAAGTTCCAGTCGAAGGTGATGTTGCCACCCTGGGTGGTGTCGAAGGTCTGCTCCATGCCGGCGCCCTCGGCGACGCTCACGCCCGCCGGCGTCACGCTGGCGAGCTCCGTGGCCGAGATGCCGAGCAGGCCGATCACGTCCGGGTCGGCCGCGACGGCGCCGGTGCCCACCTGGGTGCCCGCGGGCACGCTCCCGGGCGCGGACGTCAGGACGGAGTGGAACGAGCCGGTTGTCGAGGTCGTCTGGAGGCTGATGTCGTCGAAGACGGCGCTGTCGCCGATCAGGTTCCAGCTGGCGAAGCCGTTCTCGAAGCTGCCGTTCGCGAAGGGAGCGGCGCCTGCGTCCGTCGTCGCGCACAGGAGCAGGCCCATCGCGAAAAGCGCGATGCGCCCGAGTCCAGGGGGGGGTCTGCATCTCCGTCTCCAGGGGCCGCCGGTCGCCCGGAGGATCGGACTTTTGCAGGAGCGGGTTCAGGGATTTCGCGATGCCGATCACGGTTGCGGAGCGGTTGCGCATCCCCTTCCCGTGCGCGTGCGCGCAAGCACGGGCGCGAGTCACCACCCTTCCGCAGATTTTCCGCCCGCGCGCTGCGCGGCGGAGCGCCGGCGTTGCTGCGCGCGCGTTCCCGCACGAGACGCGTGCAGACAGCGTGCAGGTGGGCGGCGAGTGGCTAGTCGGCCAGCAGCGCCCGGGCGATCACCTTGAGCTCGAGGATCGGCTTCACGCCCTCGAAGATCGGCAGCACCTGCGCATCCACCACGTAGCGGCTGATCGGGTACTCCTCGGCGTAGCCCCAGCCGCCGTGCAGCAGCTGGCCTTCCTGGGTCACCACCACCGCCACGTCGCAGGCCAGGAGCTTCGCCTGGGCTGCGAGCGGCGCCGCCTTGCGCTCGTCGGCGTCCATGGCTTCGGCCGCCGCGTAGGTGATGGCCCGCGCGGGCGCGAGACGCACCGCCATCCGGCCGAGCATGTACTGGGTGAGCTGGAAGTCCGACAGCGGCTTCCCGAACTGGAGCCGGTCCACCACGTACTCGGCGGTCTTGTCGAGAGCCGCCTGGGCCAGCCCGCAGGCGCGGCCGCCGGTCTGGAGTCGGCCGGCGGCGAAGCCGGCCATCTGGAGGTAGAAGCCGCGCCCCAGGCCTGCGTCGAGGCCCACCAGGTTCTCGGCCGGGACGAAGTAGTCCTCGAAGTTGAGGGTGAAGCTGTGCATGCCGCGGTAGCCGGGCGTGGCGTCCGCCTTGCCCACGATCCGCCCGCCGCCGGGCTGCTTCATCTCGAAGCTGTGGCCGTCGAAGGCGTCCTTCTCCACCACCAGGAGCGAGAGGCCCTTCTGTCCCTTGGCCAGATCCGGGTCGGTGCGCACCAGCACCGCCAGCACGTCGGCGCGACCGGCGAACGTGCACCAGGCCTTGGGGCCGTTGATGATCCAGCCGTCGCGGCCGTCGAGCGTGCCGCGGTCGGCGCGGCACTTGACACTGGCCACGTCGCTTCCCACGTCGGGCTCGGTGACGCTGATCCCCACCATCAGCTCGCCGGCAGCGATGCGCGGCAGCCAGGCCTGCTTCTGCTCGTCGGTCCCGCCCTGGATCAGCGCCTTGGTCAGGATCTCCGGACGCGTGATCAGCGAGCCGGCGGCCGCCAGCGACGCCCGCGACAGCTCCTCGGTGGTCAGGATCATGGCCTGGTTGCCCATCTCGAAGCCGCCGTACTCCTCGGGCACCGAGAGGCCGAAGTACCCGAGCTCGGCCATCTTGCGGATGAAGTCCTCGGGGATGAGCTCGTCGTGGCGGTGGATGCGCTCGGCGTGGGGCGCCACCTCGTTCTCGGCGAACTCGCGCACCGAGTCGCGCACCTGCTCGAGGGTCTCGTCCAGGGGCAGGTCGAAGCGGCCGCGCAGCTCCGCCATGCTCCGGCCCACGTGACGCAGCACGCTCTCGTGCCGTGCGCGGCGCAGGCGCTCGCGGATCTCGACCGGGAAGGCCTCGTGCCAGGCGTCGCCCAGGTCGAGGTCGTCGAGCGAAGGCTCCAGTCGATCGCGCAGGGACGCCACCAGCTCCGCCGTGGCGGCGGCCGTCACGGTCTCGAGCAGCGCATCGCCGCGGCCCTCGGCGCGCACGCGGCCGACGTAGTCCACCAGCTCTCGGGCCGCGCACGCCTCGGTGGCCGCGTACGCCACGGCCTCCGCCAGCACCTGGTGGTCGTCGATGGTGCGGCCGCCTTGGGTGATCTCCCGGGCTCGCGCCAGGGCGCGATCGACCAGGGTCTCGCCAGCGGCGAGCAGGCTCCGGGCGTCATCCAGCTGGGGGAGGGCGGTATCCGACATGGGTGCAATCCTGCGATTTGTTTGAGTTTTCGTCTCTTCCAGCAGTAAGATAGCGCCTCGTCGCGAGGTCGGCGCAGGGGAGGAGTGGGCATGGCGCGACGCATCGCGACGGCGGCCCTGGGAGCGGTCCTGGCGGCTGCCGCGGGCTGCGTGTCGGTGGGGGACGTGGACGCGAAGGTGGCCAAGGACGGCTACCTGGACGAGCGCGAGAGCGTCCAGATCGTCACCACGCTGCTCGGCGGCAAGAACGTCTTCATCCCCTCCACCGTGGTGGTGTCCGAGGGCAGCGGGCGCCGGCTCACGATCTACAACACCAGCGACACGCCCCACGGCTTCCAGATCCCGACCCTCGGCGTGACCGCCGTGCTCGAGCCCGGCAAGGAGAACGTGGTGGCGCTGCCGCCCCTCAAGGGCGGGCGGATCTACAGCATGATCTGCCACCTGCACCCGCCGCATCGGCACGCCACGCTGATGGTGGTGCGAGGGCCCTAGAGCTCGAGAAAGCCCGCGAGCTCCTCGACCAGCGGCGGGCTGCCGAAGACGAGTCCGCGCTTGCCCGCCACCTCGGGCGTCAGAACGCAGGCGCCGCCGGCCTCGCCCACCAGCGCCCGGGTCGGCGCCAGGTCCCAGAGGTTGCAGTCCAGGTCCACCATCACGTCGATGGCGCCCGACAGCACCTGGGCGTGGCCGAAGGCGTCGGTGTAGCCGCGCAGCATCGGGATCTCGCGCGCCATGCGCTCGAAGGCCGGACGCTGCCCCGCGCGGTCGAAGCAGAACGGGTCGCCGTGGGAGACCAGGGCGCCGCGGAGGTCCGAGCGGGACGAGACGCGCACCGCTTCGCCGTTGCGCCGCACGCCGGCGCCGCGCCAACCCAGGTAGCGCTCGTCGAAGCACGGCAGGTCGATCAGCCCCAGCACGGGCTCGCCGTCCTCCAGCAGGGCGATCAGGGTCGTGAAGAGCGGCAATCCGCGGCTGAAAGCGATGGTGCCGTCGATGGGATCCACCACCCAGGCCAGGCCGTCGGTCGCGCCCTCGGCGCCGAACTCCTCGCCGACGATCCCGGCCTCGGGCAGCGCCTCGCGCAGCACCTCGCGGATGGCGCGTTCGGCGGCGAGGTCGGCTTCGGTGACCGGCGAGCCGTCGGCCTTGCGCTCGGTCGCCACGTGCCGGAAGCGAGGCAGGGTCTCCGCGCGCGCCCGGTCCGCCGCCGCCGAGGCCGCGCGCGCGGCCGCCTCCAGGTCGAGCGCGCTCACGCTCCCTCCTCGTCGCCGCGCACCCGGGCGGCCCGCTCCTCCAGCGCGCGCGCCTCACCCTCGAGCCCGCGCTCGCGCAGCACGGCCGCGTAGCCCTCGAGCAGCGGCACCAGCTCGGGCGCGTCGCGGTCGAGCTTCTCCTCGGCGATGCCGAGGGCGCGCCGGTAGAAGCTCTCGGCCTCGTCGGTCTTGCCGCGCTCGGCGGCCACCCAGCCGAGGCCGCCCAGACTTTCGATCACGACCGGTGTGGGCGGCGTGCGCACTCCGCCCAGGAGCTCCAGCGCCTCGCGGTAGTGGTCGTCGGCCTTCCCCACGTCGCCCCGGACGCGGGCGCGCTTCGCCACGGCGGCGTGCGCCTCGGCCAGGCGCAGCGGGTTCCGGGGCTGGGCCCTCTCCTGCACCCTCAGGATGCGCTCGGCCGCCCGCTCGGCGTCCTTGGGGCGATCCTGCTTGTCGTACAAGGCGGCCAGGTTGGTGAGCGCGACGCTCAGGTTGGCCGCATCGGCCCCGGACCGCTCGTGGATCTCGATGGCGCGCTCGAACAGTGGCTCGGCGTCCTCGTAGCGGCCCACCTCCGTGTAGAAGGCGGCCAGGTTGGTGATCGCCGTTCCCGTCTCGCGAGAGGAGCCGCCGTGGTTCGCCTCGCGCGACGCCAACGCGCGCTGGAAGAGGGCCTCCGCCTCGTCGTTGCGGCCCTGCCCGGTGCGGGCCACCCCGAGCCCGGTCGCCGACAGCGCCACGTCGTCGTGGGCGGCGGGCAGCTCCGCCTCGCGCAGCGCCAAAGCGGCCTCGAAGGCCGCCGCCGCCTCGTCGTAGCGGCGGGCCCGGGCGAGGGCGCGGCCCCGGTCGTGTTGGATGGCCGCCTCGTCGAGCGGCAGCGCGCCGTCGGCCCGGGCGGCGGCCAGCCGGGCGTCGAGCTCCTCGATCCGGCCGCTCTGGGCACCTGCGGCCCCGCTGGCCAGCAGCGCCGCTAGCATGACCAGCGTAGCCAGTACGCCCTGTGCCCGCGGAGGAGCCGGACCCATGCCCCCCACCCTAGCCGAACGCCTTGGCTTCGCCCCGGACGACCGGATCGCCATCGTCCACACCGACGACATCGGAATGTGTCACGCCGCCAACCGGGGCGCGTTCGCCGCGCTGGCCGCCGGGCCGGCCACCTGCGGCAGCATCATGGTCCCCTGCCCCTGGTTCGAAGAAGCGGCCCAGCATGCCGCGGCCCACCCGGAGCTCGACCTGGGCGTGCACCTGACCCTGAACGCCGAGTGGGATCACTACCGCTGGGGCCCCGTGGCCGGGCGCTCGGCGGTCGCCTCGCTGCTGGACGACCGCGGCTACCTCCCGCGCACGAGCCTCGAGGTGGTGCAACGGGCCCAGCCCGAGGAGGTGGCGCTGGAGCTGCGGGCCCAGGTGCAGAAGGCCCTCGACGCGGGCATCGACGTGACCCACCTGGACAGCCACATGGGCACCTGCTTCTTCCCGCCCTTCCTGGAGATCTACGCGGACCTGGCGCGCGAGTTCCAGCTGCCGGTCTTCGCCGCCCGGCCGGACGCAGTGGCCCTCGAGAAGCGCGGCATGGGCGCGGTGGCGAAGATCCTGGACTCGCTGGTAGACGGACTCGTGGCGGACGGCATCCCGGTTCTCGACGGCTTCGACGCCGAGTCCCTGGACTTCGCGGTGGGCCAGGGCCAGCCGCACAATGAGGCGCGCCTGGACGGACTCGTCCAGGGCGTGAACTACGTGATCTGCCACCCGGCCCAGGGCGGCGAGGAGCTCGACGTGGTGTGCCCCGAGAGCGCTCACCAGCGCGACTTCGAGCGCACCTTCTACGGCGGGGAGCCGGGACGGGCGGCGCTGACCGAGCGCGGCATCAAGACCGTCGGGATGCGCGCCATCCGCGACCTGATGCGGGGCTAGCAGGGCGACTCGAGAGTCGCCCGACGGCCGGGACGGGCTAGCGCGCGCTCCGGCGCAGGGCCGAGTCGAAGCGCCGGCGCCAGTCGGCCACCGCCTGCTGGCGCCCGATGACGTGGCTCGCCAGGGCGACCTCGACCACCAGATTGGGAACGTCGATGGTGCAGCTCTCGACGGCCGGGTCCTGGAGCGCCCGGGAGGCGGCGGTCTCGAGGGCCGCGCGGCTGGCCAGGCGCATGCGTTGACGGGGGGGGTTCGGCATCGCCGAGGCTCTACAGCAGGGATCGTGCCGGCCCGGGTTGCCGGCCGCAGCCGGCGCGCAGGGGATGCGCCGAAGCGGCGACGTGCGACCCGTCCAGCGCCGCAGTTGCCGCCGGCAGGCGGCCTGCAGGAGTGTCGACGGACCGTCAGGCCCCGTCGGATTCCCGGCCGAGCTGCCGCAGCCGCTCGAAGGGATAGATGCCGCTCGTGTGACCGTCGCTCCAGTCGATCTGGATCGCGTAGCGGCCGACCGGACGGATCGCGAGCGGGTGCACGTCGTCCGGTACCGAAGCCGGGTCGAGCCGTCCCTCGCCGGTCCACTCGTCGACGCAGTGGGCGCAGCCGCAGGCGAGGCGCAGGCTGCGCACGTCGAACTCGTCGCTGCCCCCGTCCGACCAGGTGATGGCCAGCCGGCGGGGGCCCGCCTGCCGGATGGCGCTCGGAACGGGCTGCTCCACGTCCGGAAACATACCTGCTAGGTTCGACGCGCCATGGGAGACTGGAAAGAGAACGCAATCGCAATTCTTGGCGGGACCGGCGACCAGGGGCTCGGTCTGGCCCTGCGCTTCGCCGACGCCGGCCGGCCCGTGGTGATCGGCTCGCGCAAGCTGGATCGTGCGGTCACGGCGGCCGACGCCGTGCGCAAGGCCGTGGCCCACGCCGACGTATCCGGCTTCGAGAACGCCGAGGCCACGCGGCGCGCCCCGATCGTCATCCTGTCGGTGCCCTTCGAGCACACCGCCGGCACCGTGAAGGCGATCCGCGACGCCCTCGAGCCGGGTCAGATCCTGGTGTCCATGGGCGTACCCCTCGCGACCGCGGTCGGCGACGGCGCGGTCCGCACCGTCGGGGTCTGGCAGGGCTCGTGTGCGGAGCTCGCCGCGACGCTGGCGCCCGACGGCGTCGACGTGGTCTCCGCCTTCCAGAACGTCTCCGCCCACCGGCTCCAGCAGCTGCCGGACCCGGTGGAGTGCGACGTGGTGGTCTCGGGGCGCAAGGGACCGCGGCTGCGGGTGATGGAGCTCTGCGGGCTGGTCCCTGGCCTGCGAGCCGTGGACGGGGGCCCCCTCGCCAACGCCCGCATCGTGGAGGAGATCACCGCGCTCCTGATCGGGCTGAACATCCGCTACAAGGTGCCCGAGGGCATCGGCATCCGGCTCACGGGCCTGCCCGACGACAGCGACGCCGCCTGACGCGACGCGTCGCCGCGAAGCGTCAACACCTGCACTTTCAGATAGTTGCAGACCTCCCGAAATCCGCGCCGGATCGGCCGCGGAGCGCCCTGTACCCGAAAGCCGTTGACACGCGCCCACTTGTGCCACCTCGGCGATTCGCACACTAGATGTTGTATCAAATGGGTTGACTCTTCCGGTCGGCCAGCGCATGCTAGGTCCTTATGGGGATGTGAACGCTCTTCGGTGGGCCTGGGGGGGTTCGTAGGCGGTCCACCGGAGAGAGGCGAGCTTGAGAAGGGATGGAGGACCCAACTCTTGCTCGGGGGCCCCGAGAAACCAGGTCGGTGTCTCGGGGCCTCTTCCGTCTCCGATCGTTGATTCGCGGAGCGCCGGCCTCCCACGCAGCGACGCGCCGACCGCGACGCCAAACCGAACGACCAGCCACGACCTGACGACGGGGGAAACGGTGACCGAGATCCAGGGGACGACGGGCGAGGAGCGACACCTTCAGGCCGTGGGCCGCGGCGGCAAGCCGCGCGCGCAGGGCGCGAAGGGCGTCGCACTCCGACGTCACTTCACGCGCCCCGACGGGGATCCGTTCGCCAGCGTCGAGTGGGAGCGCCGCTCCGCCAAGATCGCCAACGAGAAGGGCGAGACGGTCTTCGAGCAGAGCGACGTCGAGATCCCGAAGTCGTGGTCGCAGCTGGCCAGCAACGTGGTGGTCTCCAAGTACTTCCGCGGCCACCTGGGAACGCCCGAGCGCGAGTCGAGCGTGAAGCAGCTCATCGGTCGCGTGGTGGCGCGCATCCACGAGTGGGGCGCCGGCTCCGACTATTTCCGCAGCGAGACCGACGGCCGGACGTTCTGCGACGAGCTCTCCTGGCTGCTGGTGAACCAGCGCGTGGCCTTCAACAGCCCGGTCTGGTTCAACCTGGGCGTCAAGGACACGCCCCAGCAGGCGAGCGCCTGCTTCATCAACTCGGTCGACGACACCATGGAATCCATCATGGACCTGGCGAAGACCGAGGCGATGCTCTTCAAGGGCGGCTCGGGCACCGGCTCCAACCTGTCGGCCATCCGTTCCTCGCGCGAGAACCTGGCCGGGGGCGGGACCGCGTCCGGGCCCGTGTCCTTCATGCGCGGCTACGACTCCTTCGCCGGCGTGGTGAAGAGCGGCGGCAAGACGCGCCGCGCCGCCAAGATGGTGATCCTGAACGTCGATCACCCCGACATCCGCGAGTTCGTGCACTGCAAGGCGGAAGAGGAGAAGAAGGCCTGGGCGCTGATCGACGCCGGCTACGACGGCGGCTTCAACGTGGGCGGCGGCGCCTACGACTCCATCCACTATCAGAACGCCAACCACTCGGTGCGCGTCACCGACTCGTTCATGTACGCGGCCGAGGAGGAGCGCGAGTGGCAGACCCGCGCGGTCACCACCGGCGAGCGGGTCGAGACCTTCCAGGCACGCGCGCTGCTCCAAGAGATGGCCGACGCCGCCCACGTCTGCGGCGACCCGGGCATCCAGTACGACAGCACCATCAACCGCTGGAACCCCTGCAAGACCTCGGGCCGCATCAACTCGAGCAACCCCTGCTCCGAGTACATGTTCCTCGACGACACGGCCTGCAACCTGGCCAGCCTGAACCTGATGACCTTCGTCGACGAGAACGGCGAGTTTGACGTGGCCGGCTTCCGGCGGGCGGTGGCGGTGACCATCCTGGCCATGGAGATCCTGGTCGATCACGCGGACTACCCGACCAAGAAGATCGGCAAGAACAGCCACCTCTACCGGCCGCTGGGCCTCGGCTACGCGAACCTCGGCGCGCTGCTGATGTCCCGCGGCCTGCCCTACGACAGCGAGGACGGCCGCAACTTCTCGGCGGCGGTCACCTCGCTGATGTGCGGCCAGGCCTACCTGACCAGCTCCGAGATCGCCCGCGCCATGGGCCCCTTCCCGCGCTACCGCATGAACCGCAAGCCCTTCCTCGAGGTGATCGGGATGCACAAGGCCGCGGCCGAGGCCATCCCGCGCGAGGGCGTGCCGGAGGCGCTGTACGCGGCATCGTCCGAGAGCTGGGGCGAGGCCCTCCAGGCGGGCAGGCAGTGGGGCTACAAGAACGCCCAGGCCACGGTGCTGGCGCCCACGGGCACCATCGCCTTCATGATGGACTGCGACACCACCGGCGTGGAGCCCGACATCGCGCTGGCCCGACATCGCGCTGGTGAAGTACAAGAAGCTCGTGGGCGGCGGGCTGCTGAAGATCGTGAACCGCACGGTCCCCATGGCCCTGGGCAAGCTCGGTTACGACCCCGAGCAGGTCGGCGACATCGTCGCCTATGTGGACGACCGCGAGACCATCGAGGGCGCCCCGCACCTGGCCGAGGAGCACCTGCCGGTCTTCGACTGCGCCTTCCGGGCCGCCAACGGAGAGCGCTCCATCCACTGGATGGGCCACCTGCGCATGATGGGCGCCGTGCAGCCCTTCCTGTCGGGCGCCATCAGCAAGACCGTGAACCTGCCGAACGACGCCAGCGTGGACGACATCATGCGCGCCTACGCGGAGGGTTGGAAGCTCGGCCTGAAGGCGCTGGCCGTCTACCGCGACGGCTGCAAGCGCTCCCAGCCCCTGAACGCCGGCAAGGAGGAAGAGGCGCGCACCGCCGAGGTGCGGCCGGTACGGTGCAAGCTGCCCGACGAGCGCCAGGCGGTGACCCACAAGTTCTCGATCGCGGGCCACGAGGGCTACCTGACCGTCGGCCAGTACGAGGACGGTCAGCCGGGCGAGATCTTCCTGCGCATGGCCAAGGAGGGAAGCACGGTGTCCGGCCTGATGGACACCATCGCCACCATGACCTCCATCGCCCTCCAGTACCAGGTGCCGCTGAAGACGCTGGTCGACAAGTTCAGCCACACGCGCTTCGAGCCGGCGGGCTTCACCAACAACCGGGACATCCCGATCGCCAAGTCGGTGACCGACTACGTCTTCCGCTACCTGGGCGATCGCTTCCTGCACGACGAGGCCGCGGTGCCCGACGAGCAGGAGACCCAGGCCAGCGAGGCCGGCCTGGTGGCGGTGGCCGGCGGCTCGGGATCGCGAGACGCGGGACGGAGCTACGCCATGGTGAACCAGGCGGACGCCCCGTCCTGCATGGACTGCGGGACGATCATGATCCGCAACGGCGCTTGCTACAAGTGCGCCAACTGCGGCAGCACGAGCGGCTGCAGCTAGGGAGAGGATAGACCGGCGGCGTCTCTTTCAGGGGGGTGAGAGGCGCCGTAGGGAGCGCGGGGCTCAGGCCGAAAGGTCGGGGCTCCGCGCTCTTGCTTTCGGGGTATGCTGGCGACGCCGACCTTGGCGGAGGAGCGCATGATCGCCGCCCGTCGAGCCCTGCTGATCCTCGCCTGCGCGGGTCTGCTGGCGTGCGCCTCGGCAGACTCCGGACAGCGCGCTGCCGAGCGGAACACCTACCTGCGCTACGTGACCTTCGAGGTGCCCGTCAACGAGCGCGTGCTGCTGCGCTGGCAGACGCGTCAGATGCCGCTGCGCGTCCACCTGCCGAGGCCGCCCGCAGGGATGTTCGAGGACGACGACGCCGTCTGGGAGTCCGTGCGCGACGGCGTGACGGACTGGACCGACGTGGTGGGACCGGGCCTGCCGCACTTCCGCTTCGTGGACGCGCCCGGGGACGCAGACATCCCGGTGGTCTGGGCCGACGAGCCCGACGGTGACTGGTACGTGGCCCACTGCGCCTACGACATCAACGTGATGACGCGCCGCTTCGGCGTGTCGCGGATCCTGGTGACGGCCCGCTGGCAGGACGGGTCGCTGGCGGACGTGAACGACGTCTACGACGTGATGCTCCACGAGATGGGGCACGCTCTCGGACTGACGGGTCACAGCCCCCATTCCGAGGACGTGATGTTCGCCGGCGTCCAGGCCGACCGCGAGCCGGGCCTCTCCGCGCGCGACCGCGCCACCCTGCGCGCGCTCTACCGGCGCCCCATCGGCTCGCGGGTCGCCGGCGCCCGGTCGTCCCGCTAGGGGTGCTACCGTCGCGGCTCCCGTCGTCCCGGAGGAGCCCGATGCCCCGTTCGCCCCGCCTCTCGCTCGCCGCCTGGCCGCTCGCGCTCGGCCTGCTCGTGACCGGCTGCATCACCGTCGACACCTTCGGCGGACGGCGCGAGCCCCTGATCGAGACCGTGGTGGACGGCGAGCGGGGCCCGAAGGCCCTGATGCTGGACATCGACGGGCTGATCAGCGACGTCGAGATCCGCGGACCGTTCGGCGTCGGGGGGCGCGAGGGTACGGTGGCGCGGCTGCGGGAGCAGCTGGACAAGGCGGCCGAGGAGGGCGACGTCGAGGCGCTGCTGATCCGCATCGACAGCCCGGGCGGCACCGTCACCGCCAGCGACCTCGTCTACCGGGAGCTCGTCTCCTACAAGGAGGAGCACGAGATCCCGCTGGTGGCCCAGTTCATGAGCGTGGCCGCCTCGGGCGGCTACTACGCCGCCATGGCCGCGGACGTGGTACTGGCCCAGCCGACCAGCGTCACGGGCTCGATCGGCGTGATCTCCGCCGGCATCAACGTGTCGGGCCTGATGGAGCGATTCGGGGTCGAGGACCAGACCCTGACCTCGGGCGCCTTCAAGGACAGCGGCTCCCCGCTCCGCCCCATGCGACCGGAGGAGCGGAAGTACCTGCAGACGGTCATCGACGACCTCCACGGACGCTTCCGCACGGTGGTCGCGAAGGGCCGGCCCGCCCTCGACGCCGGGCAGGTGGCGACCCTAGCGGACGGGCGCATCTTCACCGCCAGCCAGGCCGAGTCCCAGGGCCTGATCGACGGGATCGGCTACCTGGAGGACGCCGTGGACGAGGTGGCCCGGCGGCTGGGCGCCGAGGAGATCCGGGTCGTCTCCTACCACCGCAGGCGCGAGTGGCGCGCGAATCTCTACTCGACCCAGGCGCGCACGCCCGTCGAGGAGGCCGAGGCCTCCCGCCTGCTGGGCCTCGAAGGCGGACCGTCGTTCCTGTACCTGTGGTGGCCCGGCCGGCTCGCGCCCTAGAGGGTCCCGCCGACGAGCGACTCCAGCAGCAGGTTCAGCAAGGTCAGCAGCAGCGCGCCCCAGAAGGCCGGCGCGAAGCCCCGGATGCGGAAGCCGGGGACGACCCAGGCCACGAGCTTCAGGACCCCGGCGTTCAGAACCAGCAGGAAGAGGCCGAAGGTGACCAGGGTGAGGGGCAGGGTCAGCACGAAGGCAGGCCACCAGACCACGGTGTTGGCGATACCCAGCACGAAGGCGCCGATCAGCGCTGCCAGCGCGCCCGAGATCTCGAAACCCCGGATCGCGTTGGCGACGAGCACGAGCAGCGCTGCGGAGACCACCAGGTGGGCCAGATAGCTCATGCCGACAGGGTAGCTCGCGCCCGCGCGCGGCTCCGCTAGGTTCGCACGCGGCGACCCGATGGCGCATCCGATCGACCCCAGCCGCTTCGTCGAGACCCTCCGCCCGGCGCTCCGGCAGGCGGCCGCCATTGCGAGCGCCCTCGAGGGCCGGGTGTGGAACGAGCCCAAGGCCGGCGAGCCGCGTCCCGCCAAGGCTGCCCTCACCATCGCCGATACCGCCGCCCAGGAGGCGCTGCTCGTGCCCTTGCTCGAGCGCTTTCCCGAGGTGGGCCTGGAGGCGGAGGAGGATACCGCCAGCGCGGCCCGCTTCTCCCACGACGGGCCGTGCCGCGTCGTGATCGACCCGATCGACGGCACCTACCACTCGTACCTCGGCCAGCGCGGGCCCTACGCGGTGATGGCCGGCCTGGCGTGCGAGGGCCGCTACGAGGCCGCGGTGGTCGCCCTGCCGCGGGAGGGGCTCTTCTTCGACGCCGTCCGCGGCGGCGGCGCCTTCGCGAGCGAGGCCGACCACGAGCCGAGCGCGGCGGCCGCGGGCGACGGCGGCCGCGTGATCCTCGTATCCCACGAGCTGCCGGAGCCCGTGTCGGCGCGACTGGCCGAGCGCGGCTGGAGCGTGCGTCCGGCGTCCGGCGGCGCGGTCGCGGTGGCGCCGCTCGTGCCCGGCGTGCGCGCCGGCCTGCGGGTCGCCCCCGGGCCCAGCGTCAGCGTGCGCGGCCGCATCGGCCTGCTGATCGCGCGCGAGGCCGGCGCGGCGATCGTGACGGCCGGGGGTGCGCCCTTCCCCGACGACCTCGACACGCCCTGCGCATCCGTGGTCGTCGCCAGCGACGACGAGACCCGCCACGACCTCGCCTGGGCCCTCGGCGAGGGGACGTTGGTTCAGAAATTCAGTTGAGGGACACCCGCCGATGGAGGGAACTCCCCGGCTTCGGTGTCCCTCAACTGAACTTCTGAACCAACGTCCCCTACATCTGGGTGTAGTCGGGTCCTTCGCCGCCCTCGGGCGGAGTCCAGGTGATGACCTGGTACGGGTCGGCGATGTCGCAGGTCTTGCAGTGGACGCAGTTCTCGTGGTGGATGAAGAGCTTCTTCTTCCCGGGGTGGTCGGGATCCGGGACCATCTCGTAGACGGCCGCCGGGCAGAAGTTCTCGCAGGGGTTGCCGTACTCCTCGGCGCAGACGTCGCGGCACAGGTCCGTGTCCGCCACCACCAGGTGCGAAGGCTGGTCCGCCTCGTGGGCCGTGCCGCTGTAGCCGACCAGGTGCTCCTTGGAGAAGGTGAGCTTGCCGTCGAACTCGAAGCTCTCCTTCTCCTGCAGGCCCGACGGGAGCTCGTAGAGCTTCTTCATGTGGGTGTGTCCGGCCCTGGCGCGCAGGTTGTCCATCAGCCCGCGGCCGTTGTTCACCAGAGTGGCCGGCACATTGTGGATGAAGAAGAAGACGCCCTTCTCCCAGGCGCCGTGGAAGTTGCGGTCGGTCCAGTGCTCCTCGAAGGCCCAGCTCTTGCGATAGCGCTCGGCGTAGCCACCCAGGGTCAGCGAAGTGAAGTCCTTCTCGGCGAAGGCGTCGACCAGGGTGTCGGCCGCCATCATGCCCGACTTCATCGCCATGTGGACGCCCGACAGCCGCGCCGCGTTGCACATGGCGGCGGCGTCGCCGATCAGCATCAGCCCGTCGTGATAGAGCTTCGGCTGCGAGTACAGGCCGCCGGTGGGAATGCACTTGGCGCCATACCTCACCAGCTCGGCGCCCTCCAGGATGTCGCGCATCCAGGGGTGGGTCTTGAACTTCTGGGCCTCGAGGTGCGGGTCGCTGTGCGGGTCATCGGCGTCGAGGCCGGTGACGTAGCCGTACGACACGAGGTTGTCCTTCATGTCGTAGAGCCAGCTGCCGACGAACTTGTGCTTCGCGATGTCCGGGACCATCATCCCGTGGACCACGCGGCCCGGCTTGTGCTTCTCGGGCCGCACCCGCCAGATCTCCTTGATTCCGGTCTCGAAGGTCTGGGGCGCGTCGCCCTCCAGCCCGAACTGGTCGATCGCCTGCTTGGCCAGGCTGCCACGCACGCCCTCGCCCAGCACGGTGACCTTGGCGAAGATGTCCATGCCCGGCTGGAAGGTCCCCTTGGGCTTGCCTTCCTTGTCGACGCCCATGTCGCCGGTGCGCACGCCCACCACGCGGTTGCCGTCCGTGAGGAGCTCGTCGCCGGAGAAGCCGGGGTAGATCTCGACGCCCGCCGCCTCGCACCGCTCGGCCAGCCACTTGACCACGTTGTTCAGCGAGATGACGTGGTAGCCCTTCTTGTGGAAGTGCGGGATGAAGGTCTTCAGGATGGGCGAGGGCAGCCCGAGCGCGCGCTTCCTGGTGAAGAGGTAGAGCCAGTCGCTCGTGCAGATGTGCTCCGTGGGGAAGCCCTGCTCCTGGAAGTCCGGCACCAGCTCCTGGATGCCCTTCGGGTTCATCACGGCGCCGGAGAGCATGTGGTCGCCGACGTTGGCGCTCTTCTCGATCACCAGGACCGTGGGGGGCTCGATCTCCTGCCCCGGATGGGCCTGGTTGTAGGCCTCGACCTGGCTCATGAGGTGGAGGCTCGAGGCCAGCGTCCCGGGGCCCGCTCCGACGAACAGGACGTCCACTTCCATGCTCTCGCGTTCCGGCTGGCTCATTCCCGGCTCCCTTCGGGGAGGAAGGTAGAGGAACCGATCGGGCGGTCAATCTCCCCGGGGGTGTACCATGGGGCGTGCCTTCGCTCGAATCGGGTCTCGTGGATATCGTGCGCGAGTTCGTCGCCACCTGGCGCATCGCCGCGCGCGTCGGTGCGCGCTACCGCACCGGCGACCTGACGTGGGAGCAGGTGCAGGAACTCGTGGAGGACGGCGAAGACGCGCCGCTCTTCCGGCTGAAGGAGCGCTGCCACGCGCTCTTCCGCGCGTCCGACGCGGAGCCCGGCGGTGCGTCGCGCGAGGTGCTCTTCGACCTCGCCGTGGGGGCGCTCTTCCACGAAGCGATGAAGCTGCGCGAGAACTTCTACCAGCACGCCGTCTACGGCCCGCGGATCCGCGCGCTGCGGCGCGCCGCCCGGGGCGACGAGCTGACGCTCTTCGACGAGTTCGAGAAGCTGCTCGGCGCGTCTTCCCTGCGCCTCGACGAGTCGCTCCAGGAAACCGAGGCGCTGCTCGAGCAGACGCGCCTCCAGCTGCGACGCCTGATGGCGGCCGACCCCCAGAACGGCCTCGTGACGCGCTTCCTGATCGAGCACGCGCAGGCCGCCCAGGAGGCGTTCGGCGAACCGCTGGACGCGCTGCTGGCGGAGATCCACGGCAACGCCGGGGACGGTTACCTCTGCGCGGCGCGCTCGTACCTGGCGAGCGGCTGCTTCGACCTGGCGCGGGGCGCACTCGACGACGCCGCCCGGCGCGACGTGCCGGTCGCGCGGCTCGCAGCCCTGCGCGCCTACGCCGAGGGCATGAGCGCCTACCTCGAGGGACGCCACGGCGGCGCCGTGGAGCGGCTGGCGCGCTGGGTCGAGAGCGACGACGCGGACGTCCGCCGCTTCGCGGACCTGGCGCTCGCCGCGCTCTCGCGCATCGCCGAGGGCGAGCCTTGCGAGGCGCGCACCCGCGCGACCGAGCTGCTGCCCCAGCTGACGCGGCTCGCCGGGCGAACCGCTGCCGCGCTTCGCTAGCTGCCTTCCGGAAGCACGCCGCGCAGCAGCAGCTCGCGCACGGCGGCGCGGCGCCACGCCACCACGTCGCCCGCGTAGATGTCGTCCACGCCCAGCACGTTCTCGCTGAACCCCGGCGCGGCGTAGTGGAAGAGCACGCTCCCGAAGAGGCTCAGGAAGACCTGACGCGAGGACAGGGGGCGGAAGGCACCGGCGTCCGCGCCCTCGCGGTAGAAGCTGAGCAGCCCGCCGATGACGCGCTGGATCACCGGGCCCACGGTCTCGAACTCCACTCCGGCGCCGTCGATGAAGATGCGGATCAGGATGCGCGCGTAGTTGGGACGCGCGGCCAGCAGGTCGTTGAAGGCCGCCAACAGGCGGTCGAGTCGCTCGGTGTAGCTGCCGGCACTCTGGACCGCCGTGGTTACGGCCTTCTCGAAGTCCTCGAGCATGGACTCGATCACCGACGTGTAGAGGGCCGACTTGCTGTCGAAGTAGTGGTAGAGGGCGGTCTTCTGGAAGCCCACCTGCTCGGCGATGCTCTGGAGGTGCGCTCCGGCGTAGCCGTACCGGGCGAACTCTTTCTCGGCCACGTCGAGCAGGCGCTCGCGGGTACTCGAACGGGGTGCCGCGCTCACGCCATCGCCTCCGCCGGCGCTTCGCGCTTCCAGAAATAGAGCCAACCGCCCGTGCCGAACACCACCAGCGCGATGGCGATCCACTGGGGCTCGGTCAGGCCCAGGGCCACCTTCGGGTTGACGCGCCAGGTCTCGATCACGAAACGTCCGATCCCGTTCAGGGCCAGGTACTCCCCGAACAGGAACGGGCTCCGCTTCCTGCGGACCCACAGCAGACCCGCGACCGGCAGCAGCCACAGGACCTCGTAGAGCTGGGTGGGGTGGACGGTCTGGGTCGTGGGCGGGGCGCCTTCGGGGAAGGCGACCGCCCACGGCAGGTCGCTGGCGCGACCGTAGTCGTCCCCGACCAGGAAGCAGCCGAGCCGCCCGATGGCCTGACCCACGGCCAGGCACACCGCGACGCAGGCCGAGTAGGCCTTGACCGGGATCCCGTGGATCCGACAGGCGATGACGCTCACCACGGCGCCGAGGATCAGGCCGCCGTAGAAGGTGATGCCGCTGCGCGAGAAGAAGGCCGCGGTGAACGGGAGCTGTCCGCGCAGCGACACGTCCAGCGCGTAGTAGAGCTTCGAGCCCAGGATGCCCCCGAACATGCCCCAGAGCAGCATGGTCGAGACCAGCTCGGGATCGATGCCCTCCTCGGGCATGCGCTTGCCCACGATCCAGGCACCCACCAGGAAGGCGAGCGCCAGCATCAGCCCGAAGCTGCTGACCGGGTAGCCAAAGACGTGGAACAGGATCGGATACATCGGGACGGGAGGGCGGAATCAGCTCCGCGGGAAGGATACGAAAAACGCCGCTCCCTGGCCCGGCTCGCTCTCCAGCCAGGCACGCCCGCCGTGGCCCTCCGCCACCTTCTTCACGATGGCCAGGCCGATCCCGGTGCCGCGCCGCTCGCCGCCGCGGCGACCCAGGGTGTGGAAGATCTCGAAGATCCGGCCCTGATCCGCCGCCGGGATGCCCACTCCGTTGTCCCGGACGCGGATCACGCAGGCGTCGCCCTGCTCGCGGACGTCCACCTCGATCCGCGGCTCGGCGGGCCCGCCCATGTGATCGATGGCGTTGCCGATCAGGTTGGAGAAGACCTGGTAGAGCTGGGTGCGGACGCAGGCGATCTGGCTGGGCGCCTCGGGCAGGACCAGCCGGATCGAGCCTGCCTCGAGGCGGGGCTTGAACTCGTGCCCCAGCTGCTTCAGGACCGCCAGGGGGTCGACCAGCTCCCGCCGCCCGTTGGCCTGGCCGATCCGCGAGAGCTCGAGCAGGTCGTTGATCAGGGCCTCCATGCTGCGGCTCGCCTGCTCGATGCGATCCAGGAAGTGGCGGCCCGTGTCGGTGAGGACGTCGCCGTAGTCGTCCGCCAGCAGGCGCGAGAAGCCGAGCAGCGAGACCAGCGGCGTGCGCAGGTCGTGGGAGACGGCGTGCACGTAGTGCTCGAGCTCCGCATTCTTGCGGGCCAGGGCGCGCTCGGCGGCGCGTTCCTGGCTGACGTCGCGCAGGAAGGCCACGGTGCCGACGTGGCTTCCGTCCGGCAGGCGCAACGCGCTGGCGGAGACGGCGATGCGACGCACGCGCCCCGCCGCGCCCTGGAGGTCGAACTCGGCGCTCCCGCTCTCGCTGTCCGGGCCGAGCGCCTCGGCCATGGCCTCGAGCTCGGTGGTGCGCGAGAACGCCAGCGCCACCGGCTTGTCGCGCAGCTCGTCCAGGCGCCGGTCGAACAGCCGCTCGAAGGCCGGGTTGGCGTAGGTCACGAAGCCGCGCCGATCCACCGACAGCACGGCCTCCGGGGAGCTGTCCAGCATGGCCAGCAGGTAGCCCACGGCGGGCTCGGGCTCGGCCTCGTCGGCCGGCCGGACCACCACCACGCAGAACCGCTGGCCGTCGCTCGGCGAGGTCACGGCGAAGGCGGAGAACTCGACCTGGACGGTCGTGCCCGACGCCAGCGGAACGTCGATCCGGCGGTTCGCGAAGGACTCGCCCCGATCCAGTCGCGCGCGGATCCCGATGTGCTCGCCTTGGACCTGGAACAGCTCGCTGACCGACCTGCCCATGACGCACGACTCGAAACCGGTATTTCCACCGAGCTCGCCGCTCACCCACGCGACGCGGTCCGACTCGTCCAGGAGTAACACCGTCTGATGTAAGCGGGAAAGACCCTCGAGCAAACCGAGCGCGGGCAGATCGGGCACGGAGGGCGCGCTGGGGGGGTTGGTCTTCATCGACTCCCGACTCGGCACCGGGGACGCGAAACCGCGTTCTGAACTGGGCCCCCGCGAAGACCCGAGGCTAACAGAGCGCATCGGGAGCGGTCAAACCAATTAGGGGGCAATTCCGCGACGAAAGCAACACGCAGAAACGTTCGAGCAACCTGCAATCCCCGAGGGAGAACGCGCGTCATCAAAGGACTTTCGTGAATCGGCGAGGCATGACGCACGCTCCGCGCCGGCACCACCCGCCTCGACGCCCGCAGGCTACTCCGATACCCTCCAAAGGTCTTCGAAGGCCGTGATGCGAGTCACCACCAGCGGCTCTTTCGCGATCTCTTCGGAGCCGGGTCGGGGGTGCTTCGTGGGCCGAGTTCGCCTTCGCATCGCGTGCCTCGCGCTCGTGGCGCTGATGGGCCTGTCCGGAAGCCGGGTAGACAGTGCGTCTCCCGCGCCGGGCAGCCGTGCGCCGCAGCAGCAGATCCTGGCGCACGACCTGCGGGGACGTCTGAATCCCCTGCTCAGCACGGGCGAGGCCGAGCGCATCGCCCAGGCCGTGGTCCACTACAGCGCCAAGTACGCCCTGCCGCCGGACCTGGTGATGGCCGTGCTCGAGGTCGAGAGCACGGCCCGGGTCGGAGCCCGCAGCCCGAAGGGCGCGCTGGGCCTGATGCAGGTGATGCCGCACATGGCCGCACGCCTGGACCTGGCCGGGAACCTGACGACCGTGGAGACCAATGTGGAGGCCGGCTGCCTGATCCTGGCCCACAACATCCGCCGCCTGGGCGAGGACGACGGCGTGTCGGCCTACTTCTGGGGCTCGGACATCCGCGGCGTCTCGTATCTCCACCGCGTCCAGACCGCCCGCGCCCACTACCGCCGCCTGCTCGGGGCGTGACGCCTCCCGGCCTGCGCCGCAGCGAGTCACACCTGGAAGGCAGCGGCGGCCTCCCCCTCTTCCGCCGCTCGTGGCTCGCGCCGGATCCGCCGGAGCGCGTGCTGGTGGTGGTCCACGGGCTGGGCGAGCACAGCGGGCGCTACCAGGACCTGGGCAGCTGGTTCGCGCAGCGCGGCTCGGCCGTGCACGCCTACGACCAGCGCGGCCACGGCCGCTCCGGAGGCGAGCCGGGACACGTGGAGCGCTTCGAGCATCTGCTGGACGACCTGGAGCGCGTGCTCGCGAGCGTCCGCGAGGAGCACCCGGGGACGCCGGTCTTCCTGGTGGGCCACAGCATGGGCGGCCTGGTGCTGACCGCCTTCCTGCGCGAGCGCCGCCCGGACGTGGCGGGCGCCGTCTCCTCCGCCGCCGCCCTGAGCGTAGGCGACAAGATCCCCCCGCTTCGGGCCGCGCTGCTCCGCCTCACGCGCCGGCTCCGGCCGCGGCAACGCATGGGCACGGGAATCGAGGTATCGACCCTGTCCCGGGACCCGGAGGTCGGCCGCCGCTACCAGGAGGATCCGCTGGTCTTCTCGCAGGTCAGCCTGTCGCTCGTGGCCGAGCTCCACGCAGCTTCGGAGCGGACGGCGGGGGGTGGGGCGGACGTCCAGGTGCCGATGCTGGTCCTCCACGGGGAGGACGACGCCCTCTGCGCCCCCCGCGGGAGCCAGGAGCTTCACGCCGGGCTCGGCGCCCCGGGCAGCGAGCTGCGGCTCTATCCGGAGCTGCGGCACGAGATCTTCAACGAGCCCGAGGCGGAGGCCATCTTCGGGGATGTGCTGGACTGGCTGCGCAAGCACACGGCCTAGGAACCCCGACCGGCCGGCCGGTGTCTCTCGGCCGTGGAAGCCTCGGCGACCCTCAGCCTGATGGACACGCCGCGTCTCGGACGCGCGGAGGCGAGCCGCGCGGGCGGGGACCCGGATCGCGAGCTCGTCGCCCGCTGGCAGGCCGGCGACGGCGCCGCCTTCGAGGCCCTGGTGCGGAGGCACGAGACCCGGGTCTATCGCTTCCTGCTGCGCATGCTGGGCGACCCCACCGAGGCGGAGGACGTGGCCCAGGAGACCTTCCTCAACCTCCACCGCCACGGCCGGCGCTTCCGGGGCGAGTCGCGCTTCTCCACCTTCGTCTACCGCGTCGCCGCCAACGGCGCGCTGAACCGGCGGCGCGCCCTGGGCCGCTACGGCGCGCGGATCCGCCGGCTGGCCCAGCGCCAGGCCGCCGGAGACCACCTGCCCGCCGGCCCGCGCGATCCCGAGTCCGCGCTCGAGGGCTCCGAGACGGATCGCCTGGTGCAGCAGGCGATCCTCGAGCTCCCCCCGCGACTCCGGCTGCCGGTGGTGCTCTACGACATCGAGGGTCTCTCCTACGCGGAGATCGCCCGGGCGCTCGAGCTGGCCGAGGGCACCGTGAAGTCCCGCATCCACCGCGCCCGGGCGACGCTGCGCGAGCTGCTGCGGCCGGTCGTGGAAGGAGGCCGCCGATGAAGTGCGCTCGGGCCCGCGCCTGCATGAGTCCGTACCTGGAGCGGGAGATCGAGCCCCGCGCCTGCGACGCCCTGGAGGCCCACCTGTCCGACTGCCGGAACTGCCGGCGCGAGCTCGCCGCGCTGCGCTCCACCGTCGATCTGTTGCGCGATCTGACCGCGCCCGCGACGCCGGCCCAGCTGGCGGATCGAACCCTGGCCCGCCTGCGCGAGGCTCCGGCCCGGGGGCGAGCCGCATGGCGGCTCGCCCCCGGGCTGGTGGCGGCGGGGCTGGCGGCGCTGGTCGGGATCCAGCTCGCCCGCGGACCATCCGAAGCACCGCCGGCCCTTCGGGAGCCCACCGCGCTGCCGGAGCTGGATCTCGGACCCCTGTTCGGGGCGGCCGACGCCGGGAAAACCGACGCCTCCGTCGAGGCCCAGCTCGACGCGCGTCTCGACGCGCTGGCCTCGGACCCGGACGGATTCCTCGCGGCCTGGCGCGCGCTGCCCGAGCCCTCCCGCGACGGCCTCGCCGCCGCCCTCGGCGCCCGGGCCCGCGCGCGCGGCGATGCCCGGGGGCTGGCGGCCGCGCTGCGGGCCACGGACGCACCCGACGCCGAACGCCTCGCGCAGCGCATCGCGGGGGATTAAGCTGCCTCCCCGGCGGGACCCCAGGAGAACGCGTGCGCAAGGCGACCTGGCTCGGCCTGCTGGCCCTGGCCCTGGCCCTGGCAGCGGGCACGGCGCCGGCCGAAGAGATCGAGCTGCTGCCCGACGGGAAGAAGCACTTCGGCGCGAGCAAGTTCTTCGCGCCGATCACCTCCCTCTTCCTCGGACCCGGCTACTGGTGGGGCGAGCGGCGCATCGCCATCGAGACCACACCGCCCGACGCCACCGTGCACCTCTTCTACGTGCGCGCCGGCTTCCAGAAGCGCTTCGAGGAGACCTTCACACCGGTCACGGTGCGCCTGCCGCGACGCATCGACGCCAACCCGAAGGACGTCGTCATCGTGCGCACGTTCCTGGACGGGTACCGGGTGCGCGAGCAGAAGGTCAAGGTGAGCTCGCGCACGAACCGTGTGCTGATCGAGATGGAGCCGCTTCCGAACCTGCTGGAGGCGGTGGCGCATACGTATTTCGGCGGCAGGGGATCGGTCTCCTTCCTGACCAAGGAGTCGCTCAGCCTGCGCGTCCAGGAGCAGAAGCAGGGCTTCAGCGCCGCGCTCCACGAGACCGCGCGCGGGGCCGGCGTCGACGAGGAGCTGGGCGGGATCCGAAGCCCGCTGCTCGCCCGCCTCGAAGCCCACCAGATCGGCGAGGATCTGATGGTCCAGTTCGACTACGGACCGGCGCTCGCGGGGACGGAGCCCGAGATCCGCTCGCGCAGCAGCGAGGACGCGATCCGGGAGCTCTACGTCTACACCCTCGACGTGGTGGGCAAGGACGCGGGCGCAGCGGCCGTGACGCGAACCAAGGCGGCGCTGGCGAAGATCACGCCCGCCGACGTCTCCGGGTGTGCGGCCCGCTTCGACCAGGCCCTGCGCGAGGGCCTCGAACCCGCCGCTCTCACGCGCGCCCTGACGCCCTCGGGACGTTTCGTCGATCCCTACCTGCGCGCCGCCATGCGGCGCCTGGGGCAGGTTTCTCCCGGCGGGCACGTCGAGCTGCTCGACGGCACCCGCCTCCTGACGGAGGTGCCCCTCCAGCTGGCCGCCGCCCAGAACGACGCCGCCCAGGCCCGCGGCTACCTCGCCCTGCTGCGACGGCTGGTCGCCCTGCTCGAGACCGGCGACGAGCGCCCGGCCGTCCTGCGCGGCCTGGTCGCCCCCGAGCTTTCCGCCGCCCGCTTCGCCGACGCCCTCGCGGCGGCGACCACGGCGGAACGCAGCTGCGCCCCCTCCTCGTAGTCCCGAGCACCCGCGCCCCTTCCCCGCACGCTATCTTCCAGAGCCCCGGTCCCGCGGAGTCTCCGCGTGCACGACCGCCCTCGCGAACGACTGGATCGCCTCGACGCCCCGGCCCTGGCCGACGCCGAGCTGCTGGCACTGGTGCTGCGCACCGGTGGCCGCGGACGCGACGCCCTCGACCTGGCGCGCAGCCTGCTCGAGCGACACGCGGGTCTGCGCGGCCTCGCCCGCGCCGGGACGAGCGAACTCTGTGCCGCCCCGGGCCTCGGACCCGCCAAGGCCGCCTCGCTGCGGGCCGCCTTCGAGATCGGACGCCGGGTGGCGGCGCGACCGCTGGAGGCGGGCCGGCCGATCCGCAGCCCCGCCGACCTCCACGACCACTTCGCCGCCCACCTGCGCGACGCCGCCTGCGAGCAGTTCCTGGTGGTGCTGCTCGACGGGCGCCACCGCGTGCTCCGCAGCGAGGCCATCTCGCGCGGCACGCTCACGGCCAGCCTGGTCCACCCGCGCGAGGTCTTCCGGCCCGCCATCCGCGCCGCCGCTGCCGCCGTGGTGCTGGTGCACAACCACCCGAGCGGGGACCCGACCCCCAGTCGAGAGGATCAGGAGATCACCCGGCGACTGGCCCGGGCCGGCGAGATCCTCGGCATCCGCGTCCTCGACCACGTGGTGGTGGCGGAGGCGGGCTACCGCAGCCTGCGGGAAGACGGCCTGTTCGATGAAGATCCCCCAGGGGATCCTACAGGCCACCGTGTCGACCGCCGATGAGACGGCGGAGGAGGGTTGCGGCATGAACCGTTCCGCCAACGCCCAGGCCCGGACCGCCGCCGCGGTGCACATCGAACAGCGACGCAGCGAGCGGACGCCGCTCGTGATCCGGGTCGACTACTCCGCCGTCGACTCGCTGTTCTCCGAGTTCACGCGCGACATCAACGAGGGTGGGCTCTTCATCGAGACCGATGAGCCGTGCGTCGTCGACACGGTCGTGAAGCTCAGCTTCGACCTGCCCGCCGCCGAGGAGCCGATCCGGGTGCAGGGGCGTGTGGTCTGGGTGACCGCGGGCGACAAGCCCGGCATGGGGATCGAGTTCGAGGATCTCGACTCCACCGCCCGCGCGCGGATCAACAACCTAGTCCGGGCGCTCCGCAACGACCCCGTCGAGAACGCCTGAACGCTCCGACGACCGCCTAGAAGGGGATGTCGTCGTCGCCGCCGGGAGGCGGCTCCGACGAGTTGGAGGCCGCGTCCGACGGGGCCGAGGGCGGCGGCAGATCGCGACCGCCACCACCGCCGGAGCCCTGGCCTCGCCCGCCCAGGAACTGGACGGTGTTGGCCACGATCTCCGTGGTGCGCCGCTTCTGGCCTTCCTTGTCCTCCCACTCCCGCGTCTGGATCCGGCCCTCGATGTAGACCGTGCGCCCCTTCGCCAGGTACTGGGCGCACAGCTCGGCGGTGCGGCCCCAGGCGACGATGCGATGCCACTCGGTGCGCTCCTCGCGCTCGCCGTTCTTGTTGTTCCAGTTCTCGCTGGTCGCGAGAGTGAAGTTCGCGACGGCCGATCCGCTCTGTGTGTAGCGGAGCTCGGGATCGCGCCCGAGGTTGCCGATCAGGATCGCCTTGTTGACGCCGGCCATGAGGAGGGTTCTCCAATCGTCAGGGTGTGACCCCATTATCTGATTGGGCGCGGTGGCCGTCAACGTTGACAGCCGTTCACGCCCGCGTAGCATTTCGTCGTCGGGGAGTCGGGGTCAAACCGGGTTTGAAATACGTCCTTCGGTACGCGCTCATCATCGTGTACACGATCCTCTGGGGCACCCTGGGAGTCCTGATCGGGCTCGTCGACCGCTCGGGCCGCGGCCTGATCTGGGTGGCGCGCAACTGGATCGCCTGGGTCCTGAGGAGCTGTAGCGTCCGGGTGATCGTCGAGGGCCTCGAGAACGTCGACCTCCGCCGCCCGCAGGTCTTCATGTCGAACCACCAGAGCGTCTTCGACATCGGTGCCATCGTGACGACGATCCCGGTGGAATGGCGCTTCGTCGCCAAGCGCGAGCTGACCCGGATCCCGTTCTTCGGCTGGGCCATGGCGCTCGGCGGCCACGTGATCGTCGACCGGGGCAACCGTGCCCAGGCGATCGCGAGCCTCGATCGCGCGGCGGGCCAGATCGCCCGGGGCACCAACGTGATCATCTTTCCCGAAGGCACCCGCAGCCCGACGGGCGAGCTGCGCAGCTTCAAGAAGGGCGGCTTCCACCTGGCCCTGGCGGCCCAGGTGCCGATCGTTCCCGTGACGGTCTCGGGCAGCACGCGGATCACGCCCAAGCGCTCCCTGCGCGTCGAGAGCGGCGAGATCAAGATCGTGTACGGAAAGCCCATCCCGACCCAGGGCATGACGGTCGACGACCGCTTCGCGCTGGCGGACATGGTGCGCGAGGCCATCACCGCCGGATACGACCCCAGCTACCAGGACTCCGCCGCCTAGGGTACCTTCGCCGCGTCTCGATCCCGGGGGGGTGGGACATGGCAAAGCGCCGTGCGTCGCGCGCCGCGACGCGCGCACCCGCGCGAAGAACCGGTCTGCTGGAAGCGTTCGGCCTGCTCCTGGTCGGGCTCGGTCTCCTGTGCGGCCTGGCGCTGGCGACCCACGCGCCGTGGGACGAGCCGTTCCAGCTCGGACCCGTCAGCAACCGTGCCGGCGCGGCGGGAGCGAGCCTCGCCTGGGTGCTCTTCCGCGGCCTCGGCCTGGGGGCGTGGGCCGCCGCGACCGCACTGGTGCTCTGCGGCGGACGCCTCGCCATCGGCCGCGGCCTCCCGACGATCCAGAGCCGCTTCTGGGTTGGCGTCGCCCTGCTGCTGGTCGCCCTGCCTCCGCTGGCCACCGCCTGGGAGGCCGTCGCGGGACGCCCGCTGGGCGCGGGAGGCGGCCGGCTCGGCGAAGCGCTGGCGGTGGGACTGGCCGCCCTGGTCGGCAGCTGGGGCACGCTACTGGTGACCGGTCTCGTCGCCGTGCTCGGCCTGCTGGCCGTGTGCGGCATCTCCGTGCGCCGGGCCGCCGAGGCCACCAGCGCCGGAGCCGCGCTGGTGGGCCGGGCGGTCGCGCGCCTCGCTGCCGGAGCCGCGCGGGCGGGCCACGCGGCGGGCGTTCGAGCCAGCGCGGGTGCCCGCAGCGCCTGGGAGTCGGCGGCGCGCGGCGTCCGCGAGCTCGGCGTCTGGCGCGCGCGCCGCGCCCGCTGGGCGCGGGTGGCGGCCGCCCGCGAGGTCGAAATCGCCGGCGAGGCGGAGGAGGAGGCGGCCGAGACCCCGCCCGAGACGCCCCGGCGCCGGCGGGGCGGCGAGCCGGACATCGTCGATCACCGCAGCGGGAACGAGCCGAGCGCCCCGCGTCAGGAGACCTTTTCCTTCAACGAGGGCGGGACGCGCGGCCCCTACGCGCTGCCCGAGATCTCGGTCTTCGAGCCGCCCTCGGAGACCCGCCGCAGCTACGACCGCGAGAGCCTGATCATGAACTCGCGGATCCTGGAGAAGAAGCTCGGCGACTTCGGCATCCAGGGACGCGTCGTGACCGTGCACCCGGGCCCCGTCGTCACCATGTACGAGTACGAGCCGGCGTCGGGGGTGAAGCTCACGCGCATCGTCGGGCTCGGCGACGACCTGGCGCTGGCGCTGCGCGCGCTCTCGGTGCGCATCATCGCGCCGCTGCCCGGCAAGAGCGTCGTCGGCATCGAGGTCGCCAACGCGCAGCGCGAGATCGTGCACATCCGCGAGGTGCTCGAGAGCGGAGACGGGCCGAAGAAGCGCTCGAAGCTCACCATTCCCCTGGGCAAGGACATCTTCGGCAACCCGGTGGAGACGGACCTCGCGCGCATGCCGCACCTGCTGGTGGCCGGCGCCACCGGCACGGGCAAGAGCGTCTTCCTGAACGCGCTGCTCTGCTCGATCCTGTTCCGGACCACGCCGGACGAGCTGAAGCTGCTGCTGGTCGACCCGAAGCTGCTGGAGCTCTCGGTCTACGAGGGCATTCCGCACCTGGTGGCGGACGTGGTGACGAACCCGAAGCGCGCCGCGGCGGCGCTCCACGGCATCGTGCACAAGATGGAGGAGCGCTACCGCTGGATGCAGGCACTCCAGGTCCGCAGCATCGCGCAGTTCAACGAGAAGGTGCAGAAGCTGCAGGGCGACGGCGAGACGCACTTCCAGCTCAAGGCCAGGCCGGGCGAGGAGGAGCGCGAAGAGGTGGAGCTTCGCACCCTCCCCTACATCCTGGTCGTGATCGACGAGCTCGCCGACCTGATGGTGGTGTCGGCGCGCGATGTGGAGGAGGCGCTCCAGCGCCTGGCGCAGATGGCCCGGGCCGCGGGCATCCACCTGGTGCTCGCCACCCAGCGGCCGAGCGTCGACGTGCTGACCGGCGTGATCAAGGCCAACTTTCCGGCGCGCATCTCGTTCCAGGTGTCGTCGCGCACCGACTCGCGCACCATCCTGGACCAGAACGGCGCCGAGCATCTGCTCGGCCAAGGCGACATGCTCTTCCTGCCCCCGGGCACCTCGAAGCTCCAGCGCATCCACGGCGCCTACGTATCCGAGTCGGAGGTGGAAGGCCTGGTCGAGTTCCTGCGCCAGCAGGGGGCGCCGCAGTTCGACGAGACCCTGATCCGACTGCGGGAGGAGAGCGAGGCCCAGGAAGCGCGCGGCGAGGACGTGGACGAGATGTACGACCGGGCGATCGCGATCGTGGCCGAGACCCGGAACGCCTCCATCTCCTACATCCAGCGCCGGCTCAAGGTGGGCTACAACCGGGCGGCGCGGATGATCGAGCAGATGGAGCTCGACGGGATCGTGGGGCCGCAGGACGGCAGCAAGGGGCGCGAGGTCTTCGCCCGCCCCATGGAACTCGAATAACCGGCCCCCGCGCCGCGTCTCCAGGACAGGACATGCGCAGCCTCCTCGCCATCGCCCTGGCCCTCTTCCCGGCGGTCTCCGCCGCGGGCGACACGGACCCCACGGCCCAGGCCGCCCCGCCGCCGGCCGAGGCGGCGGCGGACTGCGCCGAGCCCACGGCCCGCCGCGTGCAGGCGCACTACGAGTCCATCCGCGACCTCTCCGCGGACTTCGAGCAGACCGCGCGCAACGCGGTGCTGGGCAGCGGCCCGGGGGCGGAGCCGGCCACGACCCGCGGCCGGGTGGTGTTCGCGAAGCCGGGCCGCATGCGCTGGGAGTACCGCGAGCCCGAGCCGAGCCTGGTGGTGAGCGACGGCCGCACCCTCTGGACCTACGACCCGGGCCTGGGCGAGGCCCAGCGCCTGGAGGGGGCCGAGAGCCTCGTGTCCGGCGCCGCCATCCAGTTCCTGCTGGGCGAAGGCGACCTGCTCGAGTCGTTCCGGGTGAGCGCGCTCGACTGCGGTGCGCGGCCGATACGCCTGCTGCTCGAGCCGCGGGAACCCGCGAGCTACGAGCGGCTGGCCCTGGACGTGGGCCCCGATGGCGGCGTGCGGGTCAGCGAGGTCTCGGACCTCTTCGGCAACGTCACCCGGGTCGCCTTCTCCAACGTGCGCACCAACACCACACCCGATCCCGCCACGTTCCGCTTCGAGCCGCCGCAGGGCGTGCAGGTGATCGAGGTTCCTGCCGCTCCCTGAGGCCCTCGTTTTGCCCAATCGCGGAAGCCCCGTTCCGTCCCCTGGCCAGGTCCGCAAGTTTCAGCGGGGGCCGCAGCGCTCTGCGCAGTCCCAAGACCGGGATCGGACCGGGTCGCGGCCGAAACCCGGACCCGGGACGCGCCCTTCGGCGCGAAGCTGCGAATCGGGCGAACGCCTGCTGCGACCGGGCGGGAAGCGGCGGAATGCCGACGCTCTTGTCAGGAATCCCGGCAGCTCGGCGGCAGGATTGCATCGCGCGGATGCACCCCACCGGCAGCCCGGGTGCGAATCGTGGCGCGGCCCTCGTCCCCGTGACGCCCGGCGTCAAGAATCCCGACCGGGTCCGCCCACTTGGGAGCTCCGCTGCACCGGGGATACGCTTGCACGGCCCCAGACTGCCGACTACACTTCGCTGGTGAAAACTTGTGCAAACACAGGGGTTTCTGCCTTCCTTACGAGTCGCTCGAACGTTGGGCCGCAAGCGGCTGCACGGAAAGGTTTCCGGGCCGCTGCGCGAGTCCTGCAGGCAGAGTCGTTCGCCGTTCGACCTCGGATGGAGCGGTTCGAAATCCCGTATGAGGGGCACGCACGTGCGTTCTCGGCGACTCGCAACGAGTCGCCGCAGGCGTTTTGCGTCCCTGCTCTTTCGCTGCCCGAGGGGAATCGAGTGCGCGGCATGCGCCTTGCAGTGACCTGGGGACGGATCTTGGTCCCCCCGCAGGCGCAAACCTCGTGGAGCGAGGAGACGACGGAATGAGCGAGTTCGATTCGGGTTCGGGTTCGGGCAGGAAGGGCTTCGTGCGCGACGTGATGCGCCGGATCTCGGCCACGGGCCCCCGCACGGGTGATCCCGAGGAAGAGCGCGAGCAGAGCGCGGCGGGCGCACACCAGGAGGAGATCGACAACCTCCGGGACGCGGCGCGCTTCTTCGGCAGCGACTCGTCGGAGTTCCGCCGGCGGCTCGACCGCATCCTGGCCGAGTTCGAGGCGCTGCGACGGCGCTACGACCTGACGCGCGAGCAGCTCTACGATGCCGAGCGCCAGAACGAGAAGCTCGTCGGCACCTTGCAGGAGGCGAAGCAGCAGATCGAGCTCCTGAAGGAGGAGGTCGACAAGCTCTGCGCGCCGCCCAACAGCTACGGCGTCTTCAATCGGGCCAACAAGGACGGGACCGTGGAGATCGTGGTGGACGGCAAGTCCATGCGCGTGAACGCGCACCCGAACCTCGATCCGTTCCAGATCGAGGAGGGCCAGCTCGTCGTCCTGAACGAGGCCTTCAACGTGGTCGAGCCCGCGGGCTTCACGACCCGGGGCGAGATCTGCCAGGTGGTGGACCTGCTCGAGGACCAGCGCGCGATCGTGCTCGGCCACACCGACGACCAGCGCGTCGTGACCCTGGCCGCGCCGCTCAAGCGCGAGCGCGTGAAGGTGGGCGACGCCCTGCTCGTCGACCCGCGCACCCAGTACGCCTTCGAGAAGATGCCGAAGAGCGCGGTCGAGGAGGTCGTGCTGGAGGAGGTGCCGGACGTCACCTACGAGCGCATCGGTGGGCTGGCGGAGCAGATCGGCATCCTCAAGGACTCGATCGAGCTGCCGTACACGCACCCGGACGTCTTCGCCGAGCACCAGCTGTCGCCGCCGAAGGGCATCCTGCTCTACGGCCCGCCCGGCTGCGGCAAGACCCTGATCGCCAAGGCGGTGGCCAACAGCCTGGCCAAGAGCATCGAGGCCCGGACCGGTCGCGAGACTACCGCGTACTTCCTGAACGTGAAGGGGCCCGAGCTCCTGAACAAGTACGTGGGCGAGACCGAGCACAAGATCCGCGAGGTGTTCGGCAAGGCGCGCGAGAAGGCCAACGAGAACGTCCCCGTCGTGATCTTCTTCGACGAGATGGACTCGCTCTTCCGCATGCGCGGCTCCGGCATCTCCTCGGACATGGAGGCCACGGTGGTGGCCCAGTTCCTGTCGGAGATCGACGGCGTCGAGTCGCTGAAGAACGTGATCGTGATCGGCGCCAGCAACCGTCAGGACCTGATCGACCCGGCCGTGCTGCGGCCCGGCCGCCTGGACCTGAAGGTGAAGGTGCACCGGCCGGACGGGCCCGCCGCGCGCGAGATCTTCTCCAAGTACCTGACGGCGGATCTTCCGTTCCACAGCAACGCGCAGGAGCGCTACGGCAGCGACACCGAGAAGATCGCCGAGGGCATGATCGCCGACACGATCGATCGCATGTACGCCACCGGTGACGAGAACAAGTTCCTCGAGGTGACCTACGCCAAGGGCGAGCGCGAGATCTTCTACTTCAAGGACTTCTCTTCGGGCGCGATGATCGAGAACATCGTGGCGCGGGCGAAGAAGAAGGCCGTGAAGCGGATGATCGACCACGGCGAGCGCGGCATCCAGCTGGACGACATGCTCCAGGCCGTCCGCGAGGAGTTCAAGGAGAACGAAGATCTCCCGAACACCACCAACCCGGACGACTGGGCGCGCATCTCGGGCCGCAAGGGCGAGCGCATCATCAACGTGCGCACCCTGATGAGCGGAATCACCCGCGACGAGCGCCAGATCGAGAACATCACCTCGGGGCAATACCTCTAACGGGGTAGGCGGAGCGGGCGTCCGAACCGGAGAGGCGATGGCAGTACCCAAGGTGATGGGAACGGAGATCGAGTACGGAATCACCGTACGCAACGATCGCGATTTCGATCCCATCTCGAGCTGCGTGCTGCTGGTCAACTCCTACCGGGAAGACCACGACGCCAAGATCCTGTGGGACTACGATCAGGAGAACCCGCTGGCCGACGCCCGGGGCTTCCAGGTCGAGGGCGAGAAGTACACGCCCAACCAGCAGGAGAACATCGCCCGCAACAAGACCCTGATCAACGGGGCGCGGTACTACGTGGACCACGCGCACCCGGAATACTCCTGCCCGGAGGTCACCAACGTCCGCGACCTGGTCATCCACGAGAAGGCCGGGGAGCGAGTGGTGGAGATCAGCCGTCGCGAGGCGAACCTGCTGCTGCCCGAGGGCACGCAGATGCTGATCTACAAGAACAACAGCGACCGCAAGGGCAACAGCTACGGCTCCCACGAGAACTACCTGATGGACCGTCGCACGTCCTTCAAGCAGATCGTGGAGCACGGCATGCCGTTCCTGGTGACCCGCCAGGTCTACACCGGCGCCGGCAAGGTGGGCAGCGAGAACCGGGCGCAGCCCTGCGCCTACCAGCTCAGCCAGCGCTCGGACTTCTTCGAGACCGAGGTGGCGCTCGACACGATGGTGAAGCGCCCGATCATCAACACTCGCGACGAGCCCCACGCGGACCGCGAGAAGTACCGCCGCCTGCACGTGATCGTGGGCGACGCCAACATGAGCGAGTACACGATCTACCTGCGCAACGGCGCCACCGCGCTGGTGCTGGCGATGATCGAGGACGGTGCCATCACCCGCGACATGACCCTGCGCGACCCGGTGCGGGCGATCAAGGAGATCTCCCACGATCCCAGCTGCACCCGTGAGATCCACCTCGATCGCGGCGTGAAGCTGACGGCCGTGCAGGCGCAGCAGGAATTCCTGGAGATGGCCCTGGCCTACACCTCCTCGCGCGAGATCGACCCGATCACCAAGGACGTGCTGGTGAAGTGGCAGTACGTGCTCGAGCGCCTGGAGCGCGATCCGATGGAGCTGTCGCGCGAGATCGACTGGGTGATCAAGAAGGCCCTGATCGAGAGCTTCATGGAGCGCAAGGGGCTCGACTGGGAGGCGCCCCAGGTGCAGATGATGGACCTCCAGTTCCACGACATTCGCCCGGACAAGGGCCTCTACCACGTGCTCGAGCGCAAGGGGCAGGTAGAGCGGATCGTGGACGACGAGGAGATCACCGCGGCGATCACCACGCCGCCGCACGACACGCGGGCCTACTTCCGGGGCGAGTGCCTGAAGCGCTACGCTGACCAGGTCTTCGGTGTGAACTGGGACTCGATCTCCTTCGGGATCGACGACGAGCCCATCAAGCGGATCCTGATGGCAGAGCCGCTGAAGGGGTCCCGGGCGCACGTCGAGGACCTGTTGAACGACTCACCCACGGCGGCGGAGCTCGTCACGAACCTGCGGGCCTGAGCCCACCGACCGGGAGACCGACATGGCCGACAGCACTCAGAAACAGAAGCCCGGCAAGGGCGGCGAATCCGACGGCGAAGGCGCGGGCGACGGCTCCCAGAAACTCGCCAAGAAGGGCGAGGAGCTGAAGGCGGAAATGGACGCGCTCGTGGACGAGATCGACGACGTTCTCGAAGAGAACGCCGAGGAGTTCGTGAAGAACTACGTCCAGCGCGGCGGCGAGTAGCTCCGACAGGACGCCGATCAAGAGGGGGGATTCGGTGCTCTTTCGGAGCAACTACGCGGGCTCCAGCTTTTCGGAGCTGCTCGACCTGGACCATCCGCACCTGAAGCTCGACTTCGCCGAGCTGGCGCAGAAGGCGGCCCAGCCCATCCAGGCGCCGCACGGCACCACCGTGCTGGCGTTCAAGCTCGACGACGGCGTGCTCGTCGCGGGCGACCGGCTGGCCACCTCGGGCAACATGGTGGCCTCGCGCGACGTCGAGAAGGTCTTCGCCACCGACGAGCGCTCGCTGATGGCGATCGCCGGCGCGGCCGGGCCGGCCATCGAGATGGCCCGGATCCTACGCATCGAGCTCGAGCACTACGAGAAGATCGAGGGTGAGGCGCTCGAGCTCGAGGGCAAGGCGAACAAGCTCTCCCAGATGATCCGGCAGAACCTGCCGGCGGCGATGCAGGGCCTGGTGGTGGTCCCGATCTTCGCCGGCTACGACGTCCGCCGCCGCACGGGACGTCTCTGGAAGTACGACGTCACCGGCGGGCGCTACGAAGAGACGGAGCTCGAGTGCAGCGGCTCGGGCGGGATCATCGCCAAGGAGAGCCTCAAGAAGGTCTGGCGCCCGGGCCTGTCGCGCGCCGAGGGCGTGCGCGCCGCGGTCGAGGCGCTGATGGATGCCGCCGACGAGGACCGCGCCACCGGCGGCGTGGACGTGGCGCGCGGGATCTATCCCATCGTCAAATTCTCCACCGCGGACGGGATCGAGGACGTGCCGGAGTCCGAGCTCGCCGAGGTCTACACCGCCATCGCCAGCGAGCGGGCGAACCGAGGCTGATCCCATGTCGATGCCGTTCTACGTCTCGCCCGAACAGCTGATGCAGGACAAGGCGGAGTATGCCCGCAAGGGCATCGCCCGCGGGCGTTCCATCGTCACCCTGGAGTACGCCGACGGCATGCTGCTGATGGGGGAGAACCCGTCCGCCAGCCTGTCCAAGATCGGCGAGATCTACGACCGCATCGGCTTCGCGGGCGTGGGCAGGTTCAGCGAGTTCGACCAGCTGCGGAAGATCGGCGTGCGCTACGCGGACGTGAAGGGCTACGCCTACAGCCGCGAGGACGTGCGCGCCAAGGCGCTGGCCAACTCCTACAGCCAGGCCATCGGCGACGTCTTCACCCGCGAGATGAAGCCGCTGGAGGTGGAGATCGTGGTGGTCGAGGTGAGCGATCCCCGCTTCGAGGGCCACGAGAAGAACTCGATCTACCGGGTGCAGTTCGACGGCAGCATCAGCGATCACGCGGGCTACTGCGTCATCGGGGGCAGCGTCGAGAACCTGGAGTCGCACCTGCGCGCCAGCTACCAGAAGGACCAGCCCCTGGGGGAAGCCCTGCAGCTGGGGCGCTCCACCCTCGAACGCGCCAACGGCGACGGTCGCATCCCGGCCGAGAAGCTCGAGGCGGCAATCCTCGACCGCAACCGCGCGGAGCGCAAGTTCCGCCGGCTTCCCGCCGATGAACTACGGGGTATCTTCGGAGCATAGGGAGACCCCGTGCAGAAGCGGATCTTCGGCCTCGAGAACGAATACGGGATCATCTTCACGCCGGAAGGGCGGAAGACGCTGCCGGTCGAGAAGGCCATCCGCTTCCTGTTCGAGAAGCTGATCACCACCGAGCACTTCCTGAACGTGGCTGCCACCCCGAGTACGCCACCCCCGAGTGCGCCTCGCCCAAGCAGCTGATCGTCTACGACAAGGCCGGCGAGCGCATCCTCGAGGACCTCCAGGACTACGCGGAGGAGAAGATCCGCGAGGAGCGGGTGGCCGGGAAGCTCTCGATCTTCAAGAACAACACCGACTTCGTCGGGAACAGCTACGGCTGCCACGAGAACTACCTCGTGGACCGGGACGTGGACTTCTACTACCTGGCCGAGCAGCTGATCCCGTTCCTGGTGACGCGCCAGATCTACACCGGCGCCGGCAAGGTCTTCCAGACCCAGGACGGCATCCACTACTGCATCAGCCAGCGCGCCCAGCACATCTACCAGAAGATCTCGGGCACCACGACCAACGACCGCTCGATCATCAACACCCGGGACGAGCCCCACGCCGACCGCGAGAAGTACCGCCGCCTGCACGTGATCGTGGGCGACTCGAACATGTGCGAGTACACGAACTTCCTGAAGATCGGGACGTGTGCCGTGGTCCTCCAGATGATCGAGGACAACTACATCAACAAGGACTTCACCCTGCGCAATCCCGTGAAGGCCATCAAGGACATCTCCTACGACACCACCTGCAAGCGCAAGCTGCGGCTGGACAACGGCCGCGAGTACTCGCCCATCGAGATCCAGCGCGAGTACTGCGAGATGGCCCAGAAGTACATCGAGCACTACCCGGTGAGCGACGAGCTCCGCGAAGCCGTGGACAAGTGGCAGTACACGCTCGATTGCCTGGAAGAGGACCCGAACAAGCTCTCGCGCGAGATCGACTGGGTGGTCAAGCGGCGCATGATCGAGTCGTTCCTGGAGAAGCGCGGCGCCAGCTGGAACGACCCGCGGGTCTTCATGCTCGACCTCCAGTACCACGACATCCGCCTGGGCCGCGGCCTCTACTACCTGCTGGAGCGCAAGGGCGCCGTCGAGCGGATCGTGAGCGACGACGAGATCATCAAGGCCAAGACCGAGCCGCCGCCGGACACCCGCGCCAAGATGCGCGGCGAGTTCATCAAGCTCGCCCGGCAGAACTCCATCCAGTACGACCTGGACTGGTCCAACATCCGCCTGGGCAACCTTCTCAACGTGCGCGTGATCTGCAACAATCCTTTCGAGACGGACACCGAGAAGGTGGCCGAGCTGGTGCGCACGATCCAGAAGACGAATCTGCGCAAGACCAGCCTTTCGAAGCTCGTCATCCAATCGTAGGTACCCCATGCCCGCATCCGCCCCCCAGACCCCGGAGCCGACGGCGACCGGGGCGGATTCGTCCGCCCCGAAGTCGGAGGCGACCTCCCACCGCAGCGTCAGCGGCCCGGCGCCCGCGCGCCCGTCGCGCGGCGAGGCGCCCGAGCGGCCGAAGCGCCGCTTCCCGTGGGCCTGGCTGATCGCTATCGGCATGACGGCGTTCGCCGCCTTCCTGGTGTACGAGACCAACCGGCTCCAGACCCGCACCGCCGCCCTCGAGGTGGAGCTGGGCACGACCCGCGCCGCACTGAACGCCTACCGCGCGCACCTGGACGGCGCGCGCGACCGGGCTGCCGGCCTGCGCGGGCAACTCGAGGAGTTCGAGGCCTTCCTGGCCAGCGATCCGGCCGCCGCCGAGTAGCCGCTGAAGCTCCCGTCCCTGGAGCGCCGCGAGTGGCGGGTCCTGCTGCTGCTCTGCGCGGCGGGCCTGGGCTTCACCTACCAGTTCTCGGTCAGCCTCTTCGCGCTGCCCCAGATCCAGGCCGGCCTCGCGATCTCCGACGAGCAGGTGGGGAACGTGCTGGCGGCCATGCGCATCGGCTCGCTCGGCGCCCTGCCGCTGATGCTGCTGGGCGACCGCTGGGGCCGCCGGCGCATGCTGCTCGTCACCCTGGCGGGCTATTCGCTGCTCTCCGCCGCCACGGGCCTGACCCGCGGCCCCTGGGATTTCCTGGCCGTCTCGATCCCGGCGCGCGCCTTCCTCACCGCCCACAACATGCTGGCCATCGTGATCGTGGCCGAAGAGCTGCGCGCCGAGCACCGGGGCTGGGGCCTCGGGATCCTGATCTCGGTGGGCAGCATCGGCGGCGCGATCGCACTGGTCTTCTTCGCGATGATCGAGATCCTGCCCTACGGCTGGCGCGCCCTCTACGGAATCGGCGCTGCTCCGCTCTTGCTGGTGCCGTGGCTGGCGCGAAGCCTCGGCGAGACCCGGCGCTTCGCCTCCCAGGCGGAGGTGACCTCGGACGCTCCCCCATCGGGCTTGCTGCGCCCGCTGGCCGACCTGGCGCGCGTCTACCCGAAACGGGCCGCGAGCCTCGCCGCGCTCATCCTGAGCATGCTCCTCATCCTCGACACCGGGCTCGCGTTCCTCTCCAAGTTCCTCCAGGAGGATCACGGCATGAGTCCCGCGCGGGTGGCGCTCTTCTTCGCCGTGGGCGGAATCCTCTCGCCGGTAGGGAACCTGGCCGGGGGCGCCCTCGGCGACCGCTACGGGCGCAAGCGGATGCTCGTGGCCGGCGGCGTCACCACCTTCGCCGCCATCGCGGTCTTCTACAACCTGCCCTTCCCCGCCTACGCCGTGGCGTTCGGTGTCCTGATGTTCTCCATGGGGATGGTCTTCGTGATGCTGAACGCCCTCGGCGCCGAACTCTTCCCCACCTCGTACCGGTCCACCGCCAACGGAGCCCGCGAGGTGGTGAGCACCATCGGCTCGGCGCTGGGCCTGTGGCTGGCGGGCCTGATCTTCGGCGCCACCGGGAGCTACGCGTCGGCGCTGACCTGGCTGCTGGTGGTGGGGCCGATCCCGCTCGTCGCGGTGCTCTTCCTGCCGGAGACGGCCCGCCTGGAGCTGGAGGAGGTCTCGGCGGAGGGCGGCTCGGATGCCGCCGGGCCTGGTGATAGACTGGGGGCATGACCCCCAAGATCGTCGTCGGCGTGGCCTGGCTGTTCGGACTGCTCTCCCTCCTGATGGGAGGCGGAACCCTCTGGGCCGTGGGCCGGGTCGTCTTCTGGATCCTGGTAGTCGTGCACGCCGTCGAGTGCGTGGTCTTCCTGCCGCGGCTGCGTGCGGCCGGCGGATCCCTGGCAAGCCAGCTGGTGACCACCTTCCTGTTCGGGATCGCGCACGTGCAGACGCTGCCGCGCCCGGACTCGGAGGGGGCGGCATGAGTGACGAGTACGCGAAGCGTCGCGAGGAGCTGCTGGAGGCGGAGGTCGCGCTCACGCAGCAGCGCGAGCGCGTGGCCGAGATGCGGCGCCAGCTGCCGCCGGGCCCGGCGGTGGAGGACTACGCGCTCACGGGCGAGGGCGGTCCGGTCCGCCTGTCGGAGCTCTTCGGGGGCAAGCCGTCGCTCGTCGTCTACCACTTCATGTACGGCGGCGCCCAGACCGAGCCCTGCCCCATGTGCACGATGTGGAGCGACGGCTGGGCAGCCGTGGCTTCCCACATCGGGCAGCGGCTGGGCTTTGCGGTCTGCGCGGCGGCGCCGTACGCGGACTTCGCGGACTACGGCCGCGAACGCGGCTGGCGGAACCTGCGGCTGCTCTCCGCCGACGGCACCTCGTTCAAGAGCGACTGCGAGAGCCAGCTCCCGAACGGAGCCCAGATCCCGGTGGTGACCGTCTTCACCCGCGACGACGACGGAAGCCTACGGCTCGCCTACCGCGGCTGCGCGATGCAGCGCGACGGCGTCTACCGCGGGGTCGACCTGCTGTCGCCGGTCTGGCACTTCCTCGACCTGACGCCCGAGGGCCGCGGCGACTGGATGCCCAGCCGGATCTACTCCGCAGCCGACTAGCCCCACGGACCTCGGGGACGCCGGGCAGACCCAAACGCACGATTCGAGGAACGTCCCCGATGCCTAGCCGCCGGCGGCTACGGCTGGAGGGGCGCAGGCGGCGACCTGGGTTGCGGCCGTCTCCTCCGGGCCGTCGCTCCAGCGCGCCAGCTCGCGCAGCAGGCCGCAGCGTTCCTCGTCGTCGGCAAAGCTGCGGTCCGCTGCGATCTCGTCCACGATCCCCGCCATGCTGAGGCGGGTATCGCTCATGCGGATGCCGCCGCCGGCCGCGGAGTCCAGCACCACGAAGGTGGGCGCGCCCGGCGCCGACCCCCAGGCGCCCCACGGCGGAAGGCTTCCGTCCCGGCCGCGCCCCGGGTCGCCGGCCGCCGCGAACTGCGTCCAGTACGACTGCATGGCCCCGGCCAGCGCATCGCGGCCCGGCGCCGCCTCCTCGCTCCAGACGAAGCGGTTGAGGCGGCCCCAGTCGAAGTTCCCGAAGACGAAGGGGATCTCCAGGGCGTGGCCCGCGCCGACCAGGCTCGCCAGGTCCGTGAAGAGGACCTTCGGGAGCTCGTCCCAGTCGAAGCGGTAGGCGAAGACCGTCGGCCCCTGCACCGCCCGCATCGCTACGGCCGGCTCGTCCACCCCCCGGGCCTTCCACATCCGGCTCTGGTAGGAGGCCTGGCGCTCGTAGCGGCCGGCGTCCTTCGGCCACAGGGGCAGCCGAAAGAGCGTGCGCACGTGCCGGGGATCGAAAGACATGAAGAGCTTGTTCTCGTCGCGGTTCGTGCCCAGGATCACCGGCACCCGGTTGTAGTCACCGGCCGCGAGCGCCTCCTGCCCCGGCTCCGACGGCAACACGGTGCCGTCCCGGAAGACCGTCGGGGCGTCGATCATCCCCGTGTCACCCCAGGGCTCGTAGGCGGCCAGGAGCGCGTCCGGCGTGCGCGCCCGCAGGAAGGCCGCCACCTCGGGCGGCTTGCGCGCGGCGATCCACGCCCGTGCCTCGGCCGGGTCGGACGCCTCGCCGCTGGCGACCAGCAGGCTGGCCAGCACCTCGTTCGAGCTCCGCGCGTGCCCGGGCTCCGGGTCGTCGGCGAAGTGCTCGGCCTGCGCCGGAGTGCGCGAGCGCAGGCCGCCGCTCTGGACGATGGCCCGGTGGAAGAGACCGGAGGCGAGCGGCGACAGCAGGAGCGTGTAGACGTTCGCGCCGCCGGCGGACTCGCCGAAGATCGTGACGTTGCCCGGGTCGCCGCCGAAGGCCGCGATGTTCTCCTGCACCCAGCGGAGTCCGCGGATCAGGTCCAGGGTGCCGTAGTTGCCGGAGCGGTCCGTGGCGGTGGTCGGGCCGTCGCGCAGCGAGGCGTGCCGGAACCAGCCGAAGGGCCCGAGCCGGTACTGGACCGTCACGACCACCACCTGCTGCGTGCCGGCCAGCAGGCTCCCGTCGTAGGGCCCGGCATCCCCCACGCTGTTGCCGCCACCGTGGATCCAGAGCATCACCGGCAGCCGGTCGGCGCCGGGAACCGCGCCGGGATCGAAGCGTGGCGCCCAGACGCTGAGGCGGAGGCAGTCCTCGGAGCCCGTGGTCTCCCCCCTGTCCGCGCCGTCGCGGCCGCCGCCGAAGCCCGCCCGCTGGAGGCAGGCGGGGCCCGGATCGAGCGCCTCCCGGGGCTCCGGCCAGGGCTCCGGCCCCCGGGGCGCACGCCAGCGCAGCTCGCCCACGGGCGGCGCCGCGAAGGGGATCCCCCGCCAGGCGTGGGTCCCGTGCTCGGCCGCGAAGCCCACGACCTCGCCGCTGGCCGTGGCGCGCAGGGAGCCCGGATCGGCCGCCGGGGTCGGCCCCGAGGCCGGGCGGCCGCACGCGGTGGCGAGTGCCGCCAGGAGCAGCAGGCCGCTGGATCGCAGGCGCGTCATGGGAAGCCCTCCGGAAGCGAGCCCAGCCGAGCCTACCCGAAGGTGACCGCCCTCACCTGCCGGCCGGGATTGTGCTGCCGGTGAGGGGATTTTCGCTCAATTCCTGCGCCCGGTCCGCCGATGACAGATGACGCAACGAACTTCCAGCCCAAGGACGCCGCGATGATCCTCGACGCCGTCGCCGGACTCTTCTCCAACGACCTGGCTATCGACCTCGGCACGGCGAACACCCTCGTCTACGCCAAGGAGCGCGGCATGATCTGCTCGGAGCCGAGCGTGGTGGCGGTGGCCACGGGCACCCACGGACGCGCCGAGAGGGTCCTGGCCGTCGGCCACGAGGCCAAGGAGATGGTCGGCCGCACCCCCGGCTCGATCCGCGCCATCCGCCCGATCAAGGAGGGCGTGATCGCGGACTTCGAGATCACCGAGGCCATGCTCCGCTACTTCATCCAGCGGGCGCACAACCGCAGCAAGCTGCTGCGGCCTCGCATCGTGATCTGCGTACCGCCCTGCATCACCAGCGTCGAGAAGCGCGCCGTGCGCGAGTCGGCCCTCTCCGCCGGTGCGCGCGAGGTGTATCTCATCGAGGAGCCCATGGCGGCGGCCATCGGCGCCGGCCTCGACGTGACCGCGCCCACCGGCAACATGGTGGTGGACATCGGCGGCGGCACCACCGACGTGGCCGTGATCTCGCTGGCGGGAATCGTGACCTCGCGCTCCATCCGCACCGGCGGCGACAAGATGGACGACGCGATCATCAACTACGTGAAGCGCAAGTACAACATGCTGGTCGGCGAGCGCACCGCCGAGGCAGTGAAGATGCAGGTGGGCTGCGCCTCGCCCCAGACCAAGGCCATCTCCATGGAGATCAAGGGCCGCGACCTCGTGAACGGGATCCCGAAGGTCGTCGTCACCAACAACGACGAGATCCGCGAGGCGTTGGTCGAGCCCATCCACGCGATCGTCGAGACCGTGCACCTCACCCTCGAGCGCACCCCGCCCGAGCTCGGCGCGGACATCGTGGACCGCGGCATCATGATCGTCGGCGGCGGCTCGCTCTTGCGCGACCTGGACGTGCTGCTGCGCGAAGAGACCAAGCTCCCGATCCTGCGCAGCGAGGACCCCTTCACCGCGGTCGCCACCGGCGCCGGCAAGGTCCTCGACAACCTGCCGCTGCTCAAGCAGGTGGAGATCGCGTAGCCGCCACGGCTCGGGGTCCCGCTAATCGGGCGTCAGTGCCGCCAGCGCGAGCTGCATGGCGAGCTGCATGTCGCCTTCCACCTTGATCGTCCCGCTCATGAACGCCTGCTGCGGGTCGAGCTCGCCGGCGCGGAGCTTCGCGTAGCCCTCGGGCGCGACGGTGATCGTGGTCGTCGGCTCCTCGGGCACGGGGCCCGGGCCGAAGTGGGTGAGCAGGCTGAAGCCGTCGTCGCCGCTGATCGTGAACGCGAGGCAGCCGGAGACGCCGGCCAGGTTCTGGATGCGGGCGGCGGTGAGCTTCATCTCGCCGGCCAGGCCCGAGAGGCCCCCGAGCATGCCGAGCGCCGAGTCGCCGGCCTCTTCCACCAACCGCTCGAACCCGGCGCGGTCCTGGATCAGGGTCAGGAAGGGGTCGTGGGCCGGCGCGTCGGCGGCCTTCATGCGGCCGCCCTCGACGTTCAGGTAGAAGGTGCCGCCGCCCTCGCCTGCCACCTCCACGCGGAGGCTGGCGTTCACGGCGCGCATGCCGTCGAGGACGCGCTGGGCGTCGGCCACGGCGCGCTCCTGGTCGCCCAGCATGCGGTTGAACTGGCTCGGCAACCGCTCGCCGTAGTACTCGTCCGGGGTCGGAACGTCGCTCACTCGCTGGATCTCCTGTTTCTCTTTCCCTTGCGCTGGAAGCGATCCACGTTGGCCGCGTGCTCGCTGTAGCTGCGGGAAAAGACGTGGCTGCCGTCGTTGCGCGAGACGAAGAAGAGGTACTCGGTCTTCTCCGGCTCGAGCACGGCGCGCAGGGCGGCCTCGCCGGGGTTCGCGATCGGGCCCGGCGGCAGGCCCTCGATCTTGTAGGTGTTGTACGGATTGCTCCCGTCCTCGAGGTGCGCCCGCGTCAGGTTGCCGTCGAAGTCCGCGATCCCGTAGATGGTGGTGGGGTCCGACTCGAGGCGCATGCCCAGGCGCAGCCGGTTGTGAAAGACGCCGGCGATGCGCGGCCGCTCCTCGGGCACGCCGGTCTCCTTCTCGACGACGGACGCCAGGGTGACGACCGCGCCCATGTCCATATCGCGGGCCGCGGCCGTCGCGGCCAGCGTCTCCCACACGGTCAGGAACTCGGCCACCAGGGTGCGCGCCACCTCGGGCGTCCCCAGTCCGCGAGGCAGGCGATAGGTCTCGGGGAAGAGGTATCCCTCCAGGTCGGGACCCGCGACTCCGAGCGCCTCGGCCGAGGCGGGATCGCGCGCGAAGGCCACGAAGGTGTCGCCGTCCACGAGCCCGGCTGCGGCCAGACGATCCGCCACCTCCTCGACGCGCAGACCCTCGGGCAGCGACACCTCGTAGGTCTTGACGCGGCCGGCCACCAGATCGGCCAGGATCGCCCGTGCCGAATGCGACGCGCGGAAGTCGTACTCGCCGGCGTGGATACGGCCCGTGTCTCCGCGCCAGCGGGCCAGCCAGGCGAAGGCGCGCGCGTCGCGCACGAGGCCGCGCGACTCGAGGTCGCGCGCCACCGCGCTGACGCTGGCGCCGCGCGGCACCACCACGGTGACGGGCTCCGCCTCGGCGCGGGGCGCGGAGAGCGTGTGCTCGACGGCGCGCCAGCCGGCCACGGCCAGGAGCAGGAGGACGCCGAGCGTGGCTGCGACCCAGCGCATCAGGCGTCCGCGCCCGCGTTGGCGCTGGCGCGCCGTTCCAGGTACGCCCGCAGCAGGAGCGAGGCGGCGACGCTGTCCACGACCTGGCGGCGCCTGCGCCCGCGCCGGCCCGTCTCCTCCAGGGCGCGCTCCGCCTCGCGGGTGGTCCAGCGCTCGTCGAAGAGGTCCACCGGCAGGCCCGTGGCCTCGCCCAGCTGCGCGGCGAACTTCTCGGCGGCCTCGGCCTCGGGTCCCCGGCGTCCGTCCATGTGCAGAGGCAGCCCCACCACGATGCGCGTGACCTCGCGCTCCTTCACGAGCGCGCACAGGGACTCGAGATCGCGGCGCAGACCACGGCTCTCCAGGGTTCCGGCGGGGAAGGCGATGGCGCCGCTGGGATCGGAGACGGCGAGGCCGATGCGCCGCGTCCCGAAGTCCACTCCCAGGAAGCGACCGGTCTCGGGCATGGCTCGAAACAAGGCTACCCGACGCCGATCAAGCCCGAAAGCGAGCCCGGCGAAGAACCCGCGCAGGAGGACCCATGGCCGAGGCGGCTGCCCGTTCCCTCGAAGCGCCGGGCCACATCCAGCGGCTGCGCGGCGCGCTGCGCGATCCCGACCCGGCCGTGCGCGAGAGCGCCGCGCGTGCCCTGGAGTGGATGCGCCGGCGCGAGAACCTGCCCGAACTGCTCGAGCGCCTGCGCAGCGGCGACATGCTGGCGCGCCTGAACGCCATCAGCGCCCACCTCGACCATCCCGACCCGAGCGTCCGCGCCGCCGCCGCCCGCGCCCTCGGCGACCTCGACTGAAGCACCGCGCAGCGAGCAACCCGCAATGGCGGGTTGGGGCTAGGGGCGGGAGGCGAGGGCGGTCTGGGCGGCGCGGCGGACCTGGGCGTCGCCGCGGGCCTGGGCGCAGCGTTCGAGGATCTGGTGGGCCTCGTCGCCTGGCAGGCGGCCGAGCGCGGCCGCGGCGGCCAGCTTGAGCTCGCGCAGGCGCTTGCGGCCGATCCAGCTGCGCCGTTCGAGGATCGCCGCCAGGGTCGGCACCGCCTCGGCACGTCCCACGCGACCGAGCGCGCGGATCGACTCGCGGGCCAGCTCGAGCTCGTCGTCGCGCAGGGCGCGGCGCAGCGCACCCACGAGCCCTTCCACGACCTTCGCGTTGGCCACGCCGCCCATGCTGTGGGCGACGCCCGCCGCCACATCCGCGCTCGGGTGCGACAGCGACTCGATCAGCACCTGGGTCGCGGCGGCGTTGCCGATGCGCGCCAGGGCCTTGGCGACCTCGCGCTGGAGCTCATCCGGCGCCTCCGCTTCGCGCAGGATGCCGCGCAAGTAGGTGATCAGCTCGGGGTTCTGGAGCTCGCCCGCGAGCCGGGCGGCCAGGCGCGCCCGCTGCGGGTCGTTGACATCGAGCGCCTCCTTCAGCACGGGCGCCGTCTTCTCGCCCATGGCGATCACGACCGCGTTCAGCCTGCCACGCCGCTCGGGATCGTCCGCGGCCAGCAGCGCGTCCAGCAGATGCGGGACCGCGTGGGCACCCAGGTGCAGCAGGATCTGCGTGGCGCGCACGCTCCCGGCCGTGCCGTCGGCGCAGGCGCGCAGTACCAGGTCGGCGAGCCGCGGGCCGGCGGCCACGTGGAAGAGCGCTTCCTCCGCCAGCAGCCGCTGGCGCTCGCTGCGACTGCCCTCCATCGCGTGGGAGCAGAGCACGAGAATCGCGCGATAGGGCTCGTCGCCCGCGCTGGGCCCCTCGAGCTCGTCGAGCGACACCGCCACCCGCTGGAGCAGCTCCGCGTAGCGGGCCTCGTCGCGGCACTCGTCGAGGCTCCGCAGGCACGCGACCAGGTCGGCGCCCGGCTCCGGCGCGGCCTGGGGCGCGAGGGTGCCGTCCTCCACCTCGGTGGCCTTCTCGTGCAGGAGACCGTCCAGCCGGGTCAGCGGGTCGGCGTCGGTGGTCTGGACCTTCGGGGCGGGCAGGTCTCGGTCGTCGTCGGCTGCCGGCTCCGCAGGCACGGGCGATGCTGACGCGACCTCGGCGTCCACCGCGTCGGCGACCGCCGCCTCCTCGGTGCCGGGCTCGTTCACCCGCACGCCGGCCCCGGCCGCGGCGAGCGCTCCCTTCACGCCGCCCGCGTCCCCCAGCTCGTCGGGATCGAGGGTGAGCACCGCCACCAGCTGCACGAACGCATCGTGTTCGAGACCCGGCTCGAAACGCAGGCAACGCACGCCGCGCTCGATGAGCGCGCGCACCAGCTCGTCGAGGGAGCCGCGCCCGATCGGATCGCCGCCGCCGACGTGGAGCGCTCCCGCGCTCACGTCCAGCTCGAGGGCGCCGGCCCGCGCCAGCGTGCTCTCGAAGGCGCGGAAGCTCCGCTCCAGGGTCGCCTTGCGCGCAGGATGGTCCGAGGCGTAGAAGTGGCAGGCCTTCACGGCGCGCCCCAGCTCGATCAGCATGGCCGCCACGTCGGCAGCGCTGCGCGCCGCGGCCTCCTGCTCTCGCTCCTCGCTCATGGGCCTCGCATCCCGGGGTGGGGTGCGCCTGCGCCCCTCCGCCGCATGGATCCTCATCGACCACCGGCCCTCCGGGCTTGATGGAGCCCCAAATCCATGGAAATCAGGGACTTCCGAAGCTGTTTTTGCTATTTCTTCGCCTTCGGGTACGATTGACTCGCAGAGCGCGGCGGGGCTACTCTGGAACTGCGCAGCGGCCCCCCACCGCTCGCCAAGATCCTCCGCGGTCCCGGGAGACCGGACGTCGAAGTGACCGAAAACCAAGCGGATTCTCCGCGGAGGACGATCGCCCTGGGGCTGGCCACCTGGCTGGGCTCGGGCCTGCTTCCGATCGCCCCGGGCACCTGGGGCTCCGCGGCCACCTTCCCCCTCTTCGCGCTGCTCTGGCACGCGCCCGCCGGCGTCTACAGCGTGGTGACCGTGACCCTGCTCGTCGCCGGCTGCTGGGCGGCGGACGAGGCCGAGCGCCACTGGGGCCAGAAGGACGACCGGCGCATCGTGATCGACGAGGTCGTGGGCCAGCTCACCGCCTGGGCGCCCATCCTGGCGCTGCGCGGCCGCATCGATTTTCTGCCCTGGGCCGCGCTGGTCGTGACCGGATTCGTCGCGTTCCGGCTGTTGGATATCTGGAAGCCGGGGCCCGCACGCTGGGCCGAGCAGAACTTCGCGGGTGGCGCGGGGGTCGTGCTCGACGACGTGGTGGCGGGAATCGGCGCGGCCATCGCCGTGGGGATCGCGGTGGCCGCGGTCGCGGCCTCCGGATTCGCGGCGTGAAGGCGGAGATCCTCACGATCGGAGACGAGCTCCTGCGCGGCGAGATCGTGGATTCCAACAAGTCGTTCCTGTCGGACCGGCTGCTGACCGTGGACGCCGAGGTGCGCTGGCACGTCTCCATGCGCGACGACCCGGCGGACATGACCGAGGCCTTCCGCCGTGCGGCGGAGCGCAGCGACGTGGTGCTCGTGTCCGGCGGCCTCGGGCCCACCCGCGACGACCTCACCATCTCGGTGCTGGCAGAGACCTTCGGTCGCAAGCTCGTGTGCGACGAGGAGACCCTCCAGAACCTGCGCGCCTTCTTCGCCCGCTTCGGCCGCGAGATGGCCGCCAACAACGCCAAGCAGGCCTGGTTTCCCGAGGGCGCCGAGATCCTGCCCAATCCCGTGGGCACCGCGCCGGGCTGCATGCTGCGCGAGGCCGACACCGCCTTCTTCTGCATGCCGGGCGTGCCGCGCGAGCTGCACAAGATGATGGACGAGCAGGTGCTGCCGCGGCTCGACCGCCTGCGCGGCGACGACCAGGTGGTGCGCGCCACCCTGCTCCGCACCTTCGGCATGGGCGAGTCCAACCTCGACGAGGAGCTCGCCGACGTGGCGTCCGAGGCGGGCGTCTCCCTCGGCTTCCGCACCGCCTTCCCGGACAACTACGTGCGCCCGCTGGCACGCGCCGCCGATAGCAGCGAAGCCACGGCCCGCCTGCGCCGGGTATGCGACGCCATCCGCGCGAAGCTCGGCCCCATGGTCTACGGCCAGGGCGAGGCCGACAGCATGGAGTCGGTGGTCGGCCGGCTGCTGGACGAGGCCGGCAAGAGCATCGCCGTCGCCGAGTCGTGCACCGGCGGCCTGCTGGCCCAGCGCATCACCGGCGTCCCCGGCGCCTCGGCGTACTTCCGGGGCGGCGTCGTGGCCTACGCCAACGAGGCGAAGGTGGGCCAGCTCGGCGTTCCCCAGGAGCTGTTGGACGAGCACGGGGCCGTCTCCGAGCCGGTGGCCCTGGCCATGGCGAGCGGCGTGCGCGAGCGCTTCGGCGCGGACTTCGGCGTCTCCACCACGGGCATCGCCGGTCCCACCGGCGGGAGCGAGGAGAAGCCGGTGGGCACGGTCTTCATCGGCGTCGCCACCGCCGAGGGCGCCGAGGCCCGAGACTTCTTCTTCCCCTTCGAGCGCGAGCGGCACCGGATGGTGACCGCCCAGGCCGGCCTCGACTGGGTGCGGCGCCTGATCCTCGGCGCCGAGCCCGTGGCGCCCCGCTGGGCGCGGGGGCGTTCATGAGATGGGCGCGCGGATCCGCTCCTTCCTCGCGATCGAGCTGGCGCCCGCGGCGCGGGACGCCGCGGTTGCCGCCGCGGACGCCCTGCGGGCGCGGCCCGGCGGCGAGCACGTGCGCTGGGTGCGCCCGGAGAACCTGCACGTGACCCTGCACTTCCTCGGCAGCATCCACCCGGACCGCGTGTCGGTGCTGGCCGACCAGGTGGGCCGGGAGACCGCGAGCCGGGAGACCTTCAGCCTGCATCTCGGCGCGCTGCGCGCCTTCCCGTCGGCGCGCCGCCCGCGCGTGGTCTCCATCGAGATCGGGCCCGAGCCGGAGCTCGTGGAGCTGGCGGCGGCCGTGTCGCGCGGCGTGGTGGCCTCGGGCCTGCCCGGCGCCGAGCGGCCCTTCCGCCCCCACCTCACCCTGGGCCGCCTGCGCGACGGGCGCTTCCCCGACGCGAGCGACCTGCCCGACGCCGACGCCGACTCCGCGGTAACCGAGGTCGTGCTCCTGGAGAGCACCCTCGGCCGCGGCGGCTCCAGCTACACCCCGCTCGAGCGGATCCCGCTCGGCGGAGCGATCACCCCGAACCCAGCCTGATTCAAGGCTCTGAAGGAGAGGACATGGCTCGAGGAAACGGCAGCGCCGGCGAGAACCACAAGGAGAAGGCGATCCAGCTCGCGGTCTCCAGCATCGAGAAGCAGTTCGGCAAGGGCGCGATCCTGAAGATGAGCGACGACGCCATCGACCGGGAGGTGGAGACCATCCCGAGCGGCTCGCCGAGCCTGGATCTGGCGCTCGGCGTGGGCGGCTACCCGCGCGGGCGTGTGATCGAGATCTACGGCCCGGAGTCGAGCGGCAAGACCACCCTCACCCTGCACGCGGTGGCGGAGATCCAGCGCAAGGGCGGCGTGGCGGCGTTCATCGACGCCGAGCACGCCCTCGACGTGGCCTACGCCCGGCGCCTGGGGGTGAACGTCGAGGAGCTGCTGGTCTCCCAGCCCGATACGGGCGAGCAGGCCCTGGAGATCGCCGACGTGCTGCTGCGCTCCGGCGCCATCGACCTGGTGGTGGTGGACTCGGTGGCGGCCCTGGTGCCGCGCGCCGAGATCGAGGGCGAGATGGGCGACACCCACGTCGGCCTCCAGGCCCGGCTCATGAGCCAGGCCCTGCGCAAGCTCACGGGCACCGTCAACAAGTCCCAGGCCACGGTGGTCTTCATCAACCAGATCCGCATGAAGATCGGCGTCATGTTCGGCAACCCGGAGACCACGAGCGGCGGCAACGCGCTGAAGTTCTACTCCTCGGTGCGCCTCGACATCCGGCGCATCGGGGCCCTGAAGGACGGTGACGAGGTCGTGGGCAACCGCACGCGCGTCAAGGTGGTGAAGAACAAGGTCGCCCCGCCCTTCCGCCAGGCCGAGTTCGACATCCTGTACAACCAGGGCATCTCCTTCGAGGGTGACCTGCTGGACATGGGTGTCGACTGCGGCCTCGTGGAGAAGAGCGGCGCCTGGTACTCCTACGACGGCGAGCGCGTGGGCCAGGGCCGCGAGAACGCCCGCCGCTTCCTGCTGGAGAACCCGGACATCCGCGAGCGCCTGGCCGACGCCGTCTACGCCGCCAAGGGCCTGAAGCGCGCGGTGCCGGCGGCGGCGCCAGAGGTGGCCGCCGAGGCCGCGGCGGAGGCGCCGGCCGAGGCGTAGCGTCTGAAGACCCGTGGCGGGAATCGGACGCGGGTTCGATTCCCGCCGCCTCCACCACTTTTGTAAACCAAATAGGGTACTTACGAGGTCGGCCTGCTCCCGGAGAGAGCCCGGCCGAGCTCCGAGGGAGCGTGGCCAGTCTGCCCCCGCAACCGGCCCCGCGACTTGCTTCTGCACTTCTCGTCGTCTGCGGTAACTCCGCGCAACTAGCTCCCTGGTGGGCGACACCCTACCAACCCGAGCAGCCCCCCGTAGCTCCGCACCCACGCCGTCGGCGAGTACAAGACCACCTGGGTCCCGGCACTCCGTGCGGATCGAGGGCGGTCAGGGCGGGATTCGAGAGCGCGAAGAGGGAGAGATTCTCACGACTTCTTCGAAGCCGGCGATGAAGGAGCTGGATGGATTCGTCCCGTGGCTCCCGCGCCTGACGGCGCTCACCGCGTTCGCGCTGGGCCTGGCGATTCTCTGGGAGCTCCCGCACTACGAGACGCTGGTCGGACTCCCCCAGCGAGGTCAGAACCGGATCTGGCTCCTCCGCGTGCTCTGGGCGAAGACCCTGCTTCCCGTGGCTGCGGCGTTCCTGGCTTGCGCGGCGTTCCACTGCTCGAGATACCGGCGAAGCGCGTCGCAGGCCTTCTGGGCTGCGACCCTGCTGGCGCTCATCTGGCTCCTGGGCGATCTGTGGTGTCAGCTTCGCTATGGAGCGGAAGCGTCGTCGTATCTTCCGTTCGTGGTCGCTGCATTGCGCGGGGGAGCGGCCGAACGACACGTCCAGTGGGTCGGTGACCCCAGCGTCGTCGCCGCTTCCCTGTTCGCCTGGCTCGCGCTGGGGGCGTTGGCCATCGCGTGCCTGCGAGTGGCGAGTCGTTTCGGCTGGGCAACGTTGGCGGCGCGAACCCCCCGATTGACCGGCGATCGGGCGGCCCGCGTGCTGGTGGGCTCGTGGTGTGTTGCGGTGCTGGCAGCCAGTTTCGGAATCCAGCAGCTCGAGCCCCGCCCGGTGCGGGAGAGCCTGGCCTCCTACCTCCCGTTCCCCTTCGGGTGGCCGTTCGACCGCATCGTCAACGGCGGCGCCTCGGCTGCTTGCGAAGGCCCTGACGTTCTGGGAGTGGTCCCGTACTCCTGGGAGGGCGGACACCAGCCCGAACTCGTGCTCCGCAACTCGTGTCCCGGGGTCTTGTCCCTGGACGGCTGGAGCTCCGAGACCTAGGCGTCACTGCGAACTCCTCTCGGAGGTTCCATCGGACCGGGGGAGCTGCTGACGGTCTCCTTGCCGAAGAAGGCGTTCTCCCGCGACGGCACGCAAGCGGTTTGGCTGCGGACGCCCGAGGGGCAGATCTTCGCGCAGATCGCATTCGAGAAGGAAGGGATCGAACGCGGTGAGATGGTGGCCAATCCGGGCCTGGAAAGCGCGCACATCAGTCGAGTCGAGGCGGCCGCGCAGCACGCGTACCGCAGCCACTTTGCAGCGATGCGTTCTCCGCGGCCCGTTCGCAGCTCACCCTCGCACAGCCAGGACTTCCCGAACGTGGTGCTGCTCGTTATGGAAAGCTTTCGGCCCGACGTCGTGAGCCCGGAAATCATGCCCCGGCTCGATCAGCGCTCCGCTCAGGGCTTGCGGGCGCGGCGCCACTACTCCGGATCCAATACCTCCCATCTGGGCCTGTGCTCACTCCTCTACGCCCGGTCCGGGCTCGCCTACGACGCGATCCTGGATGGACCCTCGAGCGATCACGCATCCCTGCTCTTCCGGGAGTTGGGATACCGCACGTACTTCCTGAGCAGTGGCGGGATCGTCGGGTGGCGACGCGTGGATGAGTATCTGAATCAAGCGACCTTCGACGAAGTCGAGATGCTTCGATCGGACTCCGGCCAGGTCTGGCGGGATTGGCCGCAGAACGACCGCCGGTTGCTGGAAGCTGCCCGCGAGCGTCTCGAAACCGCGGGCCAGCCGGTCTTCATCGTCGGATTCCTGATGAGTCTCCACTTCCCGTACCCGTACCCCGAATCCCAAGAGCGTTTCCTGCCCGTTTCCCACGAAGATCAGCTGGCCGATTGGCCGTCGCTGTTCGCAGCGCGCCTGGACCGAGACAAGCTGTGGAACCGCTACCGCAACGCAGCGATCGCCTTCGACGCGATGCTGGACCAGTTTCTCGAATCGATCGACCTGGAGAAGACCCTCGTGGTCGTCACGGGCGATCACGGCGAATCGTTTGGCGAGTATGGAACGCTCGTGCATGGGTCCAGGCCGTCCGACGTCCAGACCCGGGTTCCTCTGGTGATGCTGGGAGGTGGCGTATCTGCCCGCGAGATCGATGGCTCGACGAGTCACGTCGATGTCCTGCCTACGCTGCTGCGCATCGCCTCTGGCGCGAGCAGCACGGGGCTCGGCTTCGAAGGGCGCGACCTGGGTGGTCCCATCGGGGATGAGCCCGTGCTCATGCGTCTTCACAAAGTCAACGAGCCCGCACCTGTGCTGATCGTTCACGGCGATGAGCGCCTTCTCCTTCGCGCTCGGACGGACCGCCCGGTGCTCGACGCGGTCGGCTTCGTCGACGCCAACGGGACGCCTGTGACGGATGCGGGACCCGTGGATGACGGGAGATGGACGCTCGTCGTCCAGCAAGCGCTGGGAGGCAGCGCGGGTTCGGCGCAGAGGAGGTGAACGCGGATCCGGCTACGGCGCGACCGGGTTCAGGAAGACCTCGTCGTCGGTGACGACGAAGACGCCGATCGTGCTCGAGGCCACGTTGACGTCGGTCGTGGTCGTGCCCAGCGGGACGATCTCGGAGGAGTCGTCGAAGTCGCCGTCCGCGTTGCGGTCCTGGAGGAGCGTGAGGTCGCTGTCGGCGTTGTAGGCCACCGCCAGCCCCCCCACGGGTGTAGTCGAGATCGCGCAGGCGGTGACGCCGCTCCCCGCCAGCGCCGTCGACTCGCCGGGACCTGCAAAGTCGCCGTCGCTGTCCAGGTCGTGCAGCAGCATCGCGCTGCCAGCGCCGCTCTCCTGGTAGACGATGGCCAGCCGATCCGAGCCGTCGAAGGTCGCCCCGAAGCACTCCGCGTCGCCGGAGACGAGGGTCTGCTGCTCGGGGTTTCCGCCCACGCTGTCGTCGAAGTCGCCGTCTCCGGTGAGGTCGCGCGCCAGGCGCAGCTCCCCCGGCGCGCCCGGATTTCTCAGGTAGACGACGGCGGGATTCCCGGCGGAGTCGGACGCCACCTCGACGATCGCGTTGGCCAGGCCCGTCTCGAGGGTGACGACCTCGTTGGTCCCGGTGTAGTCGGCGTCACCGTTGCGATCGTGGGCCACGGCCACCTCGGTCACGAACGTAGGCGCGAAGATCCCGCGCACGTAGGCGGCCACCACCTCACCCGTTGCATCGAGGTCCAGGCTCGCGGACGAAAGCGTGGCCTGGATCGTTCCGCTGAAGCTCTCCACGTCGGTAAACTCCGCGGGGTCGTCGACGTCCGTGAAGTCGTCGCCGTCCACGTCTCTCACCACACGGATGCTGCAGGTCGTAGCCACCAGGCGACGGCATCCGATCCCGAAGATCTGCCCCGTCGCGTCGAAGACGTAGTCGGCCATGCCGAAGAAGTTGGTGTTGCCGGCCAGATCCGGGATGCCATCTCCGTTGCTGGGCGACGTGTCGACCTCGTAGACCTTCTGGGACCTGCCGATCAGCGTCTGCTGGACCCCCCGCACGTCGAAGGTGGAGAGCCGGGGCGGGGAGACGCCGTGGCTGACCAACTGCGAGGCCGGGAAGTCGCTGAAGCTGAAGAGAGTGGTCTTTGCCGCCGTCTCGCCGTTGCTGCGCGTCACCTGGACGTTCGCGGTCCCAATGCTCTGGGGGCCGACGACGACGTCGAAGCTCGTGGGCGTCAGGTTCAGAGGCGTCGGGTTCTCGCTTCCGAAGGCCACGGACATCCCCGGCTCGAAGTTGCTGCCCAGGACCGTCAGCACGACGGGAAAGGCGAAGAGGGCGCTCGAGGGGTTGACGCTCGTGAGGACCGGCGTGACCAGGTTGATGTCGGAGCCCTGGATGCCCTCGTTCGTGTCGTTGATCCCGTCGTCGTCATTGTCGGGATCTACGAAGTTGGCGATCCCGTCCCCGTCGGTATCCCCCAGGCCCTCGCTGGGATCGTCGCTGGGAGGGCCGCCGTCGAAGTTCACGTGCTCGAAGATCTCACTCAGGACCTGGGCGGAGACCCCGTTGACCAGGATGACTTCCTGGGCGACGTCGGCGCTGGTCGCGTTGTCGGCCTGCCCGGCGCTGTCCGCGCGCAGGGCGAAGGGTGCCGTGAGGATCTGGATCCGCACCAGGGCGGGGTCCACGTCCACCGCGAGCTCCAGGAAGCGATCGGGAGCGGCCAGCAGGTCGCCGCTGAACACCGTGGCGAGGTCGGGGGTGAGCGGGTCCGTGGGCGTATCGGTGGTCTCGCCGCTCGGCCCGATCGCCAGGGTGAAGGTGCCGTCGGCCAGGAGCGTGCTCGGGAACTCCTGCTTGTAGAGCAGTGTTCCCCCGGCGATCGTGTCGAAGATGCGAACCGTCAGGTCCGCGGTCCCGGTGCGCGGGGCGCCCAGGTCGTCGAGCAGCACACCCTGGTAGTGGATCTGCGCCGGCACGTCGGGCGGGAGGGCGGGGGCCGAGGCCGCCAATCCGAGCGGGAGTGCGACGGCGAGGATCCGGGGAATGGGTCGCATGTCAGGGCCCTCCTGCGATCAGCTGCTCGGCTCGCTCCACGAAGCCCGAGCGCACGGTCTCTCCGGCCGCGGTGCCGATCGGCTGGGCGGCGACGGCCTCGCCGAGAGACGCGTTGGCGAGCGTCGAGAGCCCGAACGAGATCGGCGACGCGCCCGCGGAAGTCAGGGCGGAGGCCTCCTGGGTGAAGAAATCCACGAGATCGAAGTCCGCCCGATCGGATTTGAGGACGCTGTCCGCGTCGAGGGCGCTCACCACCAGGCTGTGGGGGCCGAGAACGAATCCCGAGAGGTCGACGTCGATGCGGTTCAGCGACGCCGGCGAGCCCTGCTCGATCGAGAAGTTCGTGACGTCGAGGAGACCGCCAGCGATCAGCACGCTCCCGGCCTGGCCACTGAAGGGCGGCACGAGGCCGAGGGCGGCGACGAGATCCACGCCGTCGACCTCCAGCGTGATCGAGGAGGTCTGGACGCGGGACCCGGCGATGGCGCTCACCGCCACTCCGTCCGCGGTGAAGAGAGCCAGGTCCGCGGGGCTGTCGATCCGCACCTGGGGAGGTCCTCCGCAGCGCGCCCCCATGCTGTACGCGCCGACAAGACCGAAGAGGATCAAGATCGACGGGGCTCGAGAGCCCATGTAGCCATCCTAACACGGATCAGGGGCTCCGCGGATCGGCCGTGGCTCAGGCGGACTCCCCGAGCCGTTCTCGCCGCTCCCGCTCGATGCCGCCCAGGATCTCGCGACAGACCTCCGGGTCGAAGCGGGCGAGGTCCGCCTCCGGCGGCTTGCGGCCAAAGACGGTGGTGCCCTGGATCTCGATCCGGTCGATCAGGCCCCACGCGCGCAGCTGGTTGAGCAGCCGGTAGACGATCAGCTTCTTCATGCCGCCGGTCGGCCGCCGCTCGCTGATGGGCAGGTACTTGGCCGAGTCCTCGTAGTCGTCGACGACGATCAGCCCGCCGGGCAGCAGGCGTTCCCAGAAGAGCTGGAAGTCCCGGTCGATGCGCCCGTCGGCGTCGAGCACCAGGGCGGCGATGCGGGGGCTCTCGCCGAGGGCGAGGAGCGCGTCGGCGTTCTCGAGGGTCAGCTCGTGGGGAAACAGCCGGACCTGGTCTTCGACCCCGAACTTCCGGAAGTTCCGCTGGATGAGCTCGACGTTCTCCGCGTAGGACCCGATCTCGCTCCGGGATCCCCCCTCGCACTTCTCGGCGACGATCAGCCGGGAGCGCTTCTTCGAATCCCGCATCGCGGTGGCGATCACGATGGAGCCCGCCCCCGACGCCCCGCCGACCTCGACGACGTCGAGGTCGGGCAGCTGCGAGACCCGGTCGTAGAGCTCGCGGTAGACCACGGTGCTCAGCATCCCGCGGGCTTCCCGCTTGATCCGCTCGACCGGCGGCCCGCCGGCGCTTCGCCCGCGCTTCCGGGATCTCCACAGGCGGCCGAGCCGGATCACCGGCTTCTCCCGCCGTCGCGTTGGCGATCCGCGTCCACCCGGACAATCTACCGGAATCGACGATCACGCCGTGCGGGCTGGCGGTCGCAGTGCGCCGCCGTAGCTATTACCACCCATCGCAGAGCTGCGTCGCCCTTGCGGCGGCTCCTCCCATCGGAGAGAATCGGCTTGCCTCAAGTACTGTTTGTGCTTGAAGCGGCACGGTCGTCGATCAAGCTCACCCCCGAGAAGCCACCCAGGGAGGTCCCGATGTTGAGAGCTCTTGTTGCCAGCCTGAGCCTGTTGCTGCTCGTGGGGGTATTCCCGGCATCCGCCGACGTGATCGACGACGGCGGAGGCCCGGCCGACGGCTCCCGCCGGCCCGCGCCCGCGCCGCCCCCGGCGCCCGCACCGGCACCGGCGGCGGTCATCGACGACTGGAATCGCCACCACCTCTCGGTGTACCTGTCCTCGGCCAGCACCAGCGACTTCGACGCCAGCGAATTCAACGGCGGCGGCGAGTACGAGTTCCAGTTCAGCAAGTACGTCGGCATCGGCGCGCAGGTGGAGGGCACCACCGGCAACTTCCGGAACATGGTGGCGCTGGTCCCGATCTTCATCCATCCGTGGAAGGGCCTCCGGCTGACCGTCGGCGGCGGCGCCATCCTAGACGAAGACAACAACTCCGACGGCCTGCTCCGCGTCGGGATCGGCTACCGCTTCAACCTCACGGACAACATCACCTTCGCGCCGGAGTACAACGCCGACCTGCCCGGTGCGAATGGGGACAACGTGAACCACCTCTTCGGAATCCGCCTGGGCTATTCGTTCTAGCCAGGCCACGAAGAGCGGCACCACGCGCCGGCTCGGGGAGACCCGAGCCGGCGCGTTGCATTTCGGGCTCCGCCGCTACGAGCCGGCACCGGGCGGGCCGTATCCCCCGGGGATCGGGCCTTGGTTGGACCGACGGCCCCAGCCTGCACGTCAGCGAGCCGTTCGGCAGCCGGCGACTCACGGGACCAACCCCCCGGATCGGGCTCACTTCAGCCCCTCGGGGGCCATTCCCTCTTCAGTGGGCCTTCCCGCCGGTCGATTCCATCTACGGCTCCACTCTCTCGAGCTTGCGGAGCCAATAGGAGGCAAGCATGCCGAAGAAGTCGTTTGTCGTTCGCAACTCGCCGGACGGTTGGATGGTCCAGCGGGAGGGCAAGAAGAGCCCCGAGAGCACGCACAAGAAGAAGGACGTCGCAGTGCGCCGGGGTCGTTCGCTGGCCAAGCGCGCGGGTGGCGTGCTCAAGATCAAGGGCAGGAACGGGAAGATCCAGGCCAAGCGGAGCTACGCCGCCTAGATCGAGCCCAGCGTCGAGCCGGCTCCGCGCCGGTCGCGACGATCGAAAGACGAAGCCGGCGGGCCGCCCGGAAACGGGAGGTCCGCCGGCTTTCGTTTCGGCCCCGGCGCCGGGGAGGGGAGTCGGGATAGAATCGGTCTCCGGGGGCCGGAGGCCGAAATGGCAGCTTCGACGGACATCGGGGTTCTGGACGTCAACCGCCTCTCGGGCTCGCTCGGGGCCGAGATCCGGGGGATCTCCCTGGAGCAGGCAGGTCCCGCCGAAGCCGACGCGATCCGATCGCTCCTGCTGGAGCATCAGGTGCTGTTCTTCCCAGAGCAGCACCTGACGCCCGACCAGCACATCGCCTTCGGGCGGCTCTTCGGCGAGCTCGAGGCGCACCCGAACCTGAGCCTCGGGGCGGAGCGTCCGGAATTCTTCGAGCTGAAGGCAGAAGGGGGAGCGGGCGCCATCGCGGACGAGTGGCACAGCGACCTGACCTGTCAGGCGCAGCCTTCGGTGATGGCGATCCTGCACATGAAGAAGTGCCCCCCGTTCGGCGGCGACACGCTGTGGGCCAACCAGTACAAGGCCTACGAGGAGCTCTCGCCCCCGCTGCAGGATTTCTGCCAGGGCCTGACGGCGCTCCACGATGCCCATGCCCACGGCAAGCCCGAGACCATGGCCGTGCATCCGGTGGTGCGTGTCCACCCCGTGACGGGACGGAAGTCGCTCTTCGTGAACGAGCACTTCACGCGGCGCATCGTCGAGCTGGCCCACCCGGAGAGCGATGCGCTGCTGCAGTTCCTGACGCGCTGGGCGTCCAACCCGCGCTTCACGGTCCGCTACCGCTGGAGCGAGGGGACGATCGCGATGTGGGACAACCGCTGCACCCAGCACTACGTGCTGAACGACTTCGAAGGCGAGCGGGTCATCCAGCGCGTCACCGTCATGGGGGACGAGCCCGAGCCCGCGTCGCCGCCGCGCTGGAAGCCCTACATCAAGCCCTTCAGCGCGGCGAGCCGTCACGACCGCCAGCTGAAGGCGTACCTGGACGGCAAGGGGCCCGGCTAGGGGTTCTCGCGCTGCCGCAGGCGGCGCGGTTGGCGCCGGCCCGCCGGCCTCACGGCCGGCGGCACCGGGCGCCAGAGGGCCCCGTCGCGGGAGCGGGGCTGATGCGACCGGGGTAGCAATCCGCGTGCCGCCCTCCTCCTTTTGAATCAGGTAGTTGCAAGACGGACCGGGGACCCGGAGCGCACCGAGAGTGCCCACGTTGGGAAAACCCTTACACAGCGACGCGGAGATCACCTCGAAATCCCCTCGGGGAATCCGCCTCGGACGCCGCTGAAAGGGCAGCCCGCTACCCGGATTGGGAAATCCGCTTCCGCACGCCGGGGGTGGAGGAGCCTCAAGAACGCGCCCCAACCGGTCGAAAACACCTCGGAACCACTCTGCTCGCGGCGGAGGGGCGGGGTAGAAATGGCCGTCGAACTCAACGAGATCCTGAAGATCGCCCTGAAGACGGGGGCTTCCGACATCCACATGAAGTCGGGCCTGCCGCCGATCTTCCGGGTGGATGGAGCACTGGTCCCGCTGAAGAACGCCGAGCGGATGCTGCCGGACGAGATCCAGCAGATGGCGTTCGGGATCATGAACCCGGTCCAGAAGGCGCGCTTCGAGGCTGCCCGCGAGGCGGACCTGGCCTACGGCATCCCGGGCCTCGGCCGCTTCCGCGTGAACGTCTTCCAGCAGCGCGGCACGATCGGCATCGTCTTCCGCGTCATCCCCTTCAGCGTGCGCTCCATCGATCAGCTCCACCTGCCCAAGGTGGTGGAGGGGATCGCCATGGAGAACCGCGGTCTGGTCCTGGTGACCGGCACCACCGGCTCGGGCAAGTCGACCTCGCTGGCGGCGATGATCGACCACATCAACTCGAACCGGACCTGCCACATCATCACGATCGAGGATCCGATCGAGTTCCTGATCCGCGACCGGCGCTCCATCGTCAACCAGCGCGAGATCGGCGTGGACACCCAGACCTTCGCCGACGCCCTGCGCGCCGCCCTGCGCCAGGATCCCGACGTGATCCTCGTCGGTGAGATGCGTGACTTCGAGACCATCGAGACCGCCATCACCGCTGCCGAGACCGGCCACCTGGTGATGAGCACCCTGCACACGCTGGACGCCACCGAGACCATCAACCGCATCATCTCGGTCTTCCCGCCGTACCAGCAGAAGCAGATCCGGCTCCAGCTGGGCTCGATCCTGAAGGCCGTGATCTCCCAGCGCCTGGTGCCCCGCGCCGACGGCAAGGGCCGCGTTCCGGCGCTCGAGGTGCTGATCTCCACGGCGCGTGTCCGAGAGTGCATCAGCGACAAAGAGCGCACCAAGGAGCTGCACGACGCCATCTCCAAGGGCTTCACCACCTACGGCATGCAGACCTTCGACCAGTCGCTCATGCACCTGGTGAAGCAGGATCTCGTCACCTACGACGAGGCCCTGAAGCACGTCTCCAACCCGGACGACTTCGCCCTGCGCTTCCGCGGCATCGACTCCACGTCCGACGCCACCTGGGACGACTTCGACGCCAACGAGGAAGAGGGCGGCGAGAAGCCCGAGGCCGAGGCCGACAAGCCCGAAGGCGACGCGCCGGAAGGCGGCCCCCAGGGCGACTTCAAGATCGAGCGCTTCTAGCGCCCTCCCGCGCCGCGCCCCGGCGGGCTGCGGCATCCGCGCCATCCCACCTGCCCGCACTCCGGCACGAGCCGGATTCGTCCACTATCTTCGGGGACTTGCAGCCCCGGTGAGGTGTGCGATGGCGTCCAGGCCGACGGCCGGACACGAGATCCGCGAGAGCTTCCTGCGCTTCTTCGAGGCGCGGGGTCACCGCGTGGTGCCGAGTTCGTCGCTCGTGCCCGAGGCGGACCCGACCCTGATGTTCACCAACGCGGGCATGGTGCAGTTCAAGCGGGTCTTCACCGGCGAGGAGACCCGCGGCTATAGCCGCGCTGTCAGCTCCCAGAAGTGCCTGCGCGTCTCCGGCAAGCACAACGACCTGGAGGTCGTGGGGCGCACGCCGATCCACCACACCTTCTTCGAGATGCTCGGGAACTTCTCCTTCGGCGACTACTTCAAGCAGGAGGCCATCGCCTACGCCTGGGAGCTGGTGAACGAGGTCTGGGGCCTGGCCGCGGAGGACCTGGCGGTCTCGGTCTACCGCGAGGACGACGAGGCCTTCGGAATCTGGGAGCGCGAGATCGGCTTTCCCGCGGACCGGATCCACCGCCTGGGCGAGGACGAGAACTTCTGGAGCATGGGAGAGACCGGCCCCTGCGGGCCCTGCACCGAGATCCACTACGACCGCGGCGCTCCCACCGCGAGCTGTCCCGATCCGAAGGCGTGCGACCCCGCCTGCGACTGCGGCCGCTGGGCGGAGATCTGGAACCTCGTCTTCATGCAGTTCGACCGCGACGCGAGCGGCACCCAGACGCCGCTCCCAAAGCCCTGCGTGGACACCGGCTCCGGCCTCGAGCGCGTGGCTTCCGTCCTGCAAGGCGTGACGACCACCTACGACACGGACCTGTTCGCCGGAATCCTGGCGCGCGCCCAGGATCTCTCGGGCGTCGCGCTCGGAACCGACGCGGAGAAGGACGTGTCGCTGCGCGTCGTGGCGGACCACGCCCGCTCCGTGTCCTTCCTGATCGGCGACGGCGTCCTGCCCTCCAACGAGGGCCGCGGCTACGTGCTGCGGCGCATCCTGCGCCGGGCGGCGCGCCACGGCGTCCTGCTCGGGGTCGAGCGGCCCTTCCTGTACCAGGTGTCGGACGCCGTGATCCACGAGATGGCGGGCGCCTACCCGGAGCTGGCCGAGCGCCGCGCCTACATCACCGACCGCGTGCGGCGCGAGGAGGAGCGCTTCCTCGAGACGCTCTCCAAGGGCCTGGCCCTGCTGGAGGACGAGATCCGCGCGCTCCGCGATGGATCGGTCGAGACGCTCCCCGGCGAAATCGCCTTCCGCCTCTACGACACCTACGGCTTCCCGCTCGACCTGACCGAGGACATCCTCATGGGTCACGGGCTCGGGATCGACCGCGGCGCCTTCGACGCCTGCATGGAGGAGCAGCGGACGCGGGCGCGGGCCGCCTGGAAGGGCAGCGGCGACGACGCCATCGACGAGGTGTATGGACGCCTCGCGGCGGACCTGACCACCAGCTTCGTCGGCTACGACGCGCTCGACGCGGGCTCCAGCGTGCGTGCGCTGCTGGTCGCCGGCGCCTCCGTCGACGCGGCGCGCGAGGGCGACGAGGTGGAGCTCGTGGTGGACGAGACGCCCTTCTATCCCGAGAGCGGCGGCCAAGTGGGCGACCGCGGCGAGATCGAGACGCCGACCGGCAGCGTGGCCGTGCACGACGCGGCGCGCCCGAGCGGCGAGCTGATCGTGCACCGCGGGAAGGTCACCCGCGGCGAAGTCCGGGTGGGCGACGCGGCGGACCTGCGCGTCGACGCCGAGGCCCGGGCCGCCACCGTGCGCAACCACTCGGGCACCCACCTGCTCCACGCCGCGCTGCGCCAGGTGCTGGGGCCCCAGGCCATGCAGAAGGGATCGCTCGTCGCGCCGGACCGGCTGCGCTTCGACTTCACCCACGACCAGCCGCTGACGGACGGCGAGATCGAGCGCATCGAGGACCTCGCGAACCGCTGGATCGAGGCCAACAGCCCCGCGCGCATCCGCTTCCTGCCCTACGCCCAGGCGATCGAGTCCGGCGCCATCGCGATCTTCGAGGAGAAGTACGGCGACGAGGTGCGCGTCATCTCCTTCGGCGACGTCTCGACGGAGCTCTGCGGCGGCACCCACGCGCGCGCCACCGGCGACATCGGGCTCTTGAAGGTGGTGTCCGAGAGCGGCATCGCCTCGGGCGTGCGGCGGATCGAGGCACTGACCGGCATGGGAGCGCTGGCGCACCTGCGCGCGCAGGAGCGGGCGCTGCGCCAGACGGCGTCGCTCCTCAAGTCGAAGACCGACGAGGTGCCCGCGCGCGTCGAGAAGCTCCTGGACGAGCGGCGCGACGCCCAGAAGGAGATGGAGCGCCTGCGCGCCGCCAGGCGCGGCGCGTCCTCCGGCGACCTGGCCTCCCAGGCGCGCGAGGTCGCCGGCATCCGGGTGCTCGCCACCCGGGCCGACGGCGCCGAGCCGAAGGAGCTGCGCAGTTTGGTGGACGATCTGCGCAACTCGCTCGGAAGCGGCGTGGTGCTGCTGGCCACGGAGAAGGACGGCAAGGTGTCGCTGGCCCTCGGCGTGACGAAGGACCTGGTGGGGCGGCACAAGGCCGGCGACCTGATCCGCGAGGTGGCGGCCCTGGTGGGCGGCAAGGGCGGCGGCCGGCCGGACTTCGCCCAGGCCGGCGGGAGCGACGTCTCGGGCATCGACGCGGCCTTCGAGAAGCTCTTCGCCCTGGTCGAAAGCGGCGGCTAGTCGTGGGCGCCCCCTTCGTGGCGGATCCCTTCGCGCCCCGGCGGCGCGCGACCCGCGAGGTGCGCGTGGGCGCAGTCGGAATCGGCGGCGCCAACCCGCTGCGCGTGCAGTCCATGACCACCACCAACACCCTCGACGTGGCCGCTACCTGCGACCAGATCGAGCGCCTGGTCGATGCCGGCTGCGAGATCGCGCGGGTGACCGCGCCGGGCCAGAAGGAGGCCCAGGCGCTCGGCGAGATCGCGGCGGAGCTTCGCCGGCGCGGAGTCGCCCTGCCGCTGGTGGCGGACATCCACTTCGCGCCGAACGCGGCCATGATCGCAGCGGAGCACGTGGAGAAGGTCCGGATCAACCCGGGCAACTACGCCGACAAGAAGAAGTTCGCCGTGCGGGAGTACAGCGACGCGGAGTACGCGGCGGAGATCGAGCGCCTGTCCGAGCGCTTCCGCCCGCTCGTGCGCCGCTGCCGCGAGCTCGGCCGCGCCATGCGGATCGGCACGAACCACGGCTCGCTGTCCGACCGCGTGCTGAACCGCTACGGAGACACGCCGGAGGGCATGGTGGAGAGCGCCCTCGAGTTCCTCGACGTGTGCGAGGACGAGAGTTTCCGCGACGTGGTCTTCAGCATGAAGGCGTCGAACGCGCAGGTGGCGATCCACGCCTACCGGCTGCTGGCCGCGCGGCTCGCCGAGCGCGAAGGCGCGGACGCGGCCAGCTACCCCTTTCACCTGGGCGTCACGGAGGCCGGCGACGGCGAGGACGCGCGGGTGAAGAGCGCCATCGGGATCGGTGCGCTGCTGGAGGACGGGATCGGCGACACGATCCGCGTCTCGCTGACCGAGGACCCGGTGAAGGAGGTCCCCGTCGCGCGGGCGTTGGCCCGCCGCTACGACGCGCGCTGGCAGGAAGACGCGGAGCCGTCGCCCGAGCCGGAGCGCATCTGGGTGGACGACCCCTACGCCCACGCACGCCGCGCCACCCGCGAGACGCGCGGCAGCTTCCCGCTCGGATCGAGCCAGCCCGTGCGGGTGGAGATCGATCTCGGCCCCGTGCCGGCCGAGCCCGAGCGGGCCGCGGGCGAGCTGGCGCGCTCCCTGGCCACGCAGCCCGACGTGGCGTGCGAGGGCGTGGGCGTCGCGAGCGACGCCGCCGACACGCTCCCGCAGATCGCAGCCTTCGGCGAGGCGCTGGTGCGGGCGGGCGTGGCTGCACCGCTCGTCGTGACCCTGCCGGCGACGCTCGCCACGGGCGTGCCCGGCGCGGCGCGCGTCGTGGTGCCCGTCTCCGAGGCGGCCTCCGACGACGACCTGCGCGCCGCCGCGCAGCGCGTCGGGGACGCCGGCCTCACGATCGAGTGGGCCCTCGTCGGATCGGACGTGGAGGGGCTCGTGGCGCGCGGGCTCGCCGTGGACGCTCCCGGGGCAAGCTTCTCCATTCAGCACGCGCCGCCCGTGCACGCCGTGCGCCGCGCGGTCGCGGAGCTCCGCGCGCGCGCTGCCGCCGACGCCCCGCTGGTGCTGCGCCACCAGAGCGACGCGACCCTGGACGCCGAAGAGGCGCTGCTGCACGCGGCCAGCGACCTGGGCGCGCCGCTCTGCGACGGGATCGGCGACGCGGTGGTGCTCTCGGGCTTCGGCGACCCTGGGCGCACCGTGGCCCTCGGCTACCGCATCCTCCAGGGCGCGCGCCTGCGCACCAGCTGGACCGAGTTCATCTCCTGCCCGTCCTGCGGCCGCACGCTCTTCGATCTGGAGGAGACCACCGCCCGCATCAAGGCGCGCACCCAGCATCTACGTGGCGTGAAGATCGCCATCATGGGCTGCATCGTGAACGGGCCGGGCGAGATGGCGGACGCCGACTTCGGCTACGTGGGCTCGGGCGTGGGAACCGTGAACCTCTTCGTCGGCAAGGACCTGGTGGAGCGAAACGTCCCCACCGCCGCCGCCGACGACCGCCTCGTGGATCTCATCCGCAAGCACGACCGCTGGGTCGATCCCGCCTGAGTCCTAGTCCGGCTGCCCGCGGACCAGCCAGACCGTCTCCTCGTCCAGGCGCCAGAGCACGTAGCCGCGCACGCTGTCCACGCGCTCGTAGCGGACGTCCGGGTGATCGCGCTCGACGCGCTCCAGGTAGCGCTTCGTCACGACCAGCAGCACGTCCGGGTCGCCCAGCGCCTCGGCGACGCGCTTCCGGTTGCGCTCGAGCTCCGGCACCCGGGGCGCCGCGTAGCCGACGCTCTCGTGGCGAAGCCCGTGCAGCAGCAGCCGGTCGCCCGGCCGCAGGTGGCGCTCGACCGCGCGCGCCACGGGCTCGGCGACCCGCACCGGCTCGAGGCTCGGGAAGAGGACGCCGAAGGCGCCCAGGTAGAGCAGCGCCGCGCCCAGCGCGAGGGTCGGGAAGGGATCGCCCGCGCCCCGCGCGAGGCTCCGCCACCACGCCACAGCGACGGCCAGCGCCAGCGCCGCGAAGCCCACGGCAGCGAGCGTGATCTGCGTCCTCCGGAACTCCTCCGCCATCACGCCGGCCGCCACGGCCAGCGCGACGCACGGCACGCTGGCGAGCGCCGCCTCGAGGCGCGGCCAGCGCGCGCTCTCCCCGGAGGCGCGCCGCTCCGTCTCGAGCGCCACGAAGACCGCCAGCGCGGGGAAGACGACGAGTGTGTAGTGGGGGAGCTTCGAGGTGGAGAGCTCGAGCAGGATCCAGGGGCCGACCACCCAGGCCAGCAGGAAGCGCAGGTGCGCATCGCGGGAGAGGGAATCGCGCAGCCGGCCGAGCGCATCCGGCACCAGCGCCGCCCACGGGAAGAACGCGACCAGGCCCGTGAGCAGGAAGTAGCCCGGGATCCCGCCGTGCCCTTCGAAGGGCCGCGCGCTGCGCGCGACCAGGTCGCCCTCCACACCCTGGGTCCAGAACTGGCCGTCGGTGGCCAACAGCGCCGGCACACCCCACGCGGCGACGAGCGCCAGCGCGAGGGGCACCCCGAAGATCCAGCCGAGTCCGGCGCCGGCGCGCGGGTACGCGCGATCGCCGACGCGCGCGACCAGGAAGAATCCGAAGAGGCCCGCCATCGCCAGCGGCCCCGCCACTCCGAGCCCCGGGATCGAGACGGCCAGCATCGCCGCCACGACGGCGCCGGCGAGGACGCGCTGCACGCGCGCGCTCCACGAGCGCTCCAGGAACACCAGCGCCGCTCCCGCCGCGGCCAGGAACGCGACGTTCACACCCTTGGCGAGAGCTCCCCACGCCACGCCCAACCAGAAGAGCAGCTGCCACGGGAACGCGGGCTCCGGCGACTCGCGCAGCCGCGCCCAGGCCCAGAACGAGAGCGTCACTCCGAGCAGCATCGTCGCGTCCGCCGTGAAGGCGTGTGCCTCGACGACCATCATCAAGCTGGTCGCGAGGATCGCCGCCGCGCGCCAGCCCGTGCGCTCTCCGTAGCGCCGGCGCACGGCGGCAAAGGTGACCAGCACCGCGCCCGCGGCGCACAGGATCGACGGCAGCCGCAGCGCCAGCTCGCTCGGCCCGAGGACCGCCTGGGAACCGCGCCCGAGCCAGTAGATCAGGATGGGCTTCGCGTAGCGCGGCTGTCCCCAGTTGCTGGGGACGATCCAGTCGCCGCGCTCCGTCATCTCGCGCACGGCCAGCGCGAAGCGCGCCTCGTCGCGATCCACCACGCCGATGCGCGCGGCGCCCGCGCCGAAGAGCACGAGGCAGCCGAGTGCGAGAGCCGCGAGCGGGCGCCGCGTCATGGCCCCTTCTCTAGCCCAGCGGACCGAAACGGGCGATGTGATACCGTCCGCCCACCTCGGAGGGGTCCGTCCGATGCCGGCATGGGAGCTTCCCCGGCGCCCCCGGGCGCGCGCCGCGCTCGTGGCGGGCGCGTGGCTCGGCCTGGCCCTCCTCTTCCTCCCCGTCGACGCGGCCCTGATGGATCGCATCCAGGCCTTCGCTCGGGCCGTGACGGACGGCACGGGGAAGATGCCGGACTGGCTGGGCTACCCGCTCGAGTGGTGGGCACAGCTCCCGGGAATCCTCGGGCTGGCCGCCTTCGCCTGGTGGCGCAGCGGCCGCGCCGCCCGCGCCGTGGCCGTGGTGTTGGTCGTGAGCCTCGCCGGCCTGGCCAACGGCGCGGTCAAGATGGCGACGGGCCGCATCCGCCCCTCCGATGCGCAGCGCGCGCACGGGAGCTATGAGACGCACTTCTACGGACCGGCCCGCGGCTTCGAGGGCCCGGACTACCGCAGCTTCCCTTCGGGCCACACCGCAGCGGCGGCGGCCAACACCGCGTCGCTCGCGGTCTTCCACCCGACGCTCCTGCCGCTGGGCATCGCGCTCTCGGCCGGCGTCGCCAGCGAGCGCGTCTTTCACGAGAAGCACTACCTCTCGGACATCGCCGCCGCGCTGGCCATGGCCTGGACGCTGGGGATGGCGCTGCTCGCCGCGCCGAGCTTCCGGCGCCTGTGCGAGCGCATCGAAGGCGCGCTGCACCTCGGCCCAGGCCCCGAGTCCGGCTAGCTGACGGAGCCCGAAGGGCTCCGTTTCCGGCGCAAGCCGACCTGCTAGCCCACGCCCTTCGGCACCTGACGCAGGTGGCGCGAGAGATCCCCGACCAGATCCACCGCGATCTGCCGCTCGCTGAAGCGCCAGCGCCCGTCCACCCGCTCGAAGCGATCCGCATAGCGCCCGGCCACGATCGGCCCGAGCCCCTCGCCCGGCACCTGTTGCAGCACGACGTAGTACGAGCGCGCGGAGGCGCTGCCCGCAGCCTCGTCCACCTCCAGCGCGAGGTTGGTCGTCACGTGCTTCGTGCGCGGCGTCCCGTCCTCGTAGCGGATCACGATCTTCTCGTGCAGCCGCGCGACCTCTGCGCCGGTGAGTGTCGCTGCCCCACCCGAGCCGTAGCGGGCGTGCTCGAAGAGCTCTCCCACACCCGCAAAATCCCCCGCATCCAGCCGTTCCGCATAGGCAAAGATCAGGGCCTCGATCGCGTCCCGGGCACTCGGCATGCGGCCAGTCTACCATCGCAACCGGACCGCCCCCGGCGGGTTGGAGGCCTCATGAGGCTCGCCCCTCCCTTCCTGGCCCTGTCGCTCTGCCTGAGTCTCGGCACCGCCTGCTCCGGCAAGCGCCCGGTCCTCTACCCCAACACGACGCTCCAGATGGCGGGCACGTCCCAGGCCGAGGAGGACGTGGACGCCTGCGTCGTCTCGGCCAAGGACTACGGCCTGGACGAACGCCGCGGCGAACGCGTCGCCGAGCGCACCGTGCAGCGCAGCGCGGTCGGCACCGCCGCGGGCGCGGCCGGCGGCGCCGTGTGGGGCAACGCGGGGCGCGGCGCCGCCACCGGCGCGGCAGCCGGCGCGGCCGGCGGCTTCGTGCGCGGCATCTTCCGCTCCCGCGACCCGGACCCGCTGCACAAGCGCTACGTGGAAGTGTGCTTGCGGCAGCAGGGGTACCAGGTATTGGGGTGGAGGTAGCGCCGGGGCGGCTCCAGAGCTGGTAGTCTGTTCAGCGTCGCTCCGGAGCGCGCGGGAGGATGCCCGACGTGACGCAGACCCGTGCCCAACTCGATTCGACTTCGGCCCAGATTCCCCAGCCCCGACCCCGCCGCGAATGGAAGCACGGGCTCCAGAGCCTCTGGCGCTTCGTCACCACGCCGAGCGACCTGGAGAACAGCTTCGAGGCCATGTTCGCCCTGGCGGGGCCGACCATGGAGCGGGAGTTCCGGAAGTTCGCCAGCCACCCGGTCGGGCGCGCGATGCTCGCGGAGCGCCCGCGCCGCGACCTGAACGCCCTCTTGAACGATCACGCGGCGCTCGCCGCGATGCCGCACGGCAGCTTCGCCCACGCGTACCTCGAGTATCTGGGGGGCGAGGACATGGGCTCGGCCGAGTACTTCCTCCAGGCCGCGGGGCTCGACGAGAAGGCGCGCCGCTTCGGCTGGAGCGAGGACCAGCTCTGGTTCGTGAAGCGCATGGCGAACAGCCACGATCTCTTCCACGTGGTGGCCGGATACGACCGGGACGTCACGGGCGAGGTGGGAATCATCTGCTTCACCGCGGGCCAGATTCCGCTCCTGCCCCTGCGGCTGATGCTGCCCTACCTGTTCGCGCTGAAGCCGTCGCAGCCGGTCCAGTGGACGCGGTTCTGCCGCGACTCCTATCGCCACGGCCGGGAGACGCCGTCGCTGGCGTGCGTCGACTACGAGGCGCTCCTCCCCCGTCCCCTCGGCGAGGCGCGCCGCCAGATCGGCGTGCAGTCGCTGCAGGAGGCGCACCCGAAGGGCATCCCCGACAAGGGCTGGCTCCTGGATCGGGTCGAGAGGAACGTCACGCTCGTATGAACGCGATCGTTCCTGGCCTCGTCTTGATAGCAGGGACACTCGGCGCTGCGCCCGGCAGCGACCCGGCGGCTATACCACGCTCGAGAACGGCTCGACGGTCGTCGCACTCTCCCCCGTTCCCTCGTGGCTCCCCCTGCGCTGGCTGGGCTTCCTGCGCCACCCGCCGCTCGGAACCGAGATCGTCTTCGACTCGACACGGCTGGAGAAGCTCCGCTCGGCGCTGACCGCCGCGGGGTACTTTCCCGGGGAGGTCACACTCCAGTCGTGGGGAGACAGGGACTTTCGAGTAAGCGACCATGACGGTTGCTACGTCCGCATCAGTGAAGGCCAAGCATTCCCGCGACACGCCGGACCGCGCGGCGAGGCTCCGTGACATGCCCATCGAGCACAGCGTCGACCACGCCCACAAGACGGTCCTCTCCCGGGTCGCGGGGCAGATCACCCTGGAGGACCTGCGGGCGTACTTCGCGGAGGTGTGGGCCCAGCCGGAGTTCTGCGGCTACAGCGAGATCATCGACTGGAGCGGCGCCGAGGGGGCCGGTCTGTCGGTCGGGGAGATGCGCAGCCTGGCCGGCGCCGCGCAGGCGTTCTACGACGGCTCGTCCGACTCGCGGCTGGCGATCGTGGCGCCCGGGAAGCAGGGCGGGAAGATGGCGCGGCTCTACCAGACCCTGCGCGAGCTGCGGGGCGGCCAGGCGCCGGACATGGGTGTCTTCGAGGACGTGGCGTCCGCGCGCGCGTGGCTGGGAATCCCGCCGGACTGACGGGCGCGCGTTCAAGCCGCTCCACGCGCCACCCGATACCGGGGCATGGGAAGATCCTGGCTTCGCCGACTGTCCGTGTTGATTCCGGCGCTCGGGCTCGGTGCCGGTGCCGCGAGCGCGGGCGGGGAGCTGCGGCTGGAGGTGATGCTGGCCCCCGACTACGCGCCCAAGCTGGTCGCGACGAGCCCCGATGCGGCGACGATCGCCAGCGCCGTGCGCCGGCTGCGCTGGAACGAGATCGCCTTCGTCGTGCTCTCCACCGGTGATGCGGCGGGGATCGAGCTGTCCGGGAGCCTCCGGCCCGAGGACGGGCTGAGCGCTCGCTACTGGGAGGCCGGGCGCGAGTACGTCTCGGCCCGACCGCCCGCGAACGTCCGCGAGGGAATCGCCTTGCTGCAGTCGTATGCCGCGGGCGGCGACGCGTGGCGCTCGAAGATCGAGTGGGAGTAGCGCCGCAGGGCGTGCGCTAGTCCGGCGGCGGCGCCGCCACCCTCGGGAGCTCGCCCTCGCGCAGCGCCGTCTCCGCCTGCTCGAACGCCGCGAAGGCCTGGGACTTCGTCAGCACGGGGTGGTCGCGGCCCGCGAAGGCGGCCATCAGCGCCAGCAGCACGCCGGCGATGAGCGCGCCCTCGCCGGCGCCGAGGAGCCCGCCGGCGGTGCGGTCGAGCCAGCCGAGCCCCACCGCGTGGGCGCCGCGGCGGATGGTGCGGCCGAGGAGCGCGCCCGCCACCAGCACCGCGAGCGCCAGCGCCGCGCCCGCGGCCACTTCCGCCGCGAAGGGCTCCCAGTCCGCCAGCCAGCGCCCCCGCAGCCAGGCGCCACCGGGCACCGCGCCGAAGCGCACCGCCAGGACTGCAGCCACGAGCGACGCCAGGGAGAAGGACTCGCGCACGAGACCCAGGAAGAGCCCGCGCAGGGCGGCGGCGGCCACCAGGGCCAGGACGGCGATATCGACGGCTGCCAAGGGACCTCTCCTCCCCGTGAGGGAGTCTACAATGGCGGGCGATGCAGGTGGACGCCGCCGTGGTGGGCGGGGGGCACAACGGGCTGGCGGCGGCGGCCTATCTGGCGCGGGCTGGGCTGCGGACGGCCGTCTTCGAGCGGCGGCCGCTGGTGGGGGGCTGCTGTGTCACGGAGGAGCTCTGGCCGGGCTTCCGGATCTCCCGGGCGGCCTACGTGGCGGGGCTCCTGCGGCCGGCGCTGGTCCGGGAGCTGGGACTCCGGAAACGCGGCTTGCGGCTCCTGCGGCGGAGCCCGGCCTCCTTCACGCCGCTGCCGGACGGGGGGAGCCTGCTGCTCGGGCCCGACGCGGCGGCCACGCGGGAGGAGATCGCCCGCTTCTCGCCTCGGGACGCGGAACGCTACCCGGTGTACGAGGCGTTCCTGGACCGCGTGGCCCGGACCCTCGAGCCGCTTCTCGACCGCGAGCCGCCGTACCCGGGGCGGCTGCGGCTCGCTGACCTGGGGCTCGCAGCGCAGCTCGCGGGCCGTGCCCTGCGGCTGCGACGCGACCTGCCCGAGGCGCTCTCGCTCCTGCTGGGTCCGGCGCGGCCGGCCCTCGAGCGCTGGTTCGAGAGCGAGCCCCTGCGCGGCACGCTCGGCACCGACGCGGTGATCGGCGCCTGGGCCGGGCCGTCGTCGCCCGGTACGGGCTACGTGCTCTTCCACCACGTGATGGGCGAGACCGGCGGCGCGCGCGGCGTCTGGGCCTACGTGGCGCGCGGCATGGGCGCGCTGTCCGACGCGCTGGCGGCGGCCGCGCGCGCCGCGGGCGCCACGATCGAGACCGACGCGCCGGTCGCGCGCATCCTGGTGCGGGACGACGCGGCCTGCGGGCTCGAGCTCGAGGACGGGCGCAGCGTGGAGGCGCGCGTGATCGTGAGCAACGCGGACCCGCGGCGAACGTTCCTCGATCTCGTGGGTCGCGAGCACCTTCCCGACGCAGCCGTGCGCGGGGTCGAGTCGATCGACTTCCGCAGCCCGTCGCTCAAGATCAACGCGGCGCTCTCGCGTCTACCGGAGTTCCGTTCGCGCCCCGGGGCGGGCGTCGGGCCGCAGCACGTGGGAACCATCCACGCCGGCGCCCAGGACCTGGATGCCCTCGACGCCTCCTTCGCCGCCGCCACTCGCGGCGAGCTCCCCGCGCGCCCGATGGTGGAGCTGACCTTGCCGAGCGCCCTCGACGGAAGCCTCGCGCCGCCGGGGCAGCACGTGGCCTCGCTCTTCGTGCAGCACGTCCCCTACGAGATCGCGGGCTCCAGCTGGGACGCCGAGCGCGATGGCTTCGCAGACCGCGTCTTCGCGCTCCTCGACGAGGTCGCCCCCGGCTTCAGCGAGAGCGTCCTCCAGCGCGAGGTGCTGGCACCGCCGGACCTGGAGCGGATCTTCGGCCTCACCGGCGGCAACCTCTTCCACGGCGCCATGACGCCGGACCGCCTGGCCTTCCTACGCCCCTACCCCGACGCCCGCGGCTACGCGACCGACCTCTCCGGCCTCTACCTCTGCGGCGCCGGCACCCACCCCGGCGGCGGCGTCATGGGCGCCTGCGGCAGAAACGCCGCCGCGAGAATCCTCCGCGACCTCGGCCGCCGCCCCCGTTTCTAAGAGAGAGCCTGCGGGCGTACCGGAACCAAAGCCGCGCACAGCGACGCCCGCGGGCGCAGCGGATCGGGTTGGGGCGTTGCCGGAGGCGTAATCCGCAGCGCGCCGTAGGACCCGGCGCTCGGCTACGGACTCCGCTGCGCGCGAGGACATCGCCGCAGGCAACGCCCCAACCCGATCCGCTGCGCCCGCGCGTGCCCCTCTAGTGCGGCGGCTGCTGGTGCAAGTACGCCCGCAGGCTCTCGATCTCCTGCTCCTGCTCCTGGATCTCGTCCCGCAGCAGGTCGCGCATGGACAGCATCGCCACCAGCTCGCCGTCGTCGAAGATCGGGAGGTGGCGGCAGCCCACCTTCCGCATCTTTTCGACGCACGCGCTGCGGGTGTCGTCCGACTCGGCCGTGATGACATCCCGGGTCATGACCTCGCCGACGCGCACGGCAGCCGGATCGTGCCCGGGCACCACGACCCGCGTCATGAGATCGCGTTCCGAGAAGACCCCGACCAGGCGGCTCCCGTCGAGGATCAGGATGGCGCCCACGCGAGCGCGGGCCATGGTGTGGACCACGTCCAGGACGCTCTCGTCCCGGGTGGCGCTGACCAGCTCCTGACGCCGCAGGAGAACCTTTACTTTGTGCATGACCTGGCCTCCTATTCCCATCCGACCATGAATCGGGCCTCGGGGCAAGCAGGCAGGCTCCCCTCGGGGGCGAAGGCCCTCAGTCGAAATCGAACTCGATTTCGAGGGCCTCCGGAGCCGTCTCCGGCGGCTTCTCGGGATCGCGGTCCTCGGCCATGCGTCCGCGCACCATGCGGATGTACATCCGGGCGTCGTCCCGGGAGGGGTCGCACTCCAGCACGGCGTTCCACTCGGAGAGCGCGCGCTCGGTCTGGCCCAGGGTGAAGTAGGTGAGGCCCAGCTGGACCGCCGCGTCCAGCAGCTGAGGGCGCACCCGCCGCAGGCGCTCGAGCTCGCGGATCGCGCGGTCCGGGAAGCCCGCGTCGCGCAGCACCACGCCCAGGCGCAGGCGGATGTCGTGGTACTCGGGGCAGCGGTCCAGCGCCTTGCGGTAGGCGACGATGGCCTCGCGCAGGTCGCCCACCTGGGCGTAGGCGTCGCCCACGGCGGCGTGCAGGTTGGCGAGCTTGCCGCGGGTGGTGGGATCGAGGCGCTCGTCGCCGCCGGCCAGGACGCCGCCGCTCCGCTCGGCCAGCTCGCGGGCGGCGTCGTAGCGCCCCTGGCTCTCGTAGACCGCGGAGAGCGCGAGGATGGCCTCGGCGTAGCTCGGGTTGATGCGCACCGCTTCTTCCAGGCTGCCGGCGGCGGCGGTGTGCTCGCCGCGACGCTCGTAGGCCACGCCCAGCATGTAGTGGACGTCGGCGTAGCCGCGGCAGGTGCGGAGCAGGCGCTCCAGGTTGTCGAGGGTGACGTCGAGGTCGCCGCGCTCGAACCCCTGGCGTCCGAGTCGGTACGACTCCCGCTCCTGGGGTGTCATGGCGCCGGCCTAGTTGGCGGCCGGGATCAGGTCTGCGGCCGCGTCGGCCACCTCGGTGCCCTCGTAGTTCTCGAGGATCACCTGGAAGATGCGCTCTGCCTCGTCCTCGAGGTCCATGCGCGTGTAGCAGACGCCCAGCTTGTAGAGGGCGTCGGCGTCCAGGCCCAGACCCGGATACTCGTTCAGCACCGAGCGGTAGCGATCGGCTGCGCTCTGCCACTCGGCGCGCTTCATGTAGAAGTCCGCGATCATCATCACGCTCTTGCCGAGGCGCGTGCGCAGGTCGCGCCACAGCAGCTCCGCCTCCTCCGCCTCCGGCGTGTACGGGAAGGTGGACATCACCTTGTCCAGGTGGGAGAGCGCCTCACGCGTGGGTCGCTGGTCGCGGTTCGGAGAACGCACGCGCTCGTAGTGACACAGCGCCGAACGCAGGATCGTGTAGGGCACCCGCTCGTGGTTCGGGTGCAGCTCCGGGAAGTCCTGGTAGTAGGAGAGGGCTTCCTCGTAGCGATGCGAGTCGAAGTACGCGTCCGCGATCTTGAGCTCGGCCTGGACCGCCAGGTCGCTGTACGGGTAGTTGTCGATCACCTCCTGGAAGGCGTCGATCGCGGCCTGGTGGTTCACGTAGTGGTAGAAGAGGATCTGGCGCCCATCGAGCGCGTCGATCCCATTGGCGTAGAGATCCTCCGCCGAGGGGATGTCCTCGAGCTCGACGATCTCCGGATCGCTCTTCTTGAAGTGGCCGCATGCGACGCTTCCGGCCACAGCGACGACCAGGACGAGGCGAGGCAGTGAGGACACGATTCCCCTCCTTGGGGGCCATTGGGATCGACAAGGGGCCTCTAACCCCTCGGCAAACTACCGAATCCCTTGAACGGGTGTCAATTTGCTAGGGTCACGGCCCTGCTGCGGAGGACCTGTGTGAGCGACCAAGACTACGGCCTGAAGCTTGACCGACGACTGCTCCGGCGGCGTGGCTGGATCGACCCGGCAGAGCTGGAGCGCGAGCTCGAGGCTCTGCCGGACGTCTCGGACAAGGTCCAGCCGCCGGACGCGGACGAGCCGGAAGGCTCCGCATCCCCGCCGGGCAGCTGAGCGAGGGGACCACCCCGGGAGCCGGCGTGATCAAGGAGAGGTTCGGCGATCGCCTGGAAACCTGGGTCCTGCGCCTATTTCCGTTCCTGTTCTGGGGGAAACTACCCCCAACCGTTCTCACCGTCACCGGGACGACCATCTGCATGGGCGCCGCGGTCGCCTTCGCCCGTGGGGCGTTCGGCTGGGGCGGGTTCCTGCTGCTTCTGGGCGGCTTCTTCGATCTCGTGGACGGCATGGTGGCCCGACGCATGGGGCAGACCACGCGACTCGGCGCCTTCCTCGACTCGACCCTCGACCGGCTGGTGGACATGGCGGTCCTGGTGGGCCTGATGGTGCACTACGCCGCAGCCGGCGATCCGCCGAGCGTGGGGCTCGCCGGCTTCGCGCTGATCACGAGCGTCATGACCTCCTACGCCCGCGCCCGCGCCGAGTCCCTGGGGCCGGCCGTGCGGGTCGGCGTGCTGGAGCGAGGCGAGCGCACGCTGCTGATGGCGTTCGGTGGACTCACGGGATGGATGGTGCTCATGCTGTGGGTGGTGGCCGTGGGCGGCCTGATCACGGTGGCCCAGCGCTTCGACCGGGCGTGCCGGGAGCTGGCGCGCCGCGACGCCGCCGAGGCCAGCGGGAGCGCCGGGGAGCAGCTGTAGATGAGTCAGGAAGACGACGGCGAGCGCGATTTCCAGGTGGTGGACAAGCGGCACGGGCGCGAGGAGGGCGAGGCTCCGGAGCCCATCGCGCCCGCGTCGCCGCCGGAGCCGGAGGCCGCTGCGCCGCCGCCGCCGCCTGGCCCTGGGCCCGATCTCGGCCCGCGCGAGATGCCTTCGATGGACTTCTCCACCTTCCTGATCTCGCTCTCCACCTCTGCGCTCTTCCACATGGGGCTGGTGGCGGAGCACGAGGGGGAGCCGCCCCCGCCCGCCAACCTGCCCATGGCGCGGCAGACGATCGACATCCTGGAGATGATCCAGGAGAAGACGCAGGGGAACCTCAACAACGAGGAGGCCCACCTGTTCGAGAGCCTCCTGTACGAACTCCGCATGCGGTTCGTCGAAGTCCAGCGCGCGTAGCGGCGGAACCGGGCCCGTCATTGGAATGGGAACGTGTTCGCACCTGCCAAGATCAACTACGGGCTCAAGATTCTTGGCGTTCGCCCGGACGGGTACCACCTGCTCGACAGCGTCTTCCTGCCCCTCGATGCCGGGGATGAGGTCGAGCTGGAGGCCGCTCCGCGGGGGGTCTCGATCGAGCTCGGCGGCCTCGCTCCCGGGGTGCCGGCCGGATCCGAGAACCTGGCCGCCCGGGCCGCGCAGGCGTTCCTGGACGAGGCTGCGCTCGGATCCGGAGTCTCGATCCGGCTGACGAAGGGCGTGCCCGTGGCCGCGGGCCTCGGAGGCGGATCCAGCGATGCGGGCGCGGTGCTGCGGATCCTGGCCGAGCGCCACCCGGGGCGGGTGGCCCCCGAGCGGCTGGCGCGGCTGGCGCTCGAGCTCGGGGCGGACGTGCCGTTCTTCCTGGACCCGCGGCCAGCCCGGGTGGGCGGGATCGGGGAGCGGATCACGCCTCTGGCCGGAGCCCGCAGCCTGGCCGTACTGCTGGCCAATCCCGGGATTACGCTCGCGACGGCGGAGGTTTACCGAGCGCGGGACGCCCTGGCGGCCGCGTTGACGCCCGACCCAGCGGGATCTACGATGCCGCCGCCTCGGGCGCTGTCGGAGTCGGAGGGGCGGATCGACGAGCTCGATCCGGGCGCGCTGGCCGCGGAGATCGCCAACGATCTCGAGCCGGCAGCACGCCGTCTCTGCCCCCCGATCGGACGGCTCTGCGAGCGACTGCGAGAGGCCGGGGCCCTCGCGGTCGGGCTCTCGGGCAGCGGGCCGACGCTCTTCGGGATCTTCCCGGATCGCGCGGCTGCGGAGCGGGCCGAAGCGGCCTGCGGCTTCGAGACGCCGATCTGGTCCCGGGTCGCGGAGACGTACCGTTCCCCATAAGCTTGGCGGGGCTGGGGCGTCGCCAAACTGGTAAGGCAGCGGCCTTTGGAGCCGCCATTTGCAGGTTCGAGTCCTGCCGCCCCAACCACCGAGAGATCGCGCGCCCCGATGCAGCACGTCAAGCTCTTCTCCGGCAACTCCAACGCGGCCCTGGCCCGGGACGTGGCGTCCTACCTGTCCCTGGGGCTCGCTCGCGCCGAGGTCGGCACCTTCAGCGACGGCGAGTGCAGCATCGAGATCAGCGAGAACGTGCGTGGCATGGACACCTTCGTGATCCAGTCCACCAGCGCGCCGGCCAACAGCCACCTGATGGAGCTCTTGATCATGGCCGACGCGCTGCGACGCGCGTCGGCCCGCCGCATCACGGCGGTGATCCCCTACTACGGCTACGCCCGGCAGGACCGCAAGGTGCGGCCGCGCATGCCGATCACGGCCAAGCTGGTGGCCGACCTGATCGGCTCCGCGGGCTACGACCGGATCCTGTGCGTGGATCTCCACGCGGGCCAGATCCAGGGCTTCTTCAACCTGCCCGTGGACAACCTCTACGCCACCCCCATCTTGCTGAACGCGATCCGCGAGCGCAGCAAGGGCTCCGTCTCCGTGATCTCGCCGGACGCGGGCGGCGTGGAGCGAGCGCGGGCCTACGCCAAGCGCCTCGGCGAGCGCCTGGCCATCATCGACAAGCGCCGCGAGGCCGCCAACGTCTCCGAGGTCATGCACGTGATCGGCGACGTCGCGGGACAGGACTGCGTGATCGTGGACGACATCGTCGACACCGCGGGCACCCTCACCCAGGCCGCCGAAGCGCTGCGCGAAGCCGGCGCCTCACGGGTCTCCGCCGCAATCACCCACCCCGTGCTCTCCGGCCCGGCCATCAAGCGCATCGAGGAGTCGCAGCTCGAGGAGCTGGTCGTGACCGACACCATCCCGCTGCGTCCCGAGGCGCGCGAGTGCAAGAAGATCGTGGTCGTCACGGTCGCCGAGCTGCTCGGCGAGGCGATCCGCCGCATCAACAACGAAGAGAGCATCAGCTCTCTTTTCATCTAGGGAGATCGTCGTGTCCGAAGCGACGCTTACGGTTCAGATCCGCGAGCAGCACGGCAAGGGCGTGGCCCGCAAGCTGCGCGCCAAGGGGCGCATCCCGGCGGTGCTCTACGGCCGGGGCATCCCGTCGCAGAGCCTGACCCTCGACGCGGAAGGCCTCGACCGCGCCATCCAGAGGAGCGAGGCCGGCATGAACACGCTCTTCGATCTCGACGTCGAGAAGGGCGACCTCCGCGCGAAGGTGGTGCTGGTGAAGGAGATCCAGCGCGAGCCGGTCGGTGGCGCGCCGCTGCACGCGGACCTCTACGAGGTGGACCTCTCCGAGACCATCGAGGTGTCCGTCCCGATCCACATCCAGGGCACGGCGACCGGCGTCTCCCTGGACGGCGGCATCCTGGACGTGCAACTCCGCGAGCTCGACGTCGAGTGCCTGCCGCGGGCCATCCCGGACGAGCTCACGCTCGACGTGTCGGCGCTCGGCCTGGGCGACACGCTCCACGTGCGCGACATCGCGCTGCCCGAGGGTGTGACCCTGCGCGACGATCCCGACATCTCCGTGGTGTCCGTCGTGACGCCGCAGAAGGAGGAGGAGCCGGTGGTCGCGGCGGTCGAGGGCGAAGAGCTCGAGGCCGAGGGCGAGGCGCCGGCCGAGGGCGAGGCCGCCAAGCCGGCGGAAGGCGAGAAGCCTGCCGAGGGCGGGGCCAAGGAAGGCGACTAGGCACCGGGCCCCCGCGGGCGCGTCATGAAGCTCGTCGTCGGCCTCGGGAACCCCGGCTCGCGCTACGCGGACACGCGCCACAACGTGGGCTTCCGCGTGCTGGAGCGCTTTGCCGAGCGCCACCGGATCGCGCTCGACGCCCAGCGCTTCGAGGGCCGCTTCGGACGCGCGCGCCTGGGCGCGCTCGACCTGGGCCTGCTGCTGCCGGAGACCATGATGAACCGGTCGGGCGCTGCCGTCGCCGCGGCCCTGCGCATGCTGCCCGTGGCCGACCCGGCCGAGGACCTCGTGCTGGTCTTCGACGACCTGGATCTCCCGTTCGGCCGGCTGCGCCTGCGGCCCCACGGCGGCGCTGGCGGCCACCGCGGCATGCAGGACGTAATCGCCCGGCTCGGCGGGGGCGACTTCCCGCGCCTGCGCGTAGGGATCGGGCGGCCTCCGCCGGAGATGGACCCGGTGGCCTACGTGCTGGCGCGCTTCGCGCCCGAGGAGCGCCGGCACCTGCCCGCCCTCCTCGACGCCGCGGCCGGGGCCCTGGACGCGACCCTGCGTGAAGGCGTCGCGATGGCCATGAATCGCGTGAACCAGCTAAGCTCGCCCGCCGAGAAGGACCCCCCCGCCGAATGACCGCGCCCTCTTCCGCCAGCCTGGCCGACCGGCTCTCCCGCCCCTTCGAGCGCTTCTTCCGGATCGAGGCGGCCAGCGCTGGAGTGCTCTTCGCGATGATGCTGCTAGCCCTCGCCTGGGCCAACTCGGCCTGGAGCGAGAGCTACCACCACTTCTGGCACGAGGAGCACATCGCGCTCTCGCTGCTGGGCTGGCACTTCGAGATGTCGCTCGGCCACTTCGTGAACGACGCCCTGATGGCGATCTTCTTCTTCGTGGTCGGCCTCGAGATCAAGCGCGAGCTGGTGCACGGAGAGCTCTCCACGCGCCGCAAGGCCATGCTGCCCGTGGCGGGCGCGCTCGGCGGCATGGTGGTGCCGGCGCTGATCTACACGTCCTTCCACTTCGGCGGGCCCGCGGTGCGCGGCTGGGGCGTGCCCATGGCCACGGACATCGCCTTCGCGGTGGCGGTGATGTCGCTGCTCGGGAACCGTGTGCCGCGGGGGCTGCGGGTCTTCCTGCTGGCGCTGGCCATCGCCGACGACCTCGGCGCCGTGGCGGTGATCGCGATCTTCTACACCGAGAATCTCTCGCTCGGGAACCTCGCGCTCTCGGTCGCAGGCCTGGCCGTCGTCTACGGGATGAATCGTGCCGGGGTGCGGGCCTTCGCGGCCTACTGGATCGTGGGCGGAATCTGCTGGTACTTCATGGTGCAGTCCGGGGTGCACGCCACCGTCGCGGGCGTTTTCCTGGGCTTCCTCACCCCGACCCGGCCGCCGAACCCCTCCGAGGAGAGCCTGCTCCATCGCGGTCAGGGTCTCGTGATCAGCCTGTGGGACCGGGTGCGGTCCGGCGACGACAGCCATGGCGCCATGCGCCACCAGGCGGCGCGCCAGCTCCAGCGCGTCGGGATGGATGCGATCTCGCCGCTGGACTACCTGGTGAACGAGCTGGATCGCTGGGTGGCGTTCCTGATCATGCCGGTCTTCGCGCTGGCCAACGCCGGCGTGCACCTGGACGCCAGCACGCTCTCCAACCCGGAGACCCAGGGCGTGGCGATCGCGGTCGCCCTGGGGCTGCTGCTGGGCAAGCCGATCGGGATCACGCTCTTCAGCCTGCTGGCGGTGCGCACGGGGCTCGCGGCCCTGCCGGCCGGCGTCAACTGGTCCGCCGTCGCCGCCACCGGCCTGATGGCGGGGATCGGCTTCACGGTGGCGCTCTTCATCACGAGCCTCGCCTTCATCGAGCCCTCGCACACGGACGGGGCCAAGATCGGGATCCTCTCGGGCTCCTTCCTGGCAGCCGTCCTGGGGCTGCTGGTGCTCAACCGGGCATTGGGGGACACCGGACGGGACGAATCCGACATTGACCCCGGAATGTCCCATCACTGATCGCCCGTTTTCTCTCTGATATTCTGACAATTGTCCGATTGACCCGCATTTGGCCGGCGTGTAGGCTGCGAAACCATGCGGATCTCCCTCGACCGAGGATCGGGCCTTCCGGTCTACCGCCAGATCGCCGAGGCGGTCCGCGCCGAGATCAGCGAGGGCCGGCTCGGGGCCGGCGACCGGTTGCCGGCCATCCGGGAGCTGGCCCGTGCGCTGGGCGTGAACCGCGACACCGTGGCCCTGGCCTACGAGTCCCTGGCCGGCGAAGGGGTGCTCGAGTCCACGGTCGGCCGCGGCACCTTCGTGGCCGGCGTGGCCGAGCCGCCGGCCGTCGCGGCGCCCGCTCCCCGGATCTCGCCGCTGGTGGAGCGGCTGCTGGACTTCGAACGGGCGCGGCCGCGCTTCGGCGACACGGCCGACGCGGTGCCCATGCACGCGCTGATTCCCGAGCCGGCCCTCTACCCCGCGGACGGCTTCCGCCGAGCCCTCAACCGGGCCCTGGCCGAGGGCGGCCCGGACCTGCTGCTCTACGGCTCGCCCCAGGGCCACCCCCGGCTTCGCAGCGTGATGGCCGAGCGCCTGGGGCGCGCGGGCATCGAGGTCACGTCCGACGAGCTGGTGCTGTGTCACGGTGCCAGCCAGGGCATCTCGCTGGCGATCCGGCTGTTCGCGGCGCCGGGGGACGCGGTGGCGGTGGAGGAGCCAACCTACCAGAACGTCCTCGGCACCCTGATCGCCCTGGGACTGCGGCCCGTGCCGGTGCCCATGAGCGAGGAGGGGCCGGACCTGGCGGCGCTCGAGCGGGTGCTCGCCCAGCCCGAGGTGAAGCTCTTCTACACGATTCCCACCTTCCACAACCCGATGGGCGTCACGACGAGCGTGCGTCATCGCCGGGCGCTGCTGGCGCTGGCGGCCCGCACCGGAACCCCGCTGATCGAAGACGCCTTCGAGATGGACCTCTTCGACGCGCGGCCCGTCCCGCCGCTGGCGGCGCTCGACCGCGCGGGCCTGGTGGTGCACCTCTTCTCGTTCTCGAAGTCGCTCTTTCCCGGGGCGCGGGTCGGCTCGATCCTGGCGCGCGGCCGCAGCGTCGAGGCGCTGCTGGCGCTGAAGCGCGCCTCGGACCTCTCGGACGCGATGCCGCTCCAGGCCGCCATGGCGGAGTTCCTCGAGGGGGGCGGCTACGACCGCCACCTGACGAGCCTGCGCCGCGTGCTGGCCGGGCGGCGCAAGGCGCTCCAGGCCGCGTTGGAGGAGCACCTGCCCGCGGGCTCGCGCTGGACCCGGCCCGACGGCGGCTACCAGACGTGGGTGGAGCTGCCCGAGGGAATCGACACGGCGGAGCTGCTCGCCGACGCGGCGCGCGAGGGCGTGCTCTTCGCGCCTGGCTACCAGTTCCACTGCGACGGGCGGCCCTCGCGGGCGCTGCGTCTCACTGTGGCCATGGTGGACGAGGAGGCCATCCGGCACGGCGTGGCGACCCTCGGGCGCCTGGCCCAGCAACGACTCCGCGCCGCGCCGCGCCTGGGCGACGCCGCGAGCATTCACGTGTGATCCGACGGAGGAATGAATCATGGGCGAGAACGGAAACGGCAAGACGACGGCGCGCTCGTTCGAGATCAAGGTCGGGCTGGCCGAGATGCTGAAGGGCGGGGTCATCATGGACGTCACCACTCCCGAGCAGGCCAAGATCGCCGAGGACGCGGGCGCCGCGGCGGTGATGGCGCTGGAGCGCGTGCCGGCCGACATCCGCAAGGAGGGCGGGGTCGCGCGCATGGCGGCCGTGGAGGTGATCGAGGGCATCCAGCGCACGGTCTCGATCCCGGTGATGGCCAAGTGCCGGATCGGCCACCTGGCCGAGGCGAAGGTGCTCGAGTCGCTGGGCGTCGACTTCATCGACGAGAGCGAGGTGCTGACCCCGGCCGACGACCAGAACCACGTCTCCAAGCACTCCTTCTACGCGCCCTTCGTGTGCGGCGCGCGGAACCTGGGCGAGGCGCTGCGGCGCATCGGCGAGGGTGCGGCCATGATCCGCACCAAGGGCGAAGCGGGCAGCGGCAACATCGTCGAGGCGGTGCGGCACCTGCGCTCGGTCTGCGGCGAGATCCGAGCGCTCACGACCCTGACCGAGGAAGAGCTGATGGCGAAGGCCAAGGAGCTCCAGGCCCCCTACGACGGGGTGCGCTACGTGCACGAGCACGGGCGCCTGCCGGTGCCGAACTTCGCGGCCGGCGGCGTGGCCACGCCTCCCGACGCGGCGCTCTGCATGTCACTCGGCGCCGAGGCGGTCTTCGTGGGCTCGGGGATCTTCAAGAGCGACGACCCGGCGAGCCGCGCCCGCGCCGTCGTGCGCGCGACGACGCACTGGCGCGAGCCCGAAGAGGTGCTCGGCGCCTGCCGCGGCCTCGGGAAGGCGATGGAGGGGATCGAGATGGAGACCCTCGCCGAGTCGGAGCGCCTCGCGAACCGGGGGTGGTAGCGATCGCGCGCTCCGGGGAGGCCGGGGTCCCTGCGGCGATGTCCTCGCGCGCTGCGGGGTATGGGGCCAGTACAGAATCCGTCAGCGCGCTGCGGATTACGCCTCCGGGACCCCGGCCTCCCCGGAGCGGCGGGAGCTTGCACGGGGTTCGCGGGGCGATCCGACTGCGTCTCGGGATGAGCGTGGAGGAGCAGTTGTGAGTGTGCCGGTGGTCGGCATCCTGGCGGTGCAGGGGGATGTGGAGGCGCATGCCGCGGCCCTCGGGCGGGTCGGCGCTGACGCGCGACCGGTGCTGCGGGAGAAGGACCTGGACGGGCTTGCGGCGCTGATCCTGCCCGGCGGGGAGAGCACCACGATTGCGAAGGGGCTGGATCGGCTGGGGCTGTGGGAGCCGTTGCGGGCGTTCGCGCGGGCGGGGCAGCCGGTGCTCGGGACCTGCGCGGGCGCCATCCTGCTGGCGCGGGAGGTGGAGAACCACCCGGTGCCCACCCTGGGCCTGCTCGACTGCCGGGCGGCCCGCAACGCCTACGGCACCCAGGTGGACTCCTTCGCGGCCCCGGTGGATCCAGACGCGGCGGAAGGCCTCGAGGGGCTCCGCTGCGTCTTCATCCGGGCGCCGGAGCTGAGAGATCCCGGGCCCGGAGTGTCGATCCTCGCACGGGTGGAGAAGCGGCCGGTGCTGGTGCGGCAGGGGAGCCTGCTGGCGGCAACCTTCCACCCGGAGCTGACCCAGGACCCCCGGATCCACGCCCTGCTGCTGGCGTAGGGGCGGCGATGGGCCGGATCTGCTACTCCCTGCGACCTCGCGGGGCAGTGAGCCCCGCTTACCACCTCGGTCCCCGAAGACGCCTCCGGACCCGCCGGAAGCCGTCGCAACCCGGGGGCCCGGCGGCGCGAGCCGCCCGTCCGAGGGGAGGCCATGCGGGAGTTCGAAACCTGTTTCATCGTCCAGCCCGAGATCTCCGACGAGGGGTGCGCTGAGCTCTGCACCCGCCTCGACGGCATCCTCGAGAAGAGCGGCGCCCGCCGGGTGATGCTCGACGACTGGGGCAAGCGCAAGCTCGCCTACGAGATCAAGCACTTCCAGAAGGGCCACTACTTCTTCCTGCACTACCTGGACGCTCGGGGCCAGGTGGTGGAAGAGCTCGAACGCGTCCTGCGCCTCGAGGAGTCCGTGCTGCGCTTCCTCAGCGTGCGCGCCGACACCAAGGTGACCGACGTCGAGGCCCGCATCGCGGAAGGCGCGGAGCAGGAGCGGATCCAGCAGGAGAAGGCGGCGGAGCGGGCCGCGCGCGAGGCCGAGGCCGCCGCGGCCGCGGCCGCCCACGTACCCGCGCCCAGCGACGCGGCGCCCCCCGAGGCCGAGCCGGCCGAGGCCACGGCGGACGCCGACGAAGACGCGAGCGAGGAAGGGAAAAACCCGCGCGAGGAGGAGGAGTAGGCCATGTCCGAGGACACTCCGACCACCGATCCGGGCAGCCGGCCCGAGGGAGATCGACCGAGAGAGGATCGCGGCGACCGCGACTTCGGCGGGGGCGGCGGCGGCCGCTTTGGCGGGGGGGGCGGCGGCGGCCGCTTCGGCGGCCGCGACGGGGGCCGCGAGGGCGGCGGCCGCTTCGGCCGCGACCGGCGCGACGGCCCGCCCCAGCACCAGACCGTCAAGAGCCGACTGCGGGCCAGGGCTCGCAAGAAGGCCCGTAAGGCGCAAAAGAAGCTCTTCACCCGCAAGAAGGTCTCGCGCTTCACCACCGACCGGAAGCTCGAGATCGACTACAAGGACGCCAAGACGCTGCGGGGCTTCCTCACCGAGACCGGCAAGATCATCCCGCGCCGCATCTCGGGCAACACGGCGTCGCAGCAGCGCAAGCTGGCGCTGTCGGTAAAGCGGGCGCGGCACATCGCGCTGCTGCCGTACACCGACTCCCACCAGTAGGAGCGAGCGACATGGGCCAGGTGAAGCTCATCCTGCGCGAGGACGTCCCGAAGCTCGGCGACGCCGGCGACGTGGTCAGCGTGAAGCCCGGCTACGCGCGCAACTACCTGATCCCCCGCGGGCTGGCGAGCCACGCCAGCGAAGGACGGCTGTCCGAGCTGGAGCACCACAGGCGTCAGATCGAGGAGAAGATCCAGAAGACGCGCAAGGATCAGGAGGCCGTGAAGAACAGCGTCGAGAAGCTGGCGCTGAGCGTCGAGATGCAGGCCGGAGAGGCGGGACGCCTCTTCGGCTCCGTCACGACCGCGAAGATCGCGGAGCTGCTGGCCGAGCAGGGCGTCAAGGTGGACCGCCGCAAGATCCAGCTGAAGGAGCCCGTCAAGGAGGTGGGGGATCACGAGGTAGCGGTGCGCCTGCACCGCGACGTCACGGCGAAGGTCACGCTCTCCGTCGTGGGGATCGGCGGGCCCGCCGCCCCCGAGGGCGAGCCCGCACCGGAGCCCACGCCGGAACCCGAGCCGGCTCCCGCCGACGACGAAGCGGAAGCCGGAGCCGCGGACGACGCCGAGGCCGAGTCCAGCTAGGCGTGGTATAAACGTCGGCACGCCCTGACAACCACGGGGGGTGTGGTGTCTCGCGTTCCGCCCCAGGACCTCGACGCGGAGAAGGCGGTGCTCTCCGCCGTCCTCCTCGACAACGACGCGCTCCACGCGGTCTACACCGAGGTGAAGCCGGACGACTTCTACCATCCGGCACACCGCGAGCTCTACAGCGCCATGATCGCGCTGCGCGACGGCAACGAGCCCGTCGACCTGCACACGCTCTCCGACTACCTGAACACCCGCAAGACCCTCGACGCCATCGGCGGGCCGGTCTTCCTGGCGGAGATCGCCGACTACGAGTCGACGGCCGCCAACGTGCAGCACCACGCGCGCATCGTGCGCGACAAGTCGGTCAAGCGCGCCCTGATCAGCACGGCCACCGAGATCGTCGAGGCCGGCTTCGAGGGCGGCGACCGGGCCGACCTGCTGCTCGACCACGCCGAGTCGAAGATCTTCGAGATCAGCCAGGAACGGGCCTCCGTCACCTTCCGCAGCCTGCACGACGAGATGCAGGACACCTTCGACTACGTCGAGATGCTGATGAACCGCGGCGGCGAGCTGACGGGCCTGGCCACCGGCTTCCGCGACTTCGACGACATGACCGGCGGGCTGCAGCGAGGCGAGCTCATCATCATCGCCGCGCGGCCCAGCATGGGGAAGACCGCGCTGGCGCTGAACCTGGCGCGCAACGCCGCGGTGGACCACGGCTCGAAGGTGGCCGTGTTCTCGCTCGAGATGACCACCCGGGCGCTGGTCCTGCGCCTGCTGTCGGCGGAGGCGGGCATCGACTTCGCCACCTTCCGCCGCGGCCACATCGCCACCAACGACTACACCCGGCTCTCCCAGGCGGCCGGGCGCCTGGGCAGCGCGCCGATCTGGATCGACGACTCCGGCGCCGCCACGGTGCTGGAGATGAAGGCCAAGAGCCGCCGCCTGCGCGCGGAGCGCGGCCTCGACCTGGTGATCGTGGACTACCTCCAGCTGGCCCACGGCGACCGCAACTCCGAGCGGCGCGAGCAGGAGATCTCGGAGATCAGCCGCGGCCTGAAGGCGCTGGCGAAGGAGCTCGACATTCCCGTGATCGCGCTCTCCCAGCTGAACCGCGGCCCGGAGCTGCGCTCCGGCGAGGACAAGCGACCCAAGCTGGCCGACCTGCGCGAGAGCGGCGCCATCGAGCAGGACGCCGACGTGATCGGCTTCATCTACCGCGACGTCGTCTACAACCGGGAGTCCGACGAGCGGGAGGCCGAGCTCATCATCTCCAAACAGCGAAACGGGCCGACCGGCACCGTCCACCTGGACTTCGAGGCGCGCTTCGCCCGCTTCGCCGATCGCACGCTGCGGCAGGAAGAGTCCTACGGCGCGCCCGCGAGCTTCGTCGGCCCGGCGTCCGAGGGGGCCGACGACGGGGACGTCCCCTTCTAGGTGCCTCGCCTCACGAAGCCCCGTGCCCTCCCGCCCGGCGGCACCATCGGCCTGGCGGCTCCGGCCGGCCCCGTGGATCCGGACAAGCTGGCGACGGGCGAGGCCCTGCTGCGCGAGGCCGGCTACCGCGTGGCCCGGCGCGACGACCTGCTGGCACGCTGCGGCTACCTGGCCGGCGACGACGCCCGCCGGGCCGCCGAGCTCGCCGATCTGTGGGCGGACCCCGAGGTGGACGCCATCGTCTGCGCCCGCGGCGGCTACGGCTGCCACCGGATCGCGCTCCAGCTCGACCCGGCGGCGGCCCGCGCGGCCCGCAAGCCGCTGGTCGGCTACAGCGACGTCACCACCCTGCTGCTTTGGCAGCGCCGCTGCGCCGGGCTGCTGGGCTTCCACGGCCCGATGCTCGAGCGGGGCGACGGCCTGGACGGAGAGGTGGTGGAGGCCTGGCTCGCGGCGCTCTCCGGGCGCGGCCCGGCGCGAACGGCCCTGCCGGGCGAGGGCCACGGCGGCGGGCGCGCGCAGGGGCGGCTCGTCGGAGGCTCGCTGGCGCTGGTCGTGGCCAGCCTGGGCACGCCGTGGGAGATCGACACCCGCGGCGCCATCCTGCTGGTGGAGGAGGTGGGAGAGCGCCCGTTCCGGATCGACCGCTGCTTCGCGCAGCTGCGCGCCGCCGGCAAGCTCGCCGGCCTGGCGGGGCTCGGCGTGGGCGGCCTCGTCGAGTGCGACGATCCGCGCTATCCCGAGTCCGATGCCCGCGAGGTGATTCTCGAGGCCGCGGCCGAGCTCCAGCTGCCCGTGGTCACGGGGCTTCCCTTCGGGCACGTCGATCGGAACCAGATCTGGCCCGTCGGAGCGCGGGCGGAGATCGACGGCGAGCGGGGTGAGCTGGTCGTGCTGGAGCGGGGGGTGGCGAGACCATGAGACGCAGCGTGATCGAGCGCAAGCTGCGCCGGGTGGACACCGCCCTCGACAAGGCGATCGCGAAGAACGAGATCCCGGGCGCGGTGGTCCTGGCGCGCATGCCCCGCGACGGCGAGCTGCTGGAGCACGCGTCGGTGCGGGGCCTGGCCGTGGTGCGACCCGAGCGCCTGCCCATGACGCGCGAAACGCTCTTCGACCTGGCCTCGCTCACCAAGGCCCTGGCCACCACCACGGCCGTCATGCTGCTCTGCGAGGAGGGCGTCGTCGCCCTGGACGACCCGGTGGCGAAGCACCTGCCCGCCTTCGGCGAGCGCGAGAAGGAAGGCGTGACCTTGCGCCACCTCCTCAGCCACTCCTCCGGGCTGAAGCCCTGGCGTCCCTTCCACGACGTCATCCTGGAGCGCGACCGCAAGACCCTCGGCGCCCCGCTGCTGGGGACGCCGGAGGCGCGGGAGCTGGTGGTGGACCGCATCGCCCGTTCTGCGCTGGTGCACGCGCCCGGCGAGGCCGCGGTCTACGGCGACCTCGACTTCATCATCCTGGGCGCCCTGGTCGAGACGCTGACGGGCAAGCCCTTCGACGAGTTCTGCGCCTCCCGGATCTTCACGCCCCTGGGAATGACGAACACGGGCTTCCTGACGGCGCCGGCCGGCGGTGGCGCGCTGCCGGAGGCGGAGCGGCGCCGCTACGCGGCCAGCGAGAACTGCCCCTGGCGCGGTCGCATCGTGTGGGGCGAGGTGCACGACCCGAACGCGTCGGCCATGGGGGGCGTGGCGGGGCACGCGGGTCTCTTCGCACCGGCCGACGACGTGCTGCGCTTCGCCGGCGCGATCCTCGACGCCTGGCACGGCCGCCCGGGTCCGCTCCCGGGCGACCGCGTGCGCGAGTTCGCGGAGCGCCAGCGCCTGCCCGAAGGCTCCGACTGGGCGCTCGGCTGGGACACGCCGACGCCGGGCGCGTCGTCGTCGGGGGCGCACTTCTCGGAGCACTCCATCGGGCACCTCGGGTTCACGGGCACCTCGCTCTGGATCGACCTCGAGCGCGAGACCGTGGTGGTGATGCTCACGAACCGCGCCCACCTGGTCGCCAAGCGCAGCCGCTTCGAACTCCGGCCGCAGGTGCACGATCTGGTGCTGGAGGCCTTCCTGGCCGAGGCATGAATCCCCAGCGCGTGCACTTCGTCGGCATCGGCGGCACGGGCATGGGCTCGCTGGCGGGACTGCTGCGCGCCCGCGGCATCGCCGTCAGCGGCTCCGACGAGAAGCTCTACCCGCCCATGAGCACGGCGCTGGCCGGCTGGGGCATTCCCGTGCGCGAGGGCTTCGCCGCAGAGCACGTGACGGCGGAGCAGCCCGAGCTCGTGGTGATCGGCAACGTCTGCCGGCCGGACAACCCGGAGGCGCGCGCCGCCATCGACGGGGGCTACGCCTATCTCTCCTTCTCGGACGCGCTCTACCAGCTGGCGATGCGCGAGAAGCACTCGCTGGTGGTGACCGGAACCCACGGCAAGACCACCACCGCGGCCATGCTGGCGAGCGTGTTGGTGGAGTGCGGCCGCGATCCGTCGGCACTGGTGGGCGGGATCGCCGCCAACCTGGACGGCAGCTTCCGCGAGGGAGCCGGGCCCGACTTCGTGGTGGAGGGTGACGAGTACGACACGGCTTTCTTCGACAAGACCCCGAAGTTCCTGCACTACCACCCACGCACCGCGATCCTCACCTCGATCGAGTTCGACCATGCCGACATCTACCGGGACCTGGACCACGTCAAGGCGGCCTTCCTCGCGCTCGTGTCCGGCATGCCCGCCGACGGCTGCCTGATCGTCTACGCCGACGACGCGAACGTGGCCGACGTGGTAGCCGACGCGCCCTGCCGGGTCGTCCGCTACGGCGTCCGGGACGGAAGCTGGCGCGCCGGCGAGCTGCGACCGGGCAGCGACGGGACGCGCTTCGCCATCTCCCGGGACGGCACCGCCGTGGGCGAGGCGCAGCTCGCGGCCTGGGGCCGGCACAACGTCGCCAACGCCCTGGCCGCGGTGGCGGCCGCCGTCGAGCGGGGCGCCGCGCCCGAGGAGGCCGTGCGCGCCCTGGCCCGCTATCGCGGCGTGCGCCGGCGGCTCGAGGTGCGGGGCGAGATCGGCGGTGTCGTGGTCCTCGACGACTTCGCCCACCACCCGACCGCCGTGCGCGCGACCCTGGCCGCAGTGCGCGCGCGCTACCCGGACCGACGCGTGGTGGCGATCTTCGAACCCCGCAGCAACACCAGCCGCCGAGCGCTCTTCCAGAAGGACTACGCCGCCGCCCTCGCCGGCGCGGACCGGGTCGCGATCCGGGCCGTGCCCGACGCGCCGATCTACAGCGCCTTCGGCGAGGTGGGCGAGCGCCTCGACGCCCACGCCCTGGCGCGGCAGATCTCGGCCGCCGGCCCTCCCGCCGAAGCGATCGAAGACGTCGACGCCCTCGCCGAACGGCTGGCCGCGGACGCCGCTCCCGGAGACGTCCTGCTCGTGATGAGCAACGGCGACTTCGACGGACTGTTCGACAAGCTCCTGCCACGTCTGAGCTCGTAGGCGGATTCGTGTGGGGTGGGGGCCTCCCGGAGGCGTAATCCGCAGCGCGCTGACGGAACTCGCGTGGTCTCCGGGGCCAGGGCGTTGCTCTTGGTGACGACGCCTTCGCGGAGGTGGTAGTCGAAAGCGATGCGGCCGTCTTCGACGTGGTCCTCGAAGTGGATGTTGGCGCCGCGGGGCGCGAGTTCGTCGGCGATCTTCGCCAGGGCGAGGTCGTGAGTGGTGACGAGGCCGATGGCGCCGCGCTCCACCAGACCCCGCACCACCGCCGCCGCGCCGAACCCGCGGTCGTGGGAGTTGGTGCCGGCCAGGATCTCGTCCAGCAGGAAGAGCGCGGGCGCGCGCTCCTCGGCCAGGTCGACGATCTGGCGCAGGCGCTTGATTTCCGCGTAGAAGCGCGACTCGCCGTCCTGGAGCGAGTCGTGGAGCCGGATCGACGCGCCCACCGCCAGCGGCGAGAGCCGCAGCCGCGCGGCCCGGACCGGCGCGCCCGCGAACGCCAGCACCGCGTTGATGCCGACGCTGCGCAGGAGTGTGCTCTTGCCGGACATGTTGGAGCCGCTCACGACGAAGACCCGCCGCCCGTCGTCGAGGACCAGGTCGTTGCGGATGCAGGCGTCCTCGGCCAGCAGCGGGTGGCCGAGCCCCGCCGCCTCGAAGCAGGGCCCGCTGTCGACGAGCTCGGGGAACGGGTCGCCGGGGTGCTCGTAGGCGTGGCTCGCCAGGGCGCAGAGCGCCTCGATCTCGCCAGCGGCCCGGATCCAGCGCCCCACGCGCCCACCGCTCCGCTGGCGCCAGGCTTCGACGGCCAGCCCGAACTGCGCGCCCCACAGCAGCAGCGCCGCCAGCGGCGCGAAGAACTGGTTGCGGCGGGCGTCGGCCATGTCCAGCAGCCAGCGCAGGCGCGCCACCTCGCGCGAGGCCGGCACGCCTTCGGTGGCCAGCTCGCCCCGCAGCGCGACCAGGCGTGGCGAGCGGAAGTCCTCCCGCTCGAGCCGTTCGAGCAGGGCGGCCAGGAGCGCCAGGTCTCGCGCGGGCTGATCGGCCGCCTTCAGGGCGTGGCCGATGCGGCCGCGCAGCCGCATCGCCACGAGCGCCTCCAGGAAGAGCACGAAGACCAGCGGCGCCGGACCGCTGGCGAGAAAGATCCAGCCCGCCAGCGCGGCGACGGCCAGGCCCGCCAGCGCTCCGGTCAGCAGGCGCCAGGTGCCAACCCCGTGCAGCGGCGGCTCGTCGCCCCAGGCTTCGAGCAGTCGCGCGTGCAGGCCCGCGCGCACGTCCGCGCCGATCAGCGCCAGGTCCTCGCGCAGGTCGAGGCCCGGGCGCAGCTCCTCGACGGACCGATGGCGTGCCCGCACCGCGTCCGGGACGGCGGGCTCGCGCAGCCAGTCCGCCAACAGCTCCTCGCCCGCCGCGGTGCGCGCCGTGCAGAGCAGCTCGAAGAGCGAGCCCGGGCCGAAGAGGTCCAGGTCGGCCGCGTAGGGATGGTGCGGATCTGCGAAGCGCTCTCCCCCGACGCCGCCCCCGGCCCAGGCTCCCGCGAGGCGCGCCAGACCCCGCTCGTAGAAGGCCACCGCACGGTCGGCGCGCTCGCGCACGCGGATCACGCGATCGTGCCAGAGTACCAGCACCAGGAAACCCGCGACCGGAACCAGGATCCACGCGGGCGCGAGAGCGCGCGCACCGAAGGCCAGCCAGCCCGCGACGAGGATCAGGACGAAGACGGCGAGACGCGTGTTCGAGAGCACGCGCTCGCGGGCCACCAGGCGAGCTGCCACGGCCCGCCGCGAGCCGAGCCGCGACGCGTACTCGCTGGCGGCGTCGTTCATGCGCGCCCCAGGAGCCGCGCGCCCTCGCCCGCGGCGAACGCGCGCCGCAGCCCCTCCGCCACGAAGCGGCGCGCCCGCTCGACGGACTCCGCGACGTCGGCCCCGAGCGCCAGGTGCGCGGCGGCGGCCGCCGCCAGGGCGCAGCCCGTACCGTGGACCGGGCCCGCCGGAATCCGCTCTCCCGCGAGCCAGCGCACGATGACGCCCTCGCCCTCGCGCAGCGCCAGGCAGTCGTCGGGCGCGTCCGCGGCGTGTCCGCCCTTCACCAGCGCCGCGCCCGCGCCGAGCTGCTCGACCAGGCTCCGCGCCGCCGCCTCCACCCCGGCGCGACTCGAGACGTCGCGCTCGCAGAGGGTTTTCGCCTCGGCCAGGTTCGGGGTCACCAGCTGCGCGCGGCCGATGAGCGTGCACAGGATCGGGAGCGCGCGGCGCTCGAGCAGCGGCGTGCCGTCGCTCGCGGCGAGCACCGGGTCCAGCACCAGCGGCGGCAAGGGCCCGGTGCGCGCGAAGGCGTCGAGCCCGTGGTCCACGGCACGCGCCACGTCGTCCGTCGCCAGCATGCCGAGCTTCAGCGCGTGCGGAGTCAGGTCGCCGGCCAGCGTCTGGAGCTGCTCGCGCACCACATTGGGAAAGACGGGCAGCACGCGCTTCACCTTGACGGTGTCCTGCACGGTCAGCGCCGTCACCACCCCGGCTCCGTGCACCCCGCAGGCCGCGAAGGTCTGGAGATCCGCCTGGAGTCCGGCCCCACCCGTCGGATCGGAGCCCGCGATGGAGAGCGCCACACGCATGGGACGATGGTAAGATCCGCCCCGGTGCGCCGCACGCGAATCGTCTCGGCATTCGTTCTCGCGCTCGGCCTCGGATCCGTCGCCTCCGCCTCCCTCGCCAGCGCGGCGGAGATCGTGCTCCTGCTCTCTTTCGACGGAACCACGCCCAGCCAGCTCCGCGATTCTCGCCTGGTCACCCTGGGCCGGATGGCCCGCGAAGGGACCGTGGCGGAGAGGCTGGTCCCCGTCTTTCCCAGCAACACGTTCCCGAACCACGTGACCCTGGTGACCGGAGTGGCCCCGGAGCGCCACGGGATCGTGAACAACGTCTTCGTGGATCCCGGGCGCGGACGCTTCAGCTACGAGGGCGACCCCAGCTGGCTGCAGGTGGAGCCGATCTGGTCCCTGGCCGCGAGCCACGGCGTGGTCTCGGCCTCCTATTACTGGGTGGGCTCCGAGGGTGCCTGGACGAGCGGCCGCGGTCCGCGTCACTGGAGACCCTTCGACTCCCGGACCCGCGAGACGACGAAGGTGAAGCAGATCCTGGCCTGGCTCGACCTGCCCGATCCCGCCGAGCGCCCGCGGCTCGTGACCGCCTGGTTCCACGGCGCCGACGGAGCGGGGCACCGCTACGGGCCCGACTCCGACCGCGTCCGCAAGGCCCTGGTGTCCCAGGACGAGGCGCTCGGCGCGCTGGTGGCCGGCATCGAGGCCCGCGGGCTGCTGACGCGCACGGCGATCCTCGTGGTTTCCGACCACGGCATGCTGGAGGTGGAGCGCTCCGTCCACCTCGAGTCGGCGCTGTCCGGCGAGGGGGTCAAGGCGCGCATCCACGGTGGCGGCGGCTTCGTCACCCTGACCGCGGCCAGCCCCGAGGCGGCAGCGCGCGCCGTCGCCGTGGCCCGCGCCGAGGGCCTCGAGGCGTGGCGCCGGGAGGAGGCGCCGCCCGGGTTCCGACTCGGAAACCCGCGCTTCGGCGACGCGGTGGTGCTCTGCCCGCCCGGCACCGCCGTCGTGCGCGGCGGCGTGGCGGGCCGCGTACAGCAGGCCCTGCGCGGGGCTCGGCTCGCCCACCGGGGCGGCCACGGCTACCGCCCGGAGCACCCCGCGATGGCTGGAATCTTCCTCGCCTTCGGCGACGGGATCCCCGCCTCGCAGATCGGGAGCGTGCGCGCCGTGGACGTGGCCCCGACCGTGCTCGCCCTCCTGGGGCTCCCGGTACCCGATTGGATGGAGGGAAGTCCTATCTTCCCGTCCCAGGAGGTCGCGCCATGAAACGGCTCTTGCTGCTGGCCCTCGTCGTGGCCACGCCGGCCTTCGCCCAGGAGCCGGCAGCGCCGCCGGAGCCGCCGCCCGCCGCTCCGGTGCCCACCTGGTACGCCCAGGCTCTCACCTCGAGCATGGTCGGACCCACCATGACCTTCTACTGGTCGAAGGGCCGCAGCATGCGCGCCTTCACGGTGGTGCAGGGACGGCCGGTCCTGACCCTGGTGCACGGCGAGTGGTACTACGTGATCGACCAGCTGGCCGGGACCGGGCTGGCGGTGCAGCGCAGCACGAGGGCGATCGCCGACGACGCCAAGGGCCAACGGCCCTTCGCCTGGGAGGCCGACCTGATCCTCGCCCAGGGCGCCGAGCGCGTGCGCACCGAGGACCTGGGCGGCATGAAGGCCCAGGTCTACCGGCTGACCGACCGGGTCTCGAGACGCGAGGTCTGGATTCCCGAGAGCGGCGAGCGGATCCCGCTGGTGGTCGAGGTCTTCGACCGGGGCCTCAAGCAGACCCGCCGCACCCAGTACGCCGGCTGGCGGCGCGACCTCCAGATCCCCGACGACTACTTCCGCCCGGACCCCCGCGTCACGCTCGAGCGCCTCAGCTACGACGAATACCTGACCCGCTCCGCCCAAGGCCCCGTCGGCGAGCTCCCGGTGCTGTACGGAAGCATGCTGCACGGCACCCGCTAGAGCCCTAGAGCCTCCCGCGTCCGTACACACCGCCGGACCCGGTCGCCCGCAAGCGGCGCCGAAGGCGCCCGCGCGCAGCGGTCTCCGCGACAGCGCCAAGGGGGTTGGAAGGTCGGCTCCTGGCCGACTTCCGATTCATCCTCTTCCGCAGGCGAGCGGAGTTCATCGAACTACGTAACCCAGGTGATGTTGGCGTCGGCGAGCTTCGGGGTGCTCTCCGCCAGGACCGCGAGCCGCCGCGCTGCCGTGCCGGCCAGCTCGCGCAGCGCGCGGGCCGCGTCGGAATCGGGCGCCTCCAGCAGGATCGGGCGCCCGCGATCGCCGCCCTCCACCACGCGCGGGTCGATGGGGATCTCGCCCAGGAACTCCACGCCGAGCTCCTCGGCCACGCGACGCCCGCCACCTTGGCCGAAGATGTAGTACTTGCGGTCCGGCAGGTCGGGCGGCGTGAAGTAGGACATGTTCTCGACCACGCCGAGCACCGGCACGCCCACCTTCTCGAACATCGCGAGGCCCTTGCGAGCGTCGATCAGCGACAGGTCGTTGGCGGTGGTGACGATCACCGCGCCCGAGAGCGGCGCCTGCTGGGTCAGGGTGAGCGCCGCGTCGCCGGTGCCGGGCGGCATGTCGAGCACCAGGTAGTCGAGCTCGCCCCAGTCGACGTCGGTCAGGAACTGGCGGATCAGACCGTGCACCATGGGCCCGCGCCAGATCACGGGCGAGTCGTCGGTCAGGAAGAAGCCCATGCTCATGAGCTTCAGGCCGAGGCCCTCGTGGGGCAGGATGCGCTTGGCGACCGCCTCCGGCCGCCCGTGCACACCGGTCAGGAGCGGCACCGAGGGTCCGTAGACGTCGCAGTCCATCAGGCCGACCCGGGCCCCGGTCTCGCGCAGCGCCAGCGCCAGATTCAGGGCCACGGTGCTCTTGCCCACGCCGCCCTTCCCCGACGCCACCGCCAGCGTGTTGCGCACGCCGGGCAGGACGTCCGCGTGGGGACCCTGGGCCGCGCGCCCGCGGGTGTTGGCGGTCATCTCGACCTCGACCTGGTCGACGCCCGGCAGCGCGGCGACGCGCTCCCGGGCCTGGCGCTCGAACTCGGCCTTCACCGGGCAGGCCGGGGTGGTCAGCTCGATCGTGAAGGCCACGCTCGCCCCGTCGACGACCACGTTCTTGACGAAGCCGAGCTCGACGATGCTCTTGCCGAAGTCGGGATCGACGATGGGGCGCAGGGCCTCGAGGACGTCGGACTCGCTGGGGGGCATCGGGGGGCTCCGGTAGGAGGAAGAGCGAAGTTAGCTGCCGAGCCCGAAGTACTCCAGGATCCAGCGCAGGAACGCCTCGCGGCGCCTGGGCCGCTCCCGCGGCTCCGCCAGCGGGGAGACGCCGGACTCGTGGTTGCGCGTGTTGCGCCGGTCGCGGCCGAAGCCCTGCCACGGGATCGCCTTCTCGCTGGCCCTTGCCGGCGTGTCCCAGACGAAGAGCCGACCCTCGCGGGTGACGACCACCACCTCGATGCGGCCGTCACCGTCCACATCGCCGGCGGCCGGCGTCCCGATGACCCAGCCACCGGTGAACTTGGGCCAGCCCTGCGGGGTACGACCTTCTCCAGTGTAGGCTCGCACCAGGTAGGCGCCCGAGCCGTGGATCAGCTCCGCGATCCCGTCGCCGTCCACATCGGCCAGCGCCGGCTCCGTCAAGAACTGCATGTCGTCCATCACGCGCGGGAACTGGGGCAGGAGGTCTCCGGAGCGCGGATCCCATACGGCGACCTGGTGGTCACCGAATTCCTGGCTGGCCGGCGTCGCCACGTCGATCAGCTGCCGTACGCCGCCGGTGGGCGCGGTGTACTCGGGCGCACCGTCCCCCGTGACGTCGCCGAAGGCCCCGGAGCCGAGGGCCCCCAGGAAGGGCGCGTCGAAGGAGAAGCTCCCGGGCTCGTTCAGCCCGGCCGGGTCGGGGATCAACGGGAAGCCGCCACCCGCGAAGTCCGGCGCCAGCGGCAGCGGGGCGCCGTCGCTTCCCAGTCCGAGGAAGTTCGAGCCGTCCGAGCGAAGCAGCATCACCGGACCCACCGCCGAGAAGATGGCGGTCACGAGCCCGCCGCTCGCGTCGAGCCGGGCCAGGGCCGGCGAGCCCGGCGTGCCCGTCGCCACCGTCGGGAGCAGGCCGGGCGCCAGCAGCGGAACCCGGGCCGGGAAGCCCGGGAGCACGCCGCCGGACGCGTCCACCACGTAGATCCGGCCGGCGGTGTCCACGGCGAAGTCGCCGAGGCCGCCGCCGAGGCCGGACAGGAGCTGGAGCAGACCGGAGTCGTCGGTGCTGAAGAGTCCGCTCCCGTCGCGGTACTCCTCGTTGGTGCCGATCACGATCTCGTGGGTCCCGTCGCCGTCGAGGTCGCCCACGGCCGGGGACGAGATCACCTTGGCCAGGCGCGGCTCGGCGGTGTTGTCGAGCGGAATCCACTTGCCGGTGACGGGGTCCTCCGAGAGCTTCGTGCGATCGCCCAGGCGAACGGGGAAGCCCGCGACCGGCGAGCCATCGTGGCGCCATGCGTAGAGGTACCCGTCGAGGCCGGCCACGACGATCTCCAGGTCGCCGTCGCCGCCGGGCGCGTCCAGGTCCACCAGTGAGGGAGAGCTTGCGAAGCCCGGGCCGACGTCGTTGAAACGGTCGCGCCGCTCGTGGGCGGAGAACGCCGGATCGCTCGACACGGGGAAGGGCTCCCAGAGCCGGCCGCGGTCGTCAAAGACCCACAGATTGCCCTCGACCGAGGCGGCCACGATCTCCACCCGGCCGTCGCCGTCCAGGTCGTCGGCGGCCACGGTGGCCACGAGCGCCTCGCGCGGAATGGGGACCCGGCGCTGGTACCAGGCCGGACTGGCCTCGAAACGGGCGCGGCTCAGCAAGCTCTCGGTCCGCGCCGGAAAGCCCGGCAGGCGGCGCCCGTTGCGGCCCTTCAGGACGTGGACCCGCCCGTCGTTGGCCCCGTAGACGATGTCCAGCACGCCGTCGCGATTCACGTCGGCCAGGACAGGGGAGCCCTCCCCGGAGGAGCCGATCCGACGCACGAAGCGCTGGGTCGGATCCGCGTGGATGGCCACGGTCCGGCGGTCCTCCCCCAGGTTGCCGGCGGCGTCCACGACCCGCAGGCGCAGCGTGACACTGTGGGCGTCCGGGCTCGTGATGGGCGTCGCGAAGTCGAAGCCGCAGCGCTCGGCGGTCTCTCCGGGACGCCAGCGATGGAAGACGCGGTCGCGCAGCGGCCGATTCTCGCTGCCCTCGCGCAGCAGCTGGAAGACTCCCGGCACGACCCCGCAGCCCACCTCCAGGCTCCAGCGGTAGGTCCCCGGCGTGCGCACGGCGGCCGTGCTGGCGCGCACGGGCAGCCAGCGGGGGCGGGCGGGATCGATCACGTCGAACCACCCGGGGCTCCGGGTGAAGGCGGCCTCGGGCGGGATGGCGTCGGTCGCGATCTCGAGCATCCGCTGCATGTCGGGGCGCCCATAGCCCGAGTACTCGTCCCAGCCGGGTCCGTGGGCGAAGCGCTCGGACCCGAACACCAGGCCCGGCCCGGAGAGGATCAGGCCGAGCAGCCCGCCGACCGGGCCGGGCGCGGGCGCCGGGTCGAGGGAGCGATCCACGTCCTGGGCTGCGGCCCGGAAGATCTGGCGCACTTCCTCGGCGGAGTAGGGCCGGAGCGTCTCCGGATAGGGCTCGAGGGCACCCGCCTCCATCAGGTTCTTGCCGTGGGAGATCAGGAGCAGCGCCATTCCCGCCGCGCGGCCCGTGGCCTCCGACGAGCAGCTCGTGGAGGAGATCGCGACCCAGGCCTTGCCGCCGTGGTTGGTGCAGCCGTTCTGGATCCGGAAGTCGCGGCGGTCGCCCACGATGTCGCCGTCGCCGTTGCGGATGGAGTTGACCCACACGGTGTGGGCGGCGGCGGCGGGCCAGTTGTGGTGCCGGCTCTGCTCGTCCGCCGCGCTGGCGATGACGGGTACTCCGCGCTCGTACGCGTAGCGCACGGCCGCCTCGGTGGCCCTGGATGCACCGAGAGCCCCGAGCGCCTCCGACACCACGTCCACGCCGCGGTCGACAGCGTAGACGGTGGCCAGCACGAAGCGCTGGTCCAGGGCCACGAAGTGGTCGCCCACCCGCACGGGCACGAACATGGCGCTCGGCGCCACGCCGGGGAAGCCGCCCCCGTTGTTCGCCTCTGCCACCATGTCCTGCCCCTCGCCCGTGCCGTGCCCCGCGTCCACGTCGTCGTCCGGGTCGTTGTCGTCCTCCCAGAAGTCCCAGCCAGCGATGTCGTCGACGAAGCCGTTGCCGTCGTCGTCCACACCGTCGCTGCAGCGGAGGATCAGGTCCTGCCCGTCGAAGTGGCCGTTGGCGTTGGCGTCATCCACGACGCCACCCGCGCACTCCGTGCCGGCCCAGTCCGCGGGGTTCACGACGCCATTGCCGTCGCAGTCGAAGCCCGGGCAGGGCTCGGGAAGCTCGCCGAGGTTCGGGGCCAGCTTGCCGGCCAGCTCGCGCTCGCCCCAGCGGATGCCGCTGTCGAGCACCGCCACCACCACGTCGGGCCGGCCCGTCGTCATCTGCCAGGCCGCGGTGATGCTCATTCCCGTGCCGGGGGATCCGTCGGGCAGCCGGGCGTCGGCGTACTTCCAGCCGCTGCCATTCTCCGGGGCGGCTGGGTCGAAAGCGTAGTCGTCCGGGAGCACGCCCGGCGGCAGGAACAGGTAGGAGCCGTAGTCGTCGGGGTCCGTGCAGGCCGGGGCCTGGCAGCTCGGGTAGGGGATCTCGGCGCCGGTCCGGGAGGCCAGCAGGAGAACGCCCAGTGCCGCCATCCACGCGAGTTTCCAGCGCATTCCGCCTCCGCAGCCGCCCCCGCCGTAGGCCGATCCTACCACGGCGCGGGTTGCCACGGCCCCGTGCAAGTGGGACAGTCCGGGCCATGGAATGGAACGACGCCTGGTACTGGCTCGCGTTCGGCCTGCTGGGGCAGCTTGCGTTCTTTTCGCGCTTCCTGGTGCAGTGGGTGGCCTCGGAGCGCGCCGGCGAGAGCGTGATTCCGGTGTCGTTCTGGTACCTGAGCCTCGTCGGCTCGCTGGTGCTCCTGGTCTACGCGATCCACCGCAAGGAGCCGGTCTTCCTGCTGGCCTACCTGCCCAACGCGTTCGTCTACAGCCGCAACCTGATCCTGATCAAACGCAAGGAAGAGCAGGCCCAGCGCGAGCGCGTGCTCGAGCGCACACCGGCGGAAGAGCAGAAGCCCGACCCGCCGGCGGTCCGCACCCCCGGCGAGGGCCTCTAGTCGCCCCAGGCGTCGGGCTCGAAGACCGCGTCGATCCGCTCGGCCCGGCGGCGCAGGATCTCGCGCTGCTCCGGGTGGGTCAGGACGTAGAGCTGGTTCCGCTCCATGGCGCGCACCACCCGGCGCGCCACGTCGTCGGGCTGGATCACGCCGCCCCGCATGGCCGGCGGCGGGTTCTCGCCCGAGGGCGCCGCCTCCGCCTGGCGCCGCCGCTCGGGATCCGGATGCTGGCGAAGCGAGTTGGCGTTGATGTCGGTGGCGACGATCATGGGGCAGAGCAGCGAGACGCCGACCCCGCGCTCGCGCAGCTCCCGCGACAGCGACTCGGTCAGGCCCACCACGGCGAATTTCGAGGCGCAGTACATGCCGAGGAAGCTCATCCCGGTGAGGCCCGCCATGGAGGCGGTGTTCACCACGTAGCCCCCCTCGCCGTGCTCGAGGATGCGCGGCACGAAGGCCTGCACGCCGTGGAGGACGCCCCAGAAGTTGACCGCCATGGTGTACTCCCAGTCCGCCGTCGGGGCGCTCCACATCTCGCCCCCGATGGCGACCCCGGCGTTGTTGCACACCACGTGGACCTTGCCGAAGCGGTCCGTCACCTCGCCCGCCAGGCGCGCGACGTCGTCGCGGTCGCTGACGTCGACCGCGAAGGCCTCCGCCTCGGCGCCGCCCGCCGTGAGCTCCTTGGCGACGACCTCGGCGGCGTTCCGGTCCACGTCGGCCAAGGCGAGCCGGGCGCCCCGGGCCGCGAAGGCCCGCGCCAGCGCCGAGCCGATGCCGCCGCCGCCGCCCGTCACGACCGCCACCCGATCTCGGAAGGGATCCATGGCAACCTCCCAGCCCACCATATCAGAGCAACTCGCGGCTCAAGACCGCCGAGAGCGACGCCGTCCGGATCGCGACCGCCTTCGCCCCGCTGCTCGAGCGGATCCGGCTCGCCACGACCCTGCGCGGCGGGCAGCGCGTGTGGCTCGGCGAGACCCCACCCTTCAACGCGGCCCTCCGGCAGTTTCTACGCCACCGAACTAGCTGATTGTATTTCGCTTTCTGGCCGAATTTCGAGGTTGCATTCGGTTTTTGGCGCAAGCTAGACTGCTGCCCGTGGCGCGCGCGACGCGACGACCCCAGGCCCGTGGCCTCGCCACCCGGGCCCGTTGCCTGGCCGCGGCGGAGACGCTCTTCACCCGCCGCGGCTTCGGGGAGACGTCCATGGCCGACGTCGCGGGGCGGGGCGGGGTGGGGGTCGGCACCCTGTATCACCACTTCCCCGACAAGCGAGCCCTGCTGCTCGAGCTGATCGACGCCTGGGCCGAGCGGGTGGGGTCGCGGCAGCAGACCGACCTCGACCGCGAGCGCTTCCTGGGCGAAGACCCGCGCGCGGCCATCGGGCAGTGGCTGCGCCGCTCGTACGACCGCCTGCGCAAGCGGCCCTCGCTCTACCTGGTGGTGCTGTCCCTGGCCGAGCGCGACCCGGAGGTGCGAGCCCGCTGGGCAGAGCTCCAGCGCCTGGGCGTGCGGCGCCTGGCCGGGCTGGTGACGTTCGGCCAGCGGCGGGGACTGATGCGCTCCGAGCTCGACGCCGAGGCCACGGCGTTCCTGATCCATCACGCGATCGACATGACGGCCACCCAGCTGCTGGTGCTCGACCGGCCGCCGCTCGATCCCGATCGCGTGCTCGAGGCCCTGAGCGACATGATCTGTCGCGCGATCCTGGAGGAGGGGCGATGACCCGCGGCACCGGATCCAGCGAGGTCCTGAAGACGCCGATGGAGATCTGCTGGCAGTTCGACTACGCGATCGAGATCGAGAAGCTGCGCAACCTCTACACCAAGGCCAAGCGCGCGCAGTGGGACGCCGACCAGCGCGTGAACTGGGAGCTGGAGGTGGACCCCTCGAAGCCGATCGTCGACGAGGGGAGCTTCGGCTTCGACCGCATCCCGTTCATGCAGACGCTCTCCCGGCGCCAGCGCGAGGCCTTCAGCGCGGGCGTGGCCGCGCAACGGCTCTCCCAGTTCCTGCACGGCGAGCAGGGCGCGCTGATGACCGCGGCGGCGCTCACCCACGCGGTCCCGGATTACGAGGCCAAGCTCTACGCCGCCACCCAGACCATGGACGAGGCGCGGCACGTCGAGGTGTTCGAGCGCTACGTGCGCAAGCTCGCCCGCGTCTATCCCATCACGCCGGGACTGAAGATCCTGATCGACGCCGCGCTCACCTCGGACCACTGGGTGAAGATCGCCATCGGCATGAACATGGTGATCGAGGGGCTGGCGCTCGGCGCCTTCCACAACATGCGCCGCGTCACGAACGACGTCCTGCTCGGCCAGATCCTGGAGGGCGTCCTCCAGGACGAGTCGCGCCACGTGGCCTTCGGCAACGTCTACGTGGGCGAGACCATCGCCGGCATGCACCCCGACGAGCGCGAGGACGTGGCCCAGTTCGCCTTCGAGGCGCTCTCGTCCATGATGCAGGCCACCGGCGGGCCGGACGGCGACCGGCGCCCCATGCCGGACCCGGGCTTCCGCCAGGTGCTGGTCGACGCGGAGATCGACCCCGGCGACTTCGTGCAGGGGCTGAAGTCGGCGCGCGCCGAGGGCATCCGCCCCGCCATGCCGCCGGGCGCCATCCACTCCTTCCGCGACCTGATGATGCCGGCCCTGGTGCGGGTCGGGGCCGTGACCGATCGCAGCCGCGAGCTGTATCGCGAGGCCGGGATCCCGGTCTACGAGGACACCGCGACCCTGGAGTCCCTGGAGGACGCCGACACCGGTGCCCCGGATCTCGAGCGCGCATCGTAGACGCGCGGCCCTGATCGCGGCACTCGGCGCGGCCGGGCTCGCGTGCGGCGAGCCGGCGCCCCCCGACGTGGTCGTCTTCCTGATCGACACCTTGCGTGCGGACCGGATCGGCGCCTACGGCCACGACGCCGGCACCACCCCGCGCATCGACGCCCTCGCCCGGGAGTCGCTGGTCTTCGAGCAGGCGTCGGCGCCCGCGCCCTGGACCCTGCCGTCCACCGTGTCGCTCCTCACCTCGCGCCTTCCCTGCGAGCACCGGGTCCTAGTGGACGGCGACCGGGTTCCCCCGGACCTGCCGACCCTGGCCGAGCGGCTGCGTGACGCCGGCTACTACACCGCCAGCTTCTACAGCAACGCCTACGCCGGTCCCATGACCGGGCTCGAGCGCGGATTCGCGACCGCCAACGCACTCGCCCTCCGCGACGGCGAGATGCTGAAAGACTGGCTGGCCAGCGTGGGAACGCAGCCCTTCTTCCTCTACGTCCACGATGTCGAGCCCCACGATCCCTACCAGGCGCCGAGCTCCGAGAGCCGTGCCGTTCGCAAACGCACGAACGTGCTGCTCGGGAGCCACCGACAGCTGTCGCGGATCGACTGGTCCGCGGGGCGTCCGCCCGGAACCACCGATGTCTACGCGCGCCAGCAGCAGGTCGCCCGCGCGCTCGACGGACTCCGGGACGCTGCGGAGCGGCTCTACGACGCGGACGTGAGGCTGGCCGACGAGCGCCTGGGGCAGGTCGTGGACGCCCTGTCTGCCCGGGGGCGCTGGCGGAACACGCTCTTCGTGCTGGTCTCGGATCACGGCGAGGAATTCGGCGAGCGCGGAGGCTGGCAGCACGACCATTCACTGTACGAGGAGCTCGTACGCGTGCCCCTGTTGCTGCGGCTGCCCGGGGGCGCAGGGGGGGGCCGACGCATCGCTGCACCGGTCTCGCTGCTGGACGTGCTGCCGACCGTGCTCGACCTGGTCGGCCGGCCGGAGCTGGCTTCCGACGCGCGCGGCCGGAGCCTGCTGCCTCTGGCGCAGGGAGAGGAGCTCCCGGCGGGGCTGCGGGTCGTGTCGCAGCGGGTGAACCGCAAGAAGTACTACCGACCCGACAAGCAGGCGCGCGGCGACCTGAACGTGGCGCTGCGCCACGGGCGCTGGAAGGGCATCTGGAACGCCGAGCCCGATACCTTCGAGCTCTACGACCTAGCCGCGGATCCGAACGAGCGCAGCGATCTCGCCGCGCGTCATCCCGAACGCGTGGCCGCCTGGCGCGCCGCCGGCGCCCGTAGCGCCGAGAACTGCGTCCCGGCCGGCGCGCCCGCGGCGCCGCCCGCCCTGGACGAGGCCACCCGCGAAGGCCTGCGCGCCCTGGGCTACGTGGACTGAGCGAAGCCGCGCCGGCCGAGGCCGTCGAGCGCACGCCGGAAGCTCGACGTGATGAAGCGCTGGAGGAGCGCGCCGGTCAGCGGAATCCGCGGCTCGAAGCGGCAGCGCCAGACCACCAGCGTGCCCTCGCCGTCGGGCTCGAAGGTCACCTCGCCCAGGTGGTCTACCACTGGGAAAGGACCTCCGATCACCGAGTAGGTCATGCGCTTCGGAGGCTCGAAGTCGATCACCTCCTCGCGCACCCCGCCGGTGAAGGAGCGCACGGCCCCACTGCCGTTGGGGTCCTCGGCCCCGGGGGTCACGAGCTTCGAGCCGGGGAATCCGGACCACTCGCTCCAGCGGGCGTGGTCCACGTAGACGTCCCAGACCGCCTGGGGCGTTGCGGCGTAGCGACGACGGACCTCGACGTGCTGCATGACTCCTCCAGCTAGCGATCCAAGAATAGCCCGATCGCCCGCTCCACCAGCGCGGCGGCCACCCAGGACGCCGGCGGCAGCAGCAGGTAGAACGCGAAGCGCCCCAGCAGGCCGGCGTCGAAGGGTCCAGCGCCTCGAACTCCCCGGGCGACACCCGCAGCCGGGGCCTGACCGCAGCCAGATCCATCCGCGTGCGGCGCACGAGGTAGGTGAAGACCGCCGGGGCGTAGCCCCAGATGACGCACACGAAGAACGGAATCCGCCACTCGAAGGGCCGCCGCTGGTAGGAGATGGGTCCAGCCAGCGCCGCCACCACCCAGGTCACGCCGCCGAGCGCGAGCACCACCCCGAGCCCGACCTGCCACTCGGGCCGACCCGTGGCCCGGATCCAGCGCTCGGGCGGGAACGGGACGCTGATGTCGGCGGGCGCCGGTACCGCCTCCGCTGCCGCCTGCCCGCTCATGCGTAGACCGGCTCCTGGGCCAGCTCCAGCGGGAACGCTTCCAGCCCGCGGGAGCGGCGCACGAGCGCGCCGAGCTGCGTCGGAAGCGCGTTGCAGTAGGCGATGAAGCCAGGCAGGGTGGCGAAGGTGCGCTCGGCGGCCGCGAAGGCGGGATCGTCGCGCAGCGTCTGCTCGTCCCGCACGATCGGCGCTGCCCCCGGATCGGCGCGATAGCGACGGACGTACTCCAGCAGCCGCGCGTGATAGCCCGGCTCCTCCACGATGGCCGCGATGGTGCGCGCCCGCGGATGCGTCCCGTCCACCATCTGCTCCACCTGGTGCTCGAACTCGTCGAGCCCGCCCGGGAACATCTGGATCAGCTGGAGATCGTAGATCGGGTTCAGGTGTACCACCTGCATCACGTGCCCGATGATGGTGTCCCGGTCCGACAGGAAGCCCGTCGGGTCGATCATCGAGACCGGGTCGTCGAGGACGCGCAGCAGCTGGTGCAGGCCGAAGCCGATGCCGCGCTGCGCGTAGTAGTCGCGGGCCGCCGGCGTGATTACGAAGCGGAACATGTCGAGGCTGCCGAAGAGCAGCTGGAGGCGGCCCGGCCGGCGGTCGATGTAGCCACGCTCCTCGAGGCTGCGCAGGCGGCAATCGATCTTGGCGCCGTCGAGCCACAGACGCAGGGTGCGCCCGACGCGCCGCAGTTTGCCGGCGATCTCGTGCGGGCCGCCGAGGGCGGTGCGGATGAGCGTCCCCTTCGACGCCGTCTGTCGAAGGCTGCGCTGCTCGGTCACCGCAGCGCTCCTATCCCGCCAGCGTGCGGAAGGCCTCGATCACCTCGGGCGGCGCCTGCACCAGCTCGATCAGCACCCCCTCGCCGCCCACGGGCGAATCGGCGTTGCCCTTGGGATGGATGAAGCAGACGTCATGGCCCGCCGCGCCCTTGCGGATGCCACCGGGCGTGAAGCGCACGCCCTTGCCTTCGAGCCACGCCACCGCAGCGGCAAGATCGTCGATCCACAGCCCCACGTGGTTCAGGGCCGGCTCGTGCACCTTCGGTCGCTGCTCGGGATCGATGGGCTGCATCAGATCCACCTCCACCCGGAAGGGACCGGCGCCCGCCAGCGCGATGTCCTCGTCCACGTTCTCGGACTCGCTCTTGAAGTTGCCGTGGGCCTCGAGGCCCAGCAGGTCCACCCACAGGCTGCGCAGGCGCCCCTTGTCGAGGGCGCCCACGGCGATCTGCTGGAGCCCGAGCACGCGGAAGGGTCGCTCGCTCACGCCGCCCAGCCTCCCAGCGCCGCGGCGCGCTCGCGATGCAGCGCGGGCTGGCCCAGGAAGGCGCGATCGAACATGGCGCGCTTGAACCAGAACTGCACGTCGCACTCCCAGGTGAAGCCGATCCCGCCGTGGATCTCGACGCTGTCGCGGGCCGCCTGCATGAAGCGATCGGTCAGATGCGCCTTGGCGACCGCGCTGGCGCGTTCCGACTCGTCGGGCAGTGCGTCCCAGGCGTAGGCCGCGTACCAGTAGAGGCCCCGGGCGGGCTCCACCTCGACGGCCATGTCCGCCAGCTTGTGCTTGACCGCCTGGAAGTGGCCGATGGTGACGCCGAACTGCTCGCGGGTGCCGGCGTACTCGACCGCCATGGCCAGCAGGCGTGAGGCGCCGCCGAAGGCGTCGGCGGCCAACAGCGCCAGACCCGCGTCGCGCACCCGGCGCGCGGCGCGCGCGCCGTCGGCGAGGCGTTCGCAGGGAGCGCTCTCCAGCACGACCGCGTCGAGGCGGCGGGTGCGGTCCACGCTCTCGATCGGCTCGACCGTCACGCCCGCCGCGCCGCACTCCACCAGCACCAGCTCGCCCCCGGCCACGCCCACCACCAGCAGGTCGGCTCCCGCGGCGGCAGGCGACCAGGTCTTCGTCCCGCTCACCATGTCGCCGTCGAGGCTCGGAGTCCATTCGTCGGGCTCCCAGGAGCCGCTCGCCTCGCCGAGTGCCACGCTGCCGAGGGCCTCGCCGCTCGCCAGCCGGGGCAGCCAGCGACGCTGCTGGGCCTCGCTCCCGCCCTCGAGCAGGGCCACCGTCGCCAGGGCGTGACCCAGGAACGGGCCCGGGAAGGCGCCGCGCCCCAGCACCTCCGCCACCAGCGCCAGGTCCACCATCCCGAGCCCGGCGCCGCCGTGCTCCTCGGGCACCAGCAGGCCGGCGATCCCGAGCTCGCAGAGACCGGCCCAGACCTTGGCGTCGTACGGCTCGTCGGCGTCGAAGATGTCGCGCACCCGCGTCACCGGGCACTCGCCCTCCAGGAACTGGGCGACGGTCTGTTGCAGGATCTCCTGCTCTTCCGAGAGTCCGAAGTCCATACCCGCCCCCTACTTGCTCGACTGCGCCGCGGCGTCCCGGGGCAGCCCGTAGCCGCGCTCGGCGATCACGTTGCGCTGGATGTTGGCGGTGCCTCCGGCGATGGCGATGCCGAGGGACCACATGTACTGGCTGACCCAGCCCGAGGTGTCCCGCAGGCCCTGGAACATGCCCCGGGCGCTGCCGTCGGGCGCCGCCAGCGAGCCGTCGCCGACGAGATCCAGCGAGAGCTTCGCCACCATGCCCTGGATGTTGGTGGAGACGAGCTTGTTCATCAGCGACACCGGCCCGGGATCCTCGCCGCGGGCGGCGCAGGTGAGCTGCCGGTAGCCCGAGTACTCGTGCGCGGCGATGTAGCCCTCGAGCTCCGCCAGGCGCTGGCGGACCGCCGGGTCGTCGAGGCGCCCCATCTGCTTCGCCAGCCGCACCAGCCCCTTGAAGATGAACTTCGTCTGGCGCGCGTCGCCGATCATGTTGCGCTCGTGCTCGAGGGTCGAGCGCGAGACGATCCAGCCCTCGCCGCGCTTGCCGACGATGTGGTCCGCCGGCGTGCGCGCATCGGTCAGGAAGACCTCGTTGAAGTCCGCTCCGCCGTTCAGCTGCCGCAGCGGCTTCACTTCGATCCCGGGCTGCTTCATGTCGATCAGCAGATAGGAGATGCCCGCGTGCTTCGACTGCTCCGGCTCGGTGCGGCAGAGGCAGAACATGAAGTCCGAGATCTGCGCGCCGGTGGTCCAGATCTTCTGGCCGTTGATCCGCCACTCGTCGCCCTGGAGCTCGGCGCGCGTCTTCAGCGACGCCAGGTCGCTGCCGCTGCCGGGCTCGCTGTAGCCCTGGCACCAGTGCATCTCGCCCTTGATGGTGGGCGGGATGAAGCGCTCCTTCTGCCACTCGGCCCCGTGCTCGAGCAGGGTCGGCACCAGCATGGAGGGGCCGATGCCGCGCATCTCGCCCGGCGCGCGCGCCCGCGCGAACTCTTCGCCGATGATGGTGGCCTTGAGCACGTCCGGATCCTGCTGCGAGCCGCCGTAGCTGCGCGGGATCGCGCGGGCCAGGTAGCCCTGCTCGATCGCGCGCTGGCGGAAGAGCGCCGCCTGCTCCACGGCGGGGAGCTCCGCCTCGTCGCCCTGAAGGGGCCAGCTCGACGCCAGGAAGCTCCGCACCTCGCCGCGGAACGCCTCGTACTCCTCGCTGTAGCGGAGATCCATGGGGGGTTTCCTCGCTCGACCGCGCCGCGCCCGAGTCTAGCGGACCTCCGCGGAACGCGGCGTCTCCCCGGCGATCCGCTCCGCCTCGGCGAAGACGCGCAGCAGGTTGCCGCCCAGCAGCTTGCGGAGGTCCGCGTCGGACCAGCCGCGGCGGGCGAGCTCCAGGGTGAGGTTCGGGAGCTGATCCACGTCGTGGAGCTCCTCGGGCAGGAAGAGGGTGCCGTCGAAGTCGGAGCCCAGGCCCACGTGGTCCACGCCCGCGACATGGGCCACGTGCTCCACGTGGTCCGCCAGCATGGCGAGGGTGGTGGGGAGCGAGAAGCCGTGTCTCAGCCAGTTCGCCGCGAGATTCAGGTACCCCACCTTGCGCGGGTCGAGGAAGACGCCGCCGAAGTTCAGCATCACCACCCCGCCGTTCGCCGCCACGGCGCGCAGCATGTCGTCGTCGAGGTTGCGGGTGTTGGGCGCCAGCGCGCGGGCCGAGGAGTGCGAGGCGATGACCGGCGCGCGGGTGACCGCCAGGGTGTCCCAGAACGTCGGGTCGGACGCGTGCGAGACGTCGACGAGCATGCCCAGCTGGTTCATGCGGCGCACCACCTGGCGGCCGAAATCCGTGAGGCCGCGGTCCTGGCCGTCGTCCCCCTCGGAGCCGGCCCAGCCGTGGCTGAAGCTCCAGGTGAGGGTCATGTAGCGGGCGCCCAGTGCGTGGTAGCGATCCAGGGTCGCGAGGTCGTCCTCGATGGCGTGCCCGCCTTCCACGCCCAGCAGCACGGCCAGCTTGTCCTCGCCCGCGGCGCTGAGCACCTCCTCCACCGACGTGGCGAGCGCCAGCTCGTCGGGATGGCGGCGCACTTGCTCCCGGACCGCCTCGATCATCGCCAGAGCGCGCCGGGTGGCCAGGCCGGGGCGCTCTGGATCGTAGTAGCGCGGCGCCACCCAGATCGAGAAGAACTCGGCGTCGAGACCACCCGCCCGCATCCGCGCGAGATCCGTATCCGTTCGCAGCGCCTCCGGCGCCGGGCGGAAGGGCAGCCAGGGCAGCGCGAACCAGGGCCAGTAGCCGCGCCCGTCGGGGCGACCGCCGTCCATCCCGAGGTCGAAGCCGAAGTCGAGGATCAGGGTGGAGACGTCGTTGTGTCCGTCCACCACGATGGCTTCCTGGTGGAGCGCGCGGGCGCGGGCCTCGGGGTCCGCCGCCGCCGGCGCGGCGAGCAGCGCGATCCCGACGCCGACGAGGAGCGGCGCGGCTCGCGTGGGCATCGGATCGCTACTCCACGAAGCGCGCGCGCTTGTCCGCCGTCGGCACGCGACAGCCGTCCGCGACGCCGAACCAGCGGTAGCGCTTCCGCACCAGGATTCCGTAGGTCGCGTCGCGCAGAGGCGCGGGAAGCGCAAAGAAGATCGCGGCCAGCGACCAGGGCAGCCCGAGCATCCCGAGGGTGCGCAGGATGGCGCTCGAGCGGGTCCAGAGCCGGCCCCCGTCGAGCAGCATCATGGTGTCGAGATCGTCGGCGGGGAGACCGGCGGCTTCGTTGCACGCGCGCCCGAGGGACGACTGGAGCGACGCGAAGCGCAGGCGTCGGCGGCGGTCGTGGCGCAGCAGGAAGTCCACCCAGCCGTTGCACACGTTGCAGACGCCGTCGAAGAGCACGACCGGCGCGTCGCTCGGCGGACCGGGCACGGGCGCGGGCCAGGCGCGCCCCAGGAGGCCGACCGATCGGGCGCCGGCGGAGGAGGCCATGGCGCGAAGATACGCCAGCTGGTAGAAGGCTCCCAATGCCGCACGCATCCGCTGACCCGCTGGCGACGTGAGCGACCGGGCGGTCCGCGTCCTGACCCACGTGCCGCCCGAGGCGCTGGCTTCGGTCGAGCCGCCGGGCGCGACCGTGGAATGGATCCACGTCCCGCTGGACGGGCCGGTCCCTCCCGACGCGCGTGCGGAGGTGCTCTTCACCTTCACCAGCGAGGTGCCGAGCCTGCGCGAGACCCTGGAGCGCGGCGTGCGCTGGGTCCACACGGTCGGAACCGGCGTCGACCAGTTCCCGCTCGACGCCGTCGGCGATCGCACCCTCACCTGCGCCCGCGGCGCCAGCTCGGTTCCCATCGCCGAATGGGTGATGGCCATGGTGCTGGCCCACGCCAAGCGCCTGCCGGAGAGCTGGCTCGACGCGCCGCCCGCGCGCTGGAACCTGGCGGAGCTCGACGGCCTGGCGGGACGCGGCCTCGGGCTGGTCGGCATCGGCAGCATCGGGCAGGAGGTGGCGCGCCGCGCCCTGGCCTTCGAGATGGAGGTGCGGGCGCTGCGCCGCACCCGCGCGCCGAGCCCGATCGCAGGCGTCGAGATCGCGGACTCGTTGGAGGAGCTGCTGCGCTGGGCCGACCACCTGGTCGTGGCCGCGGCGGCCACCGACACCACGCGCCACCTGCTCGGGCGGAAAGCCTTCGCCGCCGCGAAGCCGGGCCTCCACCTGGTGAACGTGGCGCGCGGCTCCCTGGTCGACCAGGACGCCCTGCACGGGGCCCTCGACGCCGGCCGCGTGGCCCGGGCCTCGCTCGACACCGTGGAGCCGGAGCCCGTGCCGCCGGGCCACTGGCTCTACAGCCACCCGAAGGTCCAGCTCTCCGCTCACATCTCCTGGGCGGCGCCGGGCTCCTTCCAGGCGCTGGTGGACAGCTTCGCCGCCAACCTGGAGCGCTGGATCCGCGGCGAGCCGCTCGCGAACATGGTGGACCTGGAGGCGGGCTACTAGCTACCCGAGGTTCCGATAGCATTCCCGCATGGCGACCTCGATCTTCCTCGGCATCTCGACCCTGGTCTGGCTCGGCTACGGCCTCTACTGCTTGTTCGATCCCGGCTACCTGGCGCAGGCGGCGACCGTCGCGGCCGGCAGCGCCACGGGAACCACGGAGATCCGCGCCATGTACGGCGGCCTGCAGGCGGGGGTTGGCGTGATCGCGCTCGGCGGACTCCTGCGCGAGAACCTGGTGCGGCCCGCGCTCTTCGCGCTGGCGGTGCTGACCGGCGGCCTCTTCGTGGCGCGCCTGCTGGGCGCGATGATCGACGCCAGCTGGACCGGCTACACGATCGGGGCCCTCGGCTTCGAGTTCGCCAGCGCGCTGATCGCGCGCGTGCTGCTGGTCCGGAGCTGAGCGCGTCCGCGCCCCCCGCATTTCCAGCCGTGAGCCGTGTCACGAGCCGGCCGAATCCCCCCGAGGGGCAGCTATACTTCCTGCGGAGGCCGCCCGTTGACTCACGCTCTGCGCGCCGTCCTGGCCTGCGTCGCCTTCGGCCTCTCGCTCGCGACCGCGCCCGCCCGCGCCGAGGCGCCCCTCGAGGTGTGGATCGACCGGGACTGGCCGCCCCACCAGTTCGCCGACGAGCGAGGACGCCCCGCCGGCTTCGACGTCGACCTCTTCCGCGCCGTCGCCGACGCAGAGGGCCTCGACTACCGGCTCTCGCTCGCCGAGTGGGAGGAGATCCGCGCGGCGCTCGAGCGCGGCGAGATCGACGCCAACCCCGGAGTCTTCCGCACGGCGGCGCGCCAGAAGACCATGGACTTCACCGCCCCCACCACCTGGGTCCACTACGCCGTCTTCGTGCGCGACGAGTCGACGGCGACCCGACCGGAGGACCTCTTCGGCGGCTCGGTCCTGATCATCCGCGGCGGCGTCCACGACGACTTCCTGGCGGAGCGCGACCTCGACGTGACGCCGATCCGTACGCGGACCCACCCCGAGATCATCCAGCGGCTCGCCGCGGGCGAGGGCGACGGGGCGATCGTTCTGGACACCCAGGGGCTCTATTTCGCGCGGACCTTCGGGCTTCACAACGTGCGCTCCCTCGGGATCCCGCTCGAGAACCTGGAGCTGCGCTTCGCGGTGCCCGCCGACCGCGAGCAGCTGCTGGCGCGGCTGAACGACGGCCTGGCCCAGGTGCGCCGAAGCGGTCGCTACGACCAGCTCTACGACCAGTGGTTCGGCATCCTCAAGCCTCAGGGAATCCCGGCGGGTCGCGTGCTCCTCGCCCTCGCTGGGAGCCTGCTGGCGGTAACGCTGGTGGCGGCGGCCGGCGTGCTGTGGTCGCGCAGCCTGCGCCGCCAGGTGGACGCGCGCACCCGCGCACTGCTCGAGACCGACGCGCGGCTGCGGGGCACCCTGGCCGCGGCCCGCGAGGTGGGCTTCCTGGTGGCGGAGGACCCGAGCGACGACGCCCGCATCCTCGAGTGGAGCGAGGGAGCCGAGCGGCTGTTCGGCTGGCCCGCCGGCGGGATCCGCGAGCTGCGCGTGGGCGGCCTGCGCAGTGCCGGCGACCGCGCGACCCATCCCACCCTGCTCGGACGCTCCGAGCCCGACGGCAGCGCGTCACGCGAGGCGGAGCTGACGCGCCGCGGCGGCGGCGCCTTCCCCGCATTCGTGGTGGCGAGCCTGCTGCCCGCGGGCGAAGGACAGCCGGCCCGGCTGCTCTACGCCGTCTTCGACCTGTCCCAGCGGGCACGGGCGGAAGAAGAGAAGCGCGCCCTGGCGGCCCGGCTGGATCGCGCGGAGAAGATGGAGGCGCTGGGGCGGCTGGCGGGAGGCGTCGCCCACGACTTCAACAACGTCCTCACCACCGTCGTGGCCAACGTCGAGCTGGCCCGTCGCTCCATCGGGGACGGGACCGAGGCGACGGAGTGTCTCGATGAGGTGGACCGCGCCGCCCAGGCGGCGGCGGACATCACGCGCCAGCTCCTGGCCTTCGCGCGTCGCGAGCCGAGCGAGCCCAGCACGCTCAGCTGGGACGGCGTCGCGGCCGAGCTCGAACCCATGCTGCGCCGGCTGCTTCCCGGCCAGGTCCGGCTCGAGCTGCGCCCGGCGGGCCGACCCTGGCACTTCCGCATGGACCCGGGCCAGGCATCCCAGGTGCTGCTCAACCTGGTCCTGAACGCGCGCGACTCCTTCGCAGACGGTGGGAGCATCGAGATCTCCAGCGAGAACCGCAGCGACCCCGACGGCGACTACTGCGTGCTCGAGGTGCGGGACGACGGCTGTGGAATGGACGAGGAGACCGCGGCGCGGATCTTCGAGCCCTTCTTCACCACCCGCGAGGAGCAGGGCGGAACCGGACTCGGGCTGGCCACGGTCTACGCCGCGGTGGAGGGCGTCGGCGGCCGGATCGACCTGGACACGAAGCCCGAGCGGGGCACCCGCTTCCGGGTCGCGATCCCGCGGGACCCCGCGGGCGTCGGCCCCGGGTGACGAACCCGCGACACCGCTTCGGCGCTGGGGCATCTCAGCCATGCTCCGGCAGGCGCCCGAACCGGAAGGGGATTTTTCGAGGCCAGGGGTCGTGCCCCCTCGGGGAAGATGGGGCTCCGGGTCCGCAGCAAGGGTCACCTAATGTCCCGCGGGTAGAGCCAAACGCTACCCGGACAGTTAGAATGCCGCCCGGATGCTGGCCGCGTAGCCAAGGCACACCCGATGGAGTGCCGGAAGCCATGGAAGGGGGGTCCGCGACCGCATGCTGAGCAGACGAAGCTTCTTCCGCAAGCTCCTCGACAACCCTCGGGCCCGGGAACTCTTCATGAACTCGCTGGCGGTGGGCGAGGCGGACAGCGCCGTCGGCCTCGACCGCGTGGCCGAGCACATCGCCGATCCGATCGTGGCCCGGAAGGTCTACCGCCACTACGCCGAAGAGGTGAAGCACGCCCGCCTCTTCGGGCAGCACCTCGAGAAGACCCTCGGTGTGTCACCGAAGCCGTTGCCGCCCGAGCTCGACTACGAGCAGTACGTGCGCCGTTACGAAATGGGCACGCCGGCGTCACGACTCGATGACCCGACGCCCTTCTCCGACGACGAGCTCATCACCTTCTTCGTGGGCTGCAAGGCGGGCGAGGAGCGCGCCATGGCCGAGATGGGTGACCTGGTGCGCGATCTGGGCGCCGACCCGGAGACCGTCGAGGTGCTCGAGATCATCCACGGCGACGAGATCCGACACGTGTCGTACGCCACCGAGGAGCTGAACCGGCTGGCGGACGCGGGCAACCGCGAGCGCGTGGTCCAGGAGCTGCGCCGGGCCCGGCGTGCCGAGGCCCGCGCCCACCGGCACGTGAGCCGCGCCTTCCTCGGCCGACTGATGGAGATCCTGGAGGTGCCGCGCGCGATCCGCTTCTTCGCCGGGCTGTCCATCGACGTCCAGTGCGTCCTGCGGATCCTCTCCCCCGGCGGCCTCGATCGCCCGCTGGTGGAGAATCCCATGCCCGTGCCGGAGGGGCCCCGGGGCCAGGGAGATCCCGCGGAGTCGGCGTGAGGACCCTGTTCCTCAATCCGCCCTCCTTCGAGGGCTTCGACGGCGGCGCGGGCTCCCGCTACCAGGCACGCCGGGAGATCCGGTCCTTCTGGTACCCCACCTGGCTGGCCCAGGCCGCGGCCCTGATTCCCGACAGCGTCCTGATCGACGCTCCGCCCCACGACGTCACGATCGAGGACGTGGAGGCCCGCGCCGACGAGTTCGGGCTCGTGATCATGCACACCTCCACGCCGTCGCTGGCCCATGACGCCAAGACCGCCGCGCGCCTGAAGGAGCTGAACCCGCGGCTGCGCATCGGGCTGGTGGGCTCCCACACCATGGTGCTGCCGGAGGAGAGCCTGCGCATCGCGCCCGCCGCGGACTTCGTCACGACCGGCGAGTTCGACTACGCCGTGAAGGAGATCGCCGAGGGCACGCCGCTGGATGCGGTGGACGGCATCTGCTGGCGGGCGCCGGACGGAACCCTGCTTCGCAACGCCGAGCGGCCGCCGATCCACGACCTGGACGCCATCCCCTTCGTGAGCGACGTCTACGCGCGCGACCTCGAGGTCGAGCGCTACTTCATCGGCTACCTCCAGCACCCCTACGTGAGCCTCTACACGGGGCGCGGCTGTCGCAGCCGCTGCAGCTTCTGCCTCTGGCCCCAGACCATCGCCGGCCACGTCTACCGCACGCGCAGCGTCGAGCACGTGCTGGCCGAGATGGCCCACGCCAAGGAGCTCTTTCCCCAGGTGAAGGAGTTCTTCTTCGACGACGACACCTTCACCGACGACCGCCCGCGCGCCGAGGCGATTGCAAAGGGGCTCGGCGAGCTCGGCATCACGTGGTCCTGCAACGCCAAGGCCAACGTCCCCTACGAGACCCTGAAGGTCATGAAGGAGGGCGGCCTGCGGCTCTTGCTGGTGGGCTTCGAGTCCGGGAACCAGCAGATCCTCAACAACATCCGCAAGGGCATCAAGGTCGAGGGCGCCCTCGAGTTCGCCGAGAATTGCCGCCGGCTCGGCATCATCCTGCACGGGACGTTCATCCTCGGACTGCCGGGCGAGACCCACGAGACCATCCAGGAGACCGTGGAGTTCGCCAAGCGCGTGGACCCCTACAGCCTCCAGGTCTCGCTGGCCGCGCCCTACCCCGGAACCGAGCTCTATCGCCAGGCGCTCGACAACGGCTGGATGCAGACGCGACCGGGCGAGGAGCTGATCGCGGAACACGGGATCCAGGAGGCCGCGCTCTCCTACGACGGGCTCCCCAGCGAGCAGATCCACGAGGAGCTCGAGCGCTTCTACCGCGCCTACTACCTGAGGCCGGGTCCGATCCTGCGTATCGTGAAGGACATGCTGAGGGATCGTGAGGTCATGCGGCGGCGCCTCCGCGAGGGATGGGAGTTCTTCTCGTTCATGGCGCAGCGGCGACACTCCCCCTCGCACGAATCGGCGTGACCCGGCTCCTCGTCGTCACCGCCGACGACTTCGGGGCGAGCCCCGAGGTCAACGAGGCCATCGCCCGCGGCCACCGCGAAGGCGTGCTCACGACGGCGAGCGTGCTGGTCAGCGGCGAGGCCTTCGACGAGGCCGCCCAGCGGGCGCGCGATCTCCCGAACCTCTCCACCGGCCTGCACCTGGCCCTTTGCGACGCGGCTCCGGTCAGCCCGCCCGACGCGATCCCGGACCTGCTCGGGCCCGACGGGCGCTTCCCGCCCCGCCCCGGGCCCACCGGCGTGTCCCATTTCGTGCACTGGGGTCGTCGCAAGGATCAGCTCGAGCGGGAGGTGCGCGCCCAGCTGGAGCGCTACCTGGCAGCGGGCCTGCCCCTGGACCACGTGGACAGTCACCACCACCTGCACATGCACCCGCGCATCTTCGACCTGGTGCAGCGCTTCCTCGAAGACTACAAGGTGCCGTGGCTGCGGCTCGTGGACGAGGACCGCGGCGCGCGGCGCGGCGACGAGCCCTGGCTGGGTGAGATCGTGGCCGACGCCTTCCGGCTGCTGTCCGCCCGCGGACGCCGCGCGCTGGCCGCCAGCGACAGCGTGCGCGGGCCCGACCGCGTCTACGGCCTGCGCGCCACCGGCCGCATGGACCGCGACGAGTGGCTGCGCTTGCTGCCGCGCATGCGCGGCGAGGTCGCCGAGGTGTACGCCCACCCGAGCACGGCATCGGCCTCGGGACGCCGCGAGCTCGAAGCGCTGTGCGACGACGCCGTGCGCCAGGCCATCCGGCGGGCGGGCTGGCGCACGGTCGGAACCCGCGAGCTGGCCCAGGCCGAGGCCAGGAGCAGCTCGTGAGCGTGCTGCTCGCCGCCCTCGGAGCCTGGCTCGCCGCCGCGGTGGTCTACCGGCTGCTCGCGTTCTGGTCGATCGACCGCCACCTGCGCGACCCGGGCGACGGCGACGCGTCGGTGCCGCCGTCGGGCGAGGTGCTGGCGGTGCGACCCCTCCGCGGCGCTCCTTCGCAGCTGGCCCCCTGTCTCGAGAGCCTCTGGCGCGCCGCGGAGCGCGCGGGCGCCCGTGTGACCCTCGCCGTCGCGGACCGCGCGGACCCGGCACTGCCGCTGGTCGAGAAGGCGCTGGCCGACGGCGGCCGCCCGCCGACGGACGTCCGCATCGACCCGGGTCCCCCCGGCCTGAACCGCAAGATGGCCAACCTGATCCAGGCGACGGGCGACAGCGAGGCCGAGTTCCTGCTCTTCTCCGACGCGGACGTGCGCGTTCCCGAGAACTACGTGGGCCGGGCGGTCCGCCCGTTCAAGGACGGCGACGTCGGGCTCGCGACGTTCCCCTATTACAGCGTTCCGGGGCGGAGCCTCGCGAGCCGCATCGACGCCCTGATCACCAACACCCACTTCTTGCCCAGCGTGGCGGCAGCGCTCTCGCTCCAGGGGCTGCACTTCGGCCTGGGCGCCAGCATCGCCGTGCGCAGCGAGGCCCTGCGCAAGGCCGGCGGCCTCGAGGCGCTGATGGAGGTCAACGGCGACGACTACTGGATGGGCCGCCGCATCGAGGACGCCGGCTATCGGCTGGCCTTCGTGCCGATGATGCTGGAGCACCGCCTGGAGGACGAGGGCTGGCGGGCGTCGGCGTCGCGGCATCTGCGCTGGGCCAGCGTGGTGCGCGAGCAGCGGCCGCCGGGTTACCTGGGCCAGGCCGTCACCTACGGCGCCGTGCCGGCGCTATCCCTCGCCGTCGCGGGAGCGCTCGCCGGGGCCACCCCGGCGCTGTGGCTGGCGCCCGCGGCCTGGTGGGCGTTCGACCTGGCGGGCCTGTGGCGGCGACGGCGCACCCTGGGCCTGCGGCGCCGCGACCTGGCGCTGGTCCCGCTGTCCGACCTCTCCGTCTTCGCCATCTGGCTCGGGGGATTCTTCGGCCGGGCGCGCCCGAGCTGAGCCCGTGGCCCACCCCCTCGCCACCCGCGCCTCCCTCTACTGGCGGCTCTTCCGGGGCGTGCTCGAGAACCCGCGCTTCTACCACTTCGTGCTGCGGGGCGGACCGTACGAGAAGACCGCGCGGCGCCTGGCCGCCGGTGACCTCCCGGGCAAGGGCGAGCACTACCCGGTCAAGCTCGACCTGCGCATCGTCTACTCCTGCAACCTCCGCTGCAAGATGTGCGGCCAGTGGGGCGACACGGGCACGTTCTTCGACTACGACCAGGCCAAGCTGCGCCAGCACCTCTCCGTGGACGCGATCCGCAGCGTCGTGGAGGAGCTCGTCCCCCACGGCCTGCGCTACGTGGACATGGAGGGCGGCGAGACCTTCCTTCACCCGCAGATCATGGACCTGCTCCGGATGCTGAAGTCCCACGGGCTCTTCGTGAAGCCGGTCACCAATGGCACGCGCCTCGATCGCTTCGCCGACGAGATCGTGGACTCGCGGATCGAGGCCCTGCACGTCTCGCTCGACGGCGATCGCGAGGCCAACAACCACGTGCGGGGCTTCGACTGGGCCTACGACAAAGCCATGGACGGCCTGCGCGCCGTGGCGGAGGCGCGCCGCCGCGCCGGACGCCACACGCCGCTGCTCCAGATCAGCTTCACCATGACGCGGCACAACAACGCCGAGTCGCTGGTGAAGCTCTGCGAGGACGTCTCCGGCCAGGGTCTCGTCGATGTGATCTCGATCAAGGCGAGCCCGATCTGGCTGCCCGAGGAGAAGGGGCGCGCCTACCAGGAGCTGGTAAGCCGCTACCTCGGCGTCCACGAGAGCGTCGACAGCTGGAAGGGGTTCGTCGAGGACTACTCGGACTTCGGCGACGACGCCCGGCGCATCGCGGACGTCATCGCGGACCTGAAGCGGCGTAGCTTCGACTTCTTCGTCGACGCCCTGCCGAGCATCGACCTGAAGCAGCTGCCGCGCATGTACCAGGACCACGACTGGGACCTGGGGCGCAGCCACTGCCCGATTCCGTACGTCGAGCCCACCATCGAGGCCGATGGCAACGTCTACGCCTGCAACCTCTACACCGACGAATCCATGTCGATGGGCAACATCCACGAGCGGCCCTTCCTCGACATCTGGTTCGGCGAGAAGTTCCAGGCCTTTCGCAAGATGCTGAACGAGGAAGGCGGGCTGCTGCCCATCTGCAACCGCTGCTGCCAGCTCGTCGAGAACTAGGGCGCCAGGCGGTAGACGACGCGGCCGCCGGCTGCGTCGAGCGTCTCCGCGCGAAGCCCGAGGCGCTCGAGCCGGCCCTCGAGCACCTCGGGCTCTCCCACCAGGAAGACCTCTCTTCGCTCGGCGACGAGCCCGGACAGCGCGGCGTCGTCCAGGATCAGGGCCTGGCGCTCCGCCTGGTGGAACGCCATGCGGCTGCCCTCGGACGCCGCCAGCACCGACACCGGCGCCCGGACGTAGAAGGCGAGCAACGCCACGTGCTCGAACTCCGGCGGCTCCACGGAGACGAGGAGCGCGTCGTCCCCGGCCAGCTCGTTGAAGCGATCCGCGGCGAACTTGCGCGACTCCTCGGCGTACTGGACCCGGTAGGTGGAGCGGGTCACCTGGAAGAGCACCACGCAGACGACGGCGATGCAGGCCAGCGCCAGCGCGGCGCGCCCGACCGCGAACGCCAGCGCGGCGCCGAGACCGAAGAGGCCCGTGGCGGCCAGGAAGATGATGGCCAGCTCGAGGGACGGGATCCCGAGCTGCGCCACGAAGGCGGAGTCGCGTCCCAGGCCCAGGACCGCCAGCGACCCGATCGCGAGCCCGGTCACCAGGAACCAGGGCATTGCCCAGGCGCGTTCCGACGAGAAGCGCTTCTGGTCGAGCATGTCGGACAGGCATACGGCCATGGCCAGCAGCACGGGCGGATAGACCTGGAGCCCGTAGGCATCCACCTTGCTCGCCGAGAGCGAGTAGGTGACCAGCGGGATCGCGGCCCAGGCGCCGAGCAGCACCAGCCGGTCCGCCGGCAGGACGCGCGCTCGCACGCCGCGCGCCAGGTCGCCGGCCGCCGCGGGCAGGTGCAGGATCCAGGGGAAGAGCTCCGCGGCCACGAGCGCGAGCCAGAGCCCGGTGGGGAAGAGCGCGTCGTTGGACACCATGGAGCCCGTGAAGCGACGCAGGTGCTCGTTCAGGAGGAAGACCTCCAGGAAGTCCGGATGCCGCACCGCCATGGTGACGAGCCACGGGCCGACCAGCGCCAGGAAGACCGCCGGCCCGACGGGATGGAAGAGCCGCCAGAGCGGGCTCCCGTCCCGACACCAGAGCCGGTGGCAGAGCGCCGTCCCGCCCGGCACGAAGACGCCGGGCAGCCCCTTGGCCAGGAAGCCCAGCGCCATGGCGGCGTAGAAGGCGGCCAGCCAGGAGAGCGCGCCGGTCTGGTGGAAACGCCAGTACGCCGCCACCGCCGCGATGGTCGGCGCCACCAGCGCGAACTCGATCCCGGCGTCGAGCCCGTAGACGTACACCTCGGTGGTGAGGAGAAAGAGCACGAAGGCGAAGAAGCTCGTGCGCCGGTCGAAGAGCATGGCGCCGAGCAGCGCCAGCAGGCCCGCCGAGGCGAGCGCCCAGGCCAGGTTCGAGATGCGGGCGGCCGCCTCGCTCACGCCGAAGCCGGTGTAGAGCAGCGCCGTCGGCCAGTAGGAGAGCGGCGGCTTCTCGTAATAGGCGGCGTAGTCCAGGTGGGGCGTCAGCCAGTCGCCGAGCTCGACCATCTCGCGCGGGATCTCCGCGTACTTCGCCTCGGAGTCGCGCAGCGGCCGATCGACGCCCGGGAGGTAGACGGCGGCCGCCACGACCACGACGAGGAGCCACCAGCCGAAACGCACGGCCTACCTCCGCGGCGGAGGGTAGCCAGGGGCCCCGGGTTGTCAGCGCGGCCGGCTGCCCTAGCTTTCGGCTCGAGGAGGGGGCTCCGTGCGCATCGGCATCCTCGGGGCCAACGGCTTCATCGGAAGCAATCTGACCCAGCACATCCTGGAGCAGCAGGACTGGGACGTCTGGGGCCTGGACCTGGACGCCACCCGCCTGGAGGAGCTGGGCCCGAATCCACGCCTGAAGGTCACCCGCGGGGACATCCTGCGCGAGCACGACCTGGTGGAGGAGATGGTGGCGGGCTGCGACGTGGTGCTTCCCCTGGCTGCCATCGCCACACCCATCAGCTATGTGCGCCACCCGCTCTCCGTCTTCGAGCTGACCTTCGAGGCCAACCTGCGCGTGGTGCGGGCCTGCGTCCGCCATGGCAAGCGCGTGGTCTTCCCGTCGAGCTCCGAGGTCTACGGCATGAGCGACGAGCCGCCCTTCGAAGAGGGCACCACGAAGCTCGTGCTGGGCCCGATCGACAAGCACCGCTGGATCTACGCCTGCTCGAAGCAGCTCCTGGACCGGGTGATCCACGCCTACGGACTCGAGGAAGGCCTGGCCTACTCGATCTTCCGACCCTTCAACTGGATCGGGCCGCGCCTCGACAACGTGCTCGACGCCCGCGAGGGCAGCTCGCGGGTGCTGACCCAGTTCATCGGGAACGTGGTGCGGGGCGAGAGCATCCAGCTGGTGGACGGCGGCTTCCAGCGCCGCTGCTTCCTCTACATCGACGACGCGATCGACGCGCTGGTGCGGATCATCGCCAACGAGGACGGCTGCGCGGACGGGCGCATCTTCAACGTGGGCAACCCCGCCAACGACCTCTCGATCCGGGAGCTGGGCGAGCTCCTGCTCGAGCTCTTCGAGGCGATCCCGGGCTACGAGACCGTGCGCGAACGCGTCGGCCTCGTGGACGTGCCCTCGAAGGAGTACTACGGCAAGGGCTACCAGGACATCGCCGTGCGCTCGCCCTCGATCCGGAACGCCGAGCAGTTCCTGGGCTGGAAGCCCAGCACGGACCTGCGAAGTGCCATCGGGCGCACCATCGACTTCTACCTCGACGAGGTCGCGCGGGCGCAGGCGTAGCTCCGGGCTCGTGGCCACACCCCGACTCGCCATCAAGGTGGACGTAGACACCGAGCGCGGCACGCGCGACGGTGTCCCGCCGCTGGCGCGCGCGTTCGAGCGGGCCGGGGCGCCGGCCAGCTTCTACTTCTCCCTGGGCCCCGACAACACGGGACGCGCGCTACGCCGGGTCTTCCGGCGCGGCTTCGTCGGCAAGGTGACGCGCACGAACGTGCTGGGTACCTACGGCGTGCGCACCCTGCTGAACGGAGTCCTGTGGCCCGGTCCGCGGATCGCCGCCCGCCACGCCGATCTGCTGCGCGGCGTGCGCGATGCGGGCTTCGAGGTGGGCGTCCACTGCTGGGACCACGTGCGCTGGCAGGACCAGCTGCACGGGTGGGACGCGGACACGACGACGCGCGAGCTGGGCAAGGCGCTCGACGCCTTCCGCGAGGTCTTCGGCGAGCCCGCCGCCACCGCCGCCGCGGCCGGCTGGCAGGCCAACGCCAACTCGCTGGCCGCCTACGACGCCGCGGAGCTGCTCTACGCCAGCGACGCCCGCGGCCGCACGCCCTTCTGGCCCGTCTGCGACGGCCGGCGCTTCCGCACGCTCCAGATCCCGTCGACCTTGCCGACCCTGGACGAGCTGCTGGGACGGCCGGAGCACCCGGAGGCGGACCTGGTGGACCAGTACCTGGCCTGGCTGGACCCGGAGCGTCTCAATGTGTTCACGATGCACGCCGAGATCGAGGGCATGCGCATGCGGCCCTGGCTCGAGGGCTTCCTCGACGCCTGCCGGTCCGCGGGCGTGCGCTTCACGGCCCTCGCCGACGAGGCGCGGCGCCTCCGCGAAGCACCCGACGCCGCGCCCGCCTGCCAGCTCGAGCAGGACGAGATCCCGGGCCGCAGCGGCCGCCTGGCCGTGCAGGGCGCCGACGTCTAGGGGTTCGCTCCTGCCTCGAGCAACACCAGGTGCAGCTCCCGCTTGCTCCCCGACACGTGTTGGGCGAGCACGCGGTGCGGGATCCCTGCCGCGGCGAACTCCGCGTAGTCGCCGCGCCCGCGCTTGCCCTCGATCAGGGCGTAGACCGGCGCGCCGTCGGCCGCCAGGGCGCCGAGCGCGGCAGGGTCGTCCACGATGGCCATGCGTAGGTCCGTGTAGAAGGCCGCCAGGCCGCGGGTCGTCTCCGTCGGGTCGAGGAGGTTCAGCACCGCGTCGTCCGGCACGTGACGCACGACCTGGTCGAGCGCGGGGCGCATGGTGCGCACGGGATCCAGCGGCACGAGCGCCAGCTGGAGACCGATCGCCCAACCCAGACACACCAGCGCGACCGTGCGCAGCCACCCTGCGGCCGGCGTCGGCGCCGGCTGGCGCGCCAGCCACCAGGCCGCGGCCGCGAAGAGCGCCACGCCGAGCACGGCCCACGGCCAGAAGCCGGCGCTCGCTCCGAGGCCGATGCCGACGCCGAGCCCCGCTGCCGCCAGCACCGCTGCGGCGGCGACGGCGACCGCCGCCCAGATGCGCGCGAACCGCATCTCCCACCCGGAAGCCGCGAGACCGGCGACCATCCACCACCCCGTCAACAGCGCCAGGGGCGGAAACACCGGAAGCAGGTAGAGACCGCGCTTCGTGCCCGCCAGGGAGAGCACCGCCACCGCGGGCAGGCTGGCCGCGATCAGCAGCCGCAGCCCGTCGCGCTCGTCCTCGGGCAGCGCCCGCCAGTGTCGCCACCCCGCCAGGCCGGCCAGGATCGCGAGCGGCGACCACGGGAGGAAGTCCACGGGCAGCTCGACCAGGTAGTAGCTGAGCGGCCGCTCGTGGCCGCCGGTGTACTCGCCCAGCGACGGCAGGAAGCGTCCGAGCTGGTTGTACACGAGAAAGGTGTGCAGCGCCTCGCCGCCCGCGTCGACCCACACGCGCCACAGCCAGAGCGAGATGACCCCGACGACCGTCAGCGCGCCGACGAAGAGGTGCACGCCGAAGAACTCGCGCAGACGACCGCTCCACACGAGGTACACGATGATGCCGAGCGCCGGCACAGCGACGCCGACGACGCCCTTGGCCAGGAACGCCGCCGCGACGCAGGCGTACATGCCGGCCAGCCAGCCCCGCCGCGTCCAGCCGGCCGGTGTGCGCGCGCGGGCGAAGCAGGCCAGCACGCCGGTGGTGGCGAGCACGAGCGCCGAATCCACGATCACCCAGTGGCTGGGCTGCACGAAGCCCCAGGCGCTGGCGAGCACGAGGGCGCCGAGCAGACTCGCCTCCCGCGACAGGAACGCCCGGCCGAGCGCGTAGCTGGCGAAGAGGCTCGCCAGCCCGAAGACCGCCGAGGGCAGTCGCGCCAGCGCCGCGCTCGTGCGCCCGAAGGCCTCGAACACCAGCACCTGCGACCACCAGAAGAGCGGCGGCTTCTCGAGAAACGGAAGCCCGGTGAGGCGCGGCACGGCCCAGCTTCCGGACTGCCACATCTCGCGCCCGATGCCGGAGACCCGCGGCTCGTCGGGCGTCCAGAGCTCGTGGTTCGCGATGCCCGCCGCGGCGACGGCGAGTCCGACGAACGCCAGGGTCACGAGCGGGCGCGCCAGCGCTCGGGTCACGGCTTGCCTCCGCGCTCGCAGCTAGCACAGCGCAGGGGGAGGGGCTATAGGGGTGGCCGTGTCCCTCGACGCGCCCACGGCGGCCGAGCCCTGGCGCCTTCCCGTCCTAGCCGGGGGGATCGCGTTCGTCTACCTGGCGGCCGGCGTCTTCGACCACGGGATCTGGTCGCCCACCGAGCCGGCGGTGGCGGGCGTCGTCTGGAACATGCTCGACCGCGGCCTGGTGGTGGCGCCGCACATCGACGTGCACGCGTATCTCGAGAAGCCACCGCTCTACTACTGGCTCGGCTGGCTCGCGGTCCGACTGCACGGCGACCTCGACGCGGGCTGGCTGCGGCTGCCGGCAGCGCTGCTGGGCCTGGTCTGCCTGGCCGCCGTCGGTTGGAGCGTGCGCCGCCGGCACGGGGACGCCGTGGCCTGCGCCGTCCTGCCGCTGGCGGCCGTGGTCTACCCGCTCTGGGAGCTCGCACACCGCGCGACGCCCGACGTGGCGGCCCTGGCCTTCGCGTTCGTGGCCTTCGCGCTCTTCGAGCGCAGCCTCGCCGGCGCGGGCACACCCGCGCCGCGTCGAACCTGGCCCTGGGACCTGGCGCTGGCCGTCAGCCTGGCCGCGTCCTTCTACGCCAAGAACTTCTTCGTCGTCTACGTGGTAGCGCCGCCGGTGGCGGCGGTCCTGCTCTGGCAACGTGCCTGGGGCCGGCTGGCGCTCCTGGCCGGCGCCAGCGCCGCGTGCGTAGCGCTCTTCGTGGCGCCGTGGGCGGCCGCGCTCCACGCGGCCGATCCCGACTACGTGCGCGTCGTCTTCGTCGACAACACCCTCGGGCGCTTCGTCGACCTGCCCGCGGAGGCACGGCCTGCGCTGGGCCCGTTGAACGACGCCTACGACGCCGAGCGCGACGGGCCGCCCTGGATCTACCTGGCGCACTTCGCCGCCATCGTGGCGCCGTGGTCGCTGGCCTTCCTGGCCGGACTCGGCGCGCTGGCGCGGCGCCAGGGCGACGCGCGTCGCGGCTTCCAGATCGCGGCGCTCGTCGGCGTGCCCCTGGTCCTGATGCTCTCGTCGTCGCGCAACGCCGGCTACCTGCGGCCGCTGCTCTTCGTGCACCTGCTGGTGATCGCGGACCTGCTGGCGGAGGCCGCGCGCGGCGGCGTCCTGGCCCGCTGGGAGCGCGGGCTCGTGCTCGCGAACGGAGCGATCGTCGCGCTCGCGGTGGTGGGACTGCCGGTCGCGCTCGGCGTCGTCTTCGACACGCCCGCGCTCTTCGTGTGGGGAGCGGTCTGCGCCATCGCGCTCGCCCTCGGAGCGCGGCACTGGCGGGGGGCGTGGCTCCACTGGCGCAACGTGTCGACGGCCGGGGCGCTCGCCGTCGTCGGCCTCGCGGGAACCTGGCTGCTCGCTGTCCCCGCCATCGACGAGCGGCGCTCGGTGGCGGCCTTCTACGGCGACGTGGCCGTCGCGTCCTCCGGCCGCACGCTCCACACCACGCTCGTCGACGACCGGCGACTTCCGCTCGTGGGCTGGTACCTGCGACGCACCGCACCCGTGGTCGAGCCGGAGCGCGTCCCGGAGCTCCTGGCCGCGGAGGATCCGGTGGGAGTCGTGATGCTGCGCCGCGAGTACGAGGCCGGGCGGCGCCGCATCGACCCCGTGGCCCCGATCATCGTCAGCGTGGACGACGGCAAGGCCCGGAAGCTCGTCTTCGTGGCGAACGACGCGCGCTAGGAGCCGTCGGGAACGCGGGCGCCCAGCCACTCGCGCCCGGATACGGACGCGCCGCCTTCCCCACTCACCTCCACCAGCTCCAACAGCCCCTCGCCGGTGCCCACCAGCGGGGCGCCGTCGTCGCCCACCACCAGCGCGCCGGGCGACGCGCTTCCCGAGCGCACCTCGGCCCACCACACGAAGACGCGCCGGCCGGCGATCTCCCCGAAGGCGCCGGGCCACGGACGGGTGACCGCGCGCACCAGGTTGCGGATCGACTCCGCCGGCTGGGCCCAGTCGATCTCGCCGTCGGCGGCAGAGCGCCCGCCGAAGTAGCGCGCCGCGACGTGGTCCTGAGGCTCGCGCGGCGCGGTCCCTGCGGCCAGCCGCGGCACCATCTCGCGCAGCAGGACGCGGCCGGCCGCCGCCAGCTTGCGCGTCACGCTGAGCGCCGTGTCGTCCCGCTCGATCGCGACGGCGCGGCGGCCCACCACGTCGCCGTGGTCCGGCTTCGCGTCCATGTAGTGGAGCGTCACGCCCGTCTCGGACTCGCCGTGCAGGATCGCCCAGTTCACCGGCGCGCGGCCGCGGTAGTGAGGCAACAGCGAGCCGTGCAGGTTGAGGGCGCCGAGCCGGGGCAGCTCCAGGATCGGCGGCCGCAGCAGCTTGCGGAAGTAGAACGAGAAGAGCAGGTCGGGTCGCGCTTTGGTGAGCGTCTCCACCACGTCGGGGGCGTTCGGATCGTCGGGGACGAGGACCGGGATCCCGGCGCCCACGGCGAGGTCCGCCACCGAGCCGAACCAGCGCTCCTCGCCGGGGTCGTCGGCGTGGGTCACCACCAGCGGGATCTCCACGCCCAGCTCGATCAGCTCCGAGAGCGCGGCGTGGCCCACCTCCTGGTAGGCGCAGACCACGCAACGCGCGGGAATGCTCACGCGTCCCGGGTCGGACGCCCGCGCGAGCGGACCTCGCGGATGCGGAAGTTGGGCCGGCGCCGCACCTCGGCGTAGATGCGCGCCACGTACTCGCCGACCACGCCGACGCCCAGCATCAGCACGCCGATGAACGCGAACAGGATTGCGAACAGCGTGAAGACGCCCTCCACCTCGGGCCCGACCACCACGCGGCGCACCAGCAGGAAGGCGGCGAAGCCCACGCCCAGCAACGCGATCGCGATCCCGGTAAGGCTCACCAGCTGGATCGGTAGCAGCGAGAACCCGGTCATCAGGTCGGCGGCCAGCCGCATCAGACGCAGCGGGGAGTACTTGGAGTGCCCCTCCTCCCGCTCCAGGTGCGCCACCTCGATCTCGGTGGCGTTGCGGGCCAGGGTGGTCGCCAGGGCGGGCAGGAAGGGCGAGTGCTCGGCCAGCAGGGCGATCTCCGCCGCCAGTTCAGCGCTGTAACCGCGCAGCATGCAGCCGTAGTCGCTCATCCCCACCCCGATGCTGGCGGTGGTGACGCGGTTCACCAGCGCCGAGAGCTGCTTGCGCAGCCAGGGGTCGTTGCGGCGCACGCGCACGGAGCCGACTGCGTCGTGTCCGGCGCGCAGCTCCGTCAGGATGCGCGGGATCTCTTCGGGCGGATTCTGGAGGTCCGCGTCCAGGGTGACGACGTAGCGCCCGCGAACCTGGGTGAACCCAGCCAGCACCGCCTGGTGCTGGCCGTAGTTTCGCGCCAGCTCCACCACCACCACCTCGGGATGCTCCGCGGCCAGCTGGCGCAGGATCTCGAGCGAGCGGTCGCTCGACCCGTCGTCCACCAGGACCAGCTCGTAGCGCTCCCCCTCCAGCACCTTCCCGATCCGCTCGCGCAGCTCGGCCAGGCTGGCCTCCTCGTTGAAGACCGGGACGACCACCGAGATCTCCGGGGTCGTGTCGCTCGCAGCGCTCATCGTGCGGCCTCCCGGAGCACCCGCCCCAGGGTCTCCACCACGAAGTCTACGTCGGCGTCGGTCATGTCCGGAAACAGCGGCAGGGTCAGGATGCGCCGGTCGGCCTCGGTTGCCGCCGGCAGCGACGCCGGATCGACGTCGTCGCGGTAGAGCTTCAGCAGGTGGAGGGGCACGAAGTGCAGGCCGGCGCCGACCCCCGCCTCGCGCAAGGCGTCGATCACGCCGTCCCTGCCGATGGAGAGGGCGTCGGGATCGACCTTCACCACCAGGATGTGCCAGGCGTGCACGTGCTCGTAGGCGGCGGTGCCCAGGGGCTCCACGTGCCGAACGTCGGCCAGGCGCGCGCGGTAGAGCTTCGCCAGCTGGGCGCGGCGGGCGTTGAGCGCGTCGAGCCGCGCGAGCTGTTGGAGCCCGATGGCCGCCTGCAGGTCGGTGAAGTTGTACTTGAAGCCGGCCTCCAGCAGCTCGTAGGAGCCCGGACCGCGCCCGCTGGAACGCGCATCGGGGCTCTGATCGATGCCGTGGAAGCGCAGCCGGCGCATGCGCGCCGCGCGCTCGTCGTCGTCGGTCACCACCGCGCCGCCTTCGCCGGTGGTGAGGTTCTTGGCGGGGTGGAAGCTGAACATGGTGAGGTCGCCGATCGTCCCGATCGTCCGGCCCTTGTAGGACGCACCCAGCGCGTGGGCGGCGTCCTCCACCAGCGCGAGCCCGTGCCGGCGGCAGATGTCGAGGAGCGCGTCCTCGTCGCAAGGCTGGCCGGCGAAGTGCACGGGCAGGAGCGCGCGCGTGCGGGGCGTCAGCGCCGCCTCGACGCGGCTGGCGTCCAGGTTCAGGGTGTCCGGCTCCACGTCGACGAAGACCGGGCGGGCACCCGCGTGCAGGATGACGTTGCCGGTGGAGACCCAGGTCATCGGGGTCGTGATCACCTCGTCGCCGGGACCGACGCCCGCCGCCAGCAGCGCCAGGTGCAGGTCCTCGAAGCGCCGGGCGCGCGGGCCGGTCGAGAGCCAGCCGGAGCGCAGGCACTCCTCGACTTCGGCGACTTCGGCGTCGGTGATCGAAGGACGCGCGTAGGGAAGCATCGGGACCCCTCGCCGGCGCTACTCGTAGGCGAGCGCGTCGACCACGTTCATGTCGGAAGCCCGCCGGGCCGGCACGATGCCGAAGAAGAGCCCGACGAAGAGCGCCACCGCCAGGGCGACGATCACCGACAGCAGGGAGATCGGCACCGGCATGTCGTAGGCCGCGCCGGCCCAGAGCGGACCGCCGGCCCCCAGCAGGATCCCGAGCGTGCCGCCCAGCACGCTCAGGATGCCGGCCTCCATCAGGAACTGGATCAGGATGTCGCGCCGGCGCGCACCGAGGGCCAGCCGGATGCCGATGTCCCGGGTGCGCTCGCTCACGGTGACGAGCATGATGTTCATGATCCCGATCCCGCCCACCAGCAGCGACACGGCGGCGATCGCGATCAGCACGGCGGTGAGGGCCGAGGACACCTTCTCCGCCAGCACGAGGTACTGCTCCAGGGACTCGACCTTGAAGTTCTCGATGTTCCGGTGGCGGGACGCGATGATGTCGCGCACCCGCTGCACCACGGCGGGCACCGCCGAGGGGCTCACGGCCTGCATGTAGACCACGTCGATGTCGCGCACCGGCGAGACGTTGCGGAGCGTCTCGAAGGGCACGATCACCGTCAGACCCGACACCTCGCTCCGGTTCACCGCCGCCGCGCTCTCGACGCCCTCGCGGAAGACGCCGATGATCTGGAAGCGCAGGTCGAACAGGCGCAGGGTCTCGCCCGCCGGAGGCGCGCCGCCGTAGAGCTTGTCGGCAAGCTCCTTCGAGAGCAGGACCACCTTCTCTCCGTTCGCGTCCTCGCGCTCCGTGTGGAAGCGTCCCCACTCCACCAGCATGTTGCGCACGTCGGCGTAGGAGGGCGTCGTGCCCAGCACGGTCAGGGGCCGCGGCTGGCCCCGCACCGAGATCGTGACGGACTCGTCGAGGACCGGCGCGATGCCCGAGATGCCGGGCACCTCATTGCGCAGCACGTCCACGTCGGCGAAGTCCAGCTCTTCGGGATTGATGCCGTCCCCGGTGCCGTACGCGAAGACCAGGTTCGAGCCCACGCCCTCGATCAGGCTGACCACGTAGTCCCGGCCCACCAGGCCGATGGACACCACCACCACCACGCTGGCCGTGCCGATGGCCATGCCCAGCACCGTGAGGGCCGAGCGTCCGCGCTGGCCGGCCAGGCCGTCCCACGCGAAGCTCAGCAGCTGTTTAAGCCACTCCGTCGTGTATCTGGCCATCGCGCACGTGGATGACGCGCTCGGCGGACTCGGCCACCTCGCGGTCGTGGGTGATGAGGATCAACGTCGATCCCCGTAGGTGAAGCTCGCCCAGGATGTCCATGATCTCCTGGGCCGTCTTGCTGTCGAGGGCGCCGGTCGGCTCGTCGGCCAGCAGCACCCGAGGCCGGTTCACCAGCGATCGCGCAATGGCGGCGCGCTGGCGCTGGCCGATCGAGAGCTCGGTCGGCTTGTGCTCGAGCCGGTCGCCGAGGCCCATCTCCTCGAGCCGCGCCCGCGCCGTATCGAAGCAGTCCTCGCGCGTGCGGTCGCGGGCGTAGAGGGCCGGGAGCGCCGCGTTGTCCAGGATGGAGAGCTGCGGCAGCAGGTGGAAGGCCTGGAACACGAACCCGATCTCGCGGTTGCGCACGGGCGCCAGCTCGTCGGAGCTGAAGCCGGAGACCCGACGACCGCAGAACTCGTAGCTGCCCTCGTAGTCCGTATCCACCAGCCCGAGGATGTGCAGCAGGGTCGACTTGCCCGAGCCCGACGGGCCCATGATGGCGGTGAACTCGCCCTCGGCGACGTCCACGTCGATCCCGCGCAGGGCGGGGACCGGCGCTCCGCTCCGGCTGTAGACGCGGTGGACGTCGCGCAGCCGGACCGCCCAGGATCTGGCGTCACGGGCGGCCATTGCGAAGCTGGACCTCCACGCGATCGCCGTCGCCCAGCCCGCGGGCCGGACCCAGCACGACGCGGTCGCCGGGCTCGACTCCCTCGAGCACCTCCACCGCGGTCACGGTTTCGAGACCCAGCCGCACCGGGGTGCGTCGCGCCCGGCCGCGCAAGACGCGGAACACGAAGGGCTCGCTGCGCGCGGCGAAGACCGCCTCCGCGGGCACTTGAAGCGCCAGCTCGGTCTCCGCCACGATCACCTCGACGTCCACGGTCATGCCGGGGACGAGGCCGTCGGTGGGCGGCTCCACCCGCGCCAGGGCCTCCGACACCGTGCGGCTCTGCTTCACCACCACGCGCGGGATGACCTCGACCATGCGCCCCGACCAGCTGCGCTCCGCGAACGCGTTGGACGTGATCCGCACCAGCTGCCCCTCGGCCACGCGCCCGAGGTCCACCTGGTCGATGTTCGCGCGCACGCGCAGGCGACCGAGGTCCGCGATCCAGAGCAGGGGATCGCCGACGCCCGCCAGCTCGCCCTTGCGCCGTTCGGTGCGGTAGACGCTGCCCGAGAACGGCGCGCGCACCACCGCCGCCTCCCGCTGCGCCTCCAGGTCCTGGATGCGCAGATCCAGGGATTCGATCCGGAGCGGGACGTCCTGCTCCAGGTAGCCGACGCGCTCGCGGGCGTCGCGCAGGTCGGCCTGGGTGACGGCCCAGCGCGCCTTGGTGATCGCGCCCTGCTCGAAGAGCTGGCGGTCCGTCTTGGCCCGCTCGCGCTCGCGCACGTAGCGGGAGCGCGCCTCGCGCAGCGACTCTTCGGCGGTCAGCCGCTCGGAGCGCGCCTTCGAGAGCTCGGAGGCGACGGGCCCGTCGTCGAAGCGCACCACCACGTCGCCCTCGGACACCTCGGTGCCTGGCTCGGGGATCTCCAGGATGCGCCCCGCCAGACGCGCGCGGATGGCCTCCTCCTCCACCGGCTCCACGCTGCCGTTGGTGACGACCCGCATGGAGAGGGGGCCCTCGCCCACCTCCGCCGCGACCACCGGCAGCGCGGGCCCGCGCGTGAGCCACCACAGCCCGAGCAGGGCCGCAGCGATTCCGGCGAGGACGAGGCGTCGATCGAGCATCACGCGTGGAGGGACCCGGCGCGCATCAAGGCGCCGAGCCGGCGGCTCCCGGTCCGCGGACGGACGACACCAGGCGGCCCATCTCGTGCTGCATGCTGGTCCACAGGTCGAATCGCGTGAAGAACAGGTTGGTGGCCTCTTGGGCGTCCCGCGCGGCACGCTCCCGGGCCGAGAGGGCCTCTTCCAGCGAGGCCTGGCCCGCCTTCAGACGCAGGTCGCTGAGACGCATCCGCTCGTGGGAGCTCTGCGCACGCCGTCGGGCCAGCTTGAGGCGTTCGCCGGCCGTGCTCAGCTTGCGGTCCAGCTCCCGGACCCGGTTGCGCTTGATCTCGAACAACGATTGGTAGCGCAGCCGGGCGATCTCCACCCCCTTGGTCGCGCCGGCGATGGCGTTCTTGGCCTCGAAGCCATCGAAGAGCGGAATCCGGAAGTCGATGGCGATCCGCCACTCGTCCTTGTAGAGATCGAAGCGATTGGTCCCGAAGTGAGTGTAGCCGGCCCTCATGCCCAGGGTCGGGAGCCGCTCCGCGCCCGCGGCACCGAGGCTGGCCTGCTCCATCCGGCGCTTCAGCTCCAGCACCCGCAGCTCCGGGGAGCCGGCGATCGCCTCCTCGGCCGCCGCCGGGGAGAGGTCCGGGGTGGGATCCGGCAGGCTCGTCTCCGACACCCGCACCGGGGCTCCGGACTGCTCCGGGCCGGCCACCGCCAGCCACAAGGCGGCCAGGGCGTCCTGGGCCTCCGCCTGCCGCACGCGGGCCTCGATCTCGCTCTCGACCAGGTACACGGCCGCAATCTCGCGCTCGCTCGCCAGGGCGTTGCCCGCCTCGAACTGGGTTCGCGCCTGATCGTCGAGCCAGCGCGCCTGCTCGAGCTGCGCCCCGGCGTGCTCCGACTGGCGCTGCAATCGCACCACTTCGGCGAACTTGCGCGTCACGTCGAGGGCGACCTTCTCGTGCTCCTGCTTCTCCGAGATCTGGCCCACCTCGGCGGCGAGCTTCTCGCGCTCGATCAGACGCCACTGCCTCACGTCGACGAGCAGCTGGTCGACGAACATGTTGAACCAGCCATCGTTGTTGGAGAGGGAGGAGATGCCGAACTCGCTCGGCTTGAGGTCCTTGTCGAAGGCGATCAGGCTCGTCTCGAACTGGTTCGAGTAGCCCGCGCCGCTGGTGATCCACAGGTGCGGGAGGTACGTCCCCCGCATCTCCTTGTAGGCATCCTCCGCTTGCCCGGAGGTCAGGCGCGCGATCCGCGCCACGAAGCCGTCCTGGAGCGCCCGCGACACCGCGCCGGCCAGGGTCAGCCCGTCGTCGGCCCCGCTGGAGGCGAGCACGTCCTGCCCGGATGCCGTCCCCGCGGAGCCTGCTGTCAGCAGCATGACAGCGAGTACCAAGGCCGGTCGGCGGTGAGCGGGAGCTATGGGCGGACTCATGCGGTGGGTCCTCGGAAGCATGGTGGGACGGCCGGAGGACTCGAACGTTTCGGATGCTATCACGCAGCCCGGGCAACGCCGTTCGTCCCCCGAGGGATTCACTGGGGCCTCACTCCGCTTGCTCCCCGGACCGGCATCTGCTGGGATGCCGGGGGGAAATGCGGTACATGGACGCGTCTCTCCATGCTTCGGTTACGGACGATCCACAGGGCGCCCCCCGGCCCCGGGCCTGCGGCCAGCAGCTCCGCGGAGGCGACGCGATGAAGGCACGTCTGGTGCCGGCAGAGGGCAACCCCCGCTGGGAGATCGCCGGGCTCGGGCTCGGAGAGCGCACCCGCCGGGCACTGGCCCGCGAGGGCGTGCCCCTGGCGGATGGCCGCCCCGACGGCACCCGCGAGCTCTGGGTGGCCGGCGACGCGCTGCTCGAGCCCGAGGCCATACGCGCGCTGCTGGAGGTGGCCAGCGAGGAGCCGGGCGCCATCGCGCCGGCGGGCAAGGACGGCCCGGCCGCGCTCGTGGCGCCCGCAGGCACGGCCCCCCCGCGCGACGCCGACGCCCTGGCGGCCCTGGCGGAGCAGTGGAAGGCCGAGGAGCGCCTGCACGAGCTGGAGATCGAGGAGGGCCGCTGCCAGCGTGTGCGCAGCCTCGGCCAGGCCGACGCGATCTCCGACGCGATGCTCGCCGAGCTGACCCGACCCACCGACGGCTTCTTCGCCCGCCACGTCGACCGGCGCCTCTCCAAGCGGATCTCCGTCCCGCTGGTGCGGCGCGGCGTGCACCCGAACTGGATCACTGGGGTCGCGACGCTCGTCGGCCTGATCGGCGCCGGGCTGCTGCTCTCCAGCCACGTGGCCGTGCAGGTCTTCGGCGCGCTGCTCTTCGTGTTCTCGACGATCCTCGACGGCTGCGACGGAGAAGTGGCGCGCCTGTCCCTGCGCACCAGCAGCCTGGGCGGCACCCTCGACCTGATCGGCGACAACCTGACCAACGGCGCCGTCTTCCTGGCCATCGGGTACACGAGCCTGCGAGCCGACCCCGACGGGGTGATCCGGTTCGTCGTGGGCGCGGCGCTCGTCGGGCTGGTCCTCGCCACGGCGGCGGGCTTCTGGTACTCGGCCTGGCTCGATCGCAGCGGCCGCAGCGAGACCCTGCACCACTTTTACGAGAGCTTCGCCAGCCGGGACTTCGCCTACGGCGCGGTCGTGCTGGCGGCGATCGGCAAGCTCCACTGGTTCGTGTGGGCTGCGGCGATCGGCAGCAACGCCTTCGCCGTGCTGCTCGTCGCCTTGCGCCTGAAGGAGTGGCCCCCCCATCGCGACGGCGAGGACCCCGCCGCGCCGGGGGCGGGCGACCGACGGTGGGCCTGAGCGCCGGCGTCCGCTGGCGCGGCGACGACCTCGCCCTGGTGGGCCCGAGCGGCCGCGAGCGGGCGCCGATCGAGGCACTGGTCTTCGACCTGGGCGGAACGCTCGACCACGACGGGGGCTCCTGGGGCCAGCGTTTCCGGGCGCTGCTGGCAGCGGCGGGCGCACCCGCCGAGCGCGTGGACGCCGCGCTCGAGGCCGGCGAGCAGGCGCTGCTCGCCCACCCGCGAGCGGCCGACCTGGGGCTGTCGGAGATGGTGCGGGTGCACCTGGACGCCCAGCTCGCCGCGGCCGGGCTGGCCGACGCGACGCTCTCGGCCCGGCTGCACGGCGACTTCGTCGCCGAGACCGCGTCCGCGCTGCGCGGCCGCCGCGGACTCCTCGAACGCCTCGCCCGCCGGCTGCCGCTGGCGGTCGTCTCCAACGGCTGCGGCAACTCGCGGCGGCTGCTGGCGGAAGAGGGACTGGACGGACTCTTCGTCGCGATCGTCGACTCGAGCGAGGTCGGCTTCTGGAAGCCGGACCCGCGCATCCTCGAGCCGGCCCTGGCCAAGCTGGGCGTCGCGGCCGAGCGCACGGCGGTGGTGGGCGACCGCCTCGACCGCGACGCCGCCGCGGCGCGCGCGGCAGGAGCCCGCGCGGTCTGGGTGACCGATCCCTCGGGTCTCGACCCGGGCGACGCGAGGCTCCTCGAGGTGGACGCGGTGGTGGCCAGCGTCGATGCCTTCGACCCGGAGCCGGCCCGGTGAGGGCCGGCGTCCTGGCAGCGGGCCTCGGGGAACGGCTGCGCGCCGACGGCGTCGAGCAACCGAAGTCCCTGGTGCCGGTGGCCGGCCGCCCGCTCCTCCTCCACGCGCTGGCGGCCGTGCGCGATGCGGGCGCCGAGGACGCGGTGGTGGTGGTGAACGACGCTCACGCCGCCGCGGTCGAGAAGGCGCTGGCGCTCGAGGATCCGCCGCTCCCGGTGAGCCTCGTCCGCCGCACCACGGCCTCGAGCCTGGAGACCTTCGGCGTCGTGGCGCCCCATCTCCTGGATGCGCCGCGCGCGCTCGTCGCCATGGTGGACGGCGTCTTCCCGCCCGGCGCCGCCCGCGGGTTCGGCCGCGCGCTTCGCGACCTCGCATCGGAGGAGGGACTGATCGGCGTCAGCGACCGCCGCGACGACGACCGCCCCCTGCGCGTGGCGTTCGACGAAGACACGCGGCGCATCCGGGCCATCGGGCCGGGCGCCGAGGCGAGCCCCTGGGCGACGGCGGGACTCTACTGTCTGCCCGAGCGCGCCTTTGCCTCGGCGGAGCGCGCCCTCGCCGAAGGACTGGGCGCCCTGCGCCAGCACCTGTCGGGGCTCGTCACGGCGGGCGTGCTCCTGCGCGCGTATCCGCTGGGCGAGGTGGTGGACGTGGATCGAGCCGACGACCTCGGCGAGGCGGAGCGCCTGCTGGGAGCCGCGTCGTGACGCGCGCGCCGCGCTGCGTGGGGGTGGCGCGCGAAGCGGTCTACTCGCCGGGGCGCTTCCTGGCGGCGGACCGCGCCATCCTGGAGGCCACGGGCCGCGCCCTCGTCGCCCGGGGCGCGCGCGTGGAGATCGTGGAGCCCGACGCGAAGCCCGCGGCCTTCGACGGCTGCGCGCTGGTCTTCGCCATGTGCCAGGGGCCCGCCGCGCTCGACGGCCTGCGCCAGCTGGCCGCACGGGGGATCCCGCTGGTCCACGGGGCGGACGCCATCCTGAACTGCCACCGCGTGCGCATGGTGCCGATCCTCGAGCAGGCCGGCCTGCCGCGCCCCGCGGCGCGGCTCGTCGACTCGGGCGCCCCCGACCCGGAGGCCCTGGCGTGGCTCGACGCGTTGCCCGCCGGCGCCTGGGTGAAGCGCGGCGACGTGCACGCCACCCAGCCGGGGGATGTGTCGCACGCCGCCGACGCGGCGGCTGCACGGGGGGCCCTGGAGCGACTCGCGGCCCACGGCGTGCCGCGTGCGGTGCTCGAGGCCCACGCGCCGGGTCGCACGCTCAAGTTCTACGCCGTGCGCGGCACGCCGTTCTTCCGGCTCTTCGATGAGTCCGGGAGCGAGGTGGCGTGCGCCCACCCGGACTGGCGGGAGATCGCCGACCGCGCCGCGCACGCCCTCGGTCTGGCCGTCTACGGCGGCGACCTCGTAGTGGATGACGCAGGCGCGGCCGCGCTGGTGGACGTCAACGACTGGCCGTCCTTCTCCCGCTGCCGCGACGCTGCGGCCGAGGCGATCGCCACCCACCTGTGGACGCGGCTGGGCGCCCCGCGGGACGAAGTGCTACATCCCCACCCGTCGTGAGTAGGATCTCCGGTCCCGAATCCGACAAGCTGGTGAGCGACGAGCAGCAGTGGCTCGCGCCCGGCATCCAACGTCTGGCCACCCTGGCCGGCGTGGCGATGGAGTCCGCGCGCGGCTGCGTGATCGAGGACGCGGACGGTCGCAGCTACCTGGACTTCATGGCGGGCGTCGGCGTGGCGAGCCTGGGGCACAGCCACCCGCGCTGGGTGCAGGCGCTGGCCAACCAGGCGGGCAAGATCTCGATCGGCTCCTTCACCAGCGCACCCCGCCTGGCGTTGCTGAAGCTGCTGGCGGGGCTCTTGCCGGAGCCGCTGCGGCGCGTGCAGCTCTACTCCGGTGGCTCCGAGGCCGTCGAGGCGGCTTTGCGCCTGGCCAAGGCCCACACCGGCAAGTTCGAGGTGGTCGCCTTCTGGGGCGGCTTCCACGGCAAGACCGGCGGCGTGCTGCCGCTGATCGGCGATCCCTTCAAGCGCGGCTGGGGTCCGTTGGCGCCGGGCACCCACCTGGTGCCGTACGCGGATTGCGCACACTGCCCGCTCAAGCAGACGTATCCCGGCTGCGGCCTGGCGTGTGTGGACGTGGCGCGACAGCAGATCGAGGCGGCCTGCCTCGGCTCCATCGCCGCGGTCCTGGTCGAGCCGATCCAAGGCACCGCGGGCAACGTGGTGCCCCCGCCCGAGTGGCTGCCCGCCATCGCCCAGATGGCGAAGGATCTCGACGCGCTGCTGATCGTGGACGAGATGATCACCGGCTTCGGCCGCACGGGCGAGATGTTCGGCTTCGAGCACACGGACACGCTCCCGGACATCGTCACCATCGGAAAGGGCTTCGGGGGCGGCTTCCCGGTCACGGCTGTGATCGCGACCGACGACGTCACTGCCGACTCGCATCCCTGGTCGAAGCCGTCTTCGTCCTCCTCGTCGGTCGGGGGCAATCCGCTGGCCGCCGCCGCCGCGCTGGCCACGGTGGAGACCATCCTCGACGAAAAGCTGGTGGAGAACTCGCGCCGCGTGGGCGCGCACATGCTGGTGCGGCTCGAGACCCTGCGCGAGCGCTTCCCCTTCGTGGGCGACGTGCGCGGCAAGGGCCTGCTGCTGGGTCTCGACCTCGTGGGCGAGAGCGGCGAGCCGCTGCCGGCCAGCGTCACCGAGCGCATCTACACCACCTGCGCCGAGCGCGGCCTGCTCGTGATGGCCTACGGGCCCCGGGTGCGTATCAACCCGCCCCTCGTGATCAGCGAGGAGGAAGCGGACGCCGGACTCGACCTCTTCGAGTCGGTCCTGGCGGAGCTCGCTCCCGAGATCCGATGAGCCCCTCCCTGGCCGGCGCCCTGGTGGGCTTCGGCGGGGTGGCCGAGCGCGGGCACCTGCCCGGCTACCGGCGCGACCCCCGCTTCGCCATCCACGCCGTCTGCGATCCCGATCCGCAGGCGCGCGAGCGCGCCCGGCGCGCCCTCGGAGAGGACGTGGCGCTCTACGCCGACGTGGACGCACTCCTCGCGGACGAGCGGCTCGACTTCGTCGACGTGGCGAGCCCGCCGGGCGATCACCTGCCCGCGCTGGAACGCGCCTTCGCGGCCGGCTTGCACGTGCTGGTGGAGAAGCCGCTGGCGCTCGACCCGGAGCAGGCCCGCCGTGCCCACGCAGCCGCTGACGCGGCGGAGCGCGCGCTCGTGGTGGTGCACAACTGGCACCACGCCCCGGCGTTCCGCACCGCCCGCGAGGCCATCGCGGAGGGCGCCATCGGCGCGCCGCGGGCCGTCGAGTTCGTGACGGAACGCACCCAGCCGGCGGGCGGGGCCGTGTGGCGGCTCGACGCCCGGACCGCGGGCGGCGGCATCCTGGTGGACCACGGCTGGCACCAGCTCTACCTGGCGGGTCGCCTGCTGGGCGATCCGGACCCGGTGCGCGTCAGCGCGAACGTCGAGACGCGGCGCTGGACCGGGGCGAACGTGGAGGACACCGTGGACGCGCGCGTCGAGTACGCGGGTGGTGCCAGCGCGCGCCTCCGCCTCACCTGGGCCGCCGTGGAGCGCCGCACCCGCGTACGCGTCGAAGGCGACGCCGGCGCGCTCCGCATCGAGGACACGCGCGTCGCGCTGATCTCGCCGGGCGGGAATCGCGAGCTGCCGGTGGACGCAGACGCCCCGGACGACTCCTACCACGCCACCTGGTTCCCCGCGGTGCTCGACGCCTTCGCCCGCGCCATGGCCGATCCGCGCCACGCGCACCCCAATCGCCGCGAGGCGCTCTGGTGCCAGACGGTGATCGACGCCGCCTACGAGTCCGGTCGGCGCGAGGGCGAAGCCGTCGACGTGAAGCCGTAGACCGGACTGGACCCCGCTGCGGCGCCTCTGGTACAGGTGGAAGCGGGGGTCGGGGCGGAGCGCGCGATGGATTTCAACGACACCCCCGAGGAGGCCGCCTTTCGCGAGGAGGCGCACGCCTGGCTCGAAGCCCACGCCGAAGGCCGCCTCGGGCCTGGCGAGACCAAGCCCCTGCCCGAGGCTCGCGACCCCGAGGCCGTGAAGCGCGCCCAGGCCTGGCAGGCGAAGAAGGCCGACGCGGGCTGGGCCTGCATCACCTGGCCTGTCGAGTACGGCGGCCGCGCGGCGACGCCCATCCAGAACGTGATCTGGAACCAGGAGGAGGCGCGCTACCGCACGCCGCCCAACATCTTCACGATCGGCCAGGGCATGCTCGGCCCGACGATCCTGAAGCACGGCACCGAGGCCCAGAAGAGCCGCTACGTGCAGCCCCTGCTGCGCGGGGACGAGATCTGGTGCCAGCTCTTCAGCGAGCCCGGAGCCGGATCGGACCTGGCGGCGCTGCGCACGACCGCCGTGCGCGACGGCGACGACTGGGTCCTGAACGGCCAGAAGATCTGGACCTCAGGCGCCCACTACTGCGCCTTCGGCATGATCGTGACGCGGACCGACCCCACGGCGCCGAAGCACGCCGGCATCACCTACTTCATCGTGGACATGCAGGCGCCCGGGGTCGAGATCCGGGCCATCCAGCAGATGAACGGCGCCGCGGCTTTCAACGAGGTCTTCTTCAACGACGTGCGCGTGCCCGACGCGGGACGCGTCGGCGAGGTGAACGACGGTTGGCGCGGCGCCATCACGACGCTCATGAACGAACGCGCCGCCCTCGGCGGCGGCGCCGCCGGCGGCCCCGGCTTGCGGCACCTGCTGGAGCTGACCCGGGAGGTGGAGATCGAGGGCGGACGGGCCATCGACGATCCCGCGGTACGCCAGCAGCTGGCGGACTTCTACGTGCGCCAGAAGGGTCTGGAGTACACGCGCTACCGGACCCTGACGGCGCTCTCGCGCGGGACGACGCCCGGCCCGGAGAACTCCATGGGCAAGCTCGTCGGCGCACGCCTGCGCCAGGAGATGTCGGGCTTCGCCCTCGACCTCCAGGGCGCCGCCGGCCTCACCAGCGGAGACTGGCAGCGCCAGTACCTCGGCGCGCCGGGCGGGCGCCTGGCGGGCGGCACCGACGAGATCCTGCGCAACATCATCGCGGAGCGAATTCTGCGGCTGCCGCCGGAGATGCGTGTCGACAAGGAAGTCCCCTTCCAGGACGTCCCGAGCGGGCCGAAGTCCTAGCCTTCGCGGCGCGTGCCGGTTCCTCCGGAAGGGTCCGGACGGCCCCCGCTGCGCGCGGGGGCCGTCCGCTCTCCGCTACTAGCCGCCGAGCTGGGCGGTCTCCTGCTCGATGATCGGCTTGAAGTACGGGTTGCCGTGCACCGCGGCCGCGTAGGCGGCCAGCCGGGGCCAGCGCGCGGCGTCGACCGTGAGCCCACCATGGCGCGCGTTCACGAGTCCGCTTCCCAGCGCGATGTCCGCGATGGAGAAGCGGCCTCCGACGATGCCGTCGCCGCTGTCGGGCACCTCGCCCTCCAGGTAGTCGAAGACCGGCGGCACGTCCTCGGCGATCACCTTGGCCGCCCGCTCCTCGTCGGGCTCCGCCTTCATGATCTGTTTCTTGACCACCCGCTCGAAGAACACCGGACCGACCGTCTCGACGAGCTTCGTGTCGGCGTACTCCTCGTACCAGAGCGCGCGGCCGCGCTGCTTCGGGTCCGAGGGGTAGAGCGCCGGCTCCGGCTGGAGCGCCTCCAGGTACTGGATGATGCACGACGAGTCGGGCAGCAGGTAGTCGCCGTCCTCCAGGCACGGGATCTTCCCGAGCGGGCTCTTCTGCTTGTACTCGTCGGACACGCCGATGGGCATGACGGGATTGAGCTCGTAGTCGAGCCCCTTCACCGCCAGCGCGACGATGACCTTGCGGACGAAGGGGGATGCGTTCACTCCGTGAATGATCATGGCGACTCCTGGATCAGCTTGGGTTGGGGGTTCCGAGATCCATCTCGAAGAGCTGCGGGAGCTCCTCGATGACGGCGGGATCGCCTGCGATGCGCGCCTGGCCCAGCGCGACGGCCTGCGCGGGCGCGAGCAGGCCCGTGACGAGACCGAGCACGGCGCGCGGCCCGGCCTCGAGCACCGCGTCCGCGGGCCCCGGGCCCGCCTCGACCCGAGCGCCGCCGGGACCTCCGCACACGCGCACCACCAACGGCTCCGGCTCGGCGCGCACCCGCACCTCCACGGTGTGGGGCGGCGTCGGCCCGCTGCGCGCGAAGGCGCGCAGGCGGAGAGGCACCCAGCGCGGCTCGAGGTGATCCTCCGGGCGCGAGCGCGTCATGAAGCGCACGCCCCAGCGCATCAGCTCGTTCAGCGCCGGCTCGAGGGCGCGCCCGTTCTCGCTGAGCGCGTACACGCTGGAGGCCGCCGGCGGGGGCAGCTCGCGCCGCTCCACCAGGCCCTCCTCCTCCAGACTGGCGAGCCGGTCGGCCAGCACGCTGGAGCTCACCCCGGGCAGCGCGCGCTGGAGATCGGAGAAGCGCAGGGGGCCCGCCAGCAGATCCCGGACGATCAGCAGGGTCCAGCGCGAGGCCAGCATCTCGCAGGCCCGGGCGACGGGGCAGAACTGCTCGTAGCGGAACTCGCTCACGGCTCGCAGTCTGGCACACAGTCACTTCGAAAAACACACTGAATATTTCGAATTTCGAACATCTTATGAATCCCAACGATTCCAGGAAGTTGGAAGCCCGGGCCGTCACCATGACGGCCCGGGCTCGCCCCGCAGGCCACCCCCGTAGTAGCGGGGCTCCGAACCTTGCCGCCCGTTCGACGGGCTCCGGCAGCGCTGCCTTCACGAGACAGGTCTGCCGCGGCCCGGGAATCGGATCAGCTAGCCGGCCGGCCCAAGACTTCGTCTTGGGTCGGCTTGCGCCGCAAACGGAGCCCTTCGGGCTCCGTCCGCTAGCCTGCGGCTCGATGCCCTCCGGGCCCGCGCGCGCTCCGGACTGGCCGGCCGTCCTCGAGCGCCTGCTCGCGGGCGACCGGCTCGCCTTCCTGGAGTTCAGCCGCCTCGTCACCGGCTTCCTGGCGCAGCTGCGTGCCTATGACTTCCGCGACGAGTGGGACGACTTGCGCCAGGAGGTGCTGGCGAGCGTGGTCGCCAACGCCCGTGCCGGCCGCCTGCGGGATCCCCAGGCCTTCGTCGGCTACGTCAAGATCATCACGCGCAACAAGTTCGTGGACCGGCTGAAGCGCCAGCTGCGCCACCACGAGAAGGAAGCGCTTCCCTGGGACGACGAGACCGCGCGCGCAGTCGCGGCACCCGAGCCCGAGAGCGACGAGGCCCGCGGCCTGTGGCGCGCCGTGGCCGAGCTGCCCGAGGAGCAACGTTTGCTGGTGGAGGGCGTCTACCGCGAGGGGCGCACCTACCAGGAAGTGGCCGACGCCACCGGCGTCCCCCTGGGCACCCTGAAGCGCCGCCTGCGCGAGAGCCTCGCGCTGCTGCGTGCACAGCTCGGACCAGAGACGGAAGATGGGTGAGCCGATCCGGGCCGCCGGAAAGACCTATCCCTTGGAGGCCGTGACGCGAGCGTGAGCTGCCGACGAGCGTACGACATCGACCTGGCCGCCTTCCTGGAGGCGCCGCGACGGGAGGAGTTCGAGGACTTCCGGGCGCATTACCCGGCCTGCGCCGCGTGCGCCGCGGAGGTCCGGGCATGGACCGAGCTGCACCTCGCCCTGGCGACGACGGGGGCGGGCGAGCACCCCGAGCCCGAGCGCCTGCTGCGCTACGGAGAAGATCCGGGTCAGCTGGCACCGGCGGAGCGCGAGGCGCTGTCCTCCCACCTGACGCGCTGCGCGTCGTGCCGCGACGAGCTGTCGGCATTGCGCGCCTTCGAGCCCGCCGCGCTGGCGCAGCCGGCGGCGGTCGCCACACCGGACGGCGGCGGTGGGGACGGATTTCTCGGGCGCTTACGCCGGCTGCTCTGGCATCCGGCCTTTGCCTACGCGGTGGCCCTGCTGGTGCTGGCACCGACCCTGTGGCAGCTCGTGGGTCCGAGCGAGGTCGGGAGCCCGATGCTGCGCGCCCCCATGGAGGCCACGCGCAGCGACGAGGCCTTCTCCGGCGAGCGCGCGGCGGCGCGGAAGGCGCCGGCCCCGGAGCCGACCCCACCCGCCGACGCGCCGGGGAAGGGGCGCGCGGCCGAGCTCGAGGCGCGAGCGGTCCCGCCCGCGGTGCGCGAGAAGGACACGGCCCGCTCGAACCAGGAGCTGGCCGACGCCGCGCCGGCCCCGGGTGCCGACCCGGGCGCCATCTACTCGGGCTTCCAGCGCGAGCGCCTGCGTCCGGCACCCGCGCCGGAGCCGCGTTCGTCCAGGGACGCGGAGGGCATCACCAAGAGCAAGCCGGCCGCGCCCTCCGCCGCGAAGAGGCAGGCTGCCGCCGGCGCGCCGGTCGCAGGAGCGTTGGCGACGAGCGAAGACGCCGGGACGGATGCGGCAGACAAACGCGCCGCGCCGGCAGTGCCGTCGCAGCCGAAGGCCGAATCCACCGGGCCGATCCGCCGCGAGCTGACCGAGCGGGATCGCACGCAGCCGGAATCCCTCGGCTACGTCGACGATCTCCGAACCGAGGCACGACCCGGACGGGAGGCCGGCGACGAGCTCGCGGAGGGGATCGCGAGCACGCAGAGGGCCTTCGTGGCGCCGCGCTTCCGGCCCGGCCCGCACGGGCTCGTGCTGCACGTCCCCACCGCAGGCCTGACCGGCGAGATCGAGGTGCGCCTGCGCTCGCCCGACGGTCGCCGCGAGCTGGTGGAGCGCTTCCCCCAGGCAACGGACGCCGGGGTCGAGCTGGCCCTGCCTCCGGGCTGGCTGCGACCCGGGACCTACCGCGTGGAGCTGCGCGGGACGACCGGGGAGCGCAGCTGGTCCGTGGCGTCCCCGCGCTAGCCCGCTCAGATGCGCTTCGCGTGGCCTTCCCAGTAGCCCCGAGTGCCCCGCGCGGGTCGAGCCAGTATCCTGCTCCGCCATGGCCTCCCCGGCAGCGCCGCACGTCACCGGCGAGGCGTTCCGCGAGCGCGCACCCTGATGCGCTCTGCGATCCCGGGAATCCTGCTGTGCCTCGTCGCGGCGCCCGCCGCCGCCGAGCCTCCGCCGCTGGTGCCGCGCCACGTGCTCTTCGCCGGTCCGGCGCGCACCCAGGCCCGGCTCGCCCCCGACGGGAAGCGCGTTTCCTTCGTCGCGCCGTCGCCCGACGGGGGCTCGGACCTCTGGCTGCGCGAGCTGTCGACGGGGCGGGAGCGACGGCTCACGCCCGAGGCCGGCAGCGGCGTCCGGCTCCAGCGCTGGGCCGAGGACGGGCGCCACCTGCTCTACGCCCGCGACGCGGCTGGCGACGGAAGCTGGCGCCTCTACGCAAGCGACGTGATCGACGGCAGCGTGCGCGATCTCACCCCCTACCCGAAAGTGCGTGCCCAGAGCGTCTGGACCGACCCCGGGCGCCCGGGCGAGATCCTGGTGGCCCTGAACCGGCGCGATCCCCGGATCTTCGACGTGCACCGCATCGATCTGGCCACCGGCGCCAACTCGCTCGACGTCCAGAATCCGGGCGACGTCGTGGGCTGGCTGCCCGACGCCGAGCTGCGGGTGCGCGCCGCCGTGGCGGTGGACGCGCGCAGCGGCAGCCGGACCCTGCGCCTGCGCGACGCCGAGAATCGCTGGCGCGACGCGCTCGTCTGGCCCTTCGAGGAAGAAGGCGGCGTAGTCGGCTTCGCGGCCGACGGCGCGAGCCTGGTGGCGGAGAGCTCGCTCGGAACGGACACGACCCGGCTCGTGATCCTCGACGCCGCCACGGGCGAAGAACGCGCGACCCTGGCCCAGGACGCCCGCAGCGACGTCGGCCAGGTGATGCTTCATCCGCGGACCCGGGCCGTGCAGGCGGTGTCCTTCGAGTACGCGCGTCCCGAGTGGGCGGTGCTCGACCCGTCGATCCGGGCAGACATGGACGCCCTGCGCGCGCTGCGGCGCGGCCGCATCTTCGTCACCTCCCGCGACCGCGCCGACCGCCTGTGGCTGGTGGCGTTCGAGCTGGACGACGGGCCGGCGTCCTACGTGCTCTGGAACCGGGAGACCCGCAGCGGCGAGCTCCTGTTCGTGAATCGCCCCGCGCTGGAGAACGCGCGCCTGGCGCGCCGCGAGGCGCGCATCCTGACTGCACGCGACGGGCTCGAGCTCGTCGCGTACCTGACGCGGCCGCCGGGCGCGGCGGAAGGACCGCTACCCCTGGTGCTGCTGGTGCACGGCGGACCCTGGTCACGGGACCACTGGGGCTGGGACGCGCGCGCCCAGTGGCTCGCGAACCGCGGCTACGCCGTGCTGCAGGTGAACTTCCGCGGCTCGTCGGGCTTTGGCAAGCGCTTCCTGAACCGGGGCGACGGACAGTGGGGGCGCGGCGCCATGCAGCACGACCTCTCCGACGCGGTGCGCTGGGCGGTGTCCGAGGGGATCGCCGATTCCAAGCGGGTCTGCATCCAGGGCTCCTCCTACGGGGGCTATGCCACGCTGGCCGGCCTCGCGTTCACGCCCGAGCTCTACGCCTGCGGGGTCTCGTGGAACGGACCGTTCAACCTGAAGACGCTGGTGTCGTCGATACCCGAGCAGTTCGCGCCCATGCGCGCGCGGCTCGTGCGCCGCGTGGGCGACGTGGTGCGCGACGAGGCGCTGAACCGGCGCCTCTCGCCCCTCTTCCACACGGACACGATCCGAGCGCCCCTGCTCGTGGCCGGGCGCACCGGAGATCCGCGAGCATCCGAGCGAGACACCGCGCAGCTTGTGCAGGCGCTGCGCGAGGCGGGACGCGACGTGCAGCACGTGGCCTACGACGAGGCTGGCATCGACAGCCCCATGCACCGGCTCGACTTTTACGCCCGTGCCGAGGCCTTCCTGGCCCGGCGCCTGGGCGGCCGCGTAGAGCCCGCGTCCGGCGACGACGGAGGGGGCTAGTCGCGGCAGGCCTGGAGCGCCTGTCCCTGGAGCTTGTAGCGCCAGAGCAGGAACTCCGGCTTGCGCTGGCCGTTGCAGACGAAGCCGAAGGCCAGGCGGCGCTCGGGATCGGCGAAGCCGATCTGTCCCCCCGCGCCCCCGTGACCGAAGGTGCGCAGGCTGCTGCCCTGGCCGTGCATCCCCATGTGCCAGCCCGTCCCCCAGCGCAGTTTGAACCCGATGATGCGATCCACGTCCTCGCGGCGGTTGGTCGGCGACGTGGCGTGGTCGAGGCTCTCCTGGCGGACCAGGCTCACGCCGCCCTGCTCGCCCCCCAGCGCCAGCGGCGCGTAGAAGTGCGCCAGCGCGCGGGCGCTGGCGATGCCGCCGGCGGCGGGCAGCACTGCGCGCCACGTGGTGGGCCGGTTGAAGGGATGCCGCTCCTCGGGTGGCGCGTCGGGCCGGGCGGGATCCGGCTCGTAGACCTGCTCGCTCGCCCGCATCTCCGAGGCCACGACCTCCGCCCCCGAGACCACACCCGTCTGCTGCGCGCTCTGCGCGGCCGGGTCCAGCTCGAGCCTGTTGTAGCACCAGGCCACCCGCTTCTCGTCCACGTCCTCGGGCAGCCCGAGATGGAAGTCGCGGATCCCCAACGGCTCGAAGATCTCCTCCCGCGCGAAGCGGCCGCAGTCCCGGCCGTCGATCCGCTCCACCAGCTCGTTCAGCATGTGGCCGAAGTTCATGGCGTGGTAGCCGTTCTTCTCGCCGGGAGTCCAGGCGAGGGGGATCTCTTCCATGGCCCGGCGGATCGCGGCGCGGTCGTTCCAGTAGCGCGCGGTCAACCACGCCGGCTCGACCGGAAATCCGCCGCGGTGACTCATCACGTGTCGGATCGTGATCGCCGCCTTCTCGGGCACCTGCTTCGCGAACTCGGGCCAGTACTTCGCCACCGGCTCGTCGAAGTGGAGCTTCCCGCGCTCGTAGAGCATCAGCATCACCAGGGCCGCGACGCCCTTGGTGACGCTGAAGGTCACGAAGAGCGTGTCCGGGCGGACGGGGGTCGCGGTGCGCACGCGCGCGAGCCCGCCGCCGACGTCGAGCACCCGGCGCCCGTCGCGGTAGACGGCCATCTGCGCGCCGTGGAAGAGCTCGCTCGCCTCTACGACCTCGCGGAAGCGGTCGGCCAGCGCGTCGAGACGCGCGACGTCCATCCCCACCGAGCCGGGTTCCACCTCCGGATCCTGCCGCCAGTAGCTCATGAACGTTTTCTCCGACGCCCGCCGGACGATACCATGACGCCAGGGGGTGGCTTGCATGAACACCGGTCTCCGGGGGTTGGGACCGCGACTCCGGCGCAGCGGCGTGCGGATCGGACTCCTGCTCGCGCTCGCCGCCCTGGCCGCCGCGCCCCCCGTGCGCGCGCAGGTGGTGGTCCTCGACGGAGCGGACCTGCTGCCGGTCTCGGGCGCCCGCATCACGGGCGGTCGCGTGGTGATGCACGACGGGAAGCTCGCCGCGGTGGGGCCCGCGCACGCCGTGCGGATTCCCAGCGGCGCCGTGGTGCACGACCACCGCGGCCACGTGATCGTGCCGGGCCTGGTGGACACCCATTCCCACCTGGGCCTCTACCCGCGACCGAACGTCCCCGCCAACGCCGACGGCAACGAGACCTCCGGACCGGTGCAGAGCGGCGTGCGGGCCCTCGACGCGATCTGGCCCGGTGACCCCGGCATCCGCATGGCCCTGGCCGGTGGCGTCACCACCGCCAACATCATGCCCGGGAGCGGCAACGTGGTGGGCGGCCAGACCGCCTACGTGAAGCTGCGCGGGCGCACGGTCGAGGAGATGCGGATCCCCGGGAGCGTCGGCGGCTTGAAGCTGGCGAACGGCGAGAACCCGAAGCGGGTGTACGGCGGACGCAAGCAGGCGCCGCAGACGCGCATGAAGGTGGCAGCCCTGCAGCGCGACCTCTTCGTACGCGCCCAGCAGTATCGGGAGAAGGGCGGCGACGGAGACGGCAAGCGCGATCTCGACCTCGAGCCCGTCGTCGAGGTGCTCGAGGGAACGCGCACGGTGCACTACCACACGCACCGCGCCGACGACATCCTGACGGCGCTGCGCCTGCGCGACGAGTTCGGCTTCGACCTGGTGCTCCAGCACGTCTCCGAGGGCGCGCTGGTGGCGGACGAGATCGCGCGCCGGGGCGTGGCGTGCTCGATCATCGTGCTGGACAGCCCGGGCGGAAAGCACGAGGCCGCGCAGCTGGGGATCGAGACCGGGGGCGTGCTCGAGCGGGCCGGCGTACCCGTGGCGATCCACAGCGACGATCCCATCACGCCCTCGCGGCTCTTCCTGCGCTCGGCCGCCCTGGCCGTGCGCGGCGGCATGAGCGAGGACGCGGCCCTGCGCGCCGTCACCCTCGAGGCGGCGCGCATGCTGCGTCTGGACGAGCGCCTCGGATCCCTCGAGCCCGGCAAGGACGCGGACCTGGTGGTGCTGTCCGGCGAGCCCTTCTCCGTCTGGACGAAGGTGCTGGAGACCTGGATCGAGGGGGAGCGCGTCTTCGATCGCAGCGATCCGCGCCAGCAAGGCTGGGCCACCGGCGGCTTCCTCGCCGTGGGGAACCCGTGAGGCGCGCGCCCGGCCTGCTGCTGGCACTCTGTCTCGGCCTCGTCGCGGGCCGGACCGGAGCGGAGATCCTGGTGGTGGATGCCGACCGGCTCCACCCGGGGAACGGCCCGGTGATCGCGAACGGACGGGTGGTGATCCGGGACGGGCGCGTCAGCGCCGTCGGACCGCGCGCCTCGACCCCGGCGCCTTCGGGCCCGGTGCGTCAGCTGCGCGCCGCGGTGGCGACGCCCGGCCTGATCGACGTCCAGACGAGCGTCGGGCTCTCGGGCCTCTACAACGTGGCGGCCGATCAGGACCAGGACGAGCGCTCCGATCCCAACCAGGCCGGCCTGCGCGCGCTCGACGCCTTCCACCCGAGCGATCCTCTGGTGCGCTACCAGCTCGAGCACGGCGTGACCCTGATCCAGACCGGGCCCGGGCCCGCGAACCCGATTGCCGGCCAGGCGGGGATCTTCCGCACCCACGGCAACCTGGCCGACGCCATGGCGGTGCGGCCGGTGTCGGCGCTGGTCTTCAACCTGGGCGAGGCGCCGAAGCGCACCTACGGCAAGGATCACAAGCTGCCCGTCACGCGCATGGGCACGGCCGCCCTGCTGCGCCGGGCGCTCCTCGACGGCCGCGAGTACGCGGCGGCCCGCGGGCGCGCGGGCGGCGGCCTCTTCGGCGGGGACGAGAAGCCGCCGGACCGCGACCTCGCGAAGGAGGCGCTCGCGCGCGCCGCCGCGGGCGACCTGCCGGCGATCTTCGTGGCGCACCGGGCCGACGACATCCTCACCGCCATCCGCATCGCCCGGGAGTACAACCTGCGCTTCGCCCTGGCGGGGGCCAGCGAGGGCTGGCTCGTGGCCGACGCCATCCGCGAGGCCGGCGCCCCGGTCCTGGTGGGGCCGGTGATGGAACGGGTGAGCGCACCGGAGACCCTGAACGCCAGCTACGAGAACGCCGCCCGGCTGGAGCAGGCCGGGGTGCGCATCGCGATCCGCTCGGGCTTCGAGTCCTACGTCCCGAAGACGCGCATCGTGCTCTTCGAGGCGGCGGTCGCGGCCGCCAACGGGTTGGGCCGCGAGGCCGCCCTGCGTGCCATCACCCTGGGCGCGGCCGAGGTGCTCGGGGTGGACGACCGGCTCGGCTCGCTCGAGCCGGGCAAGCTCGGGGACCTGGTGCTCTTCGACGGGGACCCCTTCGAGTACACCTCCCACGTCAGCGCGGTGGTGGTCGCGGGCGAGCTCGTTCACCAGCGATAGCTCTCCCCCCGGGGGGGGCTCTCTGGCCGCCTCATTTTTCCCCGCTTTCCTCTCAACCCGGATTGACGGGCCGCCGATCAAACGTATGTTTCAAGCACTCGTTTGAAGCGAGGGACCCCGGATGCCGTCGGCCACCACCAAGGAGCGGATTCTCGACGCCGCCGAGCGCCTGTTCGCGGAGAAGGGCGTCGATGCCAGCTCGCTGCGCCAGGTGACCGGCGCCGCCGGCGTGAACGTGGCGGCCATCCACTATCACTTCGGATCCAAGGAAGAGCTGCTGCGCGCCGTGATCGGGCGCCGCTTCGACCCGGTCAACCAGGAGCGGCTGAAGCAGCTCGACCGGCTCGAGACGGCCGGCACCCCGCCGGACGTGGAGGCCATCCTGCGGGCGTTCCTCGAGCCCGCCCTCGACATGCTGGACGCCCTCGGCGAGCAGGGCTCGCTGCTGGCACGGCTCGTGGCCCGCATCTACAGCGACGCCTCGGAGCCGCTGAAGAACGTGCTGATGACCCAGTTCCGCGACGTCTTCACACGCTTCGTCGAGGCGCTCATGACGGCCCTGCCGGAGCTTCCGCCGGCCGAGGTGGTGCTGCGCTTCCAGTACACCGCCGGCGTGCTCCACCAGTCGCTCTCGATCATCGAGCTTCCCGTGGCCGAGCTCTCGCCGGTGGAGCTTCCCGCCCTCGACACCGAGAACATGCTGCAGCGAATGGTATCGTTCGTGGCGGCAGGACTGCGCGCCCCGCTGTCTCCACAGCCGGGAGGTGCAGCATGAGCGCCGAGCAACTGCGACCCGTCGAGCCGCCCCGCGAGCCCGGGGCCGAGACGAGCGTCCCGGCGCGGACACGCCAGCTCCAGCGGTTCCTGCCCGGGATCCTGATCGGCGTCGGCGCACTCGGCGCCGCGCTGATGGTCGCCCTGCGGCCGACCCCCGTGAAGAAGACCGTCGAGATCCTGGCGCCGCTCGTGCGGGTCCTCGTCGTCGAGTCGAAGGACCTGCGCCTCTCCGTCCGAACCCAGGGGACCGTGGCACCGCGCACCGAGAGCGACCTGGTGGCCGAGGTAGCGGGCCGGGTGACCTGGATGTCGCCTGCGCTGGCGGCCGGCGGCTTCTTCGAAGCGGACGAGCCGTTGCTGCGACTCGACCCGCGCGACTACGACGTGGCCCTGGAGCGCGCCCGGGCCCAGCTGGCCCAGCGCCGCAGCGAGGCGCGACTCGCCCAGCGGGCCTTCGAGCGCCGCCAGAAGCTCTTCGACCAGGGCGTCGCGAGCGACGCGGCCCGAGACGAGGCGGAGAACGCCGCGGCGGTGGCGCGCGCGTCGGTACGCGTCGCCGAGGCCGCGGTCCAGCAGGCGGAGCTGGACCGGGAGCGGGCCGAGATCCGGGCACCCTACGACGGGCGCGTGCGCACGGCGGACGTGGACGTCGGTCGCTACGTGACCCGAGGCGTGCCGCTCGCCACGGTCTACGCCGTCGACTACGCCGAGGTCCGCCTCCCCATCCCCGACGAGGACCTGGCACCCCTCGGGCTCGGCGTGGACTTCGAGGCAGACGGTCTGGCGACCGGTGCGCCGGTGACCCTGACCGCGGGCCTCGGCGACCGCAGCTTCTCCTGGGGCGCTCGCGTGGTTCGCACCGAAGGCGAGCTCGATCCGCGCACCCGCATGGTGACGGTGGTGGCGCAGGTGGACGATCCCTACGGGCGCCGGGGCGCCAGCCACGAGGCGCCGCTGCCCGTGGGGCTCTTCGTCGAGGCGCGCATCGACGGGCGCCCGGTCGAAGGCGCCATCGTGCTGCCGCGCGCCGCCCTGCGCGGCTCGGACCAGGTGCTGGTGGTGGACGCCGAGGACCGCCTGCGCTTCCGCGACGTGTCCGTGGTGCGACGGGACCGGGAGCAGGTGGTCGTCGCCGGCGGCCTCGAGCCCGGCGAGCGCGTGCTGCTGTCGCGCCTCGAAGCCGTGACCGACGGCATGCGGGTGCGCGTGGCAGGAACGCCGGGCGCCGGAGGCTAGCCCGTGTACCGCGCCATCGCCTGGTTCGCCAACAACCACGTGGCGGCCAACCTGCTGATGCTCTCGATCATCTTCGGGGGCCTGCTCACCCTGCCTCGCATCAAGCAGGAGGTCTTCCCGGAGGTCGAGGTCGAGATCATCACGGTGCGGGTGCCGTACCCGGGCGCCGCGCCCGCGGAGGTGGAGGAGGCGATCTGCGTCCGGATCGAGGAGCAGATCCAGGGCGTGGACGGCGTGGATCGCGTGCGCTCCACCGCGAGCGAGGGCCTGGGCCTGGTGGTGGCCGAGCTGAACGACAGCGCCGACATGCAGCGCGCCCTGGACGACATCAAGAGCCGCGTGGACGCCATCGACACCTTCCCCGAAGAAGCCGAGGAGCCGGTGATCGAGCAGATCGTCACCCGCGAATCGGTGATCAGCGTGGCGGTCTGGGGCGACGCCGACGAGCGCACCCTGAAAGTCCTGGGCCAGCAGGTGCGCGACGAGATCGCGTCCCTCCCGGACATCACCCTGGTGGAGCTGGCAGCCGACCGTCCGTACGAAATCTCCATCGAGGTTTCCGAGGCCGCCTTGCGCCGGCACGAGCTGACCTTCGACGACGTGGCGCGCGCCGTGCAGCGCTCATCCCTCGACCTGCCCGGCGGCTCGGTCAAGACCGAAGGCGGCGAGATCCTGCTGCGCACGAAGAGCCAGGCCTACCGCGGCGTGGAGTTCGAGTCCCTGGTGCTCCTCACCGACGCGGAAGGGACCCGACTCACCCTGGGCGACGTCGCCACGGTGGTGGACGGCTTCGAGGACGTGGACACCACGGCCCGCTTCGACGGCCGGCCGGCGGTGGTGGTCCAGATCTACCGGATCGGGGAGCAGAACGCCCTCGACGTGGCGAACACCGTGATGGGCTACGTGGCGGCGGCCCAGGCGGGACTGCCCGACGGCATCCAGCTCACGGTCTGGAACGACACCTCGGAGCTCCTGCGCGCGCGCCGCGCCACCCTGCTGCGTGCCGGCCGCACCGGCTTCGCGCTGGTGATCCTGGTGCTGGCGCTCTTCCTGCGCTTCCGGCTGGCGATCTGGGTGGCGCTCGGCGTGCCGGTCTCGTTCCTGGGGGCGCTCTGGCTGATGCCCCAGTTCGACCTCTCCATCAACATGCTCTCGCTCTTCGCGTTCATCCTGGTGCTCGGCATCCTGGTGGACGACGCCATCGTGACGGGCGAGAACGTCCACACCCATCAGCAACGGGACCCGAACCGCCTGCGGGCCGCGATCCGGGGCACCCAGGAGATCTCCGTACCGGTGACCTTCGGCGTGCTGACCACCGTCGCCGCGTTCTCGCCCCTGCTCTTCCTGCCCGGCGCCTTCGGCCGCTTCACGCGCACCATCCCCATCATCGTGATCGCCGCCCTGCTCTTCTCGCTGATCGAGTCCAAGCTGGTGCTGCCCTCGCACCTGGCCCACGGGACCGGCGGGCAGGACGAGCGCCCCGGCAACCCGGTGAGCCGCAGGTGGGTGCGTTTCCAGAGCAGCGTGGCGGCGGGACTGGAGCGCTTCATCCATGAGCGCTACTGGCCGTTCCTCGCCCGCTGCCTCGAGTGGCGCTACACGACCGTGGCCGCCGCGATCGCCGGCCTGCTGCTGACCCTGGGCTTCGTCGCGGGCGGCCACCTGCGCTTCACCTTCATGCCCCAGGTCGAAGCGGACAACGTGGCCGCCTACCTCACCATGCCCCAGGGCACGCCGGCCGAGGAGACGGCCAAGGTGGTCGAGCTGCTGCGACGCGAGGCGGAGGCCGTGCGGGCGGAGATCGCCAACGAGCACGGGGACGACGTCTTCCGTCACGTGATGGCGACGGTCGGGCAGCAGCCCTACCGCGCCGCCCAGTCCCGCAGCCCGACCAGCCCCGAGGGCGGCGGCGCTTCCAGCGGGAACCTGGGCGAGGTCAACGTGGAGCTGGTGGGCTCCTCGGGTCGCCCCGTCGAGGCGCGCTGGGTGGCGGACCGCTGGCGCGAGCGTGTGGGCGCGGTGCCCGACGCGGTGGAGATGATCTTCACCTCCACGCTCTTCTCGACCGGCGAGCCGATCAACATCCAGCTGCGGGGCCCCGCGATGGAGGGCCTTCGAGCTACCGCGGCGGAGCTGAAGCAGGCACTGGCGGAGTTCCCGGGCGTCTACGACGTGGCCGACTCGTTCCGCGAAGGCAAGCAGGAGCTGCTGCTGCGCATCCGGCCCGAGGCCGAGGCCCTGGGGCTGTCCCAGCAGGACCTGGCGCGGCAGGTACGCCAGGCCTTCTACGGCGAGGAAGCCCAGCGCATCCAGCGCGGACGCGACGACGTGCGCGTCATGGTGCGCTACCCCGCCGACGAGCGGCGCTCTCTCGGCGACGTGGAGAACATGCGGGTTCGGCTGCCCGACGGGACCGCGGTGCCGTTCCCGAGCGTGGCGGAGGTATCCCTCGGCCGCGGCTACGCATCGATCGAGCGCTCCGACCGCCAGCGCATCGTGAGCGTGACCGCGGAGGTGGACCCGACGCTCGCCAACGAGAACGAGGTTCTGGCGGCGGTGCGTGCGGACGTGCTGCCCGGCATCCTGGCGAACCACCCGCGCGTGACCTACACGCTGGAAGGCGACCAGAAGAACCAGCGCGAGGCCCTGGAGCGGATGGGTCGCGGCTTCCTGCTGGCCCTGGTGGCGATCTTCGCACTCCTGGCCGTGCCGCTCGGCTCCTACATCCAGCCGCTGATCATCATGTCGGCCATCCCCTTCGGCTTCATGGGCGCGATCTGGGGCCACCTCATCACCGGCTTCCAGCTCTCGATGATGTCGGTGATCGGCTGCGTGGCGCTCTCCGGCGTGGTGGTGAACGACAGCCTGGTGCTGGTCAACTGGGTGAACTTGCGACGCGAGGAGGGCGCGTCCATGGGCGACGCGGTGCAGGGTGCCGGTGTGGCGCGCTTCCGCGCCATCCTGCTGACGTCGCTCACCACCTTCGCGGGCCTGACGCCCATGATGCTGGAGCAGGACGTGCAGGCGCGCTTCATGATTCCCATGGCGGTCGCCCTGGCGTTCGGCGTGCTCTTCGCCACGGCCGTCACCCTGCTGCTCGTGCCGTGCTCCTACCTGATCCTGGAAGACCTGAAGCAGCTGCCCGGGCGGCTCTGGTCGCGGCGGCCGGATCTCGAGGCCGCGGGCTAGCAAGCCGACCCAAGACTTCGTCTTGGGTCGGCTTGCGCCGCAAACGGAGCCCTTCTCCGTCAGCTGGCCCCCCTCCCCGCGACCGGTACCCTTGCCGAGCCATGCCCCCCGACGCCAAGGCCCGCGTCTTCTTCCGCTCCCTCGGGTGTCCGAAGAACCAGCTCGACACCGAGGTGATGCTCGGAAGCCTCGCCACCCGCGGCTACGCCATCGCCGAGCGGATCGAGGACGCGGACGCCTGCGTGGTGAACACCTGCTCGTTCATCGAGAGCGCCCGCGAAGAATCCGTGGACGCGATCCTGGAGGTGGCCGACCTGCGCGAGAGCGGCCGCCTGCGCGCGCTCGTGGTCGCCGGCTGCCTGCCCCAGCGCTACGGCGCCGAGCTCGCCAAGGAGCTGCCGGAGGTGGACGCCTTCGTCGGCACCGGCCGCTTCCCCGAGATCGCGCCGATCCTCGACGACGCCCTGGCAGGCCGCTCACGGGGCGTCTACGTGGATGCAGGCCGCACCCATCTCTACGACGAGCGCGACCCCCGCATCCCGATCGGCCCGCGCCACAGCGCCTACATGAAGATCGCCGAGGGCTGCAACCGGCCCTGCGCGTTCTGCGCCATCCCGGGAATCCGCGGCCGCTTCCAGAGCCGGCGCCCCGAGAGCCTGGTGGCCGAGGCGCGCCAGCTGGCCGAGGGCGGCGCCCGGGAGCTGAACCTGGTGGCCCAGGACTCGACGGCCTGGGGCTGGGACCTGCCGGAGCGGCCCGGGCTGCCGGACCTGCTGCGCGCGCTGGACGAGGTCGAGGGTATCGACTGGATCCGGTTGCTCTACCTCTACCCGACGGCCATCGGCGACGAGCTCGTCGAGACCATCGCGGGCGCGCAGCGGGTGCTGCCCTACGTGGACGTCCCGCTCCAGCACGCGAGCGACGCCATGCTGCGCGCCATGAAGCGCGGCGCGACGGCGGCGAATCAGCGCGAGCTGGTGGAGCGGCTGCGCGCCGGGATCCCGGGCCTGACCCTGCGCACCACCTTCATCGTGGGCTTCCCGGGCGAGAGCGAGGCGGACTTCCTGGAGCTCTGCGACTTCGTGCGCGAGGCCCGCTTCGATCGCGTGGGCGTCTTCCGCTACTCCGACGAGGAGGGCACCGCGGCCGCCGAGCTTCCCGGCAAGGTACCCCGCGCCGAGGCGCGCCGGCGCCACCGCGAGCTGCTGGCGCTGCAGCGGGAGATCATGGCCGAGACCCTGGCCGCCCAGGTGGGTCGCGAGGCGCCGGTGCTGGTCGACCGCGTCGCGCCCGGCCTGGCCACCGGCCGGCTGGCGTCCCAGGCCCCGGAGATCGACGGTGTCGTCTTCCTGCGCGGAGAGGCGACCGAGCCCGGGCAGCTGGTGCCGGGCCACATCACGGGTGTCCGGGGCGCCGACCTCGAGGCCGAGATCGGCGCCCCGGCGACCGCTCAGCCGGCCCCGCGGTAGCCCTTCGCCACCAGGTACTGCTCGCTCGTGCCCTTGCGGCTGGCCTCGGGGCGGGTGCGCTTGGCGGACTCGAAGCGCGTGCGGATGCGCTTCTCGATCTGCTGGGCCTCCGGGCCTTCCAGCAGCTTCAGCACCAGGGACCCGCCCGGCCCGAGCAGCGCCGGGACGAGGGCCTCGATCGACTCCAGCAGGGCCTCCTCGCGAGCCCGGTCCGTGTCCCGGACCCCGGTCAGCTTGGGCGCCGCGTCGGAGAGCAGCACGTCGGCGTGCTCCGCACCCAGCGCTTCCCTCACCGCGGCCAACACCCCGGGATCACTCAAGTCTCCGTGAATTGCGACTACGTTCGCAAGCTCGAGAGGCGGATCGATCGCGGCCAGGTCGACCCCGACCACCCGCCCGCCCGGGCCGACCAGCCCGGCCGCCACCTGGAGCCACCCCCCCGGCCAGCAGCCGAGGTCCACCACCCGCTGCCCGCGCCGCAGGACCTTCTGGGCGCGCTGGAGCTGCTCGAGCTTGTAGGCCGCGCGGGAGCGGAAGCCCTCGCGCTTGGCGCGTTGGTGGTAGGGATCCTTGCGCTGGTAGCGGCTCAGCGGGATGCGGCAGCCGCCCGAACGCGGACGAGGGCGTTGGGGTGGCCAGGGACGGAGCCCTGGAGGAAGAGCAGGTGCCGCTCGGAGTCGACGCGGACCACCTTCAGGTTGCGGGTGGTGACGCGCTGGTTGCCCATGCGGCCCGGCATCTTCATGCCCTTGATGACGCGGCCCGGGTAGGCGCCGGCGCCAATGGCGCCGCCGTGGCGGAAGTACTCGTGGGTGCCGTGGCCCTCGGTGTGGACGGCGAAATTATGGCGCTTCACCACGCCGGCCGTGCCGCGGCCCTTGGAGGTGCCGACGACGTCCACCTTCTGCCCGGCCTCGAAGATCCCGCAGCTGATCTCCTGCCCGACTTCGAAGCCCTCGGCCTCGCCGGCCTCGACACGGCTCTCGGCGAGCCAGCGCTTCGGGGCCACACCCGCCTTCTCGTAGTGCCCGCGGGCAGGGCGGGTCAGGACGTCGGCCCGGCGCTCGCCGGCCCCGAGCTGGAGGGCGCTGTAGCCGTCGGTCTCCACGGTCTTCTTCTGGATCACCGAGTTGGGGCTGGCGTCCAGGACGGTCACCGGGACGCAGGAGCCGTCGTCCTCGAAGACGCGGGTCATGCCGAGCTTGCGGCAGAGGAGTTCGATCGCCACGCTGAGTCTCCAGTGGGAGGGGCCGAGGCCCGGAAGGCCGCGGAATATAGGAGGATCCACTCAGCGTGTCGAGCCGCCATCGGGTCAGCCTGATCCCGGGAGACGGGATCGGGCCGGAGGTCTCGGAGGCCGCGGTCCGGGTCGTGGAGGCCAGCGGGGTGGCCATCGACTGGGAGACCGTGGAGGCAGGAGCGGCGGTCGTGGCCGAGCACGGCACCCCGGTCCCGGACGCCGTCTTGAGCTCCGTCCGCCGCAACCGGGTCGCCCTGAAAGGGCCGATCAGCACCCCCATCGGGGAGGGCTTCCGCAGCGCCAACGTGACGCTGCGCCAGGTCCTGGACCTCTACGCGGCGGTGCGTCCGGCCCGGAACCTGCCGGGGGTCGAGACCCGCTTCTCGGGGGTCGACCTGATCGTCGTGCGCGAGAACACCGAGGGGCTCTACTCGGGCCTCGAGCACACGGTGACCCCCGGCGTCGTCGAGAGCCTGAAGATCGTGACCGAGCGCGCATCGCTGCGGATCGCGGAGTTCGCGTTCGGGCTGGCCGAACGCCAGGGCCGGCGGCGGGTGACGGCCGTCCACAAGGCCAACATCATGAAGCTCTCCGACGGGCTCTTCCTCGAGTGTGCCCGGCGGGTCGCGAAGGCGCATCCGGACATCAGCTACGACGAGATCATCATCGACAACTGCGCCATGCAGCTGGTGCGGGACCCGACCCGCTTCGATGTGCTGCTGCTCGAGAACCTGTACGGCGACATCCTGTCGGACCTGTGTGCGGGCCTGGTCGGCGGTCTCGGGGTCGTGCCCGGCGCCAACTTCGGCGACGACTGCGCGGTCTTCGAGGCGGTGCACGGCAGCGCGCCGGACATCGCCGGCAAGCGCGTCGCCAACCCGGTTGCGATCGTGCTCTCCGCCGCCGAGCTGCTGCGCCATCTCGGCGAGGTCGAGGCAGCGGATCGGGTGGTGAAGGCGGTGGAGGGCGCGCTCTCCGATCCCGCGTCCCGCACCCGCGACCTCGGTGGCAGCGCGGGTCTCGACGCGATCACCGACGCCATCGTGGAGCACGTCGGCGGCGGCTAGGAGCCGTCGGCCGCCGCTTTCGCCCCGCGAAGTCCCTGCCAGGCGCCGAAGGCCACCAGCGGCACGCCGATCAGGACGCCCCACATGCCGAACATGAAGGCCGCGAACACCAGCGCGTTGCCCGCGGGCCCGGTGGGCGCGAGCCCCCGCTCGCCCACGAGGGCGCCGAGTCCCGCACCGAGGACGTTGCCGTAGGCGGCGGCGATGACGGCCCAGGTCATCACGCCGGCCGCGCCCGGGCCGAGCCGCAGGAAGCGGCCGCAGCCCGCCAGCGCCAGCACGAGGATTCCGTTCTGGATCCCCTCCATGTGGGCGAGCTTCCAGGCCCGGGCCGCCTCGTCGCCCCAGCCGTTCACGAGCGCGCCGCCGTAGGGGATACCAGCCAGCAGCCCCAGGAACAGCACGATCGCTCCGTGCAGGATCAGGATCCGGACCCGCCGCTCGTCCACCGCTACGCCTCCTCGGGATCGAGCCCCAGCCAGGCGCGCGCCTCGGCCACGCTGCGGAACACCATCACGCGGCCGGAGCGGTCCTGCGAGGAGAGCTCGAACATGCGCGCCAGGCCGAACTGATGCTCCTCGGGCGTCACGAAGGCGCGGCGCGCGCCGGGTCCGTAGGCCGCGATGCGGGCGAGCTCGCGGATGCAATCCGCGCTCACGCGGGTCTCCACCACGTCCGTGAAGTCGTAGAGCTGGTCCAGGCCGGGATCGAACGCCGGGTCGGCGAGGGCCGACTCGGTGTGGCGCTCGAGATCTTCATCCGTGAGGACTCCGTAGCCACGACTGAAGATGATCCCGCGTTCCCGGTCGATGCGATAGCTGGTAGGCATGCCGCTGCGAAGGCAACAGAGCCTACCTTGCCCGGCGGATCCGTCGACGGGCGAAGACCCGAGTGTCTAGCGCGAGGCGGGAAGGGTGAGCGCGAAGCGGGTTGCGACCTCGGCCTCGCTCCCGGCCTGGGGGAAGGGCGCGTCGGGGCCACGCAGCGTGACGAGCTTCTCCCGCGCGTGGCGCACGCTGACCCGGAAGCTGCCATTCCACGGCGCCCTGGCTCGCGTATCGCGCACCCGGTAGCGCACGGCCAGCGCGTTGTCGCCGCTTCGCGCCAGCGGCGCCGGCACGTCCTTGTTGAAGACCTTCACGCGGTCCGTTGGCGTCACCAGGGCCGCCAGCTCGCCGTTCACGTAGATCTCCAGCTCGAAGGCCGGGTGGACCTGACCCGTGAGAGTCAGCGTGGACTCCGCGCCCGCCGGCGCCGCCGCGAGCAGCGCGAAGAGCGTTGCCAGCGCAGCCACGCGCGCCCACGCCCTCATCGCCTCGACCTCATGCCCCGACGCGCGCTCTCCACCGCTTCCCGCAGCTCCGGCGGGAGCTCGTCCAGGCTGCGGTAGCGCCGGGTCTCGCCCGTGTTGGCGTCCACCACCTCGAAGACCTCCTCGACCCGGGTCTCCACCGCGATCGGCGGCGCTGCGTCCCGATCCTGCCGCCGGCGCCTCCGCGGCAGCCAGCGCGCCAGACGCTCCAGCAGCCCGGGCGCCTCCGGACTGCGGAAGAGCCCGAAGCACTTTCCGCAGAAGCTCGCGCCCCTGGCTCGCTCCGCTGCACAGTCGGGACAGGGCACCCCGCACCTCCCGGGTCTCCCGATGGGTCGACCGAAGGGCGGCTCAGCTTGAGGGGCGCCTAGGCGCTGCGCATGCCGCGAGCGCAGTCGTCCAGGCTGGGGCACTCGCAGCGTGCCAGGACGCGCAGCACCGCCTGCATGCGCCGGGCCTCCTGGATCCGGCCCTCGAGCTCGGCGAGCTTGCGGTCCGCCAGCGCCCGCCAGCGGGCTCCCGCGGGTGTGCGGCGGGAGAACCCCGCCAGCAGGCGCCGGGTCTCGGCCACGCTGAAGCCGGCGCGCTTGGCCAGCTCGATGAAGCCGAGGCGATCGAGGACGTCCGGGCTGTAGACGCGGCGGCCGCCCCGGCGGGGGGCCTTGGGGAGCAGCCCCTCGGCCTCGTAGAAGCGGATCGCGGACGCCGCCACGCCGGCGCGTGCCGCCACCTGGCCGATCGAGAGCTCCGGCATGGATCGCCCCTTGACTTGAAGTGCACTTGAACCCGTATCCTCCCGGGGTCGCGCCGAGGTGTCAACGGGAGGAGCGGCGCTGGAGCGACCTGTGATCGACCTGTTCGGAACGGCTGCGGTCTCGGCCATGGCGCTCTGCTACGCGCTCGAGGCACGCGCACCGGTATTCGTGCTGCTGTTCGCCGCCGCCTGCCTGGCGTCTTCCGCCTACGCGCTGGCGATCCGTTCCTGGCCCTTCGCTGCGGTCGAAGTGCTGTGGGCCGGGGTCGCCTTTCGGCGCTGGCGCACGGCGCGTTCCAGCAACCCGGGAGGAAATCCATGAGCGAGACGAGGACGAGCGAGGTCGAGAAGCGCTGGGGCGACGCGTGCTCGCTTCCGCCCGTCGAGCGCGAGGAGCGGGCTGCGGCGATCCGTGCGGACCTGCGGGAGCAGGTGCAGCAGGAGCGCGCGCTTTCCGACGGCCACGCCTGGGCCTTTCCCGGCACGCCGGAGCTGCGCGCGCAGCTCGAGCGCTGGATCGAGGCGGAGCGCGTCTGCTGTTCGGGCCTCGACTTCGGACTGCGTGAAGACGGCGAACGCCTGTGGCTCGAGGTGACCGGTCAGGGACCGCTGCGGGGCGTGCAGGCGAAGTCCTGGCGGCGCGTCCTGCGCGCGGGCGGGACGGGTGTCGTGGGCGCCTGGCTGCTGCTGTGCGGTCTGCCCATGGCCCTGGCGGCGGTCGTCGGGACTGCGGCGGTGGCGCCGCTCGCGCGTCTCGACCGCCCGCTCGCGCTGTCGCTGGCTGCGTTGGCGATCGCCGGCGCGGTGTGGGGAATCGGGCGGCGGCGCCGCGCCGCCTAGCCAGACCGCGCGGCGCGGGCCGCGCGCACGCGCGCCTGGGCGGCGGCCGCGCGCACGGCCAGCGCCGGGTCACGGGCGACCGCGTCGCCGAGGGCGCGCACCGCCTCGAGGCAGCCGGCTTCCTCGTGGGCCAGGTTGTTGCCCACCAGCAGCAGGTCGACGCCGGCCGCCAGCGCCGCCACGCAGGTCTCCGCCAGGCCGCGCGACCCGCGCGCGCCGCGCATCTGGAGGTCGTCGCAGAGCAGCAGGACATCGTCGCCCACCCGGGCGCGCAGGTCGCCGACGACCCGCGCTGAGAGGGACGCGGGCCGCTCGGCGTCCCAGGCGTCCACGACCGCGTGGGCCAGCAGCACGGCGCGCCCCGGGATCTCCGCCGCCAGGGTCTCGAAGAGCGCGAGCTGGGCTCGGGTCGGCTCCGGGATCTCGGTGCGGTCGTTGTGGCTGTCCGTCACCGCTGCTCCCAGGCCCGGGTAGTGCTTCAGGCACAGGTCGACCCCGGCCGCGCGAGCGGCGTCGGCCATGAGGCGCGCGTTCTCCGCCACCCGCGTCGGGTCGGCCGAGTAGGCGCGCTCGAGCGCGCCGATGCCCGGGTTTTCGGGATTCAGGTCGAGATCCACGACCGGCGCCAGGTCGAGATCGATCCCGAGGCCGCCCATCTCGGCGAAGGCGTCCCGCGCCAACGCCCGCCGCTCAACGAGGGGCAGGCGCGCGAAGGCGCGCGCGCTCGGGAGCGGCGCGAACCCGCGTTCCGGCTTGAGTCGCCGCACGCGCCCGCCCTCCTGGTCGACGCAGACCAGCGGCCGGCCGGGCAGGCCATGGATCTCCGCGCAGAGCGCCTTCAGCTGCTCGGGCGTGGCGACGTTCCGCTGCTCGCTACCGCTCGGGACGTCTCGGTCGAAGAGGATGGCGCCGCCGAGACCGTGCTCCTCCGCAAAGGCCCGCAGCCACTCCGGCACCTGAAGTCCCCGGAAGCCCAGCACGAAGAGCTCGCCCAGACCCGACGGCATCGACATCAGAGAGGATGGGGCCCGGGGCGTTCGAGCACTGCCAACGCCTCGCGGTGCAGGCCGCGCTTCAGCGCACCCAAGGTGGCCGGGTCCTTCCCGGCATGGGCTCGCGCCCAGTCGACCGCGCGTTCCAGCACCGCGTCCGCCGGAGCCACCTCGTCGAAGATTCCCGCGGCGACCGCATCGGGACCGCCGTAGCGGCGCCCGGTGGCCAGCGCCTCGTGCAGGGTCGCCTCGGGCACGCGTGCCCGCAGCACCGCGTACATGCCGTCGGCGAGCGCGCGCGAGAGCTTCATGTCGATCTCGGGCAGGCAGAAGAAGCCGCGATCCTCGCGCGTGACGCGACGGTCGTGGGCGGCAGCCAGCATGCCGCCGGCCGCGAAGGCGTGACCGTTGATGGCGGCGGCGGTGATGCGCGGGAAGCAGAGGACGCGGGCGTAGAGGCGATCCAGGTCGCCCATGAACCCGGCGACGCCGTCCTCCCCGAGGTCGGCGAGGCCGCCCACGTCGAGGCCGTTTGAGTAGAACTTGCCCTCGCCCGTGGAGACCAGCGCCGCCGGGCCCGCGTGCTTCTCCACCTCGTCGAGGGCGGCGTTCCAGCTCGCCACGAACTCCGGCTGCACGCGGTTCTCGCCGTCACGCATGTGCAGCACGAAGACCTCGCCGTCCCGATCCAGCTGCATGCCGCGGCCTCCCCGGGCCGTCGTAGCGCGCTTTCCGGAGCCGCGCCGCCCCGGGGTTCAAGCGCGACGGCCGCGGCGCCGACCGGAGCGCTAGACTCGCGTGCCGACGACCCTGCCCCCCACCTCGCTGGGGGCGCGGGGTACGTGTGCTTGGAGCGGAGCGACGTGTCCGAAGCCCTGGCCTGGCTGGAGGCCCCCGGCGACCTGGAGCGCGTTCTCGACCGCATTCGCGGCCGGGAGGCGCCCGTGTGCCTGTCCGGCCTGCGCGGGGCGGCCCGGGCCGCGGTGGGAGCGCGCCTGGTGCAGGCCCACGGCGACCGGCCGCTGCTCTTCCTGTGCGCCACCGCCAAGGCGGGCGACGCGCTGCTGGCCGATCTGCGCGCGGCCCTGGGTGAGACGGGCAACGGCGAGACCCACGCCGGCCGCGTGCGCCCCTTCCCGCACCACGACACCGCGGCCTACGATCGCTTCTCGCCCCAGCCCTTCGTGATCGCCCAGCGCATGGACGTCCTCTACCGCTGGCTCGCGAGCGCGCTTCCCGCGTCGGGGCCACGCCTCCCGGGAGAGCGGTGGGTCGCGGCCAGCGAGCCCGCGCCGGTCGTGGTGGCGCCGTGGACCGCCCTGGCCCTGCGTGTTCCCGCACGCGACCTGGTGCGCGCCCGCTCCGTGCACCTGGAGGTGGGCCAGACCGTCGACCGCGATGCCCTGGTGCGCACCCTGGTGGCCGCGGGCTACGCGCGCATGCCGCTGTGCGAGGAGCGTGGCGAGCTGGCGGTGCGCGGTGGCATCCTCGACGTCTTCCCGCCCCAGCGCGCGCGCCCGGTGCGGGTCGAGCTGCTGGGCGACGACGTGGAGTCGATCCGCGAGTTCGACGCGGCCAGCCAGCGCTCCCAGGGTCGCCTGGGAAGCGTCGTGGCGCCCCCGCCGCGCGAGCTGCTCTTCGATCGCGACGGCGTGGTGCAGCGCTCGGACGCGCTGCGCGCCCTGGCGCGCGAGCAGCGCATCCCCGAGAAGACCGTGGACGAGCTGGTGGACGCGCTCTTGCGCGGGCACGTCCCGCCGGGCGGAGAGAGCCTGGCTCCGCTCCTGCTCCCCGACAGCGAGAGCGTGTTCGACTTCCTGCCCGACGACACCCTGGTGGTGATCGACGGGCTCCCCGCCGGCCGCGAACGCCTGGTGCGCTGGTGGGACGAGGCGCTCAAGAACTTCGATGCCGCCGCGGCCGGGGGCCGGCTGGCCCCCCGTCCCGACACCCTGGCGCTCGCGCCCGAAGCCGTGGAGAAGGAGCTGCTGGCGCGGAACCCGGTGGTGCTCGACCGCCTGGGCGTGGACGGCGAGGGCTTCGGCGAGAGCCGCTACGCGGTGCGGGCCTTCGCGCACGAGGAGCTCCGCGCCGCGCTCACCCGCGCGCGCACCCACGAGCACCCGCTCGAGCCCCTGGCCGAACGCATCGAGGCCTGGCGCGAAGACGGCTGGCGCACGGTCCTGACCGTTTCGGCGCTCTCGGGCGCCGAGCGCCTGCGCGCGCTCCTGGCCGAGTACGGCGTGCGCACGTCGCTGGCGCGGGATCCGCGCCCGGTCTGGCACTGGGCCAAGCCCGGGCCGGTGGAGATCCGAGTGGGCGCGGTCTCCGAGGGCTTCAGCCTGCCGCTGGAGCAGCTGGCCGTGGTGGCGGAAGACGAGATCTTCGGCCCCCGCCAGCGCCGGCGAGGACGTGCACACTGGCAGGATGGCGCCTCGGTCGAGGCCCTGGCCCAGCTGGCGGCGGGCGACGCCCTGGTGCACGTGGAGCACGGGATCGGGATCTACCGCGGCCTGGTCGAGCTGGATCTCGGCCTGGCCCGCGGCGAGTTCCTGCGCATCGAGTACGAGGGCGGCGACCGCCTCTTCGTACCGGTGCACCGGCTCAATCTGGTACAGCGCTACGTCGGCTCCGACGGCGCCCGCCCGCGGCTGGACCGCATGGGTGGAGCCAGCTGGGAGAAGGCGCGCAGCTCGGTCAAGAAGTCGCTGCGCATGATGGCGGGCGAGCTGCTCAAGGTGCACGCGGCCCGCGAGCTGGCGCCGGGCTTCGCGTTCTCGCCGCGCGACTCGAGCTTCGAGGCCTTCGAGGCGAGCTTCCCCTTCGAGGAAACGCCGGACCAGCACGCCGCCATCGAGGACGTGCTGGCGGACCTGGTGCGCTCCAAGCCCATGGACCGCCTGGTCTGCGGGGATGTGGGCTACGGCAAGACCGAGGTGGCAGTGCGCGCCGCCTTCCGCGCGGTGATGGACGGCAAGCAGGTGGCCGTGCTGGTGCCGACCACGATCCTGGCCCAGCAGCACGAGGAGACCTTCCGCCAGCGCTTCGAGGGCTACCCGGTGCAGATCGAATCCTTCTCGCGCTTCCGCCGGCCGAAGGAGTCGCGCGCGGTGCTGGAGGGGCTGGCCGCCGGCACCGTGGACATCGTGATCGGGACCCACCGCCTGCTCCAGCAGGGCGTCCCGTTCCGCGACCTGGGACTGCTGGTGGTGGACGAGGAGCACCGCTTCGGCGTGCGTCACAAGGAGAAGATCAAGCAGCTCAAGAAGACGGTGGACGTGCTCACCCTCACCGCCACGCCGATCCCGCGCACCCTGCAGATGGCCTTCACCGGGCTGCGCGATCTCTCGGTGATCGACACGCCGCCGGCCGATCGACTCTCGATCCGCACCCAGGTCTGCCGCCACTCCGAGGAGCTCATCCGCGAGGCCGTGCTGCGGGAGGTGCGCCGCGGCGGCCAGGTCTTCTTCGTGCACAACCGCGTGCGCACGATCGCCTCGGTGGCGGATCTGCTGGCGCGGGTGGTGCCCGAGGTGAAGGTGCTCGTGGCCCACGGTCAGATGCGCGAGCGCGAGCTCGAGGATCGCATGCTGGCCTTCCTGCACGGCGAGGCCGAAGTGCTGCTCTGCACCACGATCATCGAGAGCGGCCTCGACATCCCGCGCGCCAACACCATCGTGATCGACCGCGGCGATCACCTGGGTCTGGCGCAGCTCTACCAGCTGCGCGGCCGGGTCGGGCGCAGCAACCAGCGGGCCTACTGCTACATCCTGTCGCCCGGCGAGGACGCGCTCACACCCGACGCGCGCCGGCGCCTGGAGGCGATCCAGGACCTGACGGAGCTGGGAAGCGGCTTCCGGCTGGCGAACATGGACCTCGAGATCCGCGGCGCCGGCAACCTGCTCGGCGCCGAGCAGTCCGGGAACCTCGCCGCGGTGGGCTACGAGACCTACATGGACATGCTGCTGGAGACCGTGCGCGAGCTGCGTGGCAAGGTGGTCGAGACCCGGGTCGACCCGGAGATCCGCCTGCCCGTGACCGCGCGCTTTCCGGAGGACTACGTGCCCGACGTCTCCCAGCGGCTGGTGCTCTACAAGCGCCTGGCCAGTGCGCCCGACGAGGGCGACGTGGCGCGCATCCGTGACGAGCTGCTGGACCGCTACGGCCCGCTCCCGACCGAAGCCGAACGCCTGCTCGACGTGATCCGGCTCAAGATCCAGGCCCGCGCGCTGGGCGTGGCCGCGGTCGACTACAGCACCGGCGAGATCATCCTGACCGCCGGGGAGACGACGAACATCGACCCCCACAAGCTCGTCGGCCTGCTGACCCGCGGCCGGGGCGTGCGCGTGACGCCCGACCACCGCATCTACGGCCCGGCGCCCTCCCCGGAGCCCGAGGACCTCTTCTCCGCTGCACGCGCGCTGCTGGCGCGTCTGGCCGGGGAGACCGGCGTGGCCGTGGGCGCCTAGCTGACGGAGCCCGAAGGGCTCCGTTTGCGGCGCAAGCCGACCCAAGACTTCGTCTTGGGTCGGCCTGCTAGCGGTCCCCGCTGCACGCGCGCTGCCGGTCGCAAGGCGTCACCCCGAGACGTCCGCCCGGCACTCACGGGGCGAGGAGCACGACCATGCGAATCCGACCCAAGCCCGACCGCGTGATCCAGAACGCCCAGATCATCCTGGCCTTGCTCAACGGGGGCTACGCCCACGCGTGCGACCGCTGCGAGCGCCCCATCCACGTGAAGTACGCATCCGGGCTCTGCGTCTGGTGCTTCAACGGCGTGACCGAGGAGCAGCGCCCCCCCATGTTCGCGAGCACCGCGGTGGCCCTGGCCGATCGCCACGAAGAGACGTCCGCACCGCACCTCGAGCCTGCCCCCGCGGTCTAGCCCGCGCTCCAGCATCCCCGCCCAAAGGCGGATGGCGGATCGGACGGGACCCGGCCGGCGGCGCGGACGCCGGCGCGACCCGCTAGTCCGCGACCAGAGGCTCCGGCGAGCGCAGGGCGTCGAGGCGGCCTGCCAGCAGGTCCGCCAGGATCCGCGTTCCCTCGAAGCGCTCCAGCAGGATCTTCATCACCGCCATGATCGGCGTCGCCAGCAGCATCCCGACGATGCCCCAGAGCATGCCCCACACGATCAAGGCGAGGATCACGGACACGGGGTGCAGGTCGAGCTCTTCGCCCATGATGCGTGGCTCCATGAACTGACCGATGGCGAGCTGGATGGCGGTCGGGATGCCGATCGCCAGCGCGGCCGCCGTGGTCGAGAGCTCCGGGTTCATCAGCACCACCGGCACGGGCAGCAGGGTGGCGACGATCGAGCCGATGCTCGGGATGAAGTTCAGCATGAAGGCGAAGAGCCCGAAGACGAGGGCCAGGTCCACTCCCAGGACATACAGGGTCGCGCCGACCAGGACGCCGGTCACGGCCGAGATCACGAACTTCATCACCAGGAAGCGCTCGACGCGCAGCTCGCCCTCGCGCCACACGCCGGTGGCCTGGCGGCTGCCACCTCCGCTACCGAGCAGCAGGAAGAGCACGATGACCAGCACCAGCAGCGACTTCGAGAGCAGGTTGGCGATCGCGTTGGTGGTGCCGAGCAGCAGGCCGCCGATCTGCTTCAGCGGCAGCTGGGCCAGGTCGCGGATCTGCGCCTCCACATCGATCTCGCCGATCGTGGTCGGCAGGAGGTTCACTATCCGGTTCACCAGCTTCGCCAGCTGGGCGCCGTAGAGGTCGGCGTTCGCCGCGAGCTCCGCGATCGAGGCCGAGACCAGCGTCGCCAGCAGCCCCAGCAGAACCAGCCCGAAGAGCAGGGTGGAGATCAGCGCGGCGGCCCGCGGCAGCCGCAGCCAGCGCTCCTGGATCTGCACCAGCGGGCGCAGCACCACGGCGATGAAGAGCGCCATCGTGAAGGGCACCAGCACCGGCGCGAGCCACTTCAGCGCCGCCGCCACCGCCAGCACGGTGAGCGTGACGAGACAGAAGGTCTGGACCCGACGCTCCACCGAGCGGGAGCATCGCAGCTCGACCCCCCGATCGCTAGACCGCTGAACTTCGCTCGCCTACGGCTCGCTGCGCGCCGGGCGACTCTCCGAGTCGCCCGGCTAGCGGAGGTCCGCGAACACGAAGCCGTCCCGCTCCACCACGTCTCCCGGCGTCACCGCCAGGGGCTCGCGGAACATGGGACCGGCGCTGGCGAAGGTGTGGAACTCGCCGTTCTCGCCGCAGGGATCGACTCCGTCGGGCAGGTCGGCCAGGAAGTCCGCGTCGAAGACGCGTCCGGCGAAGGCGGGATCCAGCTGCCTCGGGTCCACGCACGTCACGTGGGCGCGCAGGCCGGCCTCCAGCATCTCGCGCGCCAGCGCGTCCGTGGGCCGGCCCCAGATCGGAAAGACGGGCTCCAGACCCGTACCCGCGAGCATCTCTACCCGGTAGGCCCGGATGTCCTCGAGGAAGAGGTCGCCGAAGGCCATGCACGTGACGCCCGCCCCCAGCGCCCGCTCCACCAGCCCGGCCATCGCCGCCTCGTACGCCTCGTTGGGACACGGATGCGGGATCGACAGCTTCCACAGCGGAAGCCCGGCCGACGCGGCCTGCTGCTCGAGCAGCTCCTCCCGCACCGCGTGCATGGCCACCCGCGCGAAGGTCTCGTTCACGGTCGTGACGAGGCCCACCAGCTCCACGTCGGGCTGCTGGCGCAGACAGTGGAGCGCCCAGGCACTGTCCTTGCCGCTGCTCCAGGAGAGAAGGGTCCGGCGCCGGCTCACCCGCCGACGCCAGCCCGCCCGAGCTGGAGCGCGCAGAGTCCGTCGGCCTCGAGGCCCAACGGGATGGCCAGGCCGTTGTAGAAGCGCTCCACGGCCACCATCGCGGTGACGTCGATGATCTCGCGCTCGGAGAAGTGCTTCTTCAGGGTCTCGAAGGTCTCGTCGCGCACGCGGCAGTCGGAGCCGGCCTCCATCGCGTAGGCCAGGGCCGCGCGCTCGCGCTCGCTGAAGACGGGGCTCGTCCGCCACTCCGGCAGGGCGTCGAACTTCTCGAGCCCGAGGTCCTTCTCCACCGCGAGGGCCCGGCCGATGTCCAGGCAGAAGCCGCAGCCGTTGGCGCTCGCCACCGCGGTCTGGACCAGCAGCCGCAGCGAAGGATCGAGCTTCACGCCCTTCTCGCTGAAGCGTCGCATCTGGTAGCCGAAGCGCGCCAGCTCCGGCGAGCGCGCGTAGACCACCTTCAACACCGACGGCACCTTCCCGAACTCGCGGCGGCTCATCCAGTAGGCCACCCGGTTGACGAGTCCCTTCGGCTTCTCGATCGGCGCGAGTCGCATGGCTCTAGCTCCTTTCGGGGTGCGCCGCCGGCACGGGGCGCCGCATCAGCACGACCGTCATGGCCACGAGCAGCAGGGCCGGCAGGTAGACGGCCGGCAGGTCCAGCCACCAGTGATGGGCGTCGACGAAGCCGCGGGCCGTGTCGAATACGTGGCCGGCGGCGTGGAGGACGTAGAAGGCGGCAGTGACGGCCACCAGCGGAAGCCGCCACGCGGGGCGCCAGGCCGCCCACACCAGCGCCCCGCCCAGGGTCAGGAAGACGAAGCCCAGGTCCCGCACGAAGTGCTCGTTGTAGGGGCCGAAGTCCGGCACACCGGCCGGGAGGTCCGTGTACCAGAGATGCGGGTCGGCCAGCATCCAGGCCGCGTTGGCGACGTTGCCCGCGGCCAGCACCAGCAGCAGGATCTTCCAGGCGTCGCTCATGCGGCCCTGCTTCCGCGCCGGGCTGCGCGCGTCACGATCGCGCCGAGCTTGCGCGCGCCCTCGGCGATCCGCGGCTCGTCCATGTTGGCGACGCCAAGCTGCAAGGCGTCCCGCCCTCCGCCGTCGAAGTGGAAGAGATCGCCGCGCGAAGCCGCGATGCCGGCGTCCAGGACGGCGCGCCAGGCCCCGGCCGGATCCGCCGCCGCGGGCAACCGCAGCCAGAGTGCGTTGCCGCCGGCGGGCAGGGTCCAGCGCGTGCCCTCGGGCATGGACTCGGCGAGCGCGGCGTCGAGCGCACGCAGCCGCGCGGCGTAGAGCTTGCGCACGCGGCGCACGTGGCGTTCGAGATCGCCGGCCTCCAGCAGCTCCGCCAGGGCGGCCTGGGCGATCGGGTTCGTGGCGAAGTCGCAGGCGATCCGCACCGTCGCGAGCCGCGTGAGGAGCGCTGCGGGCGCCACCACGTAGCCGATGCGGAGCGCGGGTAGAAGCGCCTTCGAGAAGGTCCCCACGTAGATCACCTGACCTGCGGGGTCGCGGGTCTTCAACGCCGGGATCGCCGGGCCGCCGCAGCGCAGCTCGCTGTCGTAGTCGTCCTCCACCACCGGCAGCTCGTGCTCGTCCGCCAGCTCGAGGAGCGCTGCCCGCCGGGCCTCCGCGAGCACCACGCCCGTCGGGCACTGCACCGCCGGGGTGGTGTAGACGAGCTTCACGCGCCGCGAGCGCAGCACCCGGGCCAGGCGATCGGTGTCGAGGCCGTCGGCGTCGACGGGCACGCCGACCAGATGGGCGCCGGCCGCCGCGAAGGCCCAGTGGGCCGCGAAGTAGCCCGGCTGCTCCATCGCCACGGCGTCGCCCGGATCGACCAGGGTCCGGGCCACCAGGTCGAGCGCCTGCTGGGCGCCGCTCACGACGGCCACCTCGCCGCGATCGCAGGCGATGCCGCGGGCCACGAGTCCCCGGGCGATGGCCTCGCGAAGCGGCGGCCAGCCCAGGGGGTCGCGGTGGGCGGCCAGCGCGCGGCCGTGCCGGGCCAGTGCCCGCGAGAAGGCGCGCCGCAGCTCGCTCTCCGGGGCGGTGTCGAGATCGACCCCGCCCGCCCGGAAGTCGTAGGCCGGATCCCGGAGCATCGGGTTGGCCTCCAGGGCCTCCGCCACGGGAATGCGCCGCACCCGCCTGGCCACGAGCCCTTCCCACGCGAAGCCGCGGGCGCCGGACCGCGCAGGCGTCTGCGATGCGCCCGAGCCGCGCGCCGCCACGAAGGTCCCCTGGCCCACGTGGGCCACCAGCAGACCGTCGGAGCAGAGCGCGTCGTAGGCCTGGGCCACGGTGTTTCGCGCCAGTCCCAGGGCCGCGGCCAGCTCGCGGGTCGCGGGCAGCTTCTCGCCCGGCCCGAGCCGCCCCGCCTCCACCAGCCCTTGCAGGTAGGCCTCGAGCTGCCGGTAGACCGGCTCCGCGCTCGTGCGATCAGCCTGGAAGGCCAGCTCCAACACGATCCCACGCTAGGGGAGCCAATGCGAGCTGGAAAGAGCCAATTGGCCCCTTCATCCAGGAGCCAATCAGCCCGAGCGGGCTGGATCGGTGCATAATGCGCGCCTGGGAGATCCAACCGACATGCACCACCGACCGGGGCAGCGCGCCCGTTCCGCCGCTACCTGCTTCTGCCTGCTCTTCGCCTGGCTCGCCGCCGGACCGGCCTCCGGGGATCGCAGCCTGGACGAGATCGAAGCCTGCCTGAAGCACAACCGCCCGAGCAAGTCCAGCATCCAGACGCTCAGCATGAACGCCCACGACCGCACCGGCGCGGTCACCACGACCCGGGCCGAGGTCTTCTGGCGCGAGTTCGAGGACGGCTACTCGCGGGTGCTGATGCGGCTCTCCGACCCGCCCAACATGCGCGGCGCCGCGCTGCTCATGATCGAGAAGGAGAACGGCAACGACACCTTCATGTACCTGCCGGAGCTCAAGCGCGTGAAGCGCGTCACCGGGCGCATGATGTCGGGCTCCATGTTCGGGACGGACTTCAGCTACGAGGACTTCCAGGCCATGAACCGCCTGGGCGAGAACGCGCGCAGCGAGAAGCTCCCGGACGAGGAGCTCGCCGGCCGCCCGGTGCACGTCGTCGCGAGCTTCCCCCAGCCGGACCCCGAGGAGCCGGACGAAGAGCCCATCTACGAGAAGATGCTCTCCTACGTGGATCAGGAGCGCTGCGTGCCGCTCCAGATCGACTTCTTCGAGCGCGGCGAGCGCCTGCGAAAGCGGCTCTCGACCGACCCCGCCTCGATCGAGAAGATGGGAGAGGTCCAGGTGGCGCGGAAGATGGAGATCAAGGATCTGCGCGACGACACCCGGACGGAGCTTCTGGTGGAAGAGATCGAGGTCGAGGCCGAAGTGAGCAAGTCGCTGTTCTCGTCGCGCAAGCTGGAGCAACGTTAGGGAGCCGTAGGACCCGTGCAGCAACGCATCGTCACGGCCGTCACGAAGCACCCGCTGGCGGTGCTCGCGGTCGTGGCCGCCGTCACGCTGCTGGCGGCTGCGCAGATCGTCACGCCCCGCGGCGAGCTCCTGCTCGACTTCGACCCCTCCTCGAGCCGCCTCTTCCCCGCCGACGACCCCGCCGTCGACTTCTACCAGCATGTACGCCGCCTGTTCGGCAGCGACGAGACCCTCGTGCTCGCCCTGGTGGACGACGACGGCGTCTTCACCCGGCCCAACCTCGAGGCCGTGCAGCGACTCAGCGAACGCCTCCAGGAGCTGGACGGCGTCCACCACGTGGTGAGCCTCGCCAACGCCCTGAACATCCGCGGCAGGGACGAAGAGCTGGAGATCCGGCCGTTCATCCGGCGCGTCCCCGACGACGCCGCCGCGCTGGCCGCGATCCGCGCCGAAGCCCTGGCGAACCCGATCTACGCCGGGAACCTGGTCTCCGAAGACGGACGCGCCACCGCGATCTTCGTCTACCTGGAAGACATCGGGGACAAGGAGTTCCTGGCCAGGGACCTCGACCGCAAGGTCGCGGCCATCGCCGAAGAGGAGCGGGGCGACGCCGAAGCCTGGCTCACCGGCGCCGCGCTGGTGAAGGCCGAGACCACCCGCATGGGACTCGCGGACACCGCCCGCACCACGCCGCTGATCGGGGCGGTGATGGCCCTGATCGCGTTCCTGACCTTTCGCAGCCTGCGCGGTGTAATCGTGCCGCTGGCGACCGTGGGGATCGCGCTGGTCTGGAGCCTGGGCGCGATCGCGGCCAGCGGACGCCCGATCACGATCATCGGCATGATCATCCCGGCGATCATCCAGACCATCGGCTTCGCCTACACCGTGCACGTCGTCTCCGCCTACTACGACGCGCTGCGCGCGGGAGCGGCCACGAAGGATCCGGACCCGCGCCGCGCCCTGGTGCGGGAGACCCTGGAGGAGGTGACCCTGCCGGTGCTCCTCACGGGGCTCACCACCATCGCCGGCTTCCTGGCGCTCACCCTGAGCCCGCTGGGGGCGATCCGCGAGTTCGGAGTCTTCTGCGTGATCGCCGTCTCGGCCACGGTGGTCGGCACGCTCAGCTTCGCGCCTGCGCTGCTGACGCTGCTGCCGGTGCCGAAGGCCGCGCGAGACTCCGGCGTGGGCAGCCGCTTCGACGGGGCGGCGCGCGCCCTGGCGGAGTTCGACGTGCGCAATCGGCGCGGCATCCTGCTCGCGGGGGGCGCCGTCGCCGCGCTGGCGCTCTTCGGCCTGACGCAGATCCGCGTCGGCATGGACCAGATCACCAATTTCGCGAGCGACCACCCGCTGCGCGTGCACTTCGACGCCATCAACGAGAGCCTCCAGGGCTCGAACCTCTTCTACGTGGTGGTCCGGGCGGACTACCGCGACGCCTTCCACGATCCCGCCAACCTGCGGCTGCTGGCGGAGCTGCAGGACTGGCTCGAGTCGCAGCCCGAGATCGGCGGCACCACCTCGCTGGTGGACTACGTGAAGCTCATCAACCGCGGCTTCCACGCCAACGACCCCACCCACCTCGCCATCCCGGATTCGTCCGCGCTCATCGGGCAGCTGCTCTTCTTCGGCGCCAACGACGAGCTCGAGACGGTGGTGGACTCGCGCCACCAGACCACGAGCGTGCTGGTGCGCTCCAAGGTCATCGACTCCGGCGAGGTGGCGGTTCTGGTGGACCGGATCGAGGAGCATCTGGCCGAGCTGCCCGCGCACCTGGACGGCTCCGTCACCGGGAACAGCGTGCTGGTGATCCGCAACATCGACGCCATCTCGCGCGGCCAGGCGATCACGATCGGCGCGGCCTTCGTGCTCATCTACGCGCTGCTGGCGGCGCTCTTCACCTCGTTCCGGGTAGGTGCCCTGGCGCTGGTCCCGAACGCGCTGCCGGTGCTGATCTACTTCGGCACCCTCGGACTCGTCGGAGTGACCCTGAACCCCACCACGAGCCTGGTGGCCTGCATCGTGCTCGGGATCGCCGTGGACGACACGATCCACTTCATGGCCCGCTTCAGCCGCTCCGCGCGCGTGCACGCGGACGAACGCCTGGGTGTGGTGGACGCGCTGGTGGGCGTCTGGAAGCCGGTCACCTGCACCACGCTGGCGCTCTGCCTGGGCTTCTCGATGCTGATGATGAGCGAGATGCGCAACCAGCTGGAGTTCGGCGCCCTGGCGGCGTTCACCCTCTTCGTGGCCTGGGTGGTGGACGTGACGCTCACACCCGCGCTCGCGTCGGGGATGCGGGTCGTCACGCTGTGGGACGTCCTGGGCCTGGACCTCGGGGAGGATCCGCAGCTCTCGATCCCGCTCTTCCGGGGCCTGCGCAAGTCGCAAGCGCGCATCGTCGCCCTGATGATGGACATCCAGACCTATCCCAAGGGCCACCCGCTCTTCCGGATCGGGGATCCCGGCGACGAGGCGTTCGTGGTGCTGGACGGCGAGCTCCAGGTCTCGCTGCCGCGCGAAGGCCGGAACCACGAGGTGGCGACGGTTCGCCGCGGCGACGTGATCGGCGAAGTGGCTCTCTTCCACGGTGCGCGCAGCGCGGACGTGGAGGCACTGAGCGAAGTGCGCCTGCTGCGCCTCGAGGAGGACGACCTGGCGCGGCTCCGCCGCCGCTACCCGCGCATCGGCGCCCAGGTGCTCACGAACCTGAGTCGGATCCTCGCGGACCGGCTCGCCGCCGCGAATCGCGAGCGAGGAAGGTAGGGAGTGCGACGGAAGGCGCGTTCACTGGCCGTCGCCGTCGCCGTGGGCGTGTCGGCCGGAGCGGCCTCCGGCGTCCCGGAGGAGCCGGATCTCGACCTCGGGCCGGCGACGCCCCGTGCCCTGCAGCTGCTGGCCGAGCTCGGCCCGGACGGCCGCCAAGAGCTGCTGAAACGCGGCTTCCTGATGCTCGGGGCAGACCAGCACGACATGCACATCGCCCTCGTACTCTTCGAGCGGCCCAAGGAGTACGTGAACCAGCTGCTCGTCCAGACCTGGCGCCAGCAGGAGTACCGGCCGGAGCTGAAGCGGCTCGAACCGATCGAGAGCACGCCCGAGGGCAGCCTCGACGAGTACCAGATCCGGGTGATGTTCGTGAACATCACCTACCGCATGCGCTACGTCGTCGATCGCGAGCATTCCCGGATCACCTGGGCCCTGGACCCGGAGTTCGAGAACGACCTGAAGGACGTGGAAGGGTTCTGGGAGCTGCACGAGATCGACGCGGGCCGCACCCTCGCGCGATTCGGCACGCGGGTGGACGTGGGTCCAGCGGTCCCGGGCTTCATCCAGGACTTCGCGACCCAGAAGAACGTGCCGCAGACCGTGGACCGGGCCCGCCGCTGGGTGGATTCCGGCGGCACGTGGAGGCACTGAGATGCAGCTCAAGCGGTTCTTCCGGCGGGTAATCGGGGCGGCGCGGCTCGACGCCGCCACCTACGAAGAGGTGGAGCACGACCGCAGCGCCACGCTTCCGGCAGGCCTCGTGGTGGTCGTGTCCGCCGCGGCGGCCGGCCTGGGTGCCATCCACAACCACGGCCTGGCGGGGATCCTGTGGCATACCGTCGCCGCGTTCGTCGGCTGGCACCTGTGGGCGTTCACGACCCTGCTGATCGGGACCCGGCTGCTTCCCCACACGGACACCGAGGCGGACCACGGTCAGCTCCTGCGCACGATCGGCTTCTCCAGCGCGCCGGGCATCCTGCGTGTCGTGGGAATCGTCGAGCCGCTGGCGGGGCCCGTCTTCCTGCTGACCGGCGCCTGGATGCTCGTGGCCATGGTGGTGGCGGTGCGGCAGGCCCTGGACTACCGGGCACCAGGCGGGGCTCGCGGCGGCACCGGACGGGCGATCGCGGTCTGCGCCCTCGGCTTCCCCATCTACGCTGTGGTCCTGATGTCGAGCCTGCTGCTGCTGGGCCCCTGGCCCGTCTAGCGCTCCAGCGGGCCGGGGCTCGCCGACCGCGTGGAGGCGCACCCCGGAGGAATCCTCCGCGGCGACCCCGACGCGGAGGGGGTCTTCCACCTGGCCTGACACGGGCGCTCCCTTCCCACCACCTAAGAGGGAATGGGATCCCGCCTGCGCCTCGCCCCCGCCCTGACCGCCCTGCTCCTGGCGGCTCCGGCCCGGGCCCTCTCGGGGGTGGACTGCGCGGCGCCGGGCGCCGACTGCGGCCTCCGCGACGTCGCGGTGCAGGCGGGCGTGCTCGTCGGCTCGGCGGCCCAGCCGGGCTTCCTGACGGGCGACCCGCTCTACGCCCCGGCCCTGGCCGCGGACTTCAACTCGCTCACGGCCGAGAACGAGATGAAGTGGCAGGCCCTCCAGCCGAGCCAGGGCCACTTCAACTTCGCTCCTGCCGACGCGCTGGTGGACTTCGCCCGCCAGAACGCCATGGCGGTGCGCGGCCACACGCTGCTGTGGGCCGATCCGATCCGCATCCCGGACTACGTGAACGCGACCACGGACCCCGCGTCCCTGCGCGGCCTGCTCCAGGATCACATCACCACCGTCGCCAGCCACTTCGCCGGCGAGGTGGATGCCTGGGACGTGGTGAACGAGCCGTTCGAGGTCACGTCGGGCGCGTTCCGAAGCAACGTCTTCCTCGACACCCTTGGCCCGAGCTACGTGGCCGAGGCCTTCCGGCTGGCCCACGCCGCCGACCCGGGTGCGAAGCTCTTCCTGAACGAGGTGCTGGTGGAGTTCGGGGGCGCGAAGGCCGACGCGCTGCGCGTGCTGGTGCAGGACCTGCTGGCCCAGGGCGTGCCCCTCCACGGCGTCGGCTTCCAGACCCACCTGCTGGATCCCTTCACGCAGATCGACGGGGCCGCCTTCGAGGCGACCCTGCGCAGCTTCGCCGACCTGGGTCTCTCGCTGGAGATCACCGAGATGGACGTGGCACTGCTGAACAGCGACCCGGACCGGCTCCAGCGCCAGCGTGACACCTACGAGACCATGGTCGCCGCCTGCCTGCGCGTGGCCGAATGCGAACGCATCACCTTCTGGGGCTTCACCGACGCCCACACCTGGATCGACGGGACGTTCGGGCCCGGCCGTGCGCCGCTGCTGCTGGACGCCGCCTACGCACGCAAGCCGGCCTGGTTCGGCGTGCGCGACGCGCTGGTGGCGGGAGTGCCGGAGCCCGCTGTGGGGCTCCTGCTGGCCGCGGCGCTGCTGGCCGCGCGCCGGCGCGCGCCACGCCCGTAGGCGAAAGGCGGGAGGCGGCCCGAGAGCCACCCCCCGCCTGCGCGCCAGACCGCGGCCGAGCGACGCACAAGGGGGAAGGCGCCATTTGCGTCCCGAGGGCCGTGCGACCCCGGGACGACCGGCCGCGGTCCCGGAAAGCCAGTCCCGCGAACGACCCCAGGATGACCGGCCTGGGCCGGGGCCCGCTGTGAAGTGCTTCACACCCGGCCCGGCCCACCTACAATCAGGCTCGAGGCTCGCCCATGCGCTTCAGCGACGCCGCCGCCCCTGCGGACCTCATCGACCTGGCCCGCTACCCGCTGACGGACCTGGACTCGGTCGCCGGGCGCGCGCTGCTGGCCGAGGCCCACCGCTCGCGTACGGGCAGGGGCGTCGCCATCCTGCCCGGCTTCCTGCGCCCCGAAGCCGTGGAGGCCATGGCCAAGGACACCGCCGCCCTCGTGCCCCGGGCGTACCGCGAGGACGTGGCCGCGGGCACACCGTACCTGGAGCTGCCGGACGAGTCCTTTCCGGCAGGCCACCCGCGGCGCCGCGTCATCCGCAGCGCCACCTGGGTGCTCGCCTACGACCTGATCCCGCACGGCTCGCCGATCCGCGCCCTCTACGAGTGGGAACCGCTGATGGCGTTCATCGCCGCGGTGCTCGAACGCGACCCGCTCTACCGTTTCTCGGACCCCCTTGGCGCGCTGAACCTCACCTCCATGGTGGAGGGCGACGTCCAGGGCTGGCACTACGACTCGACGGACTTCGTGGTCTCGATCGCGATCCAGGCCCCGCGCGGCGGCGGGCTCTTCGAGTGCGCTCCGCGGATCCGCAGCCAGACCGAGGAGCACTACGACGCGGTCGCCCGGGTGCTGTCCGGCGAGGGGCCGAGCGAGGTCTTCCCGTTCACGCCGGGAACCATGATGGTCTTCGAGGGCCGACACTCGCTCCATCGCGTGACGCCCGTCGTGGACGACGTGCCGCGCTACGTGGCGCTGCTGGCCTACGACACGAAGCCCGGCAGCGACAGCTCCGACCTGCTGAAGCGGGTGCGCTACGGCCGCACTCAGCCCATCGCGCCGGCACCCACCGACTAGCCAGGCCCTCGCGCCTGCGGCCGGTTCAGCCCGAACCGCTTCTCGGACTCGCGCCGCCCGCTCTCGCAGCGGGTGCCCGGCCCGGCACAGCGGGACCACAGGCTCTGCAGCGCTTCGGGATCGAAGGGCAGCGCTGCGTAGTAGCGCTCCTCGTAGAGAGAGGTGAGCAGGCTCGCCTCCTCGAACGAGATGGGCTCGTCCGCTAGCGAGCCGCCGAACAGGCTGCGGGCGCGGGCCAGCATCTTCCGACGGGCCGCGAGCGCGGCGGGGGTGCGGGGCGGCTCCTTGCGGATCACCTTGGCGACCATCTCCTGGAGCCGCGGGGACTCGGGCGCCTCGTGCTGCCACCAGGCGAGGGCCACCAGGCACTCGCGGGCGCGCCTGCGGCACACCTGGTCGACGATGGAGAAGCGCTCGTCGTCCGTGAGCCGGCCATCCCGCCCGGCGAGCCAGCGCTGGAGTAGCGAGTGGCGTTGCGCCGTGGCCGCCGCGGGCCCGCGAGCTGCGGGCCAGCGCCTGGGTGAGCACGGGGATCGTCCCCCCCATCAGCACCGTCGGCGGACCGATCAGGAGCAGCGTGAGCCCCACGTCGAAGGCGAAGCCCAGGCCGGTCGAGGCCTGGGGCAGGCGCACGGAGAGCGCTTGCACGCCGGCGAAGAGCCAGGGGAAGAGCAGCGCGTAGGCGCCGATTCCCGCCTCGACCAGCGCGTAGAAACGCAGCAGCGCGGGCGGCTGGCCTTCGCGGTCGGCCCGCGCGACCAGGCGACGGGTCGCGCGCCCGAAGAGCGCGTAGCCGACCGCGAGCCCACCGAGGAAGATCGCGAGCACGGCCGCCGTAGCCTCGCTGTGCGAGCCGAGCAGGGTGGCGAGACACTTCTGCCACGTCACTTCGTAGACGAGACCGGTGAAGCCGGTCAGCAGCAGCGCAGCGGTCCGCATGGATCCTGCATGGTACCGGCCCGGACCCTGCCGGTGGCCTCGGTGCCCGAGCCCACGCCGGGAGCGCTCCTGGCGAACGCCGCCATTCTGCTTGCGGCCCGGCGTGGCGCGCGGAGACGCGCCTGGCAGCATCGGATACCCTCGGGCCGCGCATGAGCGAGGCCCCCCCGCCCGCCCGCCGTCCCTGGTGGATCCCGCCCTTCCTCGGCCCGATCCCCGAAGGCATTCGCCCGGAGCACCTCCGCATCCTCGGCTTCGTCGCCTTCGCGATGCTCTTCGAGAACTACGACATCGGCCTGCTGAGCGCAGCGCTGCCCCAGATCGCGAGCGAGTTCGGTCTCGACGACGTGGAGAAGGGCTCGTTCCTGGGCTCGATCGAGCTCGGAGGGCTGGCGGCCTTCGTCATCGTGCCGTTGGCCGACGTGCTCGGGCGGCGGCGGCTGCTGCTGGCGTGCGTGGTCGGCATGAGTCTCGGCTCGCTCCTCACCGCCTTCGCTCCCAACGCCGCGAGCTTCGCGATCTTCCAGATCCTGACCCGCAGCTTCGCCACCACGGCCACGGTGGTGTCGTTCGTGATCGTGGCCGAGGAGTTCCCGGCGGCGCACCGGGGCTGGGGAATCGGCATGCTGGTCGCGGTGGGGTCGGTGGGCTTCGGGATCGGCGCCCTGGTGTACTCCCAGTCCGCGTACCTGCCCTACGACTGGCGCTCGATCTACGCCCTCGGCGGCCTGGGACTCGTGCTGCTGCCGGTCTTCCGCCGCAACATCCGCGAGACGCGGCGCTTCGAGGCCCACGTGCAGCGGGTGACCGCCAGCCACTTCTCGCCGGCAGGCGCCGTGCGGCCGGTGCTGGACCTGCTGCGCCGCTTCCCGATGCGGGCGGCCCTGCTGGGCGCCGCCGCCCTGCTCTCCACGGCCGGCCACCGGCCCGCCTTCCGCTTCGTGTCCGACTTCCTCCAGACCCAGCACGACTGGAGCCGCGGCGAGTACGCCCTCATGACCGTCGTCGGCGGGACGGTCGGAATTCTCGGTGGGCCCTTCGCCGGCCGGCTGGGCGACCGCCTGGGCCGGCGCCAGATCGGCGCGGCCATGCTGGCCCTGTTCCCGTTCCTGACCTGGGTGTTCTACGCGGGGCCCGCCGCCACGCTGGTGCCACCCTGGATCGCCATGGTCTTCGTCGCCATGGCGTCCGGGGCGATCCTTCGCTCGCTCGGAACGGAGCTGTTTCCGACCGACATGCGCAGCTCGGCCGGCGGCTGGGTGCTGCTGATGGAGATCCTCGGCGCAGGGCTCGGGCTCTTCCTCTATGCCGCCCTCGAGGCCCGACTCGGCTCCTGGGGCATCTCGCTCACCCTCGTCTCCATCGGCGCCGCGGTGGGGGGGGTCTTCCTGATGTTCCTGCCGGACACCCACGGGCGCGAGCTCGAGACGATCAGCTCCGATCTCCCCTTGGGGGCCGACTAGGCGCGTTCACGACACCCGCCGCCACGGGCGTTATCCTTCGCGCGCTCCGGCCGACCGCCGGGGCGCCCAGGAACCCGGAGACGCCCATGCGCCACGCAGGCAGGGGCGCGCTCGTCGGCGCGGCCCTCCTCATCGCCGCCGCCGCCAGCGCCGACCAGATTGTGGACGGAATCGCCGCCCAGGTGGGCACGGACATCGTGCTGGCTTCGGAGGTGCAGCGCCTGGCGGGGCCCGTGGAGAAGCAGATGCGGGCCTCCGGCGCGCCCGACGCCGAGGTCGCGAAGATGCGCGCCGAGATCCTGGAGCGCATGATCGAACGCAGGCTGCTCGAGCAGGCCATCCGCCGCACCGAGATCGACGCCACCGACGCGGAGGTCGATCAGGCCATCGACGCCATCGCGGCCGAGAACGGCCTCGACCGCGACCTGGTCCGGCAGAGCGTCGAGCAGCAGGGCATGACCTGGGAGTCGTACCGCGACCAGATCCGATCCGAGATCCAGCGCCAGAAGCTCGTCTCTGGCGTGATCCAGGCCAACGTGCGGATCGAGGAGTCCCAGATCGAGCAGCTCTACCACCAGCGCTACGACAGCCAGCCGAGCGGCGGGGAGGAGGTGCACCTGCGCCACATCCTCGTCCCCGTCACCAGCGAGGACGCCTCCGCCGCCGACCAGGCGTGCGCCAGCGCGAGGGCGGCCCGGCAGCGCATCGCGGAAGGCGAGGACTGGAACGACGTCGCGCGCGACGTCTCCGTCGTGAACCCGGAGCTGGGCGGCGACGTCGGCTGGGTGCACACCACGAACGTGGCCGGCTGGATGTCGGACGCCGTGGCGAAGCTCGAGCCGGGCCAGATGAGCCCGGCGATCCCCACCCGCTTCGGCTGCAACCTGCTGCGGCTGGAGGATCGGCGCCGCTTCGAGGCGCTCACGTACGAGCAGGCCAAACCCCGCCTGTACCGCGAGCTCTTCGAGCAGCGGCTGGGCGAAGAGTACGCCGACTTCCTCGAGAAGCTCCGCGAGCAGACCTACATCGAACGCAAGGGGATGTACGCGGACGCCGCGCCGAGTCTGACCGAGGGGCTCGTCGACTGAGCGCCGTGCCCGCTCTTCCTGTCGCCGCCGAGGAGCGGATCGCGGTGCGCGGCGCGCACGAGCACAATCTCCAATCCGTCGACGTCGACATCCCGCGCGAGCGCCTGGTGGTGATCACCGGCCTCTCCGGCTCGGGCAAGTCGTCCCTGGCCTTCGACACCATCTACGCCGAGGGCCAGCGGCGCTACGTGGAGTCCCTCTCCGCCTACGCGCGTCAGTTCCTCGACCAGATGGCGAAGCCCGAGGTCGAGTCCATCGAGGGGCTTTCGCCCGCCATCGCCATCGAGCAGAAGACCGCCGGGCGCAGTCCCCGCTCCACGGTCGGGACCGTCACCGAGATCTACGACCACCTGCGCCTGCTCTACGCGCGGATCGGCCACCCCCACTGCTGGTCCTGCGGCCGCCCCATCCAGCGCCAGAGCGTCCAGCAGATGGGCGAGCGCGTGATGGCGCTGGACGAGGGCACGCGGGTGCAGCTGCTGGCCCCGGTGGTGCGGGGGCGGACGGGCCAGTACCGCAAGGAGCTCGACGAGTTCCGCAAGCAGGGCTTCGTGCGGGTGCGCGTCGACGGCGAGCTGCGGGACCTGGCTGACGAGATCGCCCTGACCCGCAGGGCGAAGCACGACATCGACGTGGTGGTGGACCGGGTGGCGTTGAAGGAGAGCGTCCGCGGCCGCGTGGCGGAATCCATCGAGACGGCGCTGCGGCTCTCTGGCGGCCTGGTGACGATCGACGTGGGCCCCGGGCGCGAGGAGTGGCTGCTGTCCGAGTCGAGTGCCTGCGTCGACTGCGGCGTCTCCTACCCCGAGATCGCGCCGCGCATGTTCTCGTTCAACAGCCCGGCGGGCGCCTGCGCGCGCTGCGGCGGGCTCGGCACCGCGCTGGAGGTGGACCCGGAGCGGATCGTCCCCGACCCGACGAAGCCCCTCGGCGCCGGCGCCATCGCGCCCTGGGGCGGACGCCGCGGACCCCGCTACTACAAGCAGCTCCTGGCGGCGCTGGCCGAGCACCTGGGCGTGGACCTGGAGACGCCGTGGGAGAAGCTCCCGAAACCCGCGCGCCAGGCGATCCTGTTCGGGACGCGCGACGAGATCCGCTTCGCGGTCCGCGGCCGCCGGCGCAGCCGCAGCGTGCGGCGGCGCTGGGCCGGCGCGGTCGACGAGCTCGAGCGCCGCATCCGCGAGGCGGGCGGCGAGGACGGCGAGCTCACGCGCTACCTGGCGCCGCGCCCGTGTCCCGAGTGCGACGGCTCGCGCCTGCGGACGGAGGCCCGGGCCGTGAAGCTCGCCGGCATGGCGATCCACGAGCTGGCCGCCCTCTCCATCGCGGAGGCCCGGGGCATGCTCGAAGCCCTGGCGCTACCCGCCGCCGAGCGCGTCGTCGCGGACCGCGTGCTGCAGGAGATCCGCGAGCGACTCGAGTTCCTGTCGCAAGTGGGCCTCGACTACCTGACCCTCGACCGGGCCGCCGCCTCCCTCTCGGGCGGTGAGGCCCAGCGCATCCGCCTCGCCACCCAGGTGGGATCCAGCCTGATGGGCGTCCTCTACATCCTCGACGAGCCCTCGATCGGCCTCCACCCGCGCGACCACGCCCGTCTGCTGCGCACCCTCGAGCGCCTGCGCGACCTGGGGAACAGCGTGCTGGTGGTGGAGCACGACGAGGCCACCATCCGCGCCGCCGACTGGGTGATCGACATGGGCCCGGGTGCCGGCATCCACGGCGGGTGCGTGGTGGCGGAGGGACCGCCCGCGAAGATCGCGCAGGACCCGGCGTCGCTGACCGGTGACTACCTCGCGGGGCGGCGCGCCATTCCGGTGCCCGCGGAGCGACGCGGGCCCGGCGAAGAGTCGCTCGTGATGAGCGGCTGTACCCAGCACAACCTGAAGGACGTGACCCTGCGCCTGCCCCTCGGCCGCTTCGTCGCGGTGACCGGCGTCTCGGGCTCCGGCAAGTCGACCCTCGTGAACGACACCCTCTACCGCGCGCTGGCACAGCGCTTGTACGCGGCGAAGGAGCCGCCCGGCGCCTTCGCGCGCCTGGAGGGACTCGAGCGCATCGACAAGGTGATCGACGTCAGCCAGGCGCCCATCGGCCGCACCCCGCGCAGCAATCCCGCCACCTACGCCGGCGTCTTCGACGCCATCCGCAAGCTCCTGTCCCAGGTGCCCGAGGCCCGCGCCCGTGGCTACGGACCCGGGCGCTTCTCCTTCAACGTGAAGGGGGGGCGCTGCGAGTCATGCCAGGGCGATGGGATGCTGCGGATCGAGATGCACTTCCTGCCCGACCTCTTCGTCACCTGCGAAGTCTGCGGGGGCCGGCGCTACAACCGCGAGACCCTGGAGGTCCGCTACAAGGGCAGCACCATCGCCGACATCCTGGACATGACCGTCGAGGAGGGCCTGGCCTTCTTCGAGAACGTGCCGGCGGTGCGGCGCCCGCTCCAGACGCTGCACGACGTCGGCCTCGACTACATCCACCTGGGCCAGCCCGCGACCACCCTGTCCGGCGGCGAAGCCCAGCGCATCAAGCTGGCCAAGGAGCTGGCGCGCAAGAGCACGGGCCGGACCCTCTACCTGCTGGACGAGCCCACCACCGGCCTGCACTTCGCGGACATCGAGAAGCTGCTCGACGTGCTGCACCGCCTGGTCGGGCTGGGCAATACGGTAGTCGTGATCGAGCACCAGCTCGACGTGGTGAAGTCCGCCGACTGGGTGATCGACCTGGGCCCGGAGGGCGGCGACGCCGGCGGCGAGATCGTGGCCGAGGGAACCCCCGAACAGGTCGCCCGCGCGCCGCGCTCCCACACCGGGCGCGCGCTGGCAGGGCTTCTCTAGCCGAGCCTCCGCGCCGCGCGCGAGCCACCCGAGCCCCGACGCCATGCAAGCCCGGCGCCCCCACGCTCGAATGCGCTCCGGCGCAACGCCGCCGGGCACGCAGCGAGCCGAAGGCGAGCGGAGTTCATCGAAATAGCTAGCGCGCGGCTACGTCCTGGAGACCGTCGAGGCAGGCGCAGCCGGGGTCGAGGCGCTCGACGCGCTCCACGTCGGCGCGGGCCCGCTCTTCCTGACCCAGCGCTGCCAGGGACCGGGCGCGCGCGGCCAGGGTGGCCGGGTCCTGGGGTCGCAGCGCGAGCGAGCGATCGAAGTCCGCCGCCGCGTCGGCGTCGCGGCCCATCCGATGCAGCGTCTGACCGCGCTCGGCCAGGATGGAAGGCTCGGGCCCCGCCGCCAGCGCGCGGCCGTAGAGCGCCAGGGCGCCGTCGTGGTCGCCCACCCGCGCCTTGCGGGCCGCGCGATCGCCGGTCACCGCCGCGTCCAGCAGCGCGAGCTTCGGGTTCACCTCCAGGAGCGAGCGCGAGCTCGCCGCGAAGCTCTCCATGGCGGCGTGGGTGCCGCCCCAGCGCGGCGCCAGGCCGCGGATCACGGTGCGGCGCACGCGGTAGCTCTTCGGCGCGAGCTCCAGGGCGTGGCCGAAGGCGCGCAGCTTGACCTTGGGGAAGCCGGCCGTGGTGGCGATCGATCCGGCCAGGAGATGCGCCGCCGCCAGGTCGACGCGCAGCTCGAGGGCGCTCAAGGTGTCGTCCCAGCCGAGCTCCAGGTTCTGCGTCATGCGCTCGAGCTGCACGCCCGTGTCCTCGCCCGGATCGGTGCGCGCGCCCGCTTGGAGCGCCAGGGCGTAGCGGTGCTGCGCCCGCGCCAGCAGCGGCTGCCAGGCCTCGGGGTGCGCCGCGATCCAGTCGTCCAGGAGGGCGGCCAGATCCGGGGCCGTGCTGCCGAAGGCGGCCAGGGCGTCCAGGATCCAGTCCTCGCGCCGGACGTCAGCCTCGAAGGCGGCCTGGTAGAACGCCAGCGCCTCGTTGAGACGCTCCAGCTCGCCGGCCCGCAGCCAGGCCAGCAGCTCGAGCTTGTCGGCCGTGGCCAACGGATAGCCGTACTCGTCGGTGCCCGTGACGCGCTCGATCCGGTCGCGCGGCACCGCCGTGACGCGCGGCTGGAAGCGCTCCGCCGCGCCCGGCTCCGCGGGCTCGGGCGCCGCGCGCTCGGTCTCGATCCGGTTGCAGGCCGTGAGCAGCAGGAGGGAGAGGCCGAGGAGCCGGAGTGCGCGCGGCATCCTGCACGTATCGGCCCGACGCCGGGGCCGCCTGAGGAGGCCGGCGGGCCCGGCTAGAGCAGGCCCAGCCGCTCCGAGACGACCTCGTGCACGCGTGCGCGGACGGCGTCCGGCTCCCCGCTCGCGTCGATCCGCACCACGTAGGGGCGATCCAGCTGGCGGAAGATCGCCGCCACCCGGTCCAGGTAGCCCGCCTCTTCGAAGTGGGGATCCAGGCTGCGCCCGCGCCCCTGGACCCGAGCGAGCCCGACCCGGGGGTCCAGCTCCAGCACCAGTGCCAGGTCGGGAGCCGGGAACGCGCGCTCGCTCTCGTCCAGGATGGAGCGCCAGTCGAGGCCTCGCGCGCCCTGGTACGCGACGGTCGAGAGGTAGTAGCGATCGCTGACCACCACCCGGCCGGCCGCCAGGGCGGGCTCGATCTGCTCGCGCACGTGCTCGCGGCGGTCCTCCACGAACCAGGCGAGCTCCTGCTCGGGCGCAACCGGCTCGTCGGCCGCCACCATGGCCCGAATGCGACGACCCAGCGGGCCGTCCGTCGGCTCGCGGGTGACCAGCACGTCGTGGCCGGCCGCGCGCAGACTCCCCGCCAGCAGCGGAATCTGGGTGCTCTTGCCGCAGCCGTCGATGCCCTCGAGGACGAGCAGTCGACCCGGGTTCACGCAGCACCCGTGGACGCGGGCACCCACGCGCCGCAGCGCGCGAGGCCCGGCGGCGCGCAACTCACCGGATCTGCTGACCGCGCGCGATCGCACCCCGTCTGGCACGCCGCTTGCTCAGGGGAGCAGGTAGCGCTGCGAGGCGCCGCCCGCAGAAGCCCCTCATACGGGACCGGGGGCATGCGGGCCGCGAGGCGCCGGGCGGGAGCAAGGGTTTCGGCGTGGGTTTGAAACAACGGGGTGAGGCCCGCGTCGAGCTGCCGCCCGGCGTCTCGCATCCCCGCAGAGCGGGGACGAGGCGTCGTCAGCCCGGGATCTTGCCCACGAGCTGGAACGCGATCACCAGACCGTAGATCGCGATCGACTCGATGAGCACCATCCCGAGGATGTAGTTCACGAACATCGCGCCGGCGGCGCCGGGGTTGCGGGCGATGCCGGCCGTGGTGTTGCCCGCGGTCAGCCCCTGGCCGATGCCGCAGCCGAGACCGGCGAGACCCACCGCCAGGCCCGCGCCCAGCCCGAAGCCCCAGAGCGAGCTCGAGGCGTCGCCGCCCTCGGCCGCGAAGGCCACGCCGGGCACCACGAGCAACGCGAGGGCAAACAGGAAGAACGTCCCGATCTTGCGCATGTCTTCGAACCTTTCCTTCTGTGAAGTTCGGCCGGAGACCCTAGTGGGCCTCTTCGAGGGCCATTCCGATGTAGATCATCGTGAGCAGCGAGAAGACGAAAGCCTGGAGGAACGCGATCATCGTGCCCAGGCCCATGAAGATGGCGGGGACCAGCGGCGGCAGCAGGCCCAGCCACACCGCCACCACCACGTGGTCGGCACTCATGTTGGCCAGGAGCCGCACGCCCAGGGTCAGGATCCGCGCGAAGTGCAGCACCGTCTCGAGGGGCAGGAAGAGCGGCGCCAGCAGCCGCACGTGGATCTTCTTGCCCCCGATGCTGACCTCGAAGAAGCTCGGTCCCAGGAACTGGTTGATGTACCAGAAGCCGTGGCGCCGGATCCCGACCGTGTTGTAGACGAGGAACGAGATGATGGCCCAGGCGAAGGTGACGTTGGGGCTGCTGGTGGCGCTCTCGAGGCCGGGCACGAGCCCCATCAGGTTCGCCACCAGGATGAAGACGAAGAGCGTGCCGATCAGCGGCATGTAGCTGCGGTACTCGGGGCCGATGGTCTGCTTGGCCAGGCCGACCAGCATCTCGAGCAGCAGCTCGACCGCGTTGCGCAGGCTGAAGCCCTCGTCCGGGACGATGCCGCCACCGGCCGCCGCGATCTGCCGCCGGATCACGACGCCGCCCAGCATCAGCAACAGGCCCGCCGCGAGGGAGGCGAGCACCACCGAGGGGATGCCGACGGCGTGGCTCATGGACTCGAAGACGTTCACAGCGCGTCCCTCTCGCCTTCTTCGCGCTCGCGCGCGAGCCAGGGGTTCCAACGCTCCCAGCTCGGGTCGTCGGGATCGAGCGCGGGGGCGTCGGGCTCCACCGGCGGCCGCATGCGCCAGGCGCCCACGATCGTGGCCGGAATCACGAGCGACAGGCCGATCACCAGCGGCACCGCCTGGGCCCCGGCCTGGAGCGACAGGCCGATCGCCACGGCCAGCATCACGAAGCGCAAGCCGAAGAGCGCGACCCAGGGACCGCTGCCGACCAAGGTGCCATCGAACATCCGCTGCGACGCCGACACCAGGGCGCGGAAGTTGAGGACTCCGAAGGCCGCCCCGAGACCCAGGCTGGCGGCGAAGCCCGGCGAGAAGGCGAGGGCGGAGACCGCCAGCGCGCCCGTCGAGATCCCGAGATTCCAGCGTTCGAGGGGGTCGAACCGCATCCCTGCCTCAGTCGTCCTCCGCCAGGTCCGCTCCGGGCTCCACCAGCCGGCGCATCCGGAGCAGCCGCACCACCATCGCGGCGAAACCGATGGCCACGCCCACCATGATCCACCAGGGCGCGGTCCCGTATCGCTCGTCCATCCAGTAACCCGCCCCGATCGCAATCAGGAGCGCCACGACCGCCTCGAACGTCCCCTGGTAGGCCTTGGCCGCGCGCTTTGCGGCCGGACCCCGACCGGGGCGATCCGTCATGGCTGCCTCCGTCGGGCGCTGGACGAGAGGGCGGGCTGCCGGATCCCGGCGGCCGGTGCGCGGCACCGCACGCCGCAACCACCCGGAACGGCGCGGATCCTAGCCGATGGACCTGGCAGCCTCAACGCACCCGGGCGGCCCGGCGAAGCGCCTTGCGGGCGGCCTCCAGGGTCTGGTCCAGATCCCGCGGCCCGTGAGAAAGCGAAACGAATCCGGCCTCGTAGGGCGACGGGGCCAGGTAGACCCCGGCCTCGAGCATGGCCGCGAAGAAGCGCCGGAAGCGCTCCGCGTGGCTCTTCTTCGCGGCCTCGAACGACTGCACGGGCCCGGGGTGGAAGAAGAAGCCGAACATGCCGCCCACCACCACCGTGGTGAGCTCCACGCCGATCTCGTCGGCGAGCGTCTGGAGTCCTTCCGCCAGCTGGCGGGTGCGCTTCGCCAGCGCCTCGTAGCTGCCGGGCCGGCGCAGCCGCTCCAGGGTGGCGAGCCCCGCCGCCGCGGCCAGCGGGTTCCCGGACAGGGTCCCCGCCTGGTAGATGGGGCCGTCGGGCGCCATCTGGTCCATCAGGTCGGCGCGGCCGCCAAAGGCGGCGGCGGGCAGCCCGCCGCCCACCACCTTGCCCAGGCAGGTGAGGTCGGGGACGACGCCGTAGCGCTCCTGGGCGCCGCCGAACGCCACCCGGAAGCCGGTCATCACCTCGTCGAAGATGAGCAGCGCACCGGCCCGGGTGCAGAGCTCGCGCAGGCCCTCGAGGAAGCCCGGGAGTGGGGGCACGCAGCCCATGTTGCCCGCCACCGGCTCGACGATGACGCACGCGATCTCCTCGCCCCAGCGGCTGAAGGCGTCCTCCACCGCGGCCAGGTCGTTGAAGGGCGCCTGCAGGGTCAGCTGGGTGAACTCCTCCGGGACGCCGGGCGAGCCGGGGATGCCCAGGGTCGCGACGCCGCTGCCCGCGCCCACCAGCAGGGCGTCGACGTGGCCGTGGTAGCAGCCCTCGAACTTCAGGATCCGCTTGCGGCCCGTGGCGCCGCGCGCCAGCCGGATCGCGCTCATGCTGGCCTCGGTGCCCGAGCTCACCATGCGGACACGCTCGATCGAGGGCACCGCCGCCACGATCGCCTCGGCCAGATCGATCTCGCGCTCCGTCGGGGCGCCGAAGCTGGTGCCGTCGGCGGCCGCTGCGCGCAGGGCCCGCAGCACCGACGGGTCCGCGTGGCCCAGGATCAGCGGACCCCAGGAGCCCACGTAGTCGATGTACTCGTTGCCGTCGGCGTCCCAGACGCGGCAGCCCTTGCCGCGCGCGAGGAAGCGCGGGGTGCCGCCCACCGACCCGAAGGCACGAACCGGGCTGTTGACGCCGCCCGGGATCGACTTGCGGGCGCGCCGGAAGAGCCCTGCGCTGCGCCGACTGGCCACGCCGGGCCTACGCGCTCTCGACGGCCGCGTCGTCGCGCTCGGCCACGCGCGCCATCGAGGCGAGCTTCTCGCCGGTGTTCAGGTCCATGACGCGCACGCCCTGGGTGGCGCGGCCCATGGTCGAGATGCCCCGTACGGGGCAGCGCAGCACGCGGCCACCGTCGGTGATCAGCATGACCTCGTCGTCGTCGATCACCTGGGCGATGGCGAGCACCGGGCCGTTCCGGTCGGAGACCCGGATCGTGATGATGCCCTGGCCGCCGCGGCTCTGGATCCGGTAGTCGTCGAGCGGCGTGCGCTTGCCGTAGCCGTTCTGGGTGACGGTCAGGATGTTCGCGCCGGGCGAGAGGATCTCCATCCCGACCACCTCGTCGTCGTCCTTCAGCCCGATCCCGCGCACCCCCGCGGCGGTACGGCCCATGGGCCGCACCTGGTCTTCCGGGAACCGGATCGACTTGCCGCTGCGGGTGGCGATGATCACCTGGTTCGCGCCCGAGGTGTGACCCGCGGAGATCAGCTCGTCGCCCTCGGCCAGGTTGATGGCGATGATGCCGCCGCGGCGCGGGTTCGAGTAGGCGTCGAGGGTGGTCTTCTTCACCTGGCCCTTGCGGGTGCAGAGCAGCACGAACTGCTGGCTCCCCTGCTCGTCGAAGCTGCGGACCGGCAAGGTGGCCTGCACCTTCTCGCCCTCGGTCAGCTGCAGCACGTTCACCAGCGCCTTGCCCCGGGCCGCGCGCCCCAGCTGCGGCAGCTCCCAGACCTTCAGCCAGTGGACGCGGCCGCGGTTGGTGAAGAACAGGATGAAGGCGTGGGTCGAGGCCACGAACAGGCGCTCGACGAAGTCCTCCTCGCGGGTCCCCATGCCCGCGATGCCCTTGCCGCCCCGCCGCTGGGCCCGGTACTGGGTCACGGGCGTTCGCTTCACGTAGCCGGCGTGGGACACGGTGACGACCATGTCCTCCTCGACGATCAGGTCCTCGGTCGCCAGGGCCTCGACCGCGCCGGTGATCTCGCTGCGGCGCTCGTCACCGTACTGCTCCCGGATCTCGCCCAGCTCGTCCACCACCACGTCCAGGATGCGCTCGTCGCTGGCCAGCAGGGCCTTCAGGTCCTCGATCTTCGCGCGCAGCTCGGCCAGCTCGTCCACCACCTTCTGGCGCTCGAGGCCGGTCAGGGCCCGCAGGCGCATCTCGAGGATCGCCTGGGCCTGGCGCTCGGAGAGCTCGAAGCGGGACATCAGCTGGTCGCGGGCGCTGGCCGTGTCCTCGGCGGCGCGGATCAGCGCGATCACCTCGTCCAGGTGGTCGAGGGCGATCGCCAGGCCTTCGAGGATGTGGGCGCGGGCCTCGGCCTGGGCCAGGTCGTAGACCGCGCGCCGGGTCACGACCTCGCGGCGGAAGTCGAGGAAGTGGCGCAGCGCCTGCTTCAGCGAGAGCAGCTGCGGGCGCCCGTTCACCAGCGCCAGCATGTTGACGCCGAAGGTCGTCTGCAGCGGCGTCATCTTGTAGAGCTGGTTGAGGATCACCTCCTCCGGCGCGTCGGCGCGCAGGTCCACCACCACGCGGATACCCAGGCGGTTGGACTCGTCGCGCAGGTCCGTGACGCCGTCGATCTTGCCTTCGCGCACCAGGTCCGCGATCCGCTCCAGCAGCGTCGACTTGTTCACCATGTAGGGGATCTCGGTGAATACGATCCGCTGGCCGCGCTTGCCCTCCTCGAACTCGGCGCGGGCGCGCAGCGTGACGGGGCCGCGACCCGTCGCGTAGGCGGCGCGAATGCCCTCGGTGCCGCAGATCAGCGCGCCGGTGGGAAAGTCCGGGCCCGGAATCCTCTCCAGCAGGTCGTCCAGGCTGCAGTCCGGATCCCGCGCCTCCAGCACGAGCGCGTCTACGAGCTCGCGCAGGTTGTGGGGCGGGACGTTGGTCGCCATCCCCACCGCGATCCCCGTCGAGCCGTTCGCGAGCAGGTTGGGGAAGCGCGCCGGGAGCACCAGCGGCTCTTCGGTGTTGCCGTCGAAGTTGGGCGCGAAGTCGACCGTCTCGCGGTCGATGTCGCGCAGCATCTCCTCGGCCACCTGCGCCAGGCGGGACTCGGTGTAGCGGTAGGCCGCCGCCGGGTCGCCGTCGATGGAGCCGAAGTTTCCCTGGCCGTCGATCAGCGGGTACCGCAGCGAGAAGTCCTGGGCCATGCGAACCAGGGCGTCGTAGACCGCGGCGTCGCCGTGCGGGTGGTAGTGCTTCAGCACCTCCCCCACGACGCCGGCGCACTTCGAGTAGGGGCGGGTCGGGAGCAGCCCCTCCTCGTTCATGGCGTACAGGATGCGCCGGTGCACGGGCTTCAGGCCGTCGCGCACGTCGGGCAGCGCGCGGCTGATGATGACGGACATCGAGTAGTCGAGGAACGAGCGGCGGACCTCGTCCTCGATGTTCACGCCCGGGACGGGCGGGCCCGGCGGGGCGCCACCTGCGTCGGGCGGATTCTGTTCGGGCGGGACGTCTTCGGCCATGGGCTAGATGTCGAGGTTCTGCACCTCGAGGGCGTTCCTCTCGATGAACTCGCGCCGCGGCTCGACCTCGTCGCCCATGAGGGTGCTGAAGGCCTCCTCGGCCTCCACCTCGTCCTCGAGCTTCACCTGGAGCAGCGTGCGGTTCTCCGGCTTCATGGTGGTATCTGCCAGCTGGTCGGCGTTCATCTCGCCGAGCCCCTTGTAGCGCTGGATCGAGATGCCCTTCTGCGCGATCTGGAGGACGCGCTCGAGCAGCGCCGGCGCGCTGGACGCGACCTGGGGCTCGTCCTCCCCCTCGCGCGCGATGCGGAAGGGCGCTTCACCGACGTCGTCCATGCGCCCGGCCAGGACACGCAGGTGCTGGTACTCGGGCGAGCGCAGGAAGTCCGCATCGAAGACCGTCTCCACCGGCAGCCCCTGGCGGCGGCGCTCGGCGACGAGGCGATGTCCGCCGTGCTCGGGGTCGGCCTCGACGCTCCAGCGCACCGGGGCGGCATCGGCGTGCGACAGCCGCAGGCGCTCCTCGATCGCCGGCGCGACCCGATCGCGCAGCGAAGCCGCGTCCGCGAGATCCTCCAGCGAGGGGCCCGGACCCGCCGCCGCGGCGGCGATCAGCTCCTGGTCGAGCCGCCGGAGCCCGAGACGCAGCATGACCTCGTCCCACTCGCGCGCGTGCCCCAGCAGCTCGCGCACCGCTTCGCCGGACAAGGCGCGCTCACTGGACGCGGGCAGGATCTCGACGCTTCCCAGCGCCTGGCCCAGCAGGAAGTCGTGGAGCTCGGCCGGGTCCTTCACGTAGCGCTCGCTCCGGCCTCGCTTCACCTTGAAGAGCGGCGGCTGGGCGATGTAGAGGAAGCCCCGGTCGATCAGGCCCTTCATCTGGCGGAAGAAGAAGGTCAGGAGCAGGGTGCGGATGTGGCTCCCGTCCACGTCTGCGTCCGTCATGATGATGATCTTGTGATAACGAGCCTTGTCGGGGTCGAAGTCCTCACCGATCCCGCAGCCGATGGCCGCGATCAGCGACTGGAACTCTGCGTTGCCCAGCATGCGGTCGAGCCGCGCCCGCTCCACGTTCAGGATCTTCCCGCGCAAGGGCAGGATGGCCTGGGTCTCCCGCTGGCGTCCCTGCTTGGCCGAGCCGCCGGCCGACGGGCCCTCGACGATGAAGAGCTCGGACCGGACCGGATCGCGCTCCTGACAGTCCGCCAGCTTGCCGGGCAGGCTGTGGTCGCCGAGGACGCCCTTGCGCCGCGCCAGGTCGCGCGCCTTGCGCGCGGCCGCCCGGGCTCGAGAGGCGTCGAGCACCTTCTGGACCACGGTCTTCGCCACCGCCGGGTTCTCCTCCAGGCGGTCGGAGAGCTGCTCGTAGACGAGTCCCTCCATCAGCCCCCGCACGTCGCTCGTCCCGAGCTTGGTCTTGGTCTGACCTTCGAACTCGGGCTGCGGGAGCTTCACCGAGATGACGGCGCACAGGCCCTCGCGCAGGTCGTCTCCGCTGACGGTCTCCGCCTTGCCTCCGTTCTTGGCGTGGGACGCGATGTAGCGGTTGATGGTGCGGGTCAGCGCCGTGCGGAAGCCCACCAGGTGGGTTCCGCCCTCGACCGTATTGATGTTGTTGGCGAACGAGTAGACCGTCTCGTTGTAGGTGTCGTTCCACTGGATCGCGATCTCGATGTCCACCGGCGTCTTGGCGTCGTCGGGGCCGAACTCGCGCTTGCCGGCCAGGTGCAGGGGCGGCTGGTGGAGCGGCGTCTTGCTCCGGTTCAGGTGCTCCACGAAGGAGACGATGCCACCGTCGTAGCGGAAGTCGTGATCCTTCCCGCTGCGCTCGTCGCGGATCAGGATCCGCAGCCCACCGTTCAGGAACGAGAGCTCGCGCAAGCGTTGAGAGAGCACGTCGAAGGAGAACTCGATCGACGGAAAGATCTGCCGGTCCGCCAGGAAGGTGACCTTGGTGCCGGTGCGGTCTGTGGTGCCCGTCTCCGTCAGCTGGCCGTCGGGCTCGCCCCGCACGTAGCTCTGGCGCCAGACCTTGCCGTCGCGGCGGATCTCGAGCTCGAGGCGTTCGGAGAGCGCGTTCACCACCGAGACGCCGACCCCATGCAGGCCGCCCGAGACCTTGTAGGTCTTCTCGCTGAACTTGCCGCCGGCATGGAGGGTGGTCATGACCACCTCGGCGGCCGGCCGGCCCTCCTTCTCGTGGATGTCCACGGGGATGCCGCGCCCGTCGTCCTCCACGGTGACGCTGTGGTCCTCGTGGATCGTGACTCGGATCTCATGGCAGAACCCCGCCAGGGCCTCGTCGATGGAGTTGTCCACAACCTCGTAGACGAGGTGGTGCAGGCCGTCCAGCCCGGTCGTGCCGATATACATGGCCGGCCGCTTCCGGACGGGGTCGAGACCCTCGAGGACCTCGATCGAACTGGCGTCGTAGCTCACCGACTACCCCGAATTGCCTGGGCTGGGACGGCGACGGCGGCTCGTTCGATCCGCCTGGGAGACCGACCCGAGCGTCCGTCTCCTCCGTTCGCGGCCCTCACTAGGGGGGAGGTTCCGGCGCGCCGACACGGCGCGCTCCAGGATCCTACAGAAACTCTAAGTGCGCGTAAAGCCTTCAGGAACCTGGAATCCGGCACATCGGCGCGGACTTGTCGGACCGAAACCGGAGCGGCGCGTCTAGAGACGCATCGGCATCACGATCGCGAGCGCCTCGGGGTCCTCGGTCGGCTGGATCTGGACCGGCGACATCTCGTCCTGGAATCCGAGCTGGACCTCCTTGGCGTGAGCCGCTCCGAGTGCGTCGAGCAGGTAGCGTGCGTTGAAGCCCACGGTGATCTCGGGTCCCGCATAGTCGACGTCGAGCTCTTCCTGGGCCTCGCCAAGATCCGGGTTGTTCGAGGACATCACCAGCTTGCCCTCGGACAGTGCTAGGCGTACGGCGCGGCTCCGCTCCACGGAGAGCAGTGCGACCCGTCGCAGTGCGTGCGTCAGTGGCTCGGTCGCCAGGGTGAGACGGCTGGTCGGTGCCTTCGGCACCACCTGACGGTAGTTCGGAAACTCACCCTCGATGAGCCGCATGACGAGCGTGACCCCGCCGCGGCGGGCCAGACCGTTGGCACCTTCGAACGCCAGCTCCACCTCGTCGGCGTCCTCTTCATCGACGAGCCGCTTCAGCTCCGCCAGTCCCTTGCGCGGGATGATCACCCCACTCGCCAGGGTCTCGAGCTCGGGCCCGACACCACGATCGACGTAGGAAAGACGATGCCCGTCGGTGGCGACCATGCGCAGCTTGCCACCCTCGGGCAGGATCTCGAGGTAGACCCCGTTCAGGTTGTAACGGGTCTCGTCCACCGAGGTGGCGTACATGGTGCGCTCGATCATCGTGCTGAGCACGGCGGCCTGGACCCGCACGGTCCGCTCCGGATCGAAGCCCGGCAACGTCGGGTACTCCTCGGCGGCCGTGCCGGCGAGCACGAACTTCGCCCGCGCGCAGCGGATGTCGAGGTACTGGTTCTCGGTAGTCGCGATCTGGACCGGCTCTTCCGGGAGCTCGCGCACGATCTCGAAGAGCTTCTTGGCAGACGCCGTGACGCCGCCGGTTGCGGTCACCGAAGCCTCGTGGGTCCCACGGATCCCGACCTCGAGGTCCGTTGCGGAGAACACGATCTCCGCTTCCTTCCCCTTCGTCGGCGCTTCGAGCAATACGTTGGCGAGGATCGGCATGGAGTTGCGCTTCTCGACGATGGCCTGAATCCGGGCCAGACCGCGCTGCAGCTCGCCACGCTGGATCGTGAACTTCATCCGCGCCTCGCTCTCTTTCTGGTCTTATAGATCAAATCAAGAAGTAGGGATCGAAGAGCCTGATAATCCGACAAAGCCAGCGGAACGCCGCGGTTCGCCAGGGATCCGGGATACGTCGGCTGTAACGGCTCGTCCCTCACAGAGCCTCTCTCCACCCGTCGGGTCGAGTCTACCACGCGAGCCGGTGCGGCTCGGGCGCTGATTCGGGGTTGCTCCCAGCGGGGAGGAGGGGCCCTGCCGTGATGGCGGCCTGGCCGGGGCACGGCTAATCTGCTCCGCTCACCAGGAAGGCTCCGAGCATGAAACGGACCTATCAGCCGAGCCGCCTGCGCCGCAAGCGAACCCATGGATTCCGGGCACGGATGAAGACCAAGGGGGGCCGGGCGGTTCTGAAGCGGCGGCGTGCCAAGGGACGCAGGCGGCTCGCCGCATCGATTCCCTCGAAGTAGCGATGGTCACTGCGGGCGCGCGGCTGCGTCGGCAACAGCGTCTGCGGGACTCGAGGGACTACGGACGACTGTCGCGGCGCGGCCGCCGGGCAGCGTCGGAGCGTTTCATCGTGCTCGTATTCCCCAGGGAGGCCGGAGACGTCACGGGGGCCCGCCTCGGGATCACGGCCAGCCGGAAGGTCGGAGGTGCGGTGGATCGCAACCGGGTGAAACGACGAGTGCGCGAGTGGTTCCGTCGCAGTCACGGAGGGCTGATATCGGAGCTGGACCTGGTCGTGATCGCCCGTCGCGGAGCGACCGCGCTCGACCAGGCTGCCGTCGATCGCGAGCTGACGGTGCTGGTGGCCGAGGCGAGCCGGTGACGGCCCTGACCCACATCCCGCGTGCGCTTCTGATCCTGGTGATCCGTGCCTACCGGCTTCTGCTGTCGCCCTTGCTTCCGCCGGCCTGTCGCTTCGCACCGAGCTGTTCGGAGTACAGCCTCGCGGCGGTGAGCCGCCACGGGGTGCTGCGCGGCTCCTACCTCACGATCCGCCGGATCGGCCGCTGTCATCCCCTACACGCCGGTGGCTTCGACCCCGTCCCCTGAGAAGGCCCTTGGACCGGAACTTCGTCCTCGCTGTCGTGCTCTCGATGCTGGTGCTCCTGACATGGAGCAGCTTGCGGGGACCGCAGCAGGAGCCGGGACCCCCCGAGGGGATCCCGGCGCTGACGGAGCCGGGGGCTCGCCCCGGCGAGGAGCCCGGCCCGGCCCCCAGGTCTGTCGAGGCCCCGACGCCGGCCGCCGCGGCTCCGGCTGCGGACCCGACGCCCGAGGCGTCCCGTGAGCCGCGGCGCCCGGAGAAGCGGGTCACGGTGGCGAACGACCTGTTTCGCGCGGAGCTGAGCTCGCGCGGCGGCACGCTCCAGAAGTGGGAGCTGATGAAGTTCATCGACCGCTCGCTGCCCGGGGAGCCGCCGGTCGATCTGGTGACCCTCGATCAGGGGGACATCGGGACGCTGGTCACGCCGTTCGCGTCGCTCGGCCTCGGCGACCTCTCGGCGGCCGGCTATCGCGTGGTGGAAGCCGACCCGCTTCGGGTCGTCTTCGCGCTCGAGCGCGACGGGATCGAGATCCGCAAGAGCTACCGCTTCGAGGCCGACTCCTACGCCTACCGCCTGCGCATCGACGTGGACAACCGCTCGACGCGCGATCTGCGACCGCGCTTCGCGGTCCGTTGGCGCGCCACCAAGCGCGAGGAGCCGGACTTCAAGGACCAGGCGCTGATCGCGCTCGCCGACGGTGGCGTCGAGCGCGGGCGCATCGACGGCCTCGGGCGCACGGGCGTTTTCGCCATGGGCGCGGTCTCGCCGGAAGGCGACGTACACGCGCCGGACGTCGAGTGGGGCGGCGCCGAGCTGCGCTACTTCCTGGCGGTGCTGGTGCCGGAGGTACCGCGCGACGCCGAGGCGGTCTTCCTCCCCGTCGTCGCGCAACGCGCGGGCGACACCGTACTGCGTTATCGCGAGCTCGACCTGCCGGCGGGGAGCAGCCTGACGCGGGAGTACCGCGGCTACATCGGACCGAAGGAGAGCGAGCGCCTGGCCGCGTTCGGAGCCGGGCTGGACCGCTCCCTCTTCCAGGGCTGGGCCTGGGTGGCGCCGCTGGCGGCGTTCTTCGCCTGGATGCTCCACGTCATGCACGCCGTCGTTCCCAACTACGGCGTGGCCATCATCCTGCTGACGGTGCTGGTGCGACTGGTGACCGCGCCGCTGACGGCCAAGCAGATGAAGTCCATGAAGCGCATGAGCGCGATCCAGCCCAAGCTGAAGGAGCTTCAGGAGAAGTACGGCGACGACCGGCAGCGCCAGTCCCAGGAGATGATGAAGCTCTACAAGGAGAGCGGCGTGAACCCGCTCGGCGGCTGCCTCCCGATGGTGCTTCAGCTGCCGGTCTTCATCGGGCTCTACTATGCGCTGCAGAGCTCGATCGATCTGCGGCAGGAGCCCTTCTTCGGCTGGATCAACGACCTCTCGCGGCCGGAGACCCTCTTCACGCTTCCCGGGCTCGGGATCCCGGTGCGCGTGCTGCCCCTCGTGATGGGCGCGAGCATGGTGCTCCAGCAGCGCATGACGCCCATGACCACCATGGATCCCGCCCAGGCGCGCATGATGATGACCGTGATGCCGGTGATGTTCACCGTGCTCTTCTACCAGTTTCCCTCCGGGCTGGTGCTGTACTGGATGGTGAGTAATCTCCTCGCCATCGCTCACCAGATGTGGGTGAACCGGAGCAAGGAGTCGGCGTAGTCTTCCCGACGCCGACGGAGGACCCCAGCGTGTACGATGCCAAGCAAGAGGCCCATGAGTTCTTCGGCGCCGACCGTTCCGAAGCGGTCGAGAAGGCCTGTCAGTTCTTCGGGGTTGCCGAAGCGGATCTCCGCATCGGGGAGCTTCCCACGAGCGAGGTCTTCGGAGCCGGCGGGCGCGCGGTGGTGGTCGCCGTGCCCCGCGACGCTCGACCGCCGCGTGGTGGAGGCAGCGATCGCGATCGGGACGGCGGCGACCGAGACCGGGACCGCGATCGAGGTCGAGGCGGCCGGGACCGGGATCGGGGGCGAGATCGGGGCCGTGGCCGGGGGGATCGCGACCGGGGCCGCGGGCGCGATCGTGATCGCGGGCGGCAGGACGCGCGCGAGGCGCCTCGGTTCGACGATGATTCCCCGAGCGAGCCTCGAGAGCTGCGCCCCGCGACCGCGCCAAGCAAGGCGGTCGTGACCGGGGAGCTGAGCGAGATCGGCACCTTCGTCTCCGGGCTGCTCGAGCGCCTGGAGCTCGGGCCCTTCGAGATCGCCGAGAGCGAGGACGGCGACAACTGCATCATCCAGCTCTCGGGCGCGGGGGCGCAGCAGCTGGCGCGCGAGGACGGCGGGCGGGCGGTGGACGCCGCCCAGCTGCTGGCCAACCAGGCGGCGCTGCGGATCGCGGAGGAGCCGCCCCGGGTGGTGCTCGACGTGGAGGGCGATCGCGCGGGGCGCGAGGAGTACCTCGAGGAGCTGGCGCAGCGCGCAGCGCGCCGTGCCCTGAAGATCGGCCGCCCGGTGGCGCTGGATCCCATGAACGGCCACTCCCGGAGAATCCTCCACGTCTCGCTCCGCGAGACGGACGACGTCGCCACCATGAGCACGGGCGAGGGACGCTACCGCCAGGTCGTGGTGGTGCCGAAGGGTGCCGAGGAGTACGAAGAGGCGGTTCGCAGCTCCGAGGAAGCGGCGCGGAGCGAGGACTGACGTTCCACGGGGAACGTTCCGGCCTCTCTCAGCTCCGCGTTCCACGGGGAACACTCTGAGCGATCGAGACTCCCTGCCCGAAGATCTGCTGGTCCGTGGATTGGCAGAGCTGGCCGAATTCGACGCCACGCCCGAACGCCGCGAGCGCCTGATCCAACTGGCCGAGCTGGTGGCTCGCTGGAACCGCCGGATCAACCTCACCGCCCACCGCTCGCCGGAAGCCGTGATGGAGCGGCTCGTGCTGGACTCACTGGCCCTGGCTCGTGTGCTCCCGCCCTTCCGGAGCCTGGCCGACATCGGCTCCGGGGCGGGCTTCCCGGGCCTCCCGGCGGCGATCCTGCTGCCAGACCGCCAGGTGACCCTGGTGGAGGCCCGCGAGCGCCGTCATCACTTCCAGCGGGCCGCGGTTCGGGAGCTCGGTCTCGCCAACGTGCGGGTGATTCACGGTCGAGCCGAGGATCTCGATCCCGTGCCCCACGACGTCGTGGTGGCCCAGGCCGTCGCGCGACCGGAGAAGGCCCTTGGCTGGATGCTGCCCTGGGCGCGTCCAGGAGGGCACCTGGTGATCCCCGGCGGACCCACCGCTCCGGCTCCCAGCGCGATTCCTGGAGTCTCCGAGGCAAGCGCGATCTTCTACGTGGTCCCGGTGTCCGGCGCCCGGCGGTCGGCCTGGATCGGGCGCCGCGACTAGCCCGAACGCCGGATGGTGTGGAATTCCGGCGCACGCCTGTGGTACTCATTGGGCTCGGGGATACCTGTGGTCCCCCAGGGGTCCCCGAGGGGTGAGATCATGCAGCCAGCCGGCCGGGTGATCGCGGTCGCCAACCAGAAGGGTGGCGTCGGCAAGACCACGACCGCCGTCAATCTCGCCGCGTCGCTGGCGGCTTGTGAGCGGTCGACCCTGCTGGTGGATCTCGATCCCCAGGCCAACGCCACCAGCGCGTTCGGGCTGCGGGGCTTCGAGCGACACGTGTATGACGCGCTCAGCGGTGAGTGCGTCATGAAGGACATCACCCTTCCCACCGAGCTCGAGTACCTGCACGTGGTTCCCGCCGGGCGCGACCTCGTCGGCGCGGAGATCGAGCTGGTCGCAGGCGAAGCGCGCGAGCGACGTCTCGAGCGCGCGCTCGCCGACGTGCGCGACGCCTACGAGTTCGTGCTCGTCGACTGCCCGCCGTCCCTCGGGCTGCTCACCCTGAATGCGCTCACCGCCGCCGACTCGCTGGTGATCCCGCTCCAGTGCGAGTACTACGCGCTCGAGGGCCTCGCGGCCCTGCTCGACACGGTGGGCCTGGTCCGCGAGCGCCTGAATCCGAAGCTCGTGGTGGACGGCATCCTGCTCACCATGGTGGACGTGCGCAACAGCCTCACGGGCCAGGTGATCGCCGAAGCGCGCGCTCACTTCGGCGATCGCGTCTTCTCGTCGTCGGTGCCGCGGAACGTCCGCCTCTCCGAGGCGCCGAGTCACGGAAAGCCCGTCCTCCTCTACGACATCCATTCCAAGGGTGCGGTGGCCTACCTTCGCCTGGCGCGTGAGCTGCTCGAGCGCCTGCGCATCGCGGCGCCGTCGCGCCGTCCGCCCACCCTCGGCGATGGCGGCGCGCGATTCGCCGGCACGGGAGATTCCGATGGCCAGACGTAATGCGCTGGGTCGAGGGCTGGGTGCGCTGATCCCCGAGGAGCCGACCGCGCAACCGGCGGCCGACGCCGACGCGGGAGCGGCGCGGGGCGTCCAGGAGATTCCGGTCGAGCGCATCGATCCGAACCCGGAGCAGCCTCGCCGCACCTTCGATGAGGCCGAGATCACGCGGCTCGCGGCGTCGATTCGTCGCCACGGCGTGCTCCAGCCGGTGGTCGTGCGCAGCGCCGGCGATCGCTACGAGCTGGTGGTGGGCGAGCGTCGCTGGCGCGCCAGTCGCGCCGCGGGCCTGGAGGCGATTCCCGCCGTCGTGGCCGACGTGGCGGCGGCCGACCGCCTGGAACTCGCGCTGGTGGAGAACGTCCAGCGCCGCGACCTGAACCCGATCGAGCTGGCTCTGGCCTTCCGGGCCCTCGCGGATGCCGGCTCCACCCAGGAGCAGATCGGCCAGCGCGTGGGAATGGACCGCTCGAGCATCGCCAACCACCTGCGCCTGCTCGAGCTCGCGCGCGAGCTGCAGCAGGACGTGGAGGCGGGACGCCTCTCGGTGGGCCACGCCAAGGCGCTGCTACAGGTGCCGAATCCGGAGCGCCGCCGCCATCTGCGCGACCGCATCGTCAGCCAGGGCGTCTCGGTACGGGAGGCCGAGCGCCTGGCGCGGCAGGTGGCGGGACCGCTGCGGCGTCCCGCCCGCGCCGGTCGCGGGGGCAGCGAGCGGCTCGACCCCAACCTCCAGCGGGTGATCGATCTGCTCAGGGAGCGCCTCAAGACGCGGGTCCGCATCCACGGCGGGGCCGAGCGCGGCCGCCTCGAGATCGAGTACTTCGGCGCGGAAGACCTGGACCGGATCACCGACCTCCTGCTGGAGGGCCCGTGACCCCCCAGGGATCGCTGGCCGTCCCGGCGGGCGCCCGCTTTCGGGGCGTTCTCGCCTTCCGCGGGCGCGTGCGGGTGGAGGGCCGGCTGGACGGCGAGGTCGTGGCGGAGGGCGCGCTCGAGATTGCCGAGTCGGCCGAGGTCCACGCGCGGGTCCAGGTGGACGAGCTGGTGGTGGCCGGCCGGCTGGTCGGCGACGCCAGCGCCCGCCGGCGCATCGAGCTGCTTCCAGGCGCCCACGTCGAGGGCGACCTGCTGGCTCCCACCCTCGTGGTGGCGGACGGCTGCCGCGTGGACGGCCGCCTCGGAACCGGCGATCCGGCCCCGCAAGGGCCTCCCGGGGCCCCCTCCTCGCCTTGAAGTTCGCCGGATCTATGTAACTATTCGGCCGCCCAGCACGGCCCGGCGGCGCTTCGAACGGGTGCCCCTGCGGCCTTTCCGGCCCTGGCTCCGGCAGCGTTGCGATCGACCTCGGTGGCATGAGCGGGAGGCCGCCGTGCGCACGCGGACTGCCCGCGGTCGGGGCGGGTGCTCGAAGCGAACCGAAGCAGGCGGAGCGGTCATCGGGTGAGTCACGGCAACGCGAGCGGCTCGAGCGTGGGAATCCTGCTCGCGGGGCTTCTGGCCCCGGGTGTTGCCCACGCGGCCGGCGGCGGCATCGAGGTCGTGCCGGATCCGTTCTGGCTCGCGGTGCTGGTGGTGCTCTTCGCGCTGCTGATCTGGCCGGTGAACCGGCTGATCTTCACGCCCCTCTTCCGCGTGCTGGACGAGCGCTCGTCGCGCATCGACGGCGCGCGCGCACGAGCCGCCGAGACCGAGAGCGAGGCCGAGTCGGTCCTGGCCCGCTACGAGGCCGAGGTGGCGCGGGTCCGCGCCGAGGCCGGGGGTGAGCGCCGCGGCGCGCTGGACGGCGCGCGGTCCGAGGAGCAGCAGCTCGCGAGGCAGGCGCGCGGCGAGGCCGAGGCCCAGCTCGATCGCGCCCGCCAGGAGATCGCGGCCGCACTCGAGGACGCACGCCGGGGCCTGCGCCCGGGCGCCGAGGATCTGGCGCGGGAAGCCGCCCAGCGCATCCTGGGACGGGAGCTCGCATGACGCGGCTCGTCCTGGCCCTGCTCGGGATCGCCCTGGCCACGCCCGCGTGGGCCGCGTCCGACGCCGGCGGCGGGAGCTTCCTCGGCCTGTCCACGTTCGCGTGGCAGGTGCTGAACTTCCTGTTGCTGGTGACCGTGCTCTTCGTGGCGGGCCGCGGTCCCATCCTTGGGTATCTGGCCTCGCGGCGCGCGGAGATCCAGGGCGACCTGTCCGCCTCCCGGGAGCTCCTGGCCGAGGCCGAAGCGAAGCTCGCAGACTGGACGGAGCGAACCGCCCGGCTCGACAGCGAGCTGACGGAGATCCGCGACACCAGCCGCCGACTGGCCGAGCAGGAGCGCGACGAGATCCTGGCCCAGGCGCACACGAGTGCTGAGCGCATCCGCAGCGACGCCACGGCCGCCGTCGAGCAGGAGCTGCGCCGCGCGCGCGCCGAGCTCTCCGCCGAAGCGACCGAGCTGGCGGTCGAGCTGGCCGGAACCATCCTGCACGAGCAGGTGGGCTCCGAGGACCAGCGGCGCCTCTTCGACGAGTTCCTCCAGCGGATCGGGGACGCAGCGCGCCCCGGGAACGGGAGCTAGCCGATGGCCCGAACCGCTGCGGCGCGGCGCTACGCCCGGGCGCTGTTCTCGATCGCCGGCGACGAGGGACGGGTCGCGGAGATCCGCGCCGAGCTCGGAGCCCTGGGCGCGCTGATCGAAGCAGATAGCGAGCTGCGCGACGCCCTCTTTCGCCCCCTCCACCCCGCCGCCCAGCGCCGAGCCGTGCTGGAGGCGATCGTCGATCGGCTCGGCTTCGGCACCACGCTGCGCCACTTCTGCGACTACCTGGTGGACCAGCGCCGCATCGTCCACTTCGCCGAGATCGCCGCCGAGTACGGGCGCCTGGCCGACGAGGCCGCCGGTCGCGTGCCGGCGCACGTGCGCAGCGCCGGCCCCCTGTCCGACGAGCAGAGGGAGCGCCTGAGGCGCGCGCTGTGTGACCGCACGGGGCGCGACGTCCAGCTCGAGGTCGAGCTGGACGAGAGCCTGGTCGGCGGCCTGGTGGCCCAGGTGGGCGACCTGGTCTTCGACGGCAGCGTCCGCAGCCAGCTGCATCAGCTCCGCAGAACCCTTGGGAAGGAACACTGAGCCATGCCCATGGACATCAAGCCCGGCGAGATCACCGACATCCTCAAGCGCGAGATCAAGGAGTACAGCCGCGAGATCGACATCGCCGAGACCGGCAACGTGCTCTCCGTGGGCGACGGCATCGCGCGGATCTACGGCCTGGACCAGGTGATGGCGGGCGAGCTGGTGGAGTTCCCCGGCGAAGTCCTCGGCATGGTGCTGAACCTGGAGGAGGACAACGTCGGCGTCGCGATCATGGGCGATTCCGAGCACATCCGCGAGGGCGATCTCGTGCGCCGCACGGGCCGCATCATCGAGGTCCCGGTGGGCGAGGAGCTGATCGGGCGCGTGGTGGGCGCCCTGGGCCAGCCCATCGACGGCAAGGGCGAGATCCAGACCTCGGAGTCGCGGCGTGTCGAGCTGAAGGCCCCCGGCATCGTCGCCCGCAAGTCGGTGCACGAGCCGCTCCAGACGGGCATCAAGGCCATCGACTCCATGACGCCGATCGGCCGCGGCCAGCGCGAGCTGATCATCGGCGATCGCCAGACCGGCAAGACCGCCATCGCGATCGACACGATCATCAACCAGAAGGACACCGACGTCTACTGCATCTACGTCGCGATCGGCCAGAAGCAATCGACGGTGGCGCAGGTGGTGGACAAGCTCACCCATCACGGCGCCATGGAGTACACGATCGTGGTGTCCGCCGCGGCCAGCGAGCCCGCTCCGCTCCAGTTCATCTCGCCCTACACGGGCGTCACCATGGGCGAGTGGTTCCGCGACAACGGCAAGCACGCCCTCATCATCTACGACGACCTCTCCAAGCAGGCGGTGGCGTATCGCCAGCTCTCGCTGCTGCTGCGGCGCCCGCCCGGGCGCGAGGCCTACCCGGGAGACGTCTTCTACGTGCACTCGCGGCTGCTCGAGCGCGCGGCCAAGATGAACGACGAGCTCGGCGGCGGCAGCCTCACCGCGCTCCCGATCATCGAGACCCAGGCCGGCGACGTCTCCGCCTACATCCCGACGAACGTCATCTCCATCACCGACGGCCAGATCTTCCTGGAGACCGACCTCTTCAACTCGGGCGTACGCCCGGCCATCAACGTGGGCATCTCGGTGTCGCGCGTGGGCGGTGCGGCCCAGATCAAGGCCATGAAGAGCATCGCCGGCACCCTGAAGCTCAATCTGGCCCAGTACCGGGAGATGGCGGCCTTCGCCCAGTTCGGAAGCGATCTGGACAAGGCCACCCAGGAGCAGCTCGCCAACGGCGAGCGGCAGAGCGAGATGCTGAAGCAGGGGCAGTACCAGCCGATGCCGGTCGAGGAACAGGTGGTGTCGATCTTCGCGTCCACGCCCCGGGAGGACGGCGAGTCGTGGGTGAGGCCGCTGCCGGTCGACGACGTGGGCCGCTACGAGCAGGAGATGCTGGCCTTCCTGCGCGGCGACCACCCGGAGCTGCTGAGCGCCATCCGCGAGTCCGGGCAGCTCTCGGAAGAGACCGAGCGCGGCCTCGTCGCCGCCCTCGACGCCTTCGCCAAGGTCTTCCAGCCGAGCAAGGGCCAGGAGGCGGCGTAGCGGTGGCGAGCCTCCAGGACATCCGGCGCCGCATCACGAGCGTCGAGAAGACGCAGAAGATCACCCGCGCCATGCGCATGGTGGCGGCGGCCAAGCTGCGGCGGGCCCAGGCTGCCATCCAGGCCGCGCGCCCGTACGCCGATCGCATGCGAAGCACCCTGGAGGAGGTGGCCGCGAGCCTGGGCGAGTCCGGTGCCGAGCATCCGCTGCTGATCACCCGGGAAGAGCTGAGGCGGGTCGAGATCGTGCTGGTGACTTCGGACCGCGGGCTGTGCGGCGCTTTCAACGCCAACGTCGCCAGGCACCTGCAGGCGATCCGTGCCGAGCGCGGGTCCGTGACGGAGCTCTCGTACACGCTCGTGGGGCGCAAGGCGCTGGAGTTCGCCCGCCGCCGGCAGCTCCCCATCAGCGACAGCTACGTCGGCATCGGCAACGTGGCCTACGCGCACGCGGCGCAGATCGCCCAGCCCTTGATGCGCCGCTACGCCGAGGGCGAGGTGGACGAGGTGGTGCTCGTCTACAACGAGTTCGTGTCGGCCCTGACCCAGATCCCGCGCGACGTTCGCCTGCTCCCCTTCGCGCCCGAGGCGACCGCGGACGAGGAGCGCACGCCCTACGAGATCGAGCCGGACGCCGAGAAGCTGCTCGGCGTGCTGGTGCCGAAGGCGGTGGAGATCGAGGTCTACCGCGCCCTGCTCGAGAACCAGGCCGGCGAGCACGGCGCGCGCATGACCGCCATGGAGTCGGCCACGCGCAACACCGAGGACATGATCGGTAGCCTCACCCTCACCTACAACCGCGTCCGCCAGGCGGCGATCACCAAGGAGCTGGTGGAGATCGTCTCGGGCGCGGAAGCCCTCTAGAAAGCGGAAGGTCTACAGATGTCGGATACGAACGGCAGGATCGTGCAGGTGACGGGGCCCGTGGTGGACGTGGAGTTCGCCCCGGGCCAGCTGCCGGAGCTCTTCACCGCGCTCCGGGTTTCGAACAGCGGCATCGACGACCGCGACTGGAACCTGGTGCTCGAGGTGGCCCAGCACCTGGGCGAGAACACCGTGCGCAGCATCGCGATGGACATCACCGACGGCCTGGTGCGCGGCGCGCCGGTCCGCAACACCGGCGACGTCATCAAGGTGCCGGTGGGGCCGGCGACCCTCGGCCGCATCATGAACGTGGTCGGCGCGCCGGTGGACGAGCGTGGTCCCATCGAGTCCGAGATGCACTTCCCGATCCATCGCCCTCCGCCGGAGTTCGTGGACCAGGCCACCAGCGTCGAGATGCTGGAGACCGGCATCAAGGTGGTGGACCTGATCGCGCCCTACCCGAAGGGCGGCAAGATCGGCCTCTTCGGTGGCGCCGGCGTCGGCAAGACCGTCGTGATCATGGAGCTCATCAACAACATCGCCAAGGAGCACGCGGGCTACTCCGTGTTCGGCGGCGTGGGGGAGCGCACGCGCGAGGGCAACGACCTCTGGCACGAGATGATGGACGCCAAGCTGGCCGACGGCACCACGGTGCTGGACAAGGCCGCGCTGGTCTTCGGCCAGATGAACGAGCCGCCCGGGGCCCGCGCCCGCGTCGGCCTCTCGGCCCTGACCGCCGCGGAGTACTTCCGCGACGAGGAGGGCAAGGACGTGCTGCTCTTCATCGACAACATCTTCCGCTTCACCCAGGCGGGCTCCGAGGTGTCGGCGCTGCTGGGCCGCATCCCGTCGGCCGTGGGCTACCAGCCGACCCTGTCCACGGACATGGGCGAGCTCCAGGAGCGGATCACCTCGACCAAGAAGGGCTCGATCACGTCGGTGCAGGCCATCTACGTGCCCGCCGACGACCTGACCGACCCGGCGCCCGCCACCGCCTTCACGCACCTGGACGCCACCACGGTGCTGAGCCGTGACATCGCGGCGCGCGGGATCTACCCGGCCGTCGACCCGCTCGACTCCAACAGCCGCATCCTCGATCCCCAGGTGCTCGGCGACGAGCACTACAACGTGGCGCGGGGCGTGCAGCAGGTGCTCCAGAAGTACAAGGACCTCCAGGACATCATCGCCATCCTGGGGATGGACGAGCTGTCGGAGGACGACAAGCTCACGGTGTCGCGCGCGCGCAAGCTCGAGCGCTTCCTGTCCCAGCCCTTCCACGTGGCCGAGCAGTTTACCGGCACGCCGGGCGTCTACGTGCGGCGCGAGGACACGATTCGCGGCTTCAACGAGATCCTCGAGGGCAAGCACGACGCGCTGCCCGAGCAGGCCTTCTACATGGTCAGCACCATCGAGGAGGCCGTGGAGAAGGCCTCGAAGCTGACCTAGAGGACGCCATGGCGCTGGAGCTCACCGTCGTTACGCCCGAGCGCGAGGTCTTCACGGGCGAGGTGCACAACGTGGTCCTCCCCGGCCTCGAGGGGGACTTCGGGGTGCTCGAAGACCACGAGCGCTTCCTCACGCCGCTGCGAGTGGGCGAGGCGGAGATCCACTGGGACGGCAAGACCCACTACGCAGCCGTGAACGAGGGCTTCGCCGAGGTGAGCGCCGAGCGGGTGGTCGTGATGGTCGATAGCTGGGAGATGGCCGAGGATATCGACACCGCCCGCGCGGAGGCGGCGCGGGCCCGGGCGGAGAAGGCCATCGAGGACATCCGCTCCGGGCGCGAGGACGATACGAGCCTCCGCGTCTACGAGGGAGCGCTCCAGCGCGCCGTCATCCGGATCCAGGTCGCCCACAAGCTCGGCGGCCGCAGCGAGGGCCGCACCCACTAGCCAGGCTGCTCCGGGGCCCCGCTAGCGGACCGGGCTGGCCTTCAGCTTGGTCTTTCCGCCCTCGACGACCACCCGGAACTTCACGTCCTTGCAGCCGTACTTCTCGACCAGGGCGGCCCGCTGCTTCTCGATCAGCGCCTCGACCTTGGAGCGATCCGGGGCGCCCTGGCCGCAGGCCTTGCGGGCATCCAGGTAGGCCGCGCAGACGTCGTCGTCGCTCGCGGTGGGGGTCGGGGCCGGGGTGTCCGAGCTCTGGACGCGCCGGCGGGCGCGCTGGTTGTGGGGCTCGTAGGTGCCGGCCTCGATCTTGCGATTGACCTCGTCCCACTGGCGCCGGAAGGTGAAGAACCGGGAGCAGAGGGTGTTGAACCGGAAGCGGTTGGCCGTGTTGTGGATCGGGAGGTTGGACCAGAGGGCGATGATCTTCTGGACCTCGCCCCGAACCAGGATGGGCTCCCGGGGGCGATGGCCCAGGAAGTACTGGTCGTACTCGAACTTGGCCTGCTTGATCTTGACGTCGAGGACCTTCAGGTCCTCCTCCAGGTCGTGTCCGATCTTGGCCATTGCGGGACGAATCGGATCGGCGGGGCGTCTGCTTGAGGGGTTATGCCCCCGAGCTGCTGGCCGTGGAAGCACGGACCGGGGCGATCCCCACGCGGCTCCGAAACCCGCTCGGCCACCGAAGCCCGAGTTGCGTCATGATGAGATGACGCGTGCGTCAAGAAGAGCGCGTCACGCTCTGCGTCAAGACGGCTCGCTGGTGCTATCGGGGCTGCGTCAATCGCTCCAGCAGGCGCGCCAGCCCGAACCCTTCCGGATCGGGCGACTCCCCGGCCGAGAGCGCTGGGACCTCGCCCAGGAGCCGGCTGGCCAGGCTGTCGCGAAGCGCAGCGAGGTTCGCGAGGTCGGCTTCACTGGTGGGGCCGCCGCAGTGGGAGATCACGACCCCTGCCAGCTCCAGCCCCCGCGCCTCGATGGCCTCGAGGCTCAGCAGGGTGTGATTGATGGTGCCGAGCGCTGCGCGGGCGACCAGCAGGATGGGAAGGCCCAGCTCCCCGGCCAGGTCGGCCATGCGGACGCCGTCCGTCGCGGGAACGAGCAGGCCGCCGGCTCCCTCCACCACCAGCGCGTCATGGCGCGCGGCCAGCCGAGCGTAGGCGGCGCGCAGCGCGGCGAGGTCGACGGCCCGCCCCTCGGCCGTCGCCGCGACCGTGGGGGCGGCGGGCAGCACGAAGCGCTGCGGGCAGATGTCCTCCAGCGGGTCGCCGCCGCCGGCGGCCTCGCGCAGCGCGAGGGCGTCGAGCGGCCCCTCTGGACCCACACCCGTCTCCACGGGCTTCATGGCTCCGACGTCGAGGCCCCGCGCGCGCAGCCCCCGCACCAGGGCGCACGCCACCACGGTCTTGCCCACGCCCGTGTCGGTCCCGCTGACGAAGAGTCCGCGGCTCACGCTGACGCGGCCACCTCTTCGGCCACGGCGTCCGCCAGGGCGTCGACGGCCTCGGGCGGGTGGCTGGCCATGGGCGTGATGCGCAGCCGTGCCGTGCCCTCGGGCACGGACGGGTGCCGGATGCCCTGGGCGTAGAAGCCCCGCTCGAGCAACCGCTCGCAGACGGCCATCGTGCGCGCACTCGCCCCGAGCACGACGGGGACGATGTGGGTGGTGCTCGGCGCCGTGTCGACGCCGTGCGTCCCCAGTCGCTCGCGCAGTCGCACGGCGTGGGCGTTCAGGCGCTCGCGTCGCCAGGGCTCGCGCTCGACCAGGCCGAGGGCGACCCGCGCCGCCTCCACCTGGGGCGGGGCCAGGGCGCACGAGAAGATGAAGCTGCGGGCGGTGTTGACCAGCAGGTCGCGCAGCGCGGCGCTCCCCGCCACGAAGGCCCCGAAGGAGCCCAGCGACTTCCCGAGCGTTCCCATCAGGACGTCGATTCCGTCCGCGACGCCCCGCAGCTCGTGGGCCCCGCGACCGCGCGGGCCGAGGGTGCCGGTGCCGTGAGCGTCGTCCACCAGCACGAGCGCGCCGTGGCGCTTCGCCAGGGGCACCATCACCTCGAGCGGCGCCACGTCGCCGTCCATGCTGTAGACCCCGTCGAGCGCCACCAGCACCTGCCGGCGGCCGTCGCAGACCTCTCGCAGCGCCGCCTCCAGCGCGTCCGCGTCGCCGTGGGCGAAGACGCGCACGTCGGCGCGCGAGAGCCGACAGCCGTCGACGATCGAGGCGTGGTTCAGGGCGTCGGACACCACCACGTCCCCGGCGCCGCAGAGCGCGGGGATCACCCCGACGTTGGCCATGTAGCCGGTGTTGAAGACCAGGGCGGCCTCGCTCCCGAAGAACGCGGCCAGCTCGGCCTCGAGCTCCTCGTGCAGCGTCAGGTTTCCGGTGATGAGGCGAGAACCGCCGGCCGCGCAGCCCCAGTCCTTCGCTGCGCGGGCTGCCGCCTCCACGACCTCCGGGTGGCTCGCCAGGTCCAGGTAGTTGCTGCCGGCGAAGAGCCAGACCTCCTTGCCGTCGACGCTCATGCGCGGCGCCTGGGCTCCGTCGAGGACGCGCATGCGCCGGTAGGTGGCGCGATCGCGGATTCCTCCCAGGCGTTCCTTTGCGAATTGTTCGAGGTTCATGGGCGTCTGCTTCTGGAGGGTTCGCGGGCTTTGCAGGCGCTAGTTCTGTCTCACGTCCGGCTTCAGGATTTCGCCCTCCCCGCCCGCGAGGCGGAAGCCTGTTTCTTCCGCGAGGGTCTCGTCCCAGGCGGGGTTGCCCTGCACCTCGAAGCCGGCGTCGCGGATCATGCGGTAGGTGTCGCGCACCGCGTCGCCGCGCGTGGTCAGGTAGCCCTCGACGAAGAGCGAGTTGGCGGGCCAGAGGCCGAGAGGGCCGAGGCTGCGCAGGTGTCCTTCGCGTCCGCCGGCGATCCGGATCTCGGCCCGCGGGTTGACCAGGCGCATCAGGCAGAGCGCCCGCAGACAGCGCTCCGGGGAGAGCGAGCCGTCCGAGAGCACCGGGTTGCCGTCGATCGGGATCAGGAAGTTCACCGGGATGGAGGGCACCTCGAGCTCGCGCAGGCGGAAGGCCACCTCCACCACGTCCGTCGTCGTCTCACCCATGCCGAGGATGAGCCCGCTGCACGGCTCGATGCCGCACTTCTTGGCGGCGGCCAGGGTGGCCACGCGGTCCGCATAGGTATGGGTGCTGCAGATCTCGCCGTAGTGGGACTCGCTCGTATTGAGGTTGTGGTTGAGGCGGTCGAGGCCGGCGTCGGCCAGGATGCGCGCGTGCTCCTCACCCAGCAGCCCGACCGAGAGGCAGACCTCGATCGGCCAGCGCGCCTTGACCTCGCGCACCAGCTCGGCCAGGCGCCGTGTCCGCTCGAGGCTCGGGCCGCGGCCCGAGAGCACCATGCAGTAGCGGCTGGCCCCGGCGCGCGCGGCGCGTTCCGCCTCGGCCAGGATCTCCGCGTCCGCCTTCATGGGGTATTTGCGGATCTCGGAGCTGGAGTCGCGCGACTGGGAGCAGTAGCCGCAGTCCTCCGGGCAGAGTCCGTTCTGCACGTTGTTCAACACGTGCACCATCACCGTGCGGCCGAAGTGGGCGCGGCGCGGTTCGAAGGCGGCCTGGAGCAGGGGGAGCAGCTCGGGATCCGGGCCATCCAGGATGCGGCGGGCGTCCGCCTCGCTGGGGGGCTCGTCGCGGAGGGCGCGGGCGGCGAGGTCCTGGGTGTTCATGTCCCTGTCCCTTCTTCCTTCTGCGGTGCGGTCTTGGGGGCCGCGGGGCTCCGGTGGGTTCGCCGGGCCGCGGAGGCTCCCATTTATCGTGATTTCGCTCGCCTTCGGCGAGCTGCGCGCCCGCCGGAGGCGGGCTTGCGGGCGTTCGCCTCCGGAGGGGCGGCCAGGCTCCTCAGGCTCTGCTTGCTCGGCGGACCGTAGAGGCGCCAGAGGTGGTCTGTCAACCGAGGTTGTGACCGGGGTTGACAGGGACGTGCCGCTAGAATGCGGCGATGGCGAAGGCTCGGACGGCGTTCTTCTGTACGGAATGCGGGACCCAGCACCCCCGTTGGCTCGGGCGCTGCACGGGCTGTGGCACCTGGGAGAGCCTGATGGAGGAGCCGGTGGGCGGGACGGCCGCCGGGGCCGACGACTCGCGGACGCTGGTGGCGCCGGCGGCCGCGGCCGCGAAGGCGCGGCCCCTCCACGCCATCGACGCCTCCGCGGCGCCGCGTCTGGAGACGGGGCTGGGCGAGCTGGACCGGGTGCTCGGCGGGGGCATCGTGCCCGGCTCCGTGGTGCTGCTGGGCGGTGAGCCGGGGGTGGGAAAGTCGACGCTGGCCCTCCAGCTCGCCGGTCAGGTGGCGGCCGGCGGGGGGCGGGTCCTCTACGTGACCGGCGAGGAGAGCGCCGAGCAGCTGCGGCTGCGGGCGACCCGCCTGCGCGAGGTGCCCGGAGACGTGCTGGTCCAGCCGGAGACGCGGGTCGAGGCCCTGGCCGCGCCCTGGCGGGAGGCGCAGCCGACGCTCGTGGTGATCGACTCCATCCAGACCATGCAGACCGAGCGGGTGGAGTCCGCGCCGGGCTCCGTGGCGCAGGTACGCGAGAGTGCCGCCCTGATGGCGGCCAGCGCCAAGGCGTCGGGCGCGGCGCTGCTGCTCGTGGGTCACGTCACCAAGGAGGGCGTGCTGGCGGGGCCGCGGGTGCTCGAGCACCTGGTCGACGCCGTCCTCACCTTCGAGGGGGACCGCAGCCACGCCTACCGTCTGCTGCGCGCCACGAAGAACCGCTTCGGCTCCACGCGCGAAGTCGGGGTCTTCACGATGCACGACGACGGCCTCGCCGGCGTCGAGAACCCGAGTGAGCTCTTCCTGGCCGAGCGCCGGGCGCAGACGCCGGGCTCCTGCATCGTGCCGCTGGTGGAGGGCTCGCGGCCCATGCTGGTGGAGATCCAGGCGCTGGTGGCGCCGGCTGGCTACGGCACCGCGCGCCGGACCTCCCTCGGTGTCGACGACGGTCGCGTGGCGTTGCTGCTGGCGGCGCTCGACCGGCACAGCGACGTGGACCTCGTGTCGCGTGACGTCTACGTGAACGTCACCGGGGGTGTACGCATCGCGGAGCCGGCAGCGGACCTGGCCCTGGCGCTCGCCCTGGCGTCGAGCCGGCTCGACATTCCTTTGCCCGCGGACGTCGCGGCCTGTGGCGAGATCGGCCTGGGCGGCGAGGTGCGGCGTGTCGGCCGGCTGGACCTGCGCGTGCGGGAGGCCGCCCGGCTCGGATTCCGACGGGTCCTCACGCCGCCGGGCCCGGAGGCGGTCGCCGGTGACGGCGCGACACGGATCGAGACCGAGGACGTGGCCGAGGCGGTGCGTTGGCTGCGACGCGAACGCCCGTCCACGTCGTCGGAGTGAACGACGCTTGGCGTCACGCGTGCGCACGCGCCGCGAGTCCTTTACACCCCCCGACGCGCCAGCTAGGTTGGCACGCATGGCCGCCCCCGCCCCTGCGCCGCGCGCATTCGCGCGCGCCCTGGATCGCATCAGCGACGGACTCGACCAGGTCGAGGTCACCATGCGCGCCCAGCTCGACTCCGCCAGCGGCGCCGTGACACAGATTGGTGAACACGTGCTCTCGTCGGGGGGCAAGCGCGTGCGGCCGGCCCTGCTCTTCTTCAGCTCCGAGCTCTGCGGCTACACCGGACCGCGTCGCGTGCAGATCGCCGCCGCCATCGAGTTCCTCCACACCGCGACCTTGCTCCACGACGACGTGGTGGACATGGGCGACCTGCGCCGCGGCCGCCCGTCGGCCAACGCGCTGTGGGGCAACCGGCGGGCCATCCTGGTGGGCGACTTCTTCTACGCGCGCGCCTCGGGCATGATCGTCGAGGACGGCGAGCTGGCGATCCTCGAGGTGTTCGCCAACACCATCCGGCGCATGGCCGAGGGCGAGATCCTCCAGATGCAGCGTTCCTTCGACCCCGAGGTGACCGAGGCGAACTACTACGACGTGATCGAGCGCAAGAGCGCGGAGCTGCTGTCGGCGTCGTGCGAGGCGGGCGCCATCCTCGGCGGGGTGACCCGTGCCGAGCGCCGGCGGCTGGCCGACTTCGGCCGCCAGGTCGGCCTGGCGTTCCAGCTGCGCGACGACGCGCTGGACTACGACGCCAGCGCAGACGAGCTCGGCAAGCGTCCCTACACGGACCTGTGTGAGGGCAAGGTGACCCTGCCCCTGCTCCTGACCCTCAAGCGCTGCACGCCCGCCGAGCGGGTGTCGATCGAGTCGTGCCTCAAGACGGTGGCGACGCTGGATGGCGGCGCCGCGCCCGACGTGGAGCCGGTGGCGGCCCTGGTGCGTCGCTATCGCGGCGTCGAGGACACCGTGCGCCGCGCCGAGTCCCACGTGGATCGCGCCCTGGCGTCGATCGCCCCCTTCCCCGACGGACCCGCGCGCGAGGCGCTGCTGTCCGCCGCGGACTTCGCCGTCTCTCGCGGCTGCTGAGCCGCGACCCTTCTCGCCCCGCGGTCCCGCGGAGACATCCCCATGATCGAACGGTTCGGAACGAGCCCCGGGCGCGTGCTGGCGCGCGTCCTCCTGCTCGCGCTGGGAATCGCCGTGGCCGGCAGCGCCGGCGCGGCGGACCCGCCGCTGCAGGGTGTGGTGAACGTCAACACCGCCTCGCTGGAGGAGCTCCAGCTCCTGCCCGGGATCGGCGAGACGCGCGCCCGCGCCATCGTGGCGCAGCGCGAGCAGAGCGGAGGCTTCCGCTCGGTGGACGAGCTGGTGGCCGTGAAGGGCATCGGCGACAAGGCGCTGGAGCGCCTGCGTCCCTTCGTGACCACGAAGGGCAAGACCACCGCGAGCCTCGAGTAGCCGGCAAGCGTCGGGGGGCCTTTGGCCCCCCGGCGCCAGCCGGCGTCCGCTTGTGCGATCCTCCCGGCCGTGCCGGGGATCGCCCGCCTCGCCGCCGCCCTGCTGCTCGCCTGCGCGGCGGCGTCTTCCGTCCGTGCCGAAACCGCCGCGCCTGCGCGGCGGGTCGTCTCCATGAACCCGTCTCTCAGCGCCATCTTGCTCGCGCTCGGCGCCCGCGACGCGATCGTCGGGGTGGACGAGTGGTCGGCACGCTCCCAGCCCGGGCTCGAGGGCCTGCCGCAGGTCGGCGGGCTCGCGAGCCCCGACCTCGAGGGCGTGGTGGCGTTGCGACCGGACCTGGTGGTGCTGGTCGCGAGCTTCGAGCAGCGCGACTTCCGCGCGCGCCTGGCCGAGGTGGGAATCCCGGTGCGGGAGCTCTCGCCCACTGCCTTCGACGAGGTGCTGGAGAGCATCCTGGCGCTGGGCGATGCGGTCGGACGCCGTGCCGCCGCCGAGGAGCGCGTGGCGGCGATCCGCCGCGCGCGCCGCGAGGTCGAAGCGGCGGTCTCCGGGCGCCCGCGTCCGCGCACCGTCGTGGTGCTCCAGCGCGAGCCGCTCTTCGTGGTGGGCCGCAGCAACTTCATCGACGAGATGCTCGGGTCCGCGGGCGGCCAGAACCTGGGCGCCGAGCTCGGCGATTCCTATCCCCGGGTGGCGCTCGAGTGGCTCGCCGCGCGCGCTCCCGAGGTGATCCTCGACTCCAGCACCGATCCCACGCCGGCCCGCGAGTACTGGCAGCGGCTGCCGTCGCTGCCCGCCGTGCGCAGCGAACGCGTGGTCGAGCTCGGACCCGGGGTGGCGACGCTTCCGGGGCCCTGGCTCGACCGCGCGCTCTGGACCCTGGCGCGCGCGCTCCACGGCGATGCGCTCGGCCGGGACGCGCCGTGAGGGTCCTGACGCGAGCGAAGCTCGTCGCCTGGCTGGCGGCCCTGGCCGCACTCCTCCTCGTGGTGGCGGTGGCGGGCCTCGGCCTGGGGACGAGCGGGCTCGGACCCGGCGAGGTGATCGACGCCCTGCGCGGCCGCGGCTCCGACGTCGCCCAGGACATCGTGCTGCGCATCCGTCTGCCGCGGGTGCTCCTCGGCGGCGCGGTGGGCGCGTCGCTCGCGATGGCGGGCGTGCTCTTCCAGGCGCTGCTGCGCAACCCGCTGGCCGACCCGTTCATCCTCGGCGTCTCGGGCGGCGCGGCGCTCGGAGGGATCGCGATGCTCGCGCTCGGGGGCGCGCTGGGGCTCGGCTACGGCGCCGTCCCGCCCGCGGCCTTCGCCGGCGCGCTCGGCGCCACGGCGCTGCTCTACGCGCTGGCCGGTGCGCGCACGCGCTTCTCTTCCACCCACCTGCTGCTCACGGGCGTCGTCTTCAACGCGTTCGCGTCGGCGGGGATCGTCTTTCTGGCCTCGCTGGCCGGCTTCGCCGAGGGCGCGAGCATCTTCCTGTGGCTGATCGGGAGCCTCGCGTCCGCGCGGCTCGCGGTGGCGGGCTGGGTGGCGCTCTTCCTGGTCGCCGGCCTGGCGTGCGCGCTGCCGCTGGCGCGCGGCCTGAACGCGCTGGCCCTGGGCGAGGAGCCCGCCCTCCAGCTCGGCGTGGACGTGGAGCGAACCAAGCGGGTGATCCTGCTCTCCACCTCGCTCATGGTCGGCGCCGCGGTCTCGGTCGCGGGCCTGATCGGATTCGTCGGACTGATCATTCCCCATCTTCTTCGCCTGGTGCTGGGTCCCGATCACCGGCTCCTGATCCCGGCGGCCGCGCTCGGCGGCGCGGCCTTCCTGGTGGCGTGCGACACCCTCGCCCGCACCCTGCTGGAAGGCCGCGAGCTTCCGGTGGGCGCCGTGACGGCCCTGGCGGGCGGACCACTCTTCCTGGTGCTGCTGCGCCGACACGCGCTGCGAGGAGGTCTCCGCTGAGCGAGCCGGCGCTGGCGTTTCGGGACGTGGCGGTGCGCCTGGGCGGGACGCCGGTCCTGCGGGGCGTGAGCCTCGCCGTCGGACGCGGCGAGGTGCTCGGGCTCGTGGGCCGCAACGGCGCGGGCAAGACGACCTTGCTGCGCGTGGCGACGCGGGTGCTCGAGCCCGACGCCGGCGACGTGCGCGTGGCCGGGCGGCCGCTCTCGGACTTCCGCCGGCGCGAGCTGGCCCGCGCCCTGGCGGTGGTGCCCCAGGAGACGTCCGTGCCGTTTCCCTTCCGGGTCTCCGAGGTGGTATTGATGGGGCGCACGCCCCACCTCGGGGCGATGGCCTTCGAGTCGGGAGCCGATGTCAGCGTGGCGCGCGAGGCCATGGCGCAGGTGGGCGTCGATCATCTGGCGGACCGCTCGCTGCTCGAGATCTCCGGCGGCGAGCGCCAGCTGGTGATGGTGGCGCGCGCCCTCGCCCAGGAGCCCGACGTGCTGCTCTTCGACGAGCCGACCGCGTTCCTCGACCTGGGGCACCGGGTCGAGGTGCTCGCGCGGGTGCGCGCCCTGGCGGCGCGCGGGCGGAGCGCGCTGGTGGTGTCCCACGACCTCGGGCTGGCGGCACGCTTCTGCGACCGCCTGGCGATCCTGGCGGACGGCCGCGTGCTGGCCGACGGCCCGCCCGCCGAGGTCCTGACGCCGGCGCGGCTGCGGGAAGGCTTCGGGGTGGAGGCCGACGTCATGGTGGGCCCGGACGGCGCGCCCGTGGTCGTGCCCCGCGCGTCCCAGCCGGGCGCTTGCTAGGTTCCGGCCACCCCGACCCGAGAGGACCATCCCCGATGACCGAGATCGCCATCGCCTCCGTGCACGCCCGCGAGATCCTGGATTCGCGCGGCAACCCCACCCTGGAAGCCGACGTCCGCACCACGAGCGGCCAGCTCGGCTCGGCCGCGGTGCCGTCGGGCGCCTCCACCGGCGCCCGCGAGGCCCTCGAGCTGCGCGACGGCGACGCCGCCCGCTACGGCGGCAAGGGCGTGCTGCGCGCCGTGGAGCACGTGAACGGCGAGATCGCCAAGGCGGTGGCGGGCCGCACGCTCGGCAGCCTGGCCGACCAGGAGGCCCTCGACCGCGCGCTCCTCGCGCTCGACGGCACCGAGACGAAGTCCCGCCTCGGCGCCAACGCGCTGCTCGGCGTCTCGCTCGCCGCCGCGCGCGCCGCCGCCGCGGCGACGGACCAGCCCCTCTACCGCTTCCTCGGCGGCGACGACGCCGGCCTGCTGCCGGCGCCGATGATGAACGTGCTGAACGGCGGCGCCCACGCGGACAACAACGTCGACTTCCAGGAGTTCATGATCTTCCCGGTGGGCGCACCGAGCTTCGCGGAGGCGCTGCGCTGGGGCGCCGAGGTGTTCCACCAGCTGAAGCAGGTGCTCTCCGGGAAGGGGCACGCCACGGCGGTCGGCGACGAGGGCGGCTTCGCGCCGAACCTGGGCAGCAACCGCGAGGCGATCGAGCTGGTGCTGATCGCGATCGAGCAGGCGGGCTACCGGCCGGGCGAGGACGTGGCCATCGCGCTCGATCCGGCCGCGAGCGAGTTCTGTCGTGAAGGCATCTACGACATGGCGGGCGAAGGCGTGAAGAAGTCGTCCCAGGAGCTGATCGGGTTCTGGCGCGAGTGGTGCGACAGCTACCCGATCCTCTCGATCGAGGACGGCCTGGCCGAGGACGACTGGGACGGCTGGGCGGCGCTCACGCGCGAGCTCGGGGATCGCTGCCAGCTCGTCGGCGACGACATCTTCGTCACCAACCCGGGCATCCTGCGCCAGGGCATCGAGCGCAGCGTCGCGAACTCCATCCTGATCAAGGTCAACCAGATCGGCACCCTCTCCGAGACCCTCGAGACCATGCGCATCGCGCGCGACGCGGGCTACTCCTGCGTCGTCTCGCACCGCTCCGGCGAGACCGAGGACACCCTCATCGCGGACCTGGCCGTGGCGACGGGCGCGGGCCAGATCAAGACGGGCTCGCTCAGCCGCTCGGACCGGGTGGCCAAGTACAACCGCCTGCTGCGCATCGAGTCCGAGCTGGGCGACCGCGCCCGCTACTCCGGCCGGGGCACTCTGACGGGGTCGCGTTGAGGCGCGCCCTGGCCTTCGCTGCCACGCTCGTCTTCGCGGCGCCCGCGGCAGCCCTGGTTCCGGCGCCGGCGAAGCTCGTGGCCGCCGCGGCGCGCGCCAACGGCGAGGCCGGACGCGCCGTGCCGCTGCGGCTCGCGGTGGCGCTCCACACGGAGCTGCCGGGCGAGGGTGCCTCGCCGATCGCCACCGGCGAGCTCGTGTCCGAGCCCGGCGGTCCCGCACGGCTGGAGCTGGTCGGCCGCAACGGGGTGCGCGAGGAGCACGTGCTCAACCAGGGTCGGATCCGCGCCACCCGCGATGGCGAGGTGCTGGCGGAGCCGCGCGCCCTGCTGCCGCCGGTCTGGCTGCTCCAGCTCCGGCGCAGCGGCAGCCTGCGCTCCGCCCTGCGCCGGATGGGCGTGGACGTCGGGATCTCCGAGATGGGGCGCAGCCCCGAGCGCGACTGCTTCGTGGTCGGTGTGCGGAGCCGTGGCCCGGAGGCGAGCGCGCCCCCGCGGCCGAGCGTCTGGCTAGACGCCTACAGCTTCGAGATCGTGCGCTTCGACCGGGGCGACGGCGCCCGCTTCCGCCTCGGCCCCACGAAGAGCTTCGGCGAGCGCCAGCTGCCCGCCTGGATCTCCCTGGAGCAGCAGGGCAAGCCCCCGCTCTACCTGGAGCTCCGCTCCGCCTCCCCGGCGCCTTCCGGGGCCGCCCGATCTGCCTCCGGCGCTCCTTGAGCGTGTCTTTTCACCCGCGCGCGCCTTTCTGCGGCCCGTCCTGACGTGGCATCCTCTGGGTCGCCATGCGGACGCTCGAGGAGACGACACCGCGCCACGGTCTGTCGGTGCCGGTGGTGACGGTCCTGGACGGAGACGGCGGCCTGCTGGAGGAGGACCAGCGCACCCTCGTGCGCTACGCGGTGCAGGACGGCCGCGGCGCCGACGTCCTGTTCGCGGCGGGGACGACCGGCGAGTGGGACCGCATCGCGCTCCCGGTGCAGCAGCGCTGCATCCAGGTCTGTGCCGAGGAGGCCGCCAAGCTGAACGCCGGCCTGTCGCCGGAGCGGGTGGAGGTGTGGGCGGGGATCACCGCGCACAGCGCGCGCGACACCCTGGCCAACCTGGAGTTCGCGTGCGCGGCCGGCGCCGACGCGGCCGTGCTGGCGCCGCTCTCGATCGGCGACGTGCGCGACATCGTGCACTTCTTCTCCCGCGACGTGGGCGACCTGCTGGACGCTCTGCCCCGACGCATTCCCGTGTATCTGTACGACAACGCGGACATCGCGGTGGACCCGGCGGTGAGCCACATCCGCACTCGGCAGGTGAAGGCGCTCTCGCGCCTCGACTTCGTGCGCGGCATGAAGGTCACGGCCAGCCGCAAGGTGATGGGCAACTACATGCGCGCGGCCCGCAACTTCCGCGAGCGCGGCGAGTTCGGCATCTACGTCGGCAACGCCATGACGATCTTCGACCTCTTCCGCCCGCGCAGCGGCGGCTGGGGGACCCTCGTCGAGCACTGGAACCGCCGATTGCTGCGCGACACGCTCCCCATCGGGCTCGTCGCGGGCCCGGCCAACGTCTTCCCCCGCGAGTGGGCCCGCGCCTGGCAGGTCTGCCGCACCGGCGACGTGGAGCGCATGGACCAGGTGCGCGAGGTGCTGGAAGCCTTCCGCGCGGGCACCTGGGCGGCCGGCGGGCGGCGCACCATCGCGTGCATCAAGCGCGCGCTGCGAAGCCTCGGCGTCGTGACGAGCGACGCGGTCGCGGAGGGCACACCCGAGCTGACGGCGCCCGACGCCGAGCGCTTCGACGCGGTCTTCGAGGACGTGCTGGCGCTGGCGCGCGAGCGGATCGGCGCGCCCTGGGTCTCGCTGGTGGACCCCGGACCGGGGGGAGGCGCGGCCCCGTGACGACGCGCCCGCGCCTGGACGTGGTCGGGATCGGCAGCATGGCGGCGGACCGCATCGTGCGCGTCCCGCGCATCCTCGGCGCCGACGAGAAGGGCATGGTGCACGCGGGCGCGGCGAGCGGCGGCGAGTACGTGGGCGGCGTGGTGCTGAACCACCTGGGCTGGGCCGCGGTGCTCGGCCTGCGCTGCGGGATCTTCGGGCGCCAGGCCGACGACCCGGCCGGTCGCTTCCTGCGCGCCGCCATGGATCGGCTGGGGATCACCCGCGACATCGTGCTCGACGGCTCCGCCAGCACGGTGGCCGACATCTACGTGGACGACGCCGGCGATCGCGCCATCTACATGCGGCCCGGCGCCACCTCGGAGACCACACCGGCGATGGTGCGCGAGCGCCACGCGGACTTCATCCGCAACGCGGCACGCCTCACCAGCGAGGTCTCGCAGCTGCCCCTCGATGCGGCGCGGGAGGCGCTCGCCATCGCGGTCGAGGCGGGCGTGGCGACGCTCGTGGACCTGGACGTTCCCCCGAGCCAGGCCGTGCCGGGACTCGGGACGGCGGAGGACCTGGACGCGCTGCTGCGCGCCGCCCAGGTGCTGAAGCCCTCGAAGGCCGCGGCCCGCGAGCTGGCCCCCGACGCGGGCGGCGACGCCCTGGCGCTGGCCCGCGCCCTGCGGGCGCGCTTCGGCAACCGGGCGGTGGTGGTGACCGACGGCGAGGCCGGCTGCGCCGTCGCGGCCGAGGACTTCGAGGACCGCATCGCGGCGCGATCGGTGAAGGTGGCCGACACCACCGGCGCGGGCGACGCCTTCCTGGGCGGACTGCTCGCCGCGCTCCAGCTGGAGCTGGCCTGGCCGGACGCCGCGCGCCTGGCCAACGCCTGCGGCGGCGCCTGCGCGGAGAAGCTCGGCGCCTTCCCCGACGACCCGGCCGCGGCGCGGGCGCGGGTGCTGGAGCTCTACGACGGCGAGCTCGCGCTGCGGCCGATCGTGACGCCGACGGGCGGGGGCGACGCCGCCCTGGCGGCGATGGACGTGGCCATCGACGAGCTGCGCAAGCTGCGGCAGCGGAGCTCCGCCGAGTCCTTCGAGGCCGCCGCCGAGGTGATCCGCCAGGCGGAGGTGGCGGGCGGCCGCGTGCACGTCACCGGGGTCGGCAAGCCCGAGCACGTGGCGTCCTACGCCGCCGCACTGCTCTCGAGCACCGGCACCCCGGCCGCCTTCCTGCACGGCACCGAGGTGGTGCACGGCAGCGCGGGCCAGGTGGTGGCGGGCGACGTGGTGCTGGCCATCAGCAACAGCGGCGAGACCCGCGAGCTGCGCGAGGCCGTCGGCTGCGTGCGCGGGCTCGGTGCGCGGGTGATTGCCATCACCGGCAGCCCGGACTCGTGGCTCGGCCGGGAGGCCGAGGTGGTGCTCGACGCGGGCGTGGCGCGCGAAGGCGGAGGCCTCGGCCTCGCGCCCCGCGCGAGCACCGCGGCCGAGCTGGTGGTAGTGGCAGCCCTGGCCGCCCTGCTGGAGGAGAGCCGCGACTTCGGCTCTGCCGACTACGCGGCCCGCCATCCCAGCGGGGAGCTCGGCAGGCGCGCGCGCGACCGCTAGTCTCCGGCTCGCGCAATCTGGACGGACGGGGGGTGACATGGCGCTGCGCGATGGATTCGGTCAGCTCTGCGAGAGCGTGTGCGCGCGGCAGGGATGGGAGCTCGTCCCCGCCGGCGTGCGCCTCACCTTTCCCAACGGCCGGCGGCAGATCGTCACCCTCGAGTTCTTCGAGTTCGAGGAGCAGGAGCTCGTGCGCTTCTACACCGAGATCGGAAGCGTGGAGCGCATGTCGTCGGAGCGCCTCGCGATGGCGCTCCAGATCAACGCCCGCCTGGCCCACGGCGCCCTCGCGGTCCGCGACGGCCGCCTCATCATGACCGACACCCTGCTGCTGAAGGACGCCGACGCGGCCGAGATCGAGGCCAGCCTCTCCTACCTGGGCGAGACCGCCGACTACTACGAGAAGACGCTCTTCGGCACCGACAGCCACTGAGCGACCGGCTGGACGCCCGAGCGGTTCGGGCTCCATCGCGCGAACGACCCTAGTCCAGGATCAGCCGCGAGATCATCTCGCTCATCGTGTCCACCGCGGCGTCGAGCTGGGCGTCGGGCGCGCCGCCCAGCATGAGGCGCGCGCCGGTCCATTCCACGGAGGTGTGGATCACGAAGGCGGCGGTGTCGGGGTCCGCCACGCGCGCGCGGCCGGTGGCGTTCAGGTGCTCGAGCAGTGCCGCGATGGCGGCGCGGCCGCGGGTCTCGATGGCCTCGACGGTGGCGCGCACCTCCGGGTCCTTGAAGAAGCGCTCCCACAGGATGCGCTGCAGTCCCGGCCGCAGGAGCCGGGTCTTGAAGACGGTGTCGATCAGCGCGCGCACCGAGGCGCGCAGGTCGGCGCCCTGCCAGCGTGCCGGGTCGAGCTCGGCCACGATCCGGTCCGACATCTGCTCCACGGTCTCGTGCACGATCTCGAGCAGGATGGCGCGCTTGTCGGGGAAGTAACCGTAGACGCTCCCCACCGAGACACCCGCGCGGCGCGCGATCTCGGCGGTGGTGGTCTCGTCGTAGCCCCGCTCCTCGAAGGCGCCCGTGGCGGCCTCGACCAGCGCCTGGCGGGTCCGGCGGCTGCGGGCCTGCTGCGGGGTGCGGGTTGCGCCCCTGGGGGGCTTCGAGGCCGGCTGGCTGGGCATCGGCTCGATCCTACCTCATGGCGCCGGCTCGTCGCTCCGAAACTGAACCCGACGTCGGTTTTCGGTTGACGCCCCAAAGCCCCGTATCTACGCTCGAATCCGCCGCTTGGGAGAGCGCCCCCACAAGGAGCCCGCCATGGCCACCGCCCCCGTCTCCGACCCGGTCGATCAAGAGCTGGAGCTGATCCTCACCTCCTTCGACACCGCCTACGCCTGGAACTACGGCAACGTGAAGGAGGGCCTGCGGGACCTCTACGAGAAGGCCAAGCGCGAGCAGTGGAACGCCACGGAGCAGCTCGACTGGTCCATCCAGGTCGACCCCCGGAGCGAGATCATGCCGCAGCACTTCAACCCGCTGCAGGACTACGGGCCCTTCAAGAAGTTCAACGAGAAAGAGGTGGCCGAGTTCCGCCACGGCCAGCTGGCCTGGACCCTGTCCCAGTTCCTGCACGGCGAGCAGGGCGCGCTGCTGACCGCCTCGCAGCTGGTGAGCGCCTGCCCCTGGATCGACGCCAAGTACTACGCCTCCACCCAGACCATGGACGAGGCGCGTCACGTGGAGGTCTTCGCGCGCTACCTGAACGAGAAGCTCGAGTGGGAGTGGCCGATCAATCCCAACCTGAAGAAGCTCCTCGACATCATCCTGACCGACGGCCGCTGGGACCTGAAGTTCCTGGGCATGCAGATCCTGGTGGAGGGTCTGGCGATGGCCGCCTTCGCCAACATGTACATGATGGCCCAGGAGCCGCTCATCAAGGACCTGGTCAAGAACGTGATGCGCGACGAGTCGCGCCACGTGGCGTTCGGCGTGCTCTCGCTGCGGGACTTCTACCAGGACATCTCGGCCAACGAGCTCCGCGACCGCGAGGACTTCATCATGGAGGCCTGCGAGCTGATGCGCGACCGGCTGGTCGGCGAGGACGTCTCCGAGCACTTCGGCTTCGACAAGAACGAGGTGAAGGAGATCGTGCTGGCGTCGCCCATGATGCAGGAGTTCCGCAAGCTGCTCTTCCAGCGGGTGGTGCCCAACGTGAAGCGCCTGGGCTTGCTGACGCCGCGGGTGCGCGAGCAGTTCGAGCGGCTCCAGATCATCCAGTTCGAGGACTCCGACCCCGAGGCGATGGACCGTCAGCTCGGGCTGGCGTAGTCCCGTGCAGCGGCGCGAAGGCCCGGTCGTGAGCGCCAACGCCGAGCAGATGCGGTATTGGAACGAGCTGTCGGGGCCCAAGTGGGTGGCGCTGGCGGATCGGATCGATGACCAGATCGCGCCGCTCGGGCGGGAGGCGATGACGCGGGCGCGCGTGTCGGCGGGCGAGCGGGTGCTCGACGTGGGCTGCGGCTGCGGGCAGACGACCCTCGAGCTGGCGGAGCGGGCCGGGCTCGAGGGCCGCGTGCTGGGCGTCGATCTCTCGCAGCCGATGCTGGCCGAAGCGCGTGCCCGGGCCGAGCGAGGGTCCGGGCCGGCGCCGGACTTCCTGCAGGCAGACGCCCAGGTGCACGCGTTCGAGCCGGGCGCCTTCGACCTGCTCTTCTCGCGCTTCGGGGTGATGTTCTTCGACGACTCCGTGGCAGCCTTCGCCAACCTGCGCGCCGCGCTGGCGCCGGATGGGCGGATCGCCTTTCTCTGCTGGCAGAACATCGCTGCCAATCCGTGGATGCTCGTCCCGGCGCAGGCGGCTGCCCAGCACGTGGAGCTGGCCCCGCCGGCGCCCGGTTCGCCGGGCCCCTTCGCGTTCGCGGACTCGGAAAAGGTGCGCGGGATCCTGGCTGCCGCCGGCTTCGCCGAGGTGCGCTGCGATTCCTTCGAGGGCCGCATGGCGATCGGCCGCGGCATGTCGCTCGACGCGGTCGTCGGCTTCCTCGGGCAGATGGGTCCGGCGGGAGCGGCCCTGCGCGAGGCGCCGGCCTCCACCCGCGATGCCGCGGCGCGCTCCATGCGCGAGGCCTTGGAGCCCCACCACGACGGCGATGCGGTGGTCCTCCCGTTCGCGTCCTGGATCGTCTCGGCCGCACGCGGGTGAGCGGGCGCCGCGACGGTCGGTGGCGCGCGAGCCGAGGCTAGGCGTCGGACCGCGGCTTGACGGTGAGGACCGGGCACGGGGTCTTCTGCACCACGCGCTCGGCGATGGAGCCGAGCAGGAGGTGTTTGAGGCCGGTGTGGCCGCGGGTGCCGATCACGACGAGGTCGGCCGAGAGCTCCTCGGCGGCGTCCTCGATCACCGTGGCGGGGTAGCCCTCGCGGACCACCACCTCGCAGCTCAGGCCGGCGGCGCGCACCTGGTCGGCGTAGCGGGCCAGGTTCTGCTCGGCCTCGGCCTTCACGTTGGACCAGAAGTCCGGGGGCAGGTAGGCGCCCTCCATCTGCTGGAACTCCACGGGCAGGTGGTAGGCGTGGAGCAGGACGACGCGGCTGCCGTGCTCCTCGGCCAGGTGGATGACCCACTCCAGGACGGTCGGGGCCTGGTCGGAGAAGTCCAGCGGGCAGAGGATGGTACGCACCTGGATCGTCACGACACCAGCGTGCACCCGCGGGGCGGCGGCGTCCAGCCCCTTTTGCGCGGGGTCGGCCGGGGCTTTCCCCGGCGGGGGGCTAGGCTATTTTCGCCGCCTCCACGGGGCCGTAGCTCAATTGGGAGAGCGCCGCGTTCGCAACGCGGAGGTTGGCGGTTCGATCCCGCTCGGCTCCACCAGGCCTTCCGCGAGGCGCCCGCAGTCGAGGGCGCCTCGTTGCGTTTCAGGGGCCGAGCGCCACGGCCCCGGCCGCCAGCGCGCCGTCCGCCACGCCCATTCCGTAGCGCTCGCCCTCGCGGAAGCCGGCGAGCGCCAGCAGGGTGGCGCCGGAGACGCAGGCCAGGGGTCGCACGCGGGCCGGTCCGGTGAGCGCCACGGCCAGGCCGAGCCCGGCCAGCCCGCAGGCGCTCGTCAGGCCGATCGTCGCGGGTCCCGCCGCGGCGGCGAAGCCGAGGGCAGCGAGCCCGGCACCCCCGCACAGGGCCGTGAGCGCGCGCCGGTTTTGCTCCACGAAGGCCGTGCGCGCGGGAGCCGTCTCGCGATCCGCCGAAACGTCACGCAGGCGGTCGATCCCGTAGACCATGAGGGTCCCGCTGGCGGCCAGGCCCACGGCGGCCGGCGCCGGCGCCACTCCCATGGCGCGCGCCGCCGCGGCGGTGAGCAGCGCGGCGGCGGCGGCGACCCACAGGTTGGAGAAGACGATGGCGTCCAGGAGCCGGATGGCGCCCTCCGCGTGCTGCCCGGGCCGAAGCATGCCCCAGCCGGCGACGCGCGCGAGCCCGGGCGCTGCGGTACCACTTCGCTCAGCATGTCCGTGTCTGTTCCGGCGGTGGTCATGGCGGGGGATCGGGGCGCGGCCAAGGCGATTCGCGGCCAGAGCAAGGTCTACCTCGAGCTCGCCGGCCGCGCGCTGGTGGCCCACGTGGTGGCGGCGCTCCAGCACGTGCCCGACGTCTCGGAGGTCTGGGTCGTCGGGGACGCGGCCCGGCTCGAGACGGCGCTGGCGCCGCTGCAGGGCGAGCTCGCCAAGCCGCTCCACGTGGTCGACCAGTTCCGCAACCTGTACGAGAACGCCTGGGAGATGTATCGCCGGCTGCTGCCCGGCGCCGGGCCCGACGGCCGCGATCCCGCGAGCGACGAGGACCACGACCTGCGGATCCTCTATCTCTCGGGCGACCTCCCGTTCGCGACGCCCCAGGAGATCGCGGCCTTCGTGCGCGAGGCGCTCGCGCGCGATTGCGACTACGCCATCGGCTTCGTGCACGAGTCGTCGGTGGAGCACTTCTACCCGCGCGCGCCGGGAGAGCCCGGCATCCACCCGGCCTACTTCAACATCAGCGAGGGGCGCATCCGCCAGAGCAACCTGCATCTCGTGCGGCCGGGCCGGATCGGCAACCGTCACTACATCCAGGAGATGTACGAGCACCGCTACCAGAAGCAGTTCGGAAACATGCTGGCGCTCGGCTGGACCATCGTGCGGGCCGAGAAGGGCGGACTACGGGTCGCCTTCTACTATCTCCTGATGCACCTGGCGGCGATCCTGGACCGCTGGGGCCTCCGGCGCATGGCCGACCGCGTGCGCTCCTGGCTGCCCAGCGCCAAGGTGGAGGCCGCCGTGAGCCTGATGCTGCGCGCGTCGTACCGGGTCATCCTCACCAACTGCGGCGGCTGCGCCATCGACATCGACCGCGAGGACGAGTACGAGGCGGCGCTGGCCCGCTACGACGAGTGGCGGGAGGCCCAGCGCAAGCGGGCCGCGTCGCTCTACGGCGCCGTGCCCGCCCGGACCGGGCGCTCTTCGCCCTGAGGTAGAATCGCGGCATGGACGCTGCCGCCTGCGCCGCCGCTGCGCGCCGGGGCGCGGGCCTCTTCCGGCTCGCACACCGCGGCGTCGTCGCCGTCTCGGGCGGCGACGCGCGACGCTGGCTCGACGGCATGCTGTCGAACGACGTGACGGCGCTCGCTGCCGAGGGTCCGCAGACGCACTGTCACGCGGCGCTGCTGACCCCCATCGGCCGCATCGTCGCCGACCTCTGGGTGGTGGCGCGTCCCGACGGCTTCTGGCTCGAGCTCGAGCGGGAGGCCGTCGCCGACGTGCTTGCGCGGCTCGAGAAGTACGTGATCGCCGACGACGTGTCGCTGTCCGACGCCAGCGACGAGTGGGCGCGTCTCGCCGTCGAGGGACCCGCGGCGCCCGAGGTGGTGGCGGCGGCGGCGGGGCCGCTGGCCGACGCCGGGGCGGTTGTGGTCGATTACGGCTGGAGCGGCGCGCCGGCGCGCCAGCTCTTCGTGCCGGCGTCGCAGGCGTCGGCCGCGGCGGACGCGCTCCTCGCCGCGGGCCGCGACCGCGGCCTCGTGGAGGGCGACCTCGCCGCCCTGGAGATCCTGCGCATCGAGGCCGGCGTGCCGCGCCTCGGCGCCGAGCTCGACGAGGAGGTGCTGCCCCCGGAGGCCCGCCTCGACGACGCCGTCTCCGACAGCAAGGGCTGCTACACGGGCCAGGAGGTGATCGCGCGCATCCGCAGCCGCGGCCAGGTGAAGCACCTGCTGGTGGGTCTGCGCTTCGACACGGGGGAGCCGCCGGAGCCCGGCGAGCCGGTGGAGGCGGACGAGCGCCGCATCGGCGAGGTGACGAGCGCGGCCCGCTCGCCCGACGCCGGCGTGATCGCCCTCGGCTTCGTCACGCGCCCGCACGCGGACCCGGAGACACGGGTTCGGGTCGGCGGCCGGGAAGCCCGGGTGGCGGCGCTGCCCTTCGTCCCGGGCACCCGGTGAGCCGCGGGGCGCTCGTCGTCTTCGCCAAGCAGCCCGTGCCCGGCGCCGTGAAGACGCGGCTCTCCCCGCCGCTCTCGAGCGAGGAGGCGGCGGAGCTCTACCGCGCCATGCTGGCGGACGTGCTGGTGGAGAGCGCCCGCGCCGCCCGCGAGGCGGGGCTCGACCCGGTGCTGGCCGTCCATCCGGGCCGCGCCGCGCGCGAGCTGGTGGACCGCGCGCCGGCCCCCTTCCGCGCCGTCGCCCAGCGCGGGCCGGGTCTGGCGCAGCGGATGACCTGGGCGCTCGGCGAGGCCGCGGCGGCGGCGGGCTGGCCGGTCCTGCTGCGCGGGAGCGACAGCCCCGCCCTGTCGGCGGAGGCGATCTGCGCGGCCGCCGAGGTGCTCGCCCGCAGCGACCTGGTGATCGTTCCGGACCGCGACGGCGGCTACAGCCTGGTCGGACTCCGCCGCCCGGCGCCCGGGTTGTTCGACCACTCCATGAGCACAGATCGTGTGGAGAACGACACACTCATGGGTGCAAAACGCATTGGCCTCTCCAGCGAGCGTCTCGATCCGTGCTTCGACATCGATACGATCGCGGATCTGCGGCACCTGGCCGAGGGACGCACGCGAGGGCTGGCTCCGCGCTGCGCACGCACGCTCCGCTACCTCGACGAGCGCAACCTCTGGCGCCACCTCGAAGGCCCTGCCCGACCGACGGGCAGCCAGTGACCGTCCGCGCGGCAGTGTGCGGAGTCGCGCACATCCTGTACCGCGGAGCATTTCTGCTGCGTTGGCACGCGGTTTGCTGTACTGGCGCACGGAAATTCGGCTTGCCGTTCTCATGCACTGGGGTAAGACTCGTCTCGTCCGCGAGGAGCTGGAGGACGCTCCCCGGAGCGCGATGACGGCCCGGCCGATCGGAGGGAGAGATCGCCGGGACGGAGAAGGTCCCCCCGCGACGGATCTCGAACGCGCGCGCGCGGTCTCAGGTTCCCGGACTGCGCTCTGGAAGAATGGGAGCCAACGAGGGGGTAGTGAGATGAGGTTTGTCAATTGGATCGCCGGCCTGGCCGCGATGGCCCTGCTCGCGAGCCCGCTTCCGGTGGCTGCCGACGAGATGGGCGGCGACGACGTTCAGGAGCAGCTGTACATGATGCAGCAGCGCCTGAAGAAGATGGAAGACCAGCTCGCGTCGACCAACCGCCAGCTGACCGACGCCCAGGGCCGCCTGTCGGCGGGCGGCGGGGAGCCGAACAACAAGCTCCTGAGCTTCCTGAACTCCCTCGAGTTCGAGGGCTGGGTCAGCGCCAGCTACTTCTACAACTTCCGTGACACCAGCAACCGCGACAAGCCGGGCTTCAACACCACGGGTGACCCGACCGGCGGCTTCTCGGCGGCGCCCGTCTTCCTGGGGTATCCCTTCAAGCAGGAGACCCAGAGCTTCCAGCTGGATCAGGTGTGGTTCGCGGTGGAGAAGCCGACGACCGAGGCCAGCCGAGCGGGCTTCCGCCTGGACATGACCTGGGGACGCACCGGCGAGATCCTGAGCGGCAGAAGCACGGACTTCGCGGCCGGCACCGGTCAGGACTTCAACCTGTACCAGGGGTACATCCAGTACAAGGCGCCCATCGGTGAAGGCGTGAACTTCAAGATGGGCAAGTTCGGGACCGTGATCGGGGCCGAGACCGTCCGGGCGGTGGACAACTTCAACATCACCCGCGGGATCGTCTTCGGTGCGTTCCAGCCCATCACCCACGTCGGTCTGATGGCGGACACCACCTTCGCCGAGAGCTACTCGGCCGGACTGGGCGTGGTGAGCGAGACGCGCGGCCTGGCCAACGACACGCCCATCAGCAACCCGGCGCTGCTCTGGACCTTCGGCTGGCAGGGCGACACGGTCAACGCCTCGTTCAACGGCACCTGGGGCAACTCGACCGGCGGCCAGGGCGAGGAGACGGCGGGCGGCAACAAGGAGTACATCCTGGACTTCATCGTGGGCTGGAATCCCTCGGACAAGTTCTCGGGCTACATCAACGCCGACTACATCAACACCGAGAACACCAACAAGCCCGGCCGCTTCGTCGGCGGGACCTCGGGCCAGTACAGCGGCTACGGCATTGCTGCCGCCGGCCGCTACGCCGTCAACGAGAAGCTGGGTGTTGCTGGCCGGGTCGAGTGGGCCGACATCAACGCCGACATCTTCGGCGAGGGCACCGACGACCTCAAGATCTGGGGCCTCACGGGGACGGTGGACTACCTGCTGACCTCGAACCTCCAGGTTCGGGCCGAGCTCCGCTACGACAACGCCAGCGCCAGCGACGGAAGCCTCGAGAACATCTTCCGGCGCAGCGGCACTGGCACCCGCGGTGTGGTGGGAAGCGGTCAGGAGCTGAGGAAGGACGACCAGTTCACGGGTGGCGTCGAGGTGATCTACAGCTTCTAGCCACGCCGGGAACGGCAAGAACGGGCGCGGTGCGGGAGCATCGCGCCCGTTTTCGTTTGCAGGGCGGCCTTTCTGCGGGAGGCTGGGCGGCCGGGTCCGGTGG
>CAMYLJ010000023.1 GCA_947259215.1 uncultured delta proteobacterium
CGACGAGGGCGATGCTCTCGGCCTCGGTGCCGAACCAGAGCGCGATTCCGGCCTCGATCACGTTGTAGGCGAGGGTCGCGCCGACCAGCCAGAGGCCGACCCGGGCCCAGTCTCGACGCGGCCGCGCCGCTCGAGCCGGCTCCGATTCGACGGTGCTCATGTCACCCCGGGCCTCTGGCGGATCGGTGGCCGCACCGCGAATGATCCGCGATTGGAGACCGGAAGCCACCGCCAACGCGCAGGGGGCCGGACCGGCCCCCTGTGAGGGTAACCGCCCATGAGATCCCCTTGCAGATCGGGCGGTTTCTCTTGCTTCGGCCCCCGCTTATCTTGCCGTAGAGAGTTCCCCGAGGGCGGGCGTTCTCCGCAGCGAAACGGTCACCTGCTTTGCGCTCCTGCCGCCCGCACCTCGTTCCTCGCGCTACCACCACGCTGCACACCACCTGACCGCGCGCGTGCCGTTGCGTTGCGGTCCGATCGCTCGTTCAGCTGCCGCGCAGTGGCCCGAACGAAGAGCAGCTCGGCGCCCGCACGGGCGCTTCTTCGCAGTGATCATTGCACGCAGGCGGCACCGGGGCGGCGCCATCTCAGCGACGGAGCGGAAGCACCTTGGCCGGCTGTTGACCCGCCAGGGCCGAGGCGATCCGGCCCTGCACCACGCTCGCGGCGGCGCGCTGGGCGTCGTCGACCAAGTGCGCGTAGCGCTCGGTGGTGGCCGCCCGCCGGTGGCCGAGCAGCGAGCCGATCAGCTGCAGCGAGAGGCCCGACGCGGCGCCCACGCTGGCATGGGTGTGGCGCAGGTCGTGGAGTCTCAGACCCGGAAGCTCTCCGCGCTCGAGGACGCGCCACCATGTCTTGCGGATGTCGCGCAGCGGGAGCCCGGCGTGGGTCCGCGACGGGAAGACCCACGGACCCTTGCGTGGCAGACCGGCCAGCAGGGCAGCCGCGGCATCGTCCAGCAGGATGACCTTCGCACCCGTCTTCGAGTCCGGGAGGCGCAGCACCCGGCGCCCGAGATCGACATCCTCCCAGCGCAGGCGCAGGACCTCTCCGCGGCGGGCGCCTGTCAACACCAGTAGCCGGATCGCCGCGAGCGCCGCCTTGTTCGAGTCCTTCTCGCGCTCGACCTGGGCCAGCGCCTGACCGAGCCGCCCGAGCTCCGCGTCGCTGAGGAAGCGCTCGCGCTTCTGCTCCCGGAAGCGCGGGACGTGTCGGCACGGGTTGGTGCCCTCCCCTCTCAGCCCCCAGCGCTCGGCCAGGTTGAAGAGGGTGGAGACGAGGAAGAGGACGCGGTTGGCCATCACCGGCGTCGCGCGCAGCGAAAGGTGAAGCCGCGCGACATCGCTCTGGCGCACATCGCCGAGCTTGCGCTTCCCGAGGGCCGGCAAGACGTGCTTCCGCAGCATGCGGCGGTCCTCGCGGGCGCTGCTGGCCTTCTTCGTGGGGAGGTGCTCCTCGATGTAGCGGGCGACCAGATCGGCCACGGTGAGCGAGCGGCGCGACTCCTGGCGCTCGGCGGCCGGGTCCTGGCCGGCGCGCGCCGCGGCGAGCTCGCTGGCGGCGATGCGCCGCGCCTGCTCGGGGGTGAGGACACCGTGCGAACCGAGGCTGAGGCGCCGCGAGCGGCCGTCGGCGTTCCGATACTGGACGACGTAGACCTTGCGTCCGCTCGGGTGCACGAGGAGCCCGAAGCCCGGGAGCGCCTCGTCCCAGAGGAAGCGCGGCTTCGCAGCCGGCTCCGCTCCGTCGACGCTGCGCTTCGAGAGCCGCGGCATTTCTCCCCCGCGTGAGCGCACCTGAATTCTGCTCAGGCGCGCCTCAGCCCGCTCACAATAAGCACATAGTAAGCAAGTGGACCGAAATATCGGCGGATGGGGGCGTAAGCGAGCGCACGCGATCGCAGTGCAACCCGTCGGGAAACAAACGAGTTTCGGGGAAGAAGCTGGTCGGGCCGGCGAGATTCGAACTCGCGACCTCCTGAACCCCATTCAGGCGCGCTACCAAGCTGCGCTACGGCCCGACCTGGGAACGAGTAGCCGCAGCGGGGGCCGCTGTCGACCGGAGCCGGCGGGCGCCCTACCCCTCTGGCCCTGCGTCCCGGGTGGCCTTCTCGTGGACCGCCTGCACCAGCCAGACGCTGGCCTCGACGAAGCCCTTGCGGGCGGCAGGCGGGTCGTCGGCCTGGGCGATGGAGAGGGCGGCCTCCTGGACGCCGCTGAGCAGGATGCGGGCGAGGGGCTCGAGCAGCGGGTCCGGGACGCCGGGGCTCCAGGGGAAGCGCCCCAGGATGCGGCGCACGGCGATGAGGGAGTTCTCGACCCAGAGCTGGTCGAAGTGCTCGCGGCCGAGGATGGCCGGACCGTCGACCAGGAGGACGCGGTGGGTGGCGGGGTCGCCGAGCTCCTCCAGGAAGATCTCGAGGGCTGCGGCCAGGCGCTCGATGCCCCGGCGCGGGTCGGCGCTGGTCTTCCTGACCCTGGAGCCGCTGCTGGCCGTGGCGCTCTACTCCGTCGGGCCCGTGGTCTTCGTGCCCGCCTACGTGGGCTGGGTCTTCGCGTCCGTCGCCAACGACGTTCTCGGGCGCACCTATCAGGGCGAGCTCTTTCCCACCTCGGCCCGCGCCACGGCGCTCGGGGGCATCACGATCTTCGCCACCGCGGGCGGCGTGGCGGGTCTGGCGATGGAGGCGGCGCTCTTCAGCGTCTTCGGCGCCCACTGGACGCCGGTGCGACTCGTAGCGGCAGCGGGCCTCGCCATCCCGGTCATCGTGGCCGTCGCCTACCCGGAGACGAGCGGGCGCACGCTCGAGGACATCGCACCCGACGAAGCCGCGGCGCCCCAGGCGGGCGAAGCGATCCGGATCGATCCCGCGCCGAGCCCCGCGCGCGGCCGCTAGGGCAACCCGCGCGGGACTGGACTACCACTACCCCATGAGTGTCGAGCTGAACGGCATCGCCCACATCCAGCTCAGCGTGAACGACCCCGAGCGCGGCATCCCGTTCTGGGAGGCGCTCTGCCACTTCCTGGAGATGAAGACCCTGATCAAGGGCGAAGGGGTCCTCTACTGCATCGGGAGCCGCACGGGCATCCTGGTGCGGGCAGCGGGTTCGGAGCAGCGGGGGGGCGCCTTCGACCAGGACCGCGCCGGCCTCCACCACTTCTGCTTCCGCGCGCGGCGCCGCGAAGACGTGGACGCCGTGCACCGCTTCCTGGTGGACGAGCTCGGCGCGCACGTCGTGCATCCGCCGGAGGAAGGCCCGCAGTTCGCCCCCGGCTACTACTCGGTCCTGTTCGAGGACCCGGACGGAATCCGCGTGGAGGTGAACCACGTCCCCGGCAAGGGGCACCTCGGCCCCGGCGGGCGGCTCGGCCCGGGTGGCTCCGGTCCGGCCGATCGCTACGGAAGCGGAGGTCTCGGGGACGTTGGTTAAGAAGTTAAGAAACTGCTCTTGGAGCAGTTTCTTAACTTCTTATTGGAGCAGTTTCTTAACTTCTTAACCAACGTCCCCTCTACGGCAGTGCGCGGGTCAGCCAGACGGCCAGCGCGGGCAGGCTGGCGGCCAGAGCCGCCACCACCAGCGCGGCCACGGCGATGCGCTGGAGCGAGGGCATCGGTGCCAGGCGCCGGGAGCGCACGCGTTCGCGCACGTCGCGCGCCACCACGTGCTGCTCGAAGGCGGCGGCGTCCATCAGGTCGCCGGGCCCGAGGAAGGGCTGCGCATCCGACGCGGCGGCCTCGTCCAGCTCCAGCGGCTCCCGGGCGGGCGCCGCCGTGGGATCGGGCGGCGGTGTGAAGCCGAGCTCGCGGCGCTCCTGCTGAAGCAGTTGCAGCGATGCCATCTGGTCCACCAGGCGCGGCACGCCGGCGGACTCTGCGTACAGGTCGGCCACCGCCCGGTCGTCGAAACGCAGACGCAGCTCGCGCGGCGCGTGGGCGAGCGCCAGGCGATCGCGCACGTAGGCCGCCGTCTCCGCCGCGCTCATGGGGGCGTTGAGGCGCACCTCGCGCAGCGCGGGACCGAAGGCCGCCAGGATGGGCCCGCAGCGCGAATCGTCGGAAGCCGCCACCAGCAGGCGCAGGGCTCCACGCGCCTCGCCGCACAGGTCCACCAGACCGCGGGCCGTGGCCGGCGGGAGCGCCGTCCCCTCGTCGAGCAGCAGCAGGAGCGGGTGCCCGCTGGCAGCCAGGCGCCGGGCCAGGGCCACGAACTCGGCCTCGGGGTTCGGGCCCGGCGCGGCCGAGAGCACACGCAGCGCCCAGGTGCAGATCCCCTCCGGCGGAAGCGCCGTGTAGGGCAGGTAGACGGTCTGGAAGCGACCGACCAGCTCCTGCTCGACGCGCCGCAGGAGCATGGTCTTGCCGAGGCCCGGCGGCCCCGTGAGGGCGACGGGCGCGCTCGACTCCAGGAGCAGCCGCACCAGCTCCGCCAGCGCCCGCTCGGTCGCCTCGCGCCGCACGTAGGCCGCGGGATCGGCGGTCATGGCGAACGGATCGAAACTGGACTCCAAGACGCTGTGACTCCAGAGGGTGGGGGATTCCCTCCACGGCGGGGCCGGGTTGACCCCAACCCCCTGCGGCCCATACTGTTCGCGGCTTCTTCGAATCATCGTCCGGGAGCGTCCTCGCTTGAACGCAGCTTCGCGCCAGACCCTGCGCCGGATCGTCATCGACGTCGAGATGGGAAAAGACCGCATGGCGGCCAGCGACGATCCCGTCTTCCTGGGGCTTCGCGGCCCCGAGGGCCGCGAGTTCCGGCTGGCCTACGCCAAGGGCCGCCAATGGCGGCGTGGCGCCCAGGAGCGCTTCGTGCTGGCCGCGCCGGGCGCCTCGGACGTCAACATCGCGCGACCGGAGCTGAACGACCCCACTGTACCGGAGATCGACGTCGCGCGGATCCGCGGCGTCTACCTGCGCAAGGACCAGGACCCGATCCCCAACGTGCGTGGTCACGGCGAGATGGACGACCGGCTCGAGCTCGCGGCCGTCGCGGTGGAGCTTCACGCCGACGGGCTCGAGGCGCCGCTGCGCTTCAGCCGCCAGGGACCGATCTGGCTCGGGCTGGTCTGCGGGACCTTGCTGGAGATCGCCGGCGCGGACGCGGGGGAATGAAGCGAGCCGCGCTGGTCGCCGCCGCCCTGCTCGGCCTGGGCGCTGCCGGGGACCCGAACGCGCCCGGCGCCTACTGCCCGCTGCCCGAGGGCGACGAGCCCCCGGCCTGCCTCCAGGACGCCACCGAGAGCTACGGCAGCTTCTTCGCGGGGCTCGAGCAGGGCGAGGTCCCGGCCGACGCGCTGGCCCGGGTGGAGGACGACCTCGCCGGAGAGGAGCGCTACCGGGCCCTCTCCTCCCTCTCCTACGCCTACTACGTCCTCTCGCTGCGGGCGTCGCAGAGCGAGCAGGCGGACGCGCAGATCGCCGCGCGCCTCGAGCACTGGAACCAGCTACTGGGCACCGCCTACGTGACCAGCGACGACGTCGCGTTCCGCAGCGCGCTGCGCGAGGCGGCGGGCGACCTCCAGGAGCGCGCCCCGGGCGTGCGGGTGCGCTGCACGGACGCCAAGGGCAACCAGACCGAGTGCACCAGCACCCAGGTGATGGTGGCGAGCATGACGGACACGCGGGACCGCACCGGGCTGCGGGGCGTCGTGGGCCGGCTGCTGGAGGCCATCTTCGGAGGCGGCGGCTGATGGCCGACCGCTCGCTCCTGCGCCGCATGGGGCGCGCCATCACGCTGGAAGCCGACTTCTACGAAGAGGTCGAGGCGGACACGTCCTCGATCCGCCAGGCCATCCTGGTGGTCCTCGTCGCCTGCTGCGCCGGTGCGCTCGGCACCTGGCTGCGCGACGTGGCCCTGGCGCCGGTCCCGCTGGAGAACGCGCCCTTCCGCATCGTGCTGGACCTGGTGGAGCCCCTGGTCCTCTGGCTGATCGGCTCCGCCTTCGCGTACATGGTGGGAGCCACGTTCTTCCGCGGCCCGGAGACCGAGACGGACTACCCCGAGGTCCTGCGCACCACGGGCTTCGCCTTCACGCCCGGCCTGCTACGGGTCTTCGCGTTCGCGCCGGCGCCGCTGGGCCTGACGCTCACGGTCGTCGGAGACTTCTGGATGCTGGTGTGCGGCGTGGTGGCGGTGCGCCAGGCGCTCGACTTCACGACCGCGCGGGCGGTGGGCACCTTTGGGGTCGCCTACGCCCTGATGTGGCTGATCCTGACGGGGCTCGTGCTCGTCCTGTAGCGACCGAGCGCCCCATTCCCGGGAGGACTCCGTGCCGAAAGCCCCGAGCTACCACACCCTGCTGGTGGGAGTGGACTTCTCTCCGGCCTCGCGCCGGGCCGTGGCCCACGCCGCCGTGCTGGCGCGCGCCCTGAAGGCGCGGATCGAGCTGCTGCACGTGGTGCCGAAGCTGAAGCCGGCGATCCCGTTCAGCGGCACGAACCGCCAGGTGGTGGCGCGGCTTCAGAGACAGTCGCGCGACCAGGCGGAGAAGAGCCTCAAGCAGCTGGCGGCCGGCCTGAAGGGCCTGCGCGTGACCACGACCGTCCGCCAGGGCAAGCCCAGCGAGCAGATCCTGAACCAGGCAGGCCGCTGCAAGGCGGAGATGGTGGTCATCGCCGAGCGCAGCCAGGGTGCGGCCGAGCACCTCCTGCTCGGCTCCACCGCCGAGCGCGTGGTGCGCCACGCGCGCGGGGTCTCGGTGCTCGTCGTGCCCAGCAACGACGGCGGCTAGAGCCGGGAGCGGATCTCGGCCAGCTCGTCGCGGATGCGCTTGTAGCGGGCGCGGTGGTCCATCGGCAGCTCGGTCTCCAGCTCCGGGCCGCCCTCCAGCGCCTTCGACAGGCCGAGCTCGCGCAGCTTCTTGCGCGCGCCCGCGATCGTGAAGCGCTGCTCGTGCAGCAGCTTCTTGATCAGCTGGATGGTCTCGATGTCCTTCTGGCGGTAGAGACGCTGGTTCGAGCGCGACTTGGCGGGCGCCATCCAGCGGAACTCGGACTCCCAGTAGCGAAGCACGTACGGCTTCACGCCGGTGATCTTGCTCACCTCTCCGATCCGGTAGTAGCGCTTGCCCCGCTCCGCCGTCGCCATGCGACCCCCCCCTGCGAGGCGACGGTGGCTAGGAATCGGCTCCGGGGCCGCCGCCGACCGGCTCCTCGTTCAGGATATTCTTTAGCACGAGGCTGGGCTTGAAGGTGAGGACTCTGCGCGCCGGCAGCCGGATTTCTTCACCCGTCTGCGGATTGCGGCCCTTGCGCTCGTTCTTCTTGCGCACCACGAAATTGCCGAAGCCCGAGATCTTCACCTTCTCGCCGTCGGCGAGGGTCTCCTTGATGATGTGGAAGACGGTCTCCACGAGATCGGCGGACTCCTTCTTGGAGAATCCCACCCGCTCGTAAATCGTCTCGACGATCTCGGCCTTCGTCATGGCTCTTGATCTCCCCCTCGGGCTAACGGAGCTGGCCCCCGAAACGGTGGGCCAGCATCTTCACCACGCGGTCCGTGAGCTTGGCAACTTCCTCGTCCTTGAGCGCCCGGTCGCCGCGCTGGAAGACCAGTCGGAACGCCAGGCTCACCTGCCCCTCGGGCACGCCCGCACCCTCGTAGCGGTCGAAGATCTCGGCGCCGGCGAGCGCGTCGCCGGCGGTCTTGGCGATGGCATCGACGATCTCGCCGGCGGACCGCTCGCGATCCACGAGCACCGCGAGGTCGCGCCGGGCGCTCGGCTGGCGCGAGACCTCGCGGAAGGCGGGCGCGCGCCGGGGCAGCCGGGCCAGCGCGTACAGGTCGAGCTCGAAGACGGCGCACGCCGCTTCGACTCCGAAGCGCCGGGCGGCCTCCGGATGAAGCTCGCCGACCGATCCGATCACCTGGTCCCCCACCCCGATCCGGTTCGCAGCCCCCGGATGCTGGTACGGCTCTGCGGTTTCCTCATCCGCAGGTCGGCACCACCCGGCGTAGCCTAAATCGAAAAGCACCCGCTCGGCGACCCCTTTTGCGAGAAAAAACAGCGGGATCCGATCCCGAGGCTCCCACAGGCCCGGCTTGTCCCCGCGGGTAACGATCCCGGCCACGTGCAGGGGCTCGGCGGGCAGGCCCTCCTCCCCACCGCCGGCGAGGAACACCGGGCCCACCTCGAAGAGCCGCACCCGGTCCACCTGCCGGTCCAGGTTCTGCTGGGCCGTGCGCACGAGCGAGGGCACGAGGCTGGTGCGGAGCAGCGCCTCGTCCTCCACCAGGGGATTGTGCAGGCGCACGCCGCGCCGGCGGGGGTCGTCGGCCGCGAGCCCCAGCCGCTCCCAGTCCGCGGGGCCCCCGAACGGGAAGGTGATGCACTCCATCAGGCCCTGGTCGGCCAGGCTGGTGCGGGCGCGCTCCACCAGCCGCTGGCGCAGCGGTCGCTCCACGGGCGCGAGTGCCACCACCGGCAGGGTCGTCGGGATGCGGTCGTAGCCGTGGATGCGGCCCACCTCCTCCACCAGGTCGTGGGAGGCGGTCACGTCGTGACGGTAGGAGGGCGATCGCGCCACCAGCTCGGCGCCGTCCCGGCGCACGGCGAAGTCGGCGCGCTCCAGCAGCTCCGCCACCGCGTCGGGCGCGAGGTCCGTGCCCAGCAGGCGGTTCACCCGCGCCGGATCGAGGCGCACCTCGTCGCTGTGGGGGAGCGCGTCGCCGCGCGCCTCGACGCGGCCGGGGGCGACCTCGCCGCCGGCCAGCTCGGCCAGCAGGAGCGCCGCGCGGTCCGCCGCGCGCGCCACGCCCTCGGGATCGATCCCGCGCTCGAAGCGGTACGACGCCTCGGAGTGCAGCCCCAGGCGCCGGGCCGTGCGCCGGACCCGGGTCGGGTGGAAGTGGGCGCTCTCGATCAGCACGTCGCGCGTGCCCTCGCAGACCTCGGTCTCGGCGCCGCCCATCACGCCCGCCACCGCCACGGGGCGCTCGGCGTCGGCAATCACCAGGTCGTCGGCCTGGAGCTCGCGGGTCTGGCCGTCCAGGGTCACGAGCTTCTCGCCGGGTGCGGCGGCCCGCACGCGAATCTCCGCGCCGCGCAGGCTGGCGAGGTCGAAGGCGTGGAGCGGCTGGCCCAGCTCCAGCCGCACCAGGTTCGTCACGTCGACGATGTTGTTGATCGGACGCTGGCCCGCGGCCTCGAGCTTGCCCGCCAGCCAGTCCGGCGAGGGCCCGACGCGCACGCCGCGCACGATCCGCGCCACGTAGTGGGGGCAACCCTCCGCGTCCTCCACCCGTACCGCCACCGCGTCGGCAGCCGCTGCGCCGGCCTCCTCGGGCTCGAGCGGGGGTAGCCGCAGCGCGCCGCCGAAGTGCGCGCGCACCTCGCGCGCGATCCCGAGCAGGGAGGCCCAGTCGCCCCGGTTGGGCGTGATCTCGAGGTCGAGCACGGGCTCGCTGCCCGGCAGCACCTCGACCAGGGGCGTCCCCGGGGCGGCACCGGGATCGAGCACCAGGATGCCCTCGTGGTCGTCGCCGAGTCCGAGCTCGCGCGTGGAGCAGATCATGCCGTTCGAGACCACGCCCCGGATCTTCGAGCGCTTGAGCTTGCTGCCGTCGGGAAGCCGGGTGCCCGTCGGCGCGAAGGCGATCTTCTGGCCGGCGGCCACGTTGGGCGCGCCGCACACGACCTCCACGGGCTCGCCGTCGCCCGGGTCCACGCGGCAGAGCGACAGGCGATCCGCGTTCGGGTGCGGGCCGCACTCGACCACCTTCCCGACCACCACGCCGGCCAGCTCCGGCCCGCTGCGGATCACGTCCTCGATCTCGAGGCCGCCGAGCGTGAGGCGCTCCATCAGCTCGTCACGGGACGCCGGCAGGTCGATCCACTCGGCGAGCCAGCCCAGGGGAACCCGCATCAGACCTGCTCCAGCACCCGCACGTCGCCCTCGAACAGGTGCCGGATGTGGGGAATGCCGAAGCGCTGCATGGCCGTGCGGTCGAGCCCCATGCCGAAGGCCCAGCCCTGCCAGCGGTCCGGATCGATGCCGCAGTTCGCCAGGACGTGGGGATGGATCATTCCGCAGCCCCCCCACTCGAGCCAGCCGCCCGGCCAGCTGAAGTCGATCTCGGCGGACGGCTCCGTGAAGGGGAAGAAGTGCGCGCGGAAGCGCAGCTCGGTGTCCGCGCCGAACATGTGGCGCGCGAAGGCGTAGAGCACGCCCTTCAGGTCCGCGAAGGTGGTGCGGTCGTCCACCAGGAAGCCCTCCACCTGGTGGAACATGGGCGCGTGGGTCGCGTCGTTGTCGTAGCGGTAGACGCGCCCGGGCGCGATGAAGCGGAAGGGCGGCGTGCGGCCCGTCATGGTGCGGACCTGCACCGGCGAGGTGTGGGTGCGCAGCACGTGGCCGCCCTCGACGAAGAAGGTGTCCTGGACGTCGCGGGCCGGATGGTCGTCGGGGAAGTTCAGGGCCCCGAAGTTGTTCCAGTCCGTCTCCACCTCGGGCCCCTCCTCCACGGAGAAGCCGAGCGCGGAGAAGAACTCCACCGCGTCGCGCAGCACCCAGGTGAGCGGGTGCAGGCGCCCGTGCGGCGCTCCGGCGCCGGGGAGGCTGGTGTCGTAGCGGTGCTCCGCCAGGGAGCGGCCGGTGGCGTCGCGCTCCAGCTCGGCGCGCCGCGCCGCCACCCAGTCCTCGATCCGCTGCTTGGCCGCGTTGGCCGCCTGGCCGGCGGGCCCGCGCGCCTCCGGCGCGAGCTTGCCCACGCCGCGCAAGTACGCCGCCACGGAGCCCTTGCGCCCCAGGTAGCGCGCGCGCACCTCGACCAGCTGCTGCACGCCGTCGGCGCCAGCGATCGCCTCCCGGGCCTCGCTCTCGAGGGCCTCGAGGGACTCGAGCTCGCTCACGCCGCCTCGGTGGCCTGCTTCTTCGCCAGCTCCACCAGCTCGGCGAAGCCCGCCGGGTCCGCCGTCGCGAGGTCGGCCAGGTTCTTGCGATCCACCTCGACGCCCGCGCGAACGAGCCCCGCGATGAACCGGCTGTAGGACAGCCCGTGCTCGCGGGTCGCCGCGTTGATGCGGGCGATCCACAGCCGCCGCATCTCCCGCTTGCGCTGGCGGCGGTCGCGGTAGGCGTACTGCCAGCCGCGGTGCACCGCCTCGCGCGCCGTCTTCAGCAGGCTGTGACGGGTTCCCTCGTATCCCTTGGCGGCTTTGAAGATCCGCCGCTTGCGCTTGTGCGCCATCGTGCCGCGTTTCACACGGGGCATGTCGTCCTCCTAGAGCGTCGGAACCATCTGCTTGACGCGCTTGGCGTCGACGCTGGCGACGACCGCGTCCTTGCGCAGCCGCCGCTTCCGCTTGCTGGTCTTCTTCGTGAGGATGTGCTGCTTGTTGCTCTTCGCCCTCACGACCTTGCCGGTTCCAGTCTTCTTGAATCGCTTCGCGGCCCCTCGCCGCGTCTTCATCTTGGGCATGGCCCTCTCCTAGCTCGCCGCCTCGGCGGTGTCGCTCTTCTCGTCTTCAGCCTCGGCCTCGGCTTCCGCCTCCGCCGCCTCGGGCTTCGGCGCCTCGGTCTCCGCAGCCTCGGCCTTCGGCGCCTCGGCCGACGCTTCCGTCACGGCGTCCTTGGCGGCCTCCGCCTTCTTGGCTTCCAGCACGCCCTCCCGGTTCGGCACCAGGATCATGGACAGGAACCGACCCTCCATGCGGGGCGGGTTCTCCACCGACGCCAGGTTGCCGAGCAGATCGTTCACGTGGTCGAGCTGCTGGTAGCCGAGCTTCCGGTGCACGATCTCGCGGCCGCGGAACATGATGGTGACCTTCACCTTGTCCCCCTCGATCAGGAACTTGCGCACGTTCCGCAACTTGAACTCGAGGTCGTGCTGATCCGTGCGCGGGCGAAGCTTCACCTCCTTCAGGCCGGCCGCGTGGCCCTTGCTCTTGCCGGTCTTCTTCTTCTGCTCGTACTTGTAGCGACCGTAGTCCATGATCCGGCACACCGGCGGCTGTGCGTTGGCGGCCACCTCGACCAGGTCGAGGCCCACCTCCTGCGCCTGGGCCATGGCATCCTCGGGGGTCATCACCCCGAGCTGCTCGCCTTCGGCGCCGATCACCAGGATCTCGCGGGCACGGATGCGCTCGTTGATCCGGGTCGTGTCCTTCCGGGGCTCGGGCCTCTCGAATCTTCTTCTTCGGGCGGGGATAGGGCTCTCCTTGGCGTCGGGATGGGATTCAGGGTCGGCGCTGCGCGATCTGGTCGGTGACGGTGGCGACGAAGGCGTCCACGCCGACCGCCCCCTCCGTCTCCTTCGGTCCCCGGCGTCGGCGCGGAGTGACGGTCCCGTTCGCCTCCTCCTGATCGCCGACCACCAACATGATGGGAACCTTCTGCAGCTCCGCCTCGCGGATCTTGAAATTCAGCTTCTCGTTGCGTGCGTCGAGCTCGGCCCGCACTCCGGCGGCCCGCAGCTTCTCGCATACCTTGCGGCCGTAGTCCACGTGGCGCTCCGTGATCGGGAGCACCATCGCCTGCACGGGCGCCAGCCACAGCGGAAAGTCGCCGGCGAAGTGCTCGATCAGGATCCCGATGAAGCGCTCGAAGGAGCCGAACGGCGCCCGGTGGATCATCACCGGCCGGTGGGTCTGGTTGTCCGAGCCCACGTACTCCAGCTCGAAGCGCTCGGGCAGCACGTAGTCGAGCTGGGCGGTGCCCAGCTGCCACTCGCGGCCGATCACGTCGCGCACCTTGAAGTCCACCTTGGGACCGTAGAAGGCCGCCTCGCCCTCCTCGCGCTCGTACTCCAGGTCGAGCGACTCGAGCACCCGCTGGAGCTGCGCCTCGGCGCGGTCCCACTGGGCGGGATCGCCGGCGTAGTGCTCGCTCTTCGGGTCTCGCACCGAAAGCGTGATGCGCACGTCGTCGAAGCCGAAGGTCCCGAGCACGAACTGCACCAGCTCGAGGGTGGTGCGGAACTCGTCCTCCACCTGATCGGGGGTGCAGAAGATGTGGGCGTCGTCCACGGTGAGGGCCCGCACGCGGGTCAGGCCCGTCAGCTCGCCGGACTTCTCGTAGCGGTAGCAGGTGCCGAACTCGGCGAAGCGCAGGGGCAGGTCGCGGTAGCTGCGCTTCTCGTGGGCGTAGATCTGGATGTGGTGCGGACAGTTCATGGGCTTGAGCAGGTACTGCTCGTGCTCGTCGTCCGCGACCTGCATCGGCGGGTACTGGGAGTCGGCGTAGAACGGGTAGTGGCCACTCGTCTTGTACAGGTCCACGTGCCCGATGTGGGGCGTCATCACCGGCTGGTAGCCGCGGCGTACGAGCTGCTCCTCCAGGAAGCCGGCCAGCTCGCGGCGCAGCACGGTGCCCTTCGGCATCCACATCGCCAGGCCGTTTCCGACGAGTGGCGACAGGAAGAAGAGGCCGAGCTGCTTGCCCAGGACGCGGTGGTCGCGGCGCTTGGCCTCCTCGATCCGCTCCAGGTGCTCCGCCAGCTGACCCTTGTCCGCGAAGGCCGTGCCGTAGATGCGCTGGAGCATCGGGTTGCTCTCGTCGCCGCGCCAGTAGGCGCCGGCGGACTCGAGCAACGTGAAGGCGCCGATCTGGTCGGCGCGCTGCACGTGGGGCCCGCGGCAGAGGTCCACGAACCCGCCGTGGCTGAAGACGGTGATCTCGTCGCCGTCGGGGATGTCGTCGAGGCGCGAGAGCTTGAGCTCCTCGCCCATGCCTGCAAAGAGCGATCGTGCCTCCTCGCGGCTCACCACCCGGCGCTCGAAGACGGACTTCTCCTTCAGGATCCGGCGCATCTCCGCCTCGATCCGCTCCAGGTCCTCGGGCGTGAAGGGCCGCTCGACGAGGAAGTCGTACTGGAACTTCTCGCTGTGATCGCTGCGCCCGACGTCGATCTGCACGCTGGGGAAGAGACGCTTCACGGCGTCGGCCATCACGTGCTCGGCCGAGTGGCGGATGACGTCGCCGCCCTCCGGGTCGCGCGCGGTCACGATCGCGATGGCCGCGTCCCCGGACAGGGACGTGCGCAGGTCGACGAGAGCGCCGTCGACCCGCCCCGCCAGGGCGGCCTTCGCGAGGCCCGTGCCGATCCGCTCCGCTACCTCGAGCACCGTCGAGCCCACGGGCACCGCCAGCGTCTTGCCGTCGGGCAGACGTACGGCGATCTCGCTCATCGCGGTGCGGACGACATGGTTCGCTCGGCATCCCTCACGGTGGTAGGCACGGGCGGGATTGAACCGCCGACCTCCGCCGTGTCAAGGCGGCGCTCTAGCCACTGAGCTACGTGCCTTAAGGCTAGCTAACTGCGCGGGACGGATACCGATTTGGCTTCAGGGTGTCAAATCGGAGGCGGCCGCTTCGGAGCCCTCTCCCGGCAGCTCCAGCCGCAGCACCAGCCCGTCGCGATCCATCGCGAGCGCGTCGATCCGGCTCCCCGGAGGGGCGGCGCGGCGAAGGGCCTGCAGCAGCTCCAGGGGATCCAAGGGCGTCTCCACCGCCAGCACGGCCCGCTCGCGGGACAGCTCCTCGGGGACGGCCGAGCGGGCCCGGCCCTCCTCGAGCGCCGCCGTGCGCAGCCAGGCGTAGGTCCGGTAGGAGCCGAGCGGTTCCAGCACGACCCGCACGCGCCCGACGGGCGCCGCCGGTCCGCGCTCCTCCAGCAGGAGACCGGCCGAGCGCAGCTGGCCGCGTACGCGGTCCAGGTCCACGTACACCTCGGCCAGCACGACGTACTCCTCGCTCGCGGCCGGGTCGTCGCTCAGCTGGGCCGGGCGCCGGCCCCGGTCCTCCAGCACCCGGAAGCGCGCCGTGTAGTCGATCCGGGCCGGTCCGAGCACCTGGGTCAAGGCCTGGGAGCCGAAGTCCGGGGGCAGCCGCTCCGCCTCGTAGAGGACGCCCAGGGCCGCGCTGTCCACCGCCCGGACGATGGCCGCGTCCAGCGCCCGGCGGCGCAGGCTGCTGGCGCTCGGCGCCCGGTCGCCGACGGCGACGACCCCCTCCACCTCGAGGCGCTCGAGCTCGGCCCGGGCGGGCGCCGCCAGCGCGAGGCCGAGCGCCAGGACCGAGGCGACGATCCGTGTCCGCCTCACAGCGTGAGCTCCGCCACCGAGCGCCCGAAGAGCGCGTCCACCTCCCGCAGCAGCTCGTCGCTCGGCTCCACCGCCGAGGCGTCGGGCAGGGCCACCAGCGTCTCGCTCTCGCCCGGGATCACCAGGTGGAGCTGCACGGAGCAGTCGCCGCGATGGGCCGCGATCACGCCGCGCAGGGCCTCCAGCCGATCCCGCGAGAGATCGGCGGCCACCACGCGCAGGCTGAGCTTCGAGGCGAGCCGCTCGCGCGCCTGGGACAGCTCGAGCGCGTCCCGCACCAGGATCTTCGGCGGATCGCCGGACTCGAGCGTCCCGGTCACGAGCAGGGGCTCGGGGTGCTCGCCGTCCAGGGCCTGCTTCAGCAGCGGCCGCAGGCGCTCGTAGGGCTCGTTGAAGATCACGAGGTCGAAGCTGCCCTCCAGGTCCTCCAGGGTCGCGAAGGCCATCAGGGCGCCGCGGCGGGTGCGCGTCTCGCGCAACGAGGCCAGCAGCCCCCCGCTCCGCACCTCGTGGCCCTCGCGCAGCCCGCCGTCCGCGGTGCGGGCGTCGCTGTAGCGGCGCAGCTCGCCGGCGTGGGCCGCCAGGGGATGGCCCGTCACATAGAGACCCAGGATCTCCTTCTCGCCGGCCAGTCGCTCGCGGTCGGTCCAGGCCGCGGCTTCGGGCAGGCCCGGCTCGGGTGCGCCCCCGCCCGAGCCGCTGCCGCCGAAGAGGCTCTCCTGGCCGATCTCCCGGTCGCGCTGGGCCGAGGCGCCGAACTCGAGCGCGCCGTCCAGGGCCCCCCAGACGCGCGCCCGCTCCGGGTGCAGCGAGTCGAAGGCGCCGCACTTGGTGAGACTCTCCACCACCCGCCGGTTCACGCGCCGGGCGTCCACCCGCGCGGTGAAGTCGTAGAGGCTCGTAAAGCGCTCCTCGGCGCGCGCCTGCAGCACCGCGTCGATGGCGCCCTCCCCCACGTTCTTCACGCCCGCCAGGCCGAAGCGGATGCCCTCGGGCACCACCGTGAAGTTGCGGTCGGACTCGTTCACGTCCGGCGGCAGGACCTCGATCTTCTGCTCGCGGGCGTGGACGATGATGCGGGCCAGCTTGTCGTGGTTGGCCGTCTCCGACGACATCAGCGACGCCAGGAACTCGCGCGGATGGTTGGCCTTGAGATACGCCGTCTGATAGGTGATCAGCGCGTAGGCGGTGGAGTGGGCCTTCGGGAAGCCGTAGCCCGCGAACTCGGCCATCAGGTTGAAGACCTTGGTCGCCGTCGCTTCCTCGATCCCGCGCCCGGTGCAGCCGGAGACGAAGCGTTCGCGCTGCTTCTCCATCTCCTCGGGCACCTTCTTGCCCATGGCGCGGCGCAGGAGGTCCGCCTCGCCCAGGCTGTAGCCCGCCATCTGGTTGGCGATCTGGAGCACCTGGTCCTGGTAGACGATGACGCCGAGGGTGCTGCGGGTGAGCTCCTCGATGTCCGGGTGGAGGTACTCCACCTTGGTCAGGCCGTGCCGGCGGCTGATGTAGTCCTCCACCATGCCGGAGTTGAGCGGCCCCGGCCGGTAGAGCGCCACGATCGCGATCAGCTCCCGGAACTCCCGCGGCCGCAGCTTCCCGGTGAGCTCGGTCATGCCCGCCGACTCGATCTGGAACACGCCCACCGTGTCCCCGCGGCACAGCAGGTCGTAGGTGGGCTCGTCCTCGAGCGAGACGTCCTCGATCCGGAAGTCCGGCAGCTGCTGGCGGATACGCTCCTCGGCGTCGGCGACGACCGTGAGCGTGCGCAGCCCGAGGAAGTCGAACTTCACGAGGCCGATCTTGTCGACGGCCTTCCAGTCGATCTGGGTGACCACGTCGCCCGAGCGCGGGTCCTTGTAGAGCGGCACCACGTCGATCAGCGGCCGGTTTCCGATCACCACGCCGGCGGCGTGGGTCGAGGCGTGGCGTGTGAGGCCCTCCAGGCGCTGGGCCACCTCGATCAGGCGGGCCACCTGGCCGTCGGCCTGCATGCGCGCGCGCAGGTCCGGCGACTGCTCGATGGCCTGGGCGAGCGTGATCCCCAGGGTCTCCGGGATCAGCTTGGCGATGCGGTCCACGTCGCCGAAGGCCATCCCCAGCACCCGGCCCACGTCGCGGATGGCCGCCCGCGCCTGGAGCTTCCCGAAGGTGATGATCTGCGCCACGCGCCGGCCGTCGTCGCCCTCCTCCGGCACGTCGTACTTCTCGCGCACGTACTGGATCACCTGGTCCCGCCCGCGCATGCAGAAGTCCACGTCGATGTCCGGCATGGAGATGCGCTCGGGATTCAGGAAGCGCTCGAAGATGATGTCGTACTCGATCGGGTCGACGCCGGTGATGCCGAGCGCGTAGGCCACCAGGCTGCCGGCCGACGAGCCGCGGCCGGGCCCCACGGGCACGCCGTTGCGCCGGGCGTAGTCGATGAAGTCGCCCACGATCAGGAAGTAGCCCGGGAAGCCCATGCTCTGGATCACGCCGAGCTCGTGCTGCATGCGCGCCGTGTACTCGGCGTGGCACTTCGGGTCGAAGGGCGCGTCGGGCTCCATCCCCAGGCGCCGGCGCAGCCCGGCCCAGGACTGCTCCTCCAGCACCGCCTCGCGGGTGGTGGACACCGGCACCTGGAACTCCGGCAGGTGGTAGGTGCCCATGGGGATCTCGACGTTGCAGCGCTCGGCGATCTCGATCGTGCTGGCCAGGGCCGACGGGTGGTCGTGGAAGACCTCGCGCATCTCGTCGGCGCTCTTCAGGTAGAAGCCCTGGCCGTCGAACTTGAAGCGCTTCGGGTCGTCCAGGTTGCTGCCGGTGCCGATGCAGAGCAGCGCCTCGTGGGGCTCGTGGTCGTGCTCGTGCAGGTAGTGGGCGTCGTTGGTGGCCAGCAGCGGCACGCGCAGGTCCGCGTGCATCTTCACCAGCTCGGCGTTCACGCGGTCCTGGTCCGGGATCCCGTGGCGCTGGATCTCCAGGTAGTAGCGGTCGCCGAAGAGCTGCGAGAACTCCTCCACCAGGCCCCAGGCCCGGTTCACCTCGCCCCCGGTGATGGCGCGGCACACCATGGAGGAGAGGCAGCCCGAGGTGGCGATCAGGCCCTCGTGGTGCTGGCGCAGGAGATCCAGGTCGATCCGGGGCTTGTAGTAGAACCCCTCGAGGTATCCCTTCGAGACCAGGTGGATCAGGTTCCGGTAGCCGGTCTCGTTCATCGCCAGCAGCAGCAGGTGGTTGATGGCGTCGAACCCGCTCTCGTCGCGCTCGCGCTTCTCCTTGTCGAAGCGCGAGCGCGAGGCGATGTAGACCTCGCAGCCGATGATGGGCTTCACGCCCGCCGCCATGGCCTTCTCGTAGAACTCGACCACCCCGAAGAGGTTGCCGTGGTCCGTCATGGCCACGGCGGGCATGCCCAGGGCCTTGCACTGCTCGAAGAGGGGCGCGTGTTGGATGGCGCCGTCGAGGAGCGAGTACTGGGTGTGGAGGTGGAGGTGGACGAACGGAGCGTGGGACACCGCTACTCCCACTCGATGGTCGAGGGCGGCTTCGACGAGATGTCGTACACCACCCGGTTCACGCCCTTCACCTCGTTGATGATGCGGGTCGAGATCGTGCCCAGCACGTCCCCCGGAAGCCGCGCCCAGTCGGCCGTCATGGCGTCCACCGAGTTCACGGCCCGCACCGCGATCACGTTCTCGTAGGTGCGCGCGTCGCCCATCACGCCCACGCTCTGCACCGGCAGGAAGACCGCGAAGGCCTGCCAGAGCGAGTCGTAGAGGCCCGCCCGCCGGATCTCCTCGGTCACGATGGCGTCGGCCCGGCGCAGGCAGGCCAGCCGCTCGGGCGTGATCTCGCCCACGATCCGCACCGCCAGGCCCGGGCCCGGGAAGGGATGCCGCCCGACCACGGTCTCCGGCAGCCCGAGGTTGCGTCCGACCTCGCGCACCTCGTCCTTGAAGAGCTCGCGCAGCGGCTCCACCAGCGAGAGCTTCATCACCTCGGGCAGCCCGCCCACGTTGTGGTGGGTCTTGATGGTGGCGGCCGGGCCGCGCACCGAGACGCTCTCGATCACGTCGGGATACAGGGTGCCCTGCACCAGGTGCAGCGCATTGCTCCCCAGACGCTCGGCCTCGTGCTCGAAGATCTCGATGAAGAGGTGGCCGATGATGCGCCGCTTCCGCTCCGGATCCGTGACGCCCGCCAGGGCCTGGACGAAGCGCGCCGCGGCGTCGGACACCACCAGCGGGATCCCGAGCGCCTGCCGGAACACCGACTCCACCTCGCCCCGCTCGGCTTCCCGCAGGAGGCCGTTGTCCACGAAGATGCAGGTCAGCTGCTCCCCGACGGCGCGGTGCACCAGCGCCGCGGCGACGGCGGAGTCCACGCCGCCCGAAAGACCGCAGACCACGTGGTCGTCACCCACCTGCTGCTTGATCTTGTCGACGGCCTCGTCGATGAAGGCGTCCATCGTCCACGAGGCCGCGCAGCCGCAGATCCCGTGCACGAAGTTCGCCAGGATGCGCTCGCCCCCGTCGGTGTGCACCACCTCGGGGTGGAACTGGAGCCCGTAGAGCGGCCGCTCGGCGTGGCGCACCGCCGCGAAGGGCGAGCCCTCGCTGGTGCCGAGCACCGTGAAGCCCGGCGGCAGGCTGCGGACCCAGTCACCGTGGCTCATCCACACGGTCCGCCGGGTCGCGTCGGACAGGCCCTCGAAGAGCGGATCGCTGCGCTCGATCACCAGCTCGGCCGGCCCGTACTCCCGCCGATCCGCCGGCTCGACCCGGCCGCCGAGGATGCGGGCCACCAGCTGGAGGCCGTAGCAGATCCCGAGGATCGGCAGGTCCAGGTCCAGGATCGCCGGGTCCAGGTCCGGGGCGTCGTCTTCCAGCACGCTCGCGGGGCCACCCGACAGCACGATCCCGGCCGGGTTCCACGCGCGCACGGCGGCGGCGTCGAGCGTCGGCGGATGGATCTCGCAGTAGACCCGCTGCTCGCGGATGCGGCGGGCGATGAGCTGGCTGTACTGCGATCCGAAGTCCAGGATCAGGACTCGGTCGCGATGGGCGTCACGGGGGGCCATCGTCGGTCCTCACGGAGGAAGGGTGCGCGCTGGGGGGGCGGCGCCGACGATTCTACTCAATCCGATAGTTGGGGGCTTCCTTGGTGATGATCACGTCGTGGACGTGGCTCTCCTGGAGTCCCGCCGAGCTGATGCGAACGAAGCGGGCGCGGCTGCGCAGCTCCGCCAGGTTCGGCGCGCCGCAGTAGCCCATGCCCGCCCGCAGGCCGCCCACGAGCTGGTGGATGCTGCTGCTGAGGCTGCCCCGGTAGGGAACCCGGCCCTCGATGCCCTCGGGCACCAGCTTGGCCGGCTCCTCCACCTCGCCCTGGAAGTAGCGGTCGCGGCTGCCGTCGCTCATGGCGCCGAGCGAGCCCATGCCGCGGTAGTCCTTGTAGGAGCGGCCCTGGTAGAGCACGACCTCGCCCGGGGACTCGTCGGTCCCCGCGAAGAGCCCGCCCACCATCACGCAGGTGGAGCCCGCCGCCAGCGCCTTGGTGACGTCGCCCGAGTACTTGACGCCCCCGTCCGCCACCACCGGGATGCCCGCCTTGGCGGCCACGCGGGCGGTGTCGCAGACGGCGGTGAACTGCGGCACGCCGACACCGGCCACCACGCGCGTGGTGCAGATGGAGCCCGGCCCGACGCCCACCTTCACCGCCGACACCCCGACCTTGATCAGTGCCTCGGCGCCCTCGGCCGTGGCCACGTTGCCGCCGATGATCGGAAGCTCCGGAAAGCTGCGCCGCATCTCCTCGAGGGTCCGCAGCACGCCCGCCGAGTGCCCGTGGGCCGAGTCCACCACCAGCACGTCCACCCCGGCGTCCACCAGCGCCTGGGCGCGCGCCAGCCGGTCCGGCCCGACCCCGATCGCGGCGCCGCAGCGCAGGCGGCCGAGGGAGTCCTTGGCGGCATTCGGGAAGCGCTCGGTCTTCTCGATGTCCTTGATCGTGATCAGGCCGTGCAGGGTGCCGGCCTCGTCCACCACCAGCAGCTTCTCGATCCGGTGTTCGTGGAGCAGATCCTTGGCCCGCTCCATGGTGGTGCCGGGCGGCACGGTCACGAGCCCCTCCCGGGTCATCACCGTGGAGATGGGCTGACTCGTGTCCTTGACGAAGCGCAGGTCGCGGTTGGTCAGGATGCCGACCGCCTTGCCGTGGCGGGTGACCGGGAAGCCGGAGATCCGGTAGCGCTCCATCAGCGAGAGCGCCTCGGCGATGCGCTGCTCGGGCTCCATGGTGATCGGGTCGACGATCATCCCCGACTCGGAGCGCTTGACCTTGTCGACCTCCGCGGCCTGGACGTCGGGGGCCAGGTTGCGGTGCACGATGCCGATGCCGCCGTTCTGTGCCATGCAGATGGCCGCGCGGTGCTCGGTCACCGTGTCCATCGCCGCCGAGGCGAGCGGGATGTTCAGCGCGATCTCGCGGGTCAGCTGGGTGCGGAGGTCTACGTCGGCGGGAAGGACCTCGGATTCCGCAGGCGCAAGGAGGACGTCATCGAACGTGAGTCCTTCGCGGATCCTAGTCGGGTCCATCGTTGACGGCCGAGGGTAGCGTCTGCCGCAACCCGGGCAATCCCTCGCGCAGGTCCGACGCGACGCTGCGCAGAATCGACTCCAGCAGGCGACCGGCGAGGGCCGGCGAATCGCTCATCAGGCGCCGGAAGGCCGTGCGCTCGAGCCAGGCGATGCGGGCCGGCTCGGCGACCAGGGCCGTCAGCTCGCGGCGGCCGGCCATCACGAGCGACAGCGCGCCCAGGGTGCGGCCGGGGCCGAGCCTTCCCAGGGTGCCCCGCTCGCGGGTCTCGAGGGACAGGGCGCCGTCGAAGACGAACAGCATGCCGTCGGCCTCGGACCCCTCCTCGAAGAGGGCGCGCCCCGCGACCACCTGCTCGTCCTCGAGCTCCTCGGCCAGCAGCTCGCGCTCCTCCTCGGACAGCTCGTCCAGCAGGGCGAAGCCCTTCAGGTCCGCCCCCGTCACGGCATGACCCTCGCCAGGAGCGAGCGCAGGATCTCCGACGGCTCCTTGCCGCTCTCCAGGGGCACCAGGAAGAGCGAGGCCTCGTCGATCAGGCTCAGGTTGTCGCGCAGCTCGTCCGGCAGGGCGCGCTCGCCCTTGCGCAGCAGCATCACGTGAAAGATCCGGGTCCGGGGCACGCTGCGCAGGAGCTCCAGGGGCGCCGCGACGGCCGCGCTGGCGTCGGCGACCGGACCCTCCAGCAGGATCAGGGCTCCCAGGGCGCCGTGGGCCGCCAGCGGCCAGATCGGGGCGTTGGCGCCGGACACGGGCACGTGGATCAGCTGGATTCCGAGCTCCGCGTCGACCGGCACCCGCCCCACGCTGGCCAGGTCGTCGGCGGCGAAGGTGCCGCCGGCGAAGGCGCCCTCCAGCCGCACGCCCTCGAGCCCGCGCAGCAGGCGCACGAAGTCCGCGGTGGCGCCGGGACCGGCCGACAGCAGCAGCAGCTTGGCATCGCGGACCGGCGTGCCCCGCGGCCGACCCGCTTCGAGCCAGTCGCGCAGGCGCCGGGCCTGGGCCGGCGCGAACAGGCCGCGCCCGCCGCGGCGGGAGGCCGGCTGCGGACCGCGCCGCACCTCGACCATGCCGCGCTCCTCCAGGGCCTGGAGGGTGCGCAGCACCTGGTAGTCCGGGAAGGAGCAGCGGTCCACCACCTCCTGCACCCGGGAGTAGATCTCGAGCAGCAGTAGCACCTCCTGGGTCAGGGGGTGCACCATGTTGGGCAGGTCGGCGCTCTTCAGCCGCAGGGCCACGTGGGCGTCGAGGGGCGGCAGCGAGCCGTCCACCCGGTTGGCCTCGTCGAGCTGGCGCATGCCCTCCATCAGGAGCGCGCGCAGGGGCTTCTGGATGGCCGGGACCACGTCGATCCGGCGCGGCGTGAAGGCGAAGGCGCCGTCGTTCCACGCCAGCAGCCGGAAGAGCGCCTTCTCACCCACCACGTGGCCCGCGCCGGCCTGCACGATGTTGCCCTGGTCCAGGTGGATGACGCCGGTCTCCCCGCGACCGCTCGGATCGCGCCGGGAGAGCTCCAGGCTGCCGGTCTTGCCGTTCTGGTTGAAGAGCTGGAGCAGGTCGGCCAGGCCGATCTTCGAGAGCTTGCCCTCGACCTCGGCGTCGTCCTCGACCGGGACCACCTCGTCCAGGCCGGCCAGGCGCGACACCAGGCCTTCCACCCGTCGCGCCACCTCGCCGGCCTCCAGGTCGGCGGGCACGATCTCGTCCCCGGGCCCCGGCTCGCCCAGCCCCGCCGCCCGGCGGCCCAGGAAGACGAAGCGGACCGCCTGAGTCCGCGGGTTGGCGCGCAGGATGTCGGCCAGCTTGGCGCCGTCGATCAGCGGCAGGTCGAAGGGCGCCACCACCACGTCGGGCATCTCGGCCAGGGCCATCTCCAGGGCCGCGGCGCCGTGGGACGCGCTGCGGGTCTCGAACGCCAGCCGGGCGCAGGCCTCCTCGGTGCGCTTGGCGCGCTCGGCGTCGGCGTCGGCGATCAGCACGGTCCGGGCCACGGCTCCCTCTCTCGTCACACGCTCAGCGAGATGCCGAGATCCCGCTGCAGTTGGAAAGCCAGATGCTCCACCAGCGGACGATCGCTGGTGTGGAACCAGGGGGGCGAGCCGCTGCGCTCGTTGCGATCGCGCACCAGCGCGTAGGCCGGGCCCTCCCCGAAGTAGACGATGAAGGGCGCGCGCGTCCCCGCGCGGCGCGCCGACACGCAGGTGACGGGCAGCCCGGCCAGGCTCTCCGGCTTGCCGTCGCCGACCAGCACGATCTCGGTGCGCGGCGAGAGCCCGCGCAGGCCCTCCAGACCCTCGCGCAGGGGCGGCGGGACCGCCGTGCCCGGCGCCACGAAGAGCAGGCCGCGGTCCCTCGGTCGCCGGCCGACCTCGTCCACGACGAAGCGCATCACCTGCTCGGGCGTCTGGGCGTGCCCGGGCCCCGCCCGCTCCAGCAGGGCGTCCACGGCCCCGGCGAACGACTCGCCCTCGATCTCGAGCTCGCGCACCAAGGTCTGACGGTCCTGCTCGAGACGCTCGTTCAGGGCGCGCGCCAGGGCGTCCACCTGGGAGCCGTCCGCGGGGTAGCTGGCGGCGGCGGCCAGCAGCCCGGGCCGCTCCGCGGGCGCCAGGGGAGTCAGCAGGTCGCTCTCCAGGATGGCCTCGCGGATGCGCCGCTTCAGGACCGCCGCACCGAGCGAGTCGGTCTCCGGCAGCAGGATCCGGAAGCGGTGCTCGCTCTCGGCGGCCAGCAGGTCCGTGGAGCGGAGCGCCCGGCCCACCTGGAAGACCACGCCCTCGAGCCAACGGGCCAACTCCGCTTCGCCGAGGCGCCGCTTCAGCGGCTCGAGCGGGTCGACCTCGAGGGTCAGCAGGCCGAAGCTGCGGCCGAAGCGGTTCGCCTTCTGGATCTCGTTGCGAACCACGTCTTCGAAGTAGGCCACGGTGTAGGCCTGGGTCACCGGGTCCCGGAAGGAGCGGCGCTCGAGGGTGCGCACGCGGAGCGCGTTGCCGAAGGCCCCGGAGGCCAGCTCGGCGATCTTGTCCGCCACCAGCCGCTCTCCGTCGCCGAAGGGCGCGTCCTCGACCCGATCCGACAGGCGCACCACGCCGAGCACCCGGCCCGCGTGGCGCAGGGGCACCACCAGGGCGTTGAGGCCCTCCCGGCGCGAATCCGGCGCGATCTGGGCGCCCGCGCCGCTGGCCGTCATGCCCGCGAAGCCCGGCGGCAGGGCCTCTAGGTCGAGCGCCTCGGGCTCGTCGCCCACCTCGACCAGGCCCCGGGCCGCGAGCAGCGTGAAGCCCTCGGCACCCTCGTCCGCCAGGGCCCACAGCACGCCGCTCTGGGCGCCGGTCTCGAGGCAGAGCGCCTCGACGGTTCGTTCGGCCAGGGGCTCGAGGGTGAGCGTCCCGTAGAGGCCCAGGGCGCGCTCGTAGACCCCGAGCACGCCCATGAACTCGAGGTTCTCGCTCATGAGCTTCTCGTGCTCGACCCGCAAGCGCCGGGCACCGAGCAGGTTGTCCACGGCCCGCAGCAGGGCCGTCCGCTCGATCGGCTTGAGCAGGTAGTCGTCGGCGCCGTACTTCATGGCCTCGACGGCCGTCTGCACGTCGCCCACGCCGGACACGATGATCACGTCCTGGTCCGGCCAGCGCTCCTTCATGCCGCGGATCAGCTCGGCGCCGTCCATCTCCGGCATCACCAGGTCGGTGACGACCACGTCGAAGCGGTCGCGCTCGAGGATGTGGAGCGCCTCCGCGCCCCCCGCCGCCGTCTCCACGGCGTACCCCTCCTCGCTCAGCAACCCCTCCAGGAAGGTCCTGAAGTAGAGCTGGTCATCGACCACCAGGACACGGGCCTTCGGCATGCGGGGTTCCCCCAACCCAACTGCGATTCTACGCGCTGAAGCTGCCGGTCCGTGAGGCAATCTTCACGGACTCGGCCCTTCTACGCTTCGCTTCATCGGCCTGACCGTGGGTTTCCTTCACCGCAAGCTCTGCAATCAGCGAGTGGGGGGTGGCCTCGACCAGGCGGACCGGCAGCAGCTCGCCCGGGCGGGGATCGAGCCCGGCGGGCGGGCTGAGGTTCACGACCCGGTGGTAGGGGTCGCGCCCCATGACCTGTCCCGGGCGGCGGCTCGCGCCCTCCAGCAGGATCTCGGTCGCCTGGCCCACCCGGGCCCGGTGGGCCGCCAGGGTGAGGCCCCGCTGGAGCGCCTGGAGCTCCTGCAGCCGGGCCTGGGCCTCCTCGGCCGGCACGCACCCGGGCAGCTCGGCGGCGCGGGTCCCGGGCCGCGGCGAGTACTTGAAGGAGTACGCGTCCACGAACCCGATCTCGCGCACCAGCTCCAGGGTGTCGCGAAAATCGGCGTCGCTCTCGCCCGGGAAGGCCACGATCAGGTCGGTCGTCAGGGCCACGTCGGGGCGCGCCTCGCGCAGCCGCTCGGCCAGGCGCCGGAAGTCGTCCCGGGTGTGGCGCCGGCGCATCTGCTCGAGGATGCGGTCGGACCCGCTCTGGAGCGGCAGGTGGACGTGGGGGCAGAGGTTCTCGAGTTCCCGGTGGGCGCGCACCAGGTCGGCGTCGAAGAAGATCGGGTGCGGGCTCGTGTAGCGGATGCGCGCCAGGCCCGGGATCGTGGCCAGGCGCCGCACCAGCGCCGCGAAGGGCACCTGCGAGCGGCCGCGGCGCACGTCGTGGCGCCCGTAGGCGTTCACCGTCTGGCCGAGGAGCGTGATCTCCCGCACGCCGCCCGCCGCCAGTCCCCTCGCCTCGGCCTCGATGGCGTCGGCGGACCGGCTGATCTCGCGGCCGCGGGTCGTCGGCACGATGCAGAAGCTGCAGAACATGTCGCAGCCCTCCATCACCGTGACCCAGGCGCGGCCCGGAGTGGCCCCCGCGTACGCCGGATGGCGCTCGGGCAGGTCGAAGCGCGCCGGATCGCGCACCTCGGCCAGGGCTGCCCGCCGCCGCCCGGCCTCGGCCCCGGCCACCAGCGCCGGCACCCGGCGCAGGTTGTGGGTGCCGAAGACGAAGTCCACCTGGGGGAAGCGCCGCAGGATCTCGTCGCCCTCCTGCTGGGCCACGCAGCCCCCGACCCCGACCAGGCGACCGGGCGCCGCCGCCTTCCAGGCGCGCAGAGCGCCGAGGTCGCTGTAGAGGCGGTGCTCGGCCTTCTCCCGGATCGAGCAGGTGTTGACGACCAGGAGGTCCGCCTCGTCCTCCCGCGCCGCGGGGCGCCAGCCGCCGTGGTGCAGCAGGTTCGACACCTTCTCGGTGTCGTGCTGGTTCATCTGACAACCGTAGGTGCGGACCGCGAACCGCCTCACGCGGGCACCCTACCGCAGCACTTTCCCCGGTCCAACGCGGGCGAATCCGCACATCCCTCCAGTAGCTTCGTGCAGACCTGAACCGAACACTCTGGAATCGTGAGGTTTTTCATATTTCGCAAAAAGGTGTTTGACATCGCAGCCGGGCACTGCATAATGGGCAAGTCACGGGGAGGTCAGCGACTACAACGAGTTTACGGAGCGGCGGCGGATACAGACATTTCTGACCGAAATGTCCAACCTCTCACCCCCCATAATCCATCCGCCGCCCTCCCCCTCGTAAACGCCCCGCCTGCAAGGCGGGGCGTTTCTCTTTGGTGGACCCCGCCGCAAGAGGCAGCACGAGGGGACGTTCCTCGAAACGTGCGTGAGGGGACACCCCTCGGTCGAGGACTGTCCCTCGGCGCAAATCGCATGGAACCGTCTGCGGGATCCGCCCCGGGATCAGGCGGAGAGGAGGAGGGCCTCCTGGGCGATGGTCGCCAGCAGGCTGTCGTCGCGTTCCAAGATCCGGCGCCGGGTCAGGACGCGGCCTCCCGCGGCCAGGTCCGCCTCCGAGGCCATCCACCAGAAGTCGCTACAGCGCGGCGGCCGGTGGAGCCAGGTGGCCTGGTCCGGGCTCACGAAGCGCTCGCGAGCGAACTCGAAGCCCAACCTTCGCCACAGCGACCAGCCCGTCATCGCGTCGCTGAGGAAGAGGAGCGCCGCGGCGTGCAGACCCGGGTCTTCCTCGCCCAGGGGGACCGCCGGACGCACCGAGCCGCCCCAGGCCGAAGACGCCGCCGCGCGATCGAGAGCACCGCCAGCTCCACCGGGCGGTCCGGGGGCACCGGGCGCAGGAAGCTCGCGTGGAAGGCGTGCAGCGCGCGGGCTTCGCCGGACGGGGCGACGGCCCGCGCCGCCAGCCCCATCACGTGGCCCCCGAAAGTCGCCCCCCGCCCGGGACGCTGCCGAGGCAGGCGCGGAAGCGCCCCTCGCCCGCCGGCTCCAGGGCCATCACGTCCTCGAAGGACTCCCGCCCCCCGGGCGCGTCCACGGGCTAGAGGACCAGCTTGTCCACCACCTTGGAGAGCTGGCGGAGGTTCCGGACCTCCTCGGCGATGTCGGTGTGGGGCAGGTACTTGTCCATCACGCTGTCGCCGAAGCCCCAGGCGCCGGGGCTCTCGGGGTTCAGCCACAGCAGGTTCTTGGCCTTGTTCTTGATGTCGGCCAGGCACCAGGCGCGCGGGTCGTTGTAGTTGTTGCGCGCGTCCCCGATCACGATCACGGTGGTCTTCTTGTCGATCGACGCCAGGTGGTTCTTCCAGAACTCGTGGAAGGCGTAGCCGAAGTTCGAGCGGGTGTAGACGTTGATCACGTCGCCGCCCTCGAGCGCCATGTCGATGGCCTCGTTGATGTCCTTCTCCTGGAAGACGTGGGTCACGTCGCCCAGCTCCGCCACGAACACGAAGGTGCGGATCTTCGTGAAGGCCTCCTGCAGGCTGTACATGAACTGGAGCATGAAGCGCGAGACGTTGGCCACCGAGGAGGAGACGTCGCACAGGATCACGAGCTTCGGCCGGTCCTTGCGGCGTTCCTTGAAGATCAGCTCGAAGGGCACCCCGCCGTGGTGCATGTTCTTGCGCAGGGTCTGGTGCAGGTCGAACTTGCCGCGCTTCAGGCGCCGGCGCCGGATCGAGAGGATGTTCTTGACCTTCTGGGCGAGGCGCGTCACCACCTCGCGCATCTTGGCGATGTCCGCTTCCGTCAGGCTGTAGAAGCTCTTCTCCAGCAGGGTCTCGCGGCGGAACTTCTCGATGTAGTCGAAGTTCTGCTTCTGGAGCTCGCGCTGGGTGAAGTCGCGCACGCTGGCGCGGAGCGCCTCCTGGAGCTTCTCCAGCAGCTCGCGCAGGGCCCCCAGGTCCTCGTCGGACATCCCCATGCCCGCCAGGCGCTGGAACAGGCCCTCGAGCTCCTCGCCCGCCCCCTGGGCGCCGAGCTGCTCCAGGATCCGGCGGGTGAAGAAGCCCACCTGGAGCATGTTCTCGATGCGACCCACGTCGGCCTGCTCACCCGCCTGGCGGATCATCTGCTCCAGCACGCTCAGATCCTGGGAGAGCAGGGCCTGGGCCAGCTGCGAGAGATCGAGGTCGCCCTCCCCCATCTGCTCCAGCTGCTGCTTCAGCCGCTCCATCAGCTCGTCCAGGTCGAGGCCCCGGGCCTCCATGCCGGCTCCCGCCTCGTCGAAAGACTGGCGCAGGCCGTCGTAGAAGCCCGACCAGTAGAGGTCGAAGAGGCGGTCGTAGGTGGGGACGTCGAGCGAGCGCTTCACCATCGTGGCGCGGAGCGCGTCCTTGAAGACCTCGCGGTCCTCGAGCGGCAGCTCGTCCAGCGCGATGAAGGCGTCGATGGACTCCGCCGTCGAGACGCGCACCCCGCTCTTGCGCAGCAGGTTGGCGAACTCGAGGACGCGCTTCTGCACTAGTGGAGGCGGCCCTTCTTGGCCGCCGGCGCGGGCTCCCCGGGCTTGGCGGGCGTCGCGGGCTTGGCCGGCGCGTCCGCCGCGGGCTCGGCCGGCCCGGCCACGGCGCCCTCGCCCTCCTGGGGCACGCTCTTGCGCACCAGCAGGCGGCCGAGCTCGCCCTGGGCCTTCCGGATGTCGCCCTCGTACTTGAGGATCACGTTCAGGGTGTCTTGGACCAGGCCCTCGTCGAGCTCCGTGGCGTTCAGCGCCAGCAGGGCCCGCGCCCAGTCGAGGGTCTCGCTGATGGAGGGCGCCTTCTTCAGGTCGAGCTTGCGCAGGCCCTGCATCAGCTCCACCAGGTCCTCGGCCAGCCGCTGGTCCACGCCCGGGACCTTGCTCTCGAGGATCTTCACCTCCTGCTCGGCGTCCGGGAAGTCGATCCAGAGGTGGAGGCAGCGGCGCTTCAGGGCGTCGCTCATCTCGCGGGCGTCGTTCGAGGTGAGGAAGACCACCGGCTTCTGCTTGGCGTCGAAGGTGCCGACCTCGGGCACCGAGACCTGGTAGTCCGACAGCACCTCCAGCAGAAAGGCCTCGAACTCGGGGTCCGACTTGTCCACCTCGTCCACCAGCAGCAGCACGGGCTCGTCCGAGGTGATGGCGGTCAGCAGCGGCCGCGGCACGATGAAGCGCTCCGAGAAGAAGACGCTGTCCTCGCGCCCGATGCGCTCGGCGGCGTCGCGCACGCTGGTGGCGCCCGCCATGGCCTCGGTGAACTTCTCTTTCAGGATCTGGGTATAGAGCAGCTGCTTCGAGTACTCCCACTCGTAGAGCGCCTTGGCCTCGTCCAGCCCCTCGTAGCACTGGAGCCGGATCAGCTTCCGTCCCAGGGCCGTAGCGGTCACCTTGGCCAGCTCCGTCTTGCCGACGCCGGCGGGACCCTCCACCAGCACGGGCTTCTCGAGCTTCGTGGCCAGGTAGACCACCGTCGCCACGCTCTTGTCGGCGATGTAGCCCTGCTCGGAAAGGCGGGCCAGGACGTCGTCGGTGTTCTCGAACATGGAGCTCCTAACTCATCAGACGCAGGACGTGGCCCAGCTTTTCTTTCTTGGTCTTCAGGTACTCGAGGTTCTTGTCGTTGGGGACCACCTCGAGCGGCACGCGCTCCTCGATGGTCAAGCCGTAGCCTTCGATGCCGGCGCGCTTGCCCGGATTGTTGGTCAGCAGGCGCAGCTTGCGCACGCCGAGGTCGAGCAGGATCTGGGCGCCGACCCCGTAGTCGCGCATGTCCGGCGGGAAGCCCAGGCGCTCGTTGGCCTGGACGGTGTCGAGGCCCTCCTCGTCCTGGAGCCGGTAGGCGCGGATCTTGTTCATGAGGCCGATGCCGCGCCCCTCCTGGCGCATGTACAGGATGACGCCGCGGCCCTCCTCGGCGATCTGCTGCATCGCCGCCTTCAGCTGGTCGCCGCAGTCGCAGCGGAGCGACCCGAAGGCGTCTCCCGTCAGGCATTCGCTGTGGGCCCGCACGAGGATCGGCCGGTTCGGATCGATCTCGCCCTTCACCAGGGCGATGTGGTCCACGTGGTCGATCTCGTTCTCGTACACGATGGCCTTGAAGTCGCCGCCCCACTCGGTCGGGATCACCGCCTCGGCGGCCCGCCGCACGAGCTTCTCGTGGCGCAGCCGGTGCTCGATCAGGTCGGCGATGGTCACGATCTTGATGCCGTGCTCACGGGCGAAGCGGGCCAGGTCCGGCATGCGGGCCATGCTGCCGTCCTCGTTCATGATCTCGCAGATCACGCCCGCGGGCTTGTAGCCGGCCAGCCGCGCCAGGTCCATCGAGCCCTCGGTCTGGCCGGTGCGCCGCAGCACGCCGCCCTCGCGCGCCCGCAGCGGAAAGATGTGGCCGGGCCGCGCCAGGTCGTGGGGCCGGGTCTCGTCGTCGATCGCCACCTGGATCGTGCGCGCGCGGTCGGCCGCCGAGATCCCGGTGGTGACGCCGGTGCGCGCCTCGATCGACACCGTGAAGGCGGTCCCGAAGCCGGTGCTGTTCTCGTGGTCCGGCACCATCATCGAGAGCCGCAGCTCCCGCAGCCGCTCCTCGGTGAGCGACAGGCAGATCAGCCCCCGCCCGTGGGTGGCCATGAAGTTGATCGCCTCGGGCGTCACGCACTCGGCGGCCATGCAGAGGTCGCCCTCGTTCTCGCGATCCTCGTCGTCCACGAGGATCACCATCTTCCCGGCGCGGATCTCATCGATCGCATCCGGGACGCTGGCGATGACGTCGGCGGCTTCCTTGCAATGGACGGGGCGAAGCTTGGCAGCCATGGGACCTCCCGCGTACGGACCGCACGCGGCGGTTCCGTCGGCTTGCGCGCGGCCCCCGCTGGCCCCCACGGAACGGCAATTCGTGAGCCGTTACGGGAAGCTACCCGTCGTTGATTCTGGTGTCAAACGCGAGTCAAACGGACTCGGGGTCAGGCTTCTGCTCGCCGAAGGCGTCGAGAACGCCGGCCACGAAGGCCTCTTCGCCGACCCCGAACTTCTCGCTGAAGGAGTGCATCTTCTCGAGGTAGCGATGCAGCTCGCGCATGAGGGCGCTGAACGTCTCGAGCACGCCCTCGCCACGGGTGGCGACCCCCGGGAAGGCCGGGATGTCCTTCCACTGCTCCTTGATCTCCTCGAGCGGCTTCACGTCGTCGAGGTCGCGCTTGTTGAACTGGCAGACCTTCGGCATGGCTTCGAAGTCGATGCCGTTGGAGCGGAGGTTGGCCTCCATGTCGCGCCAGGAGTAGGCGTTGGCGCTGGCCGAGGAGCGCGAGGAGTCGGCGACGAAGACCACCGCGTCCGCACCCGCCAGCACCACCTTGCGGGTGGCCTTGTGCATCACCTGGCCGGGCACGGTGAAGAGCTTGAGCTTGACCGAGAAGCCGCTCTGGGTCTCGAACTCGATCGGCAAGAAGTCGAAGTAGAGCGTGCGGTCGTCGGCGGTGTCGAGGGTGACCATCTTGCCCCGGGCCGACGCGTCGATCATCTCGTGCAGGGACTGGAGGTTCGTGGTCTTGCCGGAGAGAGCCGGCCCGTAGTAGACGACCTTCAGCGTGATTTCGCGCTCGCCCATGTTGATCTGCATCGCGCCCTCTCCACCAGCCCACAGCGCGGGACGAGGGCTTCATCGGCAGATCGGGGCAATAGATGTAGGGGCCTTCTCACCCCGGCTTCCATCGCGCGCACGCAAGGCAGCCGCAGCCCGGGCGCAGGCGGGGGGCTCAGCCGCCCTGGGAGGCCTTGCGGAAGGCGTCGAGCAGCGCCCGGGCGGCGGCGGCCGGCGTGGTGCGGCGCTCCGCCACCTCGCGCTCGAGGGACGGCAGGCGCCGGGCCACCTCCGGGTGGGCGCGGAAGGCGTCCTGGAGGCCCTCCTCCACCAGCGCCCACATCCAGGCACGGGCCTGCCCCTCGCGTCGGCCTTCGAGCTCGCCGTGCTCCGTGAGCACACGGCGATGGTCGAGGACCGCCTGCCAGACGGCGTCGATCCCGTCTCCCGCGAGTGCGCTCACGCTGAGCACCCGCGGCCGCCAGTGGGGGCTGGCCGGACGCAGCAGCTCCAGGGCCTGGGTGTGCTCGCCTCGGGTGCGCTCCGCGATGGCCTTCTGGTCGCCGTCGGCCTTGGTCACCACCAGGGCGTCGGCCAGCTCGAGCACGCCCTTCTTGATGCCCTGGAGCGCGTCGCCCGCACCCGGCTGGAGCAGCACGCAGAAGAAGTCCACCATCGAGGCGACGGCCACCTCCGACTGGCCGATCCCGACGGTCTCCACCAGCACCACGTCGTGGCCCGCCGCTTCGCAGACCAGCATGGCCTCGCGGGTGCGGTGCGCCACGCCACCGAGCGAGCCGGACGACGGCGAGGGCCGAATGTAGGCCTCCTCGCGCCGGGCCAGGCGCTCCATGCGCGTCTTGTCGCCGAGGATGCTCCCGCCCGAGACGGGACTGCTCGGGTCCACGGCCAGCACGGCCACCCGGTGTCCGGCCTCGATCAGGGCCAGGCCGAAGGCCTCGATGAAGGTGCTCTTGCCGACGCCCGGCGGGCCGGTGATGCCGACCCGCACGGAGTGCCCGGTCCCCGGCACCAGCGCTTCGAGGATCGCTTGTCCCTCGGCCGCGTGATCGGGGCGCGTGCTCTCGAGCAGCGTGATGGTGCGCGCCAGCGCGCGGCGATCGCCGGCGCGGATGGCCTCGCACGCGGCCTCGGGGTTCATCGGCGCCGCCGGTCCCGGATCACCTGGAGCACTTCGCGAGCCGCCTTCGGGACCGCCGTCCCGGGTCCGAAGATCGCGGCGGCGCCGCGCTCGCGCAGGGCGGCGTAATCCTTGGGCGGCACGATCCCGCCCACCACGACGGCGATCTCCGGCACGCCCTGGCGCCGCAGCTCGTCCACCAGCGCGGGCACCAGGGTCATGTGCCCCGCCGCCTGGCTCGAGACGCCCACCACGTGCACATCGTTCTCGATCGCCTGGCGGGCGGCCTCTTCCGGGGTCTGGAAGAGCGGGCCCACGTCCACGTCGAAGCCCATGTCGGCGAAGGCGGTGGCGATCACCTTGAGCCCGCGGTCGTGGCCGTCCTGGCCGAGCTTCACCGCCAGCATGCGCGGCCGGCGGCCCTCCTCCCGCGCGAAGGCCTCCACCTCCGCGAGCACCGTCTCGAACTCCTCGTCCGCCACGTAGGCCCCCCGGTAGACGCCCGAGACCGTCTTCACCTCGGCGCGGTGACGGCCCCAGGCGCGCTCCATGGCCTCGGAGATCTCGCCCACGCTGGCCCGCGCTCGCGCTGCGGCCACCGCCGCCTCCAGCAGGTTGCCCTGGCCGGACTCGGCCTGGCGCGTGATCTCCGCCAGCGCGGCCTCGACCGCGCCGGCGTCGCGCGCCGCCCGGATGGCCTCGAGGCGCTGCACCTGGGCCTCGCGCACGGCGGTGTTGTCGATGTCGCGGACCTCGAGCTGCTCCTCTTCGCCGAGGCGGTACTTGTTGACGCCGACGATCACGTCCTCGCCGCTGTCGACCCGGGCCTGACGCCGGGTGGCCGCCTCCTCGATGCGCAGCTTCGGCATGCCGGCCACGATCGCCTTCGTCATGCCGCCGAGGGACTCCACCTCGTCGATGAGCGCGTTCGCCGCCCGGTGGACGCTCTCGGTCAGCGACTCCATGAAGTAGGAGCCGCCCCAGGGATCCACCACGGCCGGGATGCCGGTCTCCTCCTGCAGGATCAGCTGGGTGTTGCGCGCCACCCGGGCGGCCGTGTCGGTCGGCAGGGAGACCGCCTCGTCGTAGCCGTTGGTGTGCAGCGACTGGGTGCCGCCGAAGACCGCCGCCATGGCCTCGATGGTGGTGCGGATGATGTTGTTCATGGGGTCCTGCTCGGTCAGGCTCGCCCCGGAGGTCTGGCTGTGGGTGCGGAGCATCAGCGAGCGCTCCTGCTTGGGCGCGAACTCGGCCCGCATGCGCTCGGCCCAGATGCGGCGCGCGGCGCGCAGCTTGGCGATCTCCAGGTAGAAGTTCATGCCGATGCACCAGAAGAACGACAAGCGCCCGGCGAACTGGTCCACGTCCAGGCCCTTCGAGAGCGCGGCGCGCACGTACTCGAGCCCGTCGGCGATGGTGAAGGCCAGCTCCTGCACCGTCGTCGCCCCGGCCTCCTGCATGTGGTAGCCGGAGATCGAGATCGAGTTGAACTTCGGCATCCGCTGGGACGCGTACTCGATGATGTCCGCCACCAGGCGCATGCTCGGCTCCGGTGGGTAGATGTACGTGTTGCGGACCATGAACTCCTTGAGGATGTCGTTCTGGATCGTCCCGGCGAGCTTCTCCGCCGGCACGCCCTGCTCCTCGCCCGCCACGATGAAGCTGGCCAGCACGGGAATCACGGCGCCGTTCATGGTCATGGACACCGTCACCTGGTCGAGCGGGATCCCCTCGAACAGGATCTTCATGTCCTCGACGGAGTCGATGGCCACCCCCGCCTTGCCGACGTCGCCGGTGACGCGCGGATGGTCCGAGTCGTAGCCGCGGTGGGTGGCCAGGTCGAAGGCCACGGACAGGCCCTGCTGGCCCGCCGCCAGGTTGGCCTTGTAGAAGGCGTTCGACTCCTCGGCGGTGGAGAAGCCGGCGTACTGGCGCACGGTCCAGGGCCGGTTGGCGTACATGGTGGCGCGCGGCCCGCGCAGGAACGGGAAGAAGCCCGGCAGCGTGTCGGTCGCCTCGAGACCTTCCAGATCCTCGGCGGTGTAGAGCGGCTTCACACGCAGCCCGTCGGGCGTCGTGCGCACGAGCTCGTCGAGCGAACGCCCCCGGAGGTCCTTGCTGGCAGCGGCTTCCCACGCGTTGCGGTCGGTCATGATGCGTCTCGCTGGTTCGGGGCCCGGAATCCTAGCCTACATGCAACGGCGGTAGCGGCCGCCCACCTCGAAGAGCGCGTCGCTAATCTGGCCCAGGCTCGCGACCTTCACCGTCTCGAGCAGCTCCTCGAACACGTTGTCCCCCGCCAGCGCCACCTCATGCAGCCGCGCGAGCGCCCCGGGCGCCCGCTCGGCATGGCGCGCGTGGAAGGCCTCGAGCTCGTCGAGCTGCGCGCGCTTCTCGTCATCGCTGGAGCGGATCAGGCGCTCGGCCTGGGGCGTCGGCTCGGGCGTCGGGCTCTCGAAGGTGTTGACGCCCACCACCGGCAGCTCGCCGGAGTGCTTCTTCTCCTCGTAGCGGAGGCTCTCCTCCTGGATCCGCCCGCGCTGGTAGAGCGTCTCCATCGCGCCGAGCACCCCGCCGCGCTCGGACAGGCGCTCGAACTCGGCCAGCACCGCCTCCTCCACGGCGTCGGTGAGCCACTCCATCACGTAGGCGCCCTGGAGCGGGTTCTCGTTCTTCGAGATCCCGAGCTCGCGGTTGATGATCAGCTGGATCGCCAGGGCGCGGCGCACCGACTCTTCGGTGGGCGTGGTGACGGCCTCATCGTAGGCGTTGGTGTGCAGGCTGTTGCAGTGGTCCTGGAGGGCGGTCAGCGCCTGGAGCGTGGTGCGGATGTCGTTGAAGGCCATCTCGCGGGCGTGGAGCGAGCGCCCCGACGTCTGCACGTGGTACTTGAGCTTCTGGCTGCGCTCGCCCGCCCCGTAGCGCTCGCGCAGGGCCACCGCCCAGATCCGCCGCGCCACCCGCCCGAGCACCTGGTACTCGGCGTCGAGCCCGTTGCTGAAGAAGAACGAGAAGTTCGGCGCGAAGTCGTCTACGGCCAGACCGCGGGCCAGGTAGTACTCCACGTAGGTGAAGCCGTTGGCCAGCGTGAAGGCCAGCTGCGTGATCGGGTTCGCCCCCGCCTCCGCCATGTGGTAGCCGGAGATCGAGACCGAGTAGAAGTTCCGCACGTCGTTCGCGCAGAAGTACTCCTGGATGTCGCCCATCACCTTGAGCGAGAACTCGGTGGAGAAGATGCAGGTGTTCTGGGCCTGGTCCTCCTTCAGGATGTCCGCCTGCACGGTGCCGCGGACCTGCCGCAGCACGTCCGCCTTGATGCGCCGGTAGACCTCCGGCTCCACGACCTCGTCGCCCGAGACGCCGAGGAGCGCCAGCCCCAGGCCGTCGTGGCCCTCGGGCCGCTCGCCCCGGTAGCGGGCCCGCGGCTCGATCTGCGCCAGCCCCCCGGTCTCGCGCAGGTGCTTCTCCACGCCCTGGTCGATGGCGGCGTTCAAGAAGAATGCCAGCACGGTCGGCGCCGGGCCGTTGATCGTCATGGAGACCGAGGTGCGCGGGTCGGCCAGGTCGAAGCCCGAGTACAGGCGCTTGGCGTCGTCCAGCGTGCAGACCGAGACGCCGGAGTTCCCGACCTTGCCGTAGACGTCCGGCCGCAGCGCGGGATCGCGGCCGTAGAGGGTCACGCTGTCGAAGGCGGTGGAGAGCCGGCTCGCCGGGTGGCCCCGGGAGAGCAGGTGGAAGCGCCGATTGGTGCGCTCGGGCAGGCCCTCGCCGGCGAACATGCGCGCCGGGTCTTCGCCCTCGCGCTTGAACGGGAAGACGCCCGCGGTGAACGGGAAGTGCCCCGGCAGGTTTTCCAGGCGCAGGAAGCGCGCCAGCGCGCCCCACTCGTCGTCGGGCGGGAGCGCGACCCGCGGCAGCTTGGTGCCCGCCAGGGTCTCGGCGCGGTTCGCGACCGGGATGTCCCGCTCGCGGACCGTGTAGTGCTGCTCGTCGGCTTCGTAGCGGGCGCGGGTGGCGGGCCACGCCTCGAGGCGCGCGCGCCAGTCGGCGTCCAGCTCCGCGCGCTCGCGCAGGGCGTCGTCTCCCGTGAGGGCCGCCGCCCGCTCCAGCGCCCAGGCGTCGCGAGAGCGCTCCGCCAGCCGCTCGCTCTCGCGCCGGTAGTCGCGCGCCCGCTCCGCGATCTCCGCCAGGTAGCGCCGGCGCGCGCCGGGGATCACCACCGGCGCCCCGATCTCGCCCGCCGGCGCGATCGAGCGAACGCCCCGCACGCGGTCGCGCAGGGCGCTGTAGAGGCGCGTCGTCCCCGGGTCGCCCCAGAGGCGCGCCACCGTCGGGAAGACCGAGCCGGGATCGCCGCCGTTGCGCTGCACCTGCTTGCGCACGTCGCGCAGGGCGTCCTCGGAGCCGTGGCGGTCGAACTTGTTCAGCACCACCAGGTCGGCCAGGTCGAGCATGTCGATCTTCTCGAGCTGGGTGGGCGCTCCGTACTCGGGCGTCATCACGTAGAGCGCGTGGTCGACCCGGTCGACGATCTCCGAGTCGCTCTGTCCGATGCCCGCGGTCTCGACGAAGAGCAGGTCGCAGCCCGCCGCCTGGAGCACGCGCACGGCGTCGCCCACCGCCGTCGAGAGCGAGCGGTGCGCGCGCCGGGTGGCGAGGGAGCGCACGAAGACGTGCTCCGGATCCAGGGCGTTCAGGCGGATGCGGTCGCCGAGGAGGGCCCCGCCGGAGCGACGGCGGGTCGGGTCCACCAGCACGAGGCCGATGCGCCAGTCCGGATGCTCGAGCCGAAAGCGCCGCACCAGCTCGTCCACCACGCTCGACTTGCCGGCGCCGCCCGTCCCGGTGAAGCCCACCACGGGCGCGGGCTCGGGCCGCCGGGCGTCGAGCGCGGCGCGCAGCTCCGCGCCCTGGTCCGGGTGGAGCTCGAGCCAGCTGATGAGCTGCGCCACCTGCGTCTGCGAGTCGAGCCGCTCGAGTACGTCGTCCGCCAGCACGCGCTCGCGCCCGCCGCACTCCGCCAGGATCAGGCGGATCATGCCCGCGAGCCCGAGGTCGCGGCCGTCCTCGGGCCCGAAGATGCGCGCCACGCCCGCGGCCTGGAGCTCCAGGCCCTCCTGGGGCGTGATCGTCCCGCCCCCGCCGCCGTAGACCCGCACGTGGCCGGCGCCGCGCTCGCGCAGGCGCTCCACCAGGTAGCGGAAGAACTCCATGTGGCCGCCCTGGTAGGAGGAGACCGCCAGCGCGTCGGCGTCCTCCTGGACGGCGGCGTCCACCAGCTCGTCCACCCCGCGGTCATGGCCCAGGTGGATCACCTCGGCGCCCTGGGCGAGGAGCAGCCGGCGCATGATGTTGATGGCCGCGTCGTGCCCGTCGAAGAGCGACGCCGCGGTCACGACCCGCACCGGCGCGCCGGACACGGGCGCGCGTGCGACGGCGGGATGGCTCATCGCCGGCGCCTCCCGGTGATGCGAACGCCCACGTGGTCGCGGTACTTCTCGATCTCGTCGCGCAGGTCCATCAGCTCCCGCAGCCGCGTATCGACCTCCTGGAGGTGTCCCTCCAGCAGCTCGTTCAGGCGCCCCAGCATGGCCGCGGTGCCGCCCTCGATGCCGTGGACCGCGTTCAGGTCGCGGATCTCGTCCAGGGACAGGCCCAGGCTCTTGAGGCGCCGGATGAAGCTCAGGCGCTCGAGCTCGTCGCGTCCGTAGACCCGGCGGCCGCCCTCGCGCCGGCGCACGCCCGGCAGCAGGCCGAGCTCCTCGTAGTACCGCAACGTGCGGGCCGAAACGCCCGTCTTCTCGGAGACTTCACCGATCGAGGCGAGCTTTTCGTCGGCGACGCTTTGCCAGCTCACGTTAACTGGCTAGCACAGCCCTCCCGGGCCAGCCAGCCGCCGCCGCCGGCCCGCTATGCTCGCCTTTCGTGGCCGCGCTCCCCGAGCTCACCCGCCGCATCTTCCTGTCGCGAAGCCTCCAGGCCGTGGGGATGCTGGCCGTCGGGCCGGCCTGCGCGCCGAGCGGGCGGACCCGGGCCCCGGCCGAGCTGGCAGTGCTCTCGCCCGGCAGCTGGGAGATCCTGGCCGCGGCCGCCGACACCTTCGTGCCCCGCGGCGGCGCCTTCGCGCTCGGCGCCCGGGACGTGGATCTCGCGACGCGCATCGACGCCTTCCTCGCGGAGGGCGACCCCGAGCTGGTGTCGGGCCTCGAAGGGGGACTCGTGCTGCTCGAGTGGGCGGGGCCGGTCCTGGCGGGACGCCTCGGCCGCTTCTCGCACCTCGGACCGGAGGATCGCGCGACGGTGGTGGCCGCCCTCCCCCGCCGCGGCGGCCCCGGCCGGACCCTCTATGCGGGCCTGAAGCAGGTCTGCCTGTTCGCTGTAGTCGAGGGTCGCGAGATCACGCGCCCGCTCGAGCGGCGGACCCACACGCTGGTGGTCGGCTCCGGCGCCGGGGGCGCGGTGGTGGCGCAGACCCTGGCGGCGGGCGGCGTCGAGGTGACCGTGCTGGAAGAAGGCGGCCGCTTCGGCGCCCGGGACTTCAGCCAGCGCGAGGACGAGATGTTCCCGGCGCTCTACCGCGCCGGCGCCCAGCAGTTCACGGCCGACGGCATGATCAACGTGCTCCAGGGCTCGTGCCTCGGCGGCGGCACCGTGATCAACATGGCCGACTGCACGCCGAGCCCGCCGGAGGTCTTCGCGCACTGGAAGCGCCTGCTCGGTCTGGACGCGATCGACGAGCGCTCCCTCGAGCCCTCGCTGCGCCGCGTCTCGCGCCGGCTCCAGGTGAACCGCATCCGCAGCTCCCAGGTGAACGGCAACAACCGCAAGATCCTGACCGGCGCGCGTCGCCTGGGCCTCGCCGCGGGCACCTTCGACAACAACCGGGTCGGCTGCACGGGAAGCGGCTACTGCCTGATCGGCTGCGCCTACGACGCCAAGCAGGGCGCGCACATCACCTACCTCCCCGCCGCGGTCGAGGCCGGGGCCGAGATCCTGACCGACTGCCGGGTGGAGCGGCTCGAGGGCCGAGCGCGCGGGGGCTGGATCGTGCACGGCGAGGTGGTGGAGCGCGGTTCGCGGCGGGCACGGCTGCCCCTGCGCGTCGAGGCGGAGCGCGTGGTGCTGGCGGCCGGCGCCGTGCACTCCCCCGCCATCCTCGCGCGCTCGGACCTGGGGCGCGGCCTGCCCCAGCTCGGTCACAACCTGACGCTCCAGCCGCAGATCGGGGTGGTGGCGGTCTTCCCCGACGAGGTCGGTCTCTGGCGCGGGATCCCCCAGGCCAGCTACTGCGACGCCTACGACGACAACCGCGCCGAGCACGGCCTCGGGGGCTTCCGGCTGGAGGGCGTCCAGGGCGGCATCGCCAACGGCGCCGGCATGCTGGCCGGATTCGGCGCGGACCACAAGCGCGCCGTGGCGGACCTCCCGCGCACCGCCATGGGCCTGGTGCTGGTCCCCGACCAGCCCTCGGGCCGCATCCGCTGGCGCTGGCGCGAGAAGCGCGGCGTCGCGCCGAAGATCGAGTACTGGCTGAAGCGCGAGTGGCGGGCGCGCCTGCGCCGCGGGATGCGCCACGCCGCCGAGCTCTACTTCGCCGCCGGCGCGCGCCGGGTGAGCTTCCCGAGCGAGCTCTTCCCGCCCCTGACCGCGCCGGACCAGCTCGACCGCATCGCGGAGTTCCCGATCGCGGCGGGCGTCACCAACTTCATCTCCGCCCACGTGCAGGGTACCTGCCGCATGAGCCTGGACGCGCGCCGCGGCGTGGTGAACCAGGACCACCGGGTGCACGGGCTCCCCGGGCTCTACGTCAGCGACGCCTCGGTCATGCCCACCAGCGCCTCGACCCACACCATGATCCCGATCATGGCCATGGCGGACCGGGCGGCCCGGCGCATGCTCGACGCCTGAGCGGCGCCTCAGGCGCCGGGCGTGTTGGCCGAGGAGCCGAAGCGCGCCAGGTCGAGCTCTTCGCGCACCGCCGCGCTCATCATCAGCAGCGCCGGGTCGAGGGGAATGCCCGTAGCGTCGGCGATCCGGTCCACCACGTTGAAGGCCCCGATGACCGCGCAGGCGTCCAGGAAGGCCGCGTCGCCGAGCACCTCCCGCAGGGCCGCCCGCTCCCGGGCGAGGGCCGCGTCGTCGGCGCCCATCACGGCTTCGGTGAAGGCCAGAAGCCGGGCGCCGTGCTCGACGCCACCGTCCCCCGCGTCCGAGCCGTGGACCCCGGCGAGTTCGACGCTCGCGCCCTGCGTCTCGCCGCTCGCCCGGAGCAGCGTTGCATGGGCGGTGGTTCAGTAGAAGCACTCGTTCAGCGCCGAGACGCGCGAGGCCACCAGCTCCATCTGCGGCCGGTCCAGGTCCCGGCGCACGCTCGGGTCGGCGATGGCCTCGACCGCCACGTAGTGGGCGTTCGAGCTGGCCTGGAGGGCGCGCGCGTGGTCCGGCACCAGCGAGAGCGCGCGCATGATGTTGGGGATCATCGGCGCTTCGGGGTAGAGGTCCGCCTCGGGCCCCTCGGCGTCCTCGAGCGCGATCATCGGCACCCAGGCCTCGCCGGGCTTCGCGCCGAGCGGGCGCTGCCGTGACGGCTCGCCGGCGAGCGGCTCGGGCAGCCGGAAGACCGGGATCCCGAGCGCCCGGCAGAAGTAGTCGGCGCCGGCCAGGAGCGTCACCACGCCGACCGCCTCGACGTACTCCGCATCGCTCAGCCCGGCGTCGAGGGTCTCCTCGAACCAGCGGCGGGAGAGCCGGGCGGGATCGTTGCGAACCCGGTGGGCAACCTCGACCAGCGGATCGGACAGATCGCTCAGCGCGTCGTGGCTGCCCTGCACCGCCGCGGGGGAGACCGCCTCCTTGCGCTCGCGGCAGAGGCGGCAGTGCGCGGCGTTCCGGCTCTCGGCGGCGATCGCCAGGCGCTGCGCCCCGCTGAACCAGCTTCCAGGCCCGCGCAGGTGCTCCAGGATCCGCGCGTGAGCCTCCCGCAGGTCGTCCCGGACGGGGACCGGGGAGGCGCTGTAGTCGGCCGTCGGCGGCATGCCGCTCCCTCCGAGTCCCCAAAGTCTACCAGACCGCCATCGTCATACGGCGGCTCGCGCCATGCAGCACTCCGACCCTCGCACGCAGCGGCAGCCGACCACCGCGAGGCCCGCCCCGACCGCGGGACCGAGCAGGTAGACCCAGACGTGCTGGAGCTGCCCGCCGACCAGTGCCGGAGCCAGTGATCTCGCCGGGTTCATCGAGGCCCCGGAGATGGGCCCGGCGAAGAGCGCCGCGAGCCCGACCACGGCCCCGATGGCGAGGCCTGCGGTGATGCCCTTCTCCTTGGCTCCGGTCGAGACGCTGAGGATCGTGAACATCAGCAGAAAGCGCAGGACGGTCTCCAGGGCGAAGGACTGCCCGACGCTGCCCGCGGGCAGGGTGGCACCCAGGTTCGAAGCCGTCCCGAACAGGACCCGGACGAGCAGGCTGGCCACGAGCGCACCCGCAAGCTGACTCCCAACGTAGGGAGCGACGTCCACTCCCGGGAGACGCCGAGCGACCCAGAAGCCGAACGTGACGGCGGGATTGATGGGAGCGCCCGAGATGTCGCCGACTGAGTAGATCATCGCCGTCACGACGAGCCCGAAGGTCAGCGCGACCCCCACGTGGGACACCGCGCCTCCGCTGAGGTCATTCACCACGATCGCGCCGGTCCCCGCGAAGACCAGGGCGAACGTCCCGATACCTTCCGCCACGAACCGCGCTGCCGGCGTCGGTTGCCTCAAGGACGCCGATGCTGGCGCGGCGGCCGCGCCGAGCCCTCAGGTGGGCACGGCTCCGAAGAGGCGGCGCAGGTTTCGGTGACGCAGGCGGAACACCGCCTGGAAGACGGGCGCGTAGAGCGGAGCGAGGGCCTGGATCCGTGGCTCGAAGCGGACCCGGTCGGTGAGGCGACTCCCGCCCGGCACCGGCTCGATGGTGCGCTCGTGCTCCCAGACGCGCTGGGTGAGGAGCGTCGAGCGCTCGAGGAAGCGCCGGCCCGGCTCCACCTCGACGAACGTGACGTCGTCGTAGTCCACTGGCAAAATGCCGCCCACGAGGAGCCAGCTCCGGCAGCGCCTCTCCCCGGGCCGCCACGACGCGAAGAGATCGTCGAGGTCCGCTGGGAAGGTCATGCGCAGCAGCGGGCGGAACTCGCGGTTCAGGTCGGCCGGCCGCGACGCGTGCGCCCAGAGCCGCCCGGGTGCTACCGCGAGGCGCGAGGAGACGACGAACTCGGGCAGGGAAGCGTGACCTCAGTCCGGCAGGAGGGTCAAGAGCTTCGCGACCGCGACGACCACCGCGAGCATCACGATCCAGAACCCCACGATCTGGCGGCCGCGCAGCCACGCCACGTGGTAGCCGCGGATCTCCTCGGCGTCCGGCGTCCCGATCCGCTGCTCGCGCAGGAATTCCGCGACGCGGGCGCGATCGGCCGGGGGCAGGAAGCCGAGATCGAAGTAGGTGACCCGTCCCTCGGTCAGCCGGAACACGATCCCGGACCGCCGCGCCCGCCAGGCCCGGATCCGCCCGTAGCGGAGCTCCCGGTCCGGGAAAGGCCAGCGCTGCTGGACCAGGCGGTCGGGCGCCAGGGTGAGGACCGGCCGCTCGTGACGCCACTGGATCCCGAGGACAACCAGCATGCCGACGAGCAAGCCGAGCGTCGGGTCGACATTTCCCCGCAGCGCAGACGACACCACGGCGAAGGCGAGGATCGCCATGATCATCACGCGATGGGCGGTGACCCACCGCGAACGGTCCTGGAACTCGATCGAAGGAAGCGACCCTGCCTGGTGACCCATCACGAGCCCTCCGGGGTGCCGCTCCAGCGTACCACGCCGGTGCCGCGATCCGCTGCAGCGTCGCGTCCGGCGGCGCTCCGCGACGGGCAGGGAGGCCGGCAGCGGTGCGCCGAGGAACCGCGACAGCTCGTCCACGAAGCAGTCCGGTGCGTCGAGCATCAGGTAGTGGCTGCCGTCCTCGACGCTCACGAGCTGGCTGCTCGGGAGCCGGTCGTGCAGCCGCACGGCCGTCCAGTGGGGCACCTCTCCGTCCCGGGTGCCGTGCAGCTGGAGGATCGGCAGCCGCAGGGACGCGAAGGCAGCCGACAGCCCGGCCGCCGCGAACGGCGACCCGCGCGTGTACCGGAGCAGCGCCTGCCGGGTCCCCCGGACCCGGTACGCGCGGCGCACACGCGCGCGATGCGCCTCCGAGAACCGGGGCTGCACACCCCACGCGGCCGACGATCCCAGGAGAAGCTCGCCAACGCCCGGGGTGAGCCAGGCGACGAAGTACCACGGCACCCACTCGGCGCTGCCGACCAGGACCAGGCGCCGGACCCGCTCGGGATGGCGCGCGGCCAGGAAGGCCCCGACGGTGCCTCCGAGGGAGTGACCGACCACGTCGGCCCGCTCGATGCCCAGCGCATCGAGCGTCGCGACGGCCTGCTCGCTCCACAGCTCCCAGCCGTAGGCGAACGACGCGCTCCGCTCGCTCAGACCCATGCCGTAGTAGTCGATCGCCACGACGCGCCGCGAGCGCGCGAGCGCCGGAAGCACGCTCTCCTCCCAGTCCATCGAGCTCGCCCCGAGCCCGTGGAGCAGCAGGATGGGAGGCCCGCTGCCGCGGGTGACGGTGTGGCTGCGATGGCCGTCCAGGTCGAGGTACACCCCGCTGGGCGGGTCCTCCGGGAGCTCCGCATCCTCGCGCGCGTCGATCGTCAGCCGGCCGGCACCCCACGCGAGCGCCAGCACGACCCCGACCACGGCGATCGCGAGGACGGACCTCCTGGCGAGCACCCGCACGCCGGCAGCCCGCCGCCCTAGACCGGCGTCACGCTGCGGCGCTTGAGCGCCGGGCGGTCGCGCGGGCGGTCGGCGACGCGCGCCAGCTGGGCGGCCACCTCCTCGCGCAGGCGCGCGGGCTCGACGATGGCGTCGATCACGAGCTCGCTGGCCAGGTGCTGGATGTCCACGTCCTCGCGGTACTCCTCGCGCAGCTTCGCGACCAGCGCCTCGCGCTCGCTCTCGGGCGCGGCCTGGATCTTGTTGTAGTAGACGGCGTTCACGGCGGCCTCGGGGCCCATCACGGCGATCATGGCGCTCGGGAGGGCCAGGCAGGCGTCGGGCTGAAAGCCCGGCCCGCTCATGGCGTAGAGCCCGGCTCCGTAGGCCTTGCGCAGGATCACCGACACGCGCGGGACCGTCGTCTCCGAGACGGCCATGATCATCTTGGCGCCGGCGCGGATGATGCCCTGGCGCTCCACCTGCTTGCCGATCATGAAGCCCGGGACGTCGGCCAGGTAGAGGAGCGGGATGCCGTAGGCGTCGCAGAGCCAGATGAAACGCGCGGCCTTGTCGGCCGAGTCCACGAAGAGCACCCCGCCCTTCACCTTGGGCTGGTTGGCCAGGATCCCTACCGGGCGCCCGTCGATGCGCGCCAGGCCGGTCAGGATCTCGCCCGCGAAGCGCTTCTTGATCTCGAAGAAGGAGTCGGCGTCCACCAGGCGCTCGATCACGCCGCGCACGTCGAAGGGCTTGTTCTCCTCCGGCGGGATCAGGTCGGCGAGGTCGTCGCAGGACGCGGAGGGTGCCCGGGTGTCGGTCCGGGGCGGCGCGGCCTCGCAGCTCGACGGGAGGTAGCCCAGGTATTCGCGCGCCGCGTCGATGGCCTCTTCCTCGCTCCCGGCCAGCAGGTCGCCGCAGCCCGAGACGGAGCAGTGCATGCGCGCGCCGCCCATCTCCTCGAGCGTCACCTCCTGGCCGATCACCATCTCGGCCATGCGCGGCGAGCCCAGGTACATGGAGGCGTTGCCTTCGACCATGAAGACGACGTCGCAGAAGGCCGGGATGTAGGCGCCACCGGCCGCCGAGGGACCGAAGAGCAGGCACACCTGGGGGATCCAGCCCGACAGGCGGCACTGGTTGAAGAAGATCCGCCCCGCGCCGCGGCGTCCCGGGAACATCTCCACCTGGTCGGTGATGCGCGCGCCCGCCGAGTCCACCAGGTAGACGAGCGGCGCCCGCAGGCGCTCGGCCGTCTCCTGGATGCGCAGGATCTTCTCCACCGTGCGCTTGCCCCAGGAGCCCGCCTTCACCGTGGAGTCGTTGGCCATCACGCAGACGGGGCGACCGCCGACGCGCCCGCTCCCGATCACGACGCCGTCCGCGGGGAGGTCGGGCTCCAGGCTGTTGGCGAAGGCCGCGTCCTCCAGGAACGAGCCCTCGTCCAGGAGCCGCGCCAAGCGGTCGCGGCAGAAGAGCTTGCCCTGCTCCGCCGCCTTGGCGTGGTACTTCGCATCGCCGCCCCGGCGGATCCGCTCCAGGGTCTCGCGCACGTCCTTCACCGCTCTCGCCTCCACTCGATCAAAGCCGAAGATCCCAAGCGACTTCAGGCAGTTGGTTCACGATAGCTAGACATAGCCCAAGGCTTCGCGACGCTTGCGCTGCTTCATCCAACCGGGCTCGACCTTCACCCACAGCTCGAGGTGCACCTTCTCGCCCACCAGCTCCTCGATGGCCTGCCGCGCCCGGGTGCCGATCTCCTTGATCTTGCTTCCGCCGGCGCCGACCACCATGCCTTTGTGGGACTCGCGCGCCACGATCAGGTTGGCACGGATGCGCACGAGCCCGGCCCGGGACTCGTCGTACTCCAGCACCTCCACCGCCACGCCGTAGGGCAGCTCGTCGCCCAGGCCTCGGAACGCGGACTCGCGCACCAGCTCGGCAGCCAGGAAGCGCAGGGGCCGATCCGTGAGCTGGTCCTCGGGATAGAACGGCGGGCCCTCGGGCAGGCGCGCGAGCACGTCGGCCAGCAGGGCGTCGCAGCCCTCCCCGGTGCGGGCGCTGATGCGGAAGTTCGGGCGCCCGGCGAGCTCGGGCGGCGGCCACGGCGCGTCGCGATTGCGGTCGAGCTGGGTCCCCACCGCGACGAGCGGCGTCGTGCCCACCAGCTCCACGAGCTCCGCGTGGGCCTCGCGCCAGCCGCGACCCAGATCGACGAGCAGCAGCGCCACGTCGGCGTCCTGTGCGGCCGCGGCCACGGCCTTGCGCATGGGCTCGTCGAGGGGACCGCGACCGCCGCGCACGAGGCCCGGGGTGTCCAGCAGCAGCGCCTGGGCGCCGGGCTGCGAGAGGATCCCGAGGATCCGGCTGCGCGTGGTCTGGGGCTTCGGGGTGACGATCGCCAGGCGCTCGCCCACCCAGCGGTTCAGCAGGGTGGACTTGCCGGCGTTGGGCAGGCCCAGCAGCGCCACCACGCCCGAGCGGTGGGCGCTCACTCCCCCACCCGGTCCAGGGCCGCGCGCGCCGCGGCGCGCTCCGCCTCGCGCTTCGTGCGCCCACTGCCGCGCCCGCGCTCGGCGTCCCCCACCCGCACGGCGGCGGTGAAGCGCTCGGGATCCTCCTCGTCGCCGCTGTCGCCCACGGTCTCGTAGTGCGGGGTCATCCCCAGCTCCGCGTGCGCCCACTCCTGGAAGTGGGTCTTCGGGTCGCGTTCCAGGGACGGGGCCGCCAGGTCGTCGGCGAACAGACGCACCACCAGCGCGCGGGCCGCATCGAGCCCGCCGTCCAGGTAGACCGCCGCGAGCACCGCCTCGAAGACGTTGGCCAGGACCGAGTCCTTGCGCGCGCCACCGCCCTTCTGCTCCGTGCGCCCCAGCCGGGCGTGCTCGCCGAGCCCGAGCGCGCGGGCGCGAAGCGCCAGGGCGCGGGTGTTCACCAGGCCCGCGCGAGCGCGGGTGAGGTGGCCCTCCGCCCAGTCGGGGTGCGACTCGAAGAGCGCGTGGGCCACGGCCACGTCGAGCACGGCGTCGCCGAGGAACTCGAGGCGCTCGTTGCCCCGGCTGCCGTCCTCCTCCCGCGAGCGCGAGGGATGGGTCAGGGCGCGCTCCAGCAGGCCCGGGTCCTCGAAGCGGTAGCCGAGAGCCTCCTCGAGGCTCACGCCAGGGCCTCCGCGATGGTGCCTCCGCCGACCACGGCGTCGCCATCGTAGATCACCGCCGCCTGGCCCGGCGCCACGGCGCGGACCGGCTCGTCGAAGACGACTCGCGCCCCGCCCTGGCCCAGGACCTCGACCGAAGCCTTGGCGCCCGCGTGGCGGTGGCGCACCTGCACCTCGGCGCGCAGCGGCGCGGACGGCGGTGTGCCCGCGATCCAGGCGCAGTCGCGCAGGCGAAGGCCGGGCGCTGCCAGCTCGTCTGCCGGGCCGACGCGCACGCGCCCGCTCGCAGCGTCGATGCCGGTCACGTAGAGCGGCTCTGCCGCCGAGAGACCGAGTCCGCGGCGCTGGCCGACGGTAAAGCGGTGAACGCCCGGGTGGCGACCGAGCTGCGTCCCGTCGGCGTCCACGAACGCGCCGGGCCGTGTCGCGGCCGGCCGCAGCGCCTCCACCACTCCGGCGTAATCACCGCCGGGGACGAAGCAGATCTCCTGGCTGTCGGGCTTGTCGGCGGTGGCGAGCCCGCGGCGCCGCGCCTCGCGGCGCACCTCGTCCTTGGTGATGTCGCCGAGCGGGAACCAGGCGCGCGCCAGCTGCTCCTGGGTCAGGCGGAAGAGGAAGTAGCTCTGGTCCTTGTCCCGGTCGCGACCGCGGCGCAGGCGCCGCAGGCCCGTCGTGGAATCCGTCTCGACGCGCGCGTAGTGCCCGGTCGCGATCCGCTCGGCACCGAAGAGGCGCGCGCGCTCGAGCAGCGGATCGAACTTGAAGCGCCGGTTGCAGGCCACGCAGGGAATCGGGGTCTCGCCCGCGAGATAGGAATCCGCGAAGGCCTCCATCACCTCGCGTCGGAAGGCCTCGCTGCGGTTCACCACGTAGAAGCGCATGCCGAGGTCGCGCGCCACGGCGCGTGCGTCCTCGATGGAGCAGCAGCGCGACGCACCCTCGGACAGGTGGATCAGGACGCCCACGGCCTCCCAGCCCCGATCGACCGCCAGGGCCGCCGCCAGCGACGAGTCCACGCCGCCCGACATGGCCACGATCGCCCTCATCGGATCCGCTCGAGCAGCATCGCCACCCGCTCGAGGGCGGCATCCACCTGGGCCTCGTCGTTTCCGAGGCCGACGCTCCAGCGGATCGAGCCGCGTGCCTGGTCCGGCGTCCGGCCCATGGCGGCCAGCACGTGGGAGGGCGTCACCGAGCCGGCGTGGCAGGCGGCGCCGAGCGATACCGCCACGCCCTCCAGGTCCAGGGCCTGCACCAGGGCATCGCCCTCGACGCCCGGGAACTCCGCGTTCACGGTGTTCGGCAGCACGGCGTCGGCGGCGCCGTTGCGGCGCGCGCCGAGGGCCGCGAGACCCGCCCACAGGCGATCGCGGAGCGCCGCGCTGCGGGCCGCACGCTCCCGCAGATCGCGCCGCGCCAGCGCGCACGCGAGCCCGAAGCCCACGATCCCGGCCACGTTCTCGGTGCCGCCGCGACCGCCCCGCTCCTGCCCGCCGCCGTGCACCAGCGCCGACACCGGGCGCCGCGCCACCAGGCAGCCCGTGCCCTTGGGTCCGTTCAGCTTGTGGGCCGAGGCGGACAGGAAGTCCCAGCCCGACTCGATCGGGATCTTGCCGAGCGCCTGGGTCGCGTCCACGTGGAGGGGCACGTCGCCGGCGGCGGCCCGCAGCGCCGCCAGGTCCTGCACCACCCCCGTCTCGTTGTTGGCCCACAGGATCGAGACCAGGTCCGTCTCCGGGCAGAGCGCCTCGGCCAGGGCGCAGGCGCCGACGTGACCGTCGGCGTCCACCGGGACCCGGGTCACGCGCACGCCGCGCTTCTCCAGCACCTCCGCCGGAGCCAGCAGCGAGGGGTGCTCCGCGGTGGTGGTCACCAGGTGGCGGGTCACGCCCGCCAGGATCGTGTTGTTGGCCTCGCTGGCGCCGGCGGTGAAGCGCACCTCGTCGGGCGCCGCGCCCACCAGGGCGGCCACCTGCCCGCGCGCCGCCTCCACGGCGTCGCGCGCCGCAGCACCCTCCGCGTGCGTGCTCGACGGGTTGCCCCACGTCTCGGCGAGACAGCGGGCCATCGCGTCCACCACGTCCGGGTGCAGGGGCGTGGTGGCGTTGTGGTCGAGGTAGATCCTCATCCGCGCAGCAGGTCGGCCAGGGTCTGTTGCTCCGTGAGCTCGCGCTGGCGCTTCTCCAGCTCCTCGAAGACGCCGTCGATGGAGGGCGTCACCGGCAGCCGCTCGCCCCGGACGGCGCGCAGCACCTGGCCCACCGGGATCCGCTCGGCCGGGCGGGCGAGCTGATAGCCCCCGCTGCGGTCGTCCTCCGCGCGCTCGGACACGATGCCGGCGGTCTCGAGAGCGTCGAGCACGTCACGCACGGTCCGGATCCGGACGTCCAGGGCGTCGGACAGCTCGTCGGCGGTGCAGGGATCCGCGCCCAGCTCGAAACGGCGCGCCACCTCGACCGCGATGGCCAGGCCGATGGCCTCGCGGCCCGCGGGCCCGGGAATCACGCCCTTCACCTCGCGCCGGTAGCGGCCCACGTTCTGGTAGGCGAACGACACTTCGGAGCCCAACAGCACGATCGCCCACATGAAGTAGGTGAAGACCAGGAAGAGCGGGAACTGGGCGAAGCCGCCGAAGATGGCGTTCATCCGGGCCGCGCCGACCGCGAACCCCACGTAGCCCCACAGCAGGATCGGGAAGAGCAGCCCCGCGACGAGTCCCCCGACGGCGGCCGAGTCGACCCGGACCTTCGTGTTGGGCAGGAACCAATAGAGGAACATGAACCCGAGCACGAAGAGCACCAGCGGGAGCTGCTGCAGGCCGTAGCCCCACAGCGTCGCGAACAACGGGACATCGAGCAGGAACTGCACGGCGGCCGGGCTGCGGAGCGTGGTCCCGAGCGAGAGCGCCACGCCCAGCACCACGGGCGCGATCATGATGACGAACAGGTAGTCCGGAATGCGGCGCATCCAGCTGCGCTGCTTGCTGACCCCCCAGATGTGGTTGAAGCTCACCTCGACGTTCCCCACCGCCAGCACCGTGGTCAGGAACAGGAAGGAGCCGCCGAGCGCACCGAGGCTGCCGAAGTCGAAGCCCTCCACCAGGTCGCGCAGGGTGCCCGCCACGTCCGGGGCCACCGTCCCCATGCGCAGGAAGATCTGCGCGGCCACGCGCTCCCGCAGCCCCAGCATGCCCGCAATCCCGAGACCCAGGGCCAGCAGCGGGATCAGCGACAGCACCGTGATGTAGGTGAGGGAGTGGGCCCGCAGCAGCAGCTGGTCGCGCACGAAGCCCTCGACGACCATCACGCAGCCCTGGAGGAGCCGGACCCACCAGGCGTCCCGGCGCCAGAGCTCCTCCCGGAAGAAGCGCTCGACCCGCGCCACGAGCTCGCTCATCGCACCTCCACCCGATCGCGCAGGCGGCGCACGGTCGCGGGACCGAGCCCGGGGACGCGCTCCAGCTCGCCCACGTGCGCGAAGGGCCGCGCCGCCGCGATCGCGCCGGCGCGCGCGGGCCCGATGCCGGGCAGGGTCTCCAGCCAGACCGCAGGCGTCGCGTTCAGGTCCAGCGGCTCGCCGCAGAGGGGACCGGCCTCGCAGGGTGCGGGTGCCGGGGCCGGGCGCGCCAGCGCCAATCCCCACACCACGACGGCCAGCACCAGCGCCCCGCGGCTCACGACTCCGCCACCGGCTCCGCCGCGCCGTCCTCCACGAACGCGGCATGCAGGGCGCGGACGGCGAGCTCCGCGTACTTCTCCTCGATCACCACCGAGACCTTGATCTCGCTGGTGGAGATGAGCTGGATGTTGATGCCCTCCTCCGCCAGGGTCTGGAACATGCGCGTCGCGACACCGGCGTGGTCCTTCATGCCGAGGCCCACGATCGAGACCTTCGCGATCTCGCCGTCGCCCTCCACCTGGTCCGCACCGATCTCCGCCGCGATCTCCTGGGCCTGGGACAGCGCCCGGGCGTAGTCGTGCCGCGGCACGGTGAAGGTCATGTCGGTCGAGCCGTCATGACCCAGGTTCTGCACGATCATGTCCACCACCACGCCCGCTTCCGAGAGCGGCGTGAAGAGCTTCGCCGCCACGCCGGGCTGGTCCTTGACGCCGCAGACCCGGATCTTGGCCTCGTCGCGGTTGTAGGTGACCCCCGAGACCACGGGCCGCTCCATCACGTCCTCCTCCGCCACCACCCAGGTGCCCTCGCCCTCGTGGAAGGACGAGCGCACGTGCAGCGGCACGCCGTAGCGCTTGGCAAACAACACCGAGCGGATCTGGAGCACCTTCGCGCCCAGACTCGCCATCTCGAGCATCTCGTCGTAGGAGACCCGCTCGAGCTTGCGGGCGGCCGCCACGAGGTTGGGGTCGGTGGTGAAGACCCCGTCCACGTCCGTGTAGATCTCGCACACGTCCGCCCCCAGGGCGGCCGCCACCGCCACCGCGGAGGTGTCCGACCCGCCGCGCCCGAGCGTGGTGACGTTGCCCTGCTCGTCGATGCCCTGGAAGCCCGCGAGCACAGCCACCCCGCCCTCGTCGAGGGTCTCGCGGATCCGCGTCGCCTCGACGCGCTCGATCCGCGCGCGGGTGTGACTGCGGTCGGTGCGCATCCCCATCTGCATGCCGGTGAACGACTGTGCGGGCAACCCGTGCTCCTGGATCGCCATGGCCAGCAGCGCGATGGTCTTCTGCTCGCCGGTGGAGACCAGGGCGTCGTACTCGCGCGGGTCCGGCGCGTCGCCGCCGAGCTCGCGGGCCAGCGCCACCAGGGCGTCGGTCTCGCCCGCCATGGCGGAGACCACCACCGCCACGCGGTTGCCCGCACGCTGGGTCTCCACCACCCGGCGCGCCACGTTCCGGATGCGCTCGGGGTCGGCGACGCTCGTGCCGCCAAATTTCTGGACGATCAAGGCCACATCTGTCTCCAGCGCGCCATCGCCTTCTGCGAGGCCGGGCCGAGAGCCCGGATCTCTAGCACGCGGTCCCCGGCTCCGCCGGAGAGGGCCACCTCCAGCCGATCCCCGGGCAATGCCTCGGGAAACCGGTCCGCCCACTCCACCGCCAGCAGGGTCCCCGGCTCGAGCCAGTCCCGCAGCCCCGCGGCCTCGAGCTCGGCTTCCGACTCGATCCGGTAGAGGTCCGCGTGCACCAGCCGCCGCAGCGGGCCCGCCGCCACAGGATACTCGCTCGCGATCACGAAGGTGGGGCTGGCCACGGCGTCCGGGTCGAGCCCCAGCCCCTCGGCCAGGCCCTTGGCAAAGACCGTCTTGCCGGCGCCGAGGGGACCGACCAGCGCGACCACGAGGCCCGCGTCCAGGCTGCGCGCCAGGCGCGCCGCCGCAGCGCGGGTGGCCTCAGGACCCGGGGAAGGCCAACGCAAGCGCGGGCTCCGGCTCCGGCGCCCCGTCCAGGGAGGCCAGCGCCTCGGGCACGGCGTCGGCCAGCTCGCCGGCCAGCAGGCCGAAGTCGCCCCGCGCGATGCGATCGGCAGCCCGCCCGTGCACGTACGCCCCGAGCGCGGCTGCGTCCCGGGCCGCGAGCCCCTGGGCCAGGAAAGCCGCCACCACCCCGGTCAGCACGTCGCCGGTGCCGCCGCTCGCCAGCGCCGGGCCGCCGGTGGCATTCACGAGCGGCGGCGCCGCGCCGTCGTCGATCACGCTGGCCGCGCCCTTCAGCAGCACCACGGCACCGGTCGCCTGCGCCAGGCTGCGCGCGGCCGCCAGGCGGTCGGCCTGCACGGCGGCGCTGTCGCAGCCCAGCAGCCGGGCCGCCTCGCCCGGATGCGGGGTCAGGACCGTCGCCGCCGGACGCGCGCGCAGCTCCTCGGCGGCGCCCTCGAAGGCGTTGAGGCCGTCCGCGTCCAGCACGAGCGGCCGCTCCACCCGGGGCACGAGCGCCCGCACGAGCTTGACGGTGTCGGCGGCGCGGCCGATGCCCGGGCCGAGCGCCATCACGTCGCGCTCCCCCGCGAGGGCGGCCAGCAGCTCCTCGCCCGCCGCCGCGAAGGCGCGCTCCGGCGTGTCGGGGACGGGCACCGTCATGGCCTCGGTGCACTTCTGCTCGAGGATGTCGTTCAGGCCGGCGGGACACGCCACGGTGACGAGACCCGCGCCGGCGCGGCCGGCCGCCAGGGCGGCCAGGGCCGCGGCCCCGGTCTTGCCCTCCGACCCCGCCACCACCAGCACGTGACCGAAACGGCCCTTGTGCCCGTCCCCCGGGCGCCGGGGGCGTCGCCGCGCCGCCTCGGCCGCGGTCCAGAGCTCGGCGTCGCGAGTCACACCGGGCGCCTCGTCGGCGATGCCGATGCGCGCCACGCGCACCGCACCGGCCAGGCCGCGGCCCGGCTCGAGCGCGAGGCCGAGCTTCGGCAGGCCGAAGGTCACGGTCTCGGCGGCGCGCACCGCGGAGCCGTGCACGTGGCCCGTGTCGGCGTCGAGCCCCGACGGCAGGTCCACCGCCAGCACCGGCGCCGCGCCCGCGTTCATGCGCCCGATGGCGTCGGCGGCGTCGCCCGTCACCTCCCGGGCCAGCCCGGTGCCGAAGAGCGCGTCCACCACGAGCTCGGCGTCGAGCCAGGCGCCCCAGGGCGCCACCGGCACGCCGAAGGCCCGCGCCCGGGCGAGCTGGCGCGCGGCATCGCCCTGCGGCTCGCCCACACACACCGCGTGCACCGCGACCCCCGCCACGGCCAGATGGCGCGCGGCCACGAGCCCGTCGCCCCCGTTGTTGCCGGCGCCGCAGACCACCAGCACCGAGGCCGGCCGGCGCGCCAGCACCGCCTCGGCCACGGCGCGACCGGCGCTCTCCATCAGCACCTCGCCGGGCACGTCCAGCGTCTCGATCGTGTGTCGGTCGAGGGCGCGCATGCTGGCGGCCCCGACCAGCGGCCAGATCCTCATGCGCCCTCCGGCGCGGCCCTCACGGGATCCGCGCCCGCAGATCCCGGACGGCGCGATCCATGCCCACGAGCAGCGCCCGCGCGATCACCGCCCGGCCCACGGTCACGCGCTCCGCGGCCGGCGCGCGCTCCAGGAAGGCGCCGACGTTGCGGTCGTCGAGACCGCCCGCCAGCGCCGTCGGGATGCGCAGCTTGGCAGCCAGCCGCGCCGCATCTCCCAGGCGCTCGAGCAGCGCCCATTGGCTCTCCGTGGGCAGGTCCACCACGTGGCCGGTGAAGAGCTCGAGGCCCGCCAGCCCGACGCCGTGGGCGCCCTTGACCGCATCCACGTCCGGCGCCACCGCGGCCAGCGCGGGAATCCCGGCCTCGCCCAGGGTGCGCAGCACCGCCGGCAGGCTCGTCTCGGCGGCGTGGTCCAGCGGCCCGAAAGCCGGCACACCACCGCGGATCTCGGAGCCCAGCACCACGCGGTCGGGCTGCACCTCGAGCGCCAGCTTCAGGGCGGCCGGCGAGGGAGCCAGCTTGAGCTCCAGGCAGCGCGCGGCTCGCCGCAGATCGTGCACGGCGGCCTCCCGCGGCCCGGCGCCGCCCTCCGGCACGCCGACGCGGATCGCGTCGGCGCCAGCCAGCTCGGCCAGCTTGACCGCAGCCACCGCGTCCACCCCCGGCAGCGCGACCAGCGCGTCCACGGCAATCACGAGCCCGCTCACTCCGGCGCCCCCAGGTGGCGCTGCACCACCTCGGCCAGGTGCTGGGCGATCTCGCTGACCCGCGTCTCGTCCTCGCCCTCCACCATCACGCGCGCCTTGGGCTCGGTGCCGCTGTAGCGCAGCAGCACGCGGCCGCGGCGGTCGAGCTCCTGCTCCACCTTGCGCACCGCTTCGACGACGGCGGGCACCTCTTCGAAGGGCCGCTTCTCTCCCACGACCACGTTCAGCAGCACCTGGGGGTAGCGCTGGAAGCCGGCCACGAGCTCCGACAGCGGCCGCTCGCTCCGGCGCATGATCGCCAGGGCCTGGAGCGCCGTGATGAGACCGTCGCCCGTGGTGTTGTGGTCCAGGAAGATCAGGTGGCCCGACTGCTCGCCGCCGACGTTGAAGCCGCCGGCCCGCATGGCCTCCACCACGTAGCGGTCACCGACCTGGGTGCGGACCAGTCCGATCCCCATGCCCTCCAGGGCCCGCTCGAGCCCGAGGTTGCTCATCACGGTGGCCACGACGGAGCCGCCCTTGAGGGCGCCGCGCTCCAGGTGGTCGCCGGCCACCAGGGCCAGCAGCGCGTCGCCGTCGACGATCTCGCCATTCTCGCACACGACGACGCAGCGGTCGGCGTCGCCGTCCAGGGCGATCCCCAGGTCGGCGCGCACCTCGCGCACCTTGGCCACGGTCTGCTCGGGGTGCAGGGAGCCGTAGCCCTCGTTGATGTTGCGCCCGTTGGGCTCCACGCCCAGGGTGAAGACCTCGGCGCCGAGCTCGCGCAGCATCGTGGGGCCCACCTTGTAGGAGGCGCCGTTCGCGCAGTCGAGGACCACCCGGATTCCGTCCAGGGTGAGCTTCATGGGAAACGTGTTCTTCAGGAAGACCACGTAGCGGCCCTGGGCGTCGTCGATGCGCTGGGCCTGCCCCACCTCGCCCGGGTCGGCGCGCACCGAGTCCAGGGCCCCGGAAGAGATCAGGTGCTCGATCCGCTCCTCGATCGCGTCGTCCAGCTTGTAGCCGTCGCGCGAGAAGAACTTGATGCCGTTGTCCTGGAAGGGGTTGTGGCTGGCGGAGATCATGATGCCGGCGTCGCAGCGCATGTCGGCCGCCAGGAAGGCCATGCCCGGAGTGGGCATGGGTCCGACCATCAGCACGTCGCCGCCCATGGAGCAGATGCCCGCCGCCAGGGCGTTCTCGAACAGGTAGCCCGACAGCCGGGTGTCCTTGCCGATGATGATGCGGTGGCGCTCGTTGCTACGCGCACGGAAGACGTGGGCCACCGCCTGGCCCAGCGCCAGCGCCGTCTCCGCGGTCATCGGGTAGCGGTTGGCGGTCCCGCGCACCCCGTCGGTTCCGAACAGCTTGCGACTCACCCTTCCTCCACCGGCTCGACCTGCACCCGCACGATCACGCTGTCGGGCTGCTCCACCCACACGTGCTGGCGGCCCAGGTTGAGCTTCACTTCGTGCTCTACGGTTTGATCCACACCACCGATGTCGATGGCCTCGGTCACGGCCTCGTTGAGCCGCAGGACCTCGCGGCGCGCTCCCGTCACCGAGACCCGGGGCGGCTCGATCTCGACGTTCGCGACCCGGAAGCCTTCCGCGGGGTCACCCGACAGGTCGGCGCGCACCTGCATCACCTTCGTCCCGCGACGCTCGAACTTGACGTCGAGACGCGAGGGCGAGCGGCTGCGCACCTGGGCGCCCCGGGGCACGTCGATGGGACTCTGCTCCACCTCGAACTCCGCGCTGCCGCGGCGCGCCTCGGAGACGTCCACCGCGTACTCGAGCGCCTCGCCCCCGAGGTTGCGCAGGGCCGCACGGCTTCCGAGGACGCGCACGTTCACGACGTCGCTGTTGCGCTCGGTGATGACCAGCTCCGCCGGCACGTTCTTGAAGACCACCGGCACGTCGAAGCCCTTCTCGACGTCCCGCGAGCCGTGGGCCACCACCCAGAGCAGCGCCGCCAGCACCAGCGCCACCACGAGATACCCGCGACTTCCGTCCGTGCGGCGCGCCATCTAGGAGTCGCCCCCGGAGACGGAGCGGAGCTGGAGCTGCTCGGGCTCTTCGTCGCCCGCCTCGTCCTCGCCCACGCCCTCGCGCGCGCCGGCCAGCAGGTCGCGCAGCACCCCGCGCAGCCGCGGCGCGTCGAGATCGTGGATCATCTCCCCGGCGACCACCACGGAGATGGCCGCCGTCTCCTCGGACACCACCACCACCACGGCGTCGCTGTCCTCGGTCACCCCCACGGCGGCGCGATGGCGGGTGCCGACGCCCTCGGGCAGGTCGCTGCGCAGGGTCAGGGGCAGCACGCAGCCCGCGTGGGAGATGCGGCCTCCCTTCACCACCACCGCGCCGTCGTGCAGCGGCGAGTACGGCAGGAAGATCGAGGTCAGGAGCTCCTTGCTGACCGCCGCATCGAGGGGGAGCCCCGCCTCCACCAGGTCGTCCAGGCTGGTCTCGCGCTCCAGCACCATCAGCGCCCCGACCCGCTTCTGGGACAGGCTCTGGGCCGCGCGCACCACCTCCTCGAGCATCTGGGTCTCTTCGCCGCGGGCCACCGCAGGGAAGAGGCCGCCGCCCATGCGCGCCAACGCGCGCCGGATGTCGTTCTGGAACAGCACGATGATGATCAGCACGGCGGATGCCAGGAAGTTGTCCAGGATCAGGCCCACCGTGGCGAGCTGGAACCAGTCCGAGAGCAGGCGCACGGCGATCAGGATCAAGAGGCCGATCAGCATCTGCACCGCCCGGGTGCCGCGGATCAGGAGCAGCAGCCAGTAGATCGCCAGCGCCACCGCCACGATGTCGAGCGTGTCCCAGACCGGGTGGAAGTTGTCCTGGAGATAGCTCCAGAACGTCAGCAGCTCCTGCCAGAGGAACTGGATCACGGCGTGGCGTTCCCGGCCGCGCCGCGCAGGGCTCCGGCCACCGCCACGGCGCGCGCGGCGCCCGCCACGTCGTGCACCCGCACGGCGTCGGCGCCGGCGAAGACGGCCACGGCCGCTGCCGCATGGCTCTCGAGATCGCGGTCCTCGACCGGGCTCCCGGTCAGCTGGCCGAGGAACGACTTGCGCGAGACGCCCACCAGGACGGGCACGCCCAGGGCCCGCTTCAGCCGGGTCAGCCCGGCCAGCAGCGCCAGGTTGTGCTCGGCGTGCTTGCCGAAGCCGATGCCGGGATCGGCCACCAGCTCGCTCACGCCCGCGCGCCGGGCGCGCTCCAGCGAGGCGCCGAGCTCGTCGATCACCTCGGCCAGGACGTCGTCGAATGCCACCGCGTCCTGCATGCCGGCGGGCTCGCCGCGCAGGTGGCCGAGAATGAGCGCGGCACCCGCGGCCGCCGTCACCTCGAGCAGCTTGGGATCGTGGCGGCCGCCGGACACGTCGTTCACCGCCGCGGCGCCCGCCGCCAGCGCGGCCTCGGCCACGGCGGCCTTGCGCGTGTCCAGCGAGACGGCGATTCCCTCGGCGGCCAGGGCGGCGACGACGGGCCGGGTGCGGCCGATCTCGACCTCCGCCGACACCTCGCGGGCTCCCGGCCTCGTGGATTCCCCCCCCACGTCCACCACGTGCGCTCCTTGCGTCGCGAGCTCGCGCCCGCGCGCCACTGCGGCCTCCGCATCCTCGAAGCGTCCGCCGTCCGAGAAGGAATCCGGCGTCGTGTTCAGGATCCCGACCAGCGTGACGCGGTCCCCCGGGACGATCACGGGGCTACCCCGGGATCGGCTCGGGCTCGGGAACCGAATCCCCTGCCACGTCGGCTCGGGGCTCCGCCTCCTGCTTCGGCTTCGTGGGGGGCTTCTCCGCGATCTCCGGCGGTCGCATGGGGGGCAGCGGCTCACCGGCCAGCAGGGCCTTCAGGTCCTTGCTGTCGAGGGTCTCGCGTTCGAGCAGGGCCTCGGTGATGCGGTCCAGCATCGTGCGTTCTTCGGCCAGCAGGTCCTTGGCGGCGTCGTACAGACCGGTCAGGATGGACGTGATCTCGTCGTCGATCTCCTGGGCCTTCTGCTCGCTGTAGTCCTTGCGCGTGACGAAGTCGCGGCCGAGGAAGACGTCCTGGTCGCCGTCGCCGTAGGACACGGGTCCGATGCGGTCGCTCATGCCGTAATTGCAGATCATGCGACGCGCGATGTCGGTGGCCTGCTTGAGGTCGTTCTCGGCGCCGGTGGAGAGCTGTCCGAAGACCAGCTCCTCGGCGGCGCGCCCGCCCATGGCGTGCTTGATCATGGCCAGGATCTGTTCGCGGGTCAGGTTGTAGCGATCCTCTTCGGGCATGGTCATCGTCACGCCCAGGGCCATGCCGCGCGGGATGATGGTGACCTTGTGGACCGGGTCGGCGCCCTCGGTCAGGAGCGCCACCAGCGCATGCCCCGACTCGTGATAGGCGGTGATGCGCTTGTCCTCGTCGCTCATGATCATGCTCTTGCGCTCGGCCCCGAGCAGCACCTTGTCCTTGGCGCCCTCGAAGTCGCGCTGGGCCACGGACTGGCCGTCGCGCCGGGCCGCCTGGAGGGCCGCCTCGTTCACCAGGTTCTGGAGGTCGGCCCCGACGAAGCCGGGCGTGCCCTTGGCGATGGTCTCCAGGTCGACGTCCTCGTCGAGCGGCACGCGCCGGGTGTGCACCTTCAAGATGGCGTAGCGGCCGCGCAGGTCCGGGCGCGGCACCACCACGCGCCGGTCGAAGCGGCCGGGCCGCAGCAGCGCGGGGTCGAGCACGTCGGGGCGGTTCGTGGCCGCGATCAGGATCACGCCCTCGTTGCTCTCGAACCCGTCCATCTCGACCAGCAGCTGGTTCAGGGTCTGCTCGCGCTCGTCGTGGCCGCCGCCGAGGCCGGCGCCCCGGTGACGCCCGACGGCGTCGATCTCGTCGATGAAGATGATGCAGGGCGCGTTCTTCTTGCCCTGCAGGAAGAGGTCGCGCACCCGCGAGGCGCCCACGCCCACGAACATCTCCACGAAGTCCGAGCCCGAGATGCTGAAGAACGGCACGCCGGCCTCGCCGGCCACGGCGCGGGCCAGCAGGGTCTTGCCGGTGCCCGGCGGTCCCACCAGCAGCACGCCCTTGGGGATGCGGCCGCCCAGGCGGGTGAACTTCTTGGGATCGCGCAGGAAGGCGATGATCTCTTCCAGCTCGTACTTCGACTCCTCGACGCCGGCCACGTCGTCGAACGTGATGCGCTGGGTGTTCTCGTTCAGCAGCCGCGCGCGCGACTTGCCGAAGCTCATGGCCTTGCCGCCGCCCGCCTGCATCTGACGCAGGAAGAAGACCCACAGGCCGATCAGGATCAGGAAGGGCATCCAGTACAGGAAGAGCTGCTGCCAGAGCGGCGACTCGCGCGCGGGGCGCGCCTCCCACTGGACGTTTTCGTTCGCCAGCAGCTTCGCGACCAGGTCCTCGGTGGCGGCGGTCGGCGCGTAGCTGGCAAAAGGCGCGTCGCCGTCCATCAGGGTGCCGGTCACGTGACCCTCTTCGAGGATCACGGTCTTCACGTCGCCGGCGTCGAGCATGGTCAGGAACTCGGGGTAATCGAGCTCCTTGGGAGCAGGCTGGCCCTGGCGGAGCATGGCAATCACCACCAGGATCATCAGGAACATGACCACCCAGACGGCGGCGCTGCGGTAGAACTGCTGGTTCACCCGAAAACCCTCGCTAACCCCTCAGCTTAGCACGCAGGAGGCAGCTTCCCCGCTCGCGGACCAGCTCGAGCCCCCCGGGGAGCTCGATCCGGGTCCCGGGACGCCCCTCGGCCAGGAACGCGGTCACCCGCCCCAGGTGGGCGCGGCTCACGTCCCGCGCCGCTCCCACACGGCGGAGCGCCTCCCGCGCCAGCCGGCGCTGGAGCGACACCGGCAGCCCGTTCCAGTCCTTGGCTTCGATGACGAGGCCCTCCGGTCGTTCCTCGAAGCGCGCCGCCGCCTCGCGCGCCACCAGGTCCGCGATCCATTCGCGGTCCCTCTGTTGCGCTTCGGCCAGATCCCCGATCGCCCTGAGGAGACGCGGGTTGAAGTCGGCCTCGAGCCGGCGGAGCCAGCCGCGCAGGCGGTTGCGGGCGTAGGCCGGGCTCCGGTTCGAAGAGTCCTCGCGCCAGCGCAGGCCCCGCCGGCGCGCGTAGGCCTCGATCTCGGCGCGGGGCACCCGGAGCAGCGGGCGCACGACCCGGCCCGACACCTCGGGGATCCCGGCCAGGCCGTCGGGGCCGGCCCCGCGCAGGAGCCGCAAGAGGACCGTCTCGGCCTGGTCGTCCAGGGTGTGGGCGGTGGCGATCGGTCCGTCGCCCATGCAGGCCAGGGCGTCGTAGCGCGCGCGCCGGGCGGCCTCCTGCAGGGTCGGTCGCTCGCGGCTGGAGCGGCCCTCGCGCAGGGCCTGGGGCGCGACCCGGGCGACCTCCACCGGCAGCCCCCGGGCCTCGGCGAAGGCGCGCACGAACTCCGCGTCGGCGTCGGCCTCGGCCCCGCGCAGGCCGTGGTTCACGTGGCCCAGGCGCAGGTCGAGCCCCGCCTGGTGCAGGGCGTCCGCCAGGACCGTAGAGTCGATCCCGCCGGAGCAGGCCACCACCAGGGTCCGCCCCCGCAGACCGAGACGCTCCACCGCCTCTGCCACGCTGCGAGCTACCATGCCCCGGACTCTGCCCCGAAATCCCCATGGCCGCCCGCAAACGCCGCACCGCCGTCCAGCCCGAGTCCCAGGGCCTCACCGCCGCCGAGTCCGCTGCGGTGCCCGAGACGCCCGAGGTGGCGGCGCTCGAGAAGGCCGTCAGCGAGGCCGAGGGATCGGTCCTGGCCCGCTACCGCGACCCCTGGGGCGGCGCGCCCCTCGTGCTGGCGGCGCTTCCGGTCTCCGCCGTGGAGCCCACCCCCTTCCAGCGCGACCTGTCCGACACCCACGTGAAGAAGCTGGAGGACGTGATCCGCCGGGTCGGGACCTTCCTCGACCCGATCGTGGCGGTGCCCGCGAAGGAGGGCTTCTGGACGCCGAACGGGCACCACCGGCTCTCGGCGCTGAAGCGCCTGGGTGCCCGCACGGTGACCGCGCTGGTCTCGCCCGACCCCGCCCTCGCCTATCGCATCCTGGCCCTCAACACCGAGAAGGCCCACAACCTGAAGGAGCGCGCGCTCGAGGTGGTGCGCATGGCGCGCGGCCTGGCCGAGGCCGACCCGACGCGCCCCGAGAGCGACTACGCCCTCGAGCTGGAGGACCCGTCCCTCGTCACCCTGGGCTTCGCCTACGAGGGGCGCCCGCGCTTCGCCGGCAGCGCCTACGGCCCGGCCCTGAAGGCCAGCGACGCCTTCGAGGACGCGCCGCTCGCCGACGTGCTCCCCGTGCGCGAGGCGCGCGCGACCCGGCTGCTCGAGATCGACGACCGCGTGGCCGAGATCGTGAAGGACCTGAAGGCGCGCGGCTTCGAGAGCCCCTACCTCAAGAACTTCGTGGTCGCGCGCATCCGCCCCTTCATCCCGCGCGGCAAGCAGCCGCCGGGCCCGGACGCGCTCCTCGACCGCATGCAGGAGAAGGCCAGCGCCTTCGACACCGGCAAGATCAAGACCGACCAGATCGCCAAGACCGGTGGCGCCAGCACGAGCGGGGACGTTGGTTAAGTAGTTCAGAAACTGCTGCAGTTTCTGAACTACTCAACCAACGTCCCCGCTCGTGGCCCGCTCGTCGCGCTGGCGTCGCCGATGAGGACGCGGCTGCCGTCGTCCTTCTCGACCCAGACGTCGCAGAAGACGCGGGTGCGGTCGCCCTCGCGCGCTTCCTCTCGCACCTTGGCGTGGGCCGTGACGGTCTCGTCCACCCACAGGACGTTGGTCAGCTTCAGCGACATGCGGCCGCCCTGGAGCCAGCCGAGCTCGAAGTGGTCCTGCATCACCTGCGAGACGAAGCAGGTGGACATCATCCCCTGCACGACGATGTTCGGAAACCCGAGCTTCTTCGCCTGCTCCCGGTCCGTGTGGTAGTTCTTGCCCGGCCCCGAGAACATCCAGCAGCGGCGCTCATCGATCGTCTTCTTGACGGGCGTGAGCTCGGGACCCGTGGCCGTGGGAAACGGGGGCCGCGGCTCCTTCTTGGCGGCCGTGGACTCGTCGACCACGTAGTCGTCGCCCGCCCGGTCCTTCGGCGGCAGGAAGGACTGATGGGTGTGCCCGCGCACGAGGAGCCGGCCCTCGGCGTCCACCACGTCCGTCTCGTTCACGACGTAGTCGCGGCCCCGCTTGGCGTAGCGCTCGATGATGGTGGAGCGGGTCCGCACCCGGGCGCCCACCGGGATCGGCGCGAAGAGCATCCAGTCCTGGCGTGCGTGGAGGTTCCCGAAGAGGTTCTTCAGGTACCAGTCGCCGACGAAGCGGTAGCACTCGGAGTGGAAGAGCAGCGGCGGCGCCCACTTCGCCTGCAGGGGATTCGCGTCGTCGAGGGCGTCTGCGTAGAAGTCGACCAGCTCGCGGGTCACCGCGTACTCGTTGCCACCGCAGTGACGGCCGACGTAAGCGGGCTCACCCTTCAGGTTCATGGGCATTGTTCTAGCATCCTCGCTCGGTGGAATCCCGCGCCCACAACGTCGCGGCCTGGCTGGCGCGCCACGACCCGGCCGCCACCGCCCTGGTCGACGCCGAGCGGAGCCTCAGCTACGCGGAGCTCGACGACCGGGCCGCGCGCCTGGCCCGCGTGCTCCCCGTCGCCCGCGGCGACCGGGTGGCGCTCCTGCTGGGCAACCGCAGCGCCTATCTCGAGGCGGTCTTCGCCTGCGCCCGCCGGGGCGCCATCGCGGTCCCCCTGAACAACCGCCTGGCACCCCCGGAGATCGCCCAGCAGCTGACCGACTGCGGCGCCCGGGCGCTGCTGGCCGAGCCCGAGCTGGCGGAGCGGGTCCCGGAGCCGCCGCCCTTCGTGCTCGAGGCCGGCGCCGCCTACGAAGACGCCCTCGCCTCCGCCGCGGGCGGGGGCGAGATCGCGCCGGCCTCGCCCGACGACCCGCTGCTCCTGATGTACACGTCGGGCACCACCGGTGTCGCGAAGGGCGCCCTCCTCCCCCAGCGAAAGACGCTCTTCAACAGCCTGAACGCCCAGATCTTCTTCCGCCTGACCCGCAGCGACCGCGTGCTGGTGGCGCTCCCGCTCTTCCACTCCTTCGGCCTCAACATCCTCTCGCTCCCGACCCTCTACGCCGGCGGCCAGGTGGTGCTGCAGCCGCGCTTCGACCCCAGCGCCGTGTGGCGCGGCGTCGAGCAGCGCGGCATCACGTTCTTCGGCGCGGTCCCGACCATGTTCCGCGCGCTGCTGGAGCACGTGGAGGGGCACGACCTCTCGAGCCTGCGCTTCCTCTTCACGGCCGGCGCCGCCATCGACGTGGACGTAATCCGGGCCTACCAGCGTCACGGCCTGGTGTTGAAGCAGGGCTTCGGCCAGACCGAGACGTCGATCCTGTGCTGCCTGGACGCGGGCGACGCCATCCGCAAGGCCGGAAGCGTGGGACGGCCGGTCTTCCACGCCGAGGTGCGCGTGGTGACCACGCCGAGCGACGACCCCGCCGACTGGCGCGACACCGGGCCCGGCGAGACCGGCGAGATCGTGGTGCGCGGACCGATCACGATGCTCGGCTACTGGAATCGCCCGGAGGACACCCAGGCCACCCTGCGGGACGGCTGGCTCCGCACCGAAGACCTGGCCACCCGCGACGCGGAGGGCTTCGTCAGCCTCGTCGGCCGTGCCCGAGACATGTACATCTCCGGCGGCGAGAACGTCTATCCTGCAGAGATCGAAGCCGTCTACGCGGAACATCCCGAGGTATCGGAGGTGGCGGTGACGGGCGTGCCCGACGAGCGCTGGGGCGAGACCGGCGAGGCCTGGGTGGTGCCGACGCAAGGCGCCCACCCGAGCGGCGACGCGCTGCGCGCGTGGGGCCGCGAGCGACTGGCGACCTTCAAGGTGCCGACGCGCTTCCGCTGCGTCCATGTGCTGCCCCGCACGATCACCGGCAAGGTGCAGAAGCACCGCCTCGGCGAGATCGAGGCCGGCTGAGTGCGCCTGCGGTTCGCGAGCCTCAACGTCTGGGCCCTCCCCTACGGCATGGCGCCGGACACGTCGGACCGCCTGCGCCGGATCGGCGAGGGGTTCGCCGAGGATCCTGCCGATGTGTGGGCGCTCCAGGAGGTCTGGACCGAGGAGGCGCAGCGCGATCTCGCCGCGGCCGCGCGGGAGGCAGGCTACGCACACGTGTGGCACCCCGATCAGGGGCGTGGCGGCAGCGGGCTCTTCCTGGCCTCGCGCCTGCCCCTGGCGGACGTCCGGCTCGAGACGTACCGGACCGCCGGCATCGCCACCCACATCCACCGGGGCGACTACGCCGGCGGCAAGGGGTTCGCCACCGCCCGGCTCGAGACGGACGCGGGACCGCTGGTGCTGGTGAACACCCACCTCCATGCCCAGTACGCGCCCCCCCGAAGCGACCTCTACCACGCCCACCGGGTCGGCCAGGTGGTGCAGCTGGCCTACGCGCTGCGAGCCGTCCGCGAGCCGATCGTCGCGCTCGGAGACTTCAACCTGCGCGAGGCACGGCCGGAGTACGAGATCCTCCAGGGCCTGACCGGCTTCGTCGACGCCGCGGCCGCCCTCGATGCCCGCGAGCCCACCTCGAGCGACGGCGACCGCATCGACTACGTCTTCAGCCGGGGCCCGATCCCGCGGAGCTTCGCCAGCTTCGACGCGGCCTCGGATCACCGCGGCGTGCGGGCGGAGCTCGAGATCGTCGCCGCGCCGGAGGTGCAGCCCGATCCGATCGCGCTGCGGCGGGCGGCGGTGACGCTCGAGCGCGGGCGCTACCAGGCGCGCGGTCGCCGCGGACGGGAGCGGCTCGCGGCGGGCGCCCTGACGCTGGGCGCGCTGGCGGCGATCCTGGGCGCGCGCGCCTCGCGCAGGAGGTTCCTGCGGCTCGGACTCGGGCTCGGCGCCGCGCTCGCGCTCCCGGCCGCGGGCCTGGCCGCCCTCTCCTCCGAGCGCTGGGTCCCGGCCGAGCGCCAGGCCCTCGCCGAGGTGGCGTCGCTGCTCGACGCCTGGCACTGACGCCGCGCCCGGATAGGATCTGCGCTCATGCGCGTGCGGCGAGCCGCGGCCCTGCTGGCCCTCTTCCTGCTGAGCCTCGGGTTGCGCGGAGTCAACTACCCGCTCGTCGTGAATGAACGGGGCGTCCAGCTCGCCGAGAGCGGCGACTCCTACTACCACCTGCGGCGCATCTGGTACACCGCGGCGCGCTTCCCGGACGTGCTGGAGCGCGACCCCTACTTCAACTATCCCGCCGGCGGCGAGGTCGTGTGGACGGCGCCCTTCGACTGGAGCATCGCGGCCACGGCGCGGCTCCTCACCGGCGGCCAGGACCAGGATGCCGTGGAGCGCGTCGCCATCTGGGCATCCCCGGTACTCGGCGCCGCCACGGTGGTGCTGGCAGCGGCCCTGGCCTGGGTGCAGTGGGGCGCGCTGGCGGGCATGACGGCCGGCCTGCTGCTGGCGGTGCTCCCCGCCCACTGGTTCCAATCCCAGCTCGGCATGCTGGATCACCACGTCGCCGTGGGCCTCGCGTCGACGGCGCTGCTGGCGCTGACCGTGCACTGGCTGTCACGCCCGAGCGCCCCCCGCGCCGCCGCCCTCGGTGCGGGCATGGCGGGCGTCGTCGGCCTGTGGCCGGGCGGGCTGATCCACGTCGGGATCGTTCAGGTCTTCGCCGCGCTCTGGGTGCTGGCGGCCGACGCACCGCGCGAGGCCGCCCGGCGTGCGGGCTCGCTGGCCCTGGCCCTCGGCCTCGCCGCAGCGCTGCTGGCGCCGTTCTGTGTGGGCCGCAGCTGGACCGAGTACAGCGCCTGGTCGCCCTTCGTGCTCTCGAACCTCCAGCCCGCCTGGCTCGCCGGCGGCGCCGCGGGTCTGGCGGCATTGACCGCCCTCTGGAGCCGCTGGCCGCTCGGCCGCGCCGCGCGCGCCGCCACCGCCCTCGGCCTCGCGGCCCTCGCGGGCGCGGCGCTCGCGCCGGCGCTGCGCGCGTCCGTACTCCAGGGCTTCGGCTGGTTCGCGGCGGCCGAAGACTTCCAGCTGCACGTGATCGAGCTCCAGCCGCTCCTGCGACCTCACGGCCGGTTCGATCCAGAACGCGCGCTGCGGATCTTCACGCCATTGCTCTTGGCGTTCCCATTCGTCCTCGGCGCCCTCGCTCTCGGCGCTTGGCGCCGCGGCGCGCCTCCCGGACCCGCGCTCCTTCTCTTCTTCTGGGCGCTCGTCTTCTCCGCCCTGACCCTTCTCCAGCGGCGCTTCGAGAGCTCCTTCGGCATCGCCTTCGCGCTCGTCTGGGGCGCGGCGGCCGCCACCTTCACCCCGAGCCTGCGGCGACACCCACGGGCACTCGGCGGCGCGCTGGCGTTGGGCCTGTTCGTGCTGGCGAACGGCCTCACCGCCTCCTATGGGCCGACGATCGAGCGCGCCTGGCGAGCCACCCGGGATCCCGCGGTAGCCCGGCGCGGCCCGTTGCCGCTGAAGCCCGAGCTCTACGCCCGGGCCGCCCGCTGGCTTCACGCGAACTCGGAGCCCACGCGCGGCTACCTCGATCCCACCCAGGAGCCGGAGTACTCCGTCCTCACCTCCTGGGGCACCGGCCACCACGTGCGCTACCGCGCCGAGCGGCCGCTCGTGCAGGACAACTTCGGGGTCTACGGCGGGCGCGACAACTTCGAGCGCGCCTGGGCCTACTACGCGGCGGAGGACGAGGACGAGGCGCTCCGCCACCTCGCGGGACGCCGCGTGCGCTACGTGGTGGCGGACCGGCGCGGGGCGGGCTCGAGCCGGCCCTACGGACCGCGCAGCATGACCCACCGCCTGGTGGAGACCCTGGGAAGCCGCGACGGCGCGACGCCCGCCCTGAGCCGACATCGCCTGGTGTATCGCCTGGAGGCCCCGAAGCAGGGCGCCTCGGTCGCGATCTGGCAGGTAGTGCCGGGCGCGCGCATCGAGGGCCGCACCGCTCCCGGAGAGCGCGTGGACGCCCAGCTCCGGCTCTCGAGCCACGTCTTCCGCACCTCCACCGACGCGGGCCCGGACGGGCGCTACTCGCTGCGCGTGCCCTACCCCACCGAGGACCGCTTCAGCACCGCGGTACTCGCAACGGGGCGCTACCGCCTCTCCACGCCCTCCGGCACGGGCTGGGCAGAGGTTCCCGAGGCCGCGGTGCAGGCGGGGCGGGCCGTGGCGGGCCCGTTGCTCGTCCCGTGAGGCGCCGCCTCCCGGTCCTGCTGCTGCTGGCCGCCTGCGCGCCGGAGCCGGCCGCGCAGGCGCCCTGCGCCGTGCTCGAGCGCAGCGAACCTCCGCGGCCCCGCAGCCTGGTGCTGGTGGTGGCCGACACCCTGCGCCGCGATCGCATCGGCGCCTACGGTGGGCCGCCGACGCCGGCCTTCGACGCCTTCGCCCGCGAGAGCCTGCTCTTCCGGGCGGCGACGACCCAGGCGCCGTGGACCAAGCCCGCGATCGCGAGCCTCTTCACGGGGCTCACCCCGTCACGCCACGGCGTCCTCTCCCACGCCGACCCGCGCGTGGGCGGCGACCCGGCGGCGCCGCGAGAGTCGGACGCGCTCGCGGACGCGCTCCCGACCCTGGCCGAACACCTCGCCCAGGCCGGCTGGAGCACGGCGGCCTTCGTCGCCAACCCCTGGCTGCGCCGGGACCTCGGCTTCGCCCAGGGCTTCGGCGTCTACGACGACTCCTTCGCCGCCAACCAGGCCCCCGGGCGGGTGGTGACCGCGGCTGGCCTGGACTGGCTGCGCGCGCGCGCCGACGATCCGCAGCCTTTCTTCGTCTACCTGCATTACATGGATCCCCACGAGCCGTACCGGCGGGTGCCGCCGGGGGCGCTCGCGGCCCGGCGACGGCGCATCGAAGCGGATGCGCGGACCGTGCCGCCCGGGGCGCGCGCCGCCATCGCGAAGCGTGCGGTCGACATGTCGGGCGCGCGTCTCGCCGCGCTCGGCGTGCCCCCGAACCTGGCCACCCTCGAGCTGGTCTACGACCAGGGCGTCGCCGCTTTCGACCGCGCGCTGGGGCGCTTCCTGGAAGGCCTGGCGGAACAGCCCGGCGCCGCCGAGGTGGCGGTCGTCGTGACCTCCGATCACGGGGAGGCCCTCTACGAGCGCGGCTGGGGGAGCCACGGTCACGGACTCTTCGACGAGGAGACGGCCATCCCCCTGGCCGCGCGGCTTCCCGGCGTACGCGCTCTCGGGTCGCTCTCGTGTCCGGTCGGCCTGATCGACCTGCCGCCCACCCTGTGCGACTACCTCGGCGTTTCGTGCCCCGGCGAGCGCGACGGCGTCTCCCTCTTCGCCGAGCCGGAACCCGGGGAGCGTGCGCTGGTGACCGAGGGCGTGATCCGCAAGCCCGGCAACCGCGCGGCCCGGACCCGGCGCTACAAGCTCCTGTGGGAGCCCGACGGACCGCCCGACGAGCCTCGCACCGCCGGCGAGTGGCGCTTGTACGACCTCGCGTCCGACCCGGGCGAGACGCGTCCTCGCGCGCCCGAGGGCGACCCCGCCGCCGAGGCCGCCTTGGCGCGGCTCCGCGCCGCGCTCGAAGCCCGCGCCGCGCTGGCGCCGCTCGCCGGGGTCGGCGCGCGTGTGCCTCTCGACGAGGCCACCCGCCAGCGGCTCGAGGCGCTGGGCTACGTGGGCGACTGAGCCGGCTTCCGGAACACGTACAGGCGGTTCAGCCCCAGCTGGAAGGCGCGCTCCTCCGCCAGCTCGAGCCCGGCCCCGCGGAAGAGCCGCACCGTCTGGCTCGCATCGAACCCGTGGTGCTCCTCGGCCGCCATGCCGTCGGCCAGGCGTAGCGCGATCAGCGCGTCGAGGATCCGATCCACGGCCGGGTGCGGCACCGTCAGCACCACGCGCCCGCCCGGCGCCAGCACCTCGGCGCAGGCGGCGGCGAAACCCGCCGGATCTGGCACGTGCTCGAAGACCGCCAGCGCCGTCACGCAGTCGAACGAGCCGGAAGCGAAGGACGCCTGCTCGGGAAAGCTCCCGCGGACGAGGCGGACCGCGCCCTCCTCGGCGGGTGTCACCTCGACGTCCACGCCGACGGCGGAGGTCACCCGGGCGGCCACGCGGTCGATCAGGCTGCGGTCGTAGCAGCCGACGTCGAGCAGGCGGTCGCCGGGCTCCACGTACGCCAGCGCCTTGCCGATGCGCCAGCGCTGGAGCAGCCGATCCAGGGCGCGCACGCCTAGTCGCCCCGCCTGCGCTTGATGCCGAGCATGCTGTAGAGGAACGACATCAGCAGGGTCTGCATCCCCAGGGCCACCAGGGTGGCGCCGAAGACCAGGGGCCGCAGGGTCACGCTGGTCTCGAGCGGCCCGAAGCCCACCGCCCGCCACTGCCACACCAGCCAGGCGATCAGGCCCACGCCGGCGGCGACCAGCATGAGCCCCGCCAGGATGCCGCGCTCGAGGGTGAAGATCTCGAAGGCGCTCGCCAGCCACTTCGCGGGTGGGCCGATCTCCTCCTCGAAGGCGTAGATCCGGGCGGCCGCGGCGATGGTGACGGCCTGGTAGCCCACCATCACGAGCAGGCTGCCGACGAGCATGGTGTGGACGTCGAAGGTGACGTCGCCCACGCGCAGCGGGCCCGGCGCCAGCACGACGAGCAGCGCGCCGCCGACGAGACACAGCAGCGCGCCCGGCACGAAGAGGGTCCAGCGCGGCGAGAGGGTCAACAGGAAGCGCAGGTGCCGCCAGCCGTCGCGAAAGCTCCGCAGGTGCGGCGGCCGGCTCCGTCCGTCCCGGTGCAGCGTGATCGGAACCTCCGCCACCCGGAGCCCCCGCGCCGTGGCCTTCACCACCATCTCCGAGGCGAACTCCATGCCCGTCGTGCGGAGGTTCAGGTCCCCGTACGCCTGCTTCGAGAGCGCGCGCAGGCCGCAGTGGAAGTCGGAGACCGGCGAGGGGAAGAGCCGGCGGCCGACGGCGGACAGCAGCGGGTTCCCGATCCAGCGGTGCGACCACGGCATGGCCCCGGGCTCGATCCGGCCCCGGAAGCGCGATCCCATCACCAGGTCCGCCCCCGCCCGCAGCTCGCGGATGAGCGGCATGGCCTCGCCGAAGTCGTAGCTCAGGTCTGCGTCGCCCATGACCAGGTAGCGGCCGCGTGCGGCCGCGAAGCCGCCCATGAGCGCGCTCCCGTAGCCCTTGCGCTCGACGGGAACCACCCGCGCGCCGGCCCGGCGCGCGATCTCGGGCGAGCCGTCGCCGCTGCCGTTGTCCGCCACCACGATCTCGGCGGCGAGGTCGTTCTCCTCGATGCAGCGGCGCGCCGCCGCAATGCAGGCTTCCAGGGTCTCGGCCTCGTCCAGGCAGGGCATCACGAAGCTGACTTCGAGGTCCGGGTCCACGGCGCCGAGGTATACAATGCGTCGCATGTCTCCGCACGGGCTCCCGCGCCGCGCCCCCTGGCGCGACCATCTGCGCCAGATCATCTTCGAGGCCGACACGCCGGCCGGGAAGGCGTTCGACGTGGCGCTGCTGTGGGCCATCCTGGCCAGCGTGGCGGCGGTGATGCTCGACAGCGTCACCCCGATCCGGGCGCGCTACGGGACCGCACTCGACGCCGCCGAGATCGCCTTCACGCTGCTCTTCACCCTGGAGTACGCGCTGCGGCTGGCGACCGTCCAGCACCCATTCCGCTACGCCCGGAGCTTCTTCGGGACGGTGGACCTGGTGGCCATCCTCCCCACGTACCTGGCACTGGTGCTGCCGGGCGCCGAGACCCTGATCGTGGTGCGGATCCTGCGCCTGTTGCGCGTCTTCCGCGTCTTCAAGCTGGGGCGCTACCTCGGCGAGGCCAACGTGCTGCTCGACGCGCTCCACTCGAGCCGGCGCAAGATCACCGTCTTCCTGGGAACGGTGGTCTGCATCGTGGTGATCGTGGGATCGGCCATGTACCTGATCGAGGGCCCCGAAACCGGGTTCACGAGCATTCCGCGCAGCGTCTACTGGGCCATCGTGACCCTCACCACGGTCGGCTACGGCGACATCGCCCCCCAGAGCGTGGTCGGCCAGGCCCTGGCGGCCATGCTGATGATCATGGGCTACTCGATCATCGCCGTGCCGACGGGAATCGTGTCGGCCGCCATGGTGCAGACGTCGCAGCGCCCCCTCACGACCCGCGTCTGCCCGGGCTGCTTCAGCGAGGGTCACATGCCCGACGCGCGCTTCTGCCGCGACTGCGGCCACGAGCTCATTGCGCCGTCGGAGCCGGAGCCGTCGCCAGATCGTTGAGCGACCAGTCGTAGTCGAAGTAGCGCACCCGCTCGGCGCGGTTCAGCTCCGGCCGGTAGCGCGCGACCCAGGCCACCACGCCGCCCGCCGGCTCGAAGTCCTTCGCGAACCAGTCGAAGATCCTGGAGAGGCGCAGCGTGCGGCCCTCGAGCACCGCGCCCTTGCGCGGATCGTCGAGGAAACTCCGCGCCTGGGCGTTCAGCTGGCGGTCCAGGCCCTCGGCGCGGTAGGGCTCGCGCAGGAGCGCCGGGCACGAGAGCGACGCGCAGACGAGGGCCACGTGGATGCGCGGGTCGCCCCGCGGCCGCAGGATCTCGTGCTCGATCTCGTGCAGGCTGACGGGGCGGCCGCCGACGCGTCCCGCCTCGCGCTTCCAGACCGGGCGCAGCAGCGACCCGATGTCGCGGATGCCCTCCACCGGGTAATGCTGGAGCACCAGGTCGATGGCGAGCACGTTGTAGGCGTTGATCCAGAAGGCCAGCGCCGCGTCGCCGCGGAGCCCGTCCGGCTGGCAGGCGGCGAGGCTCGCCACCACCGCCTTCCAGTCGGCGCTGGCGCGCAGGCCGACGTAGTCGACGCGCACGCCGGCCAGGTCCTCCACCGCTGCGGTGTGGCCAGCCAGGGCGCGGGCGTAGGCGGCCTCGTCCAGGCAGGCGGCGCGGGCGCCGGCGGCGAGCGAGACCCCGAGCAAGGCGGCGAGACAGGCCGTTCGCATGGGTGCCAAGGTAGACGATGGTCGCCCCGGCCGGCTTCGCGCGCCGGTTCGGCCCGGTGACGCCCCCACGGAGCGGCTAAGGGCGGTCCCGCGGATCGCCGATGCCAAAGGCAACGTGTTTCGAGAGAAGCGTCGATCACCCCGGATGCGCTGCCGCATCCCCTGCCAGGTCCGCTGGAGCGGGGGCACCTCCGAAGCCACCGTTCGCGACCTGTCCCAGGGCGGCCTCTCGCTCCAGGGCTCCATCGCGCCCGCCGAGGGCGAGAGCCTGCAGGTCCAGCTGCAGCTCAAGCACGGCCGGAAGGTCGAGGTGAACGGCCTGGTCTGGCACCGGCATCGCGTCCGCGCGCGCGACGGCGCCACCGGCACCCTGCTGGGGATCGTGGTCTCGAACCCGCCCGAGGCCTTCCTGGAGCTCAGCCGGCGGCCTCAATCCCTTGCGGCGGCGGCTCCGCAGCCCACCCCTGGAGATCCGGGCCCGAAACCCCGCGCAAGACAGCTCGTGGATCTGACCGCAGCTGCCTCCGCCGCCGAGCCGGAAGCCGCGCCGGAGATCGACCTCGACGAAGACACGATCCCGCCGGTGCCCGACCCCGGGCGCCGCTTCCAGGTGCGCGTGAAGCAGGATGCCTCGCCGCGTTCCCGGGTCCTCTCCATCGAGGCCGACTCCGCCGACGAGGCCGCCGCCCTGGCCCTGGAGCGCACGGGAAGCGGCTGGGCGGCGATCGAGGTGAACGCCGTCTAGCGCGCGCCGAGCCGCCGGCCCCTCGGAAAAAACGGGCCAGACCGCAGATTTTTTCGACCCGCCCTTTTCCGTCCCAGGCCGCGCCCCTCGCCGTCCGCTTCGCGCAGGCCCTGCGCAGGCGCGTAGCGAAGCTGCCTGCGCGTGACGCGCAACCCCGGCGCGCTCCCGGACCACCTACCTGCTGTGAAACCCCGCTGCCGGAGGGGGCCGGGACCACGGAGATCCAGACGACATGGTGCGCATCGCCACGGTCGGTCCGGCGCTCGCCGCGCTGCTGCTCCTGAGCGGCGTCACCACGGCGTCGGCTCACAACGAGTCCTACTTCCACGTCCGCTTCCTGGCTTCGACCTCCCAGGACATGGGGAACGGCAGCCGCCCGCTGCGAGCCTCCTCGTCCGAGGTGAAGAACCTGCTGCTCGAAGGGCGCGGCAACCACCTGTGCGTCTGCGTGGACCACGACTTCTCGTCCACCCTCGAGCTGCACGAGTGCCGCGACGACAACGCCGACGGCAAGCCCGAGAAGAACTCCGTCCGCAAGATCTGGGACGAGGACGAGGTCGCCCACGCTCCGGCCGGCAACGGTCGCCACTACAAGTTCAGCTCCGACCTCTCGGACCGCGACTCGTGGCTCGGCAGCCGCCACGTGGACAGCCACCTCCAGACCATGGGCAAGGGGGTCAGCAACCCGATCACCCTGGAGGCGAAGCGCTTCAAGCTGAAGCTCGAGGGCATCCTCGACGACTCCCCGGACATGCTGATCATCGGCAGCTTGAAGACGCTGGGGCCGCCGCTGAACCCGCCCGGCAGCCATTGCCCGTAGGCCTGCGCGCCGTGGCCCTCCGCCCGCTCGCGCTCCTGGCCAGCGTGGCGCTGCTCGGCGCCTGCGGCCCGGAGCGCGCGCCGGTGGCGGACCTGCCCATCGCGGCCCCGGGCCCGCCGACCGTCGGGCCGGGCGAGCTGTCGCTCCGGATGGAGGACGGCCGCGTCCACCTGGCGGCGGTCGTCGTGTGGCGCGAGGACGTGGTCCGCCGCCTCTCCGAGACCGCCGGCTTCGAGGTACAGGGCGAGGTTCCCGAGTCCACGGTGACCCTCTCGCTCACCGACGCCAGCGTCGCGGACGCGCTGGGACGCCTGCTCTTCGACGTGGAGCACGAGCTGCGCGTGGAACCGGACCCGGAAGCACGGCGCGCGCGGGTCGTGCGCGTGCGGATCGGGCCCTTCCACGTAGAGGACGGCCGCGCCATCGCCCGGGCGCCAGAGGCGGCAGCGCTCGACACCACGCCCGCCGCGCTGCGCGCGAACCCAGGCCAGGAACCCGCGGAACGCGACTGGGAGCCGCCCTTCGAGCCCGCCGCCGTCTTCGGGGGCATGCGCCTGTACGCCGACGACCAGGTCTACGCGGGGCTCGCCCACGGCGACCCGACGGTGCGCGCCTGGGCGGTGGCGCACCTGCGGCCCGAGGGCGACGACCTGGCGGAGCTGACGCGGCTGGTGGCCGACGACAGCGACCCCGCCGTGCGGGTGGCGTCCGCCGAGCAGCTCGCGCTCTCGGACTCTGCCGTCGGCGTCGCGAGCCTGCTGGGCGCCCTGGAGGACCCGGACCCGGCCGTCGTCCTGGCCGCCATCGACGCGCTCGAGTTCTCCGGCGACGCCCTGCTCGTCCCGGAGCTGGCGCCGCTCCTGCTCCACGCCGACGACCGCGTGCGCGACGCGGTGCGCGAGGCCATCGCGCTGCTCGACTGACGCGAAGGACCCCTCGCATCGGCTAGCCTCCGCGCATGCGAACTCCGGGAAGGCTGCCGGGCTTGCACTCCGGCGTCGGCCTCGCGCTGCTCATCATCCTCTGCGCCACGACCATCGCCTGCCTCTTGATGTTCCCCTTCGACTTCAATCGAAACGGGGTTTCCTGGCTCGACGGAAGGCCGGGCCTCTACTTCAACGGACGAGGCATCGCGCACACGGCGCAGAGGTTCGAGCGCTCGAGCGGGGAGCCCCTGGACGAGATGACCTTCGAGCTATGGGTCCGCGAGCGACCGAGCGAGAGGCGCGGCTCCGGGGTCGTCTTGTCCCTCTACGACGGGTCGTCGACGTTACCCGTGGCCCTGGGCATCCACCGCGGCAGGGTCTTCGCGTTCGACCTCGACGAGCCGTGGCCCTCCAATTGGATGGAGCAGTTCCTCGCCGCGCCGATCCTCGCCCCCGGTGAGGAGCATCTCATCGCCGTGACCGTCGATCGGTCGCAGAAGTCGATCTTCGTGGGAGGCGAGCTCGCCGATCGCAGGCTACGGCAGAACCAGAAGAAGTCGAACTGGCTCGCCAGCCGACTCGTACTCGGGACGTCCCCAGAGAACTACGAGCCCTGGGAGGGCGAGCTGCTGGGCCTGGCGATCTACGGGCAGATCCTCTCGGACGCCGACCTGAAGCAACACGAGATCCAGACCCGTGGTGGTGGCGTGCATACGCTGGCAGGGGACGGTCGCCTGCTCGCCTTGTTCCCGTTCGAGGAAGGTGCGGGGGACCTCGCGCACAACCTCGTCGCCGGAGAGCCGGGTCTGCGCATTCCGGCCTGGTTCGTCGGCCTTCCCGACACGCTCTTCGACGCACCCGCGCGTCAGCATTTCAGCGTCGGATCGTTCCTGCGGAACATCCCAGCGAACGTCGTGCTCTTCGCGCCCCTGGGATGGCTCCTGGGCATCGCCGTCGCCCGTGCGCCGGCCGACCGCCAGGCGCTTCTCGCGCTCGCGGCGATCGCGGGCGGCGGACTCGTGAGCTTCGGCCTGGAGGCGGCGCAGCTGTGGCTTCCGACCCGCCAGACCGGTCTTCTCGACGTTCTCGCGAACACGCTCGGAACGGCGCTGGGAACCGTGGCCGCGCTGGCCTGGCAACGCCGCGAGCGGCGAACGTGGTAGCGGCGGGTGGACTCGAACCACCGACACCGGGCTTATGAAGCCCGTGCTCTAACCGACTGAGCTACGCCGCCAAAGAACGGACCGTGGAGGGTAGCGCCCGCGTTCGGGGCTTCTACTCGCCGCTCTGGGCGCGGAGGTCCTCTTCTTCGACTTTCTCGGCCTTGGCGTCGGCGCCGAAGACGACGCGCTCCAGGGCCTCCACGCGCTCAGCCAGCGAGGGGTCGCCGGCAGCCACCGCGGCGGCACCAGCCCCGCCGCCGGGCGGGCCCGCGCTTATCGAGGGCATCGGCGCCGGGTGGCCGGTCATGGCGAAGCGCGCCACGCGCTCGGCCACCTGGTCGAGCTTCGGGATGATCTCGCCCAGGCTGCCGGCCTGCACGAAGACGTCGCGGACCTTGGTGCCCTCGGGCGTGGCGATGCAGACCAGGTCGAGGCTCGCCCCCTGGCCGAAGTTGGTGAAGGAGCCGAACACCACGTAGTCCGCCCCCACCGCCTTGGCCGACGCGCGGGCCTTCTGGGCGTTGCTGGTGGCGGCATCTTCGGCCTCGATCCGCACCACGCTGACCCCGTCGTACTGGCCGATGCGCGAGGCCAGCATGTCGGCGAGGCCGGATTGCAGGTACTCGTGGCCCTCGAGGGCGTGCACGAACACGGGCAGGATGGCCACCTTCACCCGGCCCTTGGCGGTGGCCGGGGCGGCCAGGGCGAGGCTGAGGCACAGGCAGGCAAGAAGCGGCGCAAGCAGTCGCGGCATCAGCGGTTCGAGACTCCCCCCGGTAGACGGACAACCCCTCGGAAAACCGAAGGCTTTTCGTATCACCGGGAGCGCTGTGGGTCAAGCGCCGAGGGGCGCCCCTTCACGGGTTCTCAACCCGAGCCGTTGGAGCGCGCCGGGGCGGCCTGCTCGTTCCGGGGCAGGAGGACCCGGAAGGTGGCGCCCTGATCGGGGTGGGAGCGCACCTCGATCGAGCCGTCGTGGTTGGCCACGAGCTGCTGGCAGATCGTCAGCCCGAGGCCCGTGCCCCCGTCCGGGTCCTTGGTGGTGTAGAAGGGGTCGAAGATCCGCTCCAGGTCCTCGGCGCCGATCCCGGGGCCGTCGTCCTCCACCTCGATCGCCACCCCCACCTCCGAGGGCACCACCCGCACCGTCACGTGGCCGCCGCGCCCGGCCGCGTGGATGGCGTTCAGGATCAGGTTGAGGAGCACCTGGTGCACCTGGTCGCGCGCGGCCCAGAGCTTCGGGGTGGCGGGGTCGTGCTCCAGCTCGAGGGCCACGCCGGCCTTCTTGGCCTCGCGGGCCAGCAGCCGGGCCGCGGCCTCCGCCACCTCGCGGGCGTCGCAGGCCTCGCGGCGGGCGCCGTCGCCCGAGCCGCCCCGGGCCAGGCGCTCCATGCTGGCCACGAGCCCGCGGATCCGCTCCACCTCGCGGGTGGCGAGGGCGTGGTAGTCGCCCCAGAACTCGTCGTCGTCCTCGCTGCGCTTGGCCGGCGCCAGCGACAGGAAGGTGTGGATCGAGGTCAGCGGGTTGTTGATCTCGTGGGCCAGGCCGGCCGCCAGGGTGCCGAGCGTGCCCAGGCGATCGGCGCGGATCACCTGCTCGCGCGAGCGCCGCAGGTCGTCCACCAGGCGCGCGTTCTCGATAGCGATCGCCGCCTGGCTGGCCAGGCCCTGGAGGAGCGTGCGGTCCGCCACCTCGAAGCTCTGGCCGCCGCGGCGGTTGTCGACGGCCAGGATCCCCACCACCTCTTCCTTGCCGAGCAGGGGGACCAGCAGCATCTCGTCGGCCGCCACCTCGGCCATCCAGGCGCGCACCGGGCCTTCCAGCTCGTCGATGCGCTCCTGGGACAGCACCTGCACCTCGCCCTCGGACACGGCGTGGAGGAAGCGCGGCGCGCCGTCCGGCGTGAGCTCGAGGGCGCTCACCCAGGCCGACGTCGCGCAGTCGTGCGGGATGTTCGCCGCCGTGCGCAGGCTCCCGCGCTGGCGATCGAAGAAGAGCAAGGTGGCGGCGTCGTAGCCGAGGTCGTCCACCACCGTGCGCAGGATCAGCTCGAGCAGCGGCTGGAGCTCGATCTGCTGGTTGATCGACTGGGAGACGCGGTTCAGGGTGGTGAGCTCGCGCAGCAGATCGTCGCGCTCGCGGTCGAGGGCGTAGAGCTCGATGGCGCGGCGCACCGTGAGCCGCATGTCCTCCGGCTCCCAGGGCTTCGGGACGTAGCGGTAGATCGAGCCGTCGTTCACGGCGGCGGAGAGCGTGGCCGCGTCGCCGTAGGCCGTCACCAGCACGCGCATGACCTTCGAGTCCACCTCGCCGACGCGCGAGAGGAACTCCACGCCCGTCATGCCGGGCATGCGCTGGTCCGAGAGCACCACGGCCACGGGCTTGTGCTGGAGGACCTCCAGGCCCTCGCGCCCGCCCGGGGCCGTCAGCACCGAGAACTCGCGCCGGAAGCCGAGCTCGAAGATCCGCAGGTTCTCCGGCTCGTCGTCCACGTAGAGGACCGGATACTCGCGGTAGTCGAGCAGGCTCTGGGGCCTAGGTCGCATCGTCGGGCTCTGCCCTCTCCGCCGGCAGCCGGATCGTGAACGCCGCCCCCTCCCCTGGGGGACCCGTGGCCACGATCGTGCCGCCGTGTTCTCCCACGATCCGCCGACAGATCGAGAGACCGAGACCCGATCCCTGGCCCGCCTCCTTGGTGGAGAAGAAGGGCTCGAAGAGCCGGGTCCGTGCCTCCTCGGGCACCCCGGGGCCGTTGTCCCGGATCGTGACCGAGACCCAGCCGTCGTCGGTCCCGGCCTCGATCCAGATGCGGCCGCCAGTCTGCCCATCCAGTGCTTCGGCCGAATTCTTGAGCAGGTTGAGGAACACCTGGTTGAGAGCTGCCGGATCCCCGGACACCACCAGCGGCTGGTCGCCGAGCGCCCGCTCCACCGTGACGTCGGCCTCCTGGAGGTGACGCCCCAGGAGCTGAAGGGTGGAGTCGATCCCGCGGCGCAGGTTCACGGCCGTGTGGGCGTGCTCGCCCCGCCCGCTCCCGGCAAAATCGCGAAGATCCCCCACCAGGCGCGAGGTGCGTTCCAGCCCCTCGGTCACGATCCTGACCAGCTCCAACAGCTCCGCCGCCCGCTCCACGGGCTCGGTGCGGGCCTGCACCTCCTCCAGCTCGCGCAGCTGCCCGGCCAGCCTGGCGGGATCGCGGGCGTCCAGCTCGCCCACGGCGCGCGACGCCTCGGCCAGCGCCTCCACGTTGGCGCGGAGGGTGCGGAGCGCGTTCAGCGCGAAGTTGACCGGGTTGTTCACCTCGTGGGCCACGCCGGCCGCCAGCTCGCCCACCGCGGCCAGGCGCTCGCTCTGGAGCACCTGCACCTCCGCCTCCTTCAGGTCCGAGAGCGCGCGCTCGAGCTCTTCGTTCATGCGCTCGAGGGCCCAGTTGCGGTCCTCGAGGTCGGTCTGGAGCTGGCGCACGCGCAGCAGCGAGCGCACGCGGGCCAGGAGCTCGCGCGGGTGGAAGGGCTTGGTGACGTAGTCGTCCGCCCCGCCCTCCAGGCCCTCGATCTTCATCTCGCGCTCGGCCTTGCTGGTGACGAGCACCACGGGAAGCCCCACCAGCTCCGGGTCCTGCTTGATGGCGCGGCAGAGCTCCGTCCCGGACATCTCGGGCATCATGACGTCGGTCAGCACCAGGTCCGGGGCGCGCTCGTGCACGGCGGCCAGCCCCTCGCGCCCGTTGCGCGCCGTGCGCAGCCGGAACTCCTGCCCCACCACGAAGGCCAGGAGCTCCCGCATGTCGCGGTTGTCCTCGACGATCAGCACCTCCGGCGCATCCGCCGCAGCCTGGCTCGGCCCGAGCGAAGCGCCCGCCCCGTCCGCCGGCGCCTGCTGCCCCTCCCAACGCGCCACGCTGCGCTCCAGCTCCACGAGCCGCCCGTCGCCGCCATTGCCGGCCTCGAGGTTCAGCTCCGCCTGCACCGCCCCCATGGAGCGCGAGAGCGCCACGCCGTGGCCGCTGGCGTCCTGGACCACCTCTTCCTCCGCCTCGGAGTCCGACTCGCCGATGGGCAGCACCACGTGCATCTCCGTCCCCTCGCCAAGCCCCTCGCTCTCCGCCCAGATGCGGCCGCCGTGGGCCTCCACCAGCTCCTTCGCCAGCGAGAGCCCGATCCCCGTGCCCTCGTGGCGCCGCGTGGCGGAGGTATCCACCTGCGCAAAGCGGTCGAAGACCCGCGCCAGCTCCTCCGGCTCGAGCCCGATCCCCGAGTCCGAAACTACGAGGTGCAGGCCCCTCGCCACCGACGGGGCGTGGCTGGCCGCCTCCCCCGCCGACGCCGCATCCCAGGCCTCGCCCCGCAGCTCGATCCGCCCGCCCTCGTCCGTGAACTTGAGTGCATTGCCGACGAGGTTGACCACCACCTTCTCGATGGCGTCCAGGTCCGCGTTCACCGTGGGCACACGGTCCAGGCCAACGGTGACCAGCTCGATCCCCTTCTGCTCCGCCATCGGCCCCGCCCCGGTGGCCACGTCCTCCACCAGCCGCCCCAGCTGGCAGGGCCGCCGGCGGACTTCCAGCTGGCGGCTCTCGATCTTGGCCAGGTCCAACAGGTTGTTGATGAGCTTCAGCAGGCGCAGGCCGTTGACGTGCATGGTGCGCAGGTAGCGCGCCTGCGTGTCGCTCATGTCGCCGAAATCGCCGGAGAGCATGCCCTCCAGGGGAGCGAGCATGAGCGTCAGGGGGGTGCGGAGCTCGTGGTGGACGTTGGCGGTGAAGCGGGCCTTGACTCGGTCGAGTTGCGCAAGCTCGTCGTGGGCCTTCTCGATTTCCCTACGCTGGAGGAACTCCGCAAACCGCAAGCGCTCCAACAGCGCACTACTGGCCACACACTCCAGGGCTGCACCGGCCGCAAAGAACACCGGCACCAAGTACCCACGCGGAGACGGCACCTCGCCACCGATGAGCGGTAGCGCAGCAAACCCAAGAGTAAGCGCGCCCACTATGGAACCGGACTGAGATGGTGACAGCGGCAGCAAGACAGGCACGCCAAGAAACAGAATCATGATTCCTGGCCAGTAATCGCTACTCAACCCGCCGGCTACGCCGATCAGAGCCAGCATTCCTACGCCGGTAATCATCAGTCCGGTGCGCGCGGTGTTCATTGGATCGAATCGGCCCAGCGCCCAGTAGATCACAAACATCACAAGGTCCCAGGTCAGCCTAAGGGCCAAGAGCACGCCAAAGCGATCCGCGTGGGTCCAGTAGTCAAGGACTATGAAGATTGTGTTCAGGCCAATCACGACGAGCGTGCCCGTTCGAGCGGACCGGATCATCTGCTCGCCGTTGAGCTGCTTCCTATACGCCGCCTTGAGGGCCTGAGAATCCATCCCAGACGGCTAATCGTCCTGCGGAATCAACTACTTGAGCGCGTTACCGCCCTTTGTCTGCCGAAAGGACAGCAGAGCCGGGAGAAGGGTGAGATCCGCGGCCAGAGCCAAGAAGACAGTCCCGGAGGTCAAGAGCCCAAGGTTTCGAACTAGCGTGAAATCCGACAGGCCGATCACGCTGAAGCTCAAACCAACAGCAAGCGTTGTGAAGACGAGAGCAGGTAGCACCCGAGCGAGTGCAGCCGTCAACGCTCCACTCGCGGATGATCCACTCAGCCTCGCTTCCTCAAAGCCGAAGATCACATGGATTGTGTCATCCACCGCAATACCGAGCGCCATAGCTCCAAGGCACACCGTCGCCGCATCTAACGGCACCGCAAGAATCCCAATAAGGCCAAACGCCAACGCCAGGGGGACCGCATTCGGAACAAAGGCGATGAGCGCGGTCCGGTAGTCGCGAAACAAGAGCAGAACTACCAGCCCGATGGCGACAGCGGCCAAGAGCAGCCCTCGAATTTGACCGTGTGCGATCTCCTCCTCCGAGCGAGCGATCTCGTACATAATCCCGGTTGCGCTCGCTACGTACCCCTCAGGCAACTCCGCCCGAAGCCACGTCTCAGCCCAGGCTGCGAGAGCCACGATGCGTTTGGATGAGTTGTCATCCAAACGCAACAGGACATTCGTGGCCAGCCGGTCACTCGCCAACACATCCTCTAGCTGTTCCACTCCTTCTAGAAGGAGCAGATATTGCTCGAGCGTCTCCCGCGAACCGGGCAGTTTATCAGACCCAACAAGCGCCCGATTAACCAGCGCCAGCGGATCGACAACAGAAACGACACTTCCGACACCTTGACGTGACCGCAAGCTATTCACGAGGGCATCAATCACCGCCAGCACGGATGGATCCACAACGGACTCGCCGCCAGTAGACCGGATCACGACGTTTATCGGCGTGATTCCAACGAGTGTCGAGCGAATCCGTTCATAGTCATCTCGAACATCACTTCCGACTGGAAACCAGCGGATGATGTCGGTTGATACATGGATCCGACTGAGCCCGAAGCAGGACGCCACCAAGGCGACACCCCACGCAAATACGACGACGGTCCGCCGTCGCAGCACGATTGACGCGAGCCAATCTGCCACTCTGCCGCGGAGCAACCGTTGCGCAGCGGACTCGGAACCGGAGCCCCCCGAGACTGCGAGAAGGGCCGGCGCAAGCGAAAGCGCCCCTAGCGTCAACACCAGCGCCCCCAAGGAACCGAAAGCACCAAGGTGGCGGACGACAGCGATATTCACAGAAGCCAATGCCAAGAAGCCCATGGCGGTAGTCACGCCTGAAATCAAGACAGGTTGCGCCACGAGGAGTAGGCTTGAACCCAGGGACTGACCTTCTCTTGCAGCGGTCATCATGTGCATCGTGTAGGTACAGCCGAGCGCTAAAAGGATTGAAGGCAGGAGCATCGTCGCGATCGACAACGACACTCCCGCTGCGGCCATCGCACCAAGCGTCACGCAAGCACCCGCCCCGGCGACCGCAAGCGCAACGCCAACGCACTGAACGCTTCCGAGCAGAATTCGAAGAAGCACGGACAACATGACGAGCGTAAGGGGCACAAACAAGAGAATCTCGGCGCGCGTCCAATCACTCACCGCAGCCCGGAACACCGGGACCCCAGAGACGTTGACCCCGGACGCCGGAATTCGCTCGCGAAGTGCAGCGAGAGCCGCAGACCAGCTGATGCCGGTTCCCTCCTCGAATTGGATATTGACCGCGAGTGTCCGGCCATCGGAGGAAGCCAGATTCCCTGGTGCAATCCGGTCGCGATTCACCAGCTCTGCCAAGCGCCCAACCCCGACAGGCGACGTTGGGGGGGGCCCAGTTAGTGCGGGCGTCAGCACGAGATCCCCTGAATCGTCACTGCGAATAAGTGGAACGGTGGCAAGGCTATCCACCCTCCTCACTCCCGGAGCCTTCTGCAGGTCGGAACTCATCTGCTGCACTGCCGCCAGCGCGGATGCCTCATACGGAGCCTTCCCCGTAAGCGCGACGGTCACGAACTCATCGGCACCAAACTCAGCAGTGCTTTCGACGTACCTGAACCAGGCAGCATCCTCCCGATCAATGAAGCTCCCGGTGGTCGTATCCACCCTGAGACGCACTAGTCCAAATGAAGCGGTCAGAACGGCCACGGCCCAGAGCGCGATCACCAGGCGGGGGCGACGCAGTGATAGGAGAAGGCATCTCTCCACCAGCGGCCCAGGGGAGGCAGCCCCTCGCATCACCTTAGCCTACAGCTTGACCCCACAGGCCATTGCAACCTGGGGCGGATCACCGAATGCGGTGCGAGAGGAGACTGAAGAGAAGCCAGCACCCGAAAGCAGATCCTCAAGTTCAGGGGAATCCCAGAACGTGAAGTAGCCGTCTTCTTCCAGCTGCAACAGCCGCGCGCCGGCGTTCAAGAAGTCCCGTTGTAGGGCACCGAACGAAGCCGCCACCTTCTCGCCAAAAGTCTCCGTCACACGGTCTTCCTGGAGTTCCGCGATGCCCTCGACGTAGATCTTCGAGAGGTCGGCATCACGCATCGGAGTTGAGACCACGATGCGCCCCCCCGGCCGCAGAAGTCGGAAGACCTCTTGCAGCAACTTCTTAGCCTCGCTGACGTAACCTAACACCAATGAGCACAGCACGGCGTCGCAGGAAGCCGGCGCGATGGGAAGCTGAAACCTTCCGCTGAGGTTCAGGTCCGCCCGTAGGCAGCTCACGGGGAATCCGCAGCTGGTCACCCGGGATTGCGTGCGCCGGAGGCCCTTCTCGACAAAGTCGAGACAGGTGACGCTCAGACCGTGATGTCCTGCCCTAGCCGCGGCAAGCGGGAAGTCGCCGTTTCCAGCTCCCAAATCGAGCACCCTATGGCCCGGCGCAAGATCCAGAGCTTCCACCTGAGCGTTCATCAACTCGCGGTACGCGGAGGTTGCAGTGAGGATTTCCATGCCCAGCAAACCGCTCTGTCCAACTAGATAGCTCTCCCAAAAGGCGTGGAGGTCCACATCATGCGGCCGGCGGTCCAGTTCCGCGCGGCGACGCGACTCAAGCCTGGCGAGATCCGGCGTAGCAGGCTCCAAAAAGCGCCCATGAACCATCCGCCCAACTTCTTGAGAGACCAATTGGAAGGTATCAATCGCTTGTTGGCTGCTCCTCAGTTGGTGGCCTGTTGGCACCTCAAGGAGGCGGCGTTTCGCCGTTTCGCCGGCCGACATGAGGGTCCGCACCCGATCCAGATCGATCCAGCCGTCGTGTCGCCCGTGGATCCAGGTGACGGGCATCTTGACCTGCGCCATATCCCGCCGCGCATCCTCGAACAACCCGAGGCGATGGTCCAACGCGTCGCCCCCCGTCACATCCATGTCAGCAACGACCCCAGCGATCTCCTGCCTACCGAAGCTCACACCGCGCGATAGACCGTAGGCGAAATCGACACCTCCGGAAGCGCTGCGGAGACCTGAGTGAAGATCCACCATCCCTACAACGCTAACCCAGCCATCAAGTCTTTGGTTCAACCGCTGTGAAGCGACGCGGCGGCCTTCAACAGACGCCAGACTGAATGTGACCAATACTACGTGGTCTGCGCCGATCTCAGGAGAATCACAGGCAAAGTCGACAGTTGCCTCGATGTCTTTCACTGCCTGCGAGAACCGAAATCCCAGATATTCCCTACCTGGCTGTCGGTTCGACCAGTCTATGTAGGATTCACCCCGACGGTTGGTGCCATCAAACCTAATCACGGTTAGCGGCAGGTTCGCCTGCTTGAACGTGGCCACTAGGGTTGCAGCCAGCGGCAACAGGGTTTCCTTGGTGCGTCCCCAGGCAGGAGGGATTACAACCGCGGTACCACCGCGCTCTCCGGTGCGGTCAACAATCGCCCTCAGCGTCTGCCCGAGCTGGTTCTGATACTCGACCACGTGAGGAGAGTCTTCTGTCTGCTGCTCTGGCCGCCACCATGCATGAGAGATCCGAGCAACCGTGGCCGAGGCCACCTCCAAACCGAGCCGGGCACGGTCGCGGAAGCGACAACTCGTCAGAATGGAATTCCGACGCTCAACCGGCAAGAGCGCCGCGATCGGAACCGAGGTCACCTCGAGGCCCAGCTTTGCGGAGCCGCCCCTCTCGGACCTGTGGCGCACGGTCGCGTGCGCCGTTTCGCCGCGCCTACTTCCATCCAAGAAATGCAAAATCAGGGGCGAACCGACCTTCGGACCAGCGTTGGCGTTTAGCGCGATTCCCAAACCGGAATATGACTCATCCAGAACCGGAGCAACCCAGTTGTGACCAGCTCCATCCCATACGGAAACACGCGTCGCCGAGCGGCTCCGATCGACCCACCCATCCCGCGGCAGCTCCCGCCGCTCCGCTTCGTATATCACGCTTGGCATACGAAAGCGGAGCGTAGTTGCTCCGGCTGGCTGCTGAGGGAGCGGTACCCCGGCAAAGAAATATCGATGCCCGCTAAGAACAAAATGGAAGAAGACCTGAGGCTGCCTCTCGGGGTCAATGTAGTCGCAATCGAGCTCTAGCCAGCCTGGTTCGACCCGGACGATCTTACCTGCACGTTCGTTGATATGTCGGTCGATGCCATTGGCCAGCTCTGCATCCTGGTCACGCGCAGTCTCGAGAAGACGTCGGAGCGTGGGTTTGTCGCTGATCGCCCGTCGATGCATCTGGCGGAACGATTCATTCGACAGCCTGCCTAGTGCCGGGCTGCTCATCCTGCCGGACTCCCCAAGCGATGCAGCCACCGGTAGTGTGATCCGAGCGTCGCCAAGAACGAGCGATTGACTTGGTAGCCGACGCCCCAACGCCGCGATACAGATTCCACGATCGGGGAGACGGAGGGATAGTGCACGTGACAAATCCAGGGGAACAGGTGGTGTACGGCCTGGAAATTCAGCCCTCCAAAGTACCAAGCCACCAAGCGATTCGACGGCGCAAAGTCCACTGTGCACCGGAGTTGGTGTTCGGCCCAGGAATGCCCTGCAGCCGCCTCAGGGTCCTCGTGGGCCTCTCCGACGCAATGCCCCAGCTGAAAGGCTATTGCAGAGAGAAAGCCTCCAGATAGATGAGACGCCAGGTAGAAAGTCACTGCGATTCCAAAGGAATGGATGAGACTCGGCACGAGGAACATCCAACAGATGAAGAAAGCCTTGCCCAAGATAAAGATCGCTAGTTCCGAATTCCGCGGCCTAGGTACCTGGTGGTGACCAATCTGGCCGCGAAACAGCCGAACGAAATCGTCCACGAACTGCCACTTGATGATGACAAGCGAATAACACGGCCATAGGTAGATGTGCTGGTAACGATGAAACCAGTGGCGCGGCTGTTGGGGTGACAGCCGAGCAAGCGGCATCAAGTCGACATCTAGATCGATGCTCGGATCATTGGGCTTGCGGTGATGAAATGCATTGTGCTTCCAGCGCCACAGATAAGAACTCATCCCCATCAGATCCAGCACTGAGCCAGTACACCGGTTCAACCAACGTTGAGTCGAGTACGCACCGTGATTCCCATCGTGTGGGATATTGAACGCTGTCGCGGCAAGAGCGACACCAGCAAGAAGGCCCAGCGCAAGGGCTGTGCCGTAGCTAGCTGGGAGAACCAGAAAGAGCGAGTAGACCAAGGCGGCTGACAACGTGACGAACGCCGCCTTCCAATGGGCCCGCCAATCGGCCGTTGCCGTCAGCCCGCGTGCCGCGAAGAAAGCGCGAACTTCACCATCCAGCTCTCTGTAAAACGCCGTTCGCCCAGACATCCCGAAGGCAGCCCCCGCACCCGCCAAAAGAGGATCGTCCGCCGCGCTCCAGTCCTCTATGGGCCCATCCAGACCGGAACTAGCTGGAGCCCTGATTGTGCAAACTCCGGGGTTTTCGTTTCCCGATCGTCCACCGACCCGGCTCAGTCGGAGATCCACAAACTCGCATTCAGAGCACGAAGATAATTGAAATCACTAGGAAATGGAAACCGAGGGCTTAGCCCGAGCAAGCGATACCAACTTGCCCAGGGGCTTTTTACCCTCACGCGGCTGCCCAAAGCCGCCCAGGCTGCCCAATCACCCGGCACGCATCCGATACGGCCGCGCAGTGTGAGGGGTGGGAACCGCGGCCGCGGCCCTGAATCCGGGGCTAGCCCCCTACCCTCCGCACCTTGACCCCCGCCTCCCGCAACAGCTCCAACGAAACCTCCCCCAGCGGGTAGTCCGCGTTGTAGACCACCTCCGCCAGGCCGGCGTTGATGATCATCTTGGTGCACATGAGGCAGGGGGAGAAGGTCGTGTAGATGGTTCCGTCCGGGACCCGGACGCCGTGGTAGGCGGCCTGGGTGATGGCGTTCTCTTCGCCGTGGGAGCAGAGGCACTCTTCGAGCTGGGCGCCCCCTTGCGCGAAGCTGTTGCAGCGCGGGCAGCCGCCCTCGTTGCAGTTGCGCACGCCGCGCGGGGTGCCGTTGTAGCCCGTGGAGATGATGCGGCGGTCCTTGGCGATGACGGCGCCCACCTTGCGCTTCACGCAGTTGCTGCGGCTCGCCACCACACGGGCGATGCTCATGAAGTACTCGTCCCAGCTCGGCCGCTCAAAAAAAAGCGAGCGCTCGAGGATGCGCTGTACCTCCGCGTGCAGGTGGGCCAGGCTGCCCGTGTTCTCGAGCTCGAAGTGCGCCAAGGCGCGCACGGCGGCCAGCTGCTGGCCGGCCGGGTCGTCGCCGCCCTGCTCGCGGCCCTCGAGGCGGCGCATGTCGGCCAGGGTCTCCGGGTCGCCGGGGCGACCGCGGCTCTTCAGGCGCTCCAGGCGCACGGCCTCGTCGGCGTCCACCCAGAGGAGCCGGAAGGCCGGGTCGTGGGCGCGCAGCGCCTCCACCTCCGCCGGGTGGCGGATGGAATCGATTACGTAGTTGCGGTCCGGCAGGAGCTGCTCGATCAGGCGCGTCGCCAGGGCCGCGGGGCCGCCCTCGCTGCGCAGGCGGGTTCCCGTCTCGATCATACGCTCGCGGGTCTCGGACAGGTCCAGGGCCTCGAGCTCCTGGCGGATCACGTCGGAGAGCGAGAGGCCGTAGAAGCTCCGCTCCTCCAGGTAGGCGATGACCTCGCCCTTGCCGGCTGCGTACGGGCCTGAGACGCCTAGGATCATGGCGGTACCCCCCGCGTTCGGTTTAGCACCGGCGGGCGGGCTTTGGGAAGGTCGCCGGTCATCGGGCACCCCCCTGGGGCCGCGCGAGCAGCTGATTCGTAATCAGCAGGTCAGCGGTTCGAATCCGCTCGTCGGCTCCATATTCCAACTACTTACCCGAGTGGCTCGGCGGGAGTGGGCTTACGGGCAACCACTGGGCAACCACACTCCCTCATGATCGAGACCTCGCCGGAAGACTCGGCGCCCCAGAGAAGGCGCTCTCTTTAGGATGATTGGGTGAGTTCCGAAACCCGCGAGCAGAAGCTCAACGCTGTCTTGGCCCAATGCGAGCAGCTCTATCAGCGAATCGGTCCCATCACAGGCGACCCCCCGGATTTCGAGCCTTCGACGCTCCCGGAAGATCGAAAGCGGCTCACGGCCACGGCGCTGCACCTTCTACTCCGGAACCTCGACGAAGTGGAAAGGCTGCTTCAGGACGCAACGCTCGAGGGCATACCTCAGTCTGTGGCTGGAGGCTCTCTTCGGTTCTATCGAGGAGCGCCAGCTCGACTTCAACCCGGGTTGCGCTCCTCGTCGAGTGGCACGACCGCATAGATGCGCACTGGGTGGTGGATGCCCTTGATCGCGATCTCGCCCTTCTCGTGGCACTCGATCTCATCCCGGACGAGCGCCCACGTCGCGTGGCTGATGAGGATGCCGCCAGGGTCACAGTGCGACTGGATTCGCGCCGTGAGGTTCGTCTCCTTGCCAATCGCCGAGTAGGCCATACGGTCGGGCGAACCGAAGTTGCCGACGCTCGCGACGCCCGTGTGGATTCCGATGCGGATCTGGAAGGGCCGCTCGAAGCCGCCCTCGAACCAGGACATGCGCAGCTCGGCCATGCGACGCTCCATCGCCTGGGCCATGCGCACGGCCCGCAACGCATGATCCCGGTCGTCGGTCGCCTCCGGAGCACCGAAGAAGATCATGATGCCGTCTCCCACGAATTGGTTGACGGTGGCGCCCCAGGCGGCGGCGATCTCCGCCATCTCCGTGAGGTACTCGTTCAGCAGCCACGCCAGCTCCTCGGGCTCCAGCTGGTCCGAGGCAGCGGTGAAGCCCTCGATGTCCGAGAAGAAGAGCGTGAGCTTCCGCCGCTCGGGACGCTCCTCCTCTCCGTAGTCGCCCGACAGGATCTTCTCAACCAGCTGGCCAGGTACGTAGCGGCTGATCAGGCGGCTCGCGCTCTCCAGGCGCTCGTTCGTCTCCGCCAGGCGCTGGCGGGCCTCGGCGAGGTGTAGCTCCCGTCGTTCGCGCGCCGAGATCGCCATGTGCGTCAGGCCAAGGGCAAACAAGAGCGCAAGCTGAATGACCGGGTAGACGTAGGCAAGCCAGTATCCGTTTCGCTGACCGTCGATGGTGCGATCCACGAATGCGGGGGCGTAGCTCGGAGCGGCGTAGATCTCCCACAGGAGGACGGGGAGGCCCATCGCGATGCCCAATCCGAAGGTGAACCACCCCACTCGCTTGCCGTAGATCAGCATGACAACGAGCACGATCATCGGGTACGTGGCAACCCACGGTGTCGAGAGCGTGCCGTACAGGGTGTAGAACCAGATCCAGAAGGGCGCGGTGACGGCGACCGAAGCGTAGGACGTCCATCGCCCCTCGCGGCCCGAGCGATTCACGGCGACGAACAGAATCGCGAGCGCGAGGTACGTCGCCACCAATCCCGCGAAAAGCGGATCGATCCATTCCCGGCTCACAAGCTCGGGCATTCGCGACGAGATGCGCGCGGCGTACCTCCAGAGCAGCATGACCATGATGGCGTGGACGCTGATCAAGGCCGCAGCCTTGCGACTCGGCGACCAGCTCGTGAGGTCCAGGTAGCGGTCGATGAGCGAGTCGGCCCACGACGCAGTCGTAGATGCGGCTTGGGTCATGACTGTCTCTCCCGAAGGCGAGGAACGTCCGCGAATCAGCTGGTGCCACAGTCGGACCGCCGGCCGCGCTGGTCGAGCCTACACGCTGCCGTGCGGGATGGGATCACTGGGGCGACATGACGCCGGTATCGAAGGGGCCACCCTTTTAGCATCAGCGCGCGGACCTTGGGGAACAGGTGCCCCTCGCGAGAGGCGGGCATTGGGAAGCTCGCCCGTGCATCGGGCACCCCCCGGGGGCTTCCTGATTCGTAATCAGCAGGTCAGCGGTTCGAATCCGCTCGTCGGCTCCATTGTTTCGCGGAGTTACGCGATCGCGGTTTCGCAGCTCGAGGGCCCGGAAGCACGGCGGAAGCAGTCGACGCCGGACGCGACCTTGCAGGCCGGCACCGCCACCTCGGAAGTGTGTCAGTCCTCTCCGAATACGCGAGAGCAACATCCGCCGGCGCGCGAAGGGCTCAATCGGGGCGCGTCGCCATGTGTCGGAAGTAGGGCGCCGCGTCGCGCGCCAGGCCGCGCGCGTAGACGCGGCTCTTCCAGTCTCCCGGGTAGCAGCCCGCGCGGCCCTTCTTGCCGCGGAGCCCGAGCCCGGCGGTGGCCGAGATCTCGACGCCGCCGTCGCGCTGGCCCGTGTGCGGGTTGTCGTCACCCAGGAAGAGGGTCACGTTGGTCTTGCCGCGGAAGGGGCCGTAGGAGCCCTTGCCGCGGACGCCCACAGAGACGTCGGGCAGCTCGCCGGCCCGGGGCGTGGCGCCGACGCTCACGCTGGCCTTCCCGCCCTTGCCCTTGCTCGTCCACATGCGGCGGTCGAGGCGCATCCGCTCCCCCCGCTCGACCACCTGGAGGAGATCGTCCAGCTTCAGCCCCACCATCTTGAAGCCCTCGCTCTCGTCGAGCCGGAGCTTGAAGGGGCCGAGGGTCGCCTCGCAGTAGGGCTTCACTGCGAAGTCTGTGACGATGTTCGCCTGGAGCATCGAGAGCAGGTAGCGGCGCCGGCCCTCCCACTCCTCGGCGAGGGCCCGGGCCAGGAGCCAGGCGTCGACGGGCGCGCAGCGCGTCTCGATGTTTTCGGCGGTCTGCGCCAGGTAGACCTCCAGCTTCGCGCGCTCGGCCTCCAGGAGCTCCTGCTGCTCGCGCAGGAAGTCGGCGGTGCCATAGACCTCGCGCCCGCCCGTGGCCAGGTGGTTGGCCACCAGCCGCGCGTAGGTCTCGTCCAGGCCGGACACCTGGCTCGCGGCTACGGCGCCGACGTCGAAGCCCTCAGCCGCGGTGAGCTTCTTCTGGAAGGCCTCGACGACGCGCGCCGTGAAGAGCCGCACGTCGTCGACCTCGCCCGCCGCCTCCTCGATCCACCAGGCGGAGACGCGGTCGAAGCGGCGTGCGGCCCGCTCCGTGCGAGGCTCCGCCGTGCTCCGGAAGTCGGCGAAGGCGCCCCGCACCGAGCTGCACCACTCGGCCTCGTAGGCCAGCTGGCGGCGCTGGTTGGCCGCGATGTCGCCGTCGCGTCCGAACTGCGCCATCGACGCCTGGAGGGCCCGAGTGCGCACCGCGTCGGCCCCGTCCCAGCCCCGCCAGAACGCCACGCTCGGGCCGCGCACCACGCCGAAGACGTAGTGGGCCGAGTCGACGCTCCGGGCCTCGTCCGCGTCCGCGCCGTGGCGCTCAGTGCGCAGCTCGGCCGCGAAGACCGCCGGCGACATGGAGAGCACCTCGGCCCAGAAGAGGATGTCCATGCCGTGCTGGGTGCCGTCGTCGAGGATGCCGTCCGCGTAGCCGAGAGCCGCGCGGCCCGCGAAGTTGAGGGCCAGGTTGCGGTTTTGCTCGCGGAAGGTGCGGTAGGCCGCCTCGCCCCCGTCGTCCTCGGCGCCCTGGTCGAGCACGAGGTCGGAGTACTGCTCGCGGGTCATGCGGGCCTGCCGGGCAGCCTCCTCCACCTGCCTGAGCATCGCGCCTGCGCTCAGCAGCATGACGCTCGGCTCGAAGGCCCCCTCGGTCTCGTAGCGAAGACGGCGCATCTCGGCGGCGCGCCAGCGCGCGATGCCGAGGGCCCGGTCGCGCCGCCGCACAAGCTCGTCGACGATGTCGTCGAGATCCTCCTTCTCGTCGTCCTCGTCGTCGGGGTCCGCGGGAGCCTGCGGCGGCGACCCGAGCGCGATGGCGCTCGCGTTCGCGTTGGCGACGGGGTCGTCGGGCGCCAGGCGCAGCGCCAGCAGCGCGTGCTGGCGCGCCCGCTGCGTGTCGCCGCGCGCGTCGTAGAGCACGGCGAAGGCCTCGTAGATCTGGAGGTCACGGTAGCCCGTGTCGTAGGCGGCGAGGAGCAGCAGCTCGGCGGCCTCCCACTCCTGGAGCGGGAGCAGGAGGACCGCGGCGCTGGTGAGCTCGCGGCCCGTCCAGCGGTGGCGCAGCGCCGAGAGTCCGGCCCAGGCGGCGCCCGTCGGGTCGCCCCCGAGCACGAGCGCGGCCGCGAGCTCGGCGTGCGCGTCGCCCGGGTCGCCCCCGCCGGAGGCCGCCGCGCTCCGCACCTCGGACGAGACCTTCCCCTCGAGCTCGGCGCGCAGCTTCTCGGCGCGGCGGCGCGCCGCGTCGCGCAGCGGGCCGCCCGGCTCAGGGCGTTCGGAGCGCTGCGCCGTCTTGCCGTTCTCGAGGAAGGGACGGTCGAAGCCGATGACGCGCCCGCGCAGCGGCCGCCCGGTGCGTCCCAGCACGCTGTGGGGCCCCGGCTCGTCCGCCCCGGCGAGCGGCGACGCGATCCAGGGCTCCGTCTCGAGCGCCGGGCCGAAGAGCAACTCGGCCACCTCGCCGCGCGGCACCGCGCCGCCCGCGGTGGCGACGGCGTCCTCGCCGAGCCCGAGGATCACCGCCGGCTCGAGCCTGCCGTCGCGGAAGCGGATCCAATCGGCGTCCGGCCCGGCCGGCACTGCCGGCTCGCCCTCGGCCGCGCGCCGGCCCTCCACCGGAGCCAGCACGATCCGCTCGACGTTCGTGACGCCGATCTCCCGCGCACCGTCCGCGAGCTCGAGCTCCAGGACCCCGCCTTCCGGGTCCAGCGGTGCAGGCTCCGGACCCTTGGCGTCTCCCCCCCCGCACCCGACGAGGATCAGGAGGACGAGCGTCCCGAGTCGACGGACCACGCTTCCGCCCTCAGAGCTCGATCTCGACGAGCGTGTGATCGGGGATCACGAACTCCTCGACCAGGGTCATACGCTGCGTCCCGTGTTGCTCCTCGTGCCAGTCGAGGCGGTAGCGGCCCGGGGGAACGGGAATGGGCTCCCACCCCCCTGCCCACGTCCCCGACCACGAGATCTCCTCGCCGGTGTCGAGGTTGACGAAGAAGACGTTGTAGGGCGGCGGCATCTGATCCTGAGGGATGAACTTCACACCGCTGTCGATCACGAAGGTTGCGAAGCCCTGCTCCTGTACCTCGACGGGCCCCCACAGTGAAGGTGAATTCGCATGCTGCGACTGCCGGTAGCGGAGACGGTAGACCCCCGGTGCCACGATCTGTGGTCCGAAGCTCGTCCACGACCCGTGCGACTTGTCCAGGACATCGACGAGCTCGTAGAGGTAGGGGCTCCCATCCGGCATCCAGTCGGCCCCCTGCACCACCAAGCCGGTACCGACTACGAACTCGTTGAGTACTCCGGGGAGCATCTGGATCAGCCCGAGATCGATGGGGCGCGTCCCGTGCTGTTCCTGCCACCAGAGGAGGCGATAGGTGCCGGCCGGAACGACCTGGGGTTCGAGGGTGCCATCGAACACCGCGAGGTCTCCGCGCTCCGGCGTCAGAATCCGGCTGCCGGGGTCCGAGAGCGGGGCTTCCGCGGGCCGCAGAGACCACTTGTACGGCGCCGCGATGCCCTCGGGCGCCGTGAGCCGGAGGCCGGTGTCGATGGGAACCTCCACGGTCTGCTTGGAGGCCACGGCCACCACCTCGGTGAGGGGGATGTCGATGCTCCCGTGCTGGTCCTGTCGCCACACGAGCCGGTACTCGCCCGCCTTCACGCGCAGCCGGTCGCTCTCCGACTGCCCCTTCTGCTCCCCCGATTCGGCATCGGAGACGGTCCAGCGGTAGGGCGGCATCTTCACCCAGGGCGCCGGCTTGAGGACGATCGTTCCCGGGCCCGCGACGACGATTCGCGTGCTGTCGCCTGCCACCACCTCGGGGAGCTTCGGGGCTTCGGGCGGCGGCGGGGCCGGCTCCTGCCTTGCAGTGGCATCGCGCACCTCGAAGAGCGCCTTGTGAAGAGCCTCAGGGGTGTCGGCGGCGTAGTAGTTGCCGCCACCCTTCTCCGCGATGCACTGGAGCTGACGCTGGGCGTCGTGGCCGACGCCGAAGCCCACGGTGTGGATCACCAGGTCGATGCCCCCCGCCCGGAGCGTCTCCGCCAGCGCGCAGGGATCGCCTTTGCACGTCTCGATGCCGTCGCTCACGAGGACGAGAGTGGAAGGCCCGTCGCGCCCGGCCAGCTGGTCGGCGCCCTTCTGGAGCGAGTTGGTGATCGGGGTCTTGCCCAGCGGCGTCAGCTTCTTCACCCGCTCCGCGATGGTGGCGGTGGGCGTGCCGAAGGCCGCAAGCGTCTCGATGTCGGTGCAGTCGCCCTTCCGCCGGTGCCCGTAGGCGACGACGCTGACATCGACGCCGGGCGGCACGTCGGCGAGCAGCTCTCCCATCACCTGCTTGGCCTCGACGATCTTGATGCTCCCGCCGACCCTGCCCCACATGGAGCCCGAACCGTCGAGGACGAAGACGAGGTTGCTCTCCGCCGCGAAGGCCTGGATGGGCAGGCAGCACGCGACGGCCGCCGCGAAGAGGACACATCGCCAGTGTGACACGGCTCCCCCTTCCCTCCGGTCTTGTGCGAGGCATCGTATCATGCCGGCGAATCGCGATTCTTCTGGAACTCATCCGATGGGTCTGACAGCAACGCTGACAGCAGCGGGGGTGGAGGGGGAGCAACATAGGCGGACGCCAGGAGATTCCGCTGTCGGCGCAAGTGCCTGCCCCGCATACGCTTGTGGACGCAGGGAGACGTGGGTGGAAACTCCCGACTGCTGATTCGTAATCAGCAGGTCAGCGGTTCGAATCCGCTCGTCGGCTCCATTGTTTCGCGGAGTTACGCGCCGCCCGCCGCGGCGCTTGCCGAGCTGGCAAGCACATGGCAAGCGCCCGCGAGGGCGAATCCGGACGGGCCCGCACCTTGCAGTCCGCCCCTCGAGCGGGCCACGGGTGTGACGTTCTACTTCGCGACGCCCCACCACGCGTGGGAGCGGGGGACGAACGAGAATACGAACGGGCTGATCCGGCAGTACCTACCGAAGCGGACCAGCATGGCCCGCGTCACCCAGCGGGACTGCAATCGCATCGCGAAGAAGCTCAACACCCGGCCCCGAAAAAGGAATGACTACGACACCCCGGAGGAGCGCTTCCATGCAGCCTAGAGAATGTTGCGCTTCAAATGCGAAGCTAAGCAGCCCGCTCCGCGCGCCTGGCGGAGCTAGAGCGAAGTACGCGTGAGCACACCGCGAAGAAGATGAGGTGAGCAATGTTGGGCGCCGCCGGGGTGAGAAAGGAGCGGAGGAGGACTGAGGGCAGCCCGGCAGCCGCTAACGCGATGGTGGCCAGCGCGGGGTTGGCCAAGGCCGCGCGACGGGGCGCCACGGTAGTACCGCGACCCACGAACCAGAGAAATAGAGCCGACGCGACAACCACCAGTAGCGCGGCGAGGCCCCAGAGCGTGAGGAGGAGCGGGTTCCAACTCACGAGCGACTCCAGAGGGTCGCGACCGGGCGCGGCGGCGTCGAGCTGGGTGCTGATGTGCGCCGCGGTGAGACCGTGTATGACTGAGCCAAGAAGGGCTCCCGCTGCCCCAGCGACGAAGAGGACCTGCGCGGCCCGGACAGAAACTGCAGCCACGAGGCGCGAGGCCGACCGGTAACCGAGCGCGTAGAAGGGAATGGCGACGACACCAATCGTGCCACCGAGCCACAGCCACGCCCGTCCAGCCTGAGGAAGACCAAGCTCGTCTCGTTGGGCATTCGCAACGTAGAGGAGCAACAGGTCGCCTGCGGAGGCCACCAACGCCGCGAATGCAGCAACCTGAGCGTGGCGCGCGGGCGGGATCACGGTCGGGCCGTCTAATGAACTGGGGCTTCAGCTGAAACGAACAGCGCTGACCGACAGCGCTGAGGCAGAGAAAGCCGCCCTTAGAATGCTACCACGGATAGGTGAACCGAGCTGTTCGTTGTCAGCTGCAAGCCCTTGTCAGACGGCGCGCTTCGTCGGGATTTGCCTCGGCGAGACTCTCAGAGACAGGTCGGCCACGCTGATAATGTATTACTTTCGACGGTAGGCCGTCCTGAAGAAAGACCCAGGACCCATCCCGTTTGCCCTCGTGATACTCGCCACATTGCGTGCGCCGCATGTTCCAGTAGTCGAGAACCATCGCTCAGCCATCGAAACGCCGCTCTGCAGACCAGCAGCCCACGATCTGCGACGACCAGATAATCGGCCAGCCAGGCTCTTCGCACTTCCAGCTGACGGGTTGCCCATCCGCAAAGGTCAGACGGTGATCCACATCGCCGGTCGAGCGCCAGATCGTCCAAGCGCCCGAACGCCCCCCTCCCGTGTATTGTCCCGCGAACCACTTTCGCCCATCAATACCGTAGCGTGTGAATGGCCCGTGACGTGTTGGCTTACCTTCGCGGTTTGGGCGTCCGCAGAAAAGATCGTAGAAACGCGCGTCCCGTATGTAGCGGAACGGGCGCGATCCATGTGGACACGAGAGGGTTCCAGACTGGAGACGTTCAAACGGTTCGGCTTTCGCGGCCCTGCCCCCTCTCTTGAGATCGGTACAGGCTAGGCAACAACACACCGAGATTAGAGCAATAAGCAGCGTCACTGAGATTCTTCGCGCCGCCCAACGGCTCGGCGCTCAGCTGCCGGCCACGCGACCGGAGGCGGCCGAGCCCCGAAGGGACGCGGCCAGTCTACACCAGAGGTGGAGCGGCCGGCTTGAGGCGAGCCGGTTTGCTCGCGGCAACACGGCGTTGTGGGTGGATCGGAGGCGCTGTGGCCGGTCAGCTGCAGCGCCTCTTATGGTGCTAGGCGTGCTTGAATGAAGCGGCCGGTAGGCAGCACCAACTACCCACCGGCCTTTCTTCAACGCCGGAGCGGGAGACCGAAAGCGCCTGGGTCCCTCGTGAGACCGTTAACAAGCTCGGGTCACCGCTCCATCGCTGCAGCGAAGCTCGAACGATCGCCGGGGCCGCGTACGCGAGCCCGTATCCGAGAGCCCGAGTTCGTTGCTCTTCGGAGTCTACCATGAGCCTCTGTGTTGGGATCGACGTCGCCAAGTACACCCTCGAGTGGGCTGCTGGGCCCACCGGGAAGGTCGAGCACACGCGCAACGAGCCGCGACCCATCGCGGCGCTCGTGCGCCGCATGGTCGTGCTGGATCCGGAGCGGATCGTGATCGAGTCGACCGGGGGCTATGAGCGAGCTCTGGTCTTGAAGCTCGCCGAGGCGGGCCTTCCCGTCGTCGTGGTCAACCCGCGTCGCGTTCGCCGCCTCGGCGAAGGCATGGGGTTCCTGGCCAAGACCGACGCCATCGATGCACGCCTGTTGGCGCTCTTCGGCGAGAAGGTCGAGCCCCCGATCCGCCCGATCCTGCAGGGTACAGACCGCCTCCTGGCCGACCTCGTGGCCCGACGACGTCAGCTCGTCGGGATGATCGTGGCCGAGAAGAACCGCCAGGAGACGGCTCCGGCCGCGGTGCAGCGCACCATCGCTCCCGTGCTCCGCACCCTCCAGAAGCTCGTTCGCGACCTCGAGCAGCGCATCGACACGATGCTTCGCCGGGATCCGGACCGCGGCGAGCTCCTGGCGCTGCTCCAGACCGTCCCCGGCGTGGGCCCGGCCGTCGCGCGAACCGTGCTCATCGACCTCCCGGAGCTTGGCCACCTGGGCCGCCGCGAGATCGCCTCGCTCGTCGGCGTGGCCCCCTTCGCCCGGGACAGCGGGACGTTCCGGGGCACCCGTCGCATCCGCGGCGGCCGCGCCTCGGTCCGCACCGCGCTCTACCTCGCCGCGATGACGGCCTCCCGCTTCAACCCGGCGCTCGCCGCGCTCTACCAACGGCTCCGCCAGGCCGGCAAGCCGCCCAAGCTCGCCTTCATCGCCGTCGCCCGAAAGCTGCTGACCATCCTCAACGCCATCGCACGGGAGAGAACCGCATGGCAGGCCTAGAAACCTTGACCTGAATCACGATCGCTTGTTAGGCGGCGGGGCGCGGATCGACCATCATTCTACAGTGCGACTCTACTACTGCGGGTCCTGCAAGGTGCGGATCACCAGGGGGAGCTCAAGCGGGAAATCAAGTCCCAGGGGTTCGAGGAACGGCACCACTGGGAGTTGGTTGGGGCGCGAACGCGGCGTGCCCAAGCTGGCGCAGAAGTTGCCGAAGCTCACGTCAGCCCCACGAAGTAAAGGTGAGTCAGCGACGATCTCGGGAGATGCCACGTATAGAGTCGTGTCATTCGGATCGAAGGTCGGAAACACGATGTCTGCAAAGGCCGCTGAGAGAAACGCGTGGCCCCGGCAGTCTTCCTCGGTGAAGACACGCTGCAACGGCATCAGCTCGCCGGTCGCACGTGAAACCGCGATTGAAACCCCAAGGTCTTCGAGGTAGATGCGGGTCAAGAAACTGCTCGCACCCACCTGAACCTCACCCGCGTAGAGACCGACGGGCTGGCCCGGTCCGTCTAGAACGTGGAGTCTTCGATCCGGAGGTGTCTCGTTTCCAGGATCGGGAGGGAGAGGCCGTTCGTTTCTGCGGCAACGGTGCGCAGCAGGCACGGCGCGCAAAGCTCCTGATCGCTTGTGGACGCAGAGCTGGAACGAGCTGGAATCGGCGTCCGCGGAAGCGAAAGTGGGCAAGGAGAGAAGGGCGACGAGACAGATCGAACTCAACCAGAAGAGATGGATTCGCAGGGTCATGGTTGGCTTCCTCATCCGGTGATTGCTCTCACTCACCCACCCAATCATACAACGGCGGATGACTTCCACACTATCCCGAGCAGGCTTCGTCCGCCGCCTAACGGATCGGCGTTCAGCGTCGTGGCGCAACCTTGCACCGCGCTACTTGACGCCTCGGATTCCGCGATTCTACCACGTGCGACATGGGCACAGCGTTGCCACGTCTGCTGCAACGGCTTGTTAGGCGGCGGCGCGGTCCGGTCCGGGTTCATGCTTTACAGAAGTCCGGGAACATCCTTTACACCGGGGATGCCCTGGATGGAGACCGACAAAGAGAGACAGCGGAGGGGCTT